>NZ_LT978480.1:0-1207 GCF_900243065.1 Rickettsia fournieri
GAGTCTTTTGCAATGATTGTGTAAATTATTATTGAGCCTATATTAAGAAGTAATTAAAAATATAGGTAACAGCAATGCATGTAGAAAAGAATAAAAAAATAAATGAAGCAATAGATCTATTAATAGAAGGAGGGGCGGATTTAAAGGCAGTACTTAGTCAGAATGGATTAATTAAGGAATTAACTAAGGGTATTTTAGAAAGAGTCCTGCAAGCTGAGATGTCAGAGCATTTAGGTTACAGCAAGTATGATAGAGCTGGAACTGAGAATGCGAGGAATGGTAGTTTTAGTAAGAATCTGATCAGTGAGAATGGCTCTATAGAGCTAAATATTCCAAGAGACAGGCAAGGTAAGTTTGAGCCAATAATAGTTTCAAAGAAACAAACAAGAATAGATGGATTAGACCAAAAGATAATATCCTTATATGCAAAGGGCATGAGTTTGTCTGATATTAAAAGCCAATTGCAAGAATTATATGGAGCTGAGATCAGTGAGAGCTTAATCAGCAGGATTACAGATGAAGTAATAGATGAGGTAAGAATTTGGCAAAGTAGGCCTCTTGAGTCAGTATATCCTATAGTATATTTTGATTGTTTGGTAGTTAAAGTAAGACAAGATAAACTTATCATTAATAAATCAGTATATGTAGCTTTAGGTATAGATTTATTTGGGAAAAAAGATATTTTAGGATTATGGATCAGTGAGAATGAAGGAGCTAAGTTTTGGCTTGGTAATTTTACTGAAATGAAGAATCGAGGAGTAAAAGATATCTTAATTGCTTGTAGCGATAATCTAAGCGGAATGTCTGAAGCTATTTTAGCAGTATATCCAAAGACGGAACATCAGCTTTGTATAGTTCATCAAATTAGGAATAGTCTCAAGTATGTATCATATAAAGATAGAAAACAATTAGCAGCGGATTTGAAGCTAATTTATACTTCTACTACTGAAAAAGAAGCGGAATTAGCGTTAGAGAATTTTGATAAAAAATGGAGCAAGCGATATCCGCATATAGCTAAATCTTGGTATAATAATTGGGAGCATTTGATAATATTCTTGCAATATCCTGACAGGATTCGTAAGATAATTTACACTACAAATGCAATAGAATCATTGAATAGCCAGTTGAGAAAAGTTACAAAAAATAAACGTGTTTTTCCAAATGACGACTCAGTATTCAAAGTTTTATATCTGACAATTGATTATAT
>NZ_LT978481.1:0-1042 GCF_900243065.1 Rickettsia fournieri
TTTGCGACACGATGGCACTAAAATAAAGTCTGCAAGTATATTGCGGCTAGGTTGCATTTAGACCTAATTACTATTATTGCGGTGCAAGGTTGGTAACGATCTTGTGCTAAGCGCAATAAGAAGCCTAACTAAATTACTAATCTGGATGGGAAATAGGGGCAAGGTAAAGTTAAAATTGGTTAAACGAAAGTGAATCTTTGTATGGAAAATATCGTAAATATAAAAGCAGAAACTCCGGATAATATCTGTTATAGGGATAAAAGCTGAAAAGCTTAGCTGTAAGAAGGAAGACGCGACCTTCTTTAAAAATGCCAGTTCCCCGGTATACAGAAGGTAACCAACTTAACGCATCTTTGATTAGTGAAACGTGGTAAGCCTATTACTTGGCAACTGGTAGTAGGTAAGAGAGGTCTTAAAAAGCGAATGACACTAAGTCGAAAGACTACAGGAATAAATAACTGGGTGTATAGGCACTATGTGCTAATCAGCAATGATGCTGACTTAAGACTGGTGATTTACCCTAGGTAAGTAAACAAGATTATGAATTATTTTGGAAAAGTTAGATGCAAAACGCAAATGTAACAATTAAGACCAATAATAATAACTTCTTGCCAATTTATTGGCATGCAATAAATTGGCAAGAAGTTAATAAAAAGGTTAATAATCTTAGTAGACGTATCTATAGGGCATCTGCAAATGGTAACATAAAATTAGTACGTAGTTTACAGAAATTGATGTTAAAGTCAAGATCAAATAAATTACTTGCTATAAGACGTGTTACCCAAATCAATCGAGGAAGAAGAAGCCCTGGTTATTGATAAAATAGTTGTTAATACAGATAAAGAAAGGAATTTGTTAATGGAGAAGTTAGCAAATAATAATCTATAATCTGTTAAACCGATCAAGCGTGTGTATATTCCCAAAAGAAAAGGCAAACTTAGACCTTTAGGTTTACCCATTATTTTGGATAGATGTATGCAAGCTGTTGTTAAATCAGCACTTGAACCATTTTGGGAAGCTAAGTTTGAAGGTAATAACTATG
>NZ_LT978482.1:0-1528 GCF_900243065.1 Rickettsia fournieri
TCCATATGCTGGATATTCTATTGCCATATCCATTACTGCTTTCTCTATCGCTGGATCAACTCTATTCGCTATTATTGGCTTTCTTCGACTAATTTCATACAATGCCTCTTCGCCACCAGTTTCATACAGTTCTTTAAATCTGTAATAACTATCTCTACTATAGCCCATCGCTTTACATGCTGACGATATGCTATCAAGACTCTTAGCTAGTTCTAGTAACCCTATTTTTGGCTTTATTATTTTTTGATTTAAGTTCATTTTTCATCTCCATTTAATAATTAATTTATTTTACTAAATGTAAGATTTAATCTCAACTATTACATATAATCAATTGTCAGATATAAAACTTTGAATACTGAGTCGTCATTTGGAAAAACACGTTTATTTTTTGTAACTTTTCTCAACTGGCTATTCAATGATTCTATTGCATTTGTAGTGTAAATTATCTTACGAATCCTGTCAGGATATTGCAAGAATATTATCAAATGCTCCCAATTATTATACCAAGATTTAGCTATATGCGGATATCGCTTGCTCCATTTTTTATCAAAATTCTCTAACGCTAATTCCGCTTCTTTTTCAGTAGTAGAAGTATAAATTAGCTTCAAATCCGCTGCTAATTGTTTTCTATCTTTATATGATACATACTTGAGACTATTCCTAATTTGATGAACTATACAAAGCTGATGTTCCGTCTTTGGATATACTGCTAAAATAGCTTCAGACATTCCGCTTAGATTATCGCTACAAGCAATTAAGATATCTTTTACTCCTCGATTCTTCATTTCAGTAAAATTACCAAGCCAAAACTTAGCTCCTTCATTCTCACTGATCCATAATCCTAAAATATCTTTTTTCCCAAATAAATCTATACCTAAAGCTACATATACTGATTTATTAATGATAAGTTTATCTTGTCTTACTTTAACTACCAAACAATCAAAATATACTATAGGATATACTGACTCAAGAGGCCTACTTTGCCAAATTCTTACCTCATCTATTACTTCATCTGTAATCCTGCTGATTAAGCTCTCACTGATCTCAGCTCCATATAATTCTTGCAATTGGCTTTTAATATCAGACAAACTCATGCCCTTTGCATATAAGGATATTATCTTTTGGTCTAATCCATCTATTCTTGTTTGTTTCTTTGAAACTATTATTGGCTCAAACTTACCTTGCCTGTCTCTTGGAATATTTAGCTCTATAGAGCCATTCTCACTGATCAGATTCTTACTAAAACTACCATTCCTCGCATTCTCAGTTCCAGCTCTATCATACTTGCTGTAACCTAAATGCTCTGACATCTCAGCTTGCAGGACTCTTTCTAAAATACCCTTAGTTAATTCCTTAATTAATCCATTCTGACTAAGTACTGCCTTTAAATCCGCCCCTCCTTCTATTAATAGATCTATTGCTTCATTTATTTTTTTATTCTTTTCTACATGCATTGCTGTTACCTATATTTTTAATTACTTCTTAATATAGGCTCAATAATAATTTACACAATCATTGCAAAAGACTC
>NZ_LT978482.1:1921-179950 GCF_900243065.1 Rickettsia fournieri
GGGACTGTTGCGAGATAATTTTTAATAGTAAAATGAGAGGAAAACAGATAAATAAATATTTAGCTCTGTCCAAATATTTTTAAAAAGAAATTCTGTTTAATATTGAGATAAAATTTATTCAATAGTATAGTAATTTAATAGAGATTTGTTTACAGAGTTAGGATTTTTATTAACAAATTTCTCTAAGCTATTAAAGTTGTTAAAACCACTAATCGTTTTAAATTAAAACATATGGCATTCATAANTTATTTGCTAACTTCTCCATTAACAAATTTCTTTCTTTATGGGACTGTTGCGAGATGAGAGGATAGCAGGTATAATTAAAAAAAACAAAAAATATGTTCATATGTCTGAGTATCAAATGATAATGGTAAGTTTAGATGAGTTAATAAGTGTGGATCATCAATATCGTAAATTCAAAAGTTTATTCAATTTTAAAGCAGTTGAAGCTGAGTTATTAGCAGTAGAATGCGAAGCTAACTATAAAGGCTATGGTATAGTGAGGCTGTTTAAATGTTTGCTGCTGCAATTTATGGAAGACTTATCGGATCGGGAATTGGAACGTTATTTAGCTGATAGCACAGCGGCAAAATGGTTTTGTGATTTTGCTCTTACAGAGAAGACGCCTGATTATAGTGTATTTAGTAAAATACGTAAAAAAATAGGCACTAATTTACTATCAAAAATATTTGTAAAATTCCGAGATCAACTACGAGCACAAGGCTATATGGGTGAAGTATTTACCTTTGTAGATGCTTCTCATTTAATCTCAAAAGCTAATCTTTGGGAGGAACGTGATAAACTAAGAACACAAAAATATGATAAATTGAATAATGAGACTCTGCCTAAGGTTGTAAAGGATAAACAAGCTAAAATTGGCTGTAAGGGAGCAAATAAATTTTGGTATGGTTATAAAAAACATGTGAGTGTCGATATTCAATCAGGAATGATCAATAAGGTTGCAGTTACCCCTGCAAATGTTACTGATAGCAAAGGTTTTAAGCATGTTATGCCAAGCTCCGGTGCTACATATGTTGATAAAGGTTATTGTACAATCTCTGCCAAGAATGCAGCAGCTAAAAAGGGGTTCCATCTTTGCTCAATAAAGAAAAATAATATGAAAGATAAGAATTTTGACCTTGATAAATATTATACGAAAATCAGAGCACCTTTTGAGAGGGTATTTTCAAAAGATAATAAACGGGTTAGATATATAGGAATTGCCAAAAATCAATTCTCTGAATTTATGAATGCCATATGTTTTAATTTAAAACGATTAGTGGTTTTAACAACTTTAATAGCTTAGAGAAATTTGTTAATAAAAATCCTAACTCTGTAAACAAATCTCTATTAAATTACTATACTATTGAATAAATTTTATCTCAATATTAAACAGAATTTCTTTTTAAAAATATTTGGACAGAGCTAAATATTTATTTATCTGTTTTCCTCTCATTTTACTATTAAAAATTATCTCGCAACAGTCCCATAATACTAACTATACTGCCTATAATTCCGCCTGCTATTACGGCAAATATTAATGCAGGAAATAACCCAAATGAAAGGCTGCGGGCAAACACTGCCGCACCAAGTACATAAGTACCGTCTACGGTAAGATCGGTAATTTTGAGAATCCGATAACTTATATACATCCCTAAAATAAGCGGCAGCATTATTAAGGATTGCTCAAGAGCAGTAACTAAAATGTTCATGTTACTACTCTTCAAGTTCTTTACGCGCGAAAGGAAGTACGGATAAATTTTCTTTAGTAAGAATATCTTGTTTAACAAATGATTTAAGGTTAATAAATAAAGTTAAGTCTTTCATATCCCCAAATGGAATATCTTTCGGTTCTATTCCTTGTAAGATTTTTTTTGCCATTAAACCTGCTTCTACGCCTATTTGCTTCTCTTGTACTCCTACCGCAATAGTTGCCCCGCTAATTACCGAACCTTCATCGGAAGCAACTATCGGAATACGGCGTTTAAATGCTTCTTGCTTTAAAATATTAATCCCACTGACTATTAAATGATCTTTCAAAATTATAAAACTCTGCGTATTTTCAGGAGCATTTTTTACAGCCACAGGCATATCATTGAAATTTTGTATCATTACCGTATACAGAGAAATATTGTTTTTTCCAGCATATAATTTTAACATTTCTACTTCAGGTATAACTTTCTCGCTACTGCTATAAATTAAAGTGATATTCTGTAAAAAAGGTAATTTACTAATGGTGTCAGTGATTTGTATCTCATCGTTAACACCGGTAACTAAAGGTAGGTTTTTACTATTAATCATAGCAGCAGCACACACAATCGGTTTATTTGTTATATG
The DNA here is from genome assembly GCF_900243065.1 of Rickettsia fournieri. Taxonomy (NCBI): domain Bacteria; kingdom Pseudomonadati; phylum Pseudomonadota; class Alphaproteobacteria; order Rickettsiales; family Rickettsiaceae; genus Rickettsia; species Rickettsia fournieri. The sequence continues at coordinate 4,259 of NZ_LT978482.1, forward strand.
AGAAATAACAGTTTGGCTGGCTGTCGTACCTATTGGAATTATTACATCAATATCCTGATCTTTTATTTATAATGGCAAGTAAAATATTAGAATCAGCATGAGCATTTTTAACTATAATTTCTGCATCTATATCTTTTAGCGACTCTTTAATTCCTGATATAATCTCAGTCATTGCGGCATGTTCAAGTGGAACAATGACTGCTACTTTTTTTTGATCCGCATAAACTGCAGCTGTGATGAATAAAACAAAAAGAAAAGAAAAAAATTTTTGAAAAATATTAGAGATAAACATTTTAATATCCTGTTATAAGTTATAATTTAATAATCAAAATTTAAATTTGCATATAGCAAACACATAAACGCAAAAAATTATCTACGCCAACGCCAATTTTGTATTAAACTATTAACCTTTAAAGATATCATAAATATTTTTAACTGTAGAAATATAAAGTAAAGATAAAAAACTTATCTTGCTTTGACTAGAATCTAAATAGTCAAGAAAGCTCTACCTTAGAGGCTATCTGTAAATAAATTTTAAGGCTAATTAAAACTTATTTACAGATAGCCTCTTAATTTTTAATGTTTAGCACCATTTTTAGATTATGTCAATAACCAATAAATAGTATTGCCTAAAAGAATTACTTGAGATAGCCTATACTTCGATGTCATAACCGCTTTTACGAAACGTTATTATTGCATAAAGTTGTTGCACGGCTACAAAAAACCTACTCGATGTCATCCCCGCATAACATTGTTGCGTAGATCGAAAAATGTATTTGGTGTCATACCGTGGCTTGACCACGGCATCCATAAAAGTAACTTTAAAATACTAAATTTTTAGTATTTTAAATTGGATCCCGCGATCAAGTCGCGGGATGACAGGGGTGGAATCGATCCACGCAGGAATGACCTAAACAAGCCATTCATCCTCTTAATGACGATTCAGTACCCATGCAGCAAGGCTTATAAAATGAAAAAGGAATTCATTTCTTAAACTATGCATTTTCTGTTTGTTCTAATACCGTTTGCCCTAGTAATTGCGATAGAACATCTTGACCTGCTTTCAGTCCAACTTACAGGTGGCTCTTCGTTTGGTAAACCTGTACCATAACGATCATTAAATACTCTAACTGCTTGCTGAGTAAATTGATCAAATGTACTTGTGGATTCTACTCCATAGCCATATTCTTTTAAATTTTCCTGTAAAGTATTAACTTTTTCTCCAGTACTATCAAGACTTAATAATAATTCACTCTTTTGCTCTTGCGTAGTCTCAAAATATCTACCAAAACCAGCTTCAGCTAATTCTTTCCAAGGAAATTTTGATCCAGGAGCTATATGAGCATTGACTTCTCGGTTTACAGTTACTTCACCAAGACCGACTAAATCATGTTTTAAATCTAAATTTGGATATCTTTCTGCTACATCCTTAAGAAATTCTTTTAATTTCCCTATTTGCTCTTCAGGAAAATCACTTTTTGCATCATTAATAAGCATGACTCCAATACCAAACTTATTAACACCTACTTCTCCTTTCCAACTACTCTTGCCTGCATAAAAAGCTTGATCTGTTAAATCATTATGATATTCTTTTTGAGTCCCATCCTTATCAATTATGTAATGAACACTTGCACCTCGCTCATCCAATACTTCACGAACAGCCTTAATATCCTTGCTTACAGAATAAGTAATTACTACACAGGTAGGTTTTACTCCTTCCGGTCTTGGGGCCATATATTTACCATTTGGACTATTGGTATTACTAATACCGGTTATTTTCAATAGCCTTACTTTTACTCATAACCTTCCTCCAATATATTTAATAATTGTTGACAGTTCAGAATTTACTAAACCTTAACCAAAATTAATACTTTGGTAATGCTAAGTCAATGAAAATTTAAATATTATTCACAAGGTATCTATACTGATCTGACAAGTTCAATGATTATTTTTCTAATATTTGGATTTTGTACTCTAGTAAATGCTCTAGTTAACGATAAAAGTGCTCTTTCCATAGTCCTTGATAATTCATTTATAATCAAAAGAGACGTCATGTTCATATTGCCCTTCTTCTTCAGCAATATTATTTAAGAAATCACTTTCTATTTCTTTGAATAGATATTCAATTTTATTATTAGGAGTATTTTCATTGTCAGCTTTTAACTTTTCTTCTTCAGAACTATTAAAGAAATATTTTAAAGGCGTATTTAAAACTTTTGCAAAAACATATAACCTACTTATAGGTATATTACTTAAACCTTCTTAATATTTTTTAACTTGGAGAGCACTAATATCGAAAAAGCTTGCCCTAATTCTTTTTGGCTAATACCTACAGCAAGACGTCGTTCTTTTAAACGTTCACTTGCGAGTTTGTCTGGATGTTTTATTGAATCATTCATTTTAACAATAAGCTTTAATTAATTAAAATTAATTATTAATAAAGGCTATTCAACTTTAAATGTAGTATATATTACTTTATATTTAATCAAGCAACTTTATTAAAAATTTAATATAATAATGCTAAAACCCTTTGATTATCAAGAATCAAGGCTAATAAATAATTAATTAAAAGTATAAAAACGATGAGTAATAAAATAGTAAAATTACCAAATTGCGAGAATATAGTGGGAGAGATTAGTTTTTTAGGAATTAAACCTTGAGTATAATTTATTTCATTTAGATTTAGTTTTTTTATTGTTCTGCCAAAAGGATCTACTATAGCTGAAATACCGTTATTCGCTACTCTAATCATAGGTAAACCATTCTCTACGGCTCTACTTCTACTAATATGAAAATGCTGATATGGACCGCTGGATTTACCATACCATGCATCATTTGTAATATTAATTATTACATCGGCTATTTCATTATTAGTCCGTACAAAATCAGAAAAAATAGATTCATAACAAATCAAAGGTTTAATTTTAAGATTATATTTTTCAAGATAAACAAGCCCTCCGTTTCCTTCTTTATAATCAATTAAACCATGAGTTAATTTTTTAAACGGTAGTATCTTTTTAAGGGGCATATACTCACCGAAAGGTACTAAATGTGATTTATGGTATTCAAATAATTTATGATCATTTTTATCAAGAGCATACATAGCTGAGTAAAGTTCAAACTCATCACCTTGTTTTTTATTATCCGAAATTCCTCCTGTTATCAAAATAGCATTTGTAGAATTTAGCATTTTTAATAATTTTGATTTAACTTGCGGTATATCATCAGGTACTACTAATGCTGCCTCAGACCAAATAATTAAATCGGTAGGTTCCAAATTTTCCGATAAATTAATATGTAGCATTAAATTATGCCAAAATTCTTCTTCATTCCATTTTTCGGTTTGAGGTATTGAAGGTTGCACTAATCGTACTTTTATATCCGTGAAATTTGTATGGTTATTACTTAGCCTTACTGCTCCGTAAATGACAATGATGGTTAATACTAGGACTGAACTAGCTAGCAATATTTTTAACTGAGTAAATTGCTTGCTAAATAAAGGATAAGCTGATGTAGAAATATATATAACTATAAAACTAAGCCCATATATCCCTATTATACTTAAAGGCTGTATTAAAATATCTGAAAACGAAAAAGCATAACCGATCAAATTCCAAGGAAGACCGGTAAAAATCCACGAACGTACCCACTCAAATAATACCCAACATAAACAGAATATAAATTGGTAATATTTATTATTTTTAGCAAAAAAACTAAGCGTGCAGCTTGCTGATATAAAGCAAGCTAAAACTATAGGTAGTCCAAATAACGCAAAAGGAATTGCCCACCAAAAATCTGCAATATAAACGCTAACACCGATACTTATCCAATATATTCCACTTAAAAAATGCCCAAAACCGAATAAATAACCAAATTTTGTGGCTTCTTGCCAATTTTCGGATTTTTGAACTATATAACATAAGTAAGATAACGTTAATAATGCCGGTATAAAGAAAGTCGGAGCAAAAACTAAACCGCTTAATATCCCGAGCAGTAAACATATGATTTTAGGTTTATACATTTTTATCGATTATTTGTTTACAAAATAATACATCATGCTATCATTTCAGCAAGTTTTAATATAATGAGTAAATAAATGACTACAGGATTACTACAAGGAAAAAAAGGCTTAATTACAGGTATTGCAAATAATATGTCAATATCGTGGGCGATTGCACAGCTTGCTAAAAAACACGGAGCAGAGCTATGGTTTACTTATCAATCGGGAGTACTAGAAAAACGAGTTAAACCACTCGCTGAGGAAATAGGTTGTAATTTTGTTAGCGAACTTGATGTTACGAAGCCAAAATCAATTAGTAATTTATTTGATGATATAAAAGAGAAATGGGGTAGCTTCGATTTCTTACTTCACGGTATGGCTTTTGCCGATAAAAATGAATTAAAAGGACGTTATGTTTATACTAGCTTAGAAAATTTTCATAATTCTTTACATATATCATGTTACTCTCTTTTAGAACTCTCAAGGTCCGCAGAAGCCTTAATGCATAACGGCGGAAGCATTGTGACATTAACTTACTACGGCGCTGAAAAAGTTATACCTAATTATAACGTTATGGGAGTAGCCAAAGCTGCACTTGAGGCTAGTATAAAATATCTAGCAAACGATATGGGAGAAAATAATATTAGGGTAAATGCTATTTCGGCAGGACCTATCAAAACTTTAGCATCTAGTGCAATAGGTGATTTTAGTACTATGCTTAAATCTCACGCTGCAACCGCACCGTTAAAACGTAATACTACCCAAGAAGATGTAGGAGGAGCAGCAGTATATTTATTTAGTGAATTATCTAAAGGTGTTACCGGTGAAATCCATTATGTAGATTGCGGTTATAATATTATGGGAAGTAATAAATTATAAATTATTGTAGGGATTAATGTCATTCCCGCAAAAGACTTGCTTGTGTGGACCAATAAAATCCACTGTGTCACCCCGTGGCTTGACCACGGGGTCCATACAAACAATAAAAAATACTAATAATATTAGTATTTTAAGCTAGATCCCGTGAATAAATCACGGGATGACAACTGTATTTTTCAAGTCACACAACAAAATCATCACAATCCATGATTTCTTTTTTTGAGGTGTTCAGGTTTTGGAGGAACAGGCGGTTTTTTAGATTTTTCCTGAACCTTTTTAGCCTCTAACGGCAATACCAGATTATTTAATCTATTTAACTCTTTTGAGATTTGTTTTAACTGTTCTTGTACTTCTATCTTTAAAGGAGTATGAGAATTTTTCATTTCACTATTTATTATTGTGCCTATTTTCTCAAGATTTTTTTTAGAAATGGAATATGATTTTACCTATATAATTAACAATCTTTGACCACCAAGTTTGTCTTTTATCTAATCCTTGATATATTACATCTACTAAATCATTTTTTTTGAATGTTAATATATAATCAGAAGCTCCTTCTAAGGATTTAGATAAATGCCTTTTTATTTCTCCTTGTCTCTTATCTTCAATATTTACTTTTTTGTCTTTCTTGAGTTTTGTTATTGCTTTTTCAATTATTGAAGATATCTTAGTTTCTTTTCCTTCATGTGCTTTATTTTCTAAATTTTCTTTGGTATTAAAATTTATATTAGTTCCTATTTTAGCATCTACTAATTGTTTAGCATACTTACCGTTAGGATCTTGTATTTCTCGCTCTATCTCAGCAGATTTTAAACCTAATTTTGTATATATATCTGATTCTCGGAAAAGTGGAGCATATAATAAAAAATTAATACTTTGAGCTATTCTACTATCTATCAAATCTTTAGAATCTCTTTTGGGATAAAATTTTTCTTGTAAAATACGATAGTGATCTAATATTTCCTGTGTTATATCTTTTACATCAAGAGATTGTAATTCTCCTTTATCATTAAATTTTGCTTTCATACCTGAACGTTTGGCTTCCAATAATAATATTTCTTGAAAAACTTTATTATTAGGAGTACGACAAACGAAATTAGGATCGTTATCCGGCATTAATTCATTTGCATTTTCCATTATTGCTTGATTGAGTTTATGTAATTGCTCTTTATTAAGCTTTTTATCTAACAAACTTATAAAAGCTTCTCTTTGTTTTTGCTTACTTGCAGTACTAAAAGCCTGCTGCATCTTTTGCAAAACAACAAAATCAAAATTTTTGTTACCTATTTCTTGGATAACTAAATTTGCTAAATTTTTTGTTTCAGTATTCACTGTTTCTTTTTTATTTTTTGTAGCCATATTTAGTATTAATCTCACTTATAATTATTTAAATATTAATGATAGATTAAATTAATTTCTAGATGTTTTTACTATATTTATAATCAAAACTTTAAAACAGTATCTAGCAAAGTCATACTGGTTCTGAGCTATTACCCAAAATTTCTATTGATTCTATTGTTTCATTATTCGATTGACTATGCATTACTAAATCTAAAATATTTGAAGATGCTAAATTGGTAATATAAACACCTTGTACATCATTTAATACATAATCAACTACTAATAATTTAGAATCATCAGAAGTTCCATATAATGACATTTTTGCCTCAAATAATTTTTTAAATGTATCTAATTCAAGTAATTCTTCACATACAGCATGTTCTTTAATATCTCTACTTACAAATAAACTCATTATGCTTTGTGCTAAACTATTTTTAATATACAAGCCTTTTAAGCATTCCATAAAATATTCAAAAAAATTTAGTTCTTCAAAAGGAATGTTGAGATCACTGAACAATGCTTGATATAATTTTTTCTGCAATTCCTTTTTTTCAATTAGTTCTTCAAAAGGAATGTTGAGATCACTGAACAATGCTTGATATAATTTTTTCTGCAATGCCTCCTCCGCAAATTTTTTCAAATAGAAATTATCAATTAATAGCTTGTAAAGCTCAAGTACCCCACTAGGAAGGTTAATTTTCAAAGTTCCTTTTTTATCAATTTCTACAGTCAACATGTTTTCTTTTGCTTCTAAATATATTAGATCTCGAAATATACTATCCTCTTTTGTTCTACGAAGTAAAAAAGCTGCATCTTTATAATCAACTAAATCTAAAGCATGTTTCATTATTGTTGCATTAAGCTCATGTAACCTATTGTTAGATATAATCTCTTCTACATCTGCTAGAAAAGATTTTTTATCATCTATTTTTAATTTCCTTAAATTTTCTAGAACTTCTAAAGTTATTTCTCCTTGTTGAATTTTTTTAAGTAACTCATAATAGTTGCTAAATTTTACTTCTTGATTTTTGCATCCTAACCCGGCATAAACATTGTATCCTGATTCTTTCTTTTGAGCTAATCCAGGATATTCTTCTTCAATTTCTCTAGGTTTACTAATACAAGAGCTCATAATGTCTTTTAGCTTCATATAATTTATTCCTTACATTTAATAAGGAGTATTATATTTAGTTAAGAAATATTAACAAGTACTTTATAGAAGATTAAGATAAATTAATTTTTATTGAGAGGATGATGCAACAATGCTTTTTTGAGATGATTAGTTTGAAGATGAGTATATATTTGGGTAGTAGATATATCAGCGTGACCAAGCAGCTCTTGAATTACTCTTAAGTCTGCTCCGCCCTCAAGCAAATGACTTGCAAAACTGTGACGTAATATATGCGGAGAAATATACTCAGGGTTAAGTCCTGCATAAAGGGCAGCAGATTTTAACAGAATAGCAAAATTTTGCCTAGTCATATAACCCGCTAAAGCTGATGAGGGAAATAAATAAATTAGATTGCTTGGTTTAGCTTTATTCACAAAAACATCTCTAATTGCAAGATATTTAGCAATACTGATAACTGCCTGTTCATTTATTACTATGACTCTTTCCTTATTACCTTTACCAAGTACCGAAAATATTTTTCTTACTTCTCCTTTAGACGTTTTATTAGTCAGAATATCAGCAAGCTTAAGACTAACAAGCTCCGAGACTCTAAGACCACTAGCATAAAGCAAATGAATCATAGCATTAAGCCTGATACCTTCAGGAGAATTATCGTGAGAGCAATGTTCAAGTAACGATTTAATTTGAGTTATAGATAATATTTCGGGAAGTTTATTTTGATATTTGGGCAAATCTACGTTAAGAACCGGATTAAACGCGGTATGGTTTTCGCTAATTAAAAATTCATAATAACTTTTTATAGTTGAGATTTTTCTGTTGATTGAGCGTGCTTGCAAATCATTACTTGCTAGATACTCAATCCAGTCTCTAATATTCTCAGTAGTAATATTTAATTCGGATAATTTTTGTTTAGCAAGATAATTTTGAAAATCGAATAAGTCACGCTTATAGCTAAGTATTGAATTTTTTGACAATGCTCTCTCGGCTAAAAGCATTTCTAGGAATTGCGCAATAAATGCCATAAGATGTTTTAATTTCTATAATGGAGGCCAGGGTCGGAATCGAACCGACGAATAGAGGATTTGCAGTCCACGGCATTACCACTTTGCTACCCAGCCTAATCATTATCATACCACAATCCTATGTCATTCCTGCGAAAGCAGGAATCCATAAACAGATAATTGTATTTGTACTGGATTCCCGCTTTCACGGGAATAACGTAAATACTACCAACATCCATACAAAAAAGCAACTATTTTTATATTAAACTCCTAATCCTTGCAGGATATTTAAACGATTTATCCTTCATAAAATTCAAGAACTGGCTAACTGAATCTACTATATCGTCATTTTTAATATGGGGAAAATTCAGTAATTCCTTTAAAATTATGCTTGATTGTTTAGGTATTAGAACACTAGCTGATTGAAATAAAGGAACTACCGAGGCGAATCTTGTAACTTTATCAAAGCTTGGCTTAATCCCTATCACTCTAATATTACCACCTAAAAATCCTATATCTTGAATCAATTGTTGACCACTTGCTTTATCTTCGATTAATATAAATTTTGGCTGATATTCTCTAGTTAGTTTTTCCGTCAAATTCTTAAGCTCAGGATAATTAATTTTTTTCCGTACTAATGATACTAGATAATATTTCTGTTCAAGAATCCCCCATATATTACAAACACTATAATCGGAATCTTCGGAAATCTTAATTGCCGTATCCCAGCTTTGCACAAAATAATCAAATCTTGAAGGTAGATTTTCATAAAAGCTAATATCTTCCATATTCAGTAACGATGACCTTTGTGCTATCGGTTCTTGTAAATATTGAGCATTATCATTATAGCTACCTATTTCCTGCTCTAATTTCATTAAACAATCAGGAGGTTCTTTATAGCTGTCTAATAACTTTACCACTAAGATATTGATATTCTTTATTCATTAATTTAAAGGAGTAATCTTGAATGCTAATCGCCGGAATTTTTAAATGATGCCATGAATTGCTATTATTAAGTAGATAACCGGATAAATCATCCGTATGCAGACGCTGCATAACTAAAACTATCGCTCCCTTATTACGATTATTTAGTCTGCTAACAAAAGTTTGCTCAAACCAATCTATAACTTTCTTACGTATTTTATAAGAATGAATTTGCGTGGGGTTATGAGGATCATCGATCATTAAGATATCACCGCCCTCACCTGTTGCTGATCCTCCAACCGATGTTGCAAATCTAAAGCCATTAGCTGTCGTTAAAAACTTACTTTTTTGATTATGGGGTTTACTAAGGATAGTACTTGGGAAAAGTTCTTTATACCAATCAAAATTTAAAATGAACCGACAATCTAGTGAGTGTTTAATGCTAAGTATTTGAGAATAGCTGACAACCATAATCCTTTTGGTAGGATTCACCCCCAATAAATAAGCAGGCCAAGCAACGCTAACACAAATAGATTGTAGTAAGCTCCTTGGCGGTATATTAATTATTAAACGATTAATATCACCGCTTTACACGGCATTTAAATAATCGGTAATTATTCTTATATGCTTACTTGGATAATACTCCGCTCCAGGATTAATAGTATTAAATACCTTAATTATAAAACTATGAAAATCCTGTCGTAAAATAGAATTTAAGAGTTCTTTAGAGTGGAGCATATTGTACCTACATCGTCATTGCGAGGAAAAATTGTAAGTTTTGACTAAGCAATCTCAGGCAAGATTCCTGAGATTGCCACGCTCCTTGAAATCGCTCGCAATGACCTTAAAACCTTATCATAAATTATCATTGCCATTAATCCCCTATAGTATATAATTTTGAAAAATAATATATTTATCTATGAAATTACTAAAAATTATTTTTATCATTACTATATGCATTAATTTTCCTATATTCGCAGAAAATTTAGAGTCGGTTACTACAACCGAAGATATTGAAAATGACGTATTTATCCCTCTTGATGAAAATCATCCTATTTTAAATCCAAACGATAATATTAATGATAGTTCTGAGTTTAAGAATTATACAAATGGCAAAATTATTGCTCTAAATAACATTACTGCTACTTCTGAAGAGATAGATTTTAAAGTCGGAGAAGAAAAATATTTTGGTAATATAAAAATCAAATTGCACAAATGTATAAAAAACCTTGATCCATATAATGAAGATAATTATTTGTTGATGACCATAACGGAATATAAAATAGACGAAGATCCTAATTTACTCTTTCAAGGATGGATGATTTCTTCAAGCATTTCACTTTCAACGTTTGAACACCCAATCTACGAAATTTTTGCTAAAGATTGTTTTTAGATGCAATATTTAATTTCAAGTTTAATATTTTTAATTCCAAGCCTTGGGATGCTGGCGGGCTTATCCGCTGCAGCTACTGTTACAATTTTTTTGCTTATATCATTCCTGCGAAGTATTAATAGTCATTGCGAGCGACTGAAAGGAGCGTGGCAATCCAGTAACAATGTCATACCGTGGCTTGACCACGGTATCCAAAAAATAAAAAAAGACTGGATCCCACTACAAGCTCACGGGATGACAATGTTATTCACCGCTTGGTGCTTTATATCTTGTTTATTCGCAATTCATCTTATTAATAGCTTAGCTACTTTTACTCAAGTTTTTATACTCTTATTTCTTGGCTTTGCAGTTAGTAATTCTTCTCCTTTTCAAAATCGCTTACAGCTTAAAAAAGCCTTAATATTCGGAATTCTCACAGCAATATTATTATTCTTCATCGAATATTCTTCTCATGGATTTTTAACAAGAATATTCAAAACTAGTTTTGGCTTATATATGCTAGATCGTGGTTGTGCTTTACTTTCAATTACCGCTTGGGTAGCGATTATAATTTTACTTTCTAACGGTAAAAAACGACATGCATTAATGCTATATATATTAGTACTTTATTTACTAAGTATTTCCGATAGTTTAGCAAGTTTTTTAGGCTTCGGTATAGGAGGAGTAATATTTATTTTAACACGATTTATGAAGCCGATATTTTTCAAATTAATCGCAATAAGTTTAATTACCGGCTCGTTACTATTTCCTGTGATAGCTAAACAAATAGAACCACAAGATTTATCTGAACAATATTTAGCTACACAACCTTCCGCTGCTCATCGTTTATTTATTTGGCATTTCGTCGCAAACAAAATCATTGAAAAGCCGATTTTAGGCTATGGCTTAGCTTCTTCTAAATATATCGAAGCTGATGATAGTGAAATGATCGATTACAACGGAGAAAAATGGCATCCTTTGCCGCTTCATCCTCATAATAATATATTACAAATTACTCTTGAACTCGGTATAATAGGTTTAATATTATTTTTATGCTTAGTTTATAAATATCTCAAACAAATTAGTAATCTCAAAAATAAAAATTTCAAAGCAATTTCCTATGCATGTTTTATAAATTACTATATTATCGGCATGATTTCATATAATATTTGGCAAATATGGTGGATATCAAGCGGTATTTGGGTACTAGTTTTAATGAAGCTACTAGTTAAACCTGATATTATCATTGATAATTGATGCTATTTGAGGTAAATATAGAGTTAAGTGTCATTAAATCTACGTCATTGCAAGCAGCCGTAGGCTGCGTGGCAATCTCATCAAATATCCTGAGATTGCTTCGTCGCATTACTGTGCAATTCTTCTCGCAATGACGGAACAATATAATAAAAAACATATGCTACAAAACTCAGAACTTTTACAAGAATATCTACCGATTGCTATATTTTTCGGTATTGCGGTATTGGTTTCCGGTTTAATAATGATTCTACCTAACCTATTATCGACAAAAAAATATAATAAAGATAAGCTAGAACCTTATGAGTGCGGTTTTGAGCCTTTTAGCGATGCAAGAGCAAAATTTGACATACGTTTTTACTTAGTTGCTATTTTATTTATTATCTTTGATCTTGAAATTGCATTTTTAGTGCCTTGGGCTATTAGTCTTAATACGATAGGTAAAATAGGCTTTTTCTCAATGATGTTTTTCTTATTCGTACTTATTATCGGGTTCATATATGAATGGAAGAAAGGAGCTTTAGACTGGTAGTAATATGAAAAATAATTTTTATCAAGAAGACGAATTATTAAGTAATGAGCTTTCTAATAGAGGATTCTTACTCACTAAAGTTGATGACGTTATAGGCTGGGCGAGAGCTAATTCCTTATGGCCTATGACTTTTGGGCTTGCTTGTTGTGCTGTTGAGATGATGCAGGCAGCAGCAAGTAGATATGATATGGATCGCTTCGGTATGTTATTTAGACCAAGTCCAAGACAGTCCGACCTTATGATAGTTGCAGGAACGCTTACTAACAAAATGGCACCGGCTCTACGTAAAGTATATGATCAGATGGCTGAACCTAAATGGGTGCTTTCAATGGGTAGCTGTGCCAATGGCGGCGGCTATTACCACTTTTCCTATTCGGTAGTGCGTGGCTGTGATAGAATCGTACCGGTTGACGTATATGTCCCTGGCTGCCCTCCTACCGCTGAAGCATTAATTTACGGGCTTATGCAGTTACAGAAAAAAATTAAACGCACTACAGGTTTTAAGTATGACGCTAGACAAACTCATTGAAAGACTTGCAGCTAAATCTAGCATTTTAATAACTCCGATCACGGTTAAAGATTACCTAGCTTATAAAATCGAGCCGAATTTTTTATTGCCGTTTTTAAAAGCTCTAAAAGAATCGGAAGAATTACGCTTCACTTTACTTACTGATTTATTTGGAGCTGATTTTCCTCAGAATAACGTAGTCAATTCAGTTGGGCTTAGCCACAAGGAGCAAGGCGCGAAGCCTATAACTAATAGGAAAGCGACGAGCGACAATGTAGGCGAGTCCAAATCAATTGACTATAAAAGGTTTGAAGTAGTATATAATTTATTAAGCTTAAAATTAAATAAGCGTCTTATAATAAAAGTATATATATCTGAAAAAGAAACTATACCTTCAGCAATGAATATATTTAGTGCCGCTTGTTGGTATGAGCGTGAAGTTTATGATATGTACGGGGTAAATTTCGAGGGTAATGACGATAAAAGACGCATACTAACCGATTACGAATTTGAGGGGCATCCATTACGTAAAGATTTCCCGTTAACAGGCTATACACAAGTTAAATATGATGAGAAGCTAAAGAAAGTAGCTTATGAACCGGTCGATTTAGACATAGAATATCGTGAGTTTGATTTTAGCTCGCACTGGCATAGCCCGAGTTATGTATTGCCAGGTGATGAGAAGGCAACCGATGTCATTCCTGCGAAAGCAGGAATCCAGAAATAAAATAAATGTCATCCTGTGACTTGATCACGGGATCCAGAAAAAATAAAAAAGACTGGACCCCGTGGTCAAGCGAACTAGGTGACAGTAGGAAAAATACTATGACTAACAACACCAAAACTATAACTCTAAACCTTGGTCCACAGCATCCGGCAACTCACGGAGTTTTAAGGTTAATCCTTGAGATGGACGGGGAAGTAGTAAATAATGCCGACCCTCATATTGGGTTACTTCATCGTGGTACGGAAAAACTTATTGAGCATAAAACATATTTGCAGGCTATACCATATTTTGATCGTCTTGATTATGTTTCACCGATGTGTCAGGAACATGCATTTGCTTTAGCTGTCGAGTCGTTATTAGAATGCGAAGTCCCACGAAGAGCTAAGTTTATCAGGGTACTATTCTCAGAACTAACAAGGATTTTGAACCATACTTTGAATATTGGCAGCCAAGCTTTAGATATCGGTGCTACTACTCCTTTATTATGGCTCTTTGAAGAGCGAGAAAAGATCATGGAATTTTACGAGCATGTTTCCGGCTCTCGTATGCATTCAAACTACTTTAGACCGGGCGGGGTTGCAGCAGATTTACCCGAAGGTTTACTTGAGGATATAGATAAGTTTATAGAACAGTTTCCTCCTAAACTTCACGATATTGAAAGTCTACTAAATGAAAATAGATTATGGAAACAACGTTTAGTAGATATCGGCGTTGCGTCTCAAAAAGAGGCAATGGACTGGGGGTTTTCAGGACCAATGCTTAGAGGTTCGGGTATAGCTTGGGATTTACGTAAGTCAAACCCTTATGACGTTTACGATGAAATGGACTTTAAAGTACCAATCGGCAAAAACGGTGATTGTTACGACAGATATTTCGTTCGTATGCTTGAAATGTACGAATCAATCAAGATAATCAAGCAATGTATAGAAAAAATGCCGAAAGGTGCAGTTAAAACCGATGATCCTAAATTAACACCACCGACAAGAGCCAAAATGAAAGAATCTATGGAAGCAATGATTCATCATTTTAAGCTCTATACGGAAGGATATGACGTCCCAGCCGGCGAGACCTATAAAGCCGTAGAAGCCCCTAAAGGCGAATTTGGTATATATTTATACTCGCAAGGAGGTAATAGACCTTATAGATGTCGTATTAAAGCACCCGGCTTTGCTCATTTGCAAGGACTAGATTTTATGTCTAAAGGTCATTTAATGGCAGATGTTATTACTATTATTGCAACGCTTGATATAGTATTTGGTGAGATAGATAGGTAATATATTTGTCATGCCGTGGGCTTGTACTTGCGTTGCTCTGTCATTCCTACGAAAACAGGAATCCATAAAATAAAACTAAAAAACAAAAAAATGTATTGGGTATATATATTATGCTCTAATAAGCATGGTACTTTATATATTGGTATTACTAATAATATAATACGTCGTGCTTATGAACATAAACAAAAAATAATAAAAGGTTTTACCGCAAAATATAATATTATAAAGCTTGTTTATAAAGAAGAATTTACTGATATTCAAGAAGCACTTACAAGAGAAAAAAACTTGAAAAAATGGCAACGTAGTGGGAAAATAGAACTGATAGAAAAAACTAATCCTGAATGGAAAGATTTAATTAAATAGTTCTATGGATTCCTGCTTGTGCAGGAATGACATAAAACTATACCGTACTAAAAATATATGAATACAAAAATTACAAATTTTACATTTGATAAGAAAAATTTAAATCTAGCAGAAGAGATTATAAAAAAATATCCACCGCATGGAAAAAGAAGTGCAATACTTCCGCTGCTTGATCTAGCACAACGTCAAAACGGCGGCTGGCTACCTGTTCCTGCTATCGAATATGTCGCAAATATGTTAGCAATGCCTTATATACGGGCTTATGAGGTTGCAACATTTTATACTATGTTTAACTTAAAGCGAGTTGGTAAATATCATATTCAAGTATGTACTACTACTCCTTGCTGGCTGCGTGGTAGTGATGATATAATGAAAATTTGCGAAAAGAAATTAGGTGTAAAACTCAAAGAAACTACTGAAGATCAAAAATTTACTTTAAGCGAGATAGAATGTTTGGGAGCATGCGTTAACGCTCCGGTCGTACAGATTAATGACGATTATTATGAAGATCTAACTCAAGAAAAAATGGGAAAAATAATAGACAAACTTCAAAATGACTAGAATCTTATTATTATTACTTAGATTTTATCAATATTTCATTTCTCCACTACTTGGCAATAATTGCCGGTTTCACCCCACTTGTTCTGAATATGCCAAAGAAGCTATATCAATACACGGCAGCATAAAAGGCTTGTGGCTTACCTTTAAAAGAATCATCAAATGTCAACCGTTTTGCGACGGCGGATATGATACCGTTCCAATCTCTATAAAAAATTCTAAAACACTTAATAAAAAAATATAAATTATGTTTATTGTAAACCTTAAATATACCTTAGGCTTAGACCTTTCTTCTGTTGAAAAATTTATTACGGAACATAGAAAATGTTTAGATACATGTTATGATAAAGGATATTTTATTAGGTCCTATACATCCAAGAATTGGCGGTATTATTTTAGCTAATATAGAAAAACTAAGTCAGCTTAAAGATATATTAAGAGAAGATCCTTTTTATATAAATAATATAGCTGAATATGAAATTACTAACTTCACTCCTACAAAATGGCATAAGAATTTAAATATTTTTTTCAAAAACATGAATAAACTAATCCCTTTACCTCGTGAATTTTTTGCAAGAGATACTAATGTAGTAAGCACTGAGTTAATCGGTAAAGCTCTTTATTTCCAAGGTAAAACAGCTATCATTACTGAAACTGAAAGCTATATAGGACAGAATGATCCTGCTTGCCATGCAGCAAGAGGGCGAACAAAAAGAACGGATATAATGTTTGGTCCTGCAGGCTTTAGCTATGTCTATTTAATTTACGGAATGTATTATTGTTTAAATTTCGTAACCGAAGCTCAAGGCTTCCCTGCTGCGACCTTAATAAGAGGCGTACATGTTATTTCGCCTGAAAATCTATACCTCAACGGTCCGGGTAAATTATGCAAATATTTAGGAATTAATATTTCTCATAATAAATGCGATCTTATAAATAACAACGAATTTTTTGTCGGTGATATCGGCTTAAAGCTACCCTACTCTACTACTGCTCGTATAGGTATTACTAAAGGCATGGATAAATTATGGCGTTATGTTGTTACAGATATCACTAATTTAATCTCTCAATATAATGTATAGCCTTAATAAGGTCATATTGATTTACGGCGAAAGGACCTCGAAAAGGTTTGTCTAATATAAATAATAACAAAAGCATTGATGATGAAGTGATACAAACTAAACCAACCGAAATCTTATGTAAATAAAGCTTGGTGCCAAGCATACAGACAAAAATTAAATTAATAGCAGTCATTATACATACAACTATCCAATATTGAATATTTAAGGGGAAATAGGACATTTCTGTTATACCTTACTGTATAAAGCTCTTTTATCTCCTCAATGATGATTTCCTGCTTAGTCAATAGCTGCATTTGCTCGCTTGCTTTATAAGCTTGTAGTCTCTTATTAATATCTTGGAGGAAACTAAGAGCTTCATGACCGATTTGCTTGCCGTCTTTCATTAATTGCCATTCACGCTGCATTACACCTTTGGTATAATTTTTAATATCTAGATAAATTGTAGGTCTCATTTCATGAGGAAGCCAACCTACACTATCTGCAAGCCTCATCAACACTATAGATTCTGCTGCCACCCCTTCTTGTGCTTTATTAAAATTACCGAGTAAATAAATTAATACAAAACCGGTTGATACCGCATACATACTACAAACTACACCCGATAAAAACCCACCAAAACTTCCAAGCTCTTCTTTTTGAAAATTATTAGGAATAATGTATTTTGTTAAATATAAACATCCAGCACAAAAACTCATCAAAACAATATTAGGAACGGTATAGATAAAGTCAATTATATGATTACATAGGTATTATTAACCATGTCCTGCTGAATATTTATGTAATATACTAGAAATAAGAGTTTGATAAGGTAATCCCTCATAAGCAGCTTTTTGTTTTATTCTCATTAAATCACTACTAGAAATACGAATATTTATTCGAGTATCTTTTTTTAAATAACTAGCTGCTGCCACTTGTGCTATATGTTTCTCTTGTTCAAAATTTTTAATTCTTTGCCATTCATCATTTTCAAAAGACTCCAGCAATGCGTTTTCTTCAGCATCTAGTATTATATTTGATATATTCTCTTTATTTCTCATTACTTTTTCCTATTTTTAGATATTTCTGAGTAGCTTTGCGACGTGGAATAATAGTCTTTAAAAAAACTGTTCCATCAACTTCAATAATAAAAGGCACTAAATAGGCGTATTCATTAAATTTAACTATATACATTTTTTGCTTTGAATATTTATTAGGATTTGGATGTTCTATTATATCCAATAAACAATTACTTTCTATAACTGATATTATTTCTTCAAAACTTACCTTGCGCTCACTTATTAACTTATAATTTTTTTCAGCAGAAAAGCTATAATTACATTTCTTTGTCATCTTATGATATTAGTACAATGTATGCTTTATGTCAACACTACACTTCCGTCTCTTCTAAGACTACTGTAGAATCAGCAAGTTTAGTAATTTTTTCAATTTTTAACCGAGCTTCTTTTAGTTTTTTCTCACAATGATTCTTAAGTAAAATACCTCTTTCAAAGCTATTAACTGCCGTCTCTAGACTCTCTTGTCCGTTATCTATTTTTTTAACAATTTCCTCAAGCTCTTTTAAAGCTTCTTCAAAGCTAATATTTGCTTCTAAAGTTTTAGTATTAGTCATTTATTTTTATTTTTTAATGGTTATCTGTAGTAGTTGTGTCTTCAGTTGTTTGGGGTATAAGTAATTTTTTTATCTCACTACTATCAAAAGTTTTCTTAGGAGCAAAAATACTCCCTTGCATTTTTATATTAAGATGTGCCAAGCTATCTTTATCAGAACTTGTATTTGAGGTATTTAACTTAACAAGCCTTGCCGGCACGTAAAATGATAAAATGCTAGATGCATCCATATCAAAATTATATATATTAACTGCAAAAGAGGCCGCACCGCTACTATATTGTGTTGCAAATTTTACTTTCTTTAAAAGGGCAATACCTTTTTGTAGTTCAATATCACCGCTTATACCTCTAATATTTTCTTGTCCTGTGGTTATAGCACTATTTATATCTTTATCTAAATTTTGTACCTTATAATCAGCTGTATCAATTTTTTCTATAAAAGAATCAATTGCAAAATTATTAACATCTATATTGTTTATAGCAAATTGTGATTTTGTAGTCAGGTTATATAGCTGGCTTTGAAGAGTGTTACCGTTAGTTCCTAAACTACCGCTTATACTTATTTTTCCACCACTTGCAGTAAATATTTTAGGCATAAGAGCTGAAACTTTGTTTAAATCTATTGTATTTAAAGCATATACGAAATTTATAGCATAAGGTTTTAATAAAATATTGCCGTTACCTTGAAGCTTACCGCCTAATAATTCTGCTTCAATATTATTAAATTGTAATAAATTATTATTATTTGCTACATAAAATTTAACATTTTTCAATATTAAATCATTTTGTAATAATGTCGACAATGTACCGGAAACTTGTAAGGTAGCTTTATCTAAACTATAATCATTTATTAATTTATTTCTTAAATTAAGCATTCCTGCCGGTGATAATAAATCAGTCGTAAGATTACCGTCCTTAATTTCTACGGTCAAAGACGGTAATACACTCGATGCATCTAAGTTCCAGCTAGTTGATAAATAGCTGTTAGCAGTTTTAAAATCTAAATTACTAATTTTTATATTAGCTGGTACGATTTTAGCAAGCAAATTCATTTTGTCAAATACATGATCGTTATACTTAACGCTATCTATCAGAATATCTAAATGAGCTAAATATCCTATTGTTCTAATAGGGATGAATTTACTTGGATAATCTAGCGCTTTCATATCTTTAGTTAAATTTTTTGTAAATTCGATAAGCGGCGAAATTATTGGATACGTTCTACTGCTTAAGTCAAGCGAAGATATATTAAGCGTAGCGTCTAAACGAGGTGTTTGAGCAATAAATTTACTAGAAAAATTTCCTGATAAATTTAAATTATCTGTTTTGAGTAATAAATTTTTAAAAAATAAATCTATTAAAGTGAGTTTTAAATCCGATGACAAGCTAAAAGGAATAGCTTCTTTAATAGTAACGTCGTTAAATCCTAAAATATTCAGTAACGAATTTATATCGTTGTGCTTTAAATATAGCTGTCCATCGAACATACTTCTAACGGCATTCTGTGTTACATTACCTGTAAGCTTAAATTCTCCACCTGATTTAATATTACCTGAAAATTCATTTATCTTTAAAGTACCCTTTGATAAGTTAGAAGAAAAGACTATTTTTTCTAGTGCTTCATTATTACTTAAAATTATTTCGTTAATTGCCACGTCTGCTTTAAGTAATTTATCGGCAAAAATAAATCTAATATTTGAAGAAGAAGTATTAAATGTTACCTCTGCATTTGGAGAAATTAACGAACTTAAATCTATTTTAGGAAAATCTAGTTTTACATTAGTAGTAATATTATCATTTTTAGCAATGTTAACAAATCCATGACCAATAATAAAAGACGATGCTATGACTATGTCTTTTAGCTCTATTTCATCTTCATTATTTGAAATATTAAATTTAATGTTTATTGCCTCATGTTGATTAAATTTATTAAAAAGATGATTTAAATCCGGTAATATATTATACACTACCGATGCTAAATTTTTAATCTGATATTCACCACTACCGCTAGTAAGCTTAGAATCTTTGTAAATTTGCGATAACTTAAAACCATAATCATTATTATCAATATTAAGACTAAAATCTACTATATCGTCACGTTTATTAATTGAACCTGAAATTTTACCTATATAGTTACTTGTAGTTTTAAATATGTAATTAGACGATAAAGCATTTTCTTTTTTTAATATACAATTATTAAAATTTAAAATAGAATAATCTTGTTTATTAATAATACTTAGATTAGTAACATTTAGATTTATATTTTGTAATTTATATTTAAAGAAATTCTTTATTAACTCTTCATGATTATAAATATTTAATACATTAGAATGTGAATAAAATTTAGCATCTAATATATCTATTTTATTAATTTTAGGATTAAATTTTATAAGCGACCACAACGAAAAATGAATTTTAATCTGCTCTAAATCTAACTTTCCTTCTTCTCTTATCGTCTCAATAACTAAATAGGACAAAGGAAATTTATTCATCTTTATTTTTCCGATATTTTCTTTCGCAATTCCTAAATGACTGGTAAAATTATTAGTAACCGAATTATAGTTAACAAACGATAATGCACCAAACATTATAAATAACAATAATGAGAAACAAATTATGACGCCGGCAGCTATTTTTTTTATCATGTCTGTAAAAAAGTTTTTAAATATATTATTATATATAATCATCAAAATTTAAAGGCAAATTAATGAATTCTTTAGAAAATTTAATTTTAGTCGGTGTAATAAAATCATGTCATGGAATTAAAGGTCATGTAATGTTAAAATCTTTTACCGACCCTGCTACAAAAATACTTGAAAGAAATTTAGTAAATGAGTCAGGAGCAAATATACATATTAAGCTAATTAGCCAAAATGCCAAAGGAGAATTAATTTGTACATTTAATGATATAGCTACTCGAAATGAAGCTGAAAATTTAAAAGGTTATAAAATATTTTGCTTAAGAGCAAGTTTACCAGAACTAGAAGAAGATGAATTTTATATAGCGGATTTAACTCATTTACCGGTATTAAACCAAGATCATAAAGAAATAGGCAAAATTAAAAATATTCTTAACTTTGGTGCCGGTGACATAATTGAAATAGCATTTTCAGATCAAACAACCGAATTATTACCTTTCAATAAAGAATTTTTTCCTATTATAACTAAAGATTATGTGATTTTAAATTATTAAAGAGAAGCTTGAATAATTTACCGTAGTTTTCAATTTCTTTATAGTACCCTACGATTCTTATTCATCACTGTCTCATCCCGTGGCGTGACCACGGGATCCAGTTAAAAATACTAAATTTATTAGTATTTATTGTTTTTATGGCCCCCATGGTCAAGCCACGGGGTGACACAGTGGGTTTTACCGGTCCACGCAACAATGCCTACTCGCAATGACGGAAAAACCGATCCACGCAACAACGCCTCGTGGGAATGACATAGAATATAATTATTTCAATCCTTAATTGAGTAAATTATATAAAATTGACAATTAATCCTTAAATACTATAATTAATATATGTATATAAATAGAAGATTAAGCTCTATGCCTAAAACTTTAAAATACTCACTTATTATATTTATAAGTATAATATTATTATTAATTGTTATTCCTTTCTTTATTCCTTTAAATCATTATAAAGGAATAGTAATAGATAAAGTTAAAGAGGCTACAAATAGAGATTTAACTATTAACGGCGACATAAAATTAGCTTTACTACCGAATCCCGCAATATCACTATCAGAAATTAAATTATCATCAATAAACGGTACAAAAGAACCTCATCTAGTTTCCGTTGAAGGTGCTAAAGCGTCATTGCGACTTTTTCCTCTTTTTAGAGGAGCAATTGAAGTAGCTTCTATAGAACTGCAAAAACTGATTATAAATCTAGAAGTTTTAAGTAATGGACAAAAAAATTGGCAATTTTCTACACCTAATAATGCATCCAAAACAAATGAAATTAGCCCTGTAGAATCTACCGATACTAAAACTGAATTAGCACTTCCTATTTTGATTAGTCATTTTAAAATTATAGACGGCAAAGTAATATATATAGCAAAAAACAGTGAGAAAATATTTAACGATATTAACTTAGAGACTAAAATTAAAAGCCTTAAAGGTCCTATAGATTTGACTTTAACTTTAAAGGCTTTGGAACAGCAAATTAATATAGACGGAAATATTGAAGAAATCGGTAAAATAATTCCGTTAAGTGCCAATATTAATCTTGCCAGTGAAAAAATTAAAATCGAAGGAAAATTTGATAGCAAAAATAATTCGTTCATAGGTAACGCAAATATTAAAGGTAATACTAAAACTTTAGGTATGCCTGCTGATTTACAAAATGACTACGAGCTAACTACGGCAATTACTGCCGATAGTAAAAATATAGCTATTAAAGATGCTAGACTTAATTATCCAAATATAGAATTACTAGCAAATGCAAATTATGATATAGAGCGTAATAACCTAAAATCAAATATTATTATCAATCCCGGTAACATTATAACCGAAATTAGCTCTAATTTAGATAAGACAAATATTATTCTACAAGCTGATAGTTTAAAACCTATACTTGATGCTCTAAAACTAAAGACCGATAAATTACCGTCTATTATTAACCAAAAACTTATACTTACTTCTAATGTAATTAGTAATTCTCAAGCAATAAAATTACAAAATATTAATTTATCGGCTGCAAATAGTAATCTAACGGGAAATATTGAGCTTAAAAATTTAGCACAAGATATAACTATTTCGCACAATCTAAAAATTAATAATTTTGAGTCGTTTATGTCTCTTATGGGAGTAAGTAATTTAAGTAAGATTGGAGTATTGCAGTTAAACGGAGGAGTGCAAAAAATTAAAGATACTTTCCATATTAATAATAAAATATCCGCTTTTAATACTAATATATCTATTAAAGGAGATATTAATTTAGCAACTCAGAAGCCCAATTTTAATCTTAACTTATATAGTCCGTTAGTTAATTTGGATAAAATTCTTACAAGTAATAGTCCTACTCCTGCTCCAAATAAAACTAATAGTCCTGCTACTCAAAACATACCTACAGATAAAAATAATTCTCCTTGGTCAAATAATCCTATTAATTTAGGTTTTTTAAATGAAATTGAAGGGCAATTATCCGCAAATATTGATAAATTAACTAACGACTCATTAATCATAAATAATTTAAAAGCAA
Source organism: Rickettsia fournieri (assembly GCF_900243065.1). Lineage (NCBI taxonomy): Bacteria > Pseudomonadati > Pseudomonadota > Alphaproteobacteria > Rickettsiales > Rickettsiaceae > Rickettsia > Rickettsia fournieri. Next base: position 28,024 of record NZ_LT978482.1, read on the forward strand.
AATTAAATATCACTGGCGGCACGCTGAATATTACTTCAGTTAATGCAAGCATTTACGGTGGCGAACTAAGTAGCACCGGTTATGTGAGTTCAGCCAAAGATCAAAACGCTGCAATTAAAATCGATTTAAAAAATGCCTATCTCAAAAGTTTCACTCCGCAATCGGATAAAATAAAAATAACTGATGGGCGACTAAGCTTTAAAGCCGATCTTACTTCTCGCGGTAATAGCGTTTATACATATGTTAATAATCTAAATGGACAATTTAACGTAAATAGCGATAACGGGGAAATAAGCGGATTTGATTTAAACCGAATCGCAGATGCGGTAAATAATGCTAAAAATACCGAAGGAGTATTGCGACTTATTAGCAGCTCCTTTAGTGGCGGATCCACATCTTTTAAAAATTTAATTGCCAGCGGAAATATAACGCAAGGCAAGCTTAATTTAAATGAATGTAGTTTAGATGCTTCACCTGCCACAACAAATGCAAGAGGTCAAATTAACTTACACAATATATGATGGATGTTAGTGCAAGCGTTACTATTGCGGATTTACCGCCTATAGCCGTTAAACTATACGGATTCATAAATAATCCGCAGCATAAATTAGACGTTCAAGCCTTTCAAACATATTTAGTTAAAAACGTATTTAATAGCGTTATTAAAGACTTAAAAAGCGGAGAGAAGAAACCTGAAAATATTATTAAAGATGCTTTGGGTCTCAGAAAGAAAAAGGATACAAATACAGAGAAACAAAGCAGCCCTCTGCAGGAAAACCAACAAGCAGATCCTGTGAATAAGCTTCTACAAAAAGGATTGAAGAAACTGTTTTAATGTGACCGTCACGGGTGTTGTGTGACTTATTATTCCTCTCTATGTCATCATCCAGCACAACATATAATATAGTGTAGTAACAATGTTGAAGTTATTTTTTCTAGACTTAGTTAGCAAGCAAACTAGATGACAGTGCAAAACTCATAAATACCCACGTTTTGATACAGTTATTCCTGTGCCAAACCTAATTGGATACACATCCTTTGTTTCCTCAGTATCTAATACCAAATTAGATATGTTTTTAGGGAAATCTGGAATTACTTGAGTAATTTTTGCTGCTTCTTCATCATAATTTGCCTTTTTCAGCAAAATAATAAGGTCTTCATATAATGATTTTCTATTTGGATTTAACACTATAGCTCTTTTGATAGAAGCGAGTGCTTCCTCCGGATTTATTTTATGTAATTTATTAAAAAACTCTTCGTGAGAGTATGCTTTACTTGGATCTAGTTCAATAGCTTTCTTTAATGATTTAATCGCATTATCTTGTTGTTTTTCCATTAAAATAGAACTTAAACTATGAAAAATTTCAGCTTCTCTATTGTTATATTTTTCAGTTTTATCATAAGTTTCAATAAAATTTGAAAGTTCTTCAGGATCAGTTTCAACGAATTTTCGTAGATTGTCTTTTTCTTCTTGATATTGGATATCTGTTATGAAGATCGAGATATTTTTTCACTACTTTCTTTAGCAATTTCAGAAGTTTTAAACTTCCAATAAGGCAAAATTTCATTTTTATATGGTTGACAAATGCATACTCCTTGCTCACCTTTACCTACTCTATAGCTTTCCGGGCATTTACGATACTCAATATCATTTTTCCATTTATAACTTTTATTATCAAAATTTAGATAGCTTGGTTTTTCCATAACTTATGATATATTTGTAATTAATAATTTATAACTACAATTTCAATGTAAGTAAATAAATCTGAAGTTTGTAAAGCTAAGTAAGTATTTTAAATAAACTTTAATTTAAAATCGTATGATTAAGAAAATAGTACAAAATACGAAAGCTTTGCACGTATGTCCTAATGGAAGATCAGCTGATTACATAACGCCTAACTTCATGTATGGCTGTGCCGGAGGTTGCAGCAATAGTTATTGTTATGTTATGCGTCATAACTATGAGACATTATATATCAATGAAAATATAGATCAAATACTTGACGTATTGGATAAACATATAGCAAATTTACCGACTAAAATTTCCAATCAAACAGATTCTAAATATTGGACATATGATATAGGTTGTTCTACCGATGTAAGTTTGCATTGGAAACACACTAATTGGTTAAAGATATTTAATTTCTTTAAAGAAGATCCACGTGCTAAAGCAACTTTTGCTACTAAATATGTCAATCCTAAATTACTTAATTTTAATCATGAAAACAAAATAAGGATTAGATTTAGTGTGATGCCGGCAAGAATGAGTGAGATATTAGAGCCAAAAACGAGTCCAATTATCGAGAGAATAAAAGCGGTGAATATTTTTATTGAAGCAGGTTACGAAGTTCATCTAAACTTTGCTCCTATTATTGCTTATGAAGGCTGGCTTACCGAATATGCAAAGTTATTTGAAGATTTAGCTCAATACATAAATAACCAATATAAACCGTTTATAAAAGCGGAATGCATATTTTTAACGCATAATAAGCAGCATGAAAGAAATATTGCCCCAAATAGATTAGAGAGTAAAGCTTTAATTTGGCAACCAAATTATACAGGAAAATAAAGTAAGAGAATATGGAGGCAAGGCGGTACGTTATAAAGCCGGTATTAAGAGTAGTTTTCTCCAACGATGGAGTGTGTTGCATGACAGGTTGCTCCCATGGAATAAAATACGATATATATTCTAACTCTTCCTACTTATCAAAATTACGAAACAAAAGCATAAAATTTAAAAACTACAGTTATAAATAAAAAATCACTTGCATGAAAATACACTTATAATATGTTTCTTCACATTGGGTTTCAATTTTATCTTCCATAAAAGTAACCCAACACTATTTATCTCTCAGCTAATAGTGGATATAGTGTTAGTTGAGTACAAAAGTAAAAATATACAAAACAAGTAAAATATCGAATAGACAAAAAATCGTTTAGCTTGTTTGTTATCAGGGGTGTCATAGAATAAAGAACCGGCATAATATAGAAATACTACCCCAAGAATACCAGAAATTATTAAATATATAAAATTATTCATTCCAATAAAAAAAGGCATTAGCGAAACAATAAATAAAAGAATACTGTAAATTAGAATTTGTTTTTTAGTATATAAAGTCCCTTTTACTGCAGGCATCATCGGTACTTTACAGTTTTTATAGTCATCGTTACAGAATAAAGCAAGAGCCCATGAATGCGGCGGCGTCCAAATAAAAATAATCAAAAATAATATAATCGACTCTAGAGATATAGTATTGCTTACCGCTGCATAACCTATCACAGGAGGTAAGGCTCCCGATACTCCACCAATAACGATATTTTGTATAGAACGACGCTTTAACCAGATAGTATAAATACATATATAATAAAAAATAGTGAATAGCAGTAAAAAGGATGCAAGTAGATTAACACATAAAGCCATAAAAAATACTGCAAAAAATCCCGTTATCAAACCAAAAGATAAAGCTTCATCAGATTCTATAACTCCTCTTACTATCGGTCTTTTTTGGGTACGTTTCATTAAGCTATCGATGTCTCTATCGTACCACATATTAATTGCCCCTGCACTACCTGCCCCAAGAGCTATGCAAACAACTGCAATACCAGCAATAAACGGATGCACGGAATAAGGAGCAAGCCACATACCTACAAAACCCGTAAAAATCACAAGCGACATTACACGCGGTTTCATAAGTAAAATATAGTCTTTAACAGTACTTTGTGAATGATTGATTTTACCTAAATTAATTGGTCTTACTAAAGAACTCATATGAAATATTTTTTAATTAAATATAAAAAGTTTTAGGTTAAAAATCAATGATTGACTTTGATGCAAGAAATGTATATATTTTTTTTAATTCAAATAATAAATAATAAGTTAAGGATATTATCAGTGACAAAAATTGTTCGTTCTAAATATAAAGCTAGTAGAAGACTTGGAGTAAGTCTATGGGGTGATAGCAAGGATGCTTTCAATACACGAAATTATCGTCCCGGGCAACATGGGCAGAATACCATGATTAAAACTTCAGATTATGGTTTACATTTAAAAGCTAAGCAAAGATTGAAATGCCACTACGGTCGTGTCACTGAAAAACAATTTAGAAATATTTTTGCACTTGCTCAAAAAATGAAAGGTAATACCGGTGAAAATTTCATTGGGTTACTTGAAAGTAGACTTGATACTGTAGTTTATAGAATGAATATAGCTCCAACTATTTTTGCTGCAAGACAGTTAGTTTCACACGGACATATTAAATTAAACGGTAAGAAAGCCGATATCGCAAGCATACGACTAAAGGCAGGCGATGTTATAGAAGTTAAAGAATCCGTAAAACAAATACCGCTTATCCAAGAATCCGTTTCAAAACAAGGTCAAACAACACCGGGGTATTTATCATTTGATGTACCTTCATTAACCGGTACATATTTAAGAGTTCCTGCTCTTTCTGATGTCCCATATCCTTTTGAAGCAGAAGTGCATTTAGTAATCGAGTTATATTCCCGTTAATAATTATAAAAAGGCAGGTTTTATTTATCTGCCTTTTTACTTTCTTCCCTACACCTACATTTTTTCTTTATACTATAATACAACTTATCACCTAATTCAGTAGCGTTTATTAAAGATAGATTAGTTAAGAATTTAACGTCTGAGCTAAGAAAAAACTGTAATTTTTGACGAAGCAAGGAAGTATAAAAATGCTAATTTTTAGCATTTTTTTATTATTTTTATGGAGGTGCCACGCTACTTTCAATCGCTCGAAAGGTATTGCTGCGTGGATCAGTTTTTCAGTTGTTTTTGGATACCGTGGTCAAACCACGGTATAACACCGAGTGCCTTTTTCGATACACACAACAACGCCCGCTCACAATAACGATATCTATTTTTAATAAAAATAACGCTGATTCTACCTTTTCCAAGAAGTTAGCATATGGAACGCATTTAATAATTAGAGGTATAACTGGTTTTATTGTAAATGGGACAACAGAAAGCAGTTTTTTTGTTTCGGCAACTCTTGCTGATGAAATCTTAATAACCGAAGGATATTTTCAGAAACATTATCTTACTTCTGCCACATTTAAAGGAAGTTTAATCTACCCTATTACTACAAATCTCATCACAACTTTTCCTAATTATTCAGTACCAATTTATTTAACTTCTACAGCTGCAATAGTAGGCTTAGCATATTATGGGACTGATTTCTTAAATTATCAGGAAAATTTACAAGAAATTCAGATAAACTTAACTCCTAATATTAGGGTAATTGATCCTAATATACTTTCTAACAATTTTAAAAATGATTCAAAAAATGAAATTAAAGATGTAACCCAAGGGTTTTAGATTTAATTGAAGCATACATAAATAGTAGTTTTATTAACTATACCGGAAATGATGGCAATACATTAATTGCATTAACCTTACTCATACAGGACCCTAATGCTGCTATAGGACCTCTTGTTTCTCAAGGAGCAAAAATCAGTATTTTATGGTGTGGAAAAAATATAATCAGCACACTATTCCAATCATATAAAGCTTCTTTAACACAAAATACTCAAGATTTAATCGAACAAAAAACTTTAGAACTGTTACTAAACGAGGAATATAAAAGTAAAATCTTAGGATTAAAGGATATAGAAGCTATTACTAATAATTTATTTAATGATCTTAATAATACTTTCACTATTGGAATTTTACAATTAGGGAATTTAACCACTCAAAAAATTATACAGCTTATTGCATTGCAAGATATAATGAATTTAGTTCCAGGAGCTATTATATTTAATGCGTTTGAAAATATTAAGCAAGGATTTTTAAATATATTATATCAACTGGATATTTCTTACAGGCAAGAAACAGAGAAAATTAACGAAAATAAAGCTTCTATAGTAAGAAATATATCCTCTAATACTTCAAATATCTTGTTAACTGATTCTGCTCAATTTGTACAAAATCAATATGCCAAGCAACTTAAAGCTAAAAAAGAAATATCAAAGAAAATGTTGTTTTTAGATAGCACAAAAAATACTATAACTACTGTACTAGATATCTCCGATAAATTCATAAAATCACTTTACTATATTTATAAAGTAAAAAATGGAGAGATTACGACTGAGCAAGCTCTACTACTTAATCCTTGGCTTGAAACCTTAAAATCATTCTTAACAAGTTCCTCATGAAAAATAATCTTTAGTGGAGCAGTTATATCACAAGCGAGAATTACAAAATTAATAGAGGCAATTTCTTCTGAGAATAAAAAAGGAATAACATGGTCTACTAATGATACAAACGATGAACTTGTAATTTCTGATTATAACCTAATTATAGAAGAAAGCACTATTTTGAGTTTTGAAAAATTAGTATTCAAACTATGAGCACATGATCTTCTTTCAGCTTCCTTAGGAAAAGGCAACACTACTTTTTTAAAGAGTTTAGTCAATTGTATTGCTGATCCATGCCATAGCGTTGGTGAAATTGCCATACCTACCCATTATCAAAATCCAAAAATAATATTTATTGATCAGAATAGTTACATACCGGTTTAATCTACTTTATTTGAAATAATAACCTCCTGCCTTGATCAATCAATCATTAAAAGTAATAAGCAATTATTAGAAGAAAAAATTAACACACTATTTATAAAATTAGATCTAGGTACATTAATTACGCACTTAAGTGATAAAAATTATGATGTAATAAATGCACCAAGTGGCAAGTCAAAAGAAAAAATTTGGAATCATTAAAGCTATAATTTCAAACCCTAAAATATTAATTTTAGACGAGGTATTTGCTAATCTTGATAAAATATCTATAAAAAATGCACAACAAACTTTAAAAGAATTTTTACCGGAAACTTTAATGCTTGTAGTGCATCATGACGGTAAATCTCATGACTATAATAATTTTTATGATCAGTATATAAATCTTGAAGATTTGTATGCTGAAATAAAATTATTAGGAGAATAGCTATTCTATTCAACCCTGTATACTTGACTACTTTTCATTTATCATGAGTATATACTAAATCTAGATGTTCAATTATGGGAGTTTTTTAAGATTTCTTTATAGATTTCAAGGTTTTTTCTTAGCATCAGATCAAGAGAGAAATGATTAATTACCGTATGTCTTGCCGCTTCTTGGATTTTCTTAGCAATATCAGTACCTAAAATCGAGAAACAATAATCGATTTTCTGTGCTAACGCTTCGGCATTATTTGGCTCTACGTGGAAACCGGTTATATTATTATTTATTGTCTCTACTGCCCCGCCGATATTAGTTGCAATAACAAGCTTCTCCATCGCCTGCCCTTCTATAATAGTACGCCCGAAAGCTTCAGGCTCGATTGAGGCAGAAATGATAATATCGGAAATCCCATATAGGTTTATTATATCCGAATCATTACCGAAAATTTGAATTTTATTTTGAAGTTTTAGATTAGCTATAAGCTCTTTTACTCTATTAGTAAAATTGGGATGTCTAGATATATCACCGACCATTAAACAATAAAAGTCTCTATGTTTTAATTTACTTAATGCTTCTACTAGAACAAGATGTCCTTTCCAGCTTGTCATTCTAGAAGGCATTAATATTATCGGCACGTTACTCGGTACATCATATTTATCACAACATTTTTCAAGTTTTTCCGGCGTTAAATTTGCGGGATCGAAATAATCACAATTCACTCCACGCTCAATTACTACTATTTTATCTTCATCAATTTTATAGTTTTCGAGCAAGTGTTGTTTTACAAAATTAGACACGGCAACAACTTTCTTGCCTTTTAGCATTATGCTATTATAATATTTTTTAAAACTATTCGGAATATTATAAACCCCATGAAAGGTAGTCAAAAATTTAGCATTTGTCCATTTTGTTGCTAGATATGAACTCCATGCCGGTGCTCTTGATCTTGTATGAACTATATCAACATTATATTTTTTGATTATTTCTGCTATCAATTTTGCATTATTCAGAATTACAAAAGGATTTTTACTGTTACTATTCATTTCAATATGCAATATATCTTCCTTATCTAACTCTTTAACTAGAGTACCGCCTGCTGAAATTATGATAGGAGTATGACCGAGAATTTTAAGATATTTTGCAACTTCTATAGTACCTCTTTCAACCCCTCCTGAAACTAGAGCAGGCACTACTTGCAAAATAGTATATTTATTGTATCGTTTACTTGACTTTAATGAAGGCATTAAATCTCAATCTATTAAAATAATTATTTAAAATGCACAAGCTTTATAATAAAACACAAGACAAATTTATTGTCTATGATAATTATAGAATAATTAATACAAATATTCCATCTGTAATTTTTTTACACGGCTTGATGTCTAGTATGCAATCAACTAAGGCTATCTATTTAATAGATTATTGTAAAAAAAACAATTATAATTTTATTGTTTTTGATAATTTCGGCCATGGAAACGCATCAGGACAATTTAAGGATCAAACAATTAGTGATTGGTTAGAAGGAGTATCACTAATTTTAGACAAATTAATTAATACGGAGGCGATATTAGTAGGTTCGAGCATAGGAGGATGGCTAGCACTTCTTGCGGCTTTAAGATTTCCTGATAAAATAAAGGGACTTGTGTGTGTAGCCCCTGCTCCAGATTGTACTGAAAATATTTGGCAAAATATATCTCTAAATGATCAAAATAAGATGCAAAAAGAGGGAATACTAGAAGTAAGCGGTAAAAATTGTGAGCATAAATATCCTATAAGCTATAAACTGATAGAAGATGCAAAAAAACATTTATTATTGACAAAGAAACAGATTGATATAAAGATACCGGTACATCTAATTCATGGGATGTTAGATGAAGACGTGCCTTATAATGTTTCAGTAAAATTATTAGAAAAAATAACGAGCAAACAAATAGTAATGAAGCTAATTAAAGACGGTCACCATAATTTATCTAGAGAAGAAGATTTAAAGGTAATGACAAATTCCTTAGAAGAAGTAATTAGACTCTTAAGTAATATTAAATAAACAATAAATATGTATAGCAAAATAAATAAAGTTCATGATTTTAAAGAAGTTATAGAAGCGGTAAAACAAGCCGATAATACTAGCTTGGTGCTTTTTGATGTAGATGAAGTAATTGTAATGGATAGTGATGAATCTAGGTTAACACATGATTATAGAAAAGAATTAATGAAGAACATTGAAAAAAGACTTACTAGAAAAGAATGTGAATTATTACTTAGTATTGTTCTTAAAGATAGGAAAGCTAGATTTGTTAACCCAGATATCTTAACGATATTTGCTCTACTTACGGAAAAAAATGTACCGGCAATGGGTCTTACTAAACTTCCTACCGGTAAATTCGGCGTAATTGAAGATATGATCGAATGGAGAATTCGTGAACTCACTGAATTAAAGGTAAATTTTCAAGAATTTTCACCTTTAGAAGATGAGATAATAATAGAAGATTTTAATGCCGGTTACGGTAAACCTACATTAAAAGACGGAATAATTTACACTGCGGAATATGATAAAGGAAGCATGCTTGAGTATGTATTACGAAAAACAAATTATTATCCACAATCAATAATATTTATCGATGATATAGAAGAAAATTTATTATCATTACAAGAAATTTGTAAGAAACTAAAAATTAACTATCAAGGATTTGAGTTTACCGGTTCTGCTATCGTTCCTGAACCTGTTCTTGATGCACAATTAGAAAAAATTAGATTTGAAATTCTAGAAAAAGAATATAAATGGTTAACGGATGAGGAACTTAAAAAGCATACTTTGTCATCTAGTAGCTTGTCCACAGTATCCAGCTAAAAATGTCACAACAACATACACTTTTAGTTGCTTTTCCTAGATGCCGTGGACAAACTACTATGATGACACCTATTCACCTTAGAGTATAATATGATGTCTGCAAAACTTATTGTTCTTTTTACCTTACTTATCTCGCTTTCTACTATGGCAAGTAAAAAGGAAGAAGAAAAAATTACAGGAGTAAAAGCAACTAAAGTACAAATTGCCGAGCTTTACGACATATTTAATATTGTAGGGCAATGCCAGAATGATAATAGTCGTGATTATTATGCCAATGCCACCGGAGTAGTTGAACAAGTCTCAGCACATCAAGGAGAAATAGTAAAAAAAGGGGATATATTGCTAGTTATAGATAAAAACATAGCAGAAACCACTAAATCTAGAGCAGCAGCGTTATTAAACACAAAACAAGAAGATTATAATAGAAAAGAAGCTTTATTCGCTAAAAAATTTGTAAGCAAGCGGGTAGGTAGGCACCATATTGGTGCTTTCCTCCCAAAGAACCGTACAAGCGAATTACTTGTAGAAGTCAAGATTTGATCTTACAGACACTATAAATTTTGCACCTGATTGTCAGTTAAATTTTGACTGTCAGAGACGTATTCAAGATACAAGATTTCATTATTCTTTTCAACAGCTAATTTTTTACTATCCTTAAAAGTTTGCATAGGAGTTTTTCCATAACAATATTTTCCTGAATGTGGTCGCTCATTATTGAAATGCTCTAACCAAATATCAAAATCTAATTGTAAATCATCAAGATCTGTATAAATCTTTTTCCGCATAGCTGTATCAAAGAATTCTTGTTTCATGGTTTTATTAAAACGCTCACACATACCATTTGTTTGAGGAGAATATGCTTTAGTAGTAGTATGCTCTATACCTTCAATACTTAGAAATAATTCAAAAGCATGATGCTCTATATTTCCCTTATATTCTGCCCCACAATCTGTAAGAATACGAAGTATTGGTATCCCTTGAGTCTCGTACCATGGTAACACGCGGTCATTAAGCATATCAGCAGCAGTTAAAGCTGTTTTATCAGTATATAGTTTAGCATCAGCTACCCTAGTATAGCTATCAATAAATACCTGAGAATAAACCTTACCTATACCTTTGAAATTACCTACATAATACGTATCCTGACATCCTAAATAACCTGGATGCTGCGTCTCAATTTCTCCATGAGCTTCTTTTTCATTACGACGCTTCTCTAGCACTTGTAATTGAGATTCAGTAAGAACAATACCATCCTGAGCCATCTTTGCTTCTAATGCTTTAAGCCTTTTACTGATATTGTTTAAATCATTACGTAACCAAATTGATCTCACTCCTCCAGGCGATACAAGTATACCGCTCTTCTTAAGCTCATTTTATACTCTTAGCTGTCCATATGCTGGATATTCTATTGCCATATCCATTACTGCTTTCTCTATCGCTGGATCAACTCTATTCGCTATTATTGGCTTTCTTCGACTAATTTCATACAATGCCTCTTCGCCACCAGTTTCATACAGTTCTTTAAATCTGTAATAACTATCTCTACTATAGCCCATCGCTTTACATGCTGACTATATGCTACCAAGACTCTTAGCTAGTTCTAGTAACCCTATTTTTGGCTTTATTATTTTTTGATTTAAGTTCATTTTTCATCTCCATTTAATAATTAATTTATTTTACTAAATATAAGATTTAATCTCAACTATTACACTGAAATCATGAATCTACCAGATCTTACCTGTTATGTAAAACTTGCGGGTAATTTCCCAATTACTAAATTACCAATGAATTTACAAACTTGATTTAAATCTAAAAATATCAAACCATTTTAATGGCATTTTTAAAAGATTTCAATTGTTTGATAGGGGGATGTTTACCTTATAAAGAGAAATCCTATTATAATGCCCCTTTAAATCGCTCATTTAGTATTACGAGTTTTAGAGGTAAGCTGTGTATAAAAAACTTTTTTGTTATTTCAGAATTTTTATAAATGATTTTTCAAACAGCAGAGTAAATTTTACAAGAAATATGTTTACTCTAAAGAACTAATAAAAGCTTCATCAAGACCGGTTACACTAGAAATTAAAGAAACATTACAACCTTGGGATAGCATTTTTTTTGCTATTTCAACTCTTTCCTCAGCTTTTCCTTCAGCTTTTCCTTCAGCTTTTCCTTCAGCTTTTCCTTCAGCTTTTCCAATTTGGATACCTTTAGCTTCACCAACTTGTAAGCCTTCAAGAATACCTAGCTCTTTTCCTTCTTGTTGCCAATGCTCTGCTAAACTTCTCATAAGCCTTGTTCCTATTTCCGGATTCAACTTTGTTGATAATAAATTCTCTAGCTCTACTCTATCATCTTGCTCTATCTTTGTCAAAGTATAATATAGTATCATTTCTAGATAATCATAACCTATCGTTATTTTGGTTAATTCCGGCAATATATCTGATATTTCTTGCCATCTCTTTAATAATTCCCTCTCATGTATATGTTTGAGAAAAAATTCTAATATCCCTGACCATATCCTTTGTTTAAACTCCTCATCAGGAATCTCATGGACATTCACTAACTGGTAATCATTAATCCATAATTCTTTTGCTAATTTGTTATTGGTAAATAAATCCCACAAATTCCTTGCAACATTATATTTCTCCTGACCATTATAAAATATCATCGGGTATATTAATGGTAAAGTCTTAACTTTAGGATTTTGTATTAAATATCGCTCACAAATATTAATCATATATTTAAAAAGCCTAAAAGCCATAAAATGATCTGCTTTTGATTGATGTTCTACAAGCAAAAATAAGTATCCGTCTTGTTTATCAAATTTGCATGAGAATAAAACATCAGAGATAGAATCTTTTAAAGAGCTTTCTACAAAAGTGCTATTTTCCATTGCTAAACTAGGAAAATCTATTAAAGCTTTTATCTCTTTAGGCAAATGTACATTAAAGAATTCATGGGCTACTAGAGGATTCTCGAGTGCCTTACGAAATATCTTATCATGCTTAGCTTTCTTCTTATCCTTATCTGGATCACCCAGCAGGTTTCCTTGTTCACTCATATATTTACATTTTTTAACTTGATAAATATTATTATACTACACTCTAAGCTCTTATTCCTTGATTATACTTTACCTCAGATACTTTCTTCACTTCACTTTTTATTTCTTTAGCTATTTCTGAGCTTGGACTTACATATTGCATTACTTGTTTATCCCTTCCTATTGCATTTAAGTAATCTTCAGGGACGAGATGACTTTTACCTTGAAAATCATATACTACTATATCAGAAAATCTTTGATCACCAAGATTATAATTAGGATCAAATTTATTCTGTATAATTTGTAAATCTTCTTGTATCTTCTGCTCTATTGCTGCTATGCAAATCTTGTTACTATAGAGCATACAAGAATCTATACCTTTTTCTCTGTAGATTTGTATTGCGGTATTGATATTCTCTGCTGTGCCAAACTTTGCTAGAGCTTGTATTTGCTGTTGCTGCAAATTATTTAGTCCGTTATTATCGTTATTTACCATTTTTGAAAATAATAATTCTATAGATGTAATTTGGGATTTGCTATTATCACTTGCTTTCAATGATGATTTAAGGCCAGCTACATTGCTAGCTGCTGCTGTTAATTTTGCTATTTCAGGCTCTATAAGCTTGTCTATAGATTCTGCTCCTTGAGATTTTAACATATCATTAAAATCACCTTTTTCCGGTGGTCGTATTATTGATACAGTCGCTCCTTTGCTAATTAATTCTTCTTGAGCCTTAATTACAGTATTAACTGATACTGCTTCTTTGCCATCGTTATCAGCAGCAATTATTATTCTCTCACCTTTGAGAGGTTCATAGTTCCTGATGTTACTTACACCTAAACTACAAAGAATTTTGCCTTTAATACCAGCTTCCCTAATACTTAAAGCGGTCTCGAGCCCCTCTGCTATAATCGTTACATTACTTGCTGAATTGTTGCCATCTTTACTGTTTGGTATGTTCTGCTGTTCATTATTTTTACTAATCTCAACAAAAGAACCTCTGATTCTGCCAAATGAACGTTTATTAACCTCAATATCAGCTTTATTATTTGTGTCTTTGTTTAAATAAATTGATTGTCCACCGGTAATATTACCATCTTTATTTCTAGCAAAAGCAATTAATGCAGGATAATATTGTTTGCTATTACTGTCCCGCATCATATTGGTTCTAAGATCATTATTTAGTTGATATCCTGTTAATATTTTTTTAATTCCACGATGTTCTAATAAATATTTTTTTGCTATATTATTTGGCGTCATATAGATTATAGAATCTGATTTTTCATATAATTCTTCAGCTCTCTTTATCTTAGATATTTCAGCATATTTCGCTTGTTGATCTTGATTCTTAACTTTTTGGTCAAATTGCTCTTTTATCTTATCTTCTAATAACTTGCTATTGTTTGATATACCAACCATATCTTGTAAATATTTCTTAGCTTCTACAAAATCACAATTTTTTTCTCTTTGTACTAAGGTAAATAAATCTCCTCCCTCTCCTTTACTAAAATCATACCATCTGCCAGCTTTACTGCCACCTATCCTCATCACTATTTTGCCATCTTTCTCCCAACGTAACACTTGACTATTTGATAAATACTTGTTTGGACTGCCTAGCAAATTTCTACCTATTTCTTCCGCTTTAAATGATAATCGTTGCTTTAATTCTACTACTTTTTGTTTATTAATAGAATTTCTATTTTATTCTTTGCCATAATATCCTCTTGTAACTTAACACTTATTGTTGTATCTTGTTTATTACAATTCGTAAGGTTATAAGAAGAGCTTTTTCGCTCTTCTTGGGATTTATGGATTGTGGCAAGATTTGTGCTAGTGCTTCTTAGGATCTCTGCTACTTTAGCAGGTTGCTTTAACTTCACTCTTAAGTGATAATAGTTATCATTACTGTGTAATCTATCCTTAATATCTTCTACTACCTCTTTAAACCAATTACCTACTTTATCTATAATATTAGGACTCTTATTTTGATCTTGAATCGCTACTAATTCTTCTAAAGTTTTAAAATTAATACTAGATAGCCTATTATCTATTTTGCTAAGTTGTGATATTAAACTGGCCATATTCCTGGTAACCTTTCTATTATAATAGAGCTTTACTTCCTCTATATGCCTGGTCATTGCAACATAAGAATTCCTACTATTTCCTGCTAGATTATGTAATACATAGACATCTTTAATTGATGCTCCTTGAGCCTTATATACTGTAGATGCATAGCCATGTTTAAAGCTTACTTCTTGAGGATTAAATTCTATTTCTTTCCTACTATCTGTTTTAGCAACAAACTTATCGTTACTTACTGAAGTAATTGTTGCAAATTCACCATTTTCTATTTGTAAATCTTTGTTAGTTGTCTTAAACAAAATACGATCTCCTGCCATATAATCTTCATACTGCTTAAGTGATAGATAGCGTCTATACCCTTTACCGGTAAGCAAGCCTTTAGCTTTTAATAACTCCCTGATCCCTTGATTAATACTATCTACTTCAGCATTACGCATGGTAATTATTAAACGCTCATTTAGAGCAAATTTGCTGTTGCTCCAATCATTAATTAATCTTGCCATTGATTCTTCTAATGTATGATCAACCTTTAAACCATTATGCTGTTCTAGTAATTGCAAACCACCAGTAATATCTGATTTGGCAAAAAGCATGGCCATTTCTCTTGCCCATACTTTACTTTGTCTTCTAATGTTACTTAATTCATATGAGCCAAATTTACTAGCTAATACTGCAAACATTCCTCCTCGCTCAACGGAAGTGAGTTGTCTCTCATCTCCAGCCAGTATCAGATTGCAATTATTACTCCTTGCTACTTTTAGTAATTCTAAATAATCACTATTACCTACCATTCCTGCTTCATCTACTACTAGCAGGCTATTTCTTGGTAGCTCAGCTTTACCATCCGATGCTGCTTTATGAGTAGGAGCTAGTCCTATAATATTTTGTCCATGATGAGTAGCAATTTTATAAGCCTCAGCAAGTACTTGCGACTTACCGGTGCCAGCTCTACCTTGCAAGATCCTAATCCCTTGATTATTAATTAAAATATGCTGCAGACTTTCTCTTTGTGCTTCATTAACACTTGCAAGATTATCGATAGCACTTTTAAGCTTAATAACATTATTAAAATGAACCTGGCTATTTACCTTATCAGCTATTCTAACTATCCTTAATTCTTCATCCCGTATGTCTATAGTAGTATAGTATTACCCAAATCAATCGAGGGCGAAGAAGCCCTGGTATTGATAAAATAGTTGTTAATACAGATAAAGAAAGAAATTTGTTAATGGAGAAGTTAGCAAATAATAATCTATCATCTGTTAAACCGATCAAGCGTGTGTATATTCCCAAACGAAAAGGTAAACTTAGACCTTTAGGTTTACCTATTATGGGACTGTTGCGAGATAATTTTTAATAGTAAAATGAGAGGAAAACAGATAAATAAATATTTAGCTCTGTCCAAATATTTTTAAAAAGAAATTCTGTTTAATATTGAGATAAAATTTATTCAATAGTATAGTAATTTAATAGAGATTTGTTTACAGAGTTAGGATTTTTATTAACAAATTTCTCTAAGCTATTAAAGTTGTTAAAACCACTAATCGTTTTAAATTAAAACATATGGCATTCATAAATTCAGAGAATTGATTTTTGGCAATTCCTATATATCTAACCCGTTTATTATCTTTTGAAAATACCCTCTCAAAAGGTGCTCTGATTTTCGTATAATATTTATCAAGGTCAAAATTCTTATCTTTCATATTATTTTTCTTTATTGAGCAAAGATGGAACCCCTTTTTAGCTGCTGCATTCTTGGCAGAGATTGTACAATAACCTTTATCAACATATGTAGCACCGGAGCTTGGCATAACATGCTTAAAACCTTTGCTATCAGTAACATTTGCAGGGGTAACTGCAACCTTATTGATCATTCCTGATTGAATATCGACACTCACATGTTTTTTATAACCATACCAAAATTTATTTGCTCCCTTACAGCCAATTTTAGCTTGTTTATCCTTTACAACCTTAGGCAGAGTCTCATTATTCAATTTATCATATTTTTGTGTTCTTAGTTTATCACGTTCCTCCCAAAGATTAGCTTTTGAGATTAAATGAGAAGCATCTACAAAGGTAAATACTTCACCCATATAGCCTTGTGCTCGTAGTTGATCTCGGAATTTTACAAATATTTTTGATAGTAAATTAGTGCCTATTTTTTTACGTATTTTACTAAATACACTATAATCAGGCGTCTTCTCTGTAAGAGCAAAATCACAAAACCATTTTGCCGCTGTGCTATCAGCTAAATAACGTTCCAATTCCCGATCCGATAAGTCTTCCATAAATTGCAGCAGCAAACATTTAAACAGCCTCACTATACCATAGCCTTTATAGTTAGCTTCGCATTCTACTGCTAATAACTCAGCTTCAACTGCTTTAAAATTGAATAAACTTTTGAATTTACGATATTGATGATCCACACTTATTAACTCATCTAAACTTACCATTATCATTTGATACTCAGACATATGAACATATTTTTTGTTTTTTTTAATTATACCTGCTATCCTCTCATCTCGCAACAGTCCCATAAAATAATCGAAGAGATGGGATGGGTAAGAAATGGTCTAGGAGTTCAGGTTGATATTCATCAGCCACATGATGGAGAAAAGAATTGGCATGCTCATCTGCTTGTGACTACCAGAAGATTTACAGAAAATGGTAAAGCTTTAGGAGCTAAGGCAGTAGATTTAAATCCTAAATTTGCCAAAGTTAAGGGCAAAGCATTTATTATCCCAGAAGATCAGATAATTCATGAGAGAGCTAAAGAAGTAATCAATAAATATTTTGCTCAGTTAGGTTTAGAAAAACGTGTGGATCCCATAAGTTTTATGCCACAGCAACATATTGGCCCTACTAGAATGAGAAGTATTATTAATGAAATATCTGAGCAAAATAAAATATGTAAGCTAGCACATCTTGAAATCATTAAAGGAGCAGATGGGGTATTAAACCGTATTATTCGTCATCAAGCTATTTTTACTAAATTGGATATGGAAAAAGCAGTAAAAGAAATCCCGGAAGAATCAGAAAAGCAAAAACTGGTAAAGGAAGTATTACATTCAGATAGGCTGGTAAAACTATATAATGAAGATGGCACGGATACTAAATACTATACTACTATAGACATACGGGATGAAGAATTAAGGATAGTTAGAATAGCTGATAAGGTAAATAGCCAGGTTCATTTTAATAATGTTATTAAGCTTAAAAGTGCTATCGATAATCTTGCAAGTGTTAATGAAGCACAAAGAGAAAGTCTGCAGCATATTTTAATTAATAATCAAGGGATTAGGATCTTGCAAGGTAGAGCTGGCACCGGTAAGTCGCAAGTACTTGCTGAGGCTTATAAAATTGCTACTCATCATGGACAAAATATTATAGGACTAGCTCCTACTCATAAAGCAGCATCAGAGCTTACAAGTAAAGGTTACCGGCAATGTTATACAGTAAAAGGATTTTTATTTAAATTATATAATGGCAAAGCTGATCTGCCAAGAAATAGCCTGCTAGTAGTAGATGAAGCAGGAATGGTAGGTAATAGTGATTATTTAGAATTACTGAAAGTAGCAAGGAGTAATAATTGTAATTTAATACTTGCTGGAAATGAGAGACAACTCACTTCCGTTGAGCGAGGAGGAATGTTTGCTGTATTTGCAAGTAGGTTTGGCTCGTATGAGTTGAGTAGAATTAGAAGACAAAGTAAAGTATTGGCAAGAGAAATGGCTTCATGCTTTGCAAGATCAGATATTGCCGGTGGCCTGGAGTTATTAGAACAGCATAATGGTTTAAAGATTGATCATACATTAGAAGAATCAATGGCAAGATTAATTAATGATTGGAGTAACAGCAAATTTGCTCTAAATGAGCGTTTAATAATTACCATGCGTAATGCTGAAGTAGATAGTATTAATCAAGGCATCAGGGAGTTACTAAAAGCTAGAGGTTTACTTACCGGTAAAGAATATAGACGTTATCTATCATCTGAAAAGCATGAAGATTATATAGCAGGAGATCGTATTTTGTTTAAAAGTACAAATAAAGATTTACAAATAGAAAATGGTGAATTTGCAACGATAACTTCAGTAAGTAATGATAAATTTATTGCTAAAACAGATAGTAGGAAAGAAATAGAATTTAATCCTCAAGAAGTAAGCTTTAAACATGGCTATGCATCTACAGTATATAAGGCTCAAGGAGCATCAATTAAAGATGTCTATGTATTACATAATCTAGCAGGAAATAGCAGAAATTCTTATGTAGCCATGACTAGACATATAGAAGAGGTAAAACTTTACTATAATAGGAAAGCTACCAGGAATATGGCCAGTTTAATATCACAACTTAGTAAAATAGATAATAGGCTATCTAGCATTAATTTTAAAACTTTAGAAGAATTAGTAGCGATTCAAGATCAAAATAAGAGTCCTAATATTATAGATAAAGTAGGTAATTGGTTTAAAGAGGTAGTAGAAGATATTAAGGATAGATTACACAGTAATGATAACTATTATCACTTAAGAGTGAAGTTAAAGCAACCTGCTAAAGTAGCAGAGATCCTAAGAAGCACTAGCACAAATCTTGCCACAAGCCATAAAGCCCAAGAAGAGCGAAAAAGCTCTTCTTATAACCTTACGAATTGTAATAAACAAGATACAACAATAAGTGTCAAGTTACAAGAGGATATTATGGCAAAGAATAAAATAGATTATAATGCTATTAATAAACAAAAAGCACTGGAATTAAAACAAAAATTATCATTTAAAGCTGAAGAAATAGGACGAAGCTTACTTGGTAATCCAAATAAGCATTTATCAAATAGCCAGTTACTTCGCTGGGAGAAAGATGGTAAAATAGCAATGAAGATAAATGGCAGTAAAGCCGGCATATGGTATGATTTTAGTAAAGGAGAGGGAGGAGATTTATTTACCTTAGTACAAAGAAAAAGAAATTGTGATTTTGTAGAAGCTAAGAAATATTTACAAAATATGGTTGGTGTGTCAACAAACAGTAAATATCTAGCAGTAAATTTAGCAGCAAACAAAAATCAACAAATTAAAACTCAAACAGAGCAAGAGGCTGAAATAGTAAAAATTAATAGAGCTATAAGCTTATATGAAAAATCAGACTCTATAAAATATGTCATGCCAAATAATGTAGCAAAAAGATATTTATCAGAACATCGTGGAATTAAAGAAGTATTAACAAGATACCAACTAAGCTTTGATCTTAGAACTGATATGATGTGGGATAATAGCAGTAAGAAATATTATCCTGCAATAATAGCATTTGCCAGAAATAAAGATGGCAATATTACCGGAGGTCAATCTATTTATTTAAATAAAGACACAAATAATAAAGCTGATATTGAGGTTAATAAACGTTCTTTTGGCAGAATCAGAGGTTCTTTTGTTGAGATTAGTAAAAATAATGAACAGCAGAACGTACAAAGCAGTAAAGATGGTAATAATTCAGCAAGTAATGTAACGATTATAGCAGAAGGGGTAGAGACGGCTTTAAGCATTGCAGAAGCTGGTATTAAAGGCAAAATTCTTTGTAGTTTAGGTATAAGTAACATCAGGAACTATGAGCCTATCAAAGGAGAAAGAATAATAATTGCTGCCGATAATGATGGTAAAGAAGCAGTATCAGTTAATACTGTAATTAAGGCTCAAGAAGAATTAATTAGCAAAGGAGCGACTCAATAATACGACCACCAGAAAAAGGCGATTTTAATGATATGTTAAAATCTCAAGGAGCAAAATCTATTAGAAATCTTCTAGAGCCTGAAATAGCAAAATTAACAGCAGCTAGTAATGTAGCTGAACTTAAATCATCATTGAAAACAAATGATAATAGAAAATCACAAATTAAATCTATAGAATTACTATGTTCAAAATTTGCAAATAACGATAATAACGAACTAAATAATTTGCAGCAACAGCAAATAAAAGCTCTAGCCAAGTTTGGCACAGCAGAAAATATCGATACTGCTATGCAACTCTACAGAGAAAAAGGTATAGATTCTTGTACTGCTTATAGTAACAAGATTTGCATAGCAGCAATAGAGAAGAAGATACAAGAGGATTTACAAATTATGAAAAGTAAATTTGATCCTAATTATAATTTTGGTGATAAAAAATTTTCTGATATAGTAATATATGATTTTCAAGGTAAAAGTCATCTCGTCCCTGAAGATTACTTAAATGCAATAGGAAGGGATAAACAAGTAATGCAATATGTAAGTCCAAGCTCAGAAATAGCTAAAGAAATAAAAAGTGCGGTAAAGCAAGTATCTAAGCACAAGCTTAGTCAAGGAATAAGAGTTTAGAGTATAGTGTAATAAATATTTATCAAGTTTAAAAAATGTAAATATATGAGTGAACAAGGAAACCTGCTGGGTGATCCAGATAAGGATAAGAAGAAAGCTAAGCATGATAAGATATTTCGTAAGGCTCTCGAGAATCCTCTAGTTGCCCATGAGTTCTTTAATGCACACTTGCCCCCAGATATTAAAAGTTTAATAGATTTTCCTAGTTTAGCAATGGAAAATACCACTTTTGTAGAAAGCTCTTTAAAAGATTCTATCTCTGATGTTTTATTCTCATGCAAATTTGATAAACAAGACGGATATTTATTTTTGCTTGTAGAACATCAATCAAAAGCAGATCATTTTATGGCTTTTAGGCTATTTAAATATATGATTAATATTTGTGAGCGATATTTAATACAAAATCCTAAAGCTAAGACTTTACCATTAATATACCCCATGATATTCTTCAATGGTCAGGAGAAATATAATGTTGCAAGGAATTTGTGGGATTTGTTTGCCAATAACAAATTAGCAAAAGAATTATGGATTAATGATTACCAGTTAGTGAATGTCCATGAAATTCCTGATGAAGAGTTTAAACAAAGGATATGGTCAGGGATATTAGAATTTTTTCTCAAGCATATACATGAGAGAGAATTATTAAAGAGATGGCAAGAAATATCAGATATATTACCGGAATTAACAAAAATAACGATAGGCTATGATTATCTAGAAATGATATTATATTATACATTGACGAAGATAGAGCAAGCTGATAAAATAAAACTAGAGAATTTATTATCAACAAAGTTAAATCCAGAAATAGGGACAAGGCTTATGAGAAGTTTAGCAGAGCATTGGCAACAAGAAGGAAAAGAACTAGGTATTCTTGAAGGCTTACAAGTTGGTGAAGCTAAAGGTATCCAAATTGGAAAAGCTGAAGGAAAAGCTGAAGGGGAATATAATAAAGCAGTAGAGGTAGCAAAGAAAATGTTAGCTCAAGGTTGCAATATTGCTTTAATTTCTAGTGTAACCGGTCTTGATGAAGCTTTTATTAGTTCTTTAGAGTAAACATATTTCTTGTAAAATTTACTCTGCTGTTTGAAAAATCATTTATAAAAAATTCTGAAATAACAAAAAAGTTTTTTATACACAGCTTACCTCTAAAACTCGTAATACTAAATGAGCGATTTAAAGGGGCATTATAATAGGATTTTTCTTTATAAGGTATCCCTTCCTATCAAACAATTAAAATCTTTTAAAAATGCCATTAAAATGGTTTTATCTTTTTAGATTTAAATCAAGTTTGTAAATTCATTTGTAATTTAGTAATTGGGAGGTTACCCGCAAGTTTTACATAACAGGTAAGATCTTCTAGATTCATAATTTCAGATGGCATTACTAATAATTTTCTTCTTTCTAGGTGGTTCATATTCACTCCATCACGCATGGAGTTAGCTCCGTATGAGAGACTTTCTTGAGTTTCAATAATTTCTTGCTCACCAAGCATTAAAGCTGATTTATGTGCTGTCTGCTGATCACTTACTCGAAAAATAAATTTACTGCCAAATAGATCAAGCATTGAAGCTGCTCCTGCATGACCATATATTTCCTCTAATTGATGAATGTTTTGCATGCCTGCAACAACGCAGCCACCATATTTCCTGCTTTCAGCTAAAGCTATAGGGAGTGAAGATATCTTTTGTAAAGCTGGTAGCTCATCAATCACAAACCACATATTACTATGAGTATTATTGATGTTCCTATTCATTAATGCTTTTATCGCTATGCTAATCCATGCAGCAATAAGTGGTCGTAGCATTACTCTTTGATTAGGAGTACTAGTTATAAATAACCAACCTTTGTCCGCAGTAAACCACTTTCTAATACTAAAACTACCATCAGGCTTTAAATGTTGCAGAGCTTCAATATTTTTACTAACAGTTGCTTGAATACCTGAAGAAGTCTCAGGTGCACTACTGCTAATTATACCAGACACTGCACTGTTTTTAAAGATCCTAACAAATTCTTTATTATTTGCATAAAGAATAGTATTTATTAGCTTTTTGATGTCTTTACTATCCTGGTATAATCTTAATCCTTCAGCTAATACTAACTCAGCACTTTTAGCAAAAAAATCATCTAATTTGGGATTATAATTGCTAAAACTACTGGCTATATCATTATAATCCCAAATGTCATGACAATCATTCCACGGTAGCCATGCTGAAGTATTCTCTTGCAAGGGATTAAGTATCTTATCACATTTGGGATCAAAAAATCGATCAGTAAAGCTACCTGTTAAATCAACAATAATTGCTCTACCACACTCTTTTCTAATCTGAGGTAATAGCTCATTTATCATATTGGTTTTACCGCTACCTGTAGTACCGGTAATAAGAATATGTCTTCTCTCACTATCTTTAACCAATGGTAATCCAGAAAAGCAAATATTAGCAGCTTGTTTGTTTTTATAAAGCATTTTTGCTAAAATACTTGCTTCGACAAAATCTGCTCCCCTAATCTTATCTTGGATAACAGCTTTTTTACCTCGATACATAAAAAAGATTATAGCAGTAAACAGACCAATAGTAAAAGTAATAATACCTTCTTGCCAAGCTGAATGCAATAAGAATTGCCCAAATTGATTGATATTATGCGAATGCGGTGTAACATGCCAAAATTTATGAACAAATTCTTCAGCATTACGGTAAACCCAAGCTTTTTGCTCTAAATAATAAAATTTAATACCTATTTGATCTATAGGATAAAAATGTTCTCCTATAGCAAGTTTTAACTCCGCATATCTCTCTATAATAAAATAATATAAGCTTACTAAGGATAATTTCTGATATATACGCCACATTAACCAAACTACAGTAAATACTAACCCGGCTATTAAAGCATTAATACTGCCTTGCCCAAGCATTCTCATCTGATGAGCAAAAATTTGTGAACCACGAGTAAAATTATTTTGATTTTGTGGTTGCATAAATTATAAATTATTTTTTAATATCTTTAATTTTTCTTCAAACTCATTAGCCATCAGATCATTACCTAATTGCTTTAAAGCTTTAATTATTGCTTCATATTCTTCTATCAGATTAGATTTGTATTTAAGAGCTAAGTTAAAATTTTCTTTAGCTTCTTTATGTTTACCTAAATTAACTAAAGCAATACCTTTTTCTAAGTAACTTTCAGCATAATTAGATTTATACTTAATAGCTAAATCATAGCTCTTAATTGCATCTTGATATTTACCTAATTTTCTAAAAGATGTACCTTTGTTACAATATGCCGATGCAAAATTTGGTTTATATTTAATAGCTAAGTCATAATTTTTAATAGCTTCTTGCTGTTTACCTAATATACTGAATATACACCCTTTTAAATTATATGTATCTTCATTGTCACATTGATATTTGATAACTGAGTCAAAATTTTTAATGGCTTCCTGATACTTTCCTAGCTGCATTAAAGATGTCACTTTATTATAATAAGCGTTTGCATAATCAGGTTTATACTTAATCGCTAAATCACAGTTTTCTATTGCTTCCTGATACTGCCCTAAGTTTATTAAAGATATCCCTTTATTATAATATGCTTCTGGATATCGTGGATTATATTGAAGTGCTAAATCATAATTTTCTATTGCTTCTTGATATTTTTCTAAGTCATTTAACACACTACCTTTATTATTATAAGCTGTTGCAAAATATGGCTTATATTTTAGAGCTATATCATATAACATGATTGCTTCTTGGTATTTACCTAATTTTTTATACGATACTCCTTTATTATTATATGTCTCTGCAAAACTAGAATCATATTTAATTGCTAAATCAAAATTATTAATTGCTTCTTCATATTTTCCTAAATCATTTAATACCATGCCTTTATTGTTATAGCACTTAGCACAATCAGGTTTATATTTAATTGCTAAATTATAATTGTTAATTGCTTCTTCATATTTACCTAATTTATAAAATGCTCTACCAATATTCAAATATTCTTCTGCTAAAATGTTTGGATCCTGAATTTTGCTTTGTTGATCGATTTGTTGTTGTTTTGCATTAGTAGGATTAATCAAGTTTTCTGCAAAAGCAGTACTGAAAAATATTAATGATAAGATAAATATGAATGCTAATTTTTCGATGTTTTGCATAAATCTATCCTCAATTATTTTCATTTTTATAGCCTGGTAGTTTAATGTTTCTTTTCTTTATTGCCTTATCACTAATGCCAAGATTATCCGCTATTTGCTGGCCAGTTCTGACAATTGTTGATTCAGGAGTTTTATTAAATTCATCTTCAATTTGTTCCATCTTATCTTTTACTTTATCAGATAACTGCTCAAGAATCTTTACTTTTTCTACTTCATTATTACCTACATTATTAATTAGCATTTGTTTTACATTTTTATCATAAATATCATTTTTTCTATCATCAATACTACTAATAGCAGCTTGATCATTTAATCGTTGTTTATTTTCATCAAAACTTGATCTCAAGCTTTCTTTAGTTAGAATATTGATATTACTTTCAGAATTTAAGTTTTGCGGTATAGTATTATTAATTTTAGCTATGTCTAAAGCTATTTGCTCTGCTTCTTGTCTATGATTATTAGCCCAAGTAGCAGCTTGCTCTTTGCTACTTACTCCAGGGATATTTTTAGCAACTATTGCGTTTAATACTGGTTCATTTAAATTACGATCAATAGCAGCAGAGTTTTGTGCTATATAATTCATATTATAACTTAATTGCTCGATATTTTGTTTAGTTTGTGCTATTTCTTGCCCTACAGATTGTTGCTCAGAAAAATTACTATTTAGATTATTGCTAAGTGACTGCGTATTACTATTTGCACTGCTTAGTCTGCCATCTTTAGTAGCACTTTTAATCTTAGATAATGCTTCATTATATGATTGCTGTTGATTTACTGATTGCCCTTTATCTTGTTCATGTTGATTAGTTGATGTAACTCCAATAATTCCACTACCAAACATAGTATTCACACCAATACTTCCTGTAGTGCTAGTACTAGTTCCTTTTCTATTACTACTACCTGTATGATCAGTAGCAGATGTGCTGTCTGAATTCATCTGCTGCAAGGCTAGATACTGGCTATCAGTAATACCAATGGATTTTGCCTCTTCATAGCTTAATCTCTTGCCTATTTCAGTTGCTATAGAATTTCCTGTAGTAGTTAAATCACTATATCGATCATTGAGTGAGTCAAGATAATTTTGTGAACTCATAAACTGAGATTGATAACTATCCTGTAATAATTTAGAAGAGCGGTAATTGTTAACAAGTGAGTCTACTGCTTGAGTCAGCACTTGTCTACCGTTATCAGTACTGGTTACTCTCATTCCTCCATCATCAATAATCCCTCCTGCCAATTGCAGAGTTGGGGTAAGATTTTGCTGAGCAATTGTTCTATTACCGATGCTATAATTATCCATAGCAAGGTTATTATCAGCAATATTAGCACCAATATTACTTGCAACCGGTACTGGAGAAAATTGATTGGCCAAAGTAGTTGTTGCATGGGCACACGCCTTTAATACTGCCCAGGATAACATCGGAACTGAAGCTGCTAGCATCTGAAACGTTGCAAACTCATGCAACAGAATTTCTGAAAAACTCCCCTGTGATAAGATATTTAAACCAGTAAGGTGATTTGCACTTTTACCAGCTAGGCTAATCATCCCTAAACAATGAATTACGGTAAAAAATACTGGCCAGCTAGTTACCCAAATAATCAAGGTTATCCAGGTCTTAAAGATAGTATAACCGCCCGGCAGCAGCGACATTGGAAATACTACAAAAATGAGACAAATCACCAAGGCAAAAAATACTGATTGTAAGATAGGCATTATATTTGCTGCCATCTCTCCTGCAATAAGATAGGAAAATGATTGCTGAAATAATCCGCGGGTAGCATTCATACTAACTAACTGAGGATATATTCTAGGAAGTGAGAATTTTTCTCGCAAGTCATCATAAGCTTCACGATTAGCATTAAGTAACATTGCTTGCCTCATCCACTGATGAATATCTGTTTGTTCTTTTTTTAGATATTTTAGAGTGTCAGAGGTCATAGTTTGTAATCTGCTAGATAATATCTCTTGCCTATCAGAGGTAATCCCTATGATATTTGCAAATTGAGTCAACAAGCCATCATTTAATTCTTTATTAACAGCTGCCTTAATTAGAGGAGTTACCTGCCTGCAGGTTTTAAAAGAAATAGCAGAATTACTTGGATCTTTATAATAAATACCAAAATTATTGGGCATATTTTGCTCGATAAAAGCAATGATGTCACTTGCTCTTTGTGCTTCTGCTTTTTTACCTAAAATATTACCAATTATATAAGGTTTCATAAAACATTGTCTTAAAAATTCTTTTGTATTGCTTAAAGTTACTGGATCCTCTATTTGAATATCTTTAATTTTACCAATTACTTTTGCTCCAAACATAATCCCATTCTTCCTGCTTGATAACCCTTCATTAGGTGGAAGTAAATGCTTTTCGAGCGTCTCTGATAAGGAATAACTTATTTTTGATGATACTGACGCAAATAAAGCAACACCTATTGGAATATTATCAATTTTCACAGGAGCCTGCATTGATATTTCATCCTTAAGCCACACCTTTGCTTTTGGAGCAAATAAAAATACAAAAATAAAAAAAGATGGAAAAAACCACTCCACGGCAAAAATACCGATATTGCCTCTAAAAATAGCACGAGTTGCTGCCCAAATTCCACCAATTGTCAAAGCAAATTTACCTACCGGTGTAAAATACTCACTATTTGAGCTAAATACTCTTCCTATGCCATTAAAAACTTGCCATAATATATCTCCCCAAATATATGTATTACGTAATCTGCCATATTCTTTTTATATTTTTATCTGCTTTGTGCTTATTTTGGTACTTGTGCTTATCTGCTTGCTAATTTAATTTATAATTAATTTTTAAGCCTTCTCTTTGGCGATTAAATGTTGTTCTATTAATCTTGCTCTTCGCTCTATTTGATCGCTGTTTGTTAGCATATTACTCCATTTCTCCTGAGCAAAAATTTGTACTCGATCTAAAGCTTTTAAGTAGGCAGTTAAATGATGATCTGCTACTTGCTTGGATTTTAGCATAGTTACTGCTTTTCTGACCTCAGAGATTACTTCCTTTAAATGCTGCAATAAACTGTAACTAGCAATTAACTCTGACGAACTCTCTAAAATAGTAACTCCTGATATTGCTTCTAAGGTAATATAATCATATATTGGAAATGCTTCCCCTATTGAAGATAGGAAAGATATGTCTGCATTACTAAACTCATTGTTGCTTGCCAGTTTACTCTTTAATTCATCTAGTTTTGTTTTAGCCTTGCCTTGATATGATTGATCTGGCGAAATAACAATATTGCGTCTTATTACTGGATTTAAACAATGAATATTATCACAAGTATAAATTTAGGCAGATTCACCGCCTTTTAAATGAGCAATCCAGCTCTTTTCATCTTGAGCAAGTGACGCAAGAAAATAGACATTATTATCTCGAACTATAATAGTTCCTGTCATTGACATAATGGCATTTCTCATATTTTCAGGAATCCCTGCTTTTTCTGCTGCCTTGATAAAAATATTATAATTATCTAGCATTAGCTCTGGATCTTTATTTTGGATATTCGCTAAAGCTTGTTTCTGCTCTAAATCACTACGACATTTTTTACCGGCAGCAAAATAATCAAAGCCAGAGCTGGATTGTAAATCCTTGCAAACTGATTCTCTCATGGCTGAATCTTTAGGCAAAATGGAAGCGAAAATAGCTTTAGTCATTTCACAATCGCCCTTAGCAAATTGATTCATTTCCATAGCAAGATTTCTTAAATCTTTTAAGGCATTTTCTATTTGCGGAGCAAAGGTCTTAAGGCCCAATGAAAATGCATAAGCTTTTGCTTGCGAGCCTATATTTTTCATCAGCTGGACTAGCTCATCTCCTGAGATAATCGAAAAACTACCAAGATAAGAATCAATACCGCTACAGCTCATGTTTAACGAGGGAGGAGTAATAGAAATCGGATTGAAAGATGTTTTATTAGTTCTGATAGATAACCCTCCTGCCGCATAATAGCCAGCTGCTTGAGTCTGATACGCACCAGGTTTAGTGACATTAACGCTCATGCCTTGAAATACATCCTGTAAATCCCAAGCATAAGATGTTGTTGCTTGTAACAATAAAACTATCATGAGAATATACATCACATGCTTTATATAGATCACTCTTCTAAACTTATTGTTACCAATCATAATCACTAACCTTTAGTCCATTATAGTGCTGAACTATCAATAAAATATTTTTAGCAATTTTATCTTCATTAATAATTCCTCTTGCAACTGGATATATTTGTATGCCGCTGCTATCCACTAAATACAATACCGGAACAAAATTTGTAGGATTAAGACGACTGAGCAACCCAGTATCCCTAGTAGTTTTTATATGTTCAAAATTTTCTCCATCATTGGAGACAAATAACAGCTGAAATTTATATTTATTGGCAAATTCTAGTACAATGGGAGTAAATGCATGACAATACTCACATCCTTGATTTACTTGCAGAATTAATCCCCAATCCTTAGCTAACAATCTTAGTTTTTTGCTGTTTTCTTCTTCTTGCCTTACTTCATATAATTTTTTATGTAAGGAATTTACTGGTTCATCCATGTTTACTAGCTTGTAATCTAATATCGTTGCTAGTTGCCACATGGTAGCAAATTTATGTGATTTTTCTAAAATTTGTTTATGTAACCTTTGAGCAATAATGACATTTTCAAGAGTAGGATCATCTAAGGCTTTGTGCTGTGCTCTATTAAATTCCTTCTTTAAAGCGTCTATCCTTTCATCATAAGGCTCAAGTTCTGGCTCTTGCTTTTTTTTATCTTGAGAAAATTTTAATATTTCTGGCTTGTAAGCATGATCCTCGTTATACCATAAAAACCCTTGAGGTTGTTGCCAAAACTGATTATTTACATTAAATCTAATCATTTCATTTTTATTACTACTATCTAACTCCATAGTACCGGCAAATGCATGATTTGACCAATCATTAATTAATAACAATAAATTAATTACTAATAATATAATAGCTAGTGATGATTTAATTATTGTGTTTACTAGCCACTTCATTATTTTAATAAGATAAATTTGAATCAGTACGATTATTATTAAACCTTTGTTGTTGCATTATAGGCATCTGATTTTTTAGTTGCTGCGGAAAGCTCTTATTCATTTTACTTTTAGCATGATCAAGTAAATCACTAAATAGCTCCTCTAAATCAAATTTAGAAAAATCTATTCTTTGTAACTCTTCTACTGTAAACCCACGACAATTAGCCTGCTGCCCTGTGCCAAAACTAATAGCTAATTGAGCTTTACCTTGCTCTTGAAAAACTCTTGCAAGTTTTGAATTAAAACAACAATAAGTAGATTTTTTAGTAATACATGTCTTAAATATTTTATCTTTCTTGGCACAATATGTCCCAACATAGTAGCACTGACCTTTTGCCCTTTTTAAGGCTAAGGCTTTTTCTTCTGCATTACACCTGCTAAGCCCTAGATCCCGTCCCCAACCTTTGAATCCAGAACAACAATTAAGAAAATTGCCAATATTTACTTTGCGGCAACTGCTGGCATGCCCCTTAAATACTGAAATCGGATTTGTCTGCATATCTTTTTTCATTTCATTTAACATGGCAAGGTGCCCAATACTTGCAATATCATTATTTGGCACAATAGTTGCAGTATGACAATTCCCTCCTAAACAAAACATTTTTGATCCTGCTATAGAGGAGCTAAGCTCTTTTTTCTGGGCTATACATATATAATCTTTGTGCCATTGCAAACAAATACTAGCAGCTTGCTTAACACAATTGCTCCTTGCAAGTTCACAACCTTGCTTCTTTAAATGATCACACCCATATTTTGGCTCACTACTACATTGATAGTTAATTTGCTCACTCCAGCATGGACGATTAACACTATATTGATTAAAAAATAATTTATTACCAGCTTCAAGACATATGCGATTTATTTCATGGCATTCATGTTCTTCAAGCAAAGCTTCTAAATATTTATTTACTATTTGGAAATATTCATCTTTTTCTCTAAATTCCTTGATTTTATCACGATATTTATAAGTAAAAACATATCTATCCCATTTTACTATATCTCTATCCCAGCCTTCAGTTAACGCTCCTTCTCCTTGAGAAGAAATGCCGATATATGTATCAATATGATCAAGAGAAACATTTAACTTACCAGCAATTGCTGCTCTTACATCAAGCATTATTGCTTGATTATTATGCATATGCATGCTGTATATTGTTTTACGCTTACCGAAATGTCTTTTCTTTTTCCAAAAAACAGGATAAAGCCAGTGACGATAACTGTTACTTATCTCAGAACCTGAAAATGCTATACTTCTATCTTGCCAATCTCCCCATTTATCTATTAATTCAGCATCTAGTATAAGATTCCTGATAATATCTATTTCAAATTCTGCCCCTTCACAGCAACTCTTATTAATTTTGGTTTTGAATAGTTTTTCACTAACATTAAGTGCAGTCCCTTCTGTATGCTTTAATGGATCTGCCTCAATCTTAGCTGAATTACTAATTAGGGGATTGTCAGGATTAAGGTCATATTCTTGCATTGCATTTATTTTCTTCAGCTCACTTTGTTGCAGTAATTGCCCTTGTGCAGAGTTATTTAGCATAACACTACCTTGATTTGTTAAGTCTTGATCATTCATTTTACTTAAATTTGATATATTTACCTCTTTATCAAATATTATCTTATTGCCCATTTGATCAGGATTACCAAGCTTAATACTGTGTTCATACTGTCTGGCACTATTATAACTATCCTCCATAGTAGCAGAGTAAGAACTGATTGCATTCATCACTAAAGTAACTAACATAATAATATTAATACTTTGTCTCACATTTGTTCCTCTTGCATTATCTGCAATGCATAATTTAATCCTATATGACCTGCTAGTTTTTTAACTTTGCCTTGGTTATTATCTATCACTACTATCGGTACAGAAGTAATTTGATATTTCTCAAATAGATTTGGATCAATATCAAAGCTAATACCAATTTCATCAGCTTTTGCTTTAGTTTCTAAAAAAGAATTATTTTTTAGACCTTGCATTATAAGTCTTACACCTTTTTGTTCTGCTTCAATATAATAACTCTTTAATGCTGAATTAGGCATTGAAAATGAAACAAAAATATAGATGTTATTATATGTGTTAGGCTCTAACTTAGGCTGTACTATATTATGTAACAATACTGCTGGTTGTGCCAAAGAACTTGTTCCACCTAATATTAGTAAACAAGTTAAAATTATTGCCTTTAAGTTAAATTGCATATCTCTATATTTGTAAATTTAGCTTCTACATCATCATTATAAAATCAAAAGAGACAGCAACTGCGTTTACGCCAAATCAAATAACCAAAATCCTCACCTTTCACTGGGAATTCGCGTGCACCCTGCCAGGTAGTTTCAGTCTCACCAATCTTTTTACAAGAATGAATTGCAGGGATTGGATAAGTCATCTGAAGTCTATACTGGCTCTTTTTGATTATTGGCATTGGATATTTAGAACATAATCCTTCTTTTCCCATATAACCCCAGAGCAATAATTCTCTATGTAACTTAGCCATAAATTTAGCTACTATTAACGCAGAAGTACCAACTCCGTCATTATGAGAGCTAGTCGTACCAGTAAATGGATAAAGAGATCCTTGACATCCCCCGCACCAAAACACCCTATCATTTGAGAGATTACCAGAACTACAGCTAATGCAATCAGCTATGCAAGCACTTTGAGCTGCAATATTGCCAAATAATAAACTTTCAGGATTTAATATAGCAGCCTTGTTATCATCTCCCCATAATGGATCAAATTCAGTTAAATATGCGATATCTACTTGTGACATTTCTAAACAGGCAAAATCAAGTAATAGCTCAAGCCAGTAAATAACCGGATAGATATACCAGTGGACATGATAAAAGCTGCTTCCATCTATATCATCCTTAACACCTTTTTGCATACTGGTACCAAGATTAATGCCTCCAAGACTTACCATACACATCGGAGATTTAGTCACATCAACCAATCTCACCGGCTCCCAAAATCCAATTGGAATTCCGGGCACTGGCATCGGAATTGAAGGCTTAGGGCAAAAACAAACAATTTGCCTTGGGTTATTAGTATCAGCCATAGAACTTGACACAATTTTTACTCCTCCGATAGTAATTGGAAATAAACATTTCCAGCAAACATCAGTGATTGGATTTACAAACCTGCCTACGCAGCCAATCGATGCATAACTATAATTACCAAGCAAAATAATTATAATAAACATTATTAATTGCATTATTACTTGTGTATTTTAGAAGTTATTAAATCTGTATTTGCTTGATAAACTACCTTTGGTTGCTCTGCTATCATATTATTTTTCTCACCTGCGATTAGATATACTACTTCTCCACTAGATTTTACTATTGCTTGCACCCGACCTTGTAATACCTGATCTATTATCTTTTCTAAATTTTTCTTTGCTTCTGGTAATTGCCACTTCTTCATAGATTACCTCCGGATTTTATCAGTTTTTATTCACACCTTAATTTTTACTCAAATACTATAATATTTCAATTAATCTTGATTTCGCTAATTTTAAGTAATTTGCCTT
The DNA here is from genome assembly GCF_900243065.1 of Rickettsia fournieri. Taxonomy (NCBI): domain Bacteria; kingdom Pseudomonadati; phylum Pseudomonadota; class Alphaproteobacteria; order Rickettsiales; family Rickettsiaceae; genus Rickettsia; species Rickettsia fournieri. Next base: position 62,042 of record NZ_LT978482.1, read on the forward strand.
CCTGACAGGCAATAGCCGGTACTGCTTTTATTTTAAAACGAGTAGTAAGCACGCCACCTTGATCAAAAAACACTGGCTTATTTAACTTTTTTGCCAGCTTAATAGGATTGCCACTCGTGAGTACTAATTTTCCTATTTTTGAGTTACTCCACTTAATCTGCTGCTCATCATCTCCATCAATAAATATTAATGGTTCTCCCCAGCTTATTTTCTCTAAAGGATTTACACTTGTTCCAGCTTTTACTATGATATTTCCCGCTTGATCTTTTATATCTGTCTTTTGTATAAAGCTCGGATCATAGTACCAATTTCGGTTTATGCTTGTTTTTGCTAGAGCTAAGATAGCAGTTGGTCTAGAAATTTTTTGCTGTACTTTATTTTTAAATTCTTCCTGCATTTTTCCTAATTTTCCATTTTGCTTTGCTATTTTGAGCCTCGCCATAATTATCTCTAGTAAAGATTCTTCAATAATGGGAAATATATGACCTCTAACACCATAATCTTTAATTGCTATTTTAGAATTATTATTTATGCTTATGTCTAAATTATTATTGTGTGCATTTACATAACTTACCTTCAATATAATTATAAATAAAATAAAGGAGTTTATGGCAATAATTTTTATGTCTAAATACCTTCTCATATTTTCTAATCACTTTAAACCAAGCCTCTCTCGTCCAGTATATTATTGATGGCATCTGTAACGCTCATTCCCGCAATCATTCTATCTTCTATGGCTTGGTAATCCCTAGCATTAGTAGAGGTCAGCATTAGAGTAAATGGATCTAACATTAACCTTGCTACTACTCCGTTAACACTTGTTCCATAAATCGCTGCTTCACTATAATGCGGTGGATTTGAATGAATTGATTGCAGTAAATTTAGCTTCCAATCCTCATCTACAAAACCTGCAAGCTTGGGACTTGCTCTCATTGCTTTAAAGCTCTCAGGATTTTGTTTTAAAATAATTTTATGTGATGAGTTCTCAAAAGCTTTTTCAGCTGCTGATCCTTCCTCTCTAAAGTAATCAGTTAATTGCTGAGTAGCAAGAGTAATTGAGCCGTTATATTTTCTTGCAATTCTACCTGCTTCTTCAATAAATTCTCCAGATCTCTTGCCAGATAGTAATTTCCATGCTTCATCAATCATGATTAGAAAAGGACGCTTCCTATCACCTTTAACCATGCTCTGGTTAATATGAACAATCATGATTTGTACGATCACTGCAAGCAATGCAGGGCTGCTACGTAAATGATCAGTTTCAATTACTACTATATCTGAGCTTAAGGATAATTTTGCCTTACCACTAAAAAACTTGCCATATTGTCCATCTCTGGTGAACGGAAATAACATATTACCAAGTTCCTGTGCGTAAGATTCTTCTCTTTTAAGTAACCAATCTGCTATGTCAGTTATCTCAGCTCTTGCTCCTTTTGCGTGCCACACAGCTATTAAGGCTTTTTGCAGCATTGGTTGCTGCAAATCATTAGTTCCATATTGCGGAGCTGCCATAGTAGCTAGAATCGATGGAAAACTTGCTAGAAAATCTGCCTGTGCTTCAATTGAGCCTTCGCTGCCGTCTGCTGGAATTTCTGAAAATGGATTAATAGAAATAGGATTTTTTACATCAAATTCAATATAATTACCGCCCAGTAACAAACAAGTTCTTTTAAATGATCTCCCATAATCAAGAACAAATACTCGACCGCCAACTCCAAGTACCGACAGCATTGGCTCTTGCATAAAAACCGATTTACCAGAGCCAGGAACTCCTGCTATACAAAGATTAAAATTCTCATTTGGTGTGGAATTAGTATTTTGTCCTAATTTTGCTACCAAAGCACTACCAAAAGGTGACCAATACATAATCTGTCCTCTTCTGCCAACAAGTAGCATCCCAGGAGAGCTAAGATCTCCTTTCCACTCACCAATAATGGGCAGTAATACTTTACTTTCTGCAGCAATAGTTTTGATGCCTCTACCAAGATTTGATAATGCTACTCCTACTCCTGCTATTTTAGGGGATAATATACCTTTAAACTTGTTGCTCAAAGTATTAGGTATAGCTTCAACTAACTGCATAGGTAAACTTGCAAGCAGCACAACTAAATGATCATAGTTGCAAGGGACAAAATACCAACCACTTCTTCTTAAGTATGTACAAAACTGCGATGCTGATACTTTTGTTTTATCAGTATCGCCATACATAATAACATTGAAGTGGATATTGACTACTCTATCGCCATTTTGCAAATTTGCTACTGCTCCTGCTAAATCTTCTGCTTCATGTGCTAAATTTGGAAAAAACTTACCCATACCAGCATTAATATTTCTCTCTAAAGCCTCTCTTTTAGTAATGGCTGCTGTTTTTGCCATCATTTGATTTGATGCTATTTGCAAACCAAAATGCATCAGAAAGTTTGATCTAATATATTCATCTCGCCGCATTTCATTACCTAAAAACAAATCCATGGCTGATAATCGCCACTCTGATGGTCTTTTACTTGCCTCTAAAGATATAAATATTTGCTCGTTATTAAGATGCACAGAATTATCCTCTTCAAACAAAGAAAAATTACCAGGTAAAATCTGCTTCGATAATATCTCATAAGGATTAAGCTCAGGATGCTCTTCTTCATTCCAGCCAAAAATTAAACGCATCAATTTTAATAATAATTTAGCATCCACATCTTCAGTTAACATACCAATTGATTTAAATGTATCTTGCACTACTTCTTTTCTGCGAATCATTTCGTTAATATCAATTGTAAGTATCGGAATAGTAACTGAAATTAATAACACTATATCTTTGATATTGCCTTCTTCTGTCGCTTTATCTTGGAAGAACTTTGCTCTTTTATGACTCAGTTCAGCAAAGATGCCGCACTTTCTATATGATTGCCAGTTATCTAAATATTCCTTTATATGATCACAGCCAATCATCAGTACTTGAAAACTACTGCCTGCTGGTAAATTCTCATCACTTTTGATAAATTCAGCAATCTCACCTTGAGCTAGCAAGCTTGCTCCAACAAGCGGCCAGCCAAGTAATACAAATCCTACTGAAGCCCTATTAAAAAATAAGCCGGAATCCTGATCATATGACTCATAAACAAAATGTTTAGCAAGGCTTGTGCGGGTAAAATCTTTATGGATATCAGCTTGCATTTTTGTACCTCTTAACCTGACGACTGTTTTACTTACTCCCTATCAAAGGTTTTTTTGACGTTTTTTATTGCAGCATATTTTTATGTTATCTTGTTTACTTGGATCGAACATGCCAAGATCTGCCATCTTATTAACCTCATATAAAGATTTACACTTTATACCTTCAGGAATAGGGCAATCAAAGTCACTGCGATATGGCATTAATTTACAGCTGCTAATACTGATAGTAAGTAACAGCAATAATACAATCTTGGATAATCTCTTCATTAAAATCCACCTTCTTGCTCTAGGATGTTATTATTGGCTGTAGATTCTGCATCTAATTGCTGCTGCCAATTCTTATCATCTTTGAGAAATCGTTCTCTTAATTTTTGATTTGTTTTAGAAAAATTATTATTAGCAAAGCTATTAATTCTGTTTGATCTACTTGGATAATTATTATCATTCTGATTGTGATAATTTACTTGCTCAGTAAAATTATCTCTATAGGCTATTAATTGCTTCTCTTCACCACTATCTATTAAATCAAAACCTTTTCTAAATACTACATCTACTATTCTGCCTGATCCGACCACAATTACTGGACTCATACTTTCTGCTCGCTTTATTGCAAAATCAGCTAGCTTTTCTAAAGCATTGCCAGTGCCTGAGTATAGACCTGCTTTTAACGCATCCTGAGCTTTGAGAGCATTTTGTTGACCGGTCATTGGCGATATTGGAAAAATGCCATTAGTTGCCTGATTCTGGAAAAAATGAGCGATGCCTCCAAGTACTCCGTTCAGTACTGCCATTCTTGCTATATCTGAGGATTTATCAACTACTATGCCTTTAATACCAGGTCTGCCATCTTCCCCAATTAACCAACCTTCTACATTCTTCTCTATAATATCTCCTTTATTATTGATCAGCGATACTGTCTCTAAGCGACATTTAGCACGCTCTGATGAAATATCACCGCTACATGAACCAATTAATATTGCTTCTTTTATCTGCTTTGTTTTATAGCCTTTAGAAAAATTTGCTGTATCAACAAGCCTGATCATGATTGGCTCAGGAGAGGAGGCGTTATTGGTGCCAGTGCCAACTACTACTCCGGTAAGAAGTAATCCTCGTGCAAAACTACCAGTAGTAATATAATCTTTCACTTCTTTTTTTATTCTAGAGTTTACTCTTGTAACGTAACGAAATTCTCTTCTCGAGGATGTTAGTGGTGTAGATTTTATTGCTAGCTCTTCTTGTGCCAAGTTTTCTTTTTGCAAATCAAAAGGCAGAGAATCATAAAGTAATGGCTTGTCATTGATGTTATGTTCTAATGATTCTAATTTTTGATTAACCTCATCAATCTTTGATTTACTCTCTAAAGATTTATTTTCTATAACAGTTTCTAATTGGTTTTTTATAGTTCTGACTTCATTTAACACTTCTTCTGTCCATTTTGCCCTTGGATCTACTGCCTTTTCCACTCCTGATATTTCCTTTCTGGTTGTACGTTCTTCTTCTATTAATTTATTTGGCTCGTTGCTATCAGAAAAGTAATAAAATATTAAGGTGATAATTACTCCCAAAGCAGCTAAAGAGACGATAGGTTTAGTTTTGACTCGATCTATCAATTCTAATAACTGTAACTTAACACTAGTGAACTTAGAATATAATTTACTAGTTGCAACGCTATGCTTGTCTGCTATATCTTTTTGATCTTCTTGATCCATAGCTTATTATCCAATTTTATATTTTATCAATACAATCTAGCTATCTACTTAATTTCTAACTGATTTTCATACCAGCAGAGACCCAATCTAAATAAAAACCTAAAATAATACCAATAGCTACAATTGCTCCAGCAAATCGTAAATTTCCCTTTACTACTGCCCAAATGGCAGCTAAAATCGTTGCCCCTGATATTCCTATAGTTTTAAGCTTACCAGTAGAAAGACCGCCAATTTTATCTAATTGCCCCTCTAAACTATTAGCAAATACTATCTCCTGAAATAAGCAACAGCAAAATGTGATTAATACTACGTAACCTAAATGCTTTTTATTAAATATCTTTTTTATTATTTTATTAAACATATCTCTATTTTTTAACCTCTTGCTTTATTTTATATGCGTTATATGCAGGTAAGTTTTGATTAGTTGGATACTTACTCAACTGCTGCGTTTCTGCTGTTTTAAAATTATATTTTAACAATCTGATTGGGCTTGGTTTATCTTTAGTAAAACTTAACAGCAGATCTTGCACTATGCCACTTTCAGCAACTATACTGATGTAAACTTTATTTTTGCCTTGTTGCGGTAAAACAAATATGCATCCTGAATCATGGACTATTATTTCTGCTGCTTCTTTAGGATGTATCATAATATCGTTAATCTTCTCACCTTCGATACTAATCCTGGTTGGAGAGTTTTTTGCTATTTGTAGCTCTAATACAGAATCATCATGTAACATATAACCTATAGCATAAGCATTATTAAAGCTTAACAAAGCCCCAATAAACAATACCAAAATCTTAAGATGCGATTTAAAACTTTTCATGATTATTTTCCTCTTCTTTAATACCAGTTAGCAGCAATAAATGATTAGCTCCTCGCTTGTAAGATAAAAGATATGTCTTATCAGCTGAGATATGTTTATTCTCAGAAAACCAATAACGAAATGTGCCATTTATTAATACTCCATCTTTAGTAATCTGTGTTTTCTTAAGAAAAAATACCGACGATACATTTGAGCCTTTCACAAATTGTAAATGCTCTTTAAAAAACTTATCTAGCTGCTCCGTATTACTAGATACCACTTTTAAATCAGCTATTTGCCTCTCTACCTCCTCAGGTGAAGTAGTAAATAATTCTTTCATTACAAAAACAGCCCATTCTCTTAGGTAAGTTTCATGATAGCTTTTTGATGATACTATCATCCTGCGATCTGGCTCTATGGCTGGAATTAATAACCATTGCTCTTCTTTGGTAATTACTTTGATCATGCTAAGTAAGCAAGTAAGTGCAAGTAACAATGTGATAAACAACAATCTCTTGTTATATTGCACTAATTCCTGAATCGAGCTCTGTTTAAATAAATGATCCATTACTTTTTTCCGATTACTTACCTACCTTTTTACCAAGTAGATTAGGATAAGAAGTAGGAGCAGGTAGCCATTTCTTAGCTACTAAATAACTTCTTAGTACAAAATATTCTGATACTTTCTTAAACTTCTTAAATGTATAGCAGAGCGTAATACCGATAATAATGCACATGACCCCAAGCCTGGCATTACCACTATTAAGCAAAACTATTCCAGGCACCATCCCAAGTAATACGACAAACCATTCATCTAAACTTAAACCCATATATTTTAAGGAAGTAGATAATGACCAGTATAGTCTTTGATTAGAGCAATTATTGTTCATATTAACGAGCTTAATAGACATTACAGATGGTGACATTAACATCCTAATTCGGACATTGCCAGTGGAGTTTTATATCAAAAATAAAAAAACTATTATTTAACTTAAAACTGCGTTAATTTGGAGATAGGATTTTATTTATGACTTGCCGATAAAAAGATTTTTGTTTTTTTTGAAAGCTTTTTATGTTGATGTTATACATATAGCTAAAAAATGAATGGTGATAGTATCCATATAAGATATATTTATAAATTATGAATGATTTTATGACTATATTTTTCTTATAACATCTAATATGTCTTATTTCGTTGTGATGCTAACTTCATTATATGTTTCTTTTTCCTAAATACTATAAATCTCTTATCCCACAAACGAAAAAATTAATCTTGGTTAGTAAGGTTGTTATTGACATGTTCTCTGGATAGCCAATTTTGCAAATACTGTCTTGCTACTATTGGATCATTGATAATAATTACATTTTCTGCATTCTTATAATCTGCATTCTTACTAAAATTAAAGCTACCAGTAATTACTACATACTCATCAATAATCATAACTTTGTTATGGGCAATACCAGGTACGTTATCGATTAATACATCAATGCCTGCTGATTTAATTTTAGACAGTTTAGAATATTTAGAGTATAGATTGCTTTTATCTAATAGGATTTTAACTTGTACACCTCGCTTATGGGCTGCAATTAAGGAATTTGCTATATCAATATCAGTAAAACCATATGCCTGAACATATATAGAGGTGCTCGCCTTATCTATTATCGCAGTGATAACTTTGCTACAACCGGATGGAGGAGTAAAGCATGTATCAATTTTACTAGAAGGCATCACAATTGCTTGTGAATCTTCTGGTATAATTTTATTTGGTATACTCATCTCATCCTGAGTAGAGTGAGTAGTTTGGACATTAGGACTAACTAATAGGTTTAATATACTATGATCTATTGTTATACCTACAGTAATACCTATAATTAGTGAAATAACGATATTACGGATATTGCGCGATTTTTTAGCTAATTTTACTTTATTCTCAAACATAAAATCCGAAAACTGCCATCATTGTTGTACTTTCGGGATCATTGCATCAATTGCCCTTTGTATGTATTCTCTAGCAGTATCATTGGCAAGTCTCGCATAAACTGCAGTTGCTCTTGGATCCATATGATTAAGAAGTTGTCCAATTACATACTGATTTGCTCCAGTCATTGCCATCCAGCTTGGTATTGTTCTTCTTAAATCATGAATCCTTAAATTTGCTATGCCTGCTTTTTTACAAATCCTGCTCCATGCTTTCTTTGGTTCTTGTAGGTGACCACTACTGCTGCTCTCACTTGGAAATACCCATTTGCTAGTAGATTGCTCTTTTCTTGCTTTTAATATTTCTAATGCTTGATCTAACAAAGGTAAAGAATGAGGCTTACCATTTTTAGTTTCTGGCAGATATAATTGTTTGTCAGTAAAACTAACCTGTTCCCATTTCATAGTAAGTAAATTATCTTTACGAACTGATGTATACAAAGCTATTAAGAAAAAATCCTTCATTACTTGGTTTTTCTCATCTGCTATTGCTGTGAAAAATCGTGGTATTTCTTCCCTAGTTAAATAACGATCTCTAGATTGTTCCTGATGTTTCTTTATCCCAATAACTGGATTTATTGTAAGCAATTCCAATTCTATTGCTTTACTAAATACAGGACTTAAAACTTCAAGAAATCTATTAGCTCCATATTTACCAGTTTTAGTTAAATTATTAAACAACTCTTGAATATCTGTTTTTTGAATAGTAGATATTTTTCTATTATATAAATGCCTAGCATATCGATTGACAGAAGCAGCATAATCCTTCCATCTTTTATTATTAATTTTACTGTATTCATCAAGGTATCTGTCACATAAAACTCTTTAAAGGTAGGCTCTTTAGATAATCTAGCTTTTTCTTCTATAGGATTATATCCTTTGGCAATCTCACCCTTTAATTCAGATGCTTTGGCTCTAGCATCAGTAATGGATAGATCAGGAAATACTCCTATTTTGATTCTATGATACTTTTTGCTAAGTACTACCCCTAAATAAAATATTTTACTACCACCGTATGAAACGATTAGCAATAATCCTTTTTCTTTGGTATCTTTATATATATCTCGCTTTTCTTCTGGGGCTTTAATCTCCTGAAGTATCTCTTTAGTAAAAAGTAATGATCTAACTGGCATAATATTACCTACCACAGCTTAACTAAAATATATACTTAAAACTGTAGTATGTTTTAATTGTAATAGCAAATTCTATATCAAATATAATTACTAAAACTGAACTTATTATTACTTCTACAATATAAACAACTAATAATTGTAATTATTTATTCGTAAATTCAAATGGTCCAAGTAGATTGCAAGGTAAAAATTGATAATAAAAATGTAAAATTTTTTTCATGTTCATGGGTAATTTTGCCATGGGCAGGTTGGAAATTTTTCATTAATCTAATACAAGGAGTATTACGGCATTTAATGCCATATTTGACAATAGTTGTGTTATAAACTTCAATGAATCCGCTCTTTTTTAATTCAAGTAAGCATTGTCTTATACGTTCTTGACAGACACCTAGAGACTCTTCAAAGAAATGATAGGTTTCTTGAAGTTCATCGATACTGTTATTGTAGTAGATTTGCAAGCGGAAGACTATAAGAGATAGTAGCTGTCTTGCAGTTTTGCTTAAGATTTTACCATTACTAGAGGAGAGATGATTCCATTCAGGAGGGATAAAATTACCAACAAAATTATAGAAAATAATTGAACTTTGATCACCATGATCATGTGTTACACAATCAGGAGTGAAACGTGAGCAGCATATAGTGTGCATAAGACCTCAACTTAAACATTAGGTTTAATCGAGGTAATAGAGCAATTAAGACACCATTTTTAAAAATGCGAGGAGCATATAAGCAGCATATGGAGTAGGGGGTAAAATTAGCAGATTAAGAAGAGCTTGACTTTATGCTGGTGGGCGATAGGGGATTCGAACCTCTGACCTTTACGATGTAAACCTAAAAGCCACTCTTACCCTATTTTTTTGTTCTTTTCTCATATACTAATTTGTAGCTCATAATCCTAGTATTTAATGGGTTTTCCTTAATTACCATAATTATAGGCTTAACTGTAGTAGAGTTACAATTATTTGTCAATATCTAAAAAATATTACAAATTTGAAAATAATATGTGGATATGATGAGCATATAGTGAGTTCAAATTCATGATCAATTTTTATCTTGAAATATACTTGGACCTTTTGAATTTGATAAAAAATTATAGCAACTATTGGTTATTGAATTGTATGTAGTTAGGATAAATCATCATTTTTTAAAGTATAATTCTATTTAACATAAGATTTGTTTTTCTGAGCAAAGCATACTACAGTTTAATTATATATGAATTAAGCCGTGTGAGGAGTTATGTCAGTTAAATCACTAGTTTTTACTAAAGAGCTACTCCATGAAATTAAAGCCCCACAAGCAAAAAGAGACATATATAAAGATACCAAAGAAAAAGGATTATTGCTAATCGTATCATATGGTGGTAGTAAAATATTTTACTTGGGCACAGTACTTGATAAGAAATATCATAGAATCAAAATAGGTGTATTCCCTGATTTATCAATTCATGATGCTAGAGCCAAAGCATCTGAATTAAAAGGCGAGATTGCAAAAGGATATAATCCCGTAGCAGAAAAGATTAGATTAGCTAAGGAACTGACATTTAAGGAGCTTTATGACAAATACCTTAATGAATATAGTAAAATTAATAATAAAAGATGGAAAGATTATGCTGCCTCGGTAGATAGATATGCCAAACATTTATATCACAAAAAAATATCCACCATTCAAAAAACAGATATTCAAGAGTTGTTTAATAATTTAACTAAAACTGGTAAGTATGGAGCTAATAGATTTCTTGAAGTTTTAAGTCCTGTATTTAGTAAAGCAATAGAATGGGAATTGCTGACAATAAATCCAGTTATTGGCATAAAGAAGCACAAGGAACAATCAAGAAGCAGGTATTTAACTAGAGAAGAAATACCACAGTTTTTTACAGCAATAGCAGGTGAGGAAAACCAAGTAATGAAGGATTTTTTCTTAATAGCTTTGTATACATCAGTTCGTAAGGATAATATACTTACTATGCGTTGGGAACAGGTGAGTTTTGCTGATAAACAATTATATCTTCCAGATACTAAGAATGGTGATCCTCACCGTTTACCTTTACTAGATCAAGCAGTAGAAATATTAAAAGCACGAAAAGAGCAATCTACAAGCGAATGGGTATTTCCAAGTGAGACTAGCAGTAGTGGTCATTTGCAAGAACCAAAGAAAGCATGGAAGAGGATTTGTAAAAAGGCAGGAATAGAAAATTTAAGGATCCATGATTTAAGAAGAACAATACCAAGCTGGATGGCAATGACCGGAGCAAATCAATATGTGATAGGACAACTTCTAAATCATAGAGATCCAAGATCAACAGCAGTTTATGCTAGACTTGCCACTGATACTGCTCGAGAATATATGCAAAAAGCTATAAATGCCATTATAAATACAAAATCTTAAATATATATTAATTGATATGTTTATGTTATAATAACTCCTGTATTAAGTGAGTTCTATAAAAACAGAGATGCTAGAGAGGAAAGTGGTAAAATATTACAACAAGCTTGGAAGTTCCTCTATCTGGACTATTATCATAGAAATAATTTAATACAAAATTATAGCTTATTAAAAATGTAATGAGCTATTAAAAAGCATAATTAAAGAATTATAAATTTATGAATATTAAAGAAAAAGATAAAGTACTTAGCTGTTTTGATGTAGCTAATTATTTTTTAGTATTAGTTGATAGAGAAGCAGGGGATAGTATAACCCAGTTAAAGCTGCAGAAATTAATATATTTTGCTCAAGGCATTCATCTTGCTTTATTTGATAAGGTGTTATTTGAAGAAGAGATCAAGGCTTGGAAACATGGACCAGTAGTACCGGCTTTACGCTCAATATTTGGTAGCTTTAGAGATAATGTAATTCCTTTGCCTGGCGAAATAGATTTTGCTATTTATACCGAGCAACAAAAAAAATTACTTCATAAAGTATATTCTTTTTATGGTGAACATTCAGCTGCTTATTTACGTAATCTAACGCATAGACATTCTATTTGGTATGAAGCTATAGAGAAAGCAGATAATATTATTACTACAGAAAAGATAAAGGAATTTTTTAAAGCTAATATAATAAATGATATTAAAGATTATATTTTATCAATTACTAAGGAAGATATTGCTCAAATAGAAAACGCTGAAGATGGGTGGTGGATGAACTATGATAGTGGTATACCTGCTGAAGATATTACAGAATACCTTTTGAAGGTAAAGAAGAAAAAAGAAGGTAATAAAAGTTGAAAGTCACTTGGTCTGATTAAGCCCTAGAGCAGTTGCAATTTTGGAAACGTACCAACCCCAAAATGAGTAAACGTATTAGGCTTTTAATAGATAATATTAGTCTCACCCCTTACACCGGAATAGGGAAACCTGAACCTTTAAAATATGAATTAAGTGTTTTTTGGTCTAGAAGGATAGATCAAGAACATAGATTGATATATTTTGTTAATGAAAAAAATCAAACTATAGAAATAGAAAGTTGTAGAGGACATTATTAATTTAGTTTATGCCTTAAAATAAAAAGCTAAAGCTCTATTTTCGATACTAACTTATCTTAAAAAATGTCAATTTAAATTAGCTTTATTATTCAAAAAGAATTGCACCGGCACATTTTCACTATTTTCTACAAGAAAACGATAATATTGTTTTGCAAGATCCACAGCATCATAACTACAGCAGGACTGAATAGCAAGTTTTAAACATTCTAATTTTAACTCTACATCACTTCTAAACATACACAACTCACCAATAATTTATTTCATTAATATTATCAAAATTACTGCTAGTTATCAACAAATTCATGGATAGAGCTATAGATTCTATCTCCAGATATCCACAGTTTTAGATGAATTACAGTTTTTTTTATTATGGCTTAAAACTCCACTGGCAATGTAAAAATTAGGATGTTAATGTCATCATTAGTAAAACTTATCTATTAATGGAAATATCACTTAATTAATATGAATAATAATTGTGCTAATCAAAGATTATATTGCTCACTCTCTACTCCCCTAAAATATATGGCCTTAAGCTTAGATGAGTGGTTCATTATCTTACTTGGTATAGTACCTGGGATAGTGTTACTAAATAGCGGACATGCTAAGCTTGGGATGATATGCATTATAGCTGGTATTGTACTTTGCTATACATTTAAAAAGTTTAAGAAAATATCAGAATATTTTATACTTAAGAGTTATTTAGTAGCTAAGAAATGGCTATATGCTCCTACTTCTTATCCTAATCTACTTGGTAAAAAGGTAGGTAAGTAATGGATCATTTATTTAAGCAAAGCTCCATACAAGAACTTGTTAAATATAATAAGAGATTATTGCTGATCACATTGCTGCTTGCAGTTACAAGTCTACTTGGAATGATGAAAACAGTTAGCACGGAAGAAAAATGGTTATTAATTCCGGCAATAGAGCCAGATCGTCGTATGATAGTATCATCCAAAAGCTATCATGAAACATATCTTAAAGAATGGGCAGTTTTTGTAATGAAAGAATTATTTACTACTTCGCCAGAAGGAGTAGAGAGGCAAATAGCGGATATGAAGGTGGTCTCTAGTAATACAGAGCCACTAGATAAGTTTTTTAAAGAACATTTAAATTTTGTTAAAGGATCTAATATTTCATCGGTATTTTTTCCTAAAAAAGTAAAAGTTATTGAGGATGGAGTATTAATTAACGGAACATTTCGTTATTGGTTTTCTGAGAATAAGCATATAGCAGCTGATAAAACTTATTTGTTAACCTACAAGCGAGGAGTAAATCATTTATTATTACTTACAGGTATTAAGGAAGAAGAGGTAAATAAGCAATGAAAAGTTTGCAGTCAGAGTTACAGATATTAGTAGTTTTTGTTGGCATAATGCTTGCAAGCTTTAGTAGTAATACTTACGCTATAGGTTATATGTTACATGCTGATTCTTTGTTAGAGCTGCAAATAGCAAAAGATGCTCCAACTAGGATTAATATAGAAGGAGAAAAGATTAATGATCTCTTTATTCATCCGCAGGAAGCTGCAGAAATAGTTGTGCATGATTCGGGCTGTTTATTTATTTTACCGCAGCAAGATAAAGTAAAGCTTTACTTAACCCTAATTGGGGAAAATGGCACGATCCAAGATTTAATGCTTAATTTTACTAAAAGCAAACCAGCACCGATTAGACTCATTAAGTTTGATTTAGAAAAAGAAGTAACAAAGTTAACTAATAACAAAGAAGAGAAGCATCATGAATGTAAAAAACAAAGATGTAATAGAAAAAGAAAATAATAAACAGTATTTAAGGATAATATATAATTTATTGCCGCTATTATTAATTTTTTGTGTAAATGTAATACTATCTGAAGTTGCTTTAGGAGAAACATTAGAGGGGCAATTAGATAGGATTGGTGGGCTATCTACTGGTAAACTAAAAACTATCGGGATATCAGGGGCAACGATTTTATCCTCAATCTGGGCAGTGGTCAGGGGTAATTTAAGACTTGCTGGAGCAATTGTAGCTATTGGTATTATTTTAGGGTTTTATTTAGAGTGGGTCTCTAGCGGGATGAAAATCAGTTAGATAATTAGGATATTGATTAAAAGCAATGGATCAAGAGTTCAATAAGCAAAAAGCAGTACAAGGTAAAGCAGCAAATCATAAATTACCATCTGCATTTAGTAAAAGATTATCATGGCTTATAGAGATAATTAAACACAGACCATTAGTGACGTTGGCTTGCATAGGAGTAATAATGGTTTTGGTATTTTATGGATTGTCAGAAAGTGAGGTAAAAACTTCCCGAGGTTTACAAGAAGATAGACAATCAAGGGAAATATCCGGAATAGAAAAGGCCATAGATCCAAGAGCTAAATGGACTGCAGAAATATTAAATGAAGTTAAAAATATGCAGAATCATTTAGAGAAGCTAATCGAGAATAAATATTTAGAAACTAAAACTAAAATTGATAATTTTAGTCAAAAGTTAGAATCATTAGAGAACCCTCTTAAAGAAACTATATTATATGATGGTAATGATTTTAACAATAATCACAAGATAGAAGATTTATTAGATAATAACCTTGAGCAAAGCATTGCTGCTGCTCCTACTGCTGCAGTAAAAAGATTACTTGGTTATGTAAAAAGAGCTGATGTGGAGCTCAAAAAAGATTTTATTACTACTGGAAGTTTTGCAAGAGGGGTGCTGCTTACTGGAGTGGTAGTTGGAACTGGCACTAATAATGCCGCTTCGCCTGAACCCATAATGATAAGGCTTGTTGATACAGCTATTTTTTCTAAAGGATATAAAACGGAGCAAATCAAAGAAGCAATTTTAATTGGTTCTTGCAGCGGGGATATTTCATCGGAGCGGGCTAAATGTCGGTTAGAGACAGTGTCACTGATAAATAATCAGGGAGATATTATAGAGAAAAAAGTAGAAGGATGGTTAATAGGTGAAGATGGTAGACCTGGAATTAAGGGAATAGTAGTTGATAGATCATCAGATGTCGCAAGAATGGCGGTGCTTAACGGCGTACTTGGAGGGATAGCACAATTTTTCCAGAATCAGGCAAGCAATGGCATATTTCCTGTGTCACCGATTACCGGTCAGCAAAATGCCTTAAAAGCTCAGGATTCTCTAAAAGCTGGTGTTTATGCCGGTACCGGTAATGCTTTAGAAAAGCTTGCTGATTTTGCAATTAAACGGGCAGAGAGCATGAGTCCAGTAATTGTTGTAGCTTCAGGTAGAGTAATAGATGTAGTATTTAGAAAAGGTTTTAATTTAAGAGAAAATAAAGAGGCTGCTAAAGTAGATAGATTACTGCCGCCAACTACTACTGATTATTCGCAAAAGGCAGCAAATTATAGTAATTATCAAAATTATTCTGGAAATAAAGTGACTAGTTTTGCTAATAAAAAAACTAAATTGCAAGAACGTTTTATTAAGAATAATGATGATTATGAGATGACAGACATTGATTTGCAGTCAGAACAACAATATCCGGGTAATTTTTAATGAATAATAAAGTAATTAATCTGCTTTTGTTATTAATGTTAAGCTTTATCGTTTCTGGTTGTAAATTGATGCCATATAGGAATGATTTTGATTGCCCTATTCCTCAAGGATTAAAATGTCAGTCTTTATATGAAGTAAATAAAATGGCCGATTTTGATATGTTTAATCCAAATAATAATAAGCCTAATTTTAAATCGAGATGCTCTACTAGATGCTTTGGAGGGTATAATAATGACATCAGGAATTGATAAAGATTTTGCTCGGGAAAGACTAGCTAAACATTTTGTTTATGAATCATATGATGAGGAGAGTAGCTTGTTTTTTAATAGGGCTTCAGTAGGATTTGTCCTGCTTGGCTGGCCGTTAGTTGGAACAAGCTTGCAAGCACAAGGGGAGATAGCTGAATTTTTAAAAAGTGATGAGAATTTACCGGCAGGAAGTAGTTTTCAAATATTGATGATTGGCTCTGATCATATAAGAGAATATCTAGATAACTGGCAATTACATAGAAAAGGTACAATCTTTGCTGAGCTTAGCAGTAGAAGAACAAAATTTTTAGAGCAAAAAGCAAAGGAAGAGGGAAAT
This sequence comes from Rickettsia fournieri, assembly GCF_900243065.1. Lineage (NCBI taxonomy): Bacteria > Pseudomonadati > Pseudomonadota > Alphaproteobacteria > Rickettsiales > Rickettsiaceae > Rickettsia > Rickettsia fournieri. The sequence continues at coordinate 78,403 of NZ_LT978482.1, forward strand.
ATCAAAGATGTAGTTTTATTAATTTCAGTAACTATTCCGACTTTAGAGATTGATATTAATGAGATGACTTGCAGAAGAGAAGTGCTGCAAGATACATTTAAATCAATTGGGCTTGCTACTTACAATGTTGATGCAACATTGCTATTAAAATTTATCAGGATAATCTTTGGCTGGAGAGAAGAAGAACATCCTGAACTTAATCCTTATGAAATATTATCTGAGCAGATTTTACCTGGTAATTTTTCTTTATATGAACAGGAAGATTATGTAAGTTTTAATGATAATCAAATATTTATAAGCTTAGAGGCAGGTAAAAGACCGCTTGAGTGGCGATTATCAGCCATGGATTTGTTTTTAGGTAACGCACTAAGACGAGATGAATATATTAGAGCAAATTTTTTAATTCATTTTGGTTTGCAGATTATACCAAATCAGTTAGTGGCAAAAACAACAGCAATTACAAAAAGAGAAGCTTTAGAGAGAAATATTAATGCTGGAATGGGTAAGTTTTTTCCTAACCTACAGCTAGAGGCACAAGATTTAGCAGGAGCAGTAGCAAGCTTGCAAAGCGGCGATAGAGTAGTAAATATCCACTTAAATGTCATTATGTGGGATAAGAAGAACAAAGCCAAAGGGTCAGCATCACAGTTTTGCTCACATATGCGAAGAAGTGGCTGGTATTTTGTCCCTTGTAAATATGATCATTTAGCGGTGGTACTTGCTAGTTTGCCGATGCAGTTAGTTGAAGCAGCACCAAATTCTTTAGTAGGTAAATTTAATAGATTCAATAACATATTTAATAAAAAGACTCAGGGAGTTGGCGTAGCATTATCAAATCTTGGTAGAGGAATAAGGACTATTGCTTCAGAAAGTAAGGTGTTACTGCCTATTATTGGTGAATGGAAAGGGGATTTAAGCTCTCCTGGAATGCTGCTTACTGGTAGAAGAGGACAGATAATGTATTGGTCTCCTTTTGGTTCAGCATTAATTGGTTCAAATTTATATAGCACAGCTGCAGCTCCAAATGAAAATTTTAATCTTTGTATAGCAGGAGTACCAGGATCCGGTAAATCAGTGTTTATGCAGGAGTTAATGCTATCAATTTTGGGTATAGGCGGCAAAGTATTTGTTCTTGATTATGGTAGATCATTTAAAAGAACCTGTTTGCTACTGGGCGGTAATTATATTGAATTTGATGTAAAAAATCCTATTTCTATTAATCCATTTTCAGAAATTCCAGCAGGCGGCAGCGAAGACTCAATTGAAGCACAAGCAGATTTTCTTGCAAGTTTTCCATCGATTTTAGCGACCATGGCAGCTCCTCAGTATGGAACTAATGATTTGCAGCAACCAATGCTGCAAAAAGCCTTAATAGCTGTTTGGCAAGCAAAAGGAGCAAGAGCTGAGATAACTGACATAGCAGATTGGTTGCTTAAAAGAGAAGAGTCTTACTCGCAAGAACTTGGTAATATGCTATTTCCATTTACCCGTGATGGGCAATATGGCAAGTTTTTTAGTGGTAAGGCAAAATTATCACTAAATTCAGATATAGTAGTAATTGAAACTGATCATCTTCGTAGTAGCCCGGCACTACTTGCAGTAATTGTACAAATCATGATTGTTCATATTAACCAGAGCATGGTTAAAGGTGATAGGAAGCGTCCCTTTCTAATCATGATTGATGAAGCATGGAAATTACTATCTGGCAAGAGATCTGGAGAATTTATTGAAGAAGCAGGAAGAATAGCTAGAAAATACAACGGCTCAATAACGCTTGCTACTCAGCAATTAACTGATTACTTCAGGGAAGCAGGATCGGCTGCTGAAAAAGCTTTTGAGAACTCATCACATAAAGTGATTCTTAAGCAAAATCCTGAGAGCTTTAAAGCAATGAGAGCTAACCCTAAGCTTGCAGGTTTTGTAGATGAGGATTGGAAGCTAAATTTACTGCAATCAATTCATTCAAATCCACCGCATTATAGTGAAGCAGCGATTTATGGACCTAATGTCCATGGAGTTGTAGCAAGGTTAATGTTAGACCCATTTACGCTGATGCTAACATCTACTAATGCTAGGGATTACCAAGTCATAGAAGATAGAATGATTGCAGGAATAAGCGTTACAGATGCCATCAATAATATATTGGACGAGCGAGGTTTGGTTTAAAGTGATTAGAAAATATGAGAAGGTATTTAGACATAAAAATTATTGCCATAAACTCCTTTGTTTTATTTATAATTATATTAAAGGCAAGTTCTTTAAATGCACACAATAATAATTTAGACATAAGCATAGATAATAATTCTAAAATAGAAATTAAAGATTATGGAGTCCAAGGTCATGTATTTCCAATTATTGAAGAATCTTTACTAGAGATAATTATAGCTAAGCTCAAAATAGCAAAGCAAAATGGAAATTTAGGAAAAATGCAGGAAGAATTTAAAAATAAAGTAAAACAGAAAATCTCTAGACCAACTGCTATCTTAGCTTTAGCAAAAACAAGCATAAACCGAAATTGGCACTATGATCCGAGCTTTATACAAAAGACAGATATAAAAGATCAAGCGGGAAAGATCATAGTAAAAGCTGGAACAAGTGTAAATCCTTTAGAAAAAATAAGCTGGGGAGAACCATTAATATTTATTGATGGAGATGATGAGCAGCAGATTAAGTGGAGTAACTCAAAAATAGGAAAATTAGTACTCACGAGTGGTAATCCTATTAAGCTGGCAAAAAAGTTAAATAAGCCAGTGTTTTTTGATCAAGGTGGCGTTCTAACTACTCGTTTTAAAATCAAAGCAGTGCCAGCTATTGTGCAGCAAGAAAGTACATTACTTAAAATTAGCGAAATCAAGATTAATTGAAATGTTATAGTATTTGAGTAAAAATTAAGGTGTGAACAACAACTGATAAAATCCGGAGGTAATCTATGAAGAAGTGGCAATTACCAGAAGCAAAGAAAAATTTAGAAAAGATAATAGATCAGGTATTACAAGGTCGGGTGCAAGCAATAGTAAAATCTAGTGGAGAAGTAGTATATTTAATAGCAGGTGAGAAAAATAATATGATAGCAGAGCAAGCAAAGGTAGGTTGTCAAGCAAAAACAGATTTAATAACTTCTGAAATATACAAGTAATAATGAAGTTAATAATGTTTATTATAATTATTTTGCTTGGTAATTATAGTTATGCATCAATTGGCTGTGTAGGACGGTTTGTAAATCCCATAACTGATATTTGCTGGAAATGTTTATTTCCAATTACTATCGGAGGAGTAAAAGTAGTGCCAAGCCCTATGGCTGATACTAATAACCCAAGGCAAATAATTTGTTTTTGCCCTAAAGCCGGCATTCCTATGCCAGTTCCTGGTATTCCAATTGGATTCTGGGAGCCTGTGCGGTTAGTTGATGTAACGAAATCTCCGATGTGTATGGTAAGCCTTGGAGGCATTAATCTTGGTACCAGCATGCAAAAAGGTGTTAAGGATGACATAGAGGGAAGTAGCTTTTATCATGTTCACTGGTATATATATCCGGTTATTTACTGGCTTGAGATCTTACTTGATTTTGCCTGTTTAGAGATGTCACAAGTAGATATCGCATATTTAACTGAATTTGATCCATTATGGGGAGATGATAATAAGGCTGCTATATTAAATCCTGAAAGTTTATTATTTGGAGGTATTACAGCTCAATCGGCTTGCATAGCTGATTGCATTAGCTCTAGTTCTGGTAATCTTTCTAACGATGTAATGTTTTGGTGCGGGGGATGTCAAGGTTCTCTTTATCCATTTACCGGTACAACTAGCTCTCATAATGGCGGAGTTGGTACTTCTGCGTTAATAGTAGCTAAATTTATGGCTAAGTTACATAGGGAGTTATTATTATGGGGTTATATGGGAAGCGAAGGATTATGTGGTAAATATCCAATGCCAATAATCAAGAAGAGCCAATATAGACTGCAGATGACCTATCCTATACCAGAAGTTTATTCTTGTAAAAAAATTGGTGAGACTGAAATTACCTGGCAGCAGGGAAGAGAATTTCCTGTTAAAGGTGAAGATTTTGGTTATTTGATTTGGAGGAAAAGAGCCTGCTGCCTCTTTTAAGGCTATAATTGATATAGCTAACACGAAAAGGTTTTGGATATATTGTAAATGACAGTCTTGATAGTATAAAACAGCAATCATAGAATGTTTCTTTTTAATACTTGCTGACTGTGATATGAGACAGATTACACTCTTGTTGTGTCAATAAATTTCATAACTTATGCTATAACTGTATTATATCTAAAACCTTTTCATGTTAGCTATATGACAAGATACAGAAAAATATGCAATTTAACCTAAAAACAATAATTTTAACTAGTTTACTAATTTTAGGTAGCACAAATGTTTTGGCAGAACAAGAAAAATTATTACAGAAGATAATACAGCCTAAAACATATAATCAAATCTACATTTTTGTCTCATTTGCAATGCCAGATTCAGCATTAAAGAGTTATTATGTTGCAGCAGAACAAGCAGGAGCAAGACTTGTAATGCGAGGTCTAAAAAATAATTCTTTTTTAGATACTAAAGCAAAAGCTGATGAAATTGGTATTAGTTTTGATATTGATCCAAATCTATTTGAGGAATATCAAATTACTGCTGTACCGGCAATAATAGTGAATAGTGAAGGCAAGGGAGTAAAAAGACTAACTGGTCACATATCATTACATGATGCATTAGAAATTATGAACAAAGAAAATTCATGAGGTTCACGTTTTTATCAATAATTATTGTATTGTTCAGTTTTAATGCAATTGCTAACATTCAAGATAGTTATAATAGGGCTAAACAATATGAAAATAGTATCAGGCTTGGCAATCCTGATCAAATGGGCAATAAAGTAATATTTGATAAAGACGTAGATATTTCAAATTTAAGTAATATGAGTGATCAAGATTTAACAAAGCAAGGCGGTCAAATGTTAAATAATAGTTCAGCAGGTCAGTTACTACAACAAGGTGAACTCAGGAAAATAGATGCTTCTCAAGAATATAACATTAATCCTAAAAACCCCTTAATTATTAATTCAGCTAAAATCGAGGCAGATCCTTTAAGACATACAGAAGGAGATAATTTTTCTAATAGTGAAACAATTATAAAAACAAAAATTGCAAAGAGTTGTATTGAAGGGGTAGATTTTACGGTTGATATAATGAGGAAGCTATATTTAGAAACAGAATTAATAGATAAATGGGGAGCATGGCAAGATAGAACTATTGATATATCTGGCGAGGAGATATGTAGATTACATTACCACTTGCTATATCCGGTTTATTGGAAAAAGAAACGATATGGTATGCATATGCGTAGCGATATTGGCACTCAAAATGAAGTAAGAAGTATTATCGCCCAAAAGCTAGGAGTAAATTTAGAACAAATTAGTGAAGAAATTGGCATTAATCCAAGGGGCAGCGGAAATTTAACTGAATGTAGAAGACATGAGGTAAAGTGGGATAAATATAATTTTAAATATAGATTTAGAGAAAAGGAAAAAGAATTTAAGGAAAAAGGAGAATATTGGCTTCTTTATCCAGAAGAATTAGAATCATTAATAGAGCATAATGAATGTCATGAGCTAGGGAGATTATGTTTAGAGCAAGGAGAGAAGATATTTTACGATCAATATCGGGTTAATCGTCCATGTTGGAGCGAGCAAATTAAATATCAATGTAGTAGCAAGCCAAAAGATGGGTGTCATCATTTAAAGAAGCAAGGTTGTGAATTAAAAAGTAGTAACTGCATTAAGCAAGCCTCTAGTATCTGTTTGCAATGGAGGCGAGATTACATATGTATAGCCCAGAAAAAAGAGCTGAGCTCTTCTATAGCAGGATCACAAATGTTTTGTTTAGGAGGGGATTGTCATACTGCAACTCTTATGCCTAATACTGATATGGGGAGTGTTGGGTATTTAGCGATGTTAAATGAAATGAAAAAAGATATGCAAACAAATCCGACTATGGTTTTTAAAGGTACAAGTGATAGTTGTCGTAAAACAAATATCGGTAATTTTCTTAATTGTTGTTCTGGGTTTAAAGGCTGGGGTAAGGATTTAGGATTAAGTAGGTGCAGTGCAGAAGAAAAAGCTTTAGCCTTAAAAAGGGCAAAAGATCAGTGCTATTATGTAGGTACATATTGTGCTAAGAAAGATAAGGTATTTAAGACATGTATTACCAAGAAATCAACTTATTGCTGTTTTAATTCAAAACTTGCAAGAATATTTCAAGAACAAGGCAAAAAACAATTAGTTATTAGTTTTGGCACGGCACAACATGCTAATTGCAGAGGTTTTACGGTAGAAGAGCTGCAAAGAATAGATTTTTCTAAATTTGATTTAGAGGAGCTATTTAGTGATTTATTGGATCAAGCAAAAGACAAAATGAATAAGAGTTTTCCACAACAACTAAAAAACCAGATGCCTATAATGCAACAACAAAGATTTAATAATAATCATACTGATTCAAATTTATCCTATTAAAATGATGAAGTGGCTGGTAAACATAGCAAATAAATCATTACTAGCCATTACATTACTAGTAATTAATTTATGGTTATTAATCAATGATTGGTCAAATCATGCATTTGCTGGTACTATAGACTTAAATGCTAATAGTGTAAATAAAATGACAGGATTAGATTTAGCCAGCAACAATGAACTAAAAGATAGCACTCAACCAACAGGTTTTCTTTGGTATAATGAAGATTTGTTTCAAACAAGAGAAGTAATAAAGCAGGACTTTACTGAAGCACCTTATGATCAAAGAATAAATAAATTAAAGCAGGAATTTTCTAAAGCTCAACGCAGAGCACTTGATAATCCAACACTTGCCAATGTTATTATTGCTCAAAGGTTACATAAACAAATCTTAGAAAAATCACATAAATTTGCTACCATGTGGCAACTAGCAACGATATTAGATTACAAGCTAGTAAACATGGATGAACCAGTAAATTCCTTACATAAAAAATTATATGAAGTAAGGCAAGAAGAAGAAAACAGCAAAAAACTAAGATTGTTAGCTAAGAATTGGGGATTAATTCTGCAAGTAAATCAAGGATGCAATTACTGTCAGGCATTTACCCCTATTGTAAGAGAATTTGCAGATAAATATGGCTTTCAATTAATTTTTGTAAGTAATAGTGAAACTAGATTTCAAGGGATGCCAACCATTAAAGATACCGGTTTGTTACAAACACTAAATCCAGAAAATATTGTACCGGTATTATATTTAGTCGATAGCAGCGGCACACAAATATATCCAGTTGCACGAGGTATTATTAGTGAAGATAAAATCGCTGAAAATATTTTAGCAGTAGTACAGCACCACAGTAGTGCAGCACCATGATGGATTAAAGGTTAATGATTATGAGCAATGACTATCAGTTCAGAAACACTAAGTTTCTCATGAAGCAGGTTATTCATATTGTAATAATAGTGTTACTTCTGCAACCACCTATTTCTTACGCATGGGATTTACAGGATGTATTTGAAGGAATGAGCGTAAATGTTACTAAGCCTGGAGCGTATCAATCTCAAGCTGCCGGCTATTATGCGGCAGGAGGATTATCCTTGCGAACTAATAAGACATCTTTTAATCCCATTTCTATAATTCCTCCCTCATTAAACATGAGCTGTAGTGGTATTGATTCTTACCTTGGCAGTTTTTCGATTATTTCAGGAGATGAGCTAGTTCAGCTAATGAAAAATATTGGTACGCAAGCAAAAGCTTATGCATTTTCATTGGGTCTTAAAACTTTTGCTCCACAAATAGAAAATGCCTTAAAAGATTTAAGAAATCTTGCTATGGAAATGAATCAATTTGCCAAATCTGATTGTGAGATGACTAAAGCTATTTTCGCTTCCATTTTGCCTAAAGATTCAGCCATGAGAGAATCAGTTTGCAGAGATTTACAATCCAGTTCTGGCTTTGATTATTTTGCCGCAGGAAAAAGATGTAGAAACGATCTAGAGCAAAAACAAGCTTTAGCGAACATCCAAAATAAAGATCCAGAGCTAATGCTTACGGATTATAATATCTTTACTAAAGCAGCAGAAAAAGCAGGGATTCCTGAAAATATGAGAAGTGCCATTATGTCAATGACAGGCACTATTATAGTTAGAGATAATAATGTTTATTTCCTTGAGTCACTTGCTCAAGATGAAAAGAGCTGGATTACCCATTTAAAAGGCGGTGAATCAGCATCAATTTATAATTGTGATAATTCTCGTTGCCTAAATCCCAGCTTACAGAAAAATATTTTTATCCCGCAAGAGCAATCATATCAAGGTAAGGCTAAAACAAAGCTAGATGAATTAAAGAGCAAACTTGCAAGTAATAATGAATTTAATAATGCCGATATTACTTTCCTATCTTCAATAGGGGAAGCATTTCCAATATATGATTATATTACTTTAGAGGCAATATCTGGAGTAACTATTTTAGATAGTTCTTCAGAATTAGTTGCCAGTTATAGTGTGCTGCAGCATTTAAAGGAGGTAATCTCAGAGGTAAGAAAAGCAGTTACCATGTTCAAATCAAAGCAAGTAGCAGATCATCATTTAAACGCCTACTTAAAAGCTTTAGATCGAGTGCAATTTTTTGCTAGAGATAAATGGAGTCATATGTTAACTAGTAGCGATCAGATTGATAGAAGAGCAAGATTAATAGAACAACATTTAATCGCTAAAGAGAGGGCTTAAAAATTAATTATTATAAATTAAATTAGCAAGCAGATAAGCACAAGTACCAAAATAAGCACAAAGCAGATAAAAACATAAAAAGAATATGGCAGATTACGTAATACATACATTTGGTGGAGGAGATATATTATGGCAAGTTTTTAATGGCATAGGAAGAGTATTTAGCTCAAATAGTGAGTATTTTACACCGGTAGGTAAATTTGCTTTGACAATTGGTGGAATTTGGGCAGCAACAAGAGCTATTTTTAGAGGCAATATCGGTATTTTTGCCATGGAGTGGTTTTTTCCATCTCTATTTATTTTTATCTTTTTATTTGCTCCAAAAGCAAATGTGTGGCTTAAGGATGAAATATCAATGCAGGCTCCTGTGAAAATTGATAATATTCCAATAGGAATTGCTTTATTTGCCTCTATATCATCAAAAATAAGTTATTCCTTATCAGAAACGCTAGAAAAGCATTTACTTCCACCTGATGAAGGATTATTAAGCAGGAAGAATGGGATTATGTTTGGGGCAAAAGCTATTGGTAAAATCAAGGATATTCAAATAGAGGATCCAGTAACTTTAAGCAATACAAAAGAATTTTTAAGACAATGTTTTATGAAACCTTATATAATTGGTAATATTTTAGGTAAAAAAGCAGAAGCACAAAGAGCAAGTGACATCATTGCTTTTATCGAGCAAAATATGCCCAATAATTTTGGTATTTATTATAAAGATCCAAGTAATTCTGCTATTTCTTTTAAAACCTGCAGGCAGGTAACTCCTCTAATTAAGGCAGCTGTTAATAAAGAATTAAATGATGGCTTGTTGACTCAATTTGCAAATATCATAGGGATTACCTCTGATAGGCAAGAGATATTATCTAGCAGATTACAAACTATGACCTCTGACACTCTAAAATATCTAAAAAAAGAACAAACAGATATTCATCAGTGGATGAGGCAAGCAATGTTACTTAATGCTAATCGTGAAGCTTATGATGACTTGCGAGAAAAATTCTCACTTTCTAGAATATATCCTCAGTTAGTAAGTATGAATGCGACTCGCGGGTTATTTCAGCAATCATTTTCCTATCTTATTGCAGGAGAGATGGCAGCAAATATAATGCCTATCTTACAATCAGTATTTTTTGCCTTGGTGATTTGTCTCATTTTTGTAGTATTTCCAATGTCGATGCTGCCGGGCGGTTATACTATCTTTAAGACCTGGATAACCTTGATTATTTGGGTAACTAGCTGGCCGGTATTTTTTACCGTGATTCATTGTTTAGGGATGATTAGCCTAGCCGGTAAGGGCGTGAGTCACCTTACCGGTTTAAATATCTTATCGCAGGGGAGTTTTTCAGAAATTCTGTTGCATGAGTTTGCAACGTTTCAGATGCTAGCAGCTTCAGTTCCGATGTTATCCTGGGCAGTATTAAAGGCTTGTGCTCATGCAACTACTACTTTGGCCAATCAATTTTCTCCTGTACCAGTTGCAAGTAGTATTGGAGCTAATATTGCTGATAATAACCTTGCTATGGATAATTATAGCATTGGTAATAGAACAATTGCCCAGCAAAATCTTACCCCCACTTTACAATTGGCAGGAGGAATTATTGATGATGGTGGAATGAGAGTAACTAGTACTGATAGTGGTAGACAAGTGCTAACTCAAGCAGCTGACTCGCTGATTAACAATTACCGCTCCTCTAAATTACTTCAGGATAGTTATCAATCTCAGTTTATGAGTTCACAAAGTTATCTTGACTCATTAAATGATAGATATAGTGATTTAACTACTACAGGAAATTCTATAGCAACTGAAATAGGCAAGAGATTAAGCTATGAAGAGGCAAAATCTATCGGTATTACTGATAGCCAGTATCTAGCCTTGCAGCAGATGAATTCAGACAGCATCGCTGCTACTGATCATACAGGTAGTAGCAATAGAAAAGGCACTAGTACTAGTTCCGATATAAGCTTAAGAATACCTAGTATACTCGGAATAACAGTTGGATCAAGTAATGACAAAGTACAAGATCAAGGTAAGTCAGTTAATCAACAACAATCATATAATGAGGCATTATCTAAGATTAAAAGTGCTACTAAAGATGGCAGATTAGGTCACACAAATAGTGATCTGCAGTCATTTAGTAATAATCTAAATAGTAATTTTTCTGAGCAACAGTCTGTAGGGCAAGAAATAGCAAAAACTAAACAAAATATCGAGCAATTAAGCTATAATATGAATTACGTGTCTCAAAACTCTGCTGCTATTGATCGTAATTTAAACGAACCAGTATTAAACACAATAATTGCCAAAAATATCCCTGGAGTAAGTAGTAAAGAGCAGGCTGCTATGTGGGCGAGTACTCACCAAAAAGAGGCTGAACAAATAGCTTTAGATATAGCCAAAATTAATAATACTATACCGCAAAATTTAAGTTCTGCAAGTAGCGTTAATATTCCATCTAAAGAAAGCTTACTATCAACTTTTGATGAAAATAAACAACGATTAAATGATCAAGCGGCTATTAGTAGTATTGATGACAGAAGAAATGATATTTATGATACAAGTATAGAACAAATGCTAATTAATAATGTAGATAATAATGAAGTGGAAAAAGTAAAGATTCTAGAGCAGTTATCTGATAAAGTAAAATATAAGAGGAAAAAAATTGAAGATGAATTTAATAAAACTCCTGAATCAACGATTGTCAGAACTGGCAAGCAAATAGCAGATAATCTTGAAATAAGTAGCAAGGCGATAAAGAAAAGAAATATTAAACTACCAAGCCATAAGAATGAAAATAATTAAGGATAAGTTCATGCAAAATATTAAGAAATTAGCACTCATATCTGTTTTGCCACTAATGTTTTCTAAAATTGTTTTAGCAGAAGGCTCAGCTCGCTCTGTTAATGAAAAACCACAACCAATAGATCAACAGAGTAAAATTCAAGATCCAAATATTTTAGCTGAAGAATATTTTAATATTGGTAAGTCGTTATATAATTTAGGTAAATATGAAGAAGCAATTAAAAATTATGATTTATCCATTAAATATAACCCTCAATGTGCAGAAGCATACAATAATAAAGGAAACGTTCTAAATACAATAGGACAGTATCAGAAAGCTATAACTTTATATGACATAGCTATTAAATATAATGCTAGTTTTGCAGAAGCATATAATAATAAGGGGAATTCTTTAAATAATTTAGGAAAGTATCAAGAAGCGATAGAGAATTTTGATCTTGCTTTAAAATATAATCCTAGATATCCAGAAGCTTATTATAATAAGGGAATATCTTTAATGTCTTTATGGCAAAATCAGGAAGCGATAGAAAACTATGATTTAGCTATTAAATATAAATCAGATTATGCAGATGCTTATAACAACAAAGGTGCAGCTTTAATAAACTTAGGAAAATATAAAGAAGCAATTGACACCTGTAATATAGCCATTAAATATCAGCCTAATTGTGTAGAAGCATACTATAACAAAGCCATGTCTTTAAACATATTAAAAAAACATAAGGAAGCAATAGAAAATTGTGATTTAGCAATCAAATATAATCCTGATTATATAGGATCATACTTAGAAAAAGGAGTAGCTCTTAGAAAATTAGGTAAATATCAAGAAGCAATTAAGAGCTATGATTTAGCTATTAAGTATAAATCTAATTATGCTGAAAGTTACTTAGAAAAAGCTATTACTTTAGTGAATTTAAATAAACATAAAGAAGCAAAAGAAAACTTTAACTTAGCTCTTAAATATAAACCTAATCTTATGACAGAATATAAAGAAATAATTAAGGCTTTAAGAAAACTAGGTAATGATCTTATGGCTGACGAGTTTGAAGAAAAATTAAAGATAATGCAAGATAATTTGTAATTGGATGCAACAAAATCAAAATAATTTTACTCGTGGTTCACAAATTTTTGCTCATCAGCTACGAATGCTTAGTCAAGGAAGTATCAATGCTTTAACAGCTGGGTTGGTATCAGCTGTAGTTTGGCTAATGTGGCGATATCAAAAATTATCCTTAGTAAGCTTATATTATTTTATTATAGAGAGATATGTATGGTTAAAACTTGCTATAGGAGAGTATTTTTATCCTATAGATCAAATAGGTATTAAATTCTATTATTTAGAGCAAAAAGCTTGGGTTTACCGTAATGCTGAAGAATTTGTTCATAAATTTTGGCATGTTACACCGCATTCGCATAATATCAATCAATTTGAGCAATTTTTATTGCATTCAGCCTGGCAAGAAGGTATTATTACTTTTACTATTGGTCTATTTACTGCTATCATCTTTTTTATGTATCGAGGTAAAAAAGCTGTTATCCAAGATAAGATCAGGGGAGCAGATTTTGTGGAAGCTAAAACTTTAGCAAAAATGCTTTATAAAAACAACCAAGCTGCTAATATTTGCTTTTCTGGATTGCCATTGGTTAAAAATAGTGAAAGGAGACATATTCTTATTACCGGTACTACAGGTAGTGGTAAAACTAATATGTTAAATGAGCTATTACCTCAGATTAGAAAAGAGGGTGGTAGAGCAATTATTGTTGATTTAACAGGTAGCTTTACTGATAGATTTTTTGATCCCAAATGTGATAAGCTACTTAATCCTTTGCAAGAGGGTACTTCAGCATGGCTGCCGTGGAATGATTGTCATGACATTTGGGATTTTAATGATATAGCCAGTAGTTTTAGTAATTATAATCCAAAATTAGATGATTTTTTTGCTAAAAGTGCTGAGTTAGTATTAGCTGAAGGATTAAGATTATATCATGATAGTAAAGACATCAAAAAGTTAATAAATACTATTCTTTATGCAAATAATAAGGAATTTGTTAGGATCTTTAAAAATAGTGCAGTAGCCAGTATAATTAGCAGTAGTGCACCTGAGACTTCCTCAGGTATTCAAGCAACTATTAGTAAAAATATTGAAGTGTTGCAACATTTAAAGCCTAAAGGTGAGTTTAGTATTAGAAAGTGGTTTAGCAGTAGAGAAGGTTGGTTATTTATCACTGCTACTCCTAATCAAAGAGTAATGCTGCGACCACTTATTGCTGCATGGATTAGCATAGCAATAAAAGCATTAATGAATAGGAACATCAATAATACTCATAGTAATATATGGTTTGTGATTGATGAGCTGCCAGCTTTACAAAAGATATCTTCACTCCCTATAGCTTTAGCTGAAAGCAGGAAATATGGTGGCTGCGTTGTTGCAGGCATGCAAAACATTCATCAATTAGAGGAAATATATGGTCATGCAGGAGCAGCTTCAATGCTTGATCTATTTGGCAGTAAATTTATTTTTCGAGTAAGTGATCAGCAGACAGCACATAAATCAGCTTTAATGCTTGGTGAGCAAGAAATTATTGAAACTCAAGAAAGTCTCTCATACGGAGCTAACTCCATGCGTGATGGAGTGAATATGAACCACCTAGAAAGAAGAAAATTATTAGTAATGCCATCTGAAATTATGAATCTAGAAGATCTTACCTGTTATGTAAAACTTGCGGGTAACCTCCCAATTACTAAATTACAAATGAATTTACAAACTTGATTTAAATCTAAAAAGATTTCAATTGTTTGATAGGGGGATTACCTTATAAAGAAAAATCCTATTATAATGCCCCTTTAAATCGCTAATTTAGTATTGCGAGTTTTAGAGGTAAGCTGTGTATAAAAAACTTGTTTGTTATTTCAGAATTTTTTATAAATGATTTTTCAAACAGCAGAGTAAATTTTACAAGAAATATGTTTACTCTAAAGAACTAATAAAAGCTTCATCAAGACCGGTTACACTAGAAATTAAAGCAATATTGCAACCTTGAGCTAACATTTTCTTTGCTACCTCTACTGCTTTATTATATTCCCCTTCAGCTTTTCCAATTTGGATACCTTTAGCTTCACCAATTTGGATACCTTTAGCTTCACCAACTTGTAAACCTTCAAGAACACCTAATTCTTTTCCTTCTTGTTGCCAATGCTGTGCTAAACTTCTCATAAGCCTTGTTCCTATTTCCGGATTCAACTTTGTTGATAATAAATCCTCTAACTTTATTCTATCAGCTTGCTCTATCTTCGTCAATGTATAATATAATATCATTTCTAGATAATCATAGCCTATCGTTATTTTTGTTAATTCTGGTAATATATCTGATATTTCTTGCCATCTCTTTAATAATTCCCGTTCATGTATATGCTTGAGAAAAAATTCTAATATCCCTGACCATATCCTTTGTTTAAACTCTTCGTCAGGAATTTCATGGACATTCACTAATTGGTAATCATTAATCCATAACTCTCTCGCTAATTTATTATTAGCGAATAAATCCCATAAATTCCTTGCAACATTGTATTTCGCCTGATTATTGTAAAATATCATTGGGTATACCAATGGTAAAGTCTTAGCTTTAGGATTTTGTATTAAATATCGCTCACAAATATTAATCATATATTTAAAAAGCCTAAAAGCCATAAAATGATCTGCTTTTGATTGATGCTCGACAAGTAAAAATAAATATCCGTCTTGTTTATCAAATTTGCATGAGAATAAAACATCAGAGATAGAATCTTTTAAAGAGCTTTCTACAAAAGTGGTATTTTCCATTGCTAAACTAGGAAAATCTATTAAACTTTTAATATTTGGGGGCAAATGTGCATTAAAGAACTCATGGGCAACTAGAGGATTCTCTAGTGCCTTACGAAATATCTTATCATGCTTAGCTTTCTTTGTGCCTTTATCTGGATCACCCAGCAGGTTTCCTTGTTCACTCATATGTTGACATTTTTTAACTTGATAAAATATTATTACATTACATCCTAAACTCTTATTCCTTGATTTAGTTTGATCTCAGAGCAATTCTTTACCGCACTTTTTATTTCTTTACCTATTTCTGAGCTTGGACTTATATACTGCATTACTTGTTTATCTCTTCCTATGGCATTTAAGTAATCTTCAGGCACTAAATGGCTTTTGCCTTGAAAATCATATATTACTATATCAGAAAATCTTTTATCACCAAGATTATAATTAGGATCAAATTTATTCTGCATAATTTGTAAATCTTCTTGTATCTTCTGCTCTATTGCTGCTATGCAAATCTTGTTACTATAGAGCATACAAGAATCTATACCTTTTTCTCTGTAGATTTGTATTGCGGTATTGATATTCTCTGCTGTGCCAAACTTTGCTAGAGCTTGTATTTGCTGTTGCTGCAAATTATTTAGTCCGTTATTATCGTTATTTACCATTTTTGAAAATAATAATTCTATAGACTTAATTTGTGATTTGCTATTATCACTTGCTTTTAATGATGATTTAAGTTCTGTTGCCTTGCTAGCTGCTGTTAATTTTATTATTTCAGGCTCTAGAAGATTTTTAATAGATTTTGCTCCTTGGGATTTTAACATATCATTAAAATCACCTTTTTCTGGTGGTCGTATTATTGATACAGTCGCTCCTTTGCTAATTAATTCTTCTTGAGCCTTAATTACAGTATTAACTGATACTGCATCTTTGCCATCATTATCAGCAGCAATTATTATTCTCTCACCTTTGATAGGCTCATAGTTTCTGATGTTACTTACACCTAAACTACAAAGAATTTTGCCTTTAATACCAGCTTCCCTAATACTTAAAGCGGTCTCGAGCCCCTCTGCTATAATCGTTACATTACTTGCTGAATTATTGCCATCTTTACTGCTTTGTACGTTCTGCTGTTCGTTATTTTTATTAATCTCGACAAAAGAACCTCTGATTCTACCAAATGAACGTTTATTAACCTCAATATCAGCTTTATTATTTGTGTCTTTGTTTAAATAAATTGCTTGTCCACCAGTAATATTACCATCTTTATTTCTAGCAAAGGCAATTAAAGCAGGATAATATTGTTTACTATTACTATCCCACATCATGTTGGTTCTAAGATCAAAGCTTAATTGGTATCTTGTTAATACTTCTTTAATTTCACGATGTTCTGATAAATATCTTTTTACTACATGATTTGGCATGACATATTTTAAAGTATCTGATTTTTCATATAATATTTCTGCTTTCTTAATTTTTACTATTTCATCATCTTGCTCTTTTTGATCATTGGTTTTAATTTGTTGATTTTTATTTGCTGCTAAATTTACTGCTAGATCTTTACTTGTGTCGGTTGACATAGCAACCATATCTTGTAAATATTTCTTAGCTTCTACAAAATCACAATTTTTTTCTCTTTGTACTAAGGTAAATAAATCTCCTCCCTCTCCTGTACTAAAATCATGCCAGATACCAGCTTTACTGCCATTTATCTTCATGACTATTTTACCATCTTGTTCCCAGCGTAATACTTGGCTATTTGATAAATGCTTATTTGGACTGCCTAGTAGATTTATACCTATTTCTGCAGCTTTAAATGATAATCTTTGCTTTAATTCTAGTGCTTCTTGTTTATTAATAGCATGATAATCGATTTTCTTCTTTGCCATAACCTCCTCTTGTAATTTAGTACTTATTGCTGTATCTTGCTTATTACATTTCTTGAGATTATCAGCAGAGCTTGTTTGCTCTTCTTGGGCTTTATGGCTTGTTGCAGGATTTATACTAGTGTTTTTAACAATTACTCTGACTGTTGCATGTGGTTCTGACTTTATTATTTTAGCTGATTCTAATTTGACTTTTAAGCGGTAATAGTTATCATTACTATGTAATCTATCCTGAATATCTTCTATTACCCATTTAAACCAATTACCTACTTTATTTATAATATTATGACTCTTATTTTCTTGACCTTGAATCGCTGCTAATTCTTCTAAAGTTTTAAAATTAATACTTGATAGGTTATTATCTGATTTACTTAGCTGAGATATTAAACTTCCTATATTTCTTGTACTCTCCCGATTACAGTAGAGTTTTACCTTTTCTATGTGCCTTGTCATAGCAACATATGAATTTCTACTATTACCTGCTATATTATGTAACACATAAACATCTTTAATTGATGATCCTTGTGATTTATATACTGTAGATGCATATCCATGTTTAAAGTCTATCTCATGAGGATTAAATTCTACCTCCTTGCCATTATCTGTTTTAGCGATAAATCTATCGTTACTTATTGTAGTGATTGTTGCAAATTCACCATTTTCTATTTGTAAATCTTTATTAGTTGTCTTAAATAAAATACGATCTCCTACCATATAATCTTCGTGCTTTTCAGATGATATATAGCATCTATATTCTTTACCAGTAAGAAGACCTTGAGCTTTTAATAATTCTCTAACTCCTTGATTAATACTATCTACTTCAGTATTACGCATGGTAATTATTAAACGCTCATCTATAGCAAATTTGCTATTGCTCCAATCATCAATCAATCTTACCATTGATTCCTCTAGTGTATGATCAACCTTTAAACAATTATGTTGCTTGAGTAAATCCAAACCAGCAGTAATATCTAATCTTGCAAAGCATGAAGCCATTTCTCTTGCCCATGCTTTATTTTGTCGTCTAATGTTACTTAATTCATATGAGCCAAACCTGTTTGCCAATACTGCAAACATTCCTCCTCGCTCAACGGAAGTTAGTTGCCTTTCATCTCCAGCAAGTATTAAATTACAATTGTTACTCCTTGCTACTTTTAATAATTCTAAATAATCACTATTACCTACCTCCCTGCTTCATCTACTACTAGCGTAGTATTTCTTGCTAGCTCAGCTTTACCATTATACAATTTAAATAAAAATCCTTTTACTGTATAACATTGCTGGTAGCCTTTACTTTTAAGCTCTGATGCTGCTTTATGAGTAGTATAATATTTTGTCCATGATTAGTAGCAATTTTATAGCCTTCAGCAAGTACTTGTGATTTACCAGTGCCGGCTCTACCTCGAATGATTCTAATTGACTATTAATTAAAATATGCTGTAGGCTCTCTTGCTGTGCTTCATTAACACTTGTCAGATTTTCAATATCACTTTTAATCTTCAGAACATTATTAAAATGCATTTGGTTATTTACCTTATCTGCTATTCTCACTATCCGTAATTCTTCTTCTCTTACATCCTTAGTAGTATAGTATTTGGTATCAGTAGCATCCTCATTATATAGCTTGATTAATCTATCTGAATTTAATACGTCCTTTATTAGTTTTGACTTTTCTGCTTCTTCCGGCATCTCTTTTACTGCTTTTTCTATATCGAGTTTAGTAAAAATAGCTTGATGACGAATAATACGGGTTAATACCCCATCTGCTCCTTTGATGATATCAAGATGAGCGAGCTTACATATGTTATTTTGCTCAGATATTTCATTGATAATATTTCTCATTCTAGTAGGACCAACATGCTGCTCAGGGCTAAAACTTATCGGGTCTACCCTGATGTCTGAACCTAACTGAGCAAAATATTTATTGATTACTTCTTTAGCTCTTTCATGAATTATTTTATCTTCCGGGATAATAAACGCTTTGCCACTTACTTTGGCAAATTTAGGATTTAAATCTACTGCCTTAGCTCCTAAAGATTTACCGTCCTCTGTAAATCTTCTAGTAGTAATAAGCAAATGGGCATGCCAATTTTTCTCTCCATCATGTGGCTTATGAATATCTACCTGAACCCCTAAACCATTTTTAACCCATGCCATTTCTTCGATTATCTCATGAGTAATTGCTATTCTATCTTGTAAATCTAATTCCTTATCATCAGGCAGTGCTATTACTACATCTTTTAATAATTGACTATTTTTTCTTTTCTCTGTACGTTCTACTTCATTCATCAAGACTCTTGGGTCTTTAAATTTTTGATCTACGTGAGTAGGTAACAAAACTGCATGGTAAACATTATCTCCCTTCTTGCTAAAGTTGTAAGTAACGTTAGTTCTCTCATCTTTAATAATCAGCCTGGCATTATAAGCAGCTTTAAGGCAAGCATTTTTGCCTTCACTTCTGCCCACTATTTCTATTCTTGCAAACTGTATCGCCATGGTTCGTGAATCTCGATCTTATTCAATCCATCGTTGACATTACCATGCAATCTTAAAATCATCCACTGAATCTCAAACATATGAACCAGCAAGCAAATAATAAACCTTCAGGTTTATATATTGCGTATTGCGACACGATGGCACTAAAATAAAGTCTGCAAGTATATTGCGGTTAGGTTGCATTTAGACCTAATTACCATTATTGCGGTGCAAGGTTGGTAACGATCTTGTGCTAAGCGCAATAAGAAGCCTAACTAAATTACTAATCTGGATGGGAAATAGGGGCAAGGTAAAGTTAAATTTGGTTAAACGAAAGTGAATCTTTGTTTGGAAAATATCGTAAATATAAAAGCAGATACTCCAGATAATATCTGTTATAGGGATGAAGCTGAAAAGCTTAACTGTAAGAAGGAAGACGCGACCTTCTTTAAAAAATGCCAGTTCCCCGGTATACAGAAGGTAACCAACTTAACGCATTTTTAATTAGTGAAACGTGGTAAGCCTATTATTTGGCAACTTGTAGTAGGTAAGAGAGGTCTTAAAAAGCTAATGACACTAAGCTGAAAGGCTACAGGAATAAATAACTGGGTGTATAGGCACTATGTGCTAATCAGAAATGATGCTGACTTAAGACTGGTGATTTACCCTAAGTAAGTAAACAAGATTATGAATTATATTGGAAAAGTTAGATGCAAAACGCAAATGTAACAATTAAGACCGATAATAATAACTTTGAGAAAATTTATTGGCATGCAATAAATTGGCAAGAAGTTAATAAAAAGGTTAATAATCTTCGTAGACGTATCTATAGGGCATCTGCAAATGGTAACATGAAATTAGTACGTAGTTTACAGAAATTGATGTTGAAATCAAGATCAAATAAATTACTTGCTATAAGACGTATTACCCAAATCAATCGAGGGCGAAGAAGCCCTGGTATTGATAAAATAGTTGTTAATACAGATAAAGGGACTGTTGCGAGATAATTTTTAATAGTAAAATGAGAGGAAAACAGATAAATAAATATTTAGCTCTGTCCAAATATTTTTAAAAAGAAATTCTGTTTAATATTGAGATAAAATTTATTCAATAGTATAGTAATTTAATAGAGATTTGTTTACAGAGTTAGGATTTTTATTAACAAATTTCTCTAAGCTATTAAAGTTGTTAAAACCACTAATCGTTTTAAATTAAAACATATGGCATTCATAAATTCAGAGAATTGATTTTTGGCAATTCCTATATATCTAACCCGTTTATTATCTTTTGAAAATACCCTCTCAAAAGGTGCTCTGATTTTCGTATAATATTTATCAAGGTCAAAATTCTTATCTTTCATATTATTTTTCTTTATTGAGCAAAGATGGAACCCCTTTTTAGCTGCTGCATTCTTGGCAGAGATTGTACAATAACCTTTATCAACATATGTAGCACCGGAGCTTGGCATAACATGCTTAAAACCTTTGCTATCAGTAACATTTGCAGGGGTAACTGCAACCTTATTGATCATTCCTGATTGAATATCGACACTCACATGTTTTTTATAACCATACCAAAATTTATTTGCTCCCTTACAGCCAATTTTAGCTTGTTTATCCTTTACAACCTTAGGCAGAGTCTCATTATTCAATTTATCATATTTTTGTGTTCTTAGTTTATCACGTTCCTCCCAAAGATTAGCTTTTGAGATTAAATGAGAAGCATCTACAAAGGTAAATACTTCACCCATATAGCCTTGTGCTCGTAGTTGATCTCGGAATTTTACAAATATTTTTGATAGTAAATTAGTGCCTATTTTTTTACGTATTTTACTAAATACACTATAATCAGGCGTCTTCTCTGTAAGAGCAAAATCACAAAACCATTTTGCCGCTGTGCTATCAGCTAAATAACGTTCCAATTCCCGATCCGATAAGTCTTCCATAAATTGCAGCAGCAAACATTTAAACAGCCTCACTATACCATAGCCTTTATAGTTAGCTTCGCATTCTACTGCTAATAACTCAGCTTCAACTGCTTTAAAATTGAATAAACTTTTGAATTTACGATATTGATGATCCACACTTATTAACTCATCTAAACTTACCATTATCATTTGATACTCAGACATATGAACATATTTTTTGTTTTTTTTAATTATACCTGCTATCCTCTCATCTCGCAACAGTCCCATTATTTATCTTTTTGTTACAACTACTTGAAGTTTATTTAGATCTTGTAACAGTGGTTGAATTGCCGGTTGATTACAAAATGTTTCTACTTCAGTTAGCAATCTATCAAACTTCTGTAATTTTGCTAAAGTCGTCATACCTCCCTTTTGTGCAAGATTAGTATTACCTTTATATTTTGTTAATAAATTAATTGTTTCCTCTCTACGAGCGGCAGATAAGTCTTGTAATGCATTCATATTTATCTCATCATATGGTATTAAAATATTAACTGCTTTTTGATTTGATAAAGATTTTATACGATCCAATAGGGTTGCTATATTATTAATACCTTTTTGTTGTTCTTCGTTTAATTTAAATGCAATTTTAACTGCAACATCTGTGCAATCTCTTGAATTATTTGTTCCTCTTCCAACAGGTATTGTTGGATCAGATTTATAAAATTTTTGCTTATTACCGTGAATATTTTGTTCTATTTCTATGGTGAAAGGTGGGACTAGGTTAGGAAATAGAGATGGCCCAAGAAATTTAACAAAGTTTTCTAATGGATTACTAAAAATGAAATTATTTGGATCAATTAAAGTGACTATATTATTTTCTTGTTCCACAGTATGAATGCCAGCAGGAAAACCAGTAATATTATTTATTTGTATTTGCTGAGTACCTAGGTCTCTTTTAAAAAAAATCTACTAATACTACGTTATTTGGAAAATTACCTGGTCCAACCCCAATAATAGAACTTGCAGGGCTTGTAAGCATTAATTCATGCAAGGCATAAGTAAAATATATCTTGTTCAATTTGGGTTAATCCTGAGATTGAGTTAGGTAATATATGACTGTTCAAACTTACAGGATCTGAAGGATCAAATTTTACTGCAAAACGTATAACATATAGATTTGAATATCCATTCTGCAAAATATGTTCTTGATATTCTTTAATAATAATAGGCTCTGTTCCTCCTAAGGTTGCTGTTATAGGAGTATTAATTACTGCATTCATTGTTCTAGGAGTAATAGATGCAGATTCATATTGTGGCACTGGAGTAGCCACTGTTCCATTAGTACCAGTAGAACCTGTAGGATGAGTTGGAAGCACTTCTCCTAAGCCTTGGTGATCTACGTAAAGTTTATACTCTCCATCACATTCTTTATTTCAATAATTTTATTATCTTCACTTAATATACGCTGAAACTTTTTTAATTATCGGAGAATAAATAAGGTGGATTTTTTGTCCATTAATGGCGGTTAACTCCTTAATTAATGGATTTTCTTCAGAAGATGATATATTATTAAGTGACGTATGTGGAATCGAATTTATCTTATTTAAAGTATCCAATATATTAAAAGAATTGTTTTCTATATATAATTCTAATGTGGCGTCTTTTTGTTCAATTTGAGATTCAAAATCTAATATATTCTGTTACTCTTCTAGTTACTAAATTTATTTATCATATATTTATCGTACAACTAATAGAGTAAAGTAAATTTTTTTGATAATTCTGTTGTCCGCACTACATCTCGGCTAGCTACTTCAGCTTTACCTCCTAGCTCCTTATATGTTCCGGCATTATTAAAGCCAACGCTCATCTGCATACCGGACATCCGTGCTTGTATTACGTCCTGCAAACTCTCAACTACTAAATTATTTGTAGTACTTACTACCCTTGATACCTACATACCAAATCTTACAGAGTCAAGATTTTGTAAATTTTTCTTTAAGTCTACCAGCGATGTGCTTGCTACTAGCTTTCTTATATCGCCTGCTATCTGCATAGTCTGAGTGCCTAGCTGGTATAAATTTAATGCCTGATCTAAAACATCAAGCCATTGCGTACCATTTTTATGTATTAAGTGATTGGCAAGCTTTGCCGTGTAGCTTAATCTTCTTGCATGCCAATATGTATTGTATGCCAGCTTGCATTGTAGTAGATAGAGGATTTAGCTGTCATTGCCTATTATATCGACTTCGTCCTCTAAATAAGAAGCTATATGATATTTTAAGGTCAACAGGCAGTAGATTAAGGATTGGACTTTCTTCTAAAGACTTGTCTACTAATTTAAAAATGAAGTATGATCTTTAAAAGGATTTTCAGTTTGATCAGAGCTATAAAAAAGCTTATAATTTTGTCCTATAAATAAATTTAATGCCTCTTTATCTATTGCTTTATATTTATCTGCAATCTCCTTTATTTCTTCTAGCGTATAATTATTAGATAAAATTTTAACAAATTCTTTATGAGGTAGATTAGCTATTTTTGCTAACGTATTTATATCTTGGAAACTCATTTTATCTTGATAATGATTTGTAAAAGTATATTGCTCATTTTCATAGATAAAATTAACTTTAGCATTTTGCCCCAAAGTTATAGGCATAGAAGGACATTCTTCGTCTAGTATTCTAAGAGCAATGCCTTGATATATCTCTATTACAAGAGAATCATAGGTGTTAAACTCTGCAATTTTTATAGAAAAATTCTCGTCTACAATCAATTTAAAAGGTCTGTTATTAGCATTTATTTCTAAAGCTCTATTAGTTATATTCAAATTAACACGTGCATTATTTATGTCTATACTACCTAAGCCATTATAGTAATTCATAGTATCGGTGATACCTAAAAAATATTATTAGTATCTAAACTAAAAGAGTGAGTAATATTATCACCTACAGTAACGCCAAGCCAACCATCAAGACCCATGCTCCCTTTGCATTTATATTTTTTGTTGTACCACTCATATTATGTCCTTATTTTTTTGTTAATTTATAAGAAAATAATATTAATAAGTCAATAAGTTGTATTTAATAATTTATTATTCTCTTCACTGCTATAATTACTGAGTGCTAGCAAAGCTTCGTATATTTCTTTCTCAAGTAAATAGTAACCTCAGTTTTTGAGTATGTAGATTATTGTTTTTGCCTAGATTCTGCTGTTGTAAATACTTCCCATAACCAATAATAGTAGGTACAGAATATTTTTTTAGCAAGACATGGAGCGAAAATTAAAACAAAAGGAACATTCAAAGTTTTTACTAAATTTCAAAAAGCCTTAAAACCCTTATCGGAAGTGGTGGAGGCAAAGGGAATCGAACCCTTGACCCTCTGCGTGCAAAGCAGATGCTCTACCCCTGAGCTATGCCCCCGATTATTTATTAGCGAGGTTTTTGGAAATGAAAATATTAAGATAAGCTTTTAACTAATCCCCAAGGTAATGGCTGACCATTGCTCCCTACGACTAAATCTCCGGAAGATTCATATTCGGCAGCTAGAAAAGACTTTTGAGCAGCAATAAGCTTGACCGGTTTGATCTTCTGACCGTTATGAAAATATTCTTTAGCCTGTTCCCTAGAAGTCGGGTTATTTTTGGAAGCTGTTTTTGCTTTAGACATATACTATTAACTTTTTCTTAAACTTGTGAAGAATATAAAACTTTTTCCTAAACTTGTCAATAACTACCGTGTCGATAAATAGACATTGCCTAGAAAAAGTTGATAATTTGAAAAGTTGACGTCATTACGAGGAAAATTACAAAGTAATTGACGAAGCAATCTAGTAAAATGCGTAGCATTTTTATTATTTTTCTGGATTGCCACGCTCCTTACAGTCGCTCGCAATGACGATTTGGTATCCATGCAACAGGAGCCTACAGCCGCTTACAATGACGGTATCAACGATTTCTAGGCAATGCCTATAAATATGTTAAGATATCTCAAAACATCATTATTCTTCCGTTATTACTTCACTTTCACCGACGAATGCTATTTTAAATTCTACTATTTCTGATATCGTTTTTCCATCATATATACTAAACCCTACTCCTTTAAATTCTACTTTTGCGTTGATATCAGCACCATATGATACTAACAGCTTATATATTTCATCATCCTTCATATCTTTAGAAGTACATCGAACGTTTTTAACAACCGCATGCAAAGGTATTCCTCCGGATTTTCTTTGATCCACCTCAGCTCCGTTCTTAAGTAATAGTTTTGCTACATTAAAGTGCTTACTGCTTCATATAAAGGTGATCCTAGCCAAGCTCTATCGTTCCCGTTTACTGCAGCGCCTTTTGATATTAGATATTCTGCTACTTTATAATTTCCGTGACGTGCGGCTGAATTTCAAGGAGTATTCTTCAAAATATCACTACACATATTAACATTTGCTTTTTTTTCTTCAACTAACCATTTAGCCAACTTTTAGTGCATTATTTGTAGATACCGAAAATAGTTCAGTAGTAGATACTGCAAGTAATTCATTTAAACTCCTTACTACGCCCACTTTATCAAGAAAAATAGACTCTTTTAAAACATTTTCAAAGCTACATTGTTTTACATAATGTTCTATATCTTGCACTACTACTCTATTTGACTTTAGCAACAGAGTTAAATTACTATTTAATAGTTCTTTTATCATATTCTACTTATTTATACTTTGTATTTCTTAAAGGTAATAAAGATCTCATTGTCATTCCTGCAAAAGGCTTGCTTGGATACCCAAATCGTCATTGCGAGCAGCCGTAGGCTGCGTGGCAATCTTATGAAATAATAACAAACTCCTGAGATTGCTTCGTCAATTGCTATGCAATGTCCTAGCAATGACGATTAGGAGGTCACACGCAGACAATACTGAGAACTCCTACTGATTAATCCTTGCCGTGCAGATTCTTTCGGTTATTTCCTTCAACTTTTCTACTCTATCGATTAAATAAAGCAGCTGTTCTTTTGTAATTTTATAGTTTTTATCATATCTTGCGTCAACATAAGCTTTTTGAAGTAACTCAAAACATTCTTTTTGCTCAGAGGTTACTATAGGAAATACTTGCAATAGCTCACTATTATAATTTTCTGCCATACTCCCTAATTCTTCTATATCATACAATTTAGGTTTGTAATTGGAAAAAACTAACAAGATGCTACTGTAAAAACTCTCCGTAGCTTGATGAAGATAAAAAGCACTTTTGTTTAATTCGCCTCTTTCAAATGGATATTGGCAATCAATCAAAAACCCGCATCCACTTCTAAACCATTCTTCATAGTAATCTTTA
Organism: Rickettsia fournieri; assembly: GCF_900243065.1. NCBI lineage: Bacteria > Pseudomonadati > Pseudomonadota > Alphaproteobacteria > Rickettsiales > Rickettsiaceae > Rickettsia > Rickettsia fournieri. Next base: position 105,341 of record NZ_LT978482.1, read on the forward strand.
GCAATTTCTTTCATCTCGCTCCAAGGGAAATCTTTAGCTTCGCTAAGTGTAAATTCCTTGCTATCATATATAAAGAATGCCTTCTTTGTTTATATCCGTATAAAAATAACGTCCTTTTTCTAACTGCCTGTTACTTCATCTATTGATTCAAGAATTATTGATATTCGTGAGTCATATGGGATAATTTGCGGCTTTATTACTCCTGTCTTTTTTAATTTGGTATATATTGTATCTTGTAATCTTAAAGCAGTATATCCTTTATATTTACCTTTCTTCAGAATTATCAAAATATAGGTATCGCTATGGTAACCATTAGGTAGACCACGCACCCAATCACCTCTTGCAAAAGAGCAATACAAGATAATCATAGCGATTTTATCTTGTGCAATATCTAGAATTTGCTACACTATAAAATTAAGCCTAGCTTGGATTTTTAGAGAACGCTGAGGTAAAGTGGTTTGCATTATAATACCCTACAATTTTTAAAAAGGTGTATTGTCTTAAGAATTAATGGCTTGTTTTATGTCATTCCCGAGAAGGCGGGAACCCAGAAAGTATAAAAATCTCGAAGAATTTTTACTTTTTCTAAAAATGTAAAGAAATTTTAAGAAATAGCTATAATCTTTTGATTTTTTCGAGTTTTGCTGGATTCCCGCCTTCTCGGGAATGACATAGAGTAAAAATCGTAGGGTATTATAGGTTTTCATCTATTCATTTGCACCATGACAATATTTATATTTCTTGCCTGAACCGCACGGGCATAGCTCATTACGAGATACCCTACCCCAACTAGTAGGATCTTCAGGGTTTCTATCTTTTGGGTCAATGCGTGATACGAATGGTTTAAGGTCAGTCTCAAGGCTACTTCCTGCGTTATATTTACTAAATGCCGGATCTTCCCGACTCTCACGCATATTTTTCTGAAGTTTTTTATACTCAAGTGAAACATCTTCTTTTTGAACATGTTTTAAGTCAATATGGAAATGGTATACGGTTTGAATAAATAATTCTTTTAAATTATTAAGCATCTGCTCGAATAAGTTAAATGCTTCTCTTTTATACTCACTAAGAGGGTCTTTTTGGCCATAAGCTCGAAGAGATATGCCTTGTCTTAAATGATCTAAGCTATATAAATGATCTTTCCAAACTTGATCAAGGGTAGTTAATAAAATATATTTCACGGCATTATGCATTAACTCGCTACTATAGGCTTCTTCTTTTGACTTATATATATCATAAGCCATTTGTATAACGGTCTTCGTGATTTCTTCTTCCGTTACATCATTTTTACTTACTACATTATGATCAAATTTTATAGAAAAAACACGATGTAATTCTACGCTTAAATTCTCTATATCCCAATCTTCTCTATAAGAGCCTACCGGCATGAAAGTTAATACTATCTTTTTGGCGAGTTCCTCAGTAGTACTATTTAAGAAACCGTGACTATCTTTAGATTTAATAACTTCAGTACGTTGCTCGTATATTATCTTACGTTGGTCATTCATTACATCATCAAAACGTAATAAATTTTTACGCATTTCGTAGTTATGTCCTTCCACTTTTTGCTGCGCTTTCTCAAGTGAACGACTAATCATTGGATGGTGGATAGCCTCTCCGTCTTTCAATCCAAGTGTTCTAAGGACTCCTGATATACGATCTGATGCAAAAATACGCATTAAATCGTCATCAAGCGATAGGAAAAACTTAGTTTTACCAGGATCACCTTGTCTACCTGATCTTCCTCTTAGCTGATTATCTATCCTACGGCTTTCATGCCTTTCCGTACCTATCACAAATAAGCCGCCTGCTTCAATAACCTGCTTCTTTTCTTCGGCAATTTGAGCTTTTATTTCAGCTATTTTAGCTTCATAATTATGTTCTTTATCCAGCTGTTCTATTAACATTTCAGGATTACCGCCAAGCATAATATCAGTACCGCGCCCTGCCATATTAGTTGCAATCGTTACTGCCTTAAACCTACCTGCTTGAGCAATAATAAAAGCTTCCTGCTCATGAAATTTGGCGTTTAATACTTTATGAGGGATTTTTTCTTTATTTAAAACGCTTGAAAGTTCTTCTGACTTTTCTATGCTTATCGTACCGACAAGTATAGGCTGTCCACGATCGTAACAATCCTTAATTAGCTTTAAGATAGCATCATATTTTTCTTTTTTACTGCCGTAAATTTCGTCATCAAGGTCAAGCCTTGTAGCTTTATTATGGGTTGGGACTGCGACCACATCGAGATTATATATATCTTTTAGTTCCGGTGCTTCGGTCATAGCCGTACCGGTCATACCCGATAATTTAGGATAATTACGAAAATAATTTTGGAAAGTAATAGATGCTAAAGTTTGGTTCTCATTTTGAATTTTCACATTTTCTTTTGCTTCTAATGCTTGATGTAACCCTTCCGAATATCTACGCCCTTCCATTACACGACCGGTAAACTCATCAATAATCATTACTTTACCTTCACGCACCAAATAATCTACATTAACAGTAAACATATTATGAGCTCTTAAGGCTTGGTTAACATAATGTACTAAAGTTAAATTCTCAAAATCATATAAACTGGTATCCGGTTTTATAATATTTTCTTTACTTAAAAGCAATTCTATATGTGTAATGCCGGTTTCCGTTAAATTGATAGTTTTTAATTTTTCGTCTTTTTCAAAATCACTTGCATTAAGCAGACGTACTATTTTATCAATTTTACCGTATAATTCTGTATTATCATTAACCGGACCCGAGATAACGAGCGGAGTTCTTGCTTCATCTATCAAAATCGAATCAACCTCATCGATGATAGCAAAATTAAAAGGACGAAGTACCCGCTCCTGCAAGCTATACTTCATATTATCCCTTAAATAATCGAAACCGAGTTCATTATTTGTTGCATGAGTAATATCGGCGTTATAGGCGGCTCGTTTTACCTCATCAGGCATACCGCCAACAATACATCCAACCGATAAACCTAAAAAATTGTAAATTTTACCCATGGAAGCAGAATCACGGCGTGCTAGATAATCATTTACGGTTACAACATGTACACCTTTTCCAGTTAAAGCATTTAAGTAAGCAGGAAGCGTTGCAACTAAGGTCTTACCCTCACCGGTACGCATTTCGGTAATCATGCCTCGATGTAATATCAGGCCGCCTATAAGCTGAACGTCAAAATGACGCATACCGCAAACTCTTTTAGCTGCTTCCCTAACTACCGCAAACGCTTCATATACTATATCGTCTAAAGTAGCTCCGTTTTTAAGCTTTTCTTTAAACTCCACAGTTTTATTCTTCAACTCCTGATCTGATAATTTTTGTATAGCAGGTTCAAGCGAGTTAATTTTTGTAATTTCAGAAAATAGTTTTTTTACAGTACGATCATTTGCAGTACCGAAAAGTTTTTTTAAAATAGAAAGCATTAAAGTCCTTATGATATTTTTAGTATTTTAGTACTTAAATATAGGTATATTTTATAAAATTATCAAATGTTATAATTTTATTTAAATGAATAATTTTTTACTACAAATATTTATAAATTATTATTAATAAATAAAATATTCTCAAATAGCTGTTGACGGTTATATATTATTTTTATAAAATTTAAGCTTATATTTAACACAATTATGAGTCATAAATGAAAAAATTATCTGTTATATTTTTATCAGTTAGCATGCTTTCCGGTATTGCTTTTGCTGATAAAGACAAGGTAGTTGCTACCTATAAAGGCGGTGAAGTAAAAGAATCGCAAATTATGAAAGAATTTAAGCCTCAGCTTAATCTTCAATCAGGTGAAACAATCAAAAATTTTGATGATTTTCCACCACAAGATCAGGAAAAATTAATAAAAATTTATGTTAATAATCTTTTGTTAAAAGAAGAAGTTGCTAAGTCAAATATTACTTCTTCTAAAGAATTCCAAGAAAAACTTGAAAATACAAAAAATCAATTAGCTCAACAAGAATTACTAGCAAACTACATAAAATCTAACATTACAGATAATATGTTTGATGATGAATATAATAAATATGTCGGTAATCTTAAAGGTAAAGAACAAATAAAAGTTGCTCATATTTTAGTTAAATCTCAAAAAGAAGCTAATGATATAAAAACCAAATTAAGCAAAGGTGGAAACTTTACTAAGCTTGCAGAAGAGTTATCTCTTGATAAAGCTTCAGCTTCAAACGGCGGCGTTATCGGTTACATTCTACTAAATCAACCTGGGCAGTTAGTGCCGGAATTTGAAAAGAAAGCTTTTGCTTTAAAAGTAAATGAAGTTTCAACTCCTGTAAAAACCGATTTCGGTTGGCATATTATCAAAGTGCTTGAGAAAAAACCTGTGCCTATTCCAACAAAAGAAGAAGCAAAAGTAACTATTGATAATATATTAGCTGCAGAAATACTAAAGAAATATATTGCTGATTTAGAAGCTAAAGCTGATTTAAAAATCATGTTACCTAAAGCAGACAACAAAGCCGGATCGTAATTTATATTTTGTCATTGCGAGAGCGGGCATTCCCCGTATACCAAGTCGTCATTACGAGGAAAAACTGTAAGTTTTGACGAAGCAATCTCAGGAGTTTGTTATTACTGCATGAGATTGCCACGTCGCTTCGCTCCTCGCAATGACGGTTTGGGTATCCACGCAACAATGCCTCCGCAGGAATGACATAGGGTTCACACAGTAACACGCCTCTACCCAAGAATAACATTATAACTACTCTCAATCACAGCAAATGCTACACATACAGGATAATCATCAGCAAGAGAAAGGTGAATATTAAAAGGAGAGAGTTTGTTTGTATAGTTTGAGCTAACTTCTACTATAGGCTTACCTAAATCATTATTTAGTATAGTAATATCTTTAAAATTTATACCTTGACCTATACCGACTCCAAAGGCTTTACTAACAGCCTCTTTAGCAGCAAAACGCTTGGCTAAAAAAGCAGCATGGTTTATTTTCCCCAACAAAGCAAACTGTTTTAATTCCTTTGAAGTTAGAATTTTTTTAGCAAAAAGTTCTGGATATAAATGTAATATTTTTTCGATTCTAGGAATTTGTACTATATCAGTACCAACACCGATAAGCATTTACTTATCGGTTTCATAATCTTCGCCATTCTCATCAATAAAGATTTGATCATCTAAATCAGAATAATCTTCCCCGATATAAACTTCAGGTAAATACTCAAATTTTTCTCCTACAGCTTCTGATTCATCTTGATTAACAAGCGGCTCTATAATAGTTCTTGTACGCAGACTATTTATTAAATCTTGTTCTAACTGAGCTACCGATACTTTTCCGGCAGCAATTCTACGTAATGAGATAACGGGAGGCTTATCACGCTTTTCTTTTTTGATTTGATTAGTTTCTACTTTATAATTTAATAATTTAGCATATCTTGTTGCTAGGACAACAAGCCGAAACCTATCCGGTATAATTTTATTACAATCTTCTGCTGTAATTCTTGCCATAATTTTTCTCCGTTAAAAATAGTATACTACAAATAAATAGGAAACGAATATACGCAGATCAACTTCAAAAAGAGCAAGGAGTTCACAAGGCGAGGAACACAGCGTATACTTAATACGTGAGTACCGTAGCTCTTGTAGAACGACTTAGCCCATTTTTGAAGTTGATCGAATATATTATACCCTTTTTATATCTGCACCGCAATTATTTAATTTTTTTTCTAAATCTTGGAAGCCACGATCTAAATGATATATTCGGTGTAATACGGTTTTACTATTAGTACTAAGACCGGCAAGTATTAGCGATACCGAAGCTCTAAGATCACTTGCCATAACTTCTGCGCCTTTTAACATTTCTACACCTCGAACAACCGCCTTATTACCTCGTACTACTATATCTGCTCCCATTCTACATAATTCAGGGACATGCATGAAACGATTTTCAAAAATATTCTCGGTGATCATTGAAACACCGCTACTAAGCGTCATAAGGCTCATAAATTGTGCTTGCAAATCAGTAGCAAAGCCAGGATAGGGATTAGTTTCTAAATCAACTGAATTTAACTTCCCTTCATAAGTTACTTGAACTCCGTTATTGATCGGCACGACTTTTATACCCGTTTCGATAAGTTTTAAAGCTATATTTTCTACAATATGGTAATCAATCCCACAAATTTTTACATCACCTTTAGTAATAGCTGCCGCAAACATATAAGTACCGGCTTCAATACGATCAGAAAGTACTTTATAGCTCGCTTTATTTAAAGAATCCTTGCCTTTAATTGTTATTTCGCTAGTGCCGATACCTGCAATATCGGCTCCCATTGTGATAAGACAATTACATACATCAACTATTTCCGGCTCTCGACCGCAATTAAAAAGCACAGTTTCCCCCTCTGCTAAAACAGCTGCAAGTATTGCATTAATCGTAGCACCTACGGAAACTTTATCAAAAACAAAATGAGTACCTTTTAAGCGTCCTTTACTTGAAGCGTTAATATAACCGTCTTCTATTTCAATCGCAGCTCCCATAGCTTTTAACACAGCAATATGCAAATCTACTTGCCTTGCTCCAATAGCACAACCACCCGGAAGCGATACTTTTGCTTTACCGTATTTGGTAAGCAAAGGACCAAGCACCCAAATCGATGCTCTCATTTTACGGACTATTTCATAATCTGCAGTAAAGTTATTTATATTTTTGGTATCAATTATAAGCTCCAATTCATCTTGATGTTCTATTATTTCAATATCTGCCCTGTGACTTCGGAGCAAATCTTTCATAGTACTAACATCCGTTAACTTTGGAACATTAGTAATATGCAGTTTATCGGTAAGAATAGACGCTGCCATAATAGGTAGCACGGCATTTTTAGCACCGCTAATATTAATACTACCTTTAAGAGGTGTACCACCGTGAATAATTAATTTATGCATAAATTATTTTGATAAAATTGTAACGTCATTGCGAGGAGAAACTGATTAAATTGTCATACCGTGGTCAAGCCACGGTATGACACCGATTATACTACACATCCAAATTCACGACATTCAACGCATTTGCTTGGATAAATAACCTGCGAGGTTCAACAACGTCACCCATTAAAGTAGAGAAAATGCCTTCTGCTTCATCAATTTCTGCAACTCTTACCTGAAGCAAAGTTCTTTTTGTAGGGTCAAGAGTAGTTTCCCATAGCTGGCTGGAATTCATCTCACCAAGACCCTTAAAACGCTGAATATTTATACCTCTTTTTCCGCATTCTATAATGGTATTTAACAACTGACTCGGTGTTAAAATATCGAATTCCTGACTTTTCACTATAAGCTTTAATTGCTTACTAAATATATCAAAAATCGTTAAAGCAAGCTTTGATATTTGTACAAACTCAAATGATTCTAACTGCTCTTTCAATAATATTTTACTTTCTTTTAAACCCCTACTAAAGCGGAAGAAATCTATTTTATTTTCATGTTTTAAAACTTCCCAATTAGTCTTATCAGGCGAATCTTCTAAGCTATTTAAAACATCTAAAGCTTTTTTAAGTCTTAAATCACTTTCAGGCTCAAATATTTTGTTATTAAGTAAGTCATTAATCGCAAGAATTTCGGTAATTGAACGATTAAATTTTTTGCTAGCATGGTCAAGCAAGCCGTTAAACTTAACTACTTTATTAATTAGCTCTTCTAAATTATCACCCACTAACTGCTCTTTATCGTCTAGAATTATGGTTGCATCATTAATAGTTGATTTGATCAAATAATCCTGCAGCGCTTGCTCATTCTTTAAATAAAGCTCAGCTGCTCCTTTCTTTACTTTATAAAGCGGTGGCTGAGCTATATATAGATAGCCTTTATTTATTAGCTCAGGCATATGACGATAGAAAAACGTGAGTAATAAAGTTCTAATGTGCGAACCGTCAACATCAGCATCGGTCATAATAATAACTTTATGGTATCTAAGCTTTTCTAAGGAAAATTCTTGTTCAACACTAATTCCAAGAGCTGTAATTAACGTACCGATTTGGTCCGAACCGAGCATTTTATCAAATCTTGCACGTTCAACGTTTAAAATTTTACCACGCAAAGGCAATATAGCCTGAATTTTGCTATCCCTACCCTGCTTTGCAGTACCGCCCGCAGAGTCCCCCTCAACAATAAACAATTCTGAAATAGCAGGATCTTTTGCATGGCAATCTGCAAGTTTACCTGGTAAATTCGAAACTTCTAAAGCTGATTTTCTTCGAGTGAGTTCCCTTGCTTTTCTAGCAGCTTCACGAGCATTCGCAGCTTCCATAATCTTAGCTATAATTGCCTTAGCTTCTGCTGGATGCTCTTCAAACCACTCAAGAACCTTTGTATAAACGGCATTCTCAACAACCGGTCGTACTTCGGAGCTTACTAGCTTATCTTTTGTTTGAGAAGAAAATTTAGGATCAGGCACTTTAACGGAAAGCACACAACATAGCCCTTCCCTAGTATCTTCACCGCTAAAGTCATTTTTAGCTTTTTTATTAAGACCCGTAGTATCAAGATACGAGGTAATAACACGTGTTATCGCTGATTTGAAAGCACTAAGATGAGTTCCGCCATCACGCTGCCTAATATTATTAGTAAAGCATAAAATATTTTCATGATAAGAATCGTTCCAATGCATCGCAAGCTCAAGGCTTATACCGGACTCAGCATTCTCCGTATTAACTACTATACATGGATGGATAGCGTGCTTCGCTCTGTCTATATATTTTACATAAGCTTCTATACCGCCCGTATAATAAAACTCTACTTCTTTAACTTCTTCAAAGCGATTATCGACGAGTAAAATCTTTACGCCTGAATTTAAAAAAGCAAGCTCTCGAAGACGATGCTCTATAGTGCCGAAATCAAATTCTATATTAGTAAACGTTTCTACAGACGGAAAAAAAGTAACTTCCGTACCTTTTTTATCAATATTTTCTTTGACAACCGCAAGCGGAGCTTCCGTTATACCGTTATTAAATCTAATCAAATATTCCTTATTATTACGCCAAATACGCAGCTCAAGCCATTCAGAAAGAGCATTTACAACCGATACACCAACACCGTGTAGACCGCCTGCAACCTTATAAGCGTTCTGGTCAAACTTACCGCCGGCGTGAAGTTGCGTCATAATAACTTCAGCTGCCGATATTCCTTCTTCTTCATGAATTTCAACGGGTATACCTCTCCCGTTATCGGATACGGTTACTGAACCGTTTTTATTTAATGTTACTCGTACTAGATCGCAATAACCAGCAAGCGACTCGTCGATAGCGTTGTCGACTACTTCATAAATCATATGATGTAGACCCGACCCGTCTCCAACATCCCCGATATACATTCCCGGTCTTTTTCTTACGGCTTCAAGACCTTTTAAAACCTTTATGGAATCAGCACCGTATGATGATTCGTTAAATTTTTCTTCAATTTCCGACATATTATATATTTGGCTCTATTACTTGTTGCTAGAAACAATAAAAATGACTATAACGTAACTTATTAAAATAGTAAAGTTTCTTGATTTAAAATTAGCGAGATAACAATGAATATATTAAAGTTAAAAAATATTTTCGACGTAATTAATGATTATGACGTGTTTTTATTCGATCTTTGGGGGGTAATAATTGAAGGGGGGCGTACCTATCCGGGCGTCGTACAAAATATCAATAAGATTATTGAACGAAAAAAAGTATATTTTGTCACTAATGCTCCACGCAATATTTTTTCACTGCATCAAACAATTAAATCGTGGGGATTAAATGCAGAACCGGAAATGATCATTAGCTCAGGCGAAATAGCAGTAGAAATGATACTAGAAAGTAAAGAGCGGTTCGGTATAGAAAAACCAGCAATATATCATTTAGGACATTTAGAAAATGATATAATAAACAGAATTCAATGTCCTATCACTGATGATATTAACAAAGCTAATATTTTCTTAATGACTATTTACAGAGATGAAAACGAAAATTTAGATTTAAACGAATTCAATGAATTATTTAAAATTGTTGTACAACGTAAAATGGTCAATATTTGTGCTAATCCTGACCTTGGAATAAATCAGCACGGTGTTTATAGATATTGTAGCGGCTATTATGCCGAAAAAATAAAGCAGCTTGGCGGAAAAGTAATTTATAGCGGTAAGCCATATAAAGAAATATATAGCAAAATTTTAAAAGAATGTCATAATACCCCTAAGAATCGCATGTTAATGATTGGGGACACTGTTTACACCGATATACTTGCAGCAAATCGCCTTGGTATAGACTCTGCCCTAGTGTTAACCGGAAATTCTAGAGAATATCATATTGATTTTGATAATATTGATGAAAAACTAGATAGTTTAATGAAAGCTGCTGTTAAGCAATCGATTACACCTAGTTTTGTTGTTGATTTATCTTGAATAGCTTTGCCGTCATTGCGAACGACTAAAGGTGTTGTCGCATGGCTAGTTTATGTCATTCCCGTGGAAGCGGGAATGACATAGAAAGGCGGAAATGACATCAAAAGAACTCTATTGATATTTTACTCATAATCTGCTATAGAGTAAAACTTAAGCGGTCGTGGCGAAATTGGTAGACGCGCAGCGTTGAGGGTGCTGTTCTGTAAAAAGATTGGAAGTTCAAGTCTTCTCGACCGCACCATTCGCCGGTTTTTCACAAAGTCAAATTTTTGTCTGTTTCGACACTTCAGATTTTATATTTACGCCTAAGTTCGTCTTGTTAGCAAATGTTTGTGCTAATTGTATACTCCTGATAAATGAAAAGGAGTTGAAATAAAAACTATTGCTTATTTGTACTCTGTGATTTATATTGATTAGCAAATTGTACACAATTCTGTGCCAAGCCTAGCTACCCAGCTTTAAATAATTATAATAAGTCTATAATAAACTATTAGGTCAATAGGCTATGCCTAATTTCAATATATTTAAAAGTATCTTACCAGATCATCACGATCAATTTGCTGAAATTTTTGATCAAATTAACGATCTGATCGAAGATCACAATTATGATGCTGCTGCAAGCAGGCTGGCCAAGCTTCATTATGCCGATTTAGCAGATTTCTTAGATAATCTTAACAATAAAACATATAAAATAATTATTCCTTTATTACAGGATGAAATTAAGCCTGAAACGTTAGTATCATTAAATGCTTATAGTAAACCTTTAATAATAGAAACTTTAGGCATAAAAAAATCTGCAGAATTAATCAATAAGCTAGTTATAGAAGATGCTATTGAAGTAGTAATCGATCTAGACGATGATATAAAAGACCTTATCCTAAGTAATCTCACTAAAGAAAAAAAACACCAAATTACCGTAGGTTGTACATATCCCGAAAATACGGTAGGTAGGGTAATTGAACGCGATTTTATTAATCTTCAAGAAGGATGGACGGTCGAGGAATCATTAAATTTTATCAAGAACGTAAAGAATGACTTTTATGCGGCAATTGTTACGGATAATAAATTACGCCCTATCGGTATTATTTCTCTTAGCACGCTAATTAAAGGCAAAAAAAATGAATTGATAAAAGATTTGATGAGCAAAGATTTTAAGCTTGCAGATGCTTTTACCGACTTAAATGAACTAAGCTTCATTTTTAGACAATATGCTTTAACTATTGTACCGGTAGTAAATAAAAGCGGTAAGTTAGTAGGTAGCGTATCAATCGATAATATAATTTATATTATCGAAGAACAAGCCGGCAAAGATATATTATCATTAAGCGGGGTACACACTCAAGATACTTTCTTCAATGTATTTTATACCGTTAAACATCGTTTTCCTTGGCTCTTTGTTAATCTAATCACTGCCTGCATGACCTCACTTATCATTAACCATTTTAACGATACTATTGCAAAACTTGTAACGCTTGCAGCTACTATGCCTATTGTAGCTTCAATGGGCGGAAATGCCGGAACACAAGCTATGACCGTTACGGTTAGAGCCCTTGCTAATAAAGATATTCATTATAATAATGTCAATAAAGTTATATTAAAAGAAATAGCCGTATCGGCTTTTAACGGTTTTGTACTTGCAATTATCGGAGCAGGACTTAGCTTTGTGATGTTGCTTGACTTAAATCTTAGCGTTATTTTTGCTATTGCAGTTATTTTAAATTTTTTAGTAGCCGGATTATTCGGCTCTGCTATTCCTATAATACTGCATTATTTTGATATAGACCCCGCTACAGGCTCCGGTGTATTTCTAACAACCATAACCGATGCTCTAGGTTTCCTAACTTTCTTAAGCCTTGCTCATATTTTTTTAGTGTAAAATGTGGTGTTTATTCAAATAAAAATACATACACATTGCAGCAAACAGTAGCTATCGCTCCAAGACATTTACATATACCACAACTTGTATCCTGATTTTCAAAGTCGGTAATATTATTAATATTATTCTCATAAGATATATTATTATCTCTTTGTATATTCTGATTATTATTAATATTTGACTCTTTGAACAATAAATTTGCAACAGTTAGTATTAACTCACCCTGTGATGCAGTTAGATTAGTATTATTTAAGGAGCTAGCTTGTGCGTACTCTTGTACTTCTAAACTATTACGGTTTGACATAGTTATATTTTGACTTTAGGATTAATATTTAAAATAATATAACAATAATCTTTAGGTTCTGTGAAGGAAAATTAAATTATTTATATTTTCAGATATTTTTTAGCGAACATTAATAAGATTTTTGCAGTAATAGTTGTTCCTATTTCAAAAAAATCTTATGATTTACAGCAAAAAATAGCAAAAATAGATTAATTTAATTTTCCTTCATAGAACCTAATCTGCAGCTATTTATTACTGCAATTTTTGGCATTTCCTCGAAACGGTTGATATCGTCATGAGCTAAGCGACTGCAAAGAGCGTGGCCATGACGTAAACTTTTCAAATTATCAACTTTTTCTAGGCAATGCCTAATTTTTTAATTAATAGCCCACAAATTATAATGAAATAAGAAATAACTTTTATGGAAGATATAAGCTCTTGGAAAGAAAAGTTTGCAATTTGTGTTTATAGTAAAAAATTACTTGATAAACTCGAATATTTAAATACTAAAGTAGCAAATCCTATAGATATACTCAGATATACTCGAAATCAAAAAAGGTATCTACTATGCACGTAACACGGTTCTCAAATGCATCAATCAGGCGATCCTTATTATTCGCACCCGATTAAGGTAACAATTATTATGCTACAAGCTGCGTTACTTCATGATACTATTGAGGATACAGAATTAACTGAAGAAACAATTACCGAAATTTTTGGACCGGAAGTAGCAAAACATGTAGAAGGTCTAACTAGAATTAAATCTTACGGGAAGATAAGTAGCGGAGAAAGCCTAAACTGATTAATTAAAGAGAAAAGATACAATACGGCATTAATAAAATTATTTGACCGAATTCATAATGTGCAAACTTTGGGAGTTAAATCACCTGAGAAAGCTAGAAAAATTATTGAAGAGACTTTAATAAATTTTCTTTTGGTCGCTGCTAATATAAATTATAAACTAGAACGAGAATTTGCTAAGTTATGCCTAAAAGTTTTTAATATTAAACTTGAAAGACACAAAGCTTTTTCTAATAATAACTCTCTGCTTCCTCCTCTAACTTTATAAAATGATTTACTCCAAATGTTATAACCAATTAGAATTGGAATAATCAAGAATAATAATCCCCAGTGATTAAAATAATCTATCAAGTAAATTGTTCTACAAGAAGAAACTGCAAACATTAAAGCTCGTGATAAAGCAAATAACCAAAATATTAATAACTTAAATTTTATAAGAATTAATGGATATATTTTATAGCATAGATAAGTTAATATTATATATGAACCTAAATTTACTATTGAGACAATAAAATTATTATGTATGATCTGTTCACTGGTGTAACCAAAGGTATTTTTTAATATATTACTACAATGTGAGTAGGTAAAATAAAATGATACAGGCCATGCACATTCAATTAAAAAATAAGCCAAACAGGTTTTTTTTATTGACCTTTTCTTGTAGCAGAAAATGGTTTTTTAATATTTATATCTCCTTTTTCAATAGCATCAGCTAAGCTTTCTTGAAGTTGGTGTTTTGCATCTGCAAATACAGGAGTTTCCTATAAAGTAGTTCGTGCAGTTAGTCCAATCACGGCAATAACTGCTCCCATCCAAAAGGCTATACGCCAACTAAAACTATAGCTGGTAACTATAGATGCTATACCGAGTGCTGCAACGCCTACTACAGTAGATGCTGCGACAATCATAGCCACGCTTGAATATTGAGTAGGAGGTTTTGTGATTTCGGTTAAGTAAATTTGAGCCCCCATAATCTCGCCCATTGATGAGATCCCTTGAGCAACTCTACATAATAGTAGCAGCTATACCTATTTCTGAGTAAGGAGCAAGAGTTGTTGTAATAGTAATTGCCATAATAGCTGTGGTGATAATAACAGTTGCTTTTCTGCCTATATTGTCACCAATCCAACCAAATATTATATAGCCCCTACCGGTCTAAAAACGAAAGTAGAACAAAACGCAAAAGCATTAAGAAGTGAATTAACAAAAGGATCATACTTAGGCAAAAATAAAGAGTCTATAATAAAATTTGTGTAAGTTGCAAAAAAAGCAGTAAGAGATTAATGTAAAAAGAAGTAACTAAAACAAAGGGAAATTATGGCTAAAGAAATAGGTAAAGATAAAGAAAAATTAAACATAAGTAATCAGCTAGTAGAAGAATTATTATCAAAAGCAGACCCATCAGAGTTATTTGGTCGAGATGGTTTATTTCAACAGCTAAAGAAACAAATAGTTGAGAAAATATTAGCAAGTGAGTTAGATCATGAATTGGGCTACTCAAAGCATAGTAAAGTAGAAAAAGTAGACAATAATCGTCGTAATGGTAGCTATGAAAAGACAGTAATTGATGATGATAGTCGTAAGTTGACATTAGAAGTACCAAGAGACCGGGAAGGTGAGTATAATCCACAATTAATACCAAAAGGGCTGAGGAGATTTAATGGATTTGATGAGAAGGTAATTTCACTTTATGGTAGAGGTATGACAGTCAGTGAGATTCGTGGTCACTTAGAAGAAATATATCAAACTGAAGTATCTAGTGATTTAATATCAACCATAACAGATGGAGTACTAGAGGAGGTAACTAGGTGGCAAAATCGCTATTTAGATAGGATATACCCAATATTGTATTTGGATTGCATATATGTTAAATCTAGAGATAATCATATAGTAATAAATAAAGCTGTATATTTGGCAATTGCGGTTAATATAGAAGGCAAGAAGGAGTTATTGGGCATTTGGATAGGAAAAAATGAAGGCTCTAAATTTTGGATGCAAGTATAACTGAATTAAAGAATCGAGGTGTAGAACAAATTTATGTTGCTTGCGTTGATGGTTTAAAAGGTTTTTCTGAGGCTATCAGTAGCATATTTCCTGCTACTATAGTACAACTATGTATAGTGCATATGGTACGCAATTCAGTAAAGTACGTGTCACATAAGGATTTAAAAGAGGTAACATCAGATTTAAAACAAATTTACACGGCAAATAACGAAGAAATGGCTCGTTTAAAACTGCAACAATTTAGTGTAAAATGGGATAAAAAATATCCAGTAATTTCTGATATTTGGCAGCGTAGTTGGTCAGGAATAATACCATTTTTTGCCTTTCCTGAGGAGATTAGAAAGGTGATTTATACCACGAATACCATAGAGTCTATAAATCGTCAAATTAGGAAAATTATTAAAAATAAAGGTGTATTTCCAGATGATAAATCAATTCAAAAGATAATATTTTTAGCCTTGCAAAATGCGGCTAAAAAATGGACTATGCCTATAAAAGATTGGTCATTAGCTTTAAATCAATTTGAAATACTTTGTGGGAATTTTAAATATGATTTATTGGAAAATAAAAAATGAACTTACACAAAAAAAATGATTGACTCAAATTAATTGCCGCAATGGATATTACTGAATTAAGTAAAGTTAGGGATATTTATATTAGCAGGGCTAGCAGCATCCGTACCTATGAGTTACATTACCGTCACCTATAAAATTCAATGTACCGCCTTACACCGCCGGTGCTAAGTACTGCTCCATTTGCTCCTACGTTACCGGTTAGCGTACCCCCATCTGCTAAAGCTAAGATAGAGCCATTCTTATTTAAAGCTACGGGAACAAATACATTAGCTGAGAACGTAATGGGGTTTGCTCCGATATTTACGAGTTTTAAGCTGCTGCCGTTAGCTCCAATCGTACCGTTAACATTACCACTTTGTATTGTCAGTGTGCCTTGGTTATTTGCAGAGGTCGTAAACTGAACTGGTCACACCATTTACTATTAACTCACCATCTGCTCTAAATAATATGTTACCACCCGCTCCTAGGTCTAAAGCTTGGTTAAATGTTACCTGCTATTCATACTAAGTCTTCGTAAATACCGTATTATCGACTACGATATCACCTGCTCCGTCTACTATGAAATTCTTAAGGCGATGGGTATTCTATAGTATAAGGTCCACCGTTATTTGCTATAGTTAGGTATTTTGTGATTGCTCCTATTCTCACTATTCCATATTCATCATTGCCAGATTTGTTTAAATTATTATTTTAGCAAATTTACATTCCCATTTGCTGCATCTATTGTATATGTCGTATTATCCGCTATTCTAATATCACCTATATCTCCGGCACTTGGATCATTAATTGTTAAATTAGCATTTATTTGTATTTTTGCTTTTATAGCGTTTAATAATGCAACATTGATTGTATTTTCGGTATTTATTATTAAAGTACCGCCGCTAGCATTACTATTATTAAAAGTAATACCTCCTACATCTAATAGACCATTAACACTTATAGTTCCCGAAGCTAAAACACTATCTGCAAAAACAATACTATTTACCGTAGTATTACCTTGTAAATCAAGAATCTTACCGTTACCTCCATTACACTGAAGTATATTGAAATTATTTATATTTCCGTTAAGTATAGCATTCCCTATAAAATTTCTGTTTACTCCGTTAGCACCGTCTATATTACCCGTAACCGTTATGTCGTCATATAAATTAAGTACGGACGTATTACTTTGTAAATTAATATTAGTAGCTTTTAATATTGTAGAATTAAGTGTTGCCGACCCAAGTAAAAAATGTACTGCGGCTAATGAGCCTATATTACCTATATCGCCTGTTATTATGTTACTACTACCAAGATCATGAGCTAGATTTAGTATCCCTTGACCGTCAACGCCGGTAGTATTATTTATATTACCCGTTTCCTACATTTATTCCGGAAAGAGAGTTAGTTAGACCTATGTGATTTGATATACAAATGTTATTGTACAGTTATTGCCAGCTACCGTATTATCTATCTGAGTTGTAATATTTAAACCGTTATTAATTTGTAAAGTAGAATTCTTACCGGCGAAATCTATATTACTAAATGTTTGATTAACGACTCCGGTAACAATTGACGTAACATTATTATTAATAAATTTAAGAGGAGCGAAATTAGGAGTAAGACCTACTGTTTCACTAAGAGCACCTATTGATACATTTTGACTTACCTCACCCCCACCAAAAGCAGGTAGTGCTATTAATGTATTTATCCCGCCAATAACAGCATTTGTTTTATCTGCCGATATTTTAATTCCAAGCCCTTTGAATAAATATTGCCGTTATTCAATACTCCTCCTACAAGACCAGCACCGGTACTCAAGCTTACGCTACCGAGATTAGGAATTGTTGCTCCTGCAGTATTAGAGCTAGTGAATAATGTTCCGCATAATGATGCCGTTGCTAAAAATTTTCTTAATATTTGTGATTCTTTCATTAATATTAACCCCAATACATTTAATTAATAATTTGTAGCAACTTTTTTACAATAATAAAATAGAAGCAGATAGAGCTAGATTCAGAAAGCTTTAGACAAGATGCATTGACGACTGAGCCTGCGGAACGTACAAAAGTACGTGAGCAAAGGCGCATGTCAGAAAATTCACTTGTATCAAGCTTTCTGAACGACGCTGTACCAAAAAAATATTGTTACTTGGTAGTGTAGAAATTTAATTATGTATTTAGAATTAAGTTAAACGAATTTCTCAATGAAAGTTGGAAAGCAGAAAGATAAACTAAGCTGTTTTGTCTTTTATTGTAGGCATGGATTTTACTACCTCAGATACGCCGCTTTGAGTAGCTGCCGCAGTAGTAGCAGCATTACTGTGTCACCCCCACAGGGTCCATAAAAACAATAAAAAATACTAAAATTATTAGTATTTTTAACTGGATCCCATGGTCAAGCCACGGTATGACAGAGGTGAAATTGATCCACGCAACAATATAGTCAATTCAGCCCAATTTAGTGACAGGCGTAAGGAAGAGAGTCTATAATAATAGGCGAGTTCAAGATAGTCAGGAATTAAGCAAGAAAAATCGCAGTTTGATTGAAAAGTCAAAAAGAATTACTTTACTATAGCTTGCATTAATTTAATATATGATATTTTAACTATTAACAAATCTCTATTTATTTATCGGTGTTCCTACCAAAGCATGCTTAAGTACTTGATCAATATTTGATACAGATATAATTTCTAGGCTTTCTTTTATATTCGGCGGTATATCTTTCAAATCTTTGACATTCTCTTCAGGAATCAACACGGTTTTAATACCTCCTCTACTTGCAGCAAGTAACTTCTCTTTAAGACCACCTATAGGTAAAACATTGCCTCTTAAAGTAATTTCACCGGTCATTGCTACAGTACGATGTACGGGTATTTTAGTCATCAACGAAACAATAGTCGTAAACAAAGCACAGCCGGCAGACGGTCCATCTTTTGGAATAGCTCCGGCCGGTACGTGAATGTGAATATCAAAATCTTTATAATTATCGTACTTTAATCCAAAATTTGTTGCTCTGCTTCTAAAACAACTATAGGCAGCCATTGCCGATTCTTTCATAACATCACCGAGTTTTCCGGTGGTCTTTATTTCACCTTTCCCTGGAAATGCTAAAGCCTCTATAGTTAAAAGCTCTCCTCCTACTTCAGTGTAAGCAAGTCCCGTAGTACTTCCTATTTGATCTTCTTTCTCGGCAAGCCCGAAATTATATTTCTTAGCTCCTAAAAATTCTTCAAGATGATTACTATCTATGGCGATATGCTTAACACTTTTATCTGCTAAAATCTGCTTTAATGCTTTTCTAGTTAATGCCCCTATTTCACGCTCTAAAGCTCTTACACCTGATTCCTTGGTATAATATCTAATTAAATCCAAAATTGCCGTCTCGGATATAGTAATTTCATCTTTTTTGATTTTATGCATTTTAAATTGTTTTGGAACTAAATAATTTCTGGCAATTTGGAGCTTTGTTTCCTCTACATAACCGGAAATATATATTTTTTCCATCCTATCACTTAAAGCTCTAGGTAAATCATTAGAGTTAGCAGTAGCAATAAATATTACATTTGATAGATCATATTCTACTTCTAGATAATGATCAACAAAGTGACTATTCTGCTCAGGGTCTAATACCTCAAGCAAAGCGGATGCAGGATCACCTCTAAAATCAGAACTCATTTTATCGATTTCATCAAGCAGCATTACAGGATTACTAGTCTTAACTTTCTTAAGTTGACCTAAAATTTTACCGGGCATTGATCCAAGGTAAGTTTTTCTATGCCCTCTGATTTCTGCTTCATCTCTAACACCGCCGAGCGCAAGTTTAGTATATTTTCTGCCCATTCCTTCGGCAATAGATTTTACAAGTGAAGTTTTACCGACCCCTGGCGGACCTATTAAACATAATATAGGTCCTCTAATTTTACTTGAACGCTGTAATACCGCTAAATATTCTATAATTCGTTCTTTAACTTTTTCGAGTCCAAAATGGTCACGATTTAAAATTTTCTCTGCTTGGTTAATATCTATTTTTCTATTATCATACTTACCCCAAGGCAGGCTAAGCAATGTCTCAAGATAGTTACGCGTTACTCCCGACTCCGCTGACATTTGGTTCATGGTACGGAGTTTCTTAAGTTCAGCCTCAGCTTTTTCTTTTGCTTCTTTTGATAATTTTAAACTTTTAATTTTTTTCTCAATATCGGCAAGTTCTGATTTATCTTCATTAAGCTCTTTTTGAATAGCTTTCATTTGTTCGTGCAGATAATAATCACGCTGCGTTTTTTCGATTTGCTTTCTTACTCTTTGCTGCAATGCCTGCTCGGTTTCTGAATTTACTATATTGGAAGTAAGCGTACTAATAACCATAGTGATACGCTTAAAAGGACTAGTTTCTTCTAATAAATGCTGCTTTGCCTCAAGTGAAGTTATCAAATGTGAGGCTAATATATTTATAATATCTATGAAATTAGTGCTATTACTTATTTCTTTATTGATAGTTTCAATAATTTCTGCATTAACTTTCTTATCATTAATCGCATATTTACTAAATAGTTGTACTGCATTATCAACGAGTGAACGCATGTTATTAACGTCAAATATTTCTTCATCTGGAATAATTTCGTAATTTGCTTCAAAAGCTTCCTCGCCTTTGATATTGCTTAACTTTACTCTTGCTACTGCTTCTATTAAGATTTTTGCCGTATTATTAGGCAGCTTCACTATTTGGATAATCTTGGCAAGTATAGCTGTGTTATAAAGTTCGTGTGTACTAGGGTTTTCTTGATCAAATTTTTTCTGTAAAGTTACTAAAATATATTTACTATTATCTTCCTCGGAAATGGTAGTATGAGAGAGTGCTTGCAACGATTTTGGCCTACCCACAAAAATAGGAGCAATTACTCCCGGGAATACTACCATATCTCTCAGTGCCATTAACGGAAGGGATTTTTTATTCATCAATTAAAACCTTTTAAAATTTCTAATTATTAACTATATAATATAGGATCAACCTGATTTCAAGCTACCATTATTAATTATATTTATGAATTTATTACTACAACCTCCTCAAAATGTAGCAGCCGCACATAATAGAATAAAACAGTATCTACATTTAACTCCGATCGTTCACTCTGAAAGCTTAAATGAGATGCTCGGTCATGAGATTTTTTTTAAGGTTGAATCATTACAAAAAACCGGTGCATTTAAAGTTAGAGGCGTGTTAAATCATTTATTAGAATTAAAAGAGCAAGGAAAATTACCTGATAAAATAGTCGGTTATAGTACGGGTAACCATGGAATCGGTCTTGCTTATGCGAGTAAATTATTCGGTATTAAAACAAGGATTTATTTACCGTTAAATACTTCAAAAGTAAAACAACAAGCAGCTCTTTATTACGGCGGTGAAGTTATATATACATATACTCGACAAGAAGCGGAAGAAAAAGCAAAAGAAGATGAAAAGCAAGGATTTTACTATATGCATCCTTCCGATAGTGATTCTACAATAGCAGGAGCAGGCACGTTATGCTATGAAGCATTACAGCAGCTAGGTTTTAGTCCTGATGCTATTTTTGCCTCTTGCGGTGGCGGCGGTTTAATTTCCGGCGCATATCTTGCCAAAGAATTAATATCACCGACAAGCTTGTTAATAGGTTCAGAACCTTTAAATGCCAATGATGCTTATTTATCTGTTAAAGATAATAAAACATATAGATTTAACTATGCTCCGAATACTATTGCGGACGGTCTTAAAACCTTGAGTATATCAGCTCGTACATTTGAATATCTGAAAAAACTTGATGATTTTTATTTAGCAGAAGAATATGAAATATATTACTGGACTGCGTGGCTTACTCATTTACTTAAAGTAATATGCGAGCCGTCAAGTAGTATAAACATGATTTCAGTGGTAAATTTTTTAAAAACACAATCCAAACCTCAAAAATTACTAGTACTAATCTCAGGCGGTAATATCGATCCTATTCTTTATAATGAATTATGGAAAGAGGAGTATTTAAGCATCTCACCTAAATCTTTATGTTCTGATGTCATTTCTGCGAAAGCAGCAATCTAGTAACCTTTAATGTCATACCGCGACTTGATCGCGGTATCTTAGGACTCAGCTGGTGATACAAGACCCCGTGGTCACACCACACGGGGTGACAATAAAAAATCTAGATTCCCGCTTTCGCGGGAATGACAGAGAAGTAATGTAACAAAGCCTCCTCACAATGATGAAGTTATATTAAAATTTAACCCTTTCTTCTTACTGCTTCTTGATTTTTAGTAGAAGTATTAGGAGTGATTTGCGGAGGTTTTATATTAGAACTTCTTAGTTTTATTGAATCTTCAAATATGGTTTTATCAAATGCTATTGGATTGATTTTTCTGAGTTCCGCTAAATTAAAATTATTCATTTGTTGCGGTTGAACTATAATAGGCTCACCCGTAACAGGAATTAAATTTTTAAATTCAGGATTAGTTGCTACTTTATCTTTATTTTCATTTAAAAATTTTGTTAGACCTGCAGTAATTTCAGGATTTGTTAAAGCATTTGAAAAGATTTTATCATTAATTGTCTTCACTACATATCCATCACTCAGAGTAATATATTTATCTACAACTTTTCCTAATCTTTTTTCCAAATAGTTTCTACCTGTAAATATCTGCTTAAATTTTTCCCATAAAGAAATACCTCTATCATTAATATCTTTTAATTCAGTGGCTATTTTAGTACTATTCTCAGTTAGATAAGTAGAATCTAACTTATTTAATTCCCTTATTATTTCAGGATTCTTTATGCCTGATGAGTTAGTAAGTATAATAGTTTGTTCTAATTGCTTACTAATTTTATTATTTTTTTCTAATCTATTACTAATCTGCTGCACCGTATAAGTGGCTGCCTTTTGTAATTCCTTAAATTCCACTTGAGATAATTGATTTACTCTTGGGATAAACTGCTTACTATCTTCATTAAATTTCTGGTTTTTATCCCCTTGCATAATAAATTTTTCATATTTCTCAAGTTTGTCTGGAGTGTTTTTAGGATCTTGTTTTAAGATTTCTATAGCTTGATCTTTTACAGCCTGTGCATATTGCTCTTTAGGTATAGACTTTCCGCTTACGGCTATTAATGCTTCTTTAGTTGCTCTTATAGGATTGGCAAAGATTTCTTCTTCATCTTCTATACCCATCAATAATAATTCATCAAAAGGTCCCCCTTTATTTAGAGGAAGTACAAAACCCTTAAGTGCTGCTTCAGCCCTTGCGACATCAAACTTTAGCTTATCTGCTACACTAGGTATTAGTTTTATATCTTGTCCTAAATTGATATGCAAGTTATCTACTAATTTTTGTATATCTTTATTTTCTACAACTTCACTAATAATTTTACTGGCAAGTACTTCAAGCGTACTAGTGATATATTCTTCAGATTGTAAATATTGTTGAATAGGATCGGTAGTAACAATATTTTTATTCAAAGTATCTAATCTACTATCTACGTTTTTTATATCAACTATTTTATCTTTTACTGCAGCCGATATCTCAGTCACTTCATCGTTTTTTTTAATAGTATCATCTATATTAGTTATAATCTCTGCCATATAATATTCATTATTAAGTTATTTGATATAATGAACTAAATTATCAAACTTTTTAAAAATTCGCAACTATATTATCATATAAATCACTACTTACTATGCCCTGACTGTTGCCCACTCTCTCTACTTTTATTAAGGTTTTCAACATGAGATATAGGGGTTGATATAGAAGACTTATAGCCTTGGGGTATTGTTTTATTTTGCTTTACAATATTTGGTGCTTGTTTTTCTCTTTGTATTTCTTCCGACAAATTTTTCGTTTCTATATGTAGACTATTACTTTTTTCAAAGTTAGCAAATGCTTGATCTATATTTTTTTTGAGCATAATCCGTACCGGTAAAAACTGCTACTATTCTTTGCCATAGCTTAGGTTTGGTTACTCTTTGTAATTCTAATGCTATACTTTCTCCCCCCATCCGTGTGTTCCTTAAATCCAGGATTTAACTCTGCTAATACTCTTTTAGTACCGTTAACAAGTGCAGAATTGCTGCTCTCAAGTAATGGGGCAAAATTCTTGATAATTTCTTTACCTTGCTCTATCATTTTTTCAGACGGTCGTTTACTTATCGCTGGTAATAAAGTTTTAATTATATTAGGCTCATTTACTCCTAACTCATTAATAGACAATAAAGCTTTTGCTTCTTTTTCATTTGTTTGAAAAGTAATTTTTAAAAATTCAGATATCTTTAATGCTGCTTGTGTTAATGCTTCTACTTGTTTTGGATCATTAATTTGCTCTTGTTTATCAAGTTTAGGGGTAGTATTTTTAGTAAGAAATTTTAGTTACCTAATGTTGTTTCTGAAACATTTTCTTTAAGGTTATCTAATGTTTTATCTATTAATTTCTCTCTATATTGTTCTTTATATATTTTTTGGTTAGCTAATTCTAACATAGCTTTTTCTAATGGTTTTTTAATATCCATCACTTCATCTTCGCTTAAACCATTACGTTTTTTGTCGTTCATTTGCTCTACTTGAGACTCACTTAAATCTATGGCAAACCAATTTAAAATTTATGAATGAAAATTAATTAAAACTTATAAAAAGAATTGTATTTTTTCATAGAAGAGGTCCTGATCGTAATTTCATCAGGGATTTCGGTTATGAACCTTGAAGGGTAAGAACGGACTATTTCATAAAATATTTTTCTGCTTTCAGCATGAGTAATGTAGAGGTCTTTTTTGGCTCTCGTAATGCCGACATAAGCAATGCGGCGTTCTTCTTCTAAGCCTTTTTCGCCGTCTTCGTCTAGAGATCTTTGAGACGGAAATACCCCCTCTTCCCAGCCTGGTAAAAATACCACGTCAAACTCAAGCCCTTTAGCTGCGTGCAGGGTCATTATAGTAACAGAGCCACCGTAATTGGTTTCAAGCACTTCATTTTCCATAACTAAGCTTGAATGTTCGATAAAATCATGAACATCGTTAAATTCAGCAATAGCTCTAAGCATTTCGTTAATATTTTCGATTCTACCGAATGCTTCTTCGGTTTTTTCTTCTTGAAGCATTTCAAGATAACCGGAATCATCAAGTATTGCTTTAACTACGTTTATTGGAGCATCTATACTAAATCTTTCGTACCAATTATCGATTTTAGTAATCAAATCTTTTAGAGTTTCATATGATTTTGCTTTAATCTCACCTATTTCTAGCATTTCTTTAATGGCTGCGAAATTAGAAATATTTCGCTCAAGTGCATAGACTCTAATTTTATTTAAGCTAGCTGCACCTATTGCCCTTTTCGGCACATTTATAATACGCTCAAGTGCTAGATTGTCATTTTGATTCAAAGATATACGGATATAAGCAAGCACGTCTCTTATTTCCATACGTTCATAGAACCGCAAACCGCCTATAATTTTATAAGGCATAGCACTATTTATAAACGCTTCCTCAAAACTTCTTGTTTGAAATCCGGCTCGTACTAATATTGCAATATTACCGGCATTATACCGGTTTTCTCGCACTAACTTATCTATTTCACCGGCTATATATCTTGCTTCTTCTTTATCACTCCAACAAGAGATAATTTTTATCTTTTCACCGTTTTCCCTATCCGTCCATAACGTTTTACCGTGACGGTTTTTATTATTATTGATCACATTGGAAGCAGCAGCAAGTATTGGCAAAGTTGATCTATAATTCTGCTCTAATTTAATAATTGTTGCACCTGCAAAATCTTTTTCAAAACGTAATATATTCCCGACTTCTGCTCCTCGCCAACCATAAATAGATTGATCATCATCCCCTACACAGCAAATATTTTTATATAAACTTGCGAGCATTCTTGCCCATAAATACTGGACAACGTTAGTGTCTTGATATTCATCGATTAAAATATATCGATATTTTTCTTGGTAATATCTTAGTATTTCAGGGTTTTTAATAAAAAGCTCATTATTATAAAGTAGCAAATCTCCAAAATCTAAAACATTAGAAATAAGTAAATTTTTCTGATATTCTTCGTATACAAGTTTTGCAACCCTCTGTAGCGGTAAATTAGTATCTGATACTGATAGTTTAGTTGGTAATAATCCTTGATCTTTCCATCTAGAAATTATGATATGTATTAATTTAGGAGCATATTTTTTAGTATCAATATCTTTTAGCTTTACTATATCTTTCACTAGTTTTAATTGATCATCATGACTAATAATAGTAAATCTATTATTTAAACCAAGATTTAAATGCTCAATCTGGTCACGTAATATCCTAGCTGCCATTGAGTGGAAAGTGCCTATATTAAGACCATAGCAATTAATTAGACTATTAACTCTTTCAGCCATTTCTTTAGCAGCTTTATTAGTAAAAGTAACGGCTAGAATATTTTGAGGTGAGGCTAAATTTTGGTGAATAATATTAGCTATTCTTGAGGTAAGTACCTTTGTTTTACCTGTCCCTGCACCTGCAAGCAATAAAAGCGGTCCTTCAGTGTGAAGAACTGCTTGTTGCTGCTCTGGATTTAATGTATGTATGAAATCTTGATTTTGCATTTGTTTTAAGGATGTTGTGCTATGGCTCTACTATGTCATTCCCGCAAAAGCGGGAATGACATTAAAGCATTAAAATATCACCTTATTCTTCTTAGATTCTTAATAATATATGAAATAGTAATTATCGGACTACAAATAATTATTTTCAATAACCTAAAATAAGAGCTTAAATTTCTATCTTCAATAAACCAATTATATAAATCATTTATAGGTTTAATCTCAGCAGGAATAATATATTGATCTTTAAATAATTCTTTTAAAACTCTTTTTGCCTGTTTTGCTTCTACTTTACTCTCTATTGTTAAGCTTTGATCATGTACTCGGTAGAAATATAAAGATTCCGGTATATGAGCAAATTTCGTAACAAGCCCAAACCTTAGCCAATATTCATAATCATCCACTAACTGCATATTTTCATTATATCCACCTACTTGCCTTGCTAAATCGGCTCTATATAAGAAACATGCACCGACGCAATCTCTAATCGGTAAAAACTCAGGAGGTTCTTGATAAAGTCTTATTCCTACTTTACCGTGGTCATCGATCAAAGTATAATCAGTATATACAAGCCCTATCTTAGGTGAATTATCAAGTATCTTAACCATTTTTTCTAAAGCATTTTCATGGAAAAGATTATCATCCGAAATCCAAGTCAAATACTCCCCTTTGGCCTCTTTAAAAGCAATATTAAGACTTGCCGGTAATCTTTTATTGGTCTCATTTACTATTACCTTAATACGTGAATCCTGCTCTGCATATGTCCTAGCTACTATAACGCTATTATCTTTTGAGCAATCATCAATAATAATAAGCTCAAAGTCTTTAAAGCTTTGATTAAGGCAGCTCTCAATAGCAAAAGGTAATAGCTTCTTTCTATTATAAACCGGTAAAACTATTGAGATTTTTGGAAGATTACTATGCATGTCCTCCTAACATATCAAGAGTATTTAAACTATTAATTATATTTTCTATTAGTGATGATTCTTCAGCTTTACATCCATCTTCAAGGATTAATAATATATTGCTTAAAGCATTATTAAGCATTTTGGGTATTATAGTATTTTGCTCTTCAAACCTTTTAATTAGTTGCATCAAAGGATCAACATATTCAATTATTAACGATTCTTTATATTGATCTAATAGCTTGGCAAGACAATCAGATACTGCTCATAACAAAAGATCAGCTCTTTCATTATCTATTAAATCAAATACTTCATAAATTTTTTCAATTTGTACTTCAATATTATCTACAAGCACTAGCATAATTTTTAGTATTAAGATTATTATATTTTTTATAAAATAAGCATATAAAATAATTTTTTATATTCTTTACTAGATTCCTGCTTTCGCATGAATGACATAAAAGGAACCATGCGGGCATTCTTAATTCTGTAAATTTATATATTTCGTATTTAGATATTCAAATATCCCTTCAAATGAGCCTTCAACTCCAAAACCTGAAGCTTTACGTCCTGCAAAAGGTGCTTTTGCATTTGCAGGTAACGGGTCGTTAATCGATACCATACCAAAATCAAGCTTAGACGCTATCATTTGTGCCACGGATATATTATTTGAATATACATATCCTTGCAAGCCGTATTCGGTATTATTTGCATGTTCTATTACTTCATCCAAATCTTTAAATTTATAACAAGCAACTACCGGACCGAATATTTCTATTCTAAAGATATCCATATTATCCAAACAGTCAATAATAATAGTAGGCTCAATAAAATTATCAACAGCTTTACCGCCGCAAATTAATTTAGCTCCTTTACTTTGTGCATCAGCGAGTAACTTTTGTATTTTTTCTATGGCAGCAGAATTAATTAACGGACCTACATCCGATTCCTTATCAAATCCGTCACCGGCTTTAAGCTTAGTAAATTTAGCCTTTAGAATTTCTATAAATTTTTCATATATAGATTCTTCTATAAATGTTCTGTTAGGTGAAATACAAGACTGTCCACTATTTCTAGTTTTAGCGATTACTAAATCACTTACTACTTTCTCTAAATTATTATCTGCCGTTATAATGAAAGGAGCATTGCCGCCAAGTTCCAAAGATAAACGTTTTAGAGTATTTGCGGCATTTTGATATAGAATTTTACCGACATTTGTAGCGCCGGTAAATGATAATTTTCCGAAGCCTAAAATCTTCACAAAAAGCCTTACCTATAATATCTGAACTACCTGTAATTACATTAAATACTCCGGCAGGCAAACCGGCATCGCTTGCAAATTTCGCAAGTACTAAAGCTGATAGAGGCGTAAGACTTGACGGTTTTAATATAACGCTGCAACCCGCAGCTATTGCAGGTACTACCTTGCGAGTAATCATTGCACTTGGAAAATTCCAAGGAGTTATAGCAGCAGACGGTCCTACAGGCTCATATTGCGTAACAATTTTATGAGTTTTACTATTACCGGGTTTGATAGTCGAATGAATATTACGTATAGCATATGTATACCAATCAATAAAAGAGGCTCCATATAAAATTTCTTTTTTTGATTCAGCAAGTATTTTACCCTGCTCTAGGGTTAATATATGACTTAACTCCTCAATATTTTCGATTACTAAATTATACCATCTTCTAAGAATCGCTATTCTCGCTTCAAATGAGCTTTGTGACCATAAAGAAAAACTAGTCACCGTATTATTAATCGCTGAATTAATCTCAGATAATCCTAAATTCGGAACTGTAGCAATTTCTTTTAAGGTCGCAGGATTAATAACGGATATTTGCTTCCCGAACTCTATAAATTCACCGTTTATATAATTCTTTCCCGTAATGTTTTTAAGTAAGCTCATATATTTTTACCTGTGTGGATACTAAAATCGTCATTGCGAGCGAACATTGGCGTTGTTGCATGGCTCGAGAAAAGTGTTACAAACTTATCTTAAAATTATACGGCAATACTAACAAGAAAAATATTTATAATGAATTATTTATACCAAAATCTTCACCACCCATTTGGCTTTCTAATACATCATAAGAAATATTTTCCAAATTAGCATGTTTTATAATATTAATGATATCTTCAGGAGCTATTGCGTTTAATATAAGATTCAATATTTCTTGAGGAAATTTATATCCAATGTCAGATAATATAGCAGAGTTTTCAGTTATATTATAATTAAAGTCTATACACCTGCCTTGTTTAAGTCTTCTAGAATATTTTCTCACAATAAATTTGATACTTTACCTACCTTTATAGCCTCAGCTATTTTAACCCATAACTCAGAGGGACTTAATTTCTTCTTTGCCAAAAGCTATTAAATTCTTGAATGGCTCTAAATCATTACCTTTAACTCCTTTAATATTTCCCCATGCATACTCAATAACCTCAGATGAAATATCAGAGTAATATTTTTTCTTAGGATTTATTAATTGTGACTCTAAAGAGATCACAGCTGAGAGAAATACTTTTTCTAAGTTATTAAATAACCGCCTTTATTAAGATTTATATTTGCTAACAGCCAACCACTTGAGTCATCTCCATTAAAAATCCAATTCTGATGTAACATTGAGTCAAAAGTCAAATTTTTAAATATATTAGTAGTCGTAGGCTTATCAGTAGCTAACCTAATATCAGGAGCCTTTATTACTTGATCATATCTAACTCCGGTTATTTCTAGCTCTGTAAATTTTTCACTTTGGCTATTTGGATAAAAATGATTTAAGTAAAATTTTATTGCAGAATATATTAAAAATTTTTGTGAAAATGCGGCTTCTGCTAGCTCTATTTCTAAATTAGCATTTTTTCAATGCTTCTAAATTTTGTATGTTAAAACTATCTCATCCAACTAAAAATTTCATAAGTAATGGATATGTATCAATATTTTGTTTTTGTGGTGGTATATTTATTATGTTCCAAGTCATTATATATTTGTACCTAATTAAATTAATACACAATGACTATAATAAGTGTCTTACTGAATGCAACAATTTTTTATTAACTTATATGTTAATTTACAGCTAAAAAATCTAAATTATTTATTTAGAAATTTTTCAGCCTCAAGAGCCGCCATACAGCCTGTTCCTGCAGCAGTTACTGCTTGTCTATAAATTTTATCCTGAACGTCACCAGCAGCAAAAACACCTTCTACACTAGTTCTAGTAGTGCCTGACTTCGTGATGATATAATTATCGTCATCCATTACAATTTGTCCGGTAAATAGCCCCGTATTCGGTGCATGCCCAATAGCTATAAATACACCGCTACAATTCAATAAACTAATCTCTTTGGTGTGAACATTTTGAATTTTAACTCCAGTAACGGATTTTGGTTTATTGCTACCTACAATCTCATCTACTACATGATCCCAAATTACTGATATTTTAGAATTTTTAAATAATCGATCCTGTAATATTTTCTCAGCTCTAAAACTATCTCTTCTATGCACTATAGTGACTTTGTTAGCATGATTGGTTAAGTATAAAGCTTCTTCTACTGCACTATTTCCTCCCCCTACTACAACTATTTCTTGATTCTTAAAAAAGAAACCATCGCAAGTAGCACATGCCGAAACACCAAAACCACGAAATTTCTGCTCTGAAGCTATACCAAGCCATTTTGCTTCCGCACCGGTACAAATTATTATGCTCTCCGCGTCATATTCATTTCCTGCTCCTGTAAATACTTTAAAAGGTCTTTTTGATAAATCCACCTTTTCTACGTAATCACTAACAATTTCCGTACCGACATTTTTAGCCTGCATAGACATCTGCTCCATAAGCCAAGGTCCTTGCACCGTTTCCGCAAATCCTGGATAGTTTTCAACATCGGTGGTAATTGTAAGCTGCCCGCCTGGCTGCATACCATTTATTAATATTGGTTTTAAAGCAGCTCTAGCTGTATAAATAGCGGCACTTAAGCCCGCAGGTCCTGAACCTATTATTAGTACTTTAGTAGTAATTTTCATAATTATTATTTATTAATTTAAATGATGCCTATGTCATTCATGCGAAAGCAGGAATCCAGAAAAACATATAAAAAACAGTTTCTTTATATGTTTATTTTATTAAATATGTAATTTTTGTACCAAGATTAAGGTTATTTTTCTGGATTCCCGCTTCCGCGGGAATGACATCCTGAACGTTCGTACAATACAAGGTCACACAATCTAAGACTTCTTTTCTAACCAAGATTTGACATAGTTAATTTCTTCAGGGTTCATTAGAGAAGGAGCATGACCGGCATATTTTACTTCATAAAGATCAAAAATTTTTGTTTCTTTCATCTTTTTAATAGTAGATTTTGTTAAAATTTGAGATTTCATCCCATGAATTACTAATATTCTACATTTTATTTTATTCCATACAGACCATAGTTTAATATCTTCCTGGTTACTAGCATTTTTCATTCCTTTTGTTATAGCAGGATCATAATTCATTTTATATTTTCCGCCGAATGTAGAAATTACACTATATTTTGTTAAATAATCCCAATCTTCTTCATCTTTAATACCGCTTTGTGCATAAATAAGTTTTAAATGTTCTTTTGCACTAGCCAAATCATCTAAGAGTATCGTTTTTTTAGCATAACCTCCAATTTTAATTAAAGGAGCAGCATCAATAAACGCCCCTATATCATTTAATATTAAGGCTTTAAAAATATTTTTATATTTACTGGCAAGTACCATACCTATAATACCGCCCATTGAAGTACCAAGCCAAATAGGATTTTTGATATTGAGCCTTTTAAAAAAAAATAACGTATCTTTAATATAAGTCGTATAGTTATAATGATTAGCTTTTTTAAAATTTTCGCTATCACTGCGACCGGGATAATTTATTGCAATTACTCTATAATTTTTACTCAACTCTTTAGCTATTTTATCAAAATCATGAGCATTTCTAGTTAAACCGTGAGCACATACTATTATATTTTTATTTTTAGGATCACCGAATTCCAAATAAGAAATTTTATGTTTCGGTATATATTGAAGAGGTAATAAATTAATATAGGGACCAATTTTTATTGAATTAATTTTCATATGAACCTATTAATACCAATTTAGAATAAATTGTAAAAAAATCATTGTCATCATGTTATTAATTTAAGTCACTTAAAAATATACTGACCATGGTCGGCATATATATAACTACAAAAAGCAAAGATAAAAACACAGTAGCTGCAACTTTTTCAGGGTAAAATTTCTGTAAATTCGCTATAACTATAGTATTTGCTGCGAGTGGTGCCGTAGAAAGTAGTTTTAGGGCATTATAGTAATCATTGTTATACCATTTTGTTACAAAATGATCAAACATGATAAATAACCCTACTCCCAAAGGATAGAATAGAAATTTAGCAGCAAAAGTAGCAAGAGTAAATTTGATATCGACTTCAAATTTTTGTAGAGATGAAAGAGCAAGACCCACCATCACCATACCGAGTATCGAAAAAGAGCCTTTCATATTATATATAAAATCATCTAAAAAATCCGGTAAAGTAAAACCGCAAAAACTAAATAAACATCCCAAGAAAAAAGCATTTAAAATCGGTAATTTTACTACTTTTAATATACTATCGGTAGTATTAGCAAAGCTCCTCATACAAATATAAAAGCCGACGGAACATTCATAAATATTCACTCCTATAACAGCCATCATGTAAATACTTAATGTATAATCATCAAAAAGTGCTGCAGCTATAGGCAACATAAAATACCCGCCATTTGCCGTACCTGCAGACAAAGCTATAATATTACGTGTATGATCCTGCCAAAATTTACCAAAAAAATAATAAGAAAAGAGCGATAAGAGTGTTGCAATTACAAATGTTACAACCGTAACGCTTAATGCCGCAAGTGTTAAGGTTGTACTAGCAGGTATCGTAAAAAATACTATAGGTGATATAAAATAGAAT
This sequence comes from Rickettsia fournieri, assembly GCF_900243065.1. Classification (NCBI taxonomy): domain Bacteria; kingdom Pseudomonadati; phylum Pseudomonadota; class Alphaproteobacteria; order Rickettsiales; family Rickettsiaceae; genus Rickettsia; species Rickettsia fournieri. The sequence goes on from NZ_LT978482.1 coordinate 138,724, forward strand.
AGTAACGAGGAGATACTATCTTTTTCAACATTTGAATATTTACCTGCTAAAAATCCTATTACTAAACTTAATAATACCGAAACGGTTTTAAAAAAAACTATACTAAAGATTATCATGTAATGAGCTAAAGATATAATTACTTATAATATACGAGGTTTTATTTTTTTTCACTAAATTTTGTAAAGATTTTTACTTCATCAGACCAAAATAAATTTCTAATTGAAACTTTAAAAATTTTATGTTATTTAAGGTGTCTAATTTAATATGAAATTTTCATATTATTTATGCAAAATCTATTATCCTTATTCATTATATTTTTTTGTTTAAATATCTATTCTAATCCTATGCCACTTGGGCTTGAATTAAATAAAACTACCAATATAGATCTAACAAAAAATACAAAATCATCAATAAAGAACCTAATTATTGGCAAGGATATAATTATTATATAGTTATATAGAACCAAATACAAAAACTATATCTAAAGCTTTAGTGATATGTAATGATTTTAAAGTCGTTATTTTAACTATAGATCAAAATAAATTTGAAGAGTTTTATAACATTTTAAAAGATAAATATAGTTTAGAAGAAGAAAATGATAAAGTGGTTACTTTCAAGGATGGTGAATGTGTAATCATACTTAAATCTTCTGAATTAAATACCGAAATGGAACTTGTATATATAACAAACGGTTTTTATAAAGAATTTTTAAACAAACTAGATAAAGAAGAAAAATTAGAGCAAGAACAGATGAAGAGATTGCTGTAATACTTGATTGGTATTGCTCGCGTGGAGTCATATGTCATTCCTGCGAAAGCAGGAATCTAGCATAAAGCGAGATGAATCGAGCTTTTAATTTCAAAAATTTGCTGTATTTATACTTTTTTCTGGATTACTGCTTTCGCAGGAATGACATAAGGAATAACACACGAAGCTACTTCGGAAATTATAGGCATATATAAATTATATTTTTTTATCAAATCCAAAACTAATTTTAATGCTTCTCTTCCCTCTACTAGCTCTTTATATTCCTGTAAAAATTTCTTTTTATCGCTACTAATTCCAAGTTCATAACCAAATTTTGTATTACGTGAACCTAACGAATAACAAGTAAGCACTAAATCACCTACTACACCCTCTAGTAAAATATCAGAATTTTTTTGCATACCACCTAAAGCTTTCGACAAAATAGCAATTTCTTTTAAGGCAGCTACTATAAGCGTTGCTCTTGCATTTTCGCCCTGCTTTCTTGCTAAATCAATACCGCTTTTAATAGCAAAAATATTTTTTAAAGCTCCTGCTACCTGTAATGTTACAATATCGCTTGACACATTAGTAGTAAAAATTTTTGAACTTAGGTTATAAGCTATTTTATTTGCTATATCTATATCTAAACTTGCAATACTTGCCGAAGCAGGTAAATTTTTAGCAAGTTCTTTTGCTAGATTCGGACCTACAAAAAACGCTGTAGGGCTATGCGGTAATAGAGTTTTTAACCTATCTGAAAATAATGCGGTAGGATTACGGGCAAAGCCTTTTGTTGCAATTAGAAGAGTATTGTCTTTAGAAATGCTGTGAGTTTTTAATAATTTTATTGAGTCATCAAAAGCGTAAGACGGCACTGCAATAATAATTAGTTCAAAATCCTTAATTATATCTAAGTTTGTAGTAGCCTGTAAATGAGCAGGTAATTTAATATCCCCTAAATATTTTACATTAGTTTTGTTATGTAAAATTTCCTTTGCTATTGCCTCATCACGTAAAAATAAAGTAACGTTATTACAGTTTTGTGCTGCTAAAGAAGCAAGGCTAGTACCGAAACTCCCTCCCCCATAAACCGCAATATTTTTAAATTTGTTCATGTGCTTATTTTTTCTTTGTCACTTGCAGGTTTGTAGGTATCGTTGCTTGGCTTGTTTATGTCATTCTCACGAAGGCGGGAATCCAGTAAAACCATATAAAAACTTGTTTTTATATGGTTTTTTTATCAAATATGTAACTTCTGTATCAATATTGAAGTTGTTTTTCTGGATTCCCGCTTCCGCGGGAATGACATCGAGCGAATTTCTCGAGCCATAAAACAATACTACTCACAATAACAATTTCACTACTCCACAGCTTTCTCAAGATTTACTATTATAACGGGTGACTTATTAATTTCTTGTTTTAAGGTTTTACGGATTGTTCCTTTTATTGCCTCGATTACTTGTTCATCCGACAATGCTTTTTTTGCCTGTTTATTTTGAATGGTAACAAGTTCTTTAATGTCGTTTTTAATGAGGTTAACTAATGCCATATCCTCTTTCGGATCAAGCAGCCCGGGCATAGACAGCATTGGGTTTGCAGCAAGCAGTCCTTTTTTATTAATGACTACTGATGCTACCACGATACCCGACTCACGCATACGTCTTCTAGCTTTGAAAATCGGAGATTCAACGGGCAGCAAATAATTACCGTCAACAGCTAAATAACCGTTTTCAACCTTTGAAATTACTTTTGCATTATTAGGTTCAAGCAGTACTACACTACCGTTTTCAACCTCTACTGCCTGTTTTATGCCGTTTTTCTTAGCAAGCTTAACATGTTCATGAATATGTACAGGCTCGCCGTGAACAGGTATACAAATATTCGGTCTAATTAGAGAATACATTTTTTGTAGCTCGTCAATCGATGGATGTCCTGAAACATGTACAAAATGGTCTCGCTCGGTAATAACTTCTACACCGGCTTTAACAAATATATTAAATAGCCTGAATATTTTCTTTTCATTACCCGGAATAATTTTTGAAGAAAAAATCATTGTATCCTTAGGAACAAGCTTTATAGACGGGTGAGAATTACTAGCCAGTTTTGCGGTGGCAGCCATAGGCTCACCTTGACAACCGGTAGCAATTACTAATAATTCTTCTCTTCTAAATCTGCTAACATCACGTTCACTAATTAGAGGAGCAATATCTTTCAAATAGCCGCTTTCCTGCGCAGCAAGCATCATACGGTGCAAACTTCTACCGGTTAAGACTACTTTTCTACCCGCAAGCCCTGCAGCATGAATTATTGTATCAAGCCGTGCTAAATTAGAGGCAAAGGTTGAAACTACTACCATTTGAGGACAACCGGCTATAATATCTACTAAACTTTTTCTAACATCCCCCTCAGAACCTGAGCTTCCTTTATTAAATACGTTAGTTGAATCACAAACAAGTGCAAGAACCCCTTCATCTCCGTAAGATTTTAAAAGCTCCTTATCGGCTTTTTGCCCAAGTATCGGATCGTTATCAAATTTCCAATCCCCCGTATGTAAAATATTACCTGCATCCGTACGGATCATAATTGCTTGCATTTCAGGAGCCGAGTGAGTTAGTGGCACCATCTCTAAGGAAAAAGGATCTAGATTTATTTTACTACCGGGTTTTACTTCATGAATTTTTATATTTTTAGCAAAATCATATTCATTTAAACGAATTTTTAAAAAATTTGCTGTAAAAGTAGTAGTATAAATAGGACATTTAAGGCTATTCCATAAATATTGGACTCCACCTAAATGATCCTCGTGAGCATGAGTTAAAATCAGACCTACTATATCTTTTTTATATTTCTCGATAAAGCTGCTATCAGCAATTATCATATCAACACCGGGTAAATAATCATCGGCAAAACCGCTACCACAATCAACCATTAACCATTTACCTTGATAATGGTAAAGATTAAGATTCATACCTATTTCATTAGATCCCCCTAGCGGTACAAATAGCAGATCATTTTTATGATTTTTGATGTTGAATGATGACATAATTTAACTTAATATTTATTTTATTATTTTATTCTTATAACTTATTATTAGTTAAGCGTCTATATATTAAAAAAGAAATTCATATAATGAATATAAATAAAATAGCATTGATTTATAACCAAAATTCCAAACATTTAGCTATTATAGAGGGAATAAAAAAACTCTATAATTATTGTAAAATAGAGGAAGCGGAGGTCATTATCGTAATAGGCGGGGATGGAGAATTACTACATAATATTCACCGCTATATGCATCTTAATATACCTTTTTACGGAGTTAATTTAGGAAGCCTCGGCTTTTTAATGAATCCTTTAGATACCAAAAATTTATTACAAAATATACACGAAAGTACGGTTTCTATCCTAAATCCTCTTCTTATGCAAGTCGAAGATACGAGCGGTCAAATATATACGGCACTTGCTATTAACGAAGTATCGATATTTCGTAAAACTAATCAAGCTGCTAAATTTAGAATAGACGTAAACGGGATAGAGAGAATGAGCGAATTAGTAGCAGACGGAGCTTTAGTTGCAACACCTGCCGGAAGTAGTGCTTATAATTTATCTGCCAGCGGTCCTATTTTACCGCTTGAGTCAAACATGTTATGCCTAACCCCTATCTGCTCGTTTAGACCGCGTAGATGGCACGGTGCTTTACTGCTTTCATCTGCTACGATTAAATTTGAAATACTTAATACAAATAAACGACCGGTAAATGCTACTGCCGACTTTCAGGAGTTTAATAATATCACAAATGTTACCGTTAAATCTACTAAGGATAAGCCTGTCAAACTGCTCTTTAATAAAAACCATACGCTGGAAGATAGAATTATTAAAGAGCAATTCGGTGGGTAATTATTAAAAAATATTAATAATTTTTTTACTAAGAATTAAACTAATGTATGATGCCTTGTTAAAAATAACTAGGCATCATATATGAAATCAAAAAAGTTTTCTATTAACTTCTCTGAAAATAACCATATTTTATGGTTACCACTTGAAGCTCCAATATTACCTTAAATACAGCTATAGAATTGTACTCAGTAATAGTTAAGGATTTGATATAAAAAATAATTATTTAAGAACTATTGAAGAAATAAAAAATTCAAAATTAGCTCCAGAATTTGCTAATTTAGCAATTAAGAAGATAAAAGAGGTAAAAACCCCAAAAAAGCTATTGGAATGTGTATTAAAAAATACAGTTACGCAGAACTTAAAAATCATGAGTTATTTAAAGATTATGAGATTAGTGAATATAATGCTTTAATTAATAAAAATTCTAAAGTAGAAATATTTTTTGAATACAAACCTAGCTCCAATTCTTCTAACCCTATCACTAAGATTATCAATAAATTTATCGCTAAGGAAAATATTTTTCGTTTAGCCGTAGTAGAAAAGAATATTGCATTAATTGAAGAAGTAGCTAAAGATATACTTAAATCAGCACCTATAGTTTTAAATTTACTCAAAACTCAAGGAGAATGGTATCAAAAATATCTAAATTTTATTGCAGAAATTTTATTATTTGTAAAACCTGAATTTCAACCTGATATTATTAAACAATTAGCAAATATAGAAGATTTTGCTATTCTAGACTCTTTTTCTGAAATATTGCTTGCTACCAAAAAATATGATGAAATAATAACATTACTTGCACCACGACTAGCGAATCTAGTAAACAATGAGCAAAAACAGGAAAGTAAATTCATCTATTTTTGCCGTTATAATCTATTAGTAGCCTATAATAATACAGGAAAATTATCATTAGACGAAGAGCAATTATTACGCATTTTAAAGGATCGACCAAACGATAGCGATTCAATCTATAGCTTATTTAATATTTATTTACTTAACGAAAGGGCAACAGAAACAAAAAATTTAATCAAAAATGCTCCTACAAATATCAAAACTTTGACAGCAATGAGTTTTAATTTAGCTGACATTGCTGAAGCTAAATTAAATCTAATGAACCAAGACAATTTATCTAAAGATAGTAAAGAACAGTTTCGATGTTTTCAATATATTGCCAAATACAATCAATATTCTGATGCTGAGAAAATTGTGAATGAAGAAAACCTAAAGGATGAGTGAATCGAAATTAGCAACTCTATTAGTGGTGTTATATTACTATCTACAACAGCCTTATATACCAAACAATATGAATTAGCTAAACAATTTATACAAAAAATACCTAAAAATAAAATAACTCCATATCTCAGTAATATCTTCCAGGCAATAGAATTTTTATTAAATCCTGAAGAATATATTAACCAAATTCATATCAAAGCTCTTGTTAGCAACCTTAATTTTGCACAAGCACAAGCTATAGAAAAAATTAATAAGATTATCACTTGTTTAATCGCAATTAAGAAATACAACTTAGCGTTAAAGAAAGTTGAGGAAATTTTACAATATGATAATAAAAATCAGGAAGCCATTGAGAATGGATTCACAGCTGCAAGGCTAACTAATGATCACGAAAAGATACAGGAATATATTGGTTTATTATCACTTAAAGAAGAGCTAGAGCAGTATGAAAATCAAAATCCTATAGAAATTCATGAATATTATCAATCAATAAAAAATGCACATTTACTTCATACTATCGGACAGGTTATTCCTAGTTACAGCAGTTGGAAAGTTAATCAAGAAGGAGAAATTACAAGTAATAACACTACTGCTTTAGGCAAATATCAAGGACTTGAATGTTATGGAAGAATAAAATTACAAGAAAAATTAGATAAGAATAAATGTGATAAATTTATAAATGCCTTAAAGAAAGATATAATATATAGACAACAGGGAGATAACGGCGTTAAATTTATCGGTAAAAAAGTAGTTGACATTAAAATTGATGGTGACCAGCGTTTATTCAAAATATATTACATTCAAACGAACAAGGTGAATTACTGATACATTTTGATCATCAAGGAAATCATAATGATGTAATAAAATTCGCCGGCGAACATCATCTAGAATTTCATCAAGATTCACTATAACTTTAATAAAATTATTAATTTTTACTCAAAAGGTTGGCGTAGGTTAATAGCGGCAGATACGGTACCCTCGTCTAAATAATCAAGTTCACCTCCGATAGGTATACCGCTAGCAAGGCGAGAAATTTTAGCAGGATGCTCTTTTAAATATTCTGTAATAAAATAAGCAGTAGTCTGACCTTCTAAAGTAGAATTAGTAGCAATAATAACTTCTTTAATATTTTCTGCAAAACATCTTGTGAGTAGTTCAGGTAACCGAAGTATGCTAGGGTTTTGTCTACTAGCTGCCGATAAATTATGACCGAGTACATGATATAAACCTTTAAAATTACCGCTACGTTCCATTGCCCATAATTCAGCCACAGTTTCGACAATAGCAATAATTGATTTATCTCTATATTCAGAAGAACAAATACGGCAAATATTTTCCGTATCCATATTACCGCAAATCTCGCATTTTACTATTTTCTTATCTATCTCTACAAGATTATTAATTAGGCTTTTTAACCTTACGTCTTTATCTTGCAATAGGTAAAGCGCTATACGCCTTGCCGATCTACTACCAAGACCGGGTAATTTTGAAAAAAGATAAATTAGCTGATCTATATCATTATCATTTGTTTCATTCATAAATATACTCGTTTAATTTGAAAAATGAGCTACGTCGTATAGAACTGCGGTACTCACCTATTAAGTGTATACGCTCCGCTCCTCGCCTTATATACTCCTTGCTCTTTTCCAAATTAAACTTCGTCTATTACTTAGGAGTATATTTAAGACTTAATAACGACGGTTCCAGCTATTTTATCATGTAATGCTTGTTTTTTAGAAGAAAAAAGTATGAAAAAAATACCGATAGGAAAAGTCATATACCCTAAAAATCTTTTAATTAACTGCTTTAAGGTCGGACGATTTAATGTTACGGCATCTACGATTTTCATACGTAAAAACATTTTACTAAGCGTTGCACCTTTATAATACCAAAGCGTTATGAAATATGAGCCTATTACTAATATATTAGTAGCAAAAATTGAAATATTAAACAAAATATATTTATTAAAATTTCCTGCTTTAAGATATTCATAAAATTCCTGACTCATAACCGAGTTAAACATTTCATTGGGATTATGAAGATTAATGTTATTGCTAAGGAAATAATCATTAAAGAACAACCATAATAAATTAAAAGAACAAAATTGTGATATTGGGATTGCTATAAAGGCAAATACTGATAAATCAAGTGCCGTAGAAAAAATTCGTGCTATAAAATCAGGATAAATAATTTGCTTTTTCATTGCCAGTTACTTTATTTTGGTGTTAGATAGTAAGGGTTATGGCAATCTCAGGATTTTGGCATGAGATTGCTTCGTCAAAACTTACAGTTTTTCCTCGTAATGACGATTAATACCCCTAATCAAAATTCAATATATTACATTCATGAATCAATTTGAAGCATATAGTTTATTATTTGTTGATAGTTTTGTCTCAAATCTTGTTATAGGTTTTCAGAATGAATTAATATTTCATTCTATGAAAATGTTCGGAGGCTATAATAGTTTAATAATGCTGTTAGTAGCTATTTGTGCTTCTCTTAGCGGTAATGCAATCAATTATATTTTTGGAAGAATAGTTTTAAATATCTTTTATGCTTCCAAAAATGCACAAAATATTTTAAGACATAAAAATTTAACAAAACTATATTATAAATATGAGATATTTATAATTTTCTTAATGGCATTTTCTTTTTGGGGAAGCTTTATTTCTTTGTTCTCCGGTTTTTTTAAAACAAAATTTCTAAAATTTTTAGGTATTGGTTGTTTGGCAAAAGCATGCTATTATGTCTTAGAATTGTATATATTTTAACGCATGAAAAAATTAACCAAAACTAATTCTTATAGACAACAAAAATTAGCAAGCATTATAAATGAAGCATTAATAGAAATTCTAAGGCGTGGCAAAATGCTGGATAGCAGACTTTTGGATTATCCTCTCACTATTACGAAAGTTATAGTTACTGCTGATCTCAAAATAGCTAATTGTCATTTCTTGCCTTTTAATACTAAACTAACAATAGATGAAATTATGGATGCATTAAATAATTCTAAAAATGCTATCAGAAATTTTATTACTAATAAAATAAATATGAAATTCTCGCCTGATATAAGATTTCATTACGATCACGGATTTGATAATGCTATAAAAGTGGCACACTTATTAAAAGATCTCTGAATATAAGAATCTAATAATTTATTAAAAAAATTATTATCATGCCATATTTTAATCAGTAATGTTATAACTTAAATATGGCATAACAAAATAGATAACTTAAAAGAAATAAAAGGATTAACAGGTTTACGCGGGTATACTGCATTATGGGTATTCTTCTTACACGCCACATATAATTTGGCCAGGTAACTCAATTGGAATGAATATAGCAAGACTTGGCAGTCTTGGGGTTGTAATATTTTTTGTGTTATCCGGCTTTATTTTATGTTATGTATATAATACTAGATTTTATACGCATACCGTTAGTTATAAAAGTTTTTTACGTATTGCCAGAGTTTATCCCTTACATTTATTTATGCTTTTATGCGTATTAATGCAGAGTCGATTTTGCCAGAAATTCTTTCACCCTACGATAATTCTTATACTTTTCTTCTTAATGTGTTCCTTATTCAAGCATGGGGGTTCACGGATTTAGTATCTTGGAATCAACCTTCATGTTCAATAAGTACGGCAATGTTTGCATATTAATTATTTCCTTTTTTAATATCATTAATGCAAAGATTATCAATAATTAAGTTATTGATAATCTTGTTATTTATATCTTATGGGATAATTTCTGCTCCTTATGCTTTTCAATGGCTGCAGACCCATATTAGTAACAAAAGAGTACAATTTGCTTACGGTAAAAGCTTAATAATGTTTTTAGGTGTATTTATTTTTGGTTGTATAACATTTTTTATTACAAAATATATAAAATCTTTGAAACTTAATTATATTATTTATGATATTATTACATTTGTAGGAATTGCTGTTTTTGCTTATATTTTTATTATAATTAATGCAGAAACACTTTGGTGGCTTGCAGTTGGCTCATCCTTAATAATTATTGGAACATCTAATGATTCAGGATTAAGTAAACTTATTTTCGGTAATCCAATAACATATTTTCTAGGTCAAATTTCATATTCTTTATACCTTTCTGCTTTAACTACAGAATTTTTTGTAGCATATTACTGGATTTATCCAACTCCTTTATGGCTTAAATTTGCTACTTCGGTTACAATAGCTACTATTTTGCATTATATAATTGAATTACCAGCTCGCCAGTTCATTCGTCAATTAAAAGTGAATAGATAGATAGGTGCTAGGGGATAAACTCAATCATTGAAAACAATAATTATCCGTTATACTAAAAACACTTAAAAATTAAGCTTTAGTACAACAGCCCCCCTAGCATAAATGGACTAAAGGCTATAAATGTTTTGCAATGATGGAGTTTAAACATCATTTACAAAACGATAATATCATAATAATTAAAATAATCAAGATATTTTAGTTATTTTTTAAATTTTAAGTATAACTCAAATAAAAATAAATCCTTATTTTTATTAAATAACTTTAAAAGATTATTTTTTTATATTAATATAAAAAAATAATCTTTTAATAAAAATAAATAGAAAATGTCTCCTCAAATAATAGAGTTATTAATTTTTGCCGTTATTGCCTTTTACATTATCAACAAATTAATGACGACTCTCGGTTCTACTTCAGAAGAGGAACAGACAAAGCAAAAATCTTATTTTGGCGAACCGGTTATTAAGGACGTAACTTACAGTACAGTTAAATCTAATAAAGAAGAAAAAAATATTCCAACAGCCCAAGATATTAAAGCTTTTAAAGATATAATAGTAGAACATAATATAACTGCGGTCGTAGATGGAATGGAACAAGTCCATAAACGCCTTTACTCCTTTGATCCGGTTAAATTCATAAATAATGCTAAAACTGCTTTTCAAATGATTATAGAAGCTGCTTATAAAAAAGATGCTAAAGAATTATCTGAGCTGATAGATAAAAGATACTTGGAAGAATTTGAAAAAATAACACCGTCCTATGGTGATTTTTTTGACTCATCGGCTTTAAGTGCAAAATATTCAGAAATTTACATGTTCGGTAATAACATATTTATTAAATTACTATTTCAAGGTAAAAATGTAGTTGACAAAATCGAAGATTTAAAAGAAGAATGGACATTTACACGTAATGCTAATACCAAAGAAGTTGATTGGTTTTTAAGCAATATTGAGAGAGTGTAGCAATTATATCTTATGACCTGAATGTCATTTCCGCGGAATCGGGCATGACATAAAAAGACTATAAAACTAAATCACAAACTATTAGTAATGAGTAAAATTTTCTATATTATAGGCACTATATTAATAATAAGTGTCGGTATTTTTATGTTTCAAACGCAAACGATAACGGATAACAATCAAATAATCCCCAGAAAAGTTTTATTCGGTAACCCTGATAAAGCAAGGGTTTCTCTAACCTACGACGGCAAATATATTCTATATGTTGCACCGAAAGACGGTGTATTAAACATTTGGCTAGCACCCTCAGATGATATTAGTAAAGCAGAAGCCATAACCCATGACACAGGACGCGGTATTTGGTCTTATGCTAAAGCTTATAATAATAAAAATATTTTATATACCCAAGATTTTAACGGTGATGAAAATGACCGAATTTATAGCTATAACATAGAGACAAAAGAGACAAAATTACTTACTCCCGAAAAAGGAGTTAAAGCTGGAATAGCCGGAGCAAGTCATAAGAAGCCAAATGAGATATTAATATATTTAAATGAGCGTAATCCTGAATATTTTGATATTTACAAATTAAATCTAGATACTCTAGAAAAAGAACTGATTTATAAAAATGATAGATTTACTGATTATGTAACTGATGAAAATTTAAATTTAAGATTCGGTAGCTTACTAGATAAAGATGGAGCTGTTGAATATTATGAATTCAAAGACGGAGAACCAAAGTTATTTACTAAGATATCAATGGAAGATTCTTTTAACACTTCCATACTTGGTTTTGATGCTAGCGGTGAAACTTTATATATGCTAGAGGGACGTAATCGTAATACCTCCGCACTTAAAGCTATAACACTAGCTACAGGTAGTGAAGAAATATTAGCTGAAGATGCAAAAGCCGATATCGGCTTATTTACAGTTCATCCCACAAAACAAACTCCGCAAGCAGTATCTATAGATTATGATAGAGTCTCATATAAAATATTAGATAAAGATATTGAAGATGATATTAAATATTTGCAATCTATTGATCGCGGTGATTTAATTATTAATAGTAGGACGCTAGACGATAAAACTTGGGTCGTTGCTTATATGGCTGATAATGCACCGGTGAAATATTATAAATATGATAGGGCAAATAAAAAAGCTGAGTTTTTATTTACTAATCGCAAAGAACTTGAGCAATATAATCTTGCTAAGATGCTACCGATAATTATCAAGTCACGTGACGGTCTTGATTTAGTTAGCTATATCACTTTTCCAAATGATGTAAAGCTCGATAAAAATAATATACCCGATAGAAAAGTACCTCTAATTTTAAATGTCCACGGCGGTCCGTGGGTACGTGATAGCTGGGGATACAATCCTGAGCATCAGTGGCTTGCAAATCGTGGTTACGCAGTTTTAAGTATAAATTACCGTGGTTCTACCGGTTTTGGGAAAGATTTCTTAAACGCCGGTAATTTAGAATATGCCGGTAAAATGCACACCGATTTAATTGATGGTGTTAACTGGGCTATTAAGAATAATATAGTTGATTCTGACAAAGTTTGTATTATGGGTGGAAGCTATGGAGGTTATGCAACGCTTGTAGGTCTTACCATGACGCCTGACGTATTTGCTTGCGGTGTTGACGTTGTCGGTATGTCTAATTTATTAACTCATGTGCAATCTAAAGCTCCTTATATGACACCATTGTTAAGTATATATAAAACACGTATAGGACCTTGGGATACTGAAGAAGAAAAAGAGTTTTTAAGACAAAGATCACCGATTAATTTTGTTGATAATATCAAAAAGCCTTTATTTATAGCACAAGGTGTTCACGATGTGAGAGTCGTGCAGGCAGAATCAGAACAGATTGTAAACAGCATGCAAGCAAAGCATATACCGGTAGTTTATGCACTTTACAAAGATGAAGGCCATGGATTTGCAAAACCCGGTAATAGAATCTCATATTACGCTCTTGCCGAGCAGTTTTTAGCTAAGATTTTAAAAGGAAGAGCGGAACATATAGGAGATGACTTAAAGAATGCTAATCTCATTCTGAATGATAAAGAAAAAATTAGCGGTACAGAGGCAGAAAAGATTATAGATACGGCAGTTGGGCATTAAGAAGAAACTGTCATACCGTGACTCGGTGTCCCCCCGTGGCTTGTCCATGGGATCTAGTTAAAAATACTAATAATTTTAGTATTTTTTATTGTTTTTTAGATTCCTGCTTTCGCAGGAATGACATAGAAGAGCGACAATGACATTAAGTAAGTTTGAGTACTATCATGCTACTTACAAATACTGAAAATTCTTACGGCTTAACTGCAAAACTTTTTCACTGGATCATGAGCATTATATTTATATTAATGCTCGTTGTCGGTTTCTTAATGGATAATTTCGTAAAACTTCCTTTAAAATGGCAATTATACGGGATACATGAAGCAACCGGTATAGTTGTTTTATCTTTAGTAATAATAAGGCTTTTATGGAAATTCTATAATGCTAATGTTTTGCTACCGGAAGATATGCCAAATTGGCAAAAAAAGCCGCTAATATTAATATAAATTTGCTATAGCTTTTAATGTTATTAATGCCGATAAGCGGCTTTCTAATAACTATTTTATCAAACCATCATATTGATTTTTATGGTTTGTTTACTATAAATTCTTTTGCTCCAGATTTACAATTTGCCAAAATCTTTAAAAAAAATCCATAAAAAGGCTGCTTATTTACTGCTTTAATTATTTTTCATATACTAGCTGCATTATATCATCACTTTATTAGGAAAGATAACGTATTAAAGAGGATATTGAATGAGTAACCTCATTATAAACTTATTGACATATAATAAATTGTGTTTTATATACAAAGTAAGATCAGATAACTTACTATATTAGTATTATGAGTAAAAGTGCCAGAGTAGTAATCTCATCGAAAGGACAGGTAGTTATACCTAAATATATAAGAAATAAACTTGGTTTACATTCAGGCTCTGAGTTAATAATTAACTACAAAAAAAATGAAACATTAGAATTGCTTCCTATAAAAAAAGATATCTATAGCTTTTTTGGTAAAGGTAAATATAAAGCTAAAAACGGTCCGGTGAATGTAGATGAAGCTATTAGTATTGCGGTTATCGAAAATGATAGGCATTGACACTAATATCTTAACTCGTACTTTTCTTGCAGATGATGCAATACAAGGTAAAGCAGCTCAAAATTTCTTAAAAAATAACATCACTAATAAGATTTTTATTGCATCATATGCATTACTTGAATTTGTATGGGTGCTAAAAGTAAATAAATTTACTCGCCAGGAAATTTATGAAGCAGTAATTAATCTTATTGATAATTCCAGCTTTATCATTGGGCATCAAGACATAATAATATCAGCTTTAAAGGTAAAGCAGACTTTGCCGATTATATGATTATTGCAGAAGGAGAAGTCAATAGTGCTAATAAGTTTATCACTTTTGATAAAGACATAGTAAGAGAAGTTAAAAATGCATCTTATCCATAAAAATTAATAGCAATTTAAATAAATTATTTAAAATGAATATTCATGAATATCAAGCAAAAGAGATTTTAAGAAAATACAGCGTACCTACTTCCACCGGGCTAGTTGTTACGAAAACCGAAAAGATTAATGAAACCATAGATAAATTAAATACGGAAGTATATGTGGTTAAAGCACAAATACATGCCGGCGGTAGAGGTAAAGCAGGCGGTGTTAAGGTTGTTAAGAGTAAAGAAGAAGCCAAAAAAGTTGCTCATGACATGTTTGGCATTAATTTAGTAACGCATCAAACAGGACCTCAAGGACAAAAAGTAAACCGTCTTTATATCGAATCAGGTTGTGATATTTTAAAAGAATATTATTTTAGTATAGTATTTGATAGATCGGCTAGCTGTATTACTTTCATAGCTTCTACAGAAGGAGGAGTTGATATTGAAGAAGTAGCAGAAAAAACTCCGGAAAAAATTATTAAATTTTCCGTTAATCCTGCAACCGGTTTACAAGATTTTCATATGCGAGGCATAGCTTATGAGTTAGGCTTTAAGGATAACCAAGCCAAACAGATGAAAGAAATAGTAAAATCAGTCTATAATGCTTTTATTGAAACCGATGCAGCACAAATTGAAATCAACCCATTAATTGTAAATAGCGACGGGAACTTATTAGCTTTAGATGCAAAAATTACTTTTGACGATAACGGCTTATTTCGGCATCCGAATATTACGGCAATGCGTGATCATGATGAAGAAGATCCTCTAGAAACTAGAGCAGCAAATGCAGGACTTAGCTATGTAAAAATGGACGGTAATATCGGTTGCATGGTTAACGGTGCCGGTCTTGCCATGGCCACTATGGATATTATTAAACTTTACGGTGCTTCGCCTGCTAATTTCTTGGATGTCGGTGGTGGAGCTGATCGTGAGCGTGTAAAAGAAGCTTTAAAAATAATTTTATCTGATAAAGAAGTACAAGGGATTCTAGTTAATATTTTCGGCGGTATCATGCGTTGTGATATTATAGCAGAAGGGATTATTGCAGCTGCAAAAGACATAGGTATAAAAGTACCGTTAGTAGTTCGTTTAGCCGGTACAAACGTTGAAAAAGGCGAAGAAATTTTATCAAATTCCGGTTTAGAAATAATACCGGCACATGATTTAGCAGATGCGGCAAATAAAATAGTTGAAGCGATACGGTAGATAACCGTCATGAGCTATGCAGGCATTGACCTTGTTGTATGGCTCGAAAAACCAGTTCAGTGTCATACCGTGGCTTGACCTATCCATAAAAAAATTAAAAAAGGACTGGATCACGCGATCAAGTCGCGGGATGACATCAAAGTAAAATAAAAACAATAAACATTATTTAACATGGCAATATTAATAAATAAAAAAACACAAGTTATCTGTCAGGGTTTTACTGGTTCACAAGGAACTTTTCACTCTGAACAAGCGATAGCGTACGGCACTAACATGGTTGGCGGTGTTACACCCGGCAAAGGCGGTCATACTCACCTTGATTTACCTGTATATAATACCGTACATGAAGCAAAAGCAAAAACCGGTGCAAATGCAAGCGTTATATATGTTCCGCCCGGCTTTGCCGCTGATTCGATATTAGAAGCAATCGATGCCGAAATTGAAGTAGTAGTATGTATAACGGAAGGAATTCCGGTGCTTGATATGGTGAAAGTAAAACGTGCTTTAGTCGGTTCTAAAACTAGATTAATCGGTCCTAACTGCCCTGGAGTTATCACACCGGGTGAATGTAAAATCGGTATTATGCCTGGGCATATTCATAAAAGAGGAACGATAGGTATTGTTTCAAGATCAGGTACTCTAACTTATGAAGCAGTAGCACAGACAACAGCAGTAGGACTTGGACAATCTACGTGTGTTGGTATAGGCGGCGATCCTGTTAACGGCACTAATTTTGTTGATTGTATTGAGATGTTTTTGAAAGATGATGAAACAAAAGCAATTATTATGATCGGTGAAATTGGCGGTAATGCAGAAGAAGATGCCGCTGAGTTTATCAAGCAGTCAAAAATCAAGAAACCTATAGTAAGCTTTATTGCAGGTATTACAGCACCTCCAGGTAAAAGAATGGGACATGCCGGAGCTATTATTGTCGGAGGAACAGGAAGTGCCGAAGATAAGCTTGAAACTCTACAAAGTGCCGGCGTAACTATCACTAGATCCCCTGCCGATATCGGTAAAACTATGTTAGATTTACTAAATAAAGGCTAAAGTTATTCAAGAGCAATTGCTGTCATTCCTACTAGGCCTTGTTGCGTGGAGACTGAAGGTCGTCATTGTGAGGAAATTACGTAAGTAATTGACGAAGCAATTTCAGGATGTTTGACAAGATTGCCACGTCGCTTCGTTCCTCACAATGATGATTTGGTATCCATGCAACAATGCTTTCGCGGGAATAACATAAAAAGCATTTACTGGTCTACACAACAATTCTTAAGAACTCTTATTATACCTAATTTCTTTAACTATATTTAGTAATTGTGGAAAATCTATTAACCCAGGTATTAATTCTGAATCGATTATATACGCAGGTACTCCTTGCATTCTAAGACTTCTAGCTATTTTCATATTTTGAGTAATTAAATCTTTAATCTCATTGCTATCGGCAATTTCTTCAATTTCCGTAGCATTTAAGCCATTCTCAGTTAATAATTCTTTTATAGATTCCTTAGAAACATCTCTTATTTTTATTAATTCATCATGAACAGCTTTGAATTTACTTGGATTAACCTTATAAACGGCTAAAACTATTCTTGCAAGATATTCGGAAGCATCTCCCAGGATAGGAAGCGGTCTTAATACAACTTTAACTTTTGGATCGTTTTGCAATAATTCATTTATAGAAACATCGCCTTTTTTACAATAAGAACAATTGTAATCATAAAAAGCAATTATTGTTACATCACCGTCTTTATTTCCTATAACAGGAAAGCTTGTGCTATCTTCAATACTTAACTTATTATCTTTTAGATAGTTATTAACTTTAGTCTCATTTTCCTGTACTTTACGTTTTTGCAACCCTTCTATTGATTCTATTATTATTTCCGGAGTTTTAAGCAAATAATCTTTGATTATTTCTTGTACTCTTTCCTCTTCACATTTTCTTGCATCTTCGCTTTGTTTAACCTCAACGGAAACCGGATTTGTAGAATAAGTTTTCATTGTTTTGAAAACAAATAAAACTCCTATTACAACTATAAATATAACCAATATTTTACCTATAATATGCTGCATAAATACCTTTTTTAAAAATTTTATATCTTCCTAAAGTCTAAGTAATTCTATATGTCATTCCCGCTTTCGCGGGAATGACATAAAACGAGCTATGTAACAAAGCCGGCTTGTCATCCGGTGTAGCAAAGTCCATTACTTCTGTCTTATTAATCTGCTCTGATCTCTTTTCCAGTCTTTTTCTTTAATTGACTCTCTTTTATCATGTAATTTCTTACCTTTAGCAATACCAAGTTCAACTTTCACTTTATTTTTTTTATTAAAATACATAGAAAGAGCTACTAGCGTATAGCCTTTTATTCTAATTCTACCGATAATTTTCTTTATCTCTTTAGTATGCAACAATAATTTACGCGGTCTACGAGTAACATGATTAAATCTATTCGCTTTTTCATATTCTGCAATATGACAGTTATACAAAAATACCTCATGTCCGGTATCTGCCGCATAACTTTCTTCTATAGAAGCTTTGCCTTGACGCAGAGACTGTACTTCACTACCCTTTAATACAATACCCGCTTCTAATCTTTCTTCAATAAAATGATTAAAAAGGGCTTTCTTATTTTGTGCAATAACTTTCTTATATTCGGTCATATTTTTATAGATAGTGATGTTATGATGTTTTCAATTTGTTTTTTGGCACTATCGCTTGCTTCAGTTAATGGGGGTCTAATTTCATTTTCACATAAACCTAAATAATGTGCAGCATATTTTATCGGAATCGGATTAGATTCTACAAATAATGCTGTATATAAAGGTAGTAATTTCTGATGGATTTCTAATGCTCCTTTAGTATCGTTCTTATTCCATTTTTCTAATAGCTCTTTACATATATTAGGAACAATATTAGAGGCTACAGAAGTCCACCCTACCCCACCTTGAGCGTTAAAAGCTAAGACTACTTCATCATTACCGGTTAAAATATTGAAATCCTTTTTAACTGTTGCTCTGATCCGCAATGGACGTTCTAAATCTACACCACAATCTTTTAATGCTAAAATACGCGGTAGCTTGCTAAGTCTCAATATTGTCTCATCAGAAAAATCTACTCCGCTTCTAGTTGGAGCTGAATATAACATAATAGGTAGATTACACGCTTCATGCAATGCTTCAAAATGCTTATAAATCCCGTGTTGGGTAGGTTTGACATAAGATGGTGGACTAGCCATAAAACCATCTACACCGATTTTTGTAGATTCCGCTGCAAGTGCTCTTGCATAAGTAGTATTATTTGATGAACACCCGCTTATTATAGGAATACACTTATTAACGATTTCTACGCTAGTTTGCAGTAATAATTTATATTCTTCAAAGCTTAAACTACTACTTTCTCCCGTTGAGCCTGCAATTAATACTGCATCGACTTCATGCTTTATTTGATGTTTTACAATTCTCTCTAAAGCATATAAGTCTAACTTATTATCTTTAAAAGGTGTTATAAGTGCGGTAATTAAACCTTTAAATATGTTATGCATGATTTTTTTGATTTTAATTGTTTAGCTTATTAAATCGTCATTGCGAGAAGAATTACGTAGTAATTCGACGAAGCAATCTCAGGAGTTTGTTATTATTTCATGAGATTGCCACGCAGTCTACGACTGCTCGCAATGACGACTCGGTATCCATACAAAGGCAATACCTCCTCGCAATGATGTTTCTTCTACTCCCTAACAACACGCCTATACTCTTCTTTCAAACGATCTGCAATTTTATGATCATCAAAAATAATCTTTTTATTGCCAAGATCTATAGAATCAATATTTTGTACCTCAATTGCCGTGCCTGTAACAAAACATCCGGTAAAATCCTCTATTTGCTCTAATTTTAAACGCTCTTCTTTTACTTCTAGACCTAAATCTTTTGCAATGTCAATAATAGTCTGTCTTGTTATACCGTTTAAAAACCTATCGGCAATTGGAGTATATAATATTTTATCTTTAACAAAGAAAATATTTGTTGTAGTGCATTCAGCAATATACCCTTCATAATCAAGTAATAATGCATCATCATAGCCAAGAGCCTTAGCTTCTTTTTTACTCGTTATTGCCATATTATATTGAGCTGCGGATTTAGATTGTACCGGGGTGCTATCAGGCATTGCTTTACGCCAGCGGCTTACATGCAAATTTATACCTTTCTCAAAAGACCTCGGCATAGATGGAATACCAGCAATCAAAAGATTAGTAGATAAATACTGATTAGTGATATTTAGCGACTCGTCTCCGCACCAAATAAGCGGTCTTATATATGCATCCTTAATATTATTTTGTTTTATTACAAGTTCATGAGCTTTTATTATCTCGTCTACATTATAAGGTGCTTTCAAACCTAATGCTTCTGCTGATTTTATTAATCTTGCCGTATGTTCTTTTAGTTTAAAAACTTTGCCGTTATAAGCTCTCTCACCCTCAAATACCGATCCTGAATAATGCAGGCTATGAGTCAAAACATGAATCCTTGCAAATTGATAAGGAACTAAATCACCGTTAATCCAAACATGCCAAACAATTTGCTCTAGTTTTATCATTGTCATTAACCTATATTTATATTAAAGTATTGTCAATCGTCATGAGCTATACGGCCGTAGTTCTTATGTCATTCCTGCGAAAGCGGGAATCCAGTAGTATTTAACGTCATCCCGCAACTTGATCGCAGGATCTCAGAACACAGCCTGCGACATAAGATCCCGTGGTCAAGCCACGGGATGACAATAGTGAAATACAATTTTTTTAAATTAAACGAGTATACATGCATACATACAAAGCACATATTTTAATCGTTGATGATGATAGCAGAATATTAGCACTTTTAAAGCAATTTTTAAATAAAAATGCGTTTTTAGTATCAACGGCAAGTTCAGTCATAGAAGCTAAAAATCTATTAAAAACTTCTAATTATGATTTAATTATTTTAGATGTTATGTTACCTGAAATAACAGGGCTTGATTTTGCTACTACTATAAGGGATGCCGGTAATAATATTCCTATAGTTATGCTTACTGCTTTATCGGAAGCCGATGACCGTGTTAAAGGACTTGAAGCCGGTGCCTCTGATTATATAACTAAACCTTTTGAACCGAGAGAATTATTACTTCGGATAAATAACTTAATCAATAATTATAATAACTTTAAAAAAGAAACGAATATAATTAAATTCGGCAATAATTTTTATAATTCCGATACAAAAGAATTTACCAAGAATAATCAAATTGTATCTCTTAGCTCTACTGAACAAAAATTACTTGAGATATTAATAAAAAATTCCGGTAAATCTACTAGTCGTTTTGAACTGTCAAAAATAATGGGAGGGCTTAGCATGCGTTCTATCGATGTACAAATTACAAGAATAAGAAGCAAAATAGAAGACAACCCAAAAGAGCCGAAATATTTAAAAACCGTGCGTAATGAGGGCTATGCACTTTATATCTAAATTATTACAGCATATTTCAAAGAGCTTCAGACAAGATGAATTTAAAAGCGAGCCTACACAGCGTATAAAAATACGTGAGCACAGACGAGTCTTGAAAAATTCGCTTGTATCAAGCTCTTTGAAATATGCTTTACCGAGAACATTATTTGTACGGTTTATGTTTATTATAATCATTCCGATTTTAATAGGACAAATCGTTGCTATATTTTTGTTTTACGATCGTCATTGGTATAATGTTTCATATTATACTAGTACTATTATTATCAATGAAATAGAATCATTGATTAAAGAACATAGAAATAATTCAAGAGAGATAACCCATTTATCGGAAAATTATCTTAATTTATCTTATCAGTTTCAGCTTAATAAAAAGTTATCTATAAAACAGCCTAAATTAGGTGAACCTTTAACTATATTCAAAAATATTTTAGCTACAAAAATCCATGAAAAAAATATAGTTAAACTAAATAAGGAAAATAAAATTGAAGTATTTTTAGAATTAAAAGATGGAGTATTATATATTACTTTTCCTGCAAAGTTACTACTTAATCCTACAGTATATATATTTGTTTTATGGATTATATCTTTAACTGTTATATTACTTTCTGTTTCTATTATTTTCTCCAAAAATCAAATTAAATCAATACTCACTCTTGCGGATAGCATGGATAAATTTGGTCGAGGTGTTTTAAAAGGAAAAAATTTCAAACCTTCAGGAGCCTTAGAAATAAGAAAAGCAGGGCTTGCTTTTTTAAAAATGAAAGCTCGTATTGAAAAACAAATTACTAAAAAAACCACTATGCTTGCTATGATTTCTCATGACCTTAGAACTCCTTTAACAAGAATGAAGCTACAACTTGAATTGATGGAAGAAAGCGAAGAAATAGAAGGGTTAAAACAAGATATATTAACTATGCAGCAAATGATAAATTCTTATTTAGATTTTGCTAAAGGTGAAAGTAAAGAAGAATTTGAAGACATTTTATTATTACCTTGGATGGAACGTTTTTTTAACAAATGGTCACATGTAAATATTGAATTTATAAAATCTACTAATTTAGATAAACTAGAAGTATGCATTAAGCCGAATTCTTTTGAAAGAGCCTTGTCTAATTTAATCGGTAACGCTATAAAATATGGAACTAAAATTAAGATATCCTCAAAAGATAATTCATCTACCGTAGCTATAATTATTGAGGATAACGGTCCCGGTATAGATGATACGGAAACACACCTTGTATTTAAACCGTTTTATAGATCGGATAAAGCAAGACAGCTTGATAATGCAAGTAACGTAGGACTTGGGCTTACTATTACTAAAGAAATAATAAACGATCATAAAGGCTCTATTTATTTAGAAGATAGCAAGGATTTAGGCGGGCTATCGGTAAGAATCGAAATACCTAAAATATGACTACCGATGTCATTCCCGTGTAGATACCAAATCGTCATTACAAGGATAGGCAAAGCCGAGGGCGTGACAATCTCAGAAATTTTATATTGTTTCATGAGATTGCCACACTCCTTGCAGTCGCTCGCAATGACGGAAAAATCGATCCATGCAGCAACATCTAAAATATAAAATAATGACTAACATAAAACATTTAGCAATAATAATGGACGGTAATGCTCGTTGGGCAGATCAGCATAACTTAACAAAATCTGAAGGGCATAAAGCAGGAGCCGATAAAATTCGTGAATTACTGCCTGAGTTTATTAACCTTAACATACCTTATATAACTTTATATACTTTCTCTTCAGAAAATTGGCAACGCTCAAGCACGGAAGTAGATTTCTTAATAAAATTATTAAGTATTTATTTAAAAACCGAATTAAATAATTTACATAAAAACGGCGTTAAAATAAAAGTAATAGGTAGGCTTAATTTATTAAGTAGCTCATTGCAAAAACAAATAAATAATGCTATAGCATTAACAAAAAATAATAATAAAATAACGCTTTGTATAGCTTTTAGTTATGGAAGTCGTCAAGAAATAGTTGATGCCTGCACAAAAATTATTACAAGCGGTAAAAAAGCAGTAAGTGACAGCGATATACAACACGCTTTATATGATCCTGAAATGCCGGATGTAGATTTATTAATAAGACCGGGCGGGGTTTATCGCATCAGTAATTTCTTGCTTTGGCAAGCAGCTTATGCTGAATTATATTTCTCACCCAAATATTGGCCTGATTTTAATAAATATGATATACAAGAAGCTATAAATGATTACTCAAAAAGAAAAAGAACATTTGGCAAAAGATAAACAAAAATCAAACATATATTTAAGAATCCTGTCCGGTATAGTTTTAGTTCCGTTATTTGTCGTAGCTATATTATGGTGTAAGCCTTTATTCTATATTCTAATGATATTAGTAGGTACGGGAATGTTAAGTGAATGGTATAATATGACCTACTCTTCTATTCCTGATCTATTAATCGGGCTAATTATTATTCCGATTCCTATAAGCCTATTAATATTTTTAAGTATGGAAGATACCAATAGATGGCTTATTATGCTTTATTTTTGCATAATGTGGTCGGTAGATACTTTCGCTATGATTGGCGGCAAAACTTTTAAAGGAGCAAAACTTGCTCCGAAACTTAGTCCTAAAAAAACCTGGAGCGGTTTAGTGACGGGAGTATTATCAGCAGGTTTAGTTGCGGTATTAGTTAGTTTTATACCAAACTTTCATATTGAAAATTACTATTTTTCAAATAAAATTTATTTGTTTATAATTAGTTGCATATTAGCATTAATAGCTCAATTAAGTGATTTATTTATTTCATATTTTAAGCGAAAATTTAATATTAAAGATAGCGGTCATATAATACCCGGTCATGGAGGAGTGCTAGACAGATTTGATAGTATTATTTTAACCGCTCTGATATTATTTCTTATGAAGATATATTTATGATAATACATTTAAATAATCATTCTAAAAAAATAATTTTAAATATCTTTTTAGCTTTACTGCTTGGATATTTTGTTTTTCATTGCATATATGGTAACAAAGGGATTATTGCATATTTAAAAGTAAATAGGCAGCTTGAAAAAGCTTATGATGAACTAAAAGGCTTACGAGCAGAAAGAGTAGAACTTGAGCATAACGTCAAATTACTTCGAACGGAATCTCTAAATAAAGATATGTTAGAAGAACAAGCAAAGAAAGTTTTAGGAGTAGCTGCTCCAAATGAGCAGGTGTTTAATCACCAATAACAAAACTTTGTTGTCATCCCGCGACTTGATCGCGGGATCCAGTCTTTTTTAATTTTTTTTGGATACCGTGGTCAAGCCACGGTATGACACAGAACGCGTTTTTCGATCCGCACAACAACATTATTGATTAAAAGGAATTAAAAATCATTTATGACTATAAAAATTTATCAAAACGACCTACCTAATAATTTTGAACTTGAAGGAGATCTAGCTATAGATACCGAGACAATGGGACTAAATCTACATAGAGATAAACTATGTTTGCTACAATTTAGTAATGGCAATGGTGAAGCTCATCTTGTTCATTTTACAAATCAAGATTATACAGCTCCTAATGTAAAAGCATTATTACTAGATAAAACTAGATGCAAGATATTTCATTTTGCTAGATTTGATCTAGCATCCATAAAAAAATATTTAAATATAGATTTAGAAAATATCTTTTGTACTAAAATATCTTCAAAACTAGTTAGAACTTATACCGATAGTCATGGGCTTAAGGATTTGTGCCGAGAATTGCTTAATATAAATATTTCAAAACAACAACAATCTTCCTATTGGGGTGCGGATAATTTATCTTCAGAACAAAAAGAATATGCAGCAAAAGATGTGCTTTATTTGCATCAGTTAAAAGATATTTTACAAAAAATGCTACTTAAAGAAAATAGGTATGAACTTGCCCAAGATATTTTCCGTTTTTTACCGATAAGAGCTAATTTAGACCTTATCGGTTGGAATGAAATCGATATTTTCATGCATTAATTTATTAATACCATTTATTGACTTCAGGTATAAAATCAGGCGCACTATTTAATAGTCTATCTGTAATAAATTTTAATTAATAATTGAAGATTTTTGCAGAAATAGCAGTTCCTATTCCAAAAAAATCTTATAATTTACAGCAAAAAAAAATTAAATTACCGGTTAAAATTTATTACAGACAGTCTATTAGTAGCTAATTGATTTTTTTAAATTACTGAGCCTACAATAGACTTATTGCATAATGTAGCTAATAAGGAAGGATTTGAAGAAAACACGGAAACACTTGCCACCGCAGCATACATAAAAATACGTGAGGATGTGAGTACCGGATTGACATACAAATTTACCCTTAGACGCAAGTTATACAAAAAGTTTAATTAATTAGTAACTAAAAAGGGATCTTTATGACTAATAGAAAAAAATAGACGTGCTAGATTCAGAGTCAGATTTAAATCTAAGTCTAGATAGTATAGCAAACCTCTGTTATACTAGGATTATAACTTGTGAAACAGAAGCAGACACTTTAAGTATTGATGGCGGTGTTTTTGCCGCATTTTGGTAGGCAGCCTAATTATATAATAGATAAAGTATTAATGCTAATAAACAATATTTACTATTACCTTAGAGAAGAGGCATTATGAAACTTCATCTTATCAGAGTTATAAGGGTGCTTCAAAAGGTACTTACCATAATAATTGCAGTAATTTTATAAATGAGACGAAGCAGCATTATGACGCTTCATTAGATAAACATAAGGAGGTCGTTTTAGGTCATACTACTACTTTTTTTGGGTTAGTATGGTGGTAATACAATAAAAGTATGCTAGGTGTCATACTGCAGCTTGACCACGGTATTTAAAAACAACTTAAAGTACTCATAATTTTAGCATTTTAAACTAGATCCCGCGATCAAGTCGCGGGATGACAGATTCAAAAAATAATATACTTCTGATAAATGAAAAGTAGATAGACGCAGTTTAATTTGGAAAGAGCAAGGAGTCTGTAAGCCGAGGAGCGGAGCGTATACTTAATACGTGAGCATCCGAAGACTTACCAAAACGACGTAGCCAATTTTCCAAATTAAACTAGTATATTCACAATTTTACGAGGAACGAGGATAATCTTCTTCGGCTCTTTCCCTTCTAAGAACTTTTGTACCTTTGGCAGACTGACGGTAACTTGCTTTATTTCATCTTCACTTACGGACGTTTTAAACTCATAGGTGTCACGGAGTTTGCCGTTAACCTGCACTGCCATAATATATGTATCTAACTCTAGCATTGATTCATCAAATGCAGGAAAAGACAAATTATATAATCGCTCTTTATTGCCAAGCTTCTGCCAAATTTCTTCCGTAATATGCGGGATAAAAGGATTTAGTAGCTGTACTAAAACATTAAAGCCATGCCTTACGGTTTTAACATCAATTTTATCTTTGGATATTTCAGCAGATATAACATTAGAAAGCTCGCGCATACGTGCTATTGCTCTGTTTAGGGCAAAATGCTTTATATCTTCGGCGACGTGCTTTATTGTAAAATGTACTAACCTATTAAGCTCTTTATTAATCTCGCTATTCACATCATCTTTTAAAGAATCTATTGCCTTAAACATATACTCAAGCTTATTAATAAAACGTGAGCAGCCTTCAATACCGCTTGCCGACCATTCTAGATCTTTCTCAGGCGGACTATCGGACAGTACAAAAAGCCTAATAGCATCTGCCCCATATTGCTCTTGCATTGTCTCAAGATCGATGAGATTCTTTTTAGACTTACTCATCTTTTCAATGCGTCCCTGCACTACTCTATTATTGCTTTCTTTATGAAAAAATTCATTACCCTTTTTCACTACTTCTTCAGGATATAACCAATTATTATGTTCATCTTTGTAAGTGGCATGCAGCACCATACCTTGAGTAAATAGCCCTTTAAAAGGCTCTCGAACGCTTACGTAATTCTGTTCGTTCATTACTTTTGTGAAAAATCTTGCATATAATAAATGCATTACCGCATGTTCAATGCCGCCTATATATTTATCGACCGGTAGCCAGTAATCACAAGCTTTTTTATCAGTCATCTCTGTAGCATTGCTATTGCAATATCTCGTAAAATACCAAGATGATTCAAAAAATGTATCAAAAGTATCGGTTTCACGCACAGCCGGCTTATCGCATTTCGGACAATTAACATGTTTCCAACTAGGATGATGATCAAGCGGATTACCGTGACCATCAAAATTTACATCATCAGGTAAAGTAACGGGTAAGTCTTTGTAAGGTACGGACACTATGCCACAAGTTTCGCAGTGAATCATAGGAATAGGACATCCCCAAAAGCGCTGCCTTGAAATCCCCCAATCTTTTAGACGATAATTTACGCTGCGTTTACCTATGCCTAGTTTCTCAAATTCTCCGATGACTTCTTGTTTTGCTTCGTTACTAGTTAAGCCGTTTAGAAAATCCGAATTAATTAAAATTCCATCTTCCGTATAAGCGGTCTTTTGTACATCCATATCTGCTTTAATTACTTGTTTAATAGATAAATTCATTTTAACAGCTAATTCATGGTCACGTTCGTCATGAGCAGGGCAACCAAATATTGCACCAGTGCCATAATCCATTAGCACAAAATTAGTAATAATAACCGGTAAAACTATATTTGAATCGAAAGGATGAGTAACAAAAAGACCGGTAAATACACCTTCCTTTTCAGCCTTTTCTAGTTCGCTACTTCTTGTAATATGCGAGCATTTAGTTATAAAAGCGAGTATTTCAGGTGTTTTAGAAACTAACCGCTCTATTATTGGATGATTAAAGGCAATTCCTATAAAGCTAGCACCAAAAATGGTTTCAGGTTTGGTTGAGAATACTTCTATAGTAGTCTCTTCATTATCCTTAATTTTGAAATGAAAATTAGCACCTATCGATTTACCTATCCATTTCTCTTGCATAGACCGAACAGCTTCAGGCCACTCTTTTAAATTCTGAATTTCGTTTAATAATTCTTCAGCATAATCGGTGATTTTTAAGAACCATTGTTTTAAATAACGTTTTGCAACTATTGCACCTGAACGCCAACCACGCCCGTCTACAACTTGTTCATTCGCAAGCACGGTATTATCAACCGGATCCCAATTAACAAATGATTCTTTTTGATAAGCAAGATTTCGTTCATAAAGCTCTAAAAAGAATTTCTGCTCATATTTATAATACTCAGGATCACAACTATTTATCTCTCTAGACCAATCATAAGAAAAGCCCATAGATTTTAGCTGCTTTTTCATATTCTCGATATTAGAATATGTCCATTTTTTTGGGTGAGAATTATTTTTTATTGCGGCATTTTCGGCAGGTAGCCCGAAAGCATCCCAGCCCATCGGATGAAGCACATTAAAACCTTGCATAGTCATAAACCTTGCAATAACATCACCTATAGAATAGTTGCGTACGTGACCTACATGGATTTTACCGGAAGGATAAGGCAGCATTTCAAGTACGTAATATTTTGGCTTGCTACTCGCGTTTGATACCTCAAAAGCTTTTTCTTCTTGCCAAATGTACTGCCATTTTTGTTCTATTTGGTTCATATTTTTTTAATTTATATACTGCATTGTCATTGCGAGCAGTCGTAGACTGCACGGCAATCTCATCAAATATCCTGAGATTGCTTCGTCAATTACCCCGTAATTTCCTCGCAATGACGGCAATACTGTTATTACCTCACACTATTAATATATATATCTCTAGCTTTTCTTAAAATTTTATCTTCAAGCGTGATAGCAAGATTTGAGGTGTTTTCATTAAGTACCCATTGTTTATTTTTAAGCATTTCTTCAAATACTTTCACTTCGATTGAATCAGGGCTGATTACATCGTCTTTAATAAATATATTTATTTTAAATCGAAAATTAGGATTAGAACGTGGGCTATACCATTCCGTAATAATCACGCCGCCGTTTGAGTCGGCTGATGCAAGAGGCGCGACACTTATAGTCTCTAATGCTGCTTGCCAGAGATATTTATTAACTGAACCTCCTACAGCTTTAGTAGATTCATTCTTAACCCTACCCGGTCTAAAAACTAATCCTTCTTCACCTGCTATAGAACCTACTTCGTCCCATTTCTGCTCTCGTTCTGTTTTTGGATAATCACCCGCTAAGATACTAGTACTTATTGCACTAAGTATAATTACAAAAAATAATCCGATAATTTTCTTCATAACCAATATTTAATTAGTGTGCTTGAGGTAAATAATAGAGAAGCTTTAGCTATTAGTCAAAAAATATTTCTTCCCACCGTTCTTTGGCATTGTTATATGGCTCAAAAAACCCACTCGATGTCATGCCCGCCTACGCGGGAATGACATAGGGCAGATTTAATTATTTCTCAGAAATAAATTCAAAACGTGGAATATTTTTGCCGTGTAATAAAACCTTTTCGTTAAACATTTCAAGCGGCCTTACCCAAAAGCTGGAAATTATCATATAACTCTTGCAAAGTTTATGTTTTACAGTATCTATAACTTAATATAATTTTTCTTTGTAATGCTTATATATTCCGGTTCTCATAAAACTTACACCTTAACAGGCATGACGACAAAAGTATCTTTAGGATTCTCAGGAAATTTAATAAGTACCGGTGCTGAAA
The DNA here is from genome assembly GCF_900243065.1 of Rickettsia fournieri. Classification (NCBI taxonomy): domain Bacteria; kingdom Pseudomonadati; phylum Pseudomonadota; class Alphaproteobacteria; order Rickettsiales; family Rickettsiaceae; genus Rickettsia; species Rickettsia fournieri. The sequence goes on from NZ_LT978482.1 coordinate 168,675, forward strand.
CATCTGAAAAATATAGTTCTACTAAATCCGATTTCACTGCTTTTAAGACATCTTCCAAATATTGCGGGTTAAAGCCTATAGCTAAAGACTCATCACTATTATATTCATAAAAACTTTCCTTATCTTGTGAAGAATTAATAACCTCTTTTGCGTTACCTCTTGCTTCACCGACGGCACTAATCTCTAAGGTTTCACGAGATAACGATAATTTTACTGCTCTAAATTTTTCAACGGTTATTATCGCTATCCTTTCTATACTATCTGCAAACATTTTTCGATTAATTACTAATTTTGAGCTGCTGCTTTCCGGAATAAAAGTACTATAATCAGGGAAAGTACCGTCTATAAGCTTTGATAGCATAATAGTATTTTCATTACATATAAATTTAATCTTATTGCTATTTAATAAAATTTCTATATCTTCATTTATATTTTTAGGATCTTTAACGATTTTTAAAATTTCCTCTGCACTTTTTTGCGGTAATATAACTCCAAAATTCTTTATTTGTTTTTCTAATGTTACCCATGAAATCGAAAGTCTATGCCCATCGGTACTTGCCGAACAAAACTCTTTGTCTTTTATGTGTAAATAAACACCATTTAAATTATAACGAGTTTCATCTAAAGAAATCGAAAATTTTGTCGATTCGATTATTTTAGCAAAATCCGTGCAGGAAATTTTAAAACTTGCTTCAGGATTAATACTATCCATTGCAGGAAAAGAACTAACCGGCAAAGTAAATAAATTAAATTTACAATTTTTTCCTTTGATCTCAAGTCCCGTTGTACCGAGATCTGTTAATGTAAGCTCGGAATCCGGAAGTTTTCGGACTATATCATTTAGAGTTTTCGTAGAAACGGTACATTCACCTTCACTTACTACCTGTACTGCTATTTTTTGACTTAAGTACAAATCCATATTAGTAGAACTAAGCTCTAGATTGCCGTCTTTTGCCGATAATTTAATGTTTGCATATTCAGGTATTACATTACGTTTTTCAACAACGGAACTTGCGAACCCTAGGGACTGAACTAACGTTTTTGTTTCAACTATTAATTTTAACATATTGTTATTCTCTTAATGTTCCTTGAAATTTTTGTGAGATGGCAGCAACTAAATCTTTACTGAACGAATTTAAATCAGTATCAGATAACGTCCGATCATCTGCTTGTAGCTCTATTTTAACCGCTATAGATTTTTTACCTTCAGGTAATTTATCACCGCTATAAATATCAAATAATATAACTGATTTGACAAGCTTTTTATTAAAATTATTTATATATGATATTATTTCACCGACTCTATGATCTTGATCAACAATAAATGCGTAATCTCTAAAATTAGCTTGGAAATCCGATACTGCAAATTCGTCTCTTTTACCAAATTTAGCTTTTATCAACGGCAAATTCGTAATATTTAGCTCGAATGCAAATATTTCCTGATTAATATCGTAATATTTCAATATTTTAGGGTGTATCTGCCCAAAATGACCTAATAAATTTTTACCAAGCCCTATATTTACTGCTCTAGTTGGATGATAATATTGTGGCAATGCTGTCCCATTTGTTGCTATACATTTATCTATAGATAGTCCTGCATAATCAGCTACCAACTCTAAATCGCCTTTAAGATCAAAAACATCATAGCCTCGTCCAAGCGAATGAGGATTTTTATTATTATATGAACCGCTTATAATTGCCGTCAAATAAGTTGCTTCCGTATTTAAATCTATAAAACTTGGTCCAACTTCAAAAAAAGCCATATCTTTTATAGAGCGTGCTAGATTTTTACTTACTATACTTAACAAATTCGGCAGTATAGTAGGACGCATATAATTGTCTCCTATACTAATAGGATTAAGCAAAAATAACTCTTCTTTTAATTCAGCAAACAACTTTGCATCTTCACTACTCATAAAAGAGTTAGTTACTACCTCATCATAGCCTTTGCTTGCTAATATCCTTTTAAAACTAGATATTCTTTTATGCGCTCTTAGCTTATTATTATCTTGATCTAGTTCGGGTAATTTTATACTCTCTATTTTATCATAGCCGTAAATACGAGCGATTTCTTCAGCTATATCTTCTAAAATAGTTATATCGTGACGCCAAGAAGGAGCTATTACCTTTATAATCTTACCTTTAACATCCGTAATAAATCCTAGTTTATTTAATATGGCTTCTATCGCTTTGATATTTAGTTTAATTCCTGTAATTTTTTCTAAATAACATGCTGAAAAATCTAAAGGTTTTTTTTGTGACTCTTTTTCACCGACTTTCACTACTTCCGATACTTCACCGTTTCCGCATATTGACAAAATAAGATTAGTTGCTATATCCAAAGCCTTTTCCGTAAAATTTCTATCGATATTACGCTCATTACGATATCTAGCATCCGTATCAATTTGGAATCTTCGCCCGCTAGCTGCAACCATTTTAGCATTAAAACAAGCAGCCTCGAGTATTATATTAGTCGTACTATCAGTACAACTACTATCAGCCTCGCCAATGATACCAGCCAGACCTTGAATACCGCTTTCATCTTTTATAACTAAATCATTTTCTGTAAGTAAATATTCTTTGCCGTTTAGGGCGTGGCATTTAGCTACGTCATTGCGAGGCTGCAAAGCAGCCGTGGCAATCTCATTTTGTTGTCCTGAGATTGCTTCGTCGCTACGCTTCTCGCAATGACGTGCTACAGTAATTCCCCCTTTTATCCTATCTGCATCGTAAGCATGCATCGGCTGCCCAAAGCTATAGGAAATATAATTTGTTACATCCACTAAGCTTGAAATAGTTTTTACCCCAACATTTTTTAATAATTTCCGTAACCAATCAGGGCTTGGTTTATTTTTTAAATTTCTTATCTCTCTAAAAGTAAATAACGGACAGGCTTCTTTATCTTGCACTTTAAGCTTCATTTTAGAAATAAATGTACTCTTTATTGCCGAAATTTCTAGCTCTTTAAGTATTCCTATTCCTTTAGCTGCTAAATCTCTTGCGATGCCGTAAACTCCAAGTGCATCACCACGATTAGGAGTAACGTTAATAACAAATATAGGATCATCTAAACCGTAATATTTAGTAAAATTCTCTCCAACTACGGCATCTTCAGATAGCTCTATAATCCCTTCAGACTCTGAAGCTAGCAGTAATTCCTCTTCAGAGCAAAGCATACCACAGCTTTTTTCGCCTCTAATAACAGATTCCTTAATCTTAAATTTGCCGTTTGGTATTTCTATTCCGATATTTGCAAGTACTACTTTTATACCTGCTCTTGCATTACGCGCACCACAAACTATTTGCAGCATACCGCTTTTAGTCTCAACATCACAAAGCTTTAATTTATCAGCTGACGGGTGAGGTTTAATATTTGTAATATATGCTACTTCAAACTTTTGTAATTCCGCCGCTTTATCTATCACCTCTTCCACTTCAAGGCCAATAGCTGTTAGGGCTTCGGCAATTTCAGTAACTGAAGCCGATGTCTCTAAAAATTGTTTTAACCATGATAACGTAAATTTCATTTCGTAAGCCCTCCTGCTAAATTCGGTATATCAAAGCTCCCAAAATTATAATGTTTAAGCCAACGCATATCTCCTTCAAAAAATTGTCTTAAATCTTTGATATTATATTTTAACATTGCAAAACGCTCTACTCCCAGCCCAAAAGCAAAACCTTGATACTCGCTGCTATCGATACCAACATTTTTAAGCACGTTTGGATGAACCATCCCGCAACCGAGGACCTCAAGCCATTTATCGTTTTTATTTATCCGAATATCAACTTCGGCAGAAGGTTCGGTAAATGGAAAAAAGCTGGGTCTAAAACGTAATTCAATATTAGAATTTTCAAAAAAGCTTTTTATAAATGCCGTGATAACATATTTTAAATGTCCCATATTGATATTTTTATCCATAACAAGCCCTTCTATTTGGTGGAACATTGGCGTATGCGTCATATCTGAATCCGATCTATAAGTCCTACCCGGTGCTATAAACCTAAAAGGCGGTTTGCCGTTTTTCATAGCTCTAATCTGCACTGTTGAGGTATGAGTACGTAATAACAGCGGCTTATTATTTTCCTGACTTTTCAAATAAAAAGTATCATGCATTTGCCTTGCGGGATGATCATCTTCAAAATTGAGAGCGGTAAAATTATGAAAATCATTCTCGATATTCGGTCCGTTTTCTATAGTAAAACCAAACTGCGAAAATACTTGTATTAACTCCTCACTACATTGTGTTATTGGATGAATAGAACCTTGTTTATATCTCCGTGCAGGGATTGTTAAATCAATTTTATCGGCAGCAAGTTTAAAATTTAGTTCCTGCTCCTCTAAAATTTCTTCTTTTGCTTTTATTATATTCTGTATTTTATCTTTTAATTTATTGATTTTTAAGCCAAATTCTTTACGTTCCTGTTCATTTAAACTACCTAATTTTTTAAGCTCACCGGTCACTATACCGTTCTTGCCTAAAAATTCTACTTTATATTCTTGCAGAGCTTTTAAGTTTTGTACTAATAAGATTTTGTCCTCAGCAAGCCTTAATATTGTTTCTATATGTTCCATGATTGTTTTTTTGTTTTTGATTTTTTATTGTACGGTAGAACGTCATTGCGAGCGGGCATTGTTGCGTGGACCTATTTATCCGTCATTGCAAGGAAATTGCATAGCAATTGATGAAGCAATCCAGTTAAAAATTCTGATTTACAGAATTTTTTTAATTATTTTCTGGATTGCCGCGTCACCTACGGATCCTCGCAATGACGACCTTCAGTATCTACACAACAATACCTCCTTGCAATGACGTTAAACCAACATACACTTCATATAATTCTCTTCTATCCCCACCAACTTCGCTTTAAATATCTGCCCTATTTCTAAAGGTTTATCTAGCTTTACCGGAATAAAATTTTCGGTATGGGCAATATTATTATTCTCTACTAATAACTCCACTTTCTGTCCTATATGTTTTTTAAAGAATTCGGTCAACTGGTTTTGCCCTTCTTGCCTTAAAATTTCTGCCCTTTCTTTTCTTATATTTTTAGGTACTTGTGGCATACGTGCTGCAGGCGTTCCTTCTCTTTCCGAATAAGGAAAAACATGTAAATATTGTAATTCCGCTTCTGAAATTAATTTTCTTGTATTTTCAAACATTTCAGGGGTTTCAGTCGGAAAACCAGCTATAATATCCGCACCAAAAGATACTTCCGGTCTTATTGCCCGCAGCTTCCGACAAAACTCTATTACGTTTGCTCTATTATGACGTCTTTTCATACGTTTTAATATCATATCGTCGCCTGCTTGCAAGCTAATATGAAAATGCGGCATTATCCTTTCACTATAAGCTATAAGCTCAAAAAGTTCATCATCTATTTCTGCAACATCTATTGAAGATAATCTAAGCCTCTTTAATTCAGGGACTAAATTCAACACTCGTTTAATCATTTGTGCGAATGTTGGACTTCCTGGCAAATCACTACCGTAAGCCGTGACATCGACACCGGTAAAAACTACTTCTTTAAAGCCGTTTAATACCAAATGCTTTACCTGCTCTGCTATAGCTCCTATTGCTACTGATCTACTTTTTCCTCTACCATAAGGGATAATACAGAAAGTACAAAAATGATCACAACCGTTTTGTACCTGAATAAAAGCACGAGACTTACCGTCAAAGCTACTTACTAAATGACTTGCCGTCTCTTTCACCGACATTATATCGTTAACTGTTATTTTTGCATCGGTAATTTGGTAGTAATTAGGTAATAACTTCTCTTCATTACCTATAACTTTGTCAACTTCCGGCATATTACCGTACATTTGCGGACTTGTTTGAGCACTACAGCCGGTAACAATAATTTTTAAATCAGGATTATTTTTTTTAGCCTTGCGTATAGCTTGTCTTGCTTGTTTCTCAGCTGCTTTAGTTACCGCACAAGTATTGAATATTGCTACATTATCGATACCCGACAATTCCAAGTTTTTTCGTATTATCTCACTTTCGTAAATATTAAGTCTACAGCCAAATGTTACTACGTCTTGTCTTAAATTATTGCTCACAATAATACTCCCCACGTGCTACAAGCGTAGCTGCACCTTGCATTATTATATTACCGTTTTCTTCTTTCATAGTAAGGTTACCGTGCTTAAAGACTATAGTACTTGGTGAATGGATAAAACCGCGCTTTAAACCGGCAGCAAAACTACCGCAAGCTCCACTTCCGCAAGCAAGCGTTAACCCTACCCCCCGCTCCCAAACGGATAAATAGATTTTATTATCTTTTACTTCAGCAAAATTAACGTTTACCCCATCTGCGAATAATTCCTTAGCCTGCAATTGTTCACCGACAATTTTTTGATCTTGAGGTTCTAACTTACTAAAAATAACTACATGCGGATTACCTATATCAACGCAAATAGTTTCCTTTAAATCAATCATATAACGCTCTGCAAATTCCCAAACTTTATCACGACTTGGCATCCAAGCTTCATTAAAACTAACGCTTCCTACATTAACGCTAATATTATTTTCATCATTGACATTACATAGCAATTTTTTATTGCCTACCATTACGGTAATATCTTGCTTTCCCGTATCAAGATAAATTAACTTGGCTAAACATCTTGTAGCATTACCGCATAATTTAGCACTAGAGCCGTCTATGTTATATATAATCATTTCATAAAAATCATTATGCTCTTCATAAATAATGAACTGATCGCAACCGATACCTGTATGACGCTCAGCCATATTTTTTGCTAACTGCGATAAATCATATGAACTTGATAAATCTCGTTTGTTAACAATAACAAAATCATTACCGAGACCATGCATTTTTACAAAATTAATTTTACTAATCATAATGTTTTACATATTAGGAAATTGTATTATAGCAAATTTCTTGGAATTTGCTATAATGAAGTGATGATATATAAAAATATAGACTATTATGCTAATTTCACGTTTCTTAGACCCTAAAAATAACTATGCATTTTTAAAAATTTTCGGTACAGAAAAAAATAAGGATATACTTATTCATTTTCTAAATAACATTTTAGATTATACGGGAAAAGAAGTAATTACCGCAGTTACTTTTTTAAAAACAATCTAAGATCCCGATATCGCTACTTATAGATAATCTATAGTTGATGTATTATGTAGAGATAAATACGGTACTCAATTTATTGTAGAGATGCAGGTCAGCAAACATCCAGGTTTTGAAAAACGAGCTCAGCTTTATACAGCAAAGGCCTATTCAAGATAAATAATAAAAGAAGATGAAGATCATAAAAAAAATGGCAGTATATGCAAAACTTCGAGGAGTAATATTCTTAGCTATTGCCGATTTTATTTTATTGCCCGATAAAAAAGATTGGAGATCAGATCATAGATTACTTGATACTAAAACTTATGAGAACGACCTACAAGATTTTTATTTTATCTTTTTAGAGCTTGAGAAATTTAATAAAGAATTAGATCAATTAGAGAACCTTCAAGAAAAATGGGCATATTTCTTTAAACATGCACATGAAAGCACTCTAGACGAAATGGAGAATTTGATAGGTCATGATTTTATTATTAAAAAAGCTTTTTATGCTTTGGATCAAGCTAGTTGGTCTGAAAAAGAGTTAAATACTTATGAAAAAATGATAAAAACCGACATGGATAATCTAGCCGTAGAAGAGCAGAAAATTATGGATGCTGAAGCTAAAGGGGAAGCAAGACAAAAAATTTCTATAGTTAAAAAAATGTTAGCAAAAAATAAACCTTTAGATAAAATTATAGATTTTACCGGTTTAACAGAAAAAGAAATCGAGCAATTAAAGTAATGAAGATCCTTAATATTATGCTAAGTCGTGACCTTGGTGGCATTCAACAAGCATTTTTAGATTATAGCACTGCTTTAGAGATGCAAAAAATTGAGGTTATAAATATCACTTCTTACAAGGCAAAAATAAATTCCTTTCTACACAAACAAAGCTTAAAACTACCTAATATAGTACCGTTTGCTTTACTCTCGGTACTTATTCTTAAGTATATAATTCATAAGACTAAGCCCGATATAATTATAGCACACGGTAATAGAGCAATAAATTTTAGTAAATTTGCTAAATCACAAAATATAAAATTAATCGGTATCGCTCATAATTATAGTTTAAAAGGACTACGTAAATGTGATTTTGTTATTGCCTTGACTCATCATATGAAAGAATTTTTACTAAAAAATAACTTTGCCGAATCTAGGATATGCATCCTACCGAATATGATAAATATTGCTAAAGACTTTATTCCAAATAAAACATATAGAAAACCTGTCGTAATTGGTGTACTAGCAAGATTTGTAGCTAAGAAAGGTGTTGATGTTTTTATTAAAGCTATCAAAATTTTAAAAGAAAAAAAATATGATCTTCATGCAATTATAGGTGGAAGCGGCGAGGAAAAAGATAATTTAATTGCTTTAGCACATAAACTTAATTTACAAGATCAAATATCATTTACGGGATGGGTTAACGATAGAGATAAATTCTTTAAACAAATAGATATTTTTTGCTTACCGTCTCTTCATGAACCGTTTGGAATTATAGTGCTTGAAGCAATGGAGGCAAGCATGCCTATCGTTAGTACAGATACTGAAGGGCCTGCAGCAATCTTAAACGACATGCAAGATGGGCTTATTTGTAAAGCCGGCTCTGCTGAAGATTTAGCAGCAAAAATTGTCTATCTAATAGAGAACCCTATAAAAGCAAAAGAATTTTCTAAAAACGCCTACCTTACTCTCCAACAAAATTATGACGTTAAAGTTGTTTCTGAAAAGTTACAGCATATTTTAGAAAGCTTCAGATAAGATGAATTTAAGGGTGAGCCTACACAGCTTATAAAAATACGTGAACACAAGCGAATCCTGTAAAATTCACTTATATCAAGCTTTCTAAAATATGCTGTAGCAACATTATTACGTAATTATAAAAATATTTAGTTGAAAAAATAATAGTCTATATTGACATAACGGTTTAAAGATTCATAATTAATATTAAGTAATATGAATTTATTTTAATGAACCTAATCTATGAACTTCGTATGCCGATTTTTCATTTACTTAAAATATATTCTAGTTTTATCGATTTCATCATTTCTTCTATGTGGTTGTAATGCAAAACACGATAATATTCCCCCTAAACTCTCATTACCTACTACTTGGAATAATTATTCTCTAGAACAAAATAATAATGCATCCTCCAAGTGGTGACTGCAATTTAACGATCCGGTGTTAAATAACCTAATCGAAGAATCTTTAACCGGTAACTCCGATATTGAGCTGGCAATGAGTAATGTGCTAGCAGCACAAGCACAGCTTACCCTTATTAATTCTTATAGATTTCCACAAATCAATTTACAAGGCGGAACAAATCGAACAAAAAACAGTAAAGAAACAAAAGCACCGAATGAACCGAAATTCTCTAATAATTTTGGGCTAGCAAGCGTGCTTAATTACGAGCTGGATTTATGGAGGCAGCCGCCAACGCTAGCGAATCGGCTAAAAAAACTTTCCTTGCAAGTGAGTATAGCAAGGCAGCGGTACGTTTATCAGTTATAAGTAACGTCACTATAAGTTACTTTAATCTTTTAGCATTAGACAAACAAATCTATCTCACTGAAAAGCTAATTGAGGCTCAAACGGAAATTTATAAATTAAATCAGAAATTATATAATCTTGGCGTAGGTGATTTAATATCGGTTAGTGAAGCTGCTTCCGAGTTTGCACTTACTAAGTGATCATTGCCGCCTTTAACACAACAAAGACATGAGCAGGAAACCGCTTTAAAAATTTTAGTAGGTAGAATTCCTAAAAATATAGTAAACGGCTTAATTTATAGTGATAAACCAATAGATTACTTCCCTGCTCTACCGGTATTACCTAAAATATTACCATCAGAGCTTTTAGAGCAAAGACCGGATATTAAAGCAGCAGAGCAGAATTTACTAGCAGCAGATGTAAACTTAAAAACAATAAAAGCTACTTATTTTCCACAAATTTCTTTAACATGCTTATTAGGATTCGGTAGCAATAAACTTAATACTCTGTTTACTAACTCAACTGAGACTTGGCAGGTAGGCGGCAACATAGCAGGACCTATTTTTGATTTTGGCAAATAACAATGCTTAAAACAATAATGCGGAATTTGATATTGATAACATTACTAGTACTAATAGTAATATTAGTGGTTTGGGTAATAAAACATCATCATAAAAGCAGTAAACAAATCACTATAGCAGCTCCGGTTGAGGTAACACAAGTTATCAGAAAAGACGTACCTGATGTGATAGCACTTGCAGGAGTAGCTGAAACTTACCAAAGTGCCGATATTCAATCTCAAGTTACGGGCCAAATATTAAGTGTAAATTTTGATGACGGACAAGAAGTAAAAACAGGTGATTTATTATATGAAATCGATTCTCGTCCGTTTCAAAATCAATTACAGCAAGCACAAGCAAATTTACTAAGTGATACTTATAACCTTGAAGATGCTATAAAAGAAGAGGTAAGATATCGTGCTTTATACGAGGAAAAAGCCGTTTCGGAGGAGCAGTATTTACAAATGCTAACTAATATGAATATGCTTAGGGCCACCGTGGAACGCGATAAAGCAATTATTGCAGACGCTAATTTACAAATCGAGTATTCAAAAATAGTAGCTCCTTTTGATGGTAAACTTAGTGAGAGTAATGTGGATATAGGTGATTTAGTATCGCCGGATTTTGTGCGTCTAGTAACTATCAATACTAGCTCGCCTATTTATGTCAGCTTCTCCGTACCTGAAAAATATCTCGATCGTATTAATAAATCTCAAAAATCTAATGATTTCCGTAAGCGACCAAGAAATTAAAGACGGTGAGATCGTTTTTGTCGATAATTCGATTGATCCAAATAGCAGCACTATCAAAGTTAAAGCAACACTACCTAACCAAAACGAAATATTATGGCCGGGACAGTGTGTTCGTGTATCCCTAACGATTTACATCGAACAAGCGGCTTTAATAGTTCCATCTAAAGCCATGCAAACTAAAGATCAAGGTCCTTTTATATATAGGGACTGTTGCGAGATGAGAGGATAGCAGGTATAATTAAAAAAAACAAAAAATATGTTCATATGTCTGAGTATCAAATGATAATGGTAAGTTTAGATGAGTTAATAAGTGTGGATCATCAATATCGTAAATTCAAAAGTTTATTCAATTTTAAAGCAGTTGAAGCTGAGTTATTAGCAGTAG
>NZ_LT978483.1:0-305736 GCF_900243065.1 Rickettsia fournieri
GTAATAACTATCTCTACTATAGCCCATCGCTTTACATGCTGACTATATGCTACCAAGACTCTTAGCTAGTTCTAGTAACCCTATTTTTGGCTTTATTATTTTTTGATTTAAGTTCATTTTTCATCTCCATTTAATAATTAATTTATTTTACTAAATGTAAGATTTAATCTCAACTATTACATATTATACTACCCTTCTCATAACGCTTTGCTATAACCTGAAATAATAGATTAGCTTGTTCCTGTTTTAACGGCAGATACCCAAATTCGTCTATTATAAGTAATTTATATGGTAGTATGACTCTTTTGAATATAGAAGTCTAGGTTTCCCTGATTTAGCCCAGCATTAAGTACAAGCATCAAATCTGCAGCTGTAGTAAATTTAGTCTTGATTCTGCATTGTGTTGCTGCATAACCAAGGGCAATAGCTATATGGGTTTTTCCTACTCCAGAAGGACCAAGAAGAATAATATTTTCTTGTCTTTCTATAAAAGATAGAGACCTTAGACTTTCTAAAACCTTGCGTTTTATTCCTGTAGCAAAATTATAATCAAAATCATCCAGCGTTTTGATAGCAGGAAAGCCTGCCATTCTGGTAAGTATTGACTTACTCCTGTTCTGCCGTGCCAACATCTCTGTTTTTAATATTGACTCAAGAAAATCCATATAACTTGAGTCTTCTTTACTAGAAGATTGTGCAATATCAAGATAATTTTCAGATATCTGAATAAGGTTTAAAAAGCGGCACAGCTCTTCAATACGTTGGTGTTGTAGGTTCATAATGCCTCCAGTATACTTTGATATATTGAGAGGGAATGTTGTAAGGAAACTGTAGAAAATGGGACTGTTGCGAGATGAGTTTATACAAACAAAATGACTACAAAAATACTTTTTCAACAGTTCGCTGATATTAATATACACATAACACTTTATCTTCTATTAAAGGTAAATGTGATATTCTACCATGACATCTTTTCTTGAGTTCAATCTTTTTAAATTCAGGTCTAATCCGTTCTACTATCTCTCTAAATCTTTAAATTTACACCAGCTAGTTGTACCAAATTTTTTGGGTATTTACTCAACTTTAGATAATTTAAGCTTTTGTTCACATTATCTATTTTCCTTTAACTTAATTCAATCCAATCTCTTTCGCAGGAGGTCTATTATTTCACGAACCTTTTTCCTAATTTTATAGGATGACTATGACTTTCTCAAACTAAAGTTTCTCCACATGAAGGTAGAGGCTAGAGCCATCCGATGGATAGTCCACTTTTCGCTTTTCGCATATTCCGTTACGGCAATTCAAATTATGACAAAGATTCTCAAGTATCTGCTCATATGCAAGGAGTTGTGACATAGTCCAATTAAACCGACTCAAAATATTATAGGCATTATTGATGTTAGTATTAATATAAGCTGTATTAAACCTATCATTAGAGAGTAACTTTCTTAATCTTGTTTCCTGTGTCTTTTTATATTCATCGTGGTTTGCTGTACCAAATTCTGCTGTATTATGCATCTCTCTGCTACGTATTTGTATTTCTATATTACGTTTATAGATATTAATTATGACATGTAAGGAACGGTATCCATTATCCTTAGGATTAGTAATATAGTCTTTAAACTTCTTTACATCAACAGAATAAATATTGTAAATAATATCTAATACTTTATAACAGTCTTCTTTTTTATTAACTATAATCCTAAAAGCAATTAGGTCATTCAATTCTTTCACAGCGATAGCTTTTTTTAATATCTTCTTTAAAACAGAACAAGGGGATTTTAATCTGTAATGTATTTCAGTAGCTATATTAGCTTTATATAGTTTAGTGCTAATAGCAGCTATGATATTATGTAAATCATTAGTATTTATACCTTGCATAATTAACATTTATAATAAATTATAATACGTTTGTTATAAGATAATCAGCTTTTGATCCCTGTAATTAACTATTAACTCCACATTAGTACACTAAACTCCATAAAGAGATATAACTCTTGGAACTTTACTTTTAAATTTATGGAGGGAAAAAGCTGATTATTTTACAGTAACTTAAGTGCAATTTAACTCCCTGACCTTACTAATCTGGCAGAATGTATTAAAACTTAAATTAGAATTATTACAACTCTTAAAAAAACAGTAAGTATTATACATAAGTAAAAAACACATAGATATTAATGTAAAAATTTATCTATTAAAGACCTCTGAAAATAAGTGAATTAAGTAGTCAATAATAAGAAAGTAGATATTAATGAAGAGATTATAATCATTAAGAATTATTAGAATGGATATATTTACAGTTGCTGGAAGAGACAGATTAAGTAAAGATAACGTACTTAAGTTAGAACAAATAATTAACTGGAATCAAGTAAGTAATTATTTAAAGAACAGTAAACTGAGATCTGACTTAGAGCCTGTCTTGAAAGACTAATTATCTAATTACATAGTACTTCAACATGTTACTTTAGTACTATTTTATGTATAAAAAATTTACAAGTTTTAGCAAAATTACTGTTTTTTTATATAGATTTTAAACTGCTTGTTATGAATTAGTGTATTATTGTTGTTATCAATCCACTTTCAAGACAGACTCTTAGGCAGGATTGGTTATAGCGAGTGATTGTTATTTAAATGTATCCTATTAGGACAATTATATAATTTAACGTGAATAGCGAATTAAAATAAGTCAAGAATTAAGGGAAGAGTCGATAGACGGTTTGTTAGGTAGTAACTGGTAATTGATAAGAGAAGCGATCATGTGAGAGAAGGCATTTTTGACTGATCCATATATGACGATGTCTTTTAACCTTATAGAATAATAATAGTTTAAATAAATTAGATTTTATGGAAGATAAAGGCTATGTGTCCGCAAGAAATATATGCAAAACATTTACGTGTAATTAACAATATTAGATTTACATCAAGAGAAATAGATGTAATAGCATGCATTATGCATGGGAAGAACATAAAAGGAGTAGCTAATTTTTTATCAAATGAGGATAAACAGGTTGAGACAAGAACTATTGAAAGTCATATTTCTAACATCAAACGGAAAATAGGAACAAATGTCCGAGAGGGCATTATAAACTTTATGGAAAAGTCCGATAAATATAAACTAATACAAAGTTACTATTTAAGTTTATTAATTCAACAAGAATTTAAAAAAAACTTAAAGGAAATTTTAATATTAACAAAGCCTTATAATATATCTTTTTTTATTGTTTTGCAGATGCTAGGAAACAATGATTTAAACTGGGTAATTTATAAGATACGTAGGGATTTACAACTTGTAGGCATAACAGTTTTTATAGAACTGCGAGAATATTCTGATAATGTTCCTATAGTTCTCATGCATAAGGGGACACATGGCGAAGATAAAAAGCAATGTACTATCTATGTTTTATCTGTAAATAAAACTAATATACCTAAACGACAATCTATTGTTATGTCTAATGATCAGGATATATCTAAAGTATTTTTCCTTACAACACAGGAAGAACAAGGTTTAGAATTTTTACCTAAACGAACTAATTTTGAATATATTAATCTTTCTCTATCCAAACAATATAATTTTATTTTTTTAGAAATTATCACAAAAGTTTTTTCTAATACAAATGTAGAGAATATTATTGTTGAGTTCAGGGAAAGATATAATAATATTATGTCAAATCAGACTAGTTCAGTTGCCACTCAAGCCTATTTGACAGACAAAAATATTCAAGCTAAAGTTAGGAATATTTATTTACCAATAGTTGGTGTATTGGTTTTGATTATTTGTAGTACTTATCTTTTAATATTTGACCCAGCTGTTAGAACAACGGTTAAAAGTCAAGAAGCAGAAATGCCCTACCTTAAACCACAAGAATCAATAATATTTCCTAAGAATTTGACTACTTGGAATATACCTAGACAAGATAATGTTTTTGTTGGTAGAGAAAAATTATTGAATAATTTACACAATAAATTACGTCAGAATCACACACCAGAAGAAATAAGTAATTTGGCAATTAGTGCATGTGCTGGACTTGGAGGAATTGGAAAAACACAATTAACTTTGCAATATGTCACGCACACAAAACATCCGTATACATTTAAAGTTTGGTTTCCTGCAGAGAACATTGATGATTTGTATAATAAATATATTGAATTCAGTAAGCTATTAGGATATACAGAAAACATCTATACAAAAGAAAACATTATCGCTTATGTTAAACAATGGCTAGTTGATAATCCAGGATGGCTTTTAGTTTATGATAACGTAAATAACTATCGTGAAATTGCACCATTTTTACCAGAAACTGGGGGACATGTAATTTTAACAACTCGTCAACGTCATTGGCCAACAAAATTTTCAATATTGCCCATTGACGTCATGACAGAAGAAGAATCTATTAAAACAATAAAGACTTTAATACAGCGGAATGTGGCATTAGAAGAAGAAAATGCTATAAGGGAATTAGTAGAAATTTTAGGATATTTACCCTTAGCACTAGTACAAGCTAGTGCTTATATTAAGCAAAAACATATTACTATTCCAGAATATTTAGGCCTTTACAAGAAGTATGAATCAGAATTATTATCAGATAATTCTTTTTTAGAAGAGACAAATAATTATAGCTACCCAGTGGCAGTAACCTGGAACATTACCTTAGATGAAATTGTTAGAGATACTAGAATTAACAATGAACCACCAATAGCTATTGAACTTTTAATAGTATGTGCTTACTTAGCACCAGACAAAATCTCTCGAAAACTATTGCTTACATGGCTGCAAACTGCTCATCCTGATTTATCATCGCCAGAATTAACATTAAATAAACATATTGCTCTATTATGGCAATATTCCATGATCAATTATGATGACGATAATAATATTTCCGTCCATCGTCTAGTACAAACAGTTTTACGTCATCAGTTCAATCAGATACTAAATAAAAACAATAATATGTATCCTACCTTAAATTTAAGGTGGTTTGAATCCCTATTACAATTTTTTATAGATAATGAGCAAGAATTTAAACTAACTAATTCTTTTCAACAAATTATTGAAACTAGTCAGCACTTTAAAACTCAATTTCAGGATAAATATAATGAAAATCTTGTGACAATGGATTTGATGGTGGCTACAATCTACTATTATCAAGAAAAGTATAAAGATTTTCTAAAGATACTTGATCAGGTTAATGCATATTTGCAGAAAATTGACGGCTTAGAAATGTTAAAATGTGAAATGCTAGCCTTATATTCAGCATATTTTTATAAAATCGGTAATTATCATGAGGCTGAAGAAAAACTAAATAAAGCATTTGATGAGTACAATAATATAAAAATAAATAATTCAGAAAAAGACAATGATATGAAAATATTGAAGGCAAGATTAGTGTATCATAAAGCCAAGCTTGTCTTAGAGAAAAGTCAAAAAACAGATAAAACTAATATAAATACACTAGAAATAGAGAATGCTATTAAATCAATTCAAGAAGCAATGATTTTATTTAAGGCAGCTAATAGAACTAGAGGTTTTTTATTATCAATTAGATTGTATGGACAACTACTTATTTTAACTAACCAAGTGGATAAAGTAATAATAGAGTTTAATAAATACAATAACTTAATTGAGCAAATATCTGATGACATGATAAAAATGCTTTTTTATATAACTTATTCAGATGTTTATTTTAGCAAAGGCGATTTCAACAAAGCTTTGGAATATTGTGGTAAAGCTAAACAACAAGCAGAGAAATTACATCTTAACAATAAATTAAATTATCTTAACAATCAAGAGAAAACTATTAAAGCATCACTGCAATAAAATTGAATAGCATTCTATAGTTAAGTAAATTCAATTAGGTATAATAAAGAGTATTAAAGATATTTATTGCATAATAACAATTTACCGTTATTGTGGAGTAAGAGGAGAGAATGGGACTGTGTTATTATATGTAATAGTTGAGATTAAATCTTACATTTAGTAAAATAAATTAATTATTAAATGGAGATGAAAAATGAACTTAAATCAAAAAATAATAAAGCCAAAAATAGGGTTACTAGAACTAGCTAAGAGTCTTGGTAGCATATAGTCAGCATGTAAAGCGATGGGCTATAGTAGAGATAGTTATTACAGATTTAAAGAACTGTATGAAACTGGTGGCGAAGAGGCATTGTATGAAATTAGTCGAAGAAAGCCAATAATAGCGAATAGAGTTGATCCAGCGATAGAGAAAGCAGTAATGGATATGGCAATAGAATATCCAGCATATGGACAGCTAAGAGTATAAAATGAGCTTAAGAAGAGCGGTATACTTGTATCGCCTGGAGGAGTGAGATCAATTTGGTTACGTAATGATTTAAACAATATCAGTAAAAGGCTTAAAGCATTAGAAGCAAAGATGGCTCAGGATGGTATTGTTCTTACTGAATCTCAATTACAAGTGCTAGAGAAGCGTCGTAATGAAAAAGAAGCTCATGGAGAAATTGAGACGCAGCATCCAGGTTATTTAGGATGTCAGGATACGTATTATATGTAGGTAATTTCAAAGGTATAGGTAAGGTTTATTCTCAGGTATTTGATAGCTATACTAGGGTAGCTGATGCTAAACTATATACTGGGACTGTTGCGAGATGAGAGGATAGCAGGTATAATTAAAAAAAACAAAAAATATGTTCATATGTCTGAGTATCAAATGATAATGGTAAGTTTAGATGAGTTAATAAGTGTGGATCATCAATATCGTAAATTCAAAAGTTTATTCAATTTTAAAGCAGTTGAAGCTGAGTTATTAGCAGTAGAATGCGAAGCTAACTATAAAGGCTATGGTATAGTGAGGCTGTTTAAATGTTTGCTGCTGCAATTTATGGAAGACTTATCGGATCGGGAATTGGAACGTTATTTAGCTGATAGCACAGCGGCAAAATGGTTTTGTGATTTTGCTCTTACAGAGAAGACGCCTGATTATAGTGTATTTAGTAAAATACGTAAAAAAATAGGCACTAATTTACTATCAAAAATATTTGTAAAATTCCGAGATCAACTACGAGCACAAGGCTATATGGGTGAAGTATTTACCTTTGTAGATGCTTCTCATTTAATCTCAAAAGCTAATCTTTGGGAGGAACGTGATAAACTAAGAACACAAAAATATGATAAATTGAATAATGAGACTCTGCCTAAGGTTGTAAAGGATAAACAAGCTAAAATTGGCTGTAAGGGAGCAAATAAATTTTGGTATGGTTATAAAAAACATGTGAGTGTCGATATTCAATCAGGAATGATCAATAAGGTTGCAGTTACCCCTGCAAATGTTACTGATAGCAAAGGTTTTAAGCATGTTATGCCAAGCTCCGGTGCTACATATGTTGATAAAGGTTATTGTACAATCTCTGCCAAGAATGCAGCAGCTAAAAAGGGGTTCCATCTTTGCTCAATAAAGAAAAATAATATGAAAGATAAGAATTTTGACCTTGATAAATATTATACGAAAATCAGAGCACCTTTTGAGAGGGTATTTTCAAAAGATAATAAACGGGTTAGATATATAGGAATTGCCAAAAATCAATTCTCTGAATTTATGAATGCCATATGTTTTAATTTAAAACGATTAGTGGTTTTAACAACTTTAATAGCTTAGAGAAATTTGTTAATAAAAATCCTAACTCTGTAAACAAATCTCTATTAAATTACTATACTATTGAATAAATTTTATCTCAATATTAAACAGAATTTCTTTTTAAAAATATTTGGACAGAGCTAAATATTTATTTATCTGTTTTCCTCTCATTTTACTATTAAAAATTATCTCGCAACAGTCCCTTTATGGGTAATAGTTATTCTATCATCTAAATCTAATTCCTTATCATCAGGTAGAGCTATAACTACATCTTTTAATAATTGACTATTTTTTCTTTTCTCACTCCTTTCCACTTCATTCATTAAGATACTTGGATTTTTGAATTTCTGATCTACGTGGCTAGGTAATAATACTGCATGGTAAACATTATCGCCTTTTTTGCTAAAATTATAAGTGATGTTAGTTCTCTCATCTTTAATAATCAGCCTGGCATTATAAGCAGCTTTCAAACAAGCATTACCCCCAGAACTTCTACTTACTATTTCTATCCTTGCAAACTGTATCGCCATGATTCATTAATTCTAACAATATTCAATCCTGCATTACATTAGCATGAATGCTTTTCATCATCCATTGAATCAGCAATAAATCAGCAAACAATAAACGATAGTTTATATATTGCGTATTGCGTATTGCGTATTGCGTATTGCGACACGATGGCACTAAAATAAAGTCTGCAAGTATATTGCGGCTAGGTTGCATTTAGACCTAATTACCATTATTGCGGTGCAAGGTTGGTAACGATCTTGTGCTAAGCGCAATAAGAAGCCTAACTAAATTACTAATCTGGATGGGAAATAGGGGCAAGGTAAAGTTAAATTTGGTTAAACGAAAGTGAATCTTTGTTTGGAAAATATCGTAAATATAAAAGCAGATACTCCAGATAATATCTGTTATAGGGATGAAGCTGAAAAGCTTAACTGTAAGAAGGAAGACGCGACCTTCTTTAAAAAATGCCAGTTCCCCGGTATACAGAAGGTAACCAACTTAACGCATTTTTAATTAGTGAAACGTGGTAAGCCTATTATTTGGCAACTTGTAGTAGGTAAGAGAGGTCTTAAAAAGCTAATGACACTAAGCTGAAAGGCTACAGGAATAAATAACTGGGTGTATAGGCACTATGTGCTAATCAGAAATGATGCTGACTTAAGACTGGTGATTTACCCTAAGTAAGTAAACAAGATTATGAATTATATTGGAAAAGTTAGATGCAAAACGCAAATGTAACAATTAAGACCGATAATAATAACTTTGAGAAAATTTATTGGCATGCAATAAATTGGCAAGAAGTTAATAAAAAGGTTAATAATCTTCGTAGACGTATCTATAGGGCATCTGCAAATGGTAACATGAAATTAGTACGTAGTTTACAGAAATTGATGTTGAAATCAAGATCAAATAAATTACTTGCTATAAGACGTATTACCCAAATCAATCGAGGGCGAAGAAGCCCTGGTATTGATAAAATAGTTGTTAATACAGATAAAGAAAGAAATTTGTTAATGGAGAAGTTAGCAAATAATAATCTATCATCTGTTAAACCGATCAAGCGTGTGTATATTCCCAAACGAAAAGGTAAACTTAGACCTTTAGGTTTACCTATTATTTTGGATAGATGTATGCAAGCTGTTGTTAAATCAGCACTTGAACCATTTTGGGAAGCTAAGTTTGAAGGGAGTAGTTACGGCTTTAGACCTGGACGCAGCACCCACGATGCAATACAGAGAATTTCTGCTCTTGTCTGCCCTGGCACAACCAGGGGATGGATACTGGACGCTGATATTAAAGGAGCATTTGATAATATTGATCATAATTATCTTTTGAAAATTATAGGAAATTTTCCAGCACGAAATTGGATTAAAGCATGGCTTAAATCTGGTGTGATGGAAGAATATCAATTCACCAAAACAACAGTTGGAATTCCTCAAGGGGGAGTAATCAGTCCCTTACTTTTAAACACAGTTCTTCATGGAATGGAAGACATACTTAACATAACTTATGATAAATATGATCATCCATCCAAAATCTGAATATGCTTTAGTAAAATATGCTGATGATTTTATAGTTTGTGCAAAATCTGAAAGCTCTTGTATTAAAGCAAAGAAGATAATTAACGATTGGTTAAATATTAGAGGATTAACATTATCAGAAGAAAAGACCAAGATACTCCACATTAAGGAAGGGTTTGACTTTCTGGGATTTAATATTCGTCAATATAATACCAAAAGTACAAGAAGAGGTGTAACACTACTAGTTAAACCATCCAAAGATACTATAAAATCATTTAAAAAGCGAATGATGATAGAATGGAAAAGAAGTTTCTCATGGGAAATTGATAAAGTAATTGACAATCTTAATCCTAGAATAATGGGATGGTGCAGTTATTTTAACAAAGTTATCTCTAAGAGAACTTTTACTCAACTAGATCGGTGGATGTGGATGCGACAAGCAAGATTTGTTTGTCGAAGACATCCTAATAAATACTGGTGGTGGATTAAGGAGAAGTATTGGGGCAGAATCAAAGCACGAAATGATAATTGGGTTTTTATGGATAAAAGTAAAGATCTATATCTATGGAAATTACAATGGACAGCAATCAAAAGGCATATTCTAGTTAAAGGCAAAACATCTCCTGATAATCCAGAACTTAAGGAATACTGGCAAAAACGTCAAGCTAGTAAACCAAAGTACTTCTTTAAAACCAGACAGATTTTTTGGCGTAGACAAGAAGGTAAATGTCTTGTTTGTTTAGATTTAATAGATAATGGTGAAAATGTGCAAGTCCATCATAAAAGACCTACAAAATGTGGCGGCACTGACCATATTAACAATTTGTGCTTATTGCATACAAACTGTCATAGGCAAGTACATAGCAAGCGAGGTCAACTAATTGCAGCTGTTAGTAAANTCGCTTGTACGGTTCTTTGGGAGGAAAGCACCAATATGGTGCCTACCTACCCGCTTTGCGACACGATGGCACTAAAATAAAGTCTGCAAGTATATTGCGGCTAGGTTGCATTTAGACCTAATTACTATTATTGCGGTGCAAGGTTGGTAACGATCTTGTGCTAAGCGCAATAAGAAGCCTAACTAAATTACTAATCTGGATGGGAAATAGGGGCAAGGTAAAGTTAAAATTGGTTAAACGAAAGTGAATCTTTGTATGGAAAATATCGTAAATATAAAAGCAGAAACTCCGGATAATATCTGTTATAGGGATAAAAGCTGAAAAGCTTAGCTGTAAGAAGGAAGACGCGACCTTCTTTAAAAATGCCAGTTCCCCGGTATACAGAAGGTAACCAACTTAACGCATCTTTGATTAGTGAAACGTGGTAAGCCTATTACTTGGCAACTGGTAGTAGGTAAGAGAGGTCTTAAAAAGCGAATGACACTAAGTCGAAAGACTACAGGAATAAATAACTGGGTGTATAGGCACTATGTGCTAATCAGCAATGATGCTGACTTAAGACTGGTGATTTACCCTAGGTAAGTAAACAAGATTATGAATTATTTTGGAAAAGTTAGATGCAAAACGCAAATGTAACAATTAAGACCAATAATAATAACTTCTTGCCAATTTATTGGCATGCAATAAATTGGCAAGAAGTTAATAAAAAGGTTAATAATCTTAGTAGACGTATCTATAGGGCATCTGCAAATGGTAACATAAAATTAGTACGTAGTTTACAGAAATTGATGTTAAAGTCAAGATCAAATAAATTACTTGCTATAAGACGTGTTACCCAAATCAATCGAGGAAGAAGAAGCCCTGGTTATTGATAAAATAGTTGTTAATACAGATAAAGAAAGGAATTTGTTAATGGAGAAGTTAGCAAATAATAATCTATAATCTGTTAAACCGATCAAGCGTGTGTATATTCCCAAAAGAAAAGGCAAACTTAGACCTTTAGGTTTACCCATTATTTTGGATAGATGTATGCAAGCTGTTGTTAAATCAGCACTTGAACCATTTTGGGAAGCTAAGTTTGAAGGTAATAACTATGATACATGGCTATAGTATTCCGGACGTTAATAATAAACGATATTAACAGGAAGGATAAAAATGACAGATATAAAGCCAAGGATATATCCAGCTGAATTTAAGGAATCAGCGGTTAAATTAGCTATTGAGCCTAAGCAACCTTTTACTCAAACAGCTAGGGAACTAGGAATTACAAAATCTAGTCTATATAATTGGGTTCATAAATATTCAAAACCCAAGGAAGTAATGAGAGATGATGAACATCTGTATGATGAATTAAAGAGATTAAAAAAAGAACTAGATAAGGTTATACAGGAACGTGATCTATTAAAAAAGGCTGCCGCGTACTTTGCAAAAGAATTCCGATAAGGTACGCGTGGATCAAGGAGCATGAGAGTAATTTTTCTATTGCTGCTATGTGTAAATTTATGCAAGTATCACGTAGTGGTTATTATGAATGGTTAAATAATACTGGATGTAATAGGGATCGAGAAGATAATGAATTAACCAACAGAATTAAAATTATTTTTAAAGAAGGTAGAGGTAATTATGGAACTAGACCTATTAAAAAGGCACTATCTAGGCAAAGTATAGTTATTAGTAGGAGGCATATTGCAAGATTAATGGATGAAGCTAGTTTGGTCTGTAAAACTAAGCGTAAATTTAAAGCTACTAATGACTCTAATCATAACAAGCAAATTGTTCCTAATTTATTGAATAGAAAATTTACGGTTCTTGATGCTAATTGTTATTGGGTTGGAGATATAACCTATGTGCCCACTAGTGAAGGTTGGCTATATTTAGCCACTGTTATTGATCTATTTTCTAGAAAAATTATAGGATGGTCTATGAGTAATAATATGCAAGCTGATTTGGTTAATAATGCTTTATTAATGGCAATATGGCAACGCAAGCCACCGAAAGGGCTTATTTGGCATACTGATAGAGGTAGCCAATATTGTTCTGAGAGTCATTTAAAAATTATAAAACAACATGATATCAAACAGAGTATGAGTCGTAAAGGTAATTGTTGGGATAACGCTGTTGCTGAAAGTTTCTTTCATACTATAAAAACAGAATTAGTGTATCAACATAAATTTAAAACTAGGGAGGAAGCAAAACATACCATATTTGAATATATAGAGGTATTTTACAACCGTATAAGAATGCATTCTTCTAATGACTATCTATCACCAGTACAATATGAAGAAATACAAAAATGTGCATGAACAACTGTCCGGAAAAGTGTTGACACATCATTACGAGTTTTAGAGGTAAGCTGTGTATAAAAAACTTTTTTGTTATTTCAGAATTTTTATAAATGATTTTTCAAACAGCAGAGTAAATTTTACAAGAAATATGTTTACTCTAAAGAACTAATAAAAGCTTCATCAAGACCGGTTACACTAGAGATTAAAGCAATATTGCAACCTTGGGATAATAGTTTTTTTGCTATTTCTGTTTTTACTCTGATATTTTCTTCAGCTTTTCCTCTAGCTTCACCAATTTGGATACCTTTAGCTTCACCAACTTGTAAGCCTTCAAGAATACCTAGTTCTTTTCCTTCTTGTTGCCAATGCTCTGCTAAACTTCTCATAAGCCTTGTCCCTATTTCTGGATTCAACTTTGTTGATAATAAATTCTCTAGTTTTATTTTATCAGTTTGCTCTATCTTTGTCAAAGTATAATATAATATCATTTCTAAATAATCATAACCTATCGTTATTTTGGTTAATTCCGGTAATATATCTGATATTTCTTGCCATCTTTTTAATAATTCCCTCTCATGTATATGCTTGAGAAAAAATTCTAATATCCCTGACCATATCCTTTGTTTAAACTCTTCATCAGGAATTTCATGGACATTCACTAATTGGTAATCATTAATCCATAATTCTCTTGCTAATTTGTTATTAGCAAATAAATCCCACAAATTTCTTGCAACATTATATTTCTCCTGACCATTATAAAATATCATCGGGTATATTAATGGTAAAGTCTTAGCTTTAGGATTTTGCATTAAATATCGCTCACAAATATTAATCATATATTTAAATAACCTAAAAGCCATAAAATGATCTGCTTTTGATTGATGCTCGACAAGTAAAAATAAATATCCATCTTGTTTATCAAATTTGCATGAAAATAAAACATCAGAAATAGAATCTTTTAAAGAGCTTTCTACAAAAGTGGTATTTTCCATTGCTAAACTAGGAAAATCTATTAAACTTTTAATATTTGGGGGCAAATGTGCATTAAAGAATTCATGGGCAACTAGAGGATTCTCTAGTGCCTTACGAAATATCTTATCATGCTTAGCTTTCTTTGTGCCTTTATCTGGATCACCCAGCAGGTTTCCTTGTTCACTCATATATTTATATTTTTTAACTTGATAAAATATTATTACACTACACTCTAAACTCTTATTCCTTGATTTAGCTTGATCTCAGAACAGTTCTTTATCTCAGTTTTTATTACTTTACCTATTTCTGAAGCTTGATTTATATACTGCATTACTTGTTTATCTCTTCCTATGGCATTTAAGTAATCTTCAGGGACGAGATGGCTTTTGCCTTGAAAATCATGTACTACTATATCACAAAATTTTTTATCACCAAGATTATAATTAGGATCAAATTTATTCTGCATAATTTGTAAATCTTTCTGTATCTTCTGCTCTATTGCTGCTATGCAAATCTTGTTACTATAAGCAGTACAATAATCTATACCTTTTTCTCTGTAGATTTGTAAAGCAGTATCGATATTTTCTGCTGTGCCAAACTTTGCTAGAGCTTTTATTTGCTGTTGCTGCAAATTATTTAGTCCGTTATTATAAAGATAAACAAGTTATGCAATATGTAAGTCCAAGCTCAGAAATAGGTAAAGAAATAAGAAGTGCGGTAAAGCAAGTATCTGAGCACAAGCTTAGTCAAGGAATAAGAGTTTAGAGTGTAGTGTAATAATATTTTATCAAGTTAAAAAATGTAAATATATGAGTGAACAAGGAAACCTGCTGGGTGATCCAGATAAAGGCACGAAGAAAGCTAAGCATGATAAGATATTTCGTAAGGCACTCGAGAATCCTCTAGTCGCCCATGAGTTCTTTAATGCACATTTGCCCCCAAATATTAAAAGTTTAATAGATTTTCCTAGTTTAGCAATGGAAAATACCACATTTGTAGAAAGCTCTTTAAAAGATTCTATCTCTGATGTTTTATTCTCATGCAAATTTGATAAACAAGACGGATACTTATTTTTGCTTGTAGAACATCAATCAAAAGCAGATCATTTTATGGCTTTTAGGCTTTTTAAATATATGATTAATATTTGTGAGCGATATTTAATACAAAATCCTAAAGTTAAGACTTTACCATTAATATACCCGATGATATTTTATAATGGTCAGGAGAAATATAATGTTGCAAGGAATTTGTGGGATTTATTTACCAATAACAAATTAGCAAAAGAATTATGGATTAATGATTACCAGTTAGTGAATGTCCATGAGATTCCTGATGAGGAGTTTAAACAAAGGATATGGTCAGGGATATTAGAATTTTTTCTCAAACATATACATGAGAGGGAATTATTAAAGAGATGGCAAGAAATATCAGATATATTGCCGGAATTAACCAAAATAACGATAGGTTATGATTATCTAGAAATGATACTATATTATACTTTGACAAAGATAGAGCAAGATGATAGAGTAGAGCTAGAGAATTTATTATCAACAAAGTTGAATCCAGAAATAGGAACAAGGCTTATGAGAAGTTTAGCAGAGCATTGGCAACAAGAAGGAAAAGAATTAGGTATTTTTGAAGGTTTACAAGTTGGTGAAGCTAGAGGAAAAGCTGAAGAAAGAGTTGAGATAGCAAAAAAAATGTTAGCTCAAGGTTGTAATGTTTCTTTAATTTCTAGTGTAACCGGTCTTGATGAAGCTTTTATTCGTTCTTTAGAGTAAACATATTTCTTGTAAAATTTACTCTATAAAAATTCTGAAATAACAAAAAAGTTTTTTTATACACGTCTTACCTCTAAAACTCATAATACTAAATTAGTGATTTAAAGGGGTATTATAATAGGATTTTTCTTTATAAGGTATTCCCCCCCCTATCAAACAATTGAAATCTTTTAAAAATGATGTGGCTATAGTATTCCGGACAGTTAGTATGAGACAATATTAACAGAAAAGAAATACAGTATGACAAAAATAAAAATGTATTCTAGTGAATTTAAAGAATCAGCAGTTAAATTGGCAACTGAATCGAAGCGACCTGTTATTCAGACTGCAAAAGAATTAGGTATCAGTAAGAATACTTTATATAGTTCGATAGATAAATATTCTAAACAATTTAAAGAATCAATAACAAGAACAGATGAACATCTGTATGATGAATTAAAAAGATTAAAGAAAGAGCTGGTGATAGTAACACAGGAGCGTGATATACTAAAAAAGGCTGCAGCGTACTTTGCAAAAGAGTCCCTGTAAGGTATGCATGGATAAAGAAGCATCAAGATGATTTCTCAATTGCAATTATGTGCAAATGTATGAAGGTATCACGTAGCGGTTATTATGAGTGGTTAAATAATCCTGGATGTAATAGGGATAAAGAGAATAGAGAATTAACCTGTAAGGTTAGAGCTATTTTTCAGGAAGGTAGACGAAATTATGGATCTAGACCCATTAAAAAGGCTTTATTGAGGCAAGGCATAATTGTTAGTCGTAGGAGAATTATAAGACTAATGAATGAAGCTGGCTTAGTATGTAAAACTAAGTATAAATTTAAAGCAACTACTGATTCTAAGCATAATAAGCAAGTTGTTCCTAATTTATTGGATAGACAGTTTAAAGTTTCTAATGCTAATTGTTATTGGGTTGGTGATATCACCTATATCCCAACTGGAGAAGGATGGTTATATTTAGCAACAGTTATTGATTTATTTTCTAGAAAAGTAATAGGCTGGTCAATGAATAGTAATATGAAAGCTGATTTAGTTATAATGCTTTGCTAATGGCAATATGGCAACGTAAACCACCTAAAAAGCTTATTTGGCATACTGATAAAGGTAGCCAATATTGTTCTGATAGTCATTTAAAACTTATAAAACAACATGGTATTATACAGAGTATGAGTCGTAAAGGAAATTGTTGGGATAATGCTGTTGCTGAAAGCTTTTTTCATACTATAAAAACAGAATTAATTTATCAACATAAATTTAAAACTAGGGAGGAAGCAAAACATGCTATATTTGAATATATAGAGGTATTTTATAATCGTATAAGAATGCATTCTGCTAACGATTATCTATCACCAGTAACAATACGAAAGAATACAAAAATGTGCGTAAAAAACTGTCCGGAATACTGTTGACAGATCATAAACTTGCTGGCAATGTGCCAATTACTAAATTGCAAATGAATTTACAAAAATAATCAAAATAAAAACCTAAAAAAATATAAAACGCTCTAAAAATAGTCTTAAAACGCTAATTTGAACAGATTTTTATATAAGATAAAGAAATAAACTGTCATATACAAAAATATTACTAAAATTTAGCAAGAGAATTGATAAAAGATTCATCAAGACCAGTTACCTTAGATATAGTCTCAAGCGCAAAACCTGAAGATAACATATTTTTTGCAATTTCAGCTTTACCTTTAGATTCTCCTATTCGAACCCCCTCAGCTTTACCTTTTTCAATACCTTGTTGTATACCTTGAACTATTCCATGCTGAACACCTTGATCTATATATTTTTGAGCTATTGTTCTCATAATATCGTCTTTTTCTTCTGTTGATAAATGTTTAACTATTATTTGTTCTAATTCTGATTGTTTATCTTCAGATACTTTAGAGTCAGTATACCATAAAAATGACCTTAAGTAAACATATCCTGATTCTTTATCCATTATTAGACTTGGTTTAAATCTACTTAAAAACTCATCCCATAGTTTTAGCATATCCCTTTGGTGTATATGCTTCAAAAAATACTCCATCATGCCAAGATGTTTCTTCTTCACTATCTCATCATCAGACTGATTTTGTAAATCTACCAATCGATAATCCTCTATCATGAGTTTTTGTGCTTGCTTAGGTACTTCAAATAATTCCCATAAGTTTTTCGGAGCATTATATATTTCAGAGCCATTATAAATTAATAATGGACAAATTAATGGCAATTTATCCTTATTATTTGCATGACGCTCACAGAGCAGTAGCATATACTTCCACAATCTTAATGCTATCCAATAATCACAACTAGACTGAGCCTCTATTAACACATATACAAAAGCTTGTTTTCTATCTTGTCCTGTATCTTTAGTTTTTACCGAATAAATTATATCACTATATTTTCTTTTTAGATCATCTTCGACAAATGATTCTTTTTCTACTGTTATTTCTGTTAAATCTATTAAATCCTTAAAATCTGAAGGCAAATAATGTTCTAAAAATTCCTGGGCTGCTATCTTCTCAGTCAGAATTTTCTTTACTAAAGTATCATGTTTTAATTTTTTTGCCATATAACTTATTTATTATTTGATTCGTATAGTAGCACTACTTATGGTACTCTTAAACTCTTATTCCTTGGTTTAGCTTGATCTCAAAGCAGTTTTTTATCTCAGTTTTTATTACTTTACCTATTTCTGAGCTTGGACTTATATACTGCATTACTTGTTTATCTCTGCCTATGGCATTTAAGTAATCTTCAGGGACAAGATGACTTTTGCCTTGAAAATCATATACTACTATATCATAAAATCTTTTATCGCCAAGATTATATTTAGGATCAAATTTATTCTTCATAATTTGTAAATCTTTCTGTATCTTCTTCTCTATTGCTGCTATGCAAATCTTGTGACTGTAGAGCATACAAGAATCTATGCCTTTTTCTCTGTAGAGTTGTATGGCAGTATTGATATTCTCTGCTGTGCCAAACTTGGCTAAAGCTTTTAGTTGTTGTTGTAAATTATTTAGTTCACTATTATCGTGATTTTTCAATTGTGAAAATAATAATTCTATAGGCTGAAATTGTGATGTTCTATTATCATTTACTCTTAATGATGATTTAAGTTCTGTTATTTGACTATCTGATATTAATTTTGCTATTTCAGGCTCTATAAGCTTTCTTACTGATTCTGTTCCTTGTGATTTTAACATATCATTAAAATCACCTTTTTCTGATGGTCGTATTATTGAAACTACAGCTCCTTTGCTAATTAATTCTTTCTGTGCTTTAATTACAGTATTAACTGATACTGCGTCTTTGCCGTCATTATCAGCAGCAATTATTATTCTCTCACCTTTGATAGGCTCATAGTTTCTATATTATTTACCCCTAAACTACACAGAATGCTACCCTTAATCCCAGCTTCTGCAATACTTAAAGAGGTTTCCATACCTTCTGCTATAATTGTTACATTATTTGTTGAATTATTACCATCTTTACTGATTGCTATGTTCTTCTGTTCATGATTTTTATTAATCTCAACAAAAGAACCTTTAATTTTTCCAAAAGAACGTTTATTAACCTCAATTTCAGCTTTATTATTTGTTGCTTTGTTTAAATAAATTGCTTGTCCTCCTGCAGTACGAGATCAAAATTTTTTATCGCTTCTTCATATTTACCTAATTTATATAATGACTTACCAATATTAAAATATTCTTCAGCTAAAATATTTGGATCTTGAATAGTGCTCTGTTGAGCTATTTGTTGTTGTGTATTAATAGGCTTAGTTGAACTTTGTGCTAAAACAACATGAAAAGATATTAGTGGTAAGGTAAATATTAATGCTAATTTCTTAATATTGTTCATAAACTTACCCTTAATTCTTTTTATTTTTGTAATTTAGTAATTTTATGTTTCTTTTTTGTATAGCCTTATCACTAATGCCAAGATTATCTGCTATTTCTTGAGCTGTCCTGACAATCGTTGATTCAGGAGTGTTATCAAATTCATCTTGAATCTTTATCCTCTTATTTTCCACTTTAGCAGATAATTGTTCAAGAGTCTTGACTTTTTCTACTTCATTATTATCTGCACTTTGCAGTAGTATTTGTTCTATATTTTTATCAGCAATATCATTGTTTCTGTCATTAATATTACTAGCTTGATCATTTAATTGTTTGGTACTGTGATCAAAATCTGAACGTAAATTTTCTTTAGTTGGAATATGATAGCTACCTTTAGAGCTTAAATTCTTGGGTATAGTATTATTAATTTTAGCTATATCTAAAGCTATTTTCTCAGTCTCTGCTTGATGGGTCTTAGCCCAGGTAGCAGCTTGCTCCTTACTACTTACTCCAGGAATATTTTTGGCAATTATTGTGTTTAATACTGGTTCATTTAAATTACGATCAATAGAAGCAGAGTTTTGTGATATATAATTAATATTATAGCTTAATTGCTCCATATTTTGTTTGGTTCTTGATATTTCTTGTCCTACAGATTGTTGCTCAGAGAAGTTACTATTAAGATTATTGCTCAGTGATTGCAGATCACTATTTGTGTACAATAATACGCCGTGCGGTACTACTATAGCAGCACGTCCACTCCGCGGCTTAGTGGTTTTAATCATATGCAAAATAAAGGCATAATCTCCCTTACTTTTAGGAGGGATACCACGCTCAAAACGATTATACTCATCATTAGCTGCGTTTTCATGCCCCCATTTTTCTAAACTAAAAGGCGGGTTGGCAACAACTATATCAAACTCCATAATCTTATCGTTTTCAAGTAACGCCGGATGATTTAGTGTATCACCCCAATAAATATGTGCTCCGCCTTCCGCGTGCAAAAACATATTAATCTGTGCTAATGCCCATGTTGTATTAGTCATTTCTTGACCGTAAAGTGCATAATTATCATCCTCTACTTCTTTAGCCGCTCTAATTAATAGTGAACCCGGAGCCACAAGCCGGATCACAAATTGTATTGCCGGACTCCGGAGCAGCAAGCTTGGCAAGTAAAGTTGATACGGCAGCAGGAGTATAAAATTCTCCGGCTTTTGTGCCTGCATCTGAAACAAAGCGTTATATTAGATAAATATAACATTCGCCTAATATCTGCACTAACTCTATCGGGATTTAAATCTAATTCCGGTTTGTTAAAATCTTCTAACAGCATTTTTAAACGACGATTTCGTTCTTTGATCTTACATAAATTATATTCTGAGTTAAAATCGACACGCAATACTTCACCTAATTTAGCAGAGTTGTCCGAAAACATCATAAAAATTTGCACCTTGCGGTATTACAAATTGTTCTCGTTTTAATTGTTGTTCGGCTCTTAAAGGTTCGTCTTTATATTTTTCTTCATATTTTTTTGCATGCACTTTCCAAACATCTGAAAGGGACTGTTGCGAGATAATTTTTAATAGTAAAATGAGAGGAAAACAGATAAATAAATATTTAGCTCTGTCCAAATATTTTTAAAAAGAAATTCTGTTTAATATTGAGATAAAATTTATTCAATAGTATAGTAATTTAATAGAGATTTGTTTACAGAGTTAGGATTTTTATTAACAAATTTCTCTAAGCTATTAAAGTTGTTAAAACCACTAATCGTTTTAAATTAAAACATATGGCATTCATAAATTCAGAGAATTGATTTTTGGCAATTCCTATATATCTAACCCGTTTATTATCTTTTGAAAATACCCTCTCAAAAGGTGCTCTGATTTTCGTATAATATTTATCAAGGTCAAAATTCTTATCTTTCATATTATTTTTCTTTATTGAGCAAAGATGGAACCCCTTTTTAGCTGCTGCATTCTTGGCAGAGATTGTACAATAACCTTTATCAACATATGTAGCACCGGAGCTTGGCATAACATGCTTAAAACCTTTGCTATCAGTAACATTTGCAGGGGTAACTGCAACCTTATTGATCATTCCTGATTGAATATCGACACTCACATGTTTTTTATAACCATACCAAAATTTATTTGCTCCCTTACAGCCAATTTTAGCTTGTTTATCCTTTACAACCTTAGGCAGAGTCTCATTATTCAATTTATCATATTTTTGTGTTCTTAGTTTATCACGTTCCTCCCAAAGATTAGCTTTTGAGATTAAATGAGAAGCATCTACAAAGGTAAATACTTCACCCATATAGCCTTGTGCTCGTAGTTGATCTCGGAATTTTACAAATATTTTTGATAGTAAATTAGTGCCTATTTTTTTACGTATTTTACTAAATACACTATAATCAGGCGTCTTCTCTGTAAGAGCAAAATCACAAAACCATTTTGCCGCTGTGCTATCAGCTAAATAACGTTCCAATTCCCGATCCGATAAGTCTTCCATAAATTGCAGCAGCAAACATTTAAACAGCCTCACTATACCATAGCCTTTATAGTTAGCTTCGCATTCTACTGCTAATAACTCAGCTTCAACTGCTTTAAAATTGAATAAACTTTTGAATTTACGATATTGATGATCCACACTTATTAACTCATCTAAACTTACCATTATCATTTGATACTCAGACATATGAACATATTTTTTGTTTTTTTTAATTATACCTGCTATCCTCTCATCTCGCAACAGTCCCATTATGCAGAAGAATAACCGCGGGCTTATAGCCGGAATACTTAAGTTTTATGCTTTATTCGGTTAACTTACAAATTATGCAGCGTCCTAATATATCGGTTCTTGGTATGCCGACTCTATTATCTGTATTAGATCTCGAAAATTGGTTAATACCTTTAGTAATAATCAATTGTCTTATTATATGTTCAGTTATAATTTTATTAAAAGGTAAGCTCGGTTTATTTCTGCGTGCTTTTGGTTTTAATAAAGATTTATTGATTAATTTAGGAAAACCTGCCGAGCTTTACCGTACTATCGGTTTTAGCATAAGTAATTGTTTGGCTGCTTTAACCGGTACTTTATCTGCACAAGTAAATGGTTTTGCCGATATTAATATGGGTTTCGGGGTGGCACTAGTCGGTATTGGTGCAATTGTTATAGGGCGTCATATTTTAATCCATGCTAATAATTTTAATGCGTTTAAAGAGATATTTTCTTGTTTGATAGGTATATTATTTTACTTTATTGCTCTGGGCTTTTTACTCCGACTTGGCATCGATCCCATAAATCTTAAGCTTATTTTAGGGATAGTATTGTTTATTTCGTTGAGTTCTGTAAAAAGAGAGGCTTTATGAAACCTTATTTATATGCAGAAAATATACAGTTCAAAGTTAAAGAAAGAACCGAACCTATAATTGCTGAAACTACTTTAAATATTGCTAAAGAAGAGTTTGTTGTAATATTGGGTCATAACGGTAGCGGTAAGTCTACTTTAGCTAAAATACTTGCCGGCTATTTAAAACCTACTAGCGGGAAAGTGTGTCTAGATCAAGTCAGAATCGATAAAATACCTAAAGGACAAAAAGCTTTTACATTAGTTACATTAACACAAAAAGCTGAAGAGAGGCTATTTACCGAGCTAACCCTTGAAGAAAATATCATTTTGTGGGAAAGTAGATTCTCTAGTAATGAACGGTTAGCAAGTAGCGAGTTGTTAGAGCTTACAGGTGCGCCTAAACGCTTTTTGCCTTTACTTTCACAGCCATTAGGTAAATTTTCCGGTGGAGAAAAGCAGATTATACTGTTGGCACTTATCATAGCTCATCCACCTAAAATATTATTTCTAGACGAACATACGGCAAATTTAGATCCAAAAGCTTCTTTGGAAGTGATGAAAAAAACAGCAGAGATTATAGAGAAACATAAGATCACTTCCGTTATGATCACGCATAATTTAGAAGATGCCGTAAATTACGGCAAAAGGCTTATAGTCTTAGATAGTGGTAAGGTAGTACTAGACTACCTAAAACCACCGGGTTTTTCTTTAAAAGAACTTAAAGAGATTTTAACTTGTAGAAGTCAAGATTTGATCTTACAGACACTATAAATTTTGCACCTGATTGTCAGTTAAATTTTGACTGTCAGAGACGTATTCAAGATACAAGATTTCATTATTCTTTTCAACAGCTAATTTTTTACTATCCTTAAAAGTTTGCATAGGAGTTTTTCCATAACAATATTTTCCTGAATGTGGTCGCTCATTATTGAAATGCTCTAACCAAATATCAAAATCTAATTGTAAATCATCAAGATCTGTATAAATCTTTTTCCGCATAGCTGTATCAAAGAATTCTTGTTTCATGGTTTTATTAAAACGCTCACACATACCATTTGTTTGAGGAGAATATGCTTTAGTAGTAGTATGCTCTATACCTTCAATACTTAGAAATAATTCAAAAGCATGATGCTCTATATTTCCCTTATATTCTGCCCCACAATCTGTAAGAATACGAAGTATTGGTATCCCTTGAGTCTCGTACCATGGTAACACGCGGTCATTAAGCATATCAGCAGCAGTTAAAGCTGTTTTATCAGTATATAGTTTAGCATCAGCTACCCTAGTATAGCTATCAATAAATACCTGAGAATAAACCTTACCTATACCTTTGAAATTACCTACATAATACGTATCCTGACATCCTAAATAACCTGGATGCTGCGTCTCAATTTCTCCATGAGCTTCTTTTTCATTACGACGCTTCTCTAGCACTTGTAATTGAGATTCAGTAAGAACAATACCATCCTGAGCCATCTTTGCTTCTAATGCTTTAAGCCTTTTACTGATATTGTTTAAATCATTACGTAACCAAATTGATCTCACTCCTCCAGGCGATACAAGTATACCGCTCTTCTTAAGCTCATTTTATACTCTTAGCTGTCCATATGCTGGATATTCTATTGCCATATCCATTACTGCTTTCTCTATCGCTGGATCAACTCTATTCGCTATTATTGGCTTTCTTCGACTAATTTCATACAATGCCTCTTCGCCACCAGTTTCATACAGTTCTTTAAATCTGTAATAACTATCTCTACTATAGCCCATCGCTTTACATGCTGACGATATGCTATCAAGACTCTTAGCTAGTTCTAGTAACCCTATTTTTGGCTTTATTATTTTTTGATTTAAGTTCATTTTTCATCTCCATTTAATAATTAATTTATTTTACTAAATGTAAGATTTAATCTCAACTATTACATTTAACTTAGAATTGAATATCTGCACCTATCTGTCCGGCTAATTCAGTACCGAAAGAATATTCACAAATATAATCTATTAACTCACTTTTTACATTCTCGTTAGTAGTCTGATAAAGAAGCACGAAATTAATAATATCATCCTTATTTTCTCTATTGTAAGGCGTGTCTTCACTTCAGCCGATAACTTTTCTTCTGTTGAAGTTGATGGAGCCGGTACTACTATAGGGGTTGCTACAGGAGTAACTAATGCTGGAGCTGCTACAGGATTATTATCATTAACATTATAATTTAAAACTTTTTCTATTAACTCTGCTCTTGTATCTTCATTAATACTAATCTCAATTAATGTATTAATAATGCCATCTTTATCTTCACCGTTTTTAAGACGTTGCATAACATCTTTTAATAATTTTTCGTGTGTATTTTTTGCAAACCCTTCTTCATCCGGTAAATCATAATTATAATCATTAACATCCATGTTTTTATAATGGTTGGCTGATTTTGCACCCAAGTATTTTTGTATGGTGTTAATTTTTAATTGCTCATTAATATGAGAATTATATTTTTTAATGCATAAACTATCTTTTCTTTATCAACACCTATCTTTACAAGTTCTGCTATACTGTGATCGAATGGATTATGCAATAGAACGCCTTGTCCTATATCAGCACCTTTAGATATTAACTTCTCAAGTAACCATTTATCTCTTGATGTTAGTGCGTGATTAAAAATTGACTCACCACACGCATTAATGTTAAGATTAACGTTATTATTTAAAAAGAAGTCCAGTAACGTTTTATTTTGACCTGATTCATGCTTTAGTAGCAAATAGAAAAAAGGTGTGCCGCCATAATTGTCTACTGTATCAATTTCACTGCCGGGTTGTAATAAAATTTGAGTTATTTCGTGCTGTTTAGAATAAGTTGCATAATGTATAGGTATACGTCCCTTTCCATCTTTAGTATTAACATCCACATTTTTTTCAAGTAAAAAGCTTCTTATTTCCTATTGTTGCCGCATAATGTATAGGTTAGTATAGATATTTCTGCTCAACTTCAAAACTTGTCCCTTTGTCTAATAAAATTTTAGCTATTTCTTGAGTGCTTGCATAAAATAATGCCGTATTTCCTTGTTCATCTTTAGCATTGACATCATGACCTTGCTCAATTAATTTTTGAACAATATTTGCATTTCTGGCTGAGGCTTCTATACTAAACGGTGTACGGTTGTCTTCAGCTTCAATTAAGGTGTCATGTATTTCATGGTTTGGTGCACGTACATTGTCCTCTGCTGCTATTTCTGTAGAAGTAGTGGTTGTTACTGGTGCCGGTGCTGCTACCGGAGCTATTACTGGATTATTATAGTTAATATTATAATTAAAAAGTTTTTCTATTAATTTCTCTCTTGTAACATCATCTATATCAGAATAAAATTCAGGATTCATAATTAATCCGTTGATAATTTTATTTTTATCATCCTCATTTTTAATATTTTTCTTCATCTCAGCAAGCTTTTGTTCTGCTTTGAATTCAGGCAGTGCTGAGCGTGCATTAGCGGAATCAGTTAGTATTTCTTTAATTTCTGGTTTAGATGCATAATCTATAGTTTTTTTCCTTTAGCATCTAAAGCATTAACATCGGCACCTTGTGAAAGTAAAAGTCTAACATTATTTACATTCCCTATACGTGCTGCATTATGTAAAACCGTACTACCGTCTTGAAGTCTGTAATTAGCATTATTTGTTGGTTGATTCATCATATAAATATTCCTTTATGTTTAAATATTATTTTATCGTGCGAGCATTATACATAATATTTTGAATTTCTGCAAGCTAATAATTAATTTTTTAACTATTTATTAGATTTTGTATAAAACCAAACGAGGAGTAAACAGATTAGAAGACCGATATTTAAGAGTAGATTATACTCTGTCATAGAAATACCAAAGATTTTGATGGCGGGTTTCATGCAGGACGTGATTGGCTGCGAGTAGAACATTTGTTTGATGTGTTGTATAGACAAGCCTTTCGGGATACGAAGCATTGATGAACAAAGAGCACTTGGTTGTACTATGCCTCTTTCTACGAAACTATGATAGGTTGATAATATACAAGAGCTAAGGATAGTTAGGAGAATGAATATTAAAGTATACTTACTTAACTGTCGGATGATTAAAGCAGTTAAGCAAATTTTGATTAGGGTTAAATAGGGAAATCGTTCGTAAACGCATAAAGGACAGGGTGTATAATGGAATATATATTCAGCAATATAAGCGGTAGCAAGTGCTATTATAGAAATTGCAATCAGTCCTAAATGTAGAACTTTATAGCTATCTTTTCTGATGTAATTTATAATAGTATTAAATGGCATGGTTTTTTTGTTCTTAATGTCATTGCGAGCGACTGCCAGGAGCGTGGCAATCTCGGGAAGTTTGATGAGATTGCTACGTCGCTTCGCTCCTCGCAATGACGGCGTTTAATTTGATATTTTACAAATAAATAAATTTAGTATATTGTCACTGATTATTAATTAAAGCGCAAGAAAAATCAATGTCAGAAATTTGGAAAGATGCTATTAAGTCAAACGCGTGGCCTTTTGTTGAGGCTAAGAAGATATTAGATAGCTTAAACGGTAAAATTCCTGAGAAGGGGTATGTATTATTTGAAACGGGTTACGGTCCTTCAGGTTTACCTCATATCGGTACTTTTGGTGAAAATGCCCGTATGGTGATGGTACAGAAAGCATTTGAGCAATTATCCGATATTCCGACTAAACTAATTTGCTTTTCCGATGATATGGACGGGCTTCGTAAAGTACCTAGCAATATCCCAAATCCTGAAATGGTGGCACAGTATATGGATATGCCGCTTACTTCTATCCCTGATACATTCGGTGAATGTGAAAGTTATGGGCATTATATGAATGCAAAGCTTCGCTCATTCCTTGATAAATTCGGCTTTGAGTATGAATTTTATAGCAGTACTAACTGTTATAAAGCTGGTATGTTTGATGAGATGCTGATAATGGTGCTTGAGAAATATGACGAGATAATGGAGCTAATGCTACCGACTTTTAGAGAAGAGCGCAAGGCTACCTATTCACCTTTCATGCCTATATGTCCGAAAACAGGTAAGGTACTGCAAGTACCTATAGAGAAATGGGATGCTAAAGCAGGCACTGTAACGTATAAAGACAAAGCCGGTAATTATATAGAAGTACCGGTAACGGGAGGGCATTGCAAATTACAGTGGAAGCCGGATTTTGGTATGCGTTGGGCTGCGCTTAAAGTCGATTATGAGATGTACGGCAAAGACCATTTGGCAAATGCTCGTCTTTATTCGGAAATTTGCCGAATCCTAGGAGGAAAGCCGCCGGTGCAGTTATGTTATGAGTTATTCTTAGATGAAAACGGTGAGAAAATATCAAAATCAAAAGGTAATAGTATTAGCATTGATGATTGGCTTAAATATGCTCCTGTTGAAAGTATGACATTATTTATGTATCAAAATCCGACTAGAGCTAAGCGTTTGTTTTTTGATGTAATTCCTAAAAATGTTGATGAATATATTACTTTTAATCAGAAATATCATTTAGAAGAGGATAGGGCAAAGCGTTTTGCAAATCCCGTTTATCACATCCATCACGGAAATGTACCGAAAATTGAGACTTTTGGAATTACCTATTCGTTGCTTTTAAATCTTACTTCTGTGTGTAATCCTTCGGATAAATCGGTGCTTTGGGGATTTATTAGCAAATATGAGCCAAAAGCAACTCCAAATACTAACCCTTATCTTGACCATTTAGCAGAATTTGCTATAAGATATTATAATGACTTTATTAAAGCACATAAATCATATTTATCTCCTTCTGAAAAGCATAAGGTTATTTTGCAGGATATATTAGATATGTTATCTGATATAGCTGATCAAACCGAAGCTGAAGCAATTCAGAAAGCAATATATGATATAGGAATGAAAGCAGGATATGAAAATCTGCGTGATTACTTCAAAGATTTATATCAAATATTGCTTGGACAGAATGAAGGTCCAAGACTTGGGACTTTTATAAAGCTTTACGGGGTGCAGGAAATGAAAAAGCTGGTTGAAGGGCAGTTGTAGCCTATATATCATTCCCGCATGGGTATCTAAGCGTCATTGCGAACGAAGTGAGTGTGGCAATCTCAGGAAGTTGGACGAGATTGCCACGTCGCTTCGCTCCTCGCAATGACGTTAAAATAAAAACTATTAACAAATGAATGAAATTTTTTGTAGTACGTTACCTATTTTTTTAATTACGCTGCTTGGTAGTATTATCAAAAATAAATGGTTAACTTCAGAAGAATTTTGGTGTGGTATTGAGAAATTATCGTATTTTGTACTATTTCCTGCCATGTTGTTTAGTTACGTATCTACTGCCGATTTAAGCATTGCACCCATAATTAAATTAGTAGTGGCTCTTATTATATCCACTATTCTTGTATCAATCGGTCTTATAATTTACCAAAAAAAATACAACATAGATAAAGTCCAATTTACTTCCATTTTTCAAGGATCGATTCGTTATAATAGCTACATTTTTTTTGGGGTAAGTAGCCCCTTGCTTGGTTCTAGCGGGCTTTCAATCGTTGCCATTATTTCTTCTTATATGATTATTTTTACCAATATTTTATCGGTAATGATTTTCGCTTATTATATCCCTAATAAATCCGTTACTAATACTATTAGCACTAGTTTTGTTTTAATGATGAAATTAATTGTGCGTAATCCGTTAATTATCGCAAGTTTAGTAGGATTCGTTTTTAATTACTCAAATCTTGAATTACATTTAGGGCTTAAGAAAACGTTAGATAGCCTTTCTAATGCCGCTTTAGCTATCGGTATGCTAAATGTTGGGGCAGGGCTTAATTTTACTATTAGACAAGAGCTTTTACATAATGTAATGTTTACAAGCTTTGTTAAATTAGTTGCATTTCCTCTAGTTAGTGTAGTAGTACTATGGTTAATGTCTATTGACGGATTAGATAGATCGGTAGGAATATTATATAGCTGCCTTCCATGTGCGAGTACGGCTTATGTTTTATCTCGTCAACTTGACGGTGATCCTGATTCTATGGCGTCGATTATAACATTTACTACTTTTTTCTCGGTAGTTACTATATCAATTATTATGTATATAATGGGTTGAATTTACCACGTCATTGCGAGCGACTGAAAAAGGAGCGTGGCAATCTCAGGAATGTTGCCTGAGATTGCTTCGTCGATGCCTAGTGCGTCTGCTCGCAATGACGAAAAACCAAAACAAACAAATAAAACAGGAATTTCTAAAATGGATGAAATGAATAAAATAAATTATGCTGAGGCCCTTGAATATCATGAAAAAGATAAGCCTGGTAAGATCGCTATTTCTGCAACAAAGTCTTTAGTTACTCAGCAAGATTTATCACTTGCTTATTCCCCAGGGGTTGCGGCTCCTTGCCTTGAAATTGCTAAAAATTTAGAGGATGTATATAAATATACTGCTCGCGGTAATTTAGTTGCCGTAATCTCTAACGGTACTGCCGTACTTGGGCTTGGTAATTTAGGAGCTGCCGCTTCAAAACCGGTGATGGAAGGTAAAGCGGTACTATTCAAAAAATTTGCTGATATTGATGCAATTGACTTGGAAGTGAATACGGAAGACCCTGAAGAATTTATTAATGCCGTGAAGTATCTCAGTTATAGTTTTGGGGGTATTAATCTTGAAGATATTAAAGCTCCAGAATGTTTTATTATAGAAGAAAAATTAAAATCTTTAATGGATATACCGGTCTTTCATGACGATCAGCATGGAACAGCGATTATTACCGCCGCAGGGCTAATAAATGCTGCGTATCTTACTAATCGCAAGCTTGAAGATTTAAAAATCGTAGTTAACGGAGCAGGTGCAGCAGCTATTGCTTGCATTGATTTATTAATTGCTCTTGGAGCCGATCAATCAAAGATTATTGTATGTGATACTAAAGGCGTTGTTTACAAAGGACGCCTAGAAGGTATGAATAAATGGAAAGAGCTATATGCAAGTGATACCAAGTTTAGAACTTTAGCGGAAAGCTTAGATAACGCTGATGTATTTATAGGGTTATCGGTAAAAGGGGCAGTAACTAAAGATATGGTGAGTAGAATGACAAGTAATCCGATTGTTTTTGCTATGGCTAACCCTGATCCGGAAATTACTCCGGAAGATATAAAACTTGTGCGCGATGATGCGATTATAGCAACAGGGCGATCTGATTATAATAATCAGATTAATAATGTTATGGGATTTCCTTATATTTTTAGAGGAGCATTAGATGTAAGAGCTAAGACTATTAATACGGAAATGAAAATAGCTGCGGCAAAAGCCATTGCAGATTTAGCCCGTAGACCTGTACCGGAAGAGGTGTATAAGGCTTACTCAGGGCGTAAGATGGTTTTTGGTAAGGAATATATAATTCCTGTACCGTTTGATCCTCGTTTAATTACCGTAGTAGCAGCGGCGGTTGCCGTTGCTGCAATAGAAAGCGGCGTTGCTAGGGTTAAAGATTTTAGTATAGGTAAATATAAGAAAGAATTAGGTAGCAGATTAAATCCTACTGCTAACTATATGAATTTCTTAGCTGAAAAAATTCATAATGCACCGCTTAAACGGATTGTTTTTGCTGAAGGTGAAGAAGAAGAAGTAATTTCTGCCGCTCTTATGATGCGAGACAAGAAATACGGTCATCCGATTATAATTGGTCGTGTTGAACGAATTGAGGCTATGTTAAAAAAGATAGGTCAAGATATTAGCTTAGACGGAATTCAAATAATGAATGCGGCCTTAAGCGATAGTTTAGAGAAATATACTGATTATTTATATAAAAGACTTCAGAGAAAAGGTTATTTATACCGTGATTGTGCAAAGCTTGTTAAAACTGATAAGAATATTTTCGCTGCTTGTATGTTAGCATGCGGTGACGGTGATGCTCTGCTAACCGGTGTTACGAAAAGTTATATCGATAGTTTAGAAGATATCATGAAAGTCATTTCACCAAAAACTAATCGTAGCATCCTTGGCTATTCAATTATGATTGCTAAAGATAATAATATTATTATTGCTGATAATTGTATT
This sequence comes from Rickettsia fournieri, assembly GCF_900243065.1. Lineage (NCBI taxonomy): Bacteria > Pseudomonadati > Pseudomonadota > Alphaproteobacteria > Rickettsiales > Rickettsiaceae > Rickettsia > Rickettsia fournieri. The sequence continues at coordinate 31,813 of NZ_LT978483.1, forward strand.
ACAGAATATCCAAACAGCTGGGAACTTGCACAAATAGCAACCCAAACTGCAGAAATTGCTAAAAATATGGGAATCACGCCTCGTGTTGCACTTCTTTCTTTTTCAACATTCGGTAATTCTTCTAAGGCAAAAACAGCTTGTATTCGTGAAGCAGTAAATATACTAGATAATTTTAGCAAAGACAAAAAAGAGCTGAGCGGCATGAAGGTAGATTTTGAATATGACGGAGAGATGTCGGTTAAAGTGGCTTTAGATGGTGATTTACGTAAATTATATAAATTTTGTAGATTATCAGGATCTGCAAATGTATTAATTATGCCTGGTTTAAATTCAGCTGCTATTTCTACTGAGTTGTTACAAGAATTTTCGTCAAACAGCTTTATAGGTCCTATAACAAACGGTTTTGAAAAACCCGTTCAAATACTTCAAGCTACAGCAACAGCTAATGAAATACTAAAAATAGCAACTTTTGCTTGCGTTGAAGCTATAAAAGAGGTTTAATTACTATATCTTTAAAATCAATTAACTTGTGAGAGGTAAAATGGCGTCGATTACAGAACTTCATAAAAATATACAAGAAATTACAAAAGGTTTACGAAAACATGATCCTCAAATACCTGATACCAGTAAAAAACCGTTAGCTTCTAGAGAAAATTTTGACGATCTAATACATTCTGATTTAGGACAGCCTGTACGAAATAAACCGCTTTCTTTTGATGAAGAGTTAAAGAAAAAAGTTCAAAGCAGACAAGTACAGGATTCTTTCGAGCAGCAAACAAAGAGTACAGAAGAAAAAATAGATAATCATGCAAAACGTATAGAAGAATTAAAGCAAAAACAGAAAGAACTAGAAGAGAGGAAAAAGGGGCTTGAAGAAAAAAAAGCTAATTCTAATATTACTAGAGAAGAAAGATGGAAAATCGCTGCAGAATTAGAAGCTATTAATAATCAATTTAAGGCTATAGAAAAAGAACATAATACTATTAATAGTGCTTCCGATAGAGAACAAAAGTTTGATAATAAAAATAAATACTTAACTTCTACAAAAAGAGAGCCGATAGCTGCAGATTTACAGCAACAAGGAGCATTAGCAGCTATAAAACGTATGAAAGAAGAGAAGATAAAGCAGCAGCAAGCAGAAGCTGTTAATCAATCTTCAAAAAATACTCCAACTATGCCTAGTGGTACTATACCGATGCCGCCTCTAATGCCTGGAAGCGGTATTCCTATTCCCCCATCGCCTCCGCCACCACCTATATCAATTCCAAAAACTATAAAAAAAGAGGCAAAGGATGTTGGTAAACAAATGCCTCAAGGAGGAGATAAGCATAAAGAAGAACTAACAAAAGCTATGAAAGCACGAAGAGAAAAAATAGAAAAGCAAAACTTAGGAAGAGGAATGTAATTATTATAGTATCATAATGGCTCTTTTTTCAAATTTTATCATAAAATGAGCTGTTAGTCTCTATGAAGATTTCTAAGAAGATTTAATTTTGGTTATTTTTTGCTGCAAATTATAAGGTTTCTTTGAAATAGGAGTAGCTATTCTTTCAAAAATCTTATTAATTTTCGCTAAAAAATACCTCAAAATAGCAAATCAATTAGAAATCTTCATAGAGCCTAGCGAATTAGAACGATTTTACAATTTAATTGCAGTTTAGCCCAAATTTTATCTGCAGTATATATAGGATAGCCTGTAATTAATCCTAGGCTAATGCAAGCTCTGTCACCAAGAGATAAGCCAAATTGTTCTGTTTCTTTCTTTAAGCGTCCAATTTCTATAGCTTGATCAAAATCTAAGGCTACAATTTTATTTATTGAAGCTGAGATCATTTCTTTACTTTGAATAAAAGATATGTTCAATTTTTTATCTAGTTCAGCTACTACTTCTGCTATATTTACTGTAGACATAATAGATAACGGTAATAATTCTTCGACCTTGTCACTACCAGTTTCTAAGTTAAATAATGCAAGTAAAGCAGATGAATCTAAAATATATTTATTCATTATTAAATTCCTTTCTTCTTGATTCAATTAAAGAGTCAACTAATGATATGTTATCTTTATTTCTAGATTTTACTAATGCTTGAAATTCTTTAATTTTATTTTTTAGAGGAATCAATGTTAATTCTTTATCAAGTATTAGCATTAACTGATCTCCTGAAGCAAGATGTAATTGATCACGAATTTTTGCAGGAATATTTATTCTGCCATTTTTAGATATAGTAACTTTATATTCTAAGTGCATATTTTTAAAACAGTTAAAAATTGAATATATACCAAATATAAAATATTATAATTAAAACTACAATAGTAAAATAAATATAAAAGATTTCTATATTGAAATTATGCTGTAGTTGTTCCTATTTCAAAAAAATCTTATAATTTGTAGACACCAAGAGTAAAAATAGATTAAATTAATTTTCTTTCACACAGCCTAAATAGTTGGTATCATATGATGTTGCCACAAAAAGAAAATATTATATGTCTAATTCAGCTTTTTTAGTTGCATTTTTTACAACGATTATCCGTTATTATGATTATGCTCTATTCGGTTTATCGGCTAGTATTCTTGCACAAAATTTCTTACCTAATATAGAGCAGGATAAACAACTACTTGGTTTTTTTGCTATTCTTAGTGCAGCTGTTATAGTACGACCTTTAGGGTCCTTAATTTTTGGATTTATCGGAGATAAATACGGGCGTACTAAATCTATCAAGATATCAATGTGCATGAGTAGCATTTCTACCGGATTAATTGCTATTACTCCTTCCTTTGAGATAATAGGTATTTTTGCTACGGTAATACTAACATTATGTCGAATGGTTTTTTTAGCAAGCCTTGCCGGAGAAGTTGACGGAATAAAGGTTTATGTAGCTGAAAAAACAGGAGATAATCAGAAAAATTTAAATATAGGAATAGTTTCATGCTGTAGCCAAATAGGTGCATTACTTGCGGCTATAGCTTATTATTACGCTAGTAATTCCGATATCCAATATTTATGGCGTTTTAATTTCTTTATTGGTGCAATATTTGGTTTATTTGCTATTTTGATGAGAAATTTTTTTAAAGAAAGTAGCGAATTTTTAAGAACGTCATCAAAAAGTACCTTGCGGCAAATTATATGGAATAATAAACTATCCGTTATAATAGCATTACTAATAAACGGTGCTATTGGAGGAGTGTATCACTTTTTAGTAATTTTCTTAGGAGTTTTTTTAACAAAAATAGCTTTTATAAATCATCCTGAAATAAGATTTATGAATATAGCTCTTACTACTACCTATGGAATATCAGCTGTTTTTGCAGGGCTGTTTGCCGATAAAATAAACCCTTTAAGACAGATTACATGGGCTTTATTTGTCAGCATTATTGTTGCTTTAGGAATGCAAATAATGTTATACAAACAAATATTTAATATTCTTTGTCCCGTTATATTAATAGGACTTGCAGCATTTTATGCAGTACCGCTACAAATTATTGTTCAATCCTTATTTAAGACTAATGTTAAAATGAGGCTTTATAGTCTATCACATTCTTTTGGAGGTATTATTCTATCCTCAACTACTCCTTTCTTTAGTATGTTGTTATGGCAAACTTTTAAGTCACTATCTCTCACTTTAAGCTTTTTCATATTTTTGCTTATAATATTAATGAGTACAGTGTTGGTTTTACGCAGGATGTCATCCTCACAACAGTAAAGCCTTGTTGTATGGCTCGAAAAACCTACTCAATGTCATCTCCGCGAAGGCGGGGATCTAGAAAAATAACTTCAATATTGATACAGAGTTTACATATTTGACAAAATAAACACATAAAAAACTTGTTTTTTATGTGTTTTACTGGAGTCCCGCCTCCGCGGGAATGACATAAACGAGCCATGCAACAAGACCCAAAAACAAGAATAACATCAATTGCCTTAGATATTTCTTTCGTCTTTACTGCAACCTGTAGGTTTTATGCTAGGACTACTTGAAGATTTGGAGCTTTGCTGTGCTTGTGTCCCAATTTGCTTCGCTTCTTTTGCTAAGTTTTCAAATTTGTCTTTTAAGTTTTTTGTATTGCTTTTTAGCTTTAAATCGTGAGTTATTTCGTTAATATTCAATTTTTCAGGTGTTGGATGATATATAGGCTCTTTAGATTGAGTATGTTTAGAATGTTCTATTGCAAATTTTGTACGAGGTTTTATTAGTTCATTCTCTTTTCCTATACCTTTCTGTTTTTCTTCCTCCCATTTATCCCATCCCGCCGGTGATGTCCAGTATCTTGTTGTTTTACTATCAAAGCCTTTTTCAATTGGTACTATTCTCTTTAATTTCTTTACCTCGATTTTCAAACTCAAAATTTTTCTGAGGAGTTATATAGTCAGATTGAGTATTTTCATGTTGTTTTTCTACAGTCTGTTTCTTTTCTTCTGTCCAGTATTTTTTGATTTTGCTGTCAGAGTCTGCTTCAAATTTTGCTATTCTATCTTTTATACCGGTAACTGCTCCTGTAGATATTTTAGGTTGATCTTGGGGTGATTGCTTAATATGTTTCGGAGATGTATTTTTAGATAATTCATAAGTCAAAGATTCTAAATTAGATAAATTCTTTTGAACTTTTTCTATATTGGAATTTAAATATTCTATTTCGGGTCCTTTATATTCTATTATATTTTTTAATGTGGTATTAATTTCTACAAAAGATTCTTTAATCTCTTTATTAAATTTATCATCATTATTACTTATCTTACTACAATTAGTAGAAATTTTTTGAAGTTTATCTAATATATCATTAATTCTCTCATCTTGTTAAGAAGTCGATACCATACTTGCTAAAAATTCACTTCTTCCTAAATTTCTATTAACATTATTTCAATATAGAGGTATGGTAGAGGTATAATCTTGTGGAAATTTATCGATCTCTTCTTTAAACCTCTTTAAGAACTTTATTGTATCATCGAATATAGGATGAGTATTCCAGGAAAGAGCAGGAGGAGTCGGTATTGCTTCCTGCATTGGATGAGTTATTGCCTCAACTTGTTTCGGGGATGTATCTTTAGATAGCTTTTCATTTTGTAGCTCAGATATATAATCATCTACTGCTTCTTTTAATTTATCTGAAACGGCACTATTTGGGGCAGGAGGCAGCATTCCGGTGTCATCCCACTCTAAATCAGTATCAGTAGTTAGTATTCCAGTATCATCCTGCTCTAAAGCGATATTATCGCTTCTACGCTCCTCACGAGGATCAGTTAGCTTATAGTAATTTTTATTTAGTAAACGAGGAACACGTGAATTGTTGCTCTTTTCATATTCCTTAATTTCTTCAAATATACCTAGTGTCTTATAAATATTATCTACTTCTTCTTGAGTAAGTCTTTCATTGCTTACTTCTTTTTGTTGGATAGATTTTTGTAGTTCTTGTGTTGCCGTTAACGTATCTTTTGCTGTATTTGAATTTGATAAAATTTTCGCTTGTGCTAAATCAAGAGCTTCAATTAAATTAGTAGAGCTGCTTTTTCCAAATGTGGTAGATAATTCTTCTTGACTTGAGCCTATTCCTGAATCAATAGAAGAAGATCTAGAAACGGTATTAGATTTAGGATTAATATTTGCCTGTTGTACATAAGATTTGCCGGTATCTATTAATATTTTATCAGTGAATTGTGCTAGTTCATTGAATGAATTTTCTAGTTTTGCAAAAAGTTCTGTTGAGTAATGTACTATTGCCGGTGATAACTTAGGTATAGAATCTTCAGGTATAGTTTCTAAAGAAGGAGAATATTTACCTGTTTCTTTTTGTAGTACTGATTCATTTTGCTTGATTAAATTTGATATATTTTTAAATTTATTTGCTAATTCTTCAGATAATATATCAATCTTGTTATTGTTATTACTTCCGGCATATAAGACTAGAGCCTCCTTTATATTTGGCGAGATATTATCTTAACAACATCTTATATTGTAAATCTAATTCGCTTGAATTATTAGTATTACGGAAGTAATTTTTATTTACTGATATACTTTTGCTGAGTATATTTTTAGAAGCTTCTATAAGTTCTTTTGCCCCTGTCTCTTCTTTATTTTTTAACTTCTCAAATAAATTTTGTACACCATCTGAAAAATCCCTGGCATTATCAAGGTATAAAAATTTTTCATTTCATCTAATTTTTCTCTAGACTCTTTTATTTTTTGTAATCTCTCTCTTAATTCTTGAAATTTATCCCATTCATGTTTTTCAAGAAAAAATCCCTCTATTTTTGTATTTTTAGTATTAGGGCTTTCTCCGCTACTCAGGATTTTATTTCTAGCTGCCTGTAATCTAGATGGTTGATGAGAGTTGATATTATTAATCAAACCTAAAATTTCTTTTGATGTCTTATTAAATTCTTCATTATTAGTTGGATTTTTGATTGTTTCTTGAACTGCTTCCCTTAACTTGATTATTTCTTCTTTAAGGCTAAGTTCTACTTTTTGTTGACCGTGTGTTATAGCTTGTTCGTTTTTTTGTGAGGTAAGTACTTTTTTATCTTGCTGTATATTTAAGCTCTTTTCCCCTACTTTCTGAACAACTTCTTCCATCAATTGCAATAGATTAATATTGCCCTTTATTTCTAGTTCTTGCTCATTAGTGATCGGTAATGAATTACTTAGTCTTAATAATGCTGAAAAATCTGAAGGGGATATTAGGACATCAAGTTGAGCCTTTACTAGCACCCTGTATATTTTTATCATTTGCTACTTTGAAGTTAGCTTGTTGCTGAGCAACATACGGTCCCGGCGTTCTAGGGTCTATTTTGTTTATTAGAGCTTCTATAAAATTAGTTGTACGTGTTATAGCTAGTTTATCTGTTTCTAAAATACTAATTTAAATTTAGCCGGTCTAATTCATTCTTATGTTTCATAATTTCCCTCTATTAATAAAAATAAACCAAAATGTAATACCATTTATGTTCAATTAACAATACTAATAATTAGTATTAATTCAATATTTTAAATCTTGTTGCATTTGTGCTTCAATAATATAATTTTATCATTTATTTTATCGTCTCAATGAGTTTTTTAACTTCCTCGACTGATTTATCAAATAGTGCTTTTTCCTCTGCGGTTAACTGCAGTTCTATTACTTTTAGAACACCTTCTTTACCGATCATAATAGGCACTCCGACATATAAATCATGTACGCCGTACTCACCTTGTAAATGAGCGGCACAAGTTAGAATCTGACGTTTATCTTTTAAATATGACTCAAGCATTTCTATTGCTGAGGCTGCGGGAGCATAATAAGCAGAACCTGTTTTAAGTAATGCAACAATCTCACCGCCGCCGTTTCTAGTACGATCGATTATTTTTTCAATATTTTCATTACTTGATAAGCCCATTTTTATCAAGTCAGGTATCGGCACGCCTGATATTGTAGAATATCTTGCAAGAGGTACCATAGCATCGCCGTGACCGCCGAGAACCGTGCTATTAACATTGCTAACTGATACTTTAAACTCTTCAGCAAGAAAAAGATTAAATCTTGATGAGTCAAGTACTCCTGCCATACCGATTACTTTATTGTGAGGCAATCCGCTTTCTTTAAGCATGACATATACCATAACATCAAGTGGATTGGTAATGACTATTACAAAGGCATCAGGAGCGTATTTTTTAACATTTGCTGCAACCGTTTTCATAATACCGGTGTTAATGCTAATTAAATCGTCTCTACTCATCCCTGGTTTTCTTGGTAAACCGGCAGTAATAATTATGGCATCAGATCCTTCAATATCTTTATAGTCGTTTGTGCCTTTTATTTTGATATCAGACCCGGCTATTGTACCGGCTTGCATGAGATCCAATGCTTTTCCTTGCGGTACTCCTTCAGTCACATCAAATAACACGATATCGCCGAGTTCTCTAAGGCTAATTAAGTGAGCAAGTGTACCACCTATGTTACCGCTACCTATTAATGAGATTTTTGGATTTTGTTTCATTACTCCCTCTACAAATATTAAATATGCCTATTACTATATTACAAATAGATTCAAGAAAAAAGAATTTTTAAATTATATTGTTAATTGGTTAATTCATAAAAATTAACCATTCACATTGACTTTATTAAAATAGATTATATATAATGCCGAGTCAAAAATACCATGAAACATGGAATTTTAATAAAATAACTAAAAAAAATAATTATGCCTAAAATTTCTAAGTTAATAAATATTTTTAAATCTTGTATAGGAAAGGGGAGTAATGCAAAAGAATGTAAAACCGCTCCAGAAATGTTTCATGATTTACGCATTAGTATTAACAATAGTCTTAATAGTAAAACAGTAAAGATGTTAGTTTTGATACGGTAGATAGACCAGAAAACAAAAGTACCCTACATTATGTAACTGACTTAGCAGACCTTAAAGAGTTACTGCAAAAAGGTATTGATCTTAATATACAAGATGAGAATGGTGATACTGCTTTAGAGATTACAGGTAATTTTAAAAAAGCCAAAATGTTACTTGAATATGGTGCTACGGTGAATGACTATAAACAGATGGGTGAAGTATTACATTACTGTGGTCGTAACTCAGTAGAAAACAAAATTATTCTTTCACTATTAATGCATAACAATACTAATTTTACAAAAGCAAATTTAGTAAGACAATGTAAAGAACCATATGAAGGAGGCAGAGTGGTTAATAAAACAAATTGAAAAAATAGAGGGCTTAATATATCAAAGTAAAGAAGTAGAGACGTTAAGAGTATATGTTGACAGATTACAGAGCTTAAAAAATAAATATGAAAAAGCAAAGGATAGTAGCCAAGCTGTTTTAAAAATAATATTAGATTATATTAAAAATCAATAGAGTGATGGTTTAAAAGCTCAACTTGTTATTATTGTCAAAATCTAGGGTTAATCGAAGATTATTCGGAAGTAGCTCAAGAAAATGCAGTATATAAGTGCTTGGATGAGGCTTTTGATTTGCTTGATCAAGGATTAATAGGAGAGGATGTTCAAAATACAGTAGTTTGATTCATAGCATCAAGCAATTTTTGAAAAGCACTGGTCATTCCTGTTCAGCATTGTATGCATGGATCGTTTTATGTCATTCCCGCGTAGGCGGAAATCTAGTAAAACCTATAAAAAATTTGTTTTTTTAGGTTTATTTTTTTAATAAATAACTTCTCTATATCGATATTTGAAGTTATTATGCTAGATCCCCGCTTTCGGGCCTTGTTGAGTGGATCAGTTTTCCCGATGTCATCCCGCGACTTGATCGCGGGATCCAGTTAAAAATACTAAAATTATTAGTATTTTTTATTGTTTTTATGGATCCCGTGGTCAAGCCACGGGATGACACAGGGGATTTTACCGGTCTACGCAACAATGTTGAGCTAGGAATGACATCGTACGCTTTTTCTGAGTCATGCAACAACGCCTACGTAGCTCATGAAGATTAGGTATCAACGCAAGCAAGCCTTTGCAGGCATGGATATCCTTATCAACGTTGTATCATCTTATTATAATATTTCGATAAAACTTTCACGCCATATAGCCATAATAGACATACGATAATAAAACTAAACATCAATAAACTGGCTATGTCGTTATGTATGGCGTTCGGGAAAATACTAAAGGATATGAATTGAATAATAGCACCTATTGATTTACCGATTTTAGCACCCATAACATCAACTGCAGCTTTACCTTTGGTCTTCATTTCACTATCGAGCGGAATATATACCATTTCTTTAGTAGCATCAAAAAGTGAATATTTTACGGATTTAGAAAGTACATGCCAAAGTCCGCCGATAAAAACTATAACGACAAGCGGTGCACTATAGCCGAGAGTATTTACGATATTTCCTAGGTGATTTTCAAAAACCGTGAATGAAAAGAACATAAAACCTGCTCCAAACATCATAATCGGTGTTATAATAGCTCCCCAAAACCAGCCGCATATTCTAATTAAACTACTGCCTAAAAACGCACTAACTAACGTGAGTACTCCCGTCCAAAAAAACACTTTACCGTGATAGGCCATAAAATCCTTTGTCGCGGGATAGAGTTGCTTTACTTTGGACATCCATAATCCTTCTATTAGGCTAATACTCATAGAATAAGACATTACAAGAAGACAAATAAAACCGAGATATCTAGAAGTTAATATTACTTTTGCACTTTCGACCAAGTTTAATTTTAATATATCCGTTCTTTGGTTTTTAAATTTAATATTTTTGTCAGCTTCTACGACTGATTTATCAATAAGTTTATGAAGAGCTAGACAAATTAATCCGGATATTAAAATAACCGTAATAAATGATTTTAAAAGAATTTCATTTGTATCGTTGAGATGAGAAAATAAAGGTAATAAGAAATGCTCACTCTTAGCAAAATAAATAATTACGGTTCCTGAGATGAGTAAATTAGTTTGTCCGAATAAAGTAAAAAATGAGTAAAATCTTGGTGCTTCTTCGACTTTAGTAATTTTATTTGCAAGCTGCCAATATAAAAGAGTAAAGACTATAACCGGCCATAACTCTCCCATAATATAAAATAATACCAAACTCCACTGTCCCCAAATTATTAAAAACCATTTTAAGTGAGGAAGAACAGTGATATAGTGCTTAATTAATTCGGGATCGGGATGAAAAAACTCTCTGTACGGAAATAAAATAAAACCAAAAATTGCGAAGAAAAATAAAAAAATACCAGTAATTATCCTAAAAACTTGCTCTGTTGTCATAATATTACAGAGTTTAGAATAAAAAATAACAAATAAAATTCCCATCGGCATTTCGCCCCAAAGTTTGATAAAACTCAATACTTCTGAGCTAATTAAGGTAACAACAAAACTATCTTTAATACTACGAACTAAGTTTTGATTAAGTAGAATAAAAAACATTAGTAAAGCCATCGGGATGAACTTGGTTAATTCATACGATCTAATCGGCCATACTATATGCCTAAATTTACTGTTTCTGGCTTTATTCCAAATTGTGAAATTAGAATCCACGCTATCCATTGATTTACTATGAGCTTATTTTTTTAGTACCAGATAGTTTTTAAAAATGTTATGTTTTTGCAAGGCTTAGAGCTTTATAGGTCATTCCCGCATATGCGGGAATGACCTAAAACGCTTTGCAGAAACTGTCCGGCTATATTATTTTTTATGCACCCTAGACTATAATAAAAACTATGTCAAGATTTTTTAACATAGTCTCATATATTATTGTTAATTACATTTGTTATACTCAATCGCTGCTTTAATAAACTGAATAAATAACGGATGAGCTTCAAAAGGTTTAGATTTAAATTCCGGATGAAATTGTACTCCTACGAACCAACGCAGTAGCGGTAGTTCAATTATTTCTACAATCTCTTCATCTTTTGAAAAACCGCTAAATACTATTCCGTGTTTTTCAAAAATATTTTGAAATTCATTATTAAATTTATATTTATGACGATGTCTCTCATTTATTTCAAGGCTTTTATAAGCATTAGCTGCAATGGTACTTGCGACCAAACTACAAGGATAAGAGCCGAGCCTCATAGTCTTTTTTACATTTTCAATTGTTATTTTTGAGTCTTCACAGTTTTTATTTATTTTCTCAATAATTTTTGTACCATCTACTTTAAATTCTTCCGTTACTGCATCTTTAATACCGATTAAATTCTGAGCTATTTCGATCGTCGCAAGTTGCATACCGAAACATATTCCAAAAAAAGGTATGTTATTAGTACGGGCATATTTTATTGCTATAATTTTTCCTTTAGTTGCCCGTTCTCCAAATCCGCCTGGTACTAAAATCCCATCTATATCTAATAATTTTTTATTAATATTCTCTTCAGTTAGAGTTTCAGCATTTATCCATACTAAATCAATTTTGTATTTGTAATAAATACCTGCATGATCAAGTGCCTCGATTACTGATTTATAAGCATCTTTTAATTTATGATATTTAGCTATTATAGCGATTCTTACTTTTGAATTAGAATCTTTTATCCTATTAATTATATCATGCCATTTATCTAATTTAGACGGCATTATATTAATATTAAAAAATTTTAATACTTTATTATCAAGACCTGAATTATGATATGCAATCGGTACTAAATATATATTTTTTTGATCTATTGCCGGAATAACATACTCAGATTCTATATTACACAATAAAGCTATTTTATCTATTTCGCCTTTTGAAATGTTACGTTCTGCACGACACACTAGTATATTAGGTAAAATACCTATAGCGCGTAATGCTTTAACTGAGTGTTGGGTAGGTTTTATTTTTAATTCACTGGCGGTTTTAACATAAGGTAATAATGTTAAATGAATAAATAAACAATTTTCGCTTTTTAATTTGTTACCAATTTGCCTCATAGCTTCAAAAAACGGTAGACCTTCAATATCACCGACTGTACCGCCTATTTCACAAATAATAAAATCAAAACCCTTGGTGTTTGAAAGTATAAAATCTTTTATTATATTTGTAACATGCGGGATGACTTGAACAGTAACGCCGGCGTAATTTCCTAAACGTTCATCTTTAAGTAATTTTGAGTATATCGCACCTGTTGTGATGCTATCAAATTTGCATGCGGAAACTCCGGTAAAACGTTCATAATGTCCAAGATCTAGATCGGTTTCTGCTCCGTCATCGGTTACATATACCTCACCATGTTCGTGAGGATTCATAGTTCCCGGGTCAATGTTAAGATAAGGGTCTAGTTTTCGTACACTTACTCTAAAACCTTTCGCTTGCAATAGCATAGCAAGAGATGCTGCCGTTAGACCTTTACCGAGTGATGAAACAACGCCGCCGGTAACAAAAATGAAATGTACCATTATTATAAACCTAGTTTACTAATATTTTCGTAAAATTTTACTGCTTTTTTTAAGTCTTCTTCCGTATCTACGGAAATAGGAACATTCTCAACTAAACATGTACCTATAGTCATGCCGTTTTCAAGGACACGTAATTGTTCTAAACGTTCTGTTTTTTCTAAAAAAGTTGGCTTAAGAGATACAAATTTTTCTAAAGCGTTTTTGCGAAAACCATACATGCCTACATGATATAAAAATTCTTCTGCACCGTTTGGAATAAGACTACGCGAAAAATACAATGCTGTCCCCGCCGAGTCAACTGCTACGGTAACATTACTACTAGCTTTCACTGATTCCCTATCTACTTTTACTATCGGTGTAACAATATCGTATTTGCTGTTTTTTAAATATTCTATAATTTTTAAAATAGAGCTAGGTTCAATGAAAGGCATATCTCCCTGTACATTAACTATGTAATTAATGTTTTGATTATTTGGAATTAATTTAAAAGCTTCATAAGTACGATCAGTACCGGTTGGGATAGCACTATCCGTGAATATTACTTTTCCTCCGACTTTTGTAATAACGCTTGCTATCTCTTCCGAGTCGGTCGCAACATATGTATGCTCAAGGCCCGCTTGATTTACTTGTTTGAATACCCGCTCGATTAAAGTTATAGAGCCGATAAGCTGCAGCGGTTTTTGTTTAAGCCTAGTTGAACTTAGCCTTGAGGGGATAATTATAGCCACGTCCTGATGCCGCATAAACTTTCTAAGTTTAAATTAAAAAATAATTGTTGACAGATTAGCCTTTTTCGGTGATAAAGTAAAACATAATTTTTGAATATATGCAATATATTTAAGAGCTCGTAGCTCAGTCGGTAGAGCATTTGACTTTTAATCAAAGGGTCCCGGGTTCAAATCCCGGCGAGCTCGCCATATTTCTACACTGTGGGTTTGTAGCTCAGCTGGTTAGAGCACACGCCTGATAAGCGTGAGGTCGGAAGTTCAAGTCTTCTCAAACCCACCATTCAATCCGCTACAACAATAAAATCTGTATTATCATAATTATATCAAGGTGATCATTTATTAATATTGCTAAGTTAGGATGATATTGTCAAGCTAAGGTTTAGATTATGAAAAAATACAAATTTACTGAAAAAGAACAAGAAATACTAGATTATTTTGAACAAGATGAGCTTTTAGAGTTACCTAAAAAAGAACTAGAGAGCCAAAAAAATATAGCTAAAATTGCCGCAGCTAATTTTTTTAAAAAATCGGAAAGAATTAATATTAGATTGCCGTTATACGATTTAAATCATATAAAAAGAATTGCAGCACAAGAAAGAATGTCTTATCAAACTCTTATTGCTAGTGTTTTACACAAATACGCGTCCGGATATTTAAAATTAGATAAACTTAGTTAATCAATACTTTTTTTATATAAATAACATTTTTTCTCAATGAGTCTTTTTAGAGGTAGAAAAAGGTTAGAGGGTAAATTATCAAGAGCAAACCACTACCAGCTTTCTACTTTATGAGCCTCAAGATTCTGTAATTCATGCTCATTTAAACAATGAGCTTTAAGGAAAATCAAGACGTAATGCTTTTGTTCTTTTTCAAAAATATCGTTAGTCACCGCTATCAATTGTGGATTTTCAATGATCAGATTTGTTTCTTCTAAAACTTCACGGATAGCACATTCTTCAAATGTTTCTCCAAATTCTAAATGTCCACCGACAGGAGCATAACTAGACTCACCATGGGAACTAATACGTTTACCTAATAAAATTTCATTCCTATTAAGATTAAAATACCGATACCGATGCGTAGGTGGTTAGTCATATCTAACTATTAACTCTGGATTGACTTATTAATATCGTATGTTAGCTTCTAAAGCAAATAAAAAAATATTGCTTATTTAAATACCGTGAGCTATTTGTAGATTATATTTAATACTTACCTGTAGTTATGAATTCTACCAATCAATTACAAAATAATAGCTTAACTAATTCTTGGCTTAAGCTTGGTGTTTTATCCTTGGGATTTGCGGGTTTATATTCAATTATTTTGGTGGTACTACGTACTCCACAATTATCAAGCTTTTTCCCAAATCCACATATTTTCAAATCTGCTTTAATTATTCATGTTAATTTATCGGTATTGATTTGGTTATTGTCCGTTACGGCTAGTGTTTGGGGGGGTGAAACGTCATTGCGAGGAGAGGCCAAGCCTCGACGCGGCAATCTCGTGAAACAATACAAAATTTCTGAGATTGCCACGCTCTCTACGTTCGCTCGCAATGACGTGTTTCGCCTTTACCCCAAACTTGCTTTTCTAGCTACTCTTCTAATCGCCATCTCCCCAATAGCCGGGCATAATCCGGTGATGAATAATTATATACCGATGCTTGAAAATATCGTATTTATTGGGGGGTTAAGCTTATTTGGTGTTACGTTGCTATTGTACGCTATAAATATTTTATATTTCTTCGATTGGATGAACTTAAATAGTTTAGTTAATTTTACCGTATTATCGACTATTATAATGTTTATTTTAAGTTTTGTTTGTTTTGGATGGTCTTATAATGGCTTGCAAAACATCATTCAAATTATTCCAATCGAGATAGAATTTTATTATGAATTACTTTTTTGGAGCGGAGGTCATTTACTGCAATTTATATATACTCAAATATTAATATTTATTTGGGTTAGTTTATTTAGAGAGTTAATAGCTAGAGAATTGAAATTTCAAAAATTCTATCTTTTCTTGCTTTATTTAAATTTTATTTTCGGAATTCTTACACTTTTCGGTCATATATTTTATGATATTATCGATGGAGCCTTCAAAGTATTCTATACAAATCATATGCAATATCTAGGCGGCATTGCTCCTGTTTTATGTTTAATAGGTATGGGGGTTGAGTTGGTGTGGGTATTTGTCATCCCGCGGCTTGACCGCGAGATCCAAACAAAATATCAGAATAATGTTATAGATCTCGCGGTCAAGCCGCGGGATGACACGGTTACAATAAATGACAGAGTAATCAAAACTATCTTACTTTGCTCTATTACTTTATTCTTACTTGGCGGGCTTATAGCAATGAATATCACAGGTATAAATGTAGCAATTCCTGCTCATTATCACGGGTCTATAGTAGGGATTAGCATTGCTTGTATGGGGTTTAGTTATTTAGGTATTGGGAGGTATCAACGTCATTGTGAGCGACTAAAAAGAGCATGGCAATCTCATGAGGTAATACAAAAACTCCCTAGATTGCCGCGTCGGTACTTCGTGCCTCCTCGTAATGACAATATTATTAATTTTACATTTTACCTCCTAACATTCGGGCAGATTCTGCACATACTAGGTCTAGCATTCGCCGGTAGTTACGGTGTTATGCGGAAAGACCCAAATAGTGTAATGCCGATGTCAGCTAAGCTATTAATGGTAATGATGGGCGGAGGAGGGTTTATTGCTATAGTAGGCGGCTTGATGTTTGTATATATTTGTGTTAAAGTAATGTTTTTTAAAAGTATAAAACTAGCACATGAGTAAACCAACTAGAGAAGAAGCTAAAGAGGCAGTAAGAACGTTACTAAAATTCATTGGTGAAGATCCAAGCAGAGAAGGGTTGCTTAAAACGCCTGATAGAGTAATTAATAGCTACGCAGAAATATTTTCTGGTTATGGAAAGGATGTAGCAGAAATATTAAATACCAAGTTTTATGAAACTTGTAATTTTCAAGATTTTATCTTACTGAATATAAAATTTACCTCTTTCTGTGAACATCATATATTACCTTTTAACGGTACAGTAGATATAGCTTATGTTCCTGATAATTGTATTGTCGGCATAAGTAAGCTAGCACGAATAGTAAATATTTTTGCTAGAAGACTACAAATCCAAGAAAAAATGACGGTACAGATAGCAGAAAGCGTGCAGGAGAATTTAAAGCCGCTTGGCGTTGCCGTTAAGATTTCTGCCGTACATAGCTGTATGTCAATGCGTGGTGTAATGCAAGATAATAGCGTTATGAATACCATGCATTATACGGGTATATTTGCCGAACAGCAGAAATATCGTCATGAGTTTTTAAACCTTACTGCTAAAAGGTGATACGTTATTAATGTCATTTCTGCGGAAGCGGGAATCCAGTCATTTTGTCATACCGCGACTTGATCGCGGTATCCAGAAAAAAATTTAAAAAAACTGGATCCCGTGGTCAAGCCACGGGATGACAAAATAAATGATTATAAATATAGCAAGAAAGTAAATAAAATATGTTATTATCAAAATATTTTTTACCTGTGTTAAAGGAAGAGCCAAGTGAAGCTCAAGTAACTTCGCATAAATTAATGCTTAGAAGTGGAATGATTAGGCAGCAAGCAGCAGGGATTTATACTTGGCTTCCGCTTGGCTTAAAAGTATTGAAGAATATCGAGAATATAGTACGCTTAAATATGAATAAAGCGGGAGCTTTGGAAGTGCTAATGCCTTGCATTCAGCCGGCACATTTATGGATGGAATCGGGACGTTTTGATAATTACGGTAAAGAAATGCTGAAATTTCAAGATCGCCACGATAATACTTTACTATTAGGTCCTACTAACGAAGATATGATTACGGATATTTTTCGTCATAATATTAAGTCATATAAGGATTTGCCGAAAAATCTTTATCATATCCAATGGAAATTTCGTGATGAGATTAGACCTCGTTTTGGTGTTATGAGAGGACGAGAGTTTTTAATGAAAGATGCTTATTCTTTTGATATAAATGAAGAAAATGCCGTTAAAACCTATAATAAAATGTATAAGGCTTATATCAACGCTTTCAGGGATTTAGGCGTGTTTGCTATCCCTGTTATTGCCGATAACGGTCCGATCGGTGGCAATTTAAGCCATGAGTTTCATATAATCGCTGAAACTGGTGAAAGTACTATTTATTACGATAAAAAATTTAAGACATTAAAAGATAATCCTGATATCGATGTAGAGGAAATTAAAAGTTGGTACGCGGCAGCTGAAGAAAAATATGAAGTAAATAAATTACCTATATCTGAACAAGAAATAACCAGCAGTAAAGGAATAGAAGTCGGGCATATTTTTTATATAGGCTCAAAATATTCGGTTAATATGAATGCACTTATTAATAATGAGCATGGTAAACTAACTCCTATAGAAATGAGTTCTTACGGTATAGGCATTTCAAGGTTAGTTGCTGCTATCATAGAAGCAAATTGTGATGAGAAAGGTATCATATGGCCTTCTAGCGTTGCTCCTTTCAAAGTTTCTCTAATTAATTTAAATATTCATGATAGTAAATGCGTAGAGCTTGCGGAAATGGCTTATAAAGAGCTATCAGATAAAAATATAGAAGTGTTATATGACGATACCGAAGCACGTCCAGGCAGTAAATTTGCAACGCATGATCTTATAGGCTCACCTCATCAAATTATAATTGGTCCTAAAAAAGCCGCAAATAATATTGTTGAATTAAAAGATCGTAAAAGTGGTGTTATAGAAGATATTGAGGTAGGTAGTCTAATGAGTGTATTGTAAAATAAAGAAATATACATCATTACGAGGAAATTGCATAGCAATTGATGAGGCAATCTCAGGAGTTTGTTATTATTGCATGAGATTGCCACGCAGTCTACGGCTGTTCGCAATGACGATTTTGGAGTCATGCAATAAGGCTAATACCCTATGGGAATGATATAGCAAAAATATTCTTCGTAGACAATGATAGTATCATATGATACTATCATATAATGAATAGCAAACCGTCTTTTCAAATAACTAATAAAATCTTGGAGTTATCACAAGATATTTCTTATGAGCTTGGTATTTTAGCCGGTAGCAAGCTTTACTCTCAACCTATAAAACTTAGAAAAAATAATCAAATTAAAACCATCCATTCTTCTTTAGCAATTGAAGGAAATAGTTTAAGCGTAGAGCAGATAACCGATATAATAAACGGCAAGCGTGTACTCGCACCTGAAAAAGATATTGTAGAAGTAAAAAATGCTATAAAACTATACAATAATCTGACTATATTTAATCCCTTCAAAATTGAATCATTATTAAAAGCACATGAGATATTAATGCAAGGATTAGTAGAAGATAACGGAAAGTGGCGTAAAGGTAATGCCGCTATATTTAAAGGCACAGAGATTATACATTTTGCCCCTACGGCACGCCGTGTATCTTTATTAATGCAGGATTTATTTGAGTTTATAGCACAAGATAAGCAAATTTCTGGAATAGTTAAAGCTTGTATATTTCATTATGAGTTTGAATTTATCCATCCTTTTTCAGACGGTAACGGACGAATCGGTAGATTATGGCAACAATTATTACTAATTCAAGCTAATAAAATTTTTGAGTATATTTCCGTTGAAAGTTTGATAAGGAATAATCAAAGTGAATATTATAGTGTTTTAAGTAAGTGTGATAGGCTTGGTGAATCGACCTTATTTATCGAGTTTATGCTTGATAGAATAGTTGCAGCATTAAGATTATATAGTAATAGTATTACATATGAGGCAAATACGCCTTTGTCTAGAATGGAATTTGCTAAGGTTAATTTAATAGATCAATGGTTTTCTAGAAAAGATTATATTACTGTACATAAAAATATTTCTACGGCAACGGCTAGTAGAGATTTGTTATATGGTTTAGAGCGTAAACTTTTAATAAGTAAAGGGGATAAGAATCAAACTTATTATAAGTTTGTGTAGTTTTTAATGTGTCATTCCCGCTTTCGTGTATGAGGGTTAACTTAAGAGAAGAAAAAACCTCTGATGCCATTCCCGCGAAAGCGGGAATCCAGTACTTTAAAGCTTTTTAAAAGCTCGATTTATCTTGCTTTATCCCTAGATTTCTGCTTTCGTAGGAATAACATCATATCACTGATTCAAAAAGAGATTAACATGAAAAATTTTATAAAATATTTGTTTTTTACCGGTCTATATATAGTAGTGACGATAATAGTTGCTTATATGGTTTTGGCTCAAACTATTCCTAATGATGGGCAGTGTCATATGATGGATAGACCGTTTGTTATTCATTACATCTTAACAGCAATTATTACCGCTTTACCGACACTAATTTTAATATATAGTAAAAAGAAAAAGTAAATATATGATCGGTAAATTAAGCGGTAAAGTTGATTTCCAAGGCGATGATTACGTTATAATTGACGTAAACGGGGTAGGGTACTTAGTCTATGCTTCAGGTAAAACTTTAGGTAAACTTGCTGAAGGGGAGTTTTATAAACTATTTATCGAAACCCATGTTAGAGAGGAACATATTCATCTTTACGGTTTTTTGACTCTAGAAGAGAAGAATTTTTTTAATTTGCTACAATCAGTAAACGGTATAGGTACAAGAATGGCTTTATCTATCTTATCAAACCTTACGCCTTCAGATATTCAAATTGCTGTAAATAATGAAGATAAAAATATATTTAAAGTAATATCCGGAGTAGGGGCTAAACTTGCTGAACGTATAGTGCTAGAGCTGAAAGGTAAAGTAGCGAAAATATCAAGCGGTTCAGCTATTATTAAAGAGAGCTTAAATATTAAGAATATCACACCCGTTGCAAGTAATGAAGTAATAAAAGCTC
This sequence comes from Rickettsia fournieri, assembly GCF_900243065.1. Lineage (NCBI taxonomy): Bacteria > Pseudomonadati > Pseudomonadota > Alphaproteobacteria > Rickettsiales > Rickettsiaceae > Rickettsia > Rickettsia fournieri. The sequence continues at coordinate 52,245 of NZ_LT978483.1, forward strand.
TAGTAAATCTAGGATTTTCTAGATTTGAAGCTCAAAACGCTGTTCAAGGCATCATTACCCAAAATCCCGAAATCTCTATTGATGAATTAATCAAAACAGCCTTGAAAAATCGAAATTCTAATTTTTAGTTGATAAATTAGCAGTTATTTTATATTAATTTTAATTACTAAAATTAATAGGTAAAATATATGTCCAAGTTAATAGAATATTTAGGGAAAATACAGGCTGAAGAAATATTAAAAGAGCTAAAGAAAGACCCTGCTACTTATAATTATTACCGAGGTTAATTTTGTACCACAATCACCGGTATTTGCAGCTGCTGGATACTCTAAAATTCCTGAAGATGTTTTAAATGGGTTATTTAATGCTTTACAAGGAGACGCTACTATAAAGTACTTAAGAGCACTGATAGTTTTGAGTGGAGTTTAAAATCAATAAAGTTATTTGCTGAATTTTTTAAAGATCCGCTATGCCGAATTACCGACATTAGTTTTATAAATGCTTTGAATAATGTTAATAAGATAGATGTTCTTTTAGATACCTTAAGAGTAAACGAAACAAAAATAAGCGATTTAGATATAAGTGGGATATTTTTTGATAATAATGTTCCTGCCTGATCCTCATTTGTTAAAAATACTAAACTTGCCGGATTGAATTTTTCATTAAGTACAGAAGTAAGCGAGGAATCAAAGAAAGCCTTATCGGATGCTATAAAAGAGAATAAAAGCTTAATTGGATGTAATATTTTAGGTTATAAGATAGGAATGAAATCTCAAGATAGACAAGAATTGGACGCACAAATTACAAAAATAACTGATGAAAATAACCTTACTCTAAAATATGTAGCAGAAGTTTTGAAAAATTATTATGAAAATCCTAATATAATATTATCAAATGAGATATTTGGCCATTATTTCAAGTTATATAAAGGATTAAATCAAAATTACCTTAAAGAAGAATTACAAAACTTAGGCGTCACTGATACAGAAAAATTTTTTGAAACCGTAGATAAACTTAGAGAAGGGGTAACTAGTTTCTATGAAGAGGGCTAATATAAAAGTCTAAAATAATTTATAGCATAAAACTATTTTTTGGCTATTATTAGTCATTATATTCGATTTAAAATAATGACTAATAGATTATCACCTGAAAAAAGTGAAAATGATCAAGAATTGCCGATAAGGCCGTCATATTTGCAAGAATTTGTCGGTCAACAGCAGATTAAAGAAAATCTTTCGGTATTTATTAAGGCTGCAAAATCTCGAAATGAGCATCTTGATCATACTTTATTTTACGGTCCGCCCGGGCTTGGTAAAACTACGCTTGCTAAAATTATCTCTAACGAAATCGGCGGTAATTTTAAATCCACCTCCGGTCCTGCTATACTTAAGGTCGCTGATCTTGCTGCTATTCTTACCAATCTTGAAAAGAACGATGTATTATTTATTGATGAAATCCACCGCTTAAATACTGCGGTTGAAGAGGTTTTATATCCTGCTATGGAAGATTTTGAGCTTGATATAATTATCGGTGAAGGATCTGCCGCAAGGTCAGTGAAAATAACCTTGCCGAAATTTACCTTAATCGGTGCTACCACACGCCTCGGGCTGCTTAGTAATCCTTTGCGTGATAGGTTCGGTATCCCTATGCGGCTAAATTTTTATAATACCGAGGAATTGAAGAAAGTTCTCAATAGAGCAAGTAAACTACTTGATATTGATTTGACCGATTCGGGTTCTGAAGAAATAGCTAAAAGAAGTAGAGGAACGCCAAGAATTGCATTAAGATTGCTTCGTCGTATAAGAGATTTTGCAGCAGTTGACGGTAAATCAAGAGTAGATAAGGAAATCTCTGATTTTGGGTTAAATCGTTTGGCGGTTGATCGCATAGGACTTGATAGCAATGATTATCGTTATCTAAAATTCATAGCGGATAATTATAACGGCGGTCCTGTCGGAATTGAAACGATTGCAGCTGCCTTATCTGAACAACGTGATGCACTTGAAGAAACCATAGAGCCTTATCTTATACAGATAGGTTTACTACAAAGAACTCCTAGAGGTAGGGTAATCACGATTGCCGCTTTTGAGCATTTGAAAATGCCTGTACCGAATCAATCACATCATCAATTTAATATTTTTAACGAGAATGAATAACAATAATTTAAATGATAACTACACAGCCGCAGATGTTATAAAAAGGCTGATAAAAGATCATGTTAAACCTTACGCAAATAAAATATATTTTTCGATATTTTGTATGGTTGTTGCAGCACTTTGTACGGCAGTGATCGTACATGCAGCTAGACCTATTATTGATAAGGTTTTTTTAACTCATGATAAGAAAATGCTTATAATAATGCCTATAGTGCTTACTGTAACTTTTGTTATAAAAGGAATTTCAGAGTATTATCAGAATTATCTAATAAAATTTGTTGGGCAGAGGGTACTAAACGATTTACAGATAAAAATGTATGAGCATTTGTTATTTGCCGATATTTCTTTTATTCAAAACCAATCTTCAGGACGTTTAATATCTCGTTTTACTAATGATATTTCTTTGATGCGTGGAGCTGTTTCTAACTTACTTGTCGGATGTGCTAAACATTTCCTAACTGTAGTATGTTTGATAGCAACAATGTTTCATTTAGAACCGCTATTATCTTGCGTAGTTTTTCTTGTTTTCCCTTTAGCTGTTTATCCGGTGCAAAGGATGGGTAGAAAGATAAGAAGAATATTTGCACAGTCACAAGAAGAGCTTGGGCATTATACCTCTCGGCTTGATGAAACATTTCAGTCAATTAAGATTATTAAATCTTTTGTAGGCGAACAAATAGAAAGTAATAGAGCATCGTTGATTATTAATAATATTTTAGAGTTCTACAAAAAAACATCTAAGCTAGATGCGATGGTTTCACCGATTATGGAGGGTTTAAGCGGTCTTGCAGTTGGAGGGATGGTATGGTATGGAGGTAATCTAGTCCTGGAGGGGAAAAGTACGCCAGGGGCTCTTTTTGCTTTTTTGGCTTCTTTTGCAGCGGCTTATAGACCGTTTAAAAGTTTGGTATCGTTAAATATTAATTTGCAAGAAGGAATAGCAGCAGCTAAGAGGGTATTTAGTATTTTGGATACCGAGCCTCTTATTAAAGATCATGAAGATGCTAAAGACGTAGATTTATATAATCCACAAATTACTTTTGAAAAACTAGCTTTAAGGTTTGAGAGTAAAATAGCTATAAAATATATAGATTTAAGGTTAGAGCCTCATAAAATTATTGCGTTTGTCGGGCGTTCAGGTAGTGCTAAGACTTCGCTTAGTAATTTATTAGTGCGTTTTTATGATCCAAATGAAGGAAGAATTTTAATTAATAATCATGATATTAAAGATATTAAGCTTACTTCACTTAGAGGTCAGATTTCCTTAGTGACTCAAGATACTCATTTATTTGATACAAGCGTTGCAGAAAATATAGCATACGGTCAGGAAAACGCTACAAGAGAAGAAATAATTAGAGCAGCAAAATATGCCGATGCTCATGAGTTTATTATGCATCTGCCGAATGGTTACGACACGCAGATAGGGGGGCAGGGGACGACTCTTTCAGGCGGTCAGCGTCAGCGTTTATCTATTGCTAGAGCTTTCTTAAAAGATGCTCCTATTTTAATTTGGGATGAAGCAACAAGCAGCTTAGACCAAGCTTCCGAACAGAAAATTCTAGAATCGTTAAAGAAATTACGCCAAGGAAAAACCACTTTAATTATTACGCATCGTTTAAGCAGTATTACCGATCTTGATAATATTATCGTCATGAAAAACGGTGAGATTTGTGAACAAGGAACTCATACACAATTGCTTAAGAATAAAGATGAATATTATAGGTTGTATAATAAGGAGTTAAGAGAAAATGGTTGATTTATAAAGTAAATAGCTTATATTTATTAATTATTATTGCAACACTAATATTCTCGTCATTGCGAGGAAATTATGTAAGTAATTGACAAAGCAATCTCAAGATACTTAACAAGATTGTCACGTCGGGACTATGCCCCTCCTCGCAATGACGATTTAATGAAATATCACAATGCGCATTACCAAGATTTTTAAAGACTATCGATTATTTGAAATATTTATTTTAGGAATAGTGAGCGGTATGCCGCTGGTTATAATTTTTTCTACTCTTGCGGTATGGTTAAAAGAATCCGGTATAGATATCGCCGTTATTACTACTTTTGCGGTTGCAAGGTTATCATATTCGTTAAAAGTATTTTGGTCGCCTCTAGTCGACAATTTTAAAATACCTTTTTTAAGTAGGTGGGGACATCGCAAAAGCTGGCTTATATTATGTAGCTCTTTAATGGCTTTAGTACTAATTGCTATGAGCAAGGAAAATCCTGAAGTTTCTTTAACTTCTTTCTATTTTTTGACTATATTATTAGGCTTTTTATCTAGCACATTTGATATTGCCGTTGATGCGTTGCGTATAGATAAGTTTGATCAAGAAACACAAAACATAGCTAGTGCAACCGCCGTATTCGGTTATCGAATCGGTATGCTTATTACAGGGGCAGGTGCTTTGTACCTTGCAGAAATAACTGGAAATAATTGGCAACTAACTTTCTTTGTTATAGCTATAATATTTGTCGTTGCAACGATATTTATAATAACCGTAAACGAAAAAGAATTAGTAAGAGAAAAAATTAATATTATTTCTATTACTTCATGGATTTCTACAGTAATTAATCCTTTCAAGGATTTTTTCAAAAGAGAATTTGCTGCAACTATTTTACTTGCGGTAATATTTTTAAAATTAGGCGATGCTATGCTTGGAGCGGTTGCCTCACCTTTTTATATAGAGCTTGGTTATACAAAAGGCGAAATAGCAATAATAGCTAAACTTTATGGATTGATTGCAACCTTAGTCGGCGGTTTTGTCGGTGGTATTGTAATGTATAGGGTGGGGAATTTTAAAGGTTTGATTTATTACCGGTATTGCCCAAAGCTTAACGCATTTTGCATTTATTTGGCTTAATCATCAGCCTCCTTCTTTTGAAGCTTTATTAATTGCTATTACTATAGAGAATTTTGCTGCCGCTATGGGTGCTACTGCTTTAGTCGGATATATAGGTAATTTATGTAATAAAAAATATTCCGCAACACAATATGCTTTACTTAGTAGTGCTAGTAGTTTATGTAACAATACTGTCACTATTTATGCTGGAAAACTCGTAAATATGATAGGCTGGGACGGTTTTTTCCTCTTTACTATAATTTTAGCCTTGCCTGCTTTGTTTATATTAATGTATCTTAATAAAAAGGTTAATGTGTAGTAAGTATTATTTTCATCGTCATTGCGAGCGACCGTAGGAAGCGTGACAATCTAGGAAAATAATAAAAAAATGCTATGCATTTTTTACTGGATTGCTTCGTCAAAATTTTCAATTTTTCCTCACAATGACGAAAAATCACACTTGGTTTAATTTGAATAATATTTTATTTATTTAAAATGTTTAGGAAATTTTTATTACCTTATGTTTTTGTCGTAACATTTTTCTTTGCGCCTATAAGCGAAGCAAAAAAAGCCGTAAAAAATACCCCTAAACCTCCTGTTCAAACTAGTTTAGTAATTGATGCAAAAAGCGGTAAAGTGTTGCAGGCCCATAATTCACAAATTCGGATTTACCCCGCTTCTTTAACTAAGCTAATGACTCTATACTTAATGTTTGAAGCAATTGAAGCCGGTAAGTTACCTTTAGATAAAAAATTACTTGTATCAGCAAAAGCTTCAAAAATGCCGCCTTGTAAGCTGGGTTTAAAGGCAGGGGAAACTATAACCGTTCGAGAGGCAATTAATGGATTAATTATAAAATCTGCTAATGATGTTGCTGTAACGGTTGCTGAGGGCATGAAAGGTTCAGAGAAAGCTTTTGCTCATTTAATGAATGTTAAAGCTAAACAGCTCGGTATGAAGAATACCTATTTTAAAAATGCTTCAGGTTGGCATGACCCATTGCAGCAAACTACCGCAAGAGATATGGCTAAACTTGCTATGGCTTTGAAGAGAGATTATCCTAAATTTTATCCGTTATTTGCTAAAACCAGCTTTGTATTTCGTGGAAACGTAGTAAACGGACATAATAGGGTTACTAAAAATTATCAAGGTGCAGAAGGGATGAAAACAGGTTTTCATACACCGGCAGGTTATAATTTAGTAACTACTGCTTCTAGGAACGGTAAATCATTGATTGCCGTTGTTACAGGCGGTAAAAGTGCCGCATCTCGTGATCAAAAGATGATGGGGCTACTAGATCAGCATTTTAATATTAAGCCTATAGTCCCTAAACCTTCAATCAAGCTTGCCTCTAATAATAAATCTACTACAAAAGCTAAATCAAAAATAATAAAGAAAAAGAATATACGTAGTTGATATGTATCGTCATTGCGAGACCACAAAGTGGTCGTGGCAATCTCATGAGGTAATACAAAAATTCCTGAGATTGCTTCGTCAAAACTTAAGTTGCTACTCGCACTGACGTTAAAAATCGAGCCATGCAACAACGCCTACGACTACTGACGATTTAATATTCACACATCTTTTAAGGAGTTACTGCCAATTTATACTTTAAATTTACAAGTTTTATATGACAATTAACGCTACATTTATTGTTTTTTGTAACTTTATTAGATGAAGATTTTTTAGAGTTTTTAGCTAAAGTTTTACTTTGTGGTTTTTTTAGATTAATATTTTTTAGAAATTTCTCAGTTTCATTAGGTAAATATTCTATTTTTACTTTAGTTATACCTTGATTTTTAAATGCTAAAATTTCAGCCGCTTTTTGAGAAACATCTATTACACGATTTTTCTTAAAAGGACCTCTATCATTAACCATTAAAATTACTGCTTTATTATTGGCTTTGTTGGTAACTTTAACTAAGCAAGGGAGCGGAAGAGTTTTATGTGCAGCAGTTAATAAATTTCTATTAAATCTATCGCCGTTAGCTGTTTTTTTGCCGTGAAAACCGTCTTTATGTCCACCGTACCATGAGGCATAACCTGTTTCGGTAAAAGATTTAGGGTTGTGAGGTTTGTAAGTCTTTCCTTTTATTTTATAATTTTTACCGACTTTATAATGTCCTTTATAAGTTAGATTATGGGGATCATCTTTTGATAATTCTTTGTAAGAATATTTGTGGGAATAAGGTAATCTTTTTGAGGTATTACAACCGCTTAGACCGAAACAAAAAATTAACAAAAGTAATAAACCCTTTGCATAACGTGCTCCTAAAGGTAATTTGTATACCTTTGATACTTCAAGATTTGGTACGTCAAATTTCGGGATTCTCCTGTGTTCACGTATTTTTATAAGCTGTGCAGGCTCACCACTTATTTGATTTCCAACTTTTGAAACATCTGCGGTATACGTCAATCCGGTACTCGCATCCTCACGTATTAAAGTGTACGCTGCGGTGCTACATACCGTGTTGCCTTCAAATTTCTCTTTATTAGCTTCGTTCTGCAAGAGGTCTAATTTGAATTTATGATTCTTCACTATTATCATTATTTGTGTTAAAGTTATTCATTATTTTAGCGTAACACACAACTTTTTCAACACCTTTTATTTTTGATGCAATAGAAGCAAGCTTTTCTAGCTCTTCTTCTGATCTTGCAACTCCAAATAAATAAACAATATTATCTATAGTTAGAATAGTATAATTAGCAAATTTAATGTCTTTGCTGACTAAATTTTTAGCTTTAATTTGCGTGGTTATCATACTATCTTTAGTATATTGGGCTAAGTCAAAATGATTACTGTTTTTATTTACTTTCAACTCATTAATAACTTCTTTTACGCTTTTTTGATTCCAAGCAATTTCTACGGCTTTTAACGCATCAGATTCTTTTTGAATATTTCCTGTTAATAATACTCTTCCTTGTGATACTTCAACCTTTATTTTAGCACCTAAATCTCTAAAATTATTTTTTACTAAATCAGCTTTAATGCTGGCAGAAATCCTTGCATCATTTAATGTTTCAGACATTGGTTGATCTTTTGAAGCAACAATGCCGGTAGTGGTTGCTACGGTAAAAATAGCAGGTAAACAAGCAGATAGACTAAAAGAAAGAGCTATAAAAATTAGAACTCGTAATATCATAACAATAGTACCCTACGATTTTTAAAAAGATTGTATTTGTTCAAGAATTAACTGTTTGTTTATTATAGTACCGGACAATTTTTAAAAAGCCATCGGTGTTATCTCTGTGAAAGCAGGGATCCAGTGCTTTTCTGTGTCATCCCGCGACTTGATTGTGGGATCCAGCTTAAAATACTAATATTATTAGTATTTTAAATTGTTTGTATGGACCCCGTCGTCAAGCCACGGGGTGACACAGTGGATTTTACCGGTCCATGCAACAACGCCTACGCGGTAATGACATAAAGTAAAAATAGTAAGGTATTATATATCATATCTTACTATCCGGTAATTTATTCTTTAATAAAAGAGGTAATTGCAGTAAAATAAATATAAAAGTAATAGGTATTACACCGAATACTTTGAATTTTACCCATGTTTCATCTGAGTAATTACGCCAAACTATTTCATTAACTACAGCCATAAAAAAGAAAAAAGCCGCTGTTCTATAGCTTAAGGTTATCCAACTTTCTTCTTTAAGACGTACTATACTCTCTAAAGCATATTTGATAAAAGGATTTTTTCTTATACCGCTCATGAGAAATATTATTCCAAAAATAACATATAATATAGTAGGTTTGATTTTTATATACATTGAATCGCCGCTAATTAAAGTAATGCTTCCTGAAACTAATAAAACAGTCGTAGAAATAATAGAAAGCTTGGATACTTTCTTATCTATAACATAACAAAGGGTAATACAAACAACAGAGGTAATAAGCATATAAAGAGTAGCGTGTTGTATACCGCCTCCATAAAAAAAGCCTGCAAAAAATGCTATTACCGGACCAATTTCTGATAAAAGTTTTAACATATTTAATTTAATTGTTCTCTTTGATAAAATTAATTTGATTCATTTTTTTGTACTGATATTAAGTTATTTTTGGAATATCTTAATTTTATTTGTATGACAATATTTATCAGTAATATAGTAGTAAAATAAGCCAGTACTTGTAGCCCGTTAGGTCTTGCAATATAACCGGTAACAATATGTAAGATTTTACCTATCATACTTCTATCTGCTACTAACCATGAACTATCCCAAAGTTGATCGGATAAAAACATAACTAGACCGGAAGAGGTTAAAATACCTGCAGCACTTGCTGCAAATCCGCCTGCTATTAGCATTAATAATACGGTAGAGATTTTAAAAATATATTTTTGATTAGCAATCTTAATGAAACCGAAATATATTACTAAACCAAGTAAGAAGCCACTTGTAGCACCTATTATCACTCCTTGCAAGTAAATACTGCTTGATATTGTTTCAACTGAAGATATGCTATATACTAAAATAATAATTTCTGCACCTTCTCGTAATATAGTAGTGGCAACTAAAAAAAACAACATGAAATAACTGGCATTACCTTCATGAATTTTTACTGATAAGTCGTTTATATGTTGCTTTACTTTTATACCGTAACCTTGCATCCATATTATTGTCCAGCTAATCAGAATTGTTATTAGTATCATAATTCCGGAATCGAATAACTCGTCGCCTATTCCGCCAAAAGATAAAGATAATTTACGTGTAAAAAATGCAAAAATTGAAGCAAATACTACTCCAAGCATGACTCCAGCAATAATATAAAGACGAGATTTTTCTATTTGTTTTGTTACGACGAGTATTACACCAAGTAATAAGGATATTTCTAAACATTCACGAAACACTACTAAAGCAATTTTAAACATATTTTTTATCTAATCATTAACAATTATAAGACCCTGAGCTGTATCTTGATGAAAATCTCCAAAAAATTCATATTTTCCGGACTTGAGAGGTGCAAGTATAATATGTATTGACTCATTTGGCATAACTATTTTTTCACGATGTAAATCATGACTTTCAAACTCTTCTACCGTATCATCTTCATTATGAACAATTAACCTTATCTTAGTCGATTTTGGTACTTCAACTATATTCGGAACAAATTTATGATCTTGTATAGCTATCTTTACTTCTAATATATTATCGTTTGTTTTATTATAGGAACTCTTACTTGTATAGATATAAATAATTACTGCTAAAAATATTAAACCTACTAATATAATAATATTTTTGTTTTTTTTAATAATTTCCATATTATAATTAAAGTTTAAAGTAAGATGCTTATATACTCGTTTAATTTGAGTTTTAAATTTTTAATAATTACAAAATTTATCCTGCAATTTTTATTAATGCTATAAGATATATAATTATTATCATTATGACAAGGATAGATAATAAAGTATAATTTTTTTGTCTTTGAATTTTATTTTGTTTCATATTTATTTAATTTTGTTTAAAGTCTCTTAGTTCAAGCAAAAGATATTCATTTATCGGTAACGATTCATGAGAAATAATTTTATTTATGTTAGAACCTAAAGTTTTAAATGTTTTGCCTTCAGCAATAACACTGCGTGTTCCAACCGTTACTTTACCTTGCAAGGCGTAAGAAAAAATTAAAGGATATGTAATATCGCCGATTTTCATATCTATTTGTTGTCCTTTTGCTTTTGAATCATATAGTATTTTACCGTTTGATAAGCGAGTAATTTTAGCATTAAAGCTTACTTTTTCACCACATAATAAAGGAACACGATACGCTATCTCATCGTCATAAATTTTCACTTTATTACTTTTAACAAAATTTTGCGGTAATATGGATTTTAAAATTACATTAACTTTATAATTATAAGCATCATCGAAGATAATATTATTACTATTATTAACGGCATATTTTGCCGGAATAATAGCTTCTCGTGCTTCTCCTACCATCATACCGATTATTACATTATCTAAGCCAAGCATTACAGGAGCAGAGCCTAAAGTAAAAGTCTTAGTATCTTCAGATATTAAAGTATTGTTCATATCTGATATTTGATAAAATACGGTAACTACATGTCCGCAAGAAGCGGGACCGATATTACCGCTACCGAGCGTATTAATTTTGAACAGTGTTTTTACTAAATCCTTACGTACTTCAATAGTGTAATCATTAGGATTGATAGGTCCATTTAACGGTTGTAAAATATTTTCAAAAAATGCTTTCCCTTCTTCGGTTTTAAGAGCATTGATTACTATTTTTGAAACCGTACGTTCAAATAAGTTGCCGTTTAATGAAATAGGAGGTTCATTATTTATACTAGTTTGGTTTTCATCGGTAGATGAATTATTTGAAGCCGTTTGCTCTACAGTTGTAAGATTATTGTTGTCGGGAGATATTTTTAACTTTACTATATTGTAAAGTATTAGAATTACAATTATTAAAGATAAAAATTTTTGCATATATATAATATTTTAGTATAACAAAGTTTACTATAACAATCAATTACTTAATAATCAAATGAGAATAAAAATAATTTGATTAATAAAAATAATTGATTTAAATTTAGATGCAGAATTTTATAAATATAGTGGTGAAAAGTGAAAAAATTTATATTTTGTTTTTTATGTTTATGGACATTAAATATATTTGCTGCCTCTAAAACTTACCCTAATAAGCTTAATCGTTGTAAAATTACTAGAAATATATTTAATGATTATGAACCAAAAGTTTTTGAAACTACTAATAATTTATTACGTAAAACAGGAAGATTATCAAAATTTTACGGTGAAAGGATATTAATTAAAGGAAAAGTATTAGATCAAAATTGCGTACCGGTTGCGGATGCTAAAGTTTATTTATGGCAAGCAGGAAGCGGTGGTAAATATCCTTACGAACCTTTAAAAACTAGAGTTGATAAAAGAAGATTTACAAGTAAAAGCGATTCAAGTTTTACCGGTTCCGGTATTGCTACTACTAATAATAAAGGAGAATATTACTTTATTAGCATGTTGCCTTATAAATCTTCTCGTTATTTGAGAAGTGCAAATATAAGAATAGAGCATCCTAGTCTTACTACTCTCGAAACACGCTTAGACTTATCTGATCAAAATATGTGTGATAATGAGTGCGGTGAAGTAAATCCGATATTGATCGAACCGCAAGAAAATATGCCGTCTTATTGTTTTGACTTAGTTTTGCAAGGTACGACGCTTAAGAGGTATTGATACAGTACGTCATTGCGAGGAAAATTACGAAGTAATTTGACGAAGCAATCTCAGGATATTTGACGAGATTGCCACGCAGTCTACGACTGCTCGCAATGACGTTTTGCCTCTTTCTGCGGTGCTTCTAAAGGCTTTTTTATACCACAACTACATAATGTAAGTGCTAATACGAATAAAAAAAATGTCTTCATTACTATAAATTATTATATGACCTTAAGAAATTATAATAAATATCTTATATATATTATAGTATTTTTATTATCTATAATAATTTTTATTCCTAAAATTCATGCTAAGCTCTATGAGCAGCCTAAGGATAAATTAGCATTTTTAAGAGGTTCAAGTGTTCCTGATAATATAATTTTTTTTGATGAAGAAAAAAATCAATATTCTCTTGATCAGTTTGAAGGAAAGACTATATTGTTAGTGTTTTGGGCTACTTGGAGTGCTCCTTGTGTCAAAGAAATGCCTGACCTTGATATGTTGCAAAAAGATTTTAGGAAATTACCTTTTTCAGTAATTCCGATTTCAGAAGATTATCAAGGCATAAAAGTTGTGAAAGAATATTTTAAAAGCTATCAAATAAGATATTTGCCGATTTATCATGATTATAGAAATGAATTATTTAAAGCCTTAGGGGTTGTTAGTTTACCGACTAGTATATTAATAGACCCAAACGGCAAAATAGTAACTAGCTTTGTCGGCAATACAAATTGGTATGACGAAAAAGTTAGAGATACTATTTTATCTGCCATTTCCGGAAATTATCCTGAACCTAAAAATAGTTATAACGAGCAATCTCTGAATAAACCGGCTAAGCCTTTGCCGCCAATAAAAAAGGATGCTCTATAGTAACTCCAAGTAAATAGACTAAGTGTAATTTGGAAAAGAGCAAGGAGTCTATAAGGCGAGGAGCGGAGCGTATACTTAATAGGTGAGTACCGCAGATCTTATAAGACAACATAGCCAATTTTTCAAATTAAACGAGTATATTAAATTAAAAATGAGTACAATTAATGAATGAAGTAAATAAATCAACTATGGCGAATGCTGAATTTGATCAGATAATAACCAAACGGCAGATAAGTAAATTAGATCAATTATTTGCTTCGGTTTTTGGTAATTCTAAAGAGGTGATTGCCGTTTTACGCCTTAGCGGTGTTATCGGTAAAGTAAGTACTATGCAATCGGGACTTACTTTAGAATCATTAAATGAACTAATAGAAAAAGCTTTTAAAATAAAGAAATTAAAAGCTTTATGTTTAATTATTAATTCTCCCGGCGGTTCTCCGGTACAATCTGAACTTATTGCAAAACGTATTCGTGACCTTGCTGAAGAAAATAAAATAAAAATTTATAGTTTTATTGAAGATATGGCGGCTTCAGGCGGATATTGGCTGGCTTGCAGCGGTGACCGGATATATGCTTTGCCGAGTTCGGTTATCGGTAGTATCGGAGTAGTATCAAGCGGATTCGGTTTTCATGAAGCAATTAATAAACTTGGGATAGAGAGAAGAGTTTATACGGAAGGCAAGAATAAATCAGTATTGGATCCGTTTAAACCTATTAATAAAGATGATCTTAAAATTATCAAAGATTTGCAAAAGCAGGTTTATGAACATTTTATAGAATATGTAAAAACAAGAAGAGCAGGGAAGTTAACTCAGCAAGACGAAATTTTATTTAACGGTGAATTTTGGGCAGGGCAAACAGCGCTTGATTACGGCTTAATTGACGGCATAGGTGATATGTATAGCGTAATGAAAGAAAAATTTGGTGATAATATTAAGTTTCAATATCTGTGTGCTAAGCAACCTTGGCTTAAAAAGAAACTTGGCATGGGAAGTAAGATATTAACCGATAATCTTGCTAATTCTTTAATTGATGCGGTAGAAAATAAAATTATTAACGATAAATTTGATATGAAATAATATGACAATAACACAAGTTAAAATTAAAAAACTAGAAAATTTTTCCGGCAGTCTGCCGGAATATGCTACAGAGCATAGTGCAGGGATGGATTTAATAGCCGCAAACGAGCAACCTACAACAATAAAAGCAGGCGCAATACAGCTAATTCCAACAGGCATCGCTATAGCACTACCGGATTCGTTTGAAGCCCAAATAAGACCCCGTTCGGGTCTTGCCGTTAAACACGGTATCACGGTTGCTAATTCACCCGGTACTATTGATGCAGATTATCGAGGTGAAATAAAGGTCATTCTTATTAATCTCGGTAAAGAAGATTTTATTATAGAAAAAGGCATGCGAATTGCACAGATGATAATCGCAAAGTACGAACGTATATTATGGGAAGAAAGTAGTAGTCTTATAGAGACGATGCGTGGTAGCGGTGGCTTTGGTTCTACGGGTGTTTAGTGGGTCTCTATGTCATTCCCGCGTAGGCGGGAATGACATAAACGAGCCATGCAACAACGCTTTTAGTAGCTCGTAATGACTATTAGGTATCCACCAAATCATAAAACTTATGAAAATCACAATAAAATTATTAACTTCTATATTATTGTTATTAGCTTTGAAAGTACATGCTGATTCTGTAGATAATGTTAAGCAAGTTTTTACCTATATCGATCAAAAAAATTGGTCACAAGCCGAAGATTTAGCTCTAGAAGTAAATAATAAAACTTTAACAAAAATTGTACTTTCTCAGAAATATTTAGATAATAAATATGCAGATAATAGTTTTGAACATGTAATAAGGTTTTTATGCAATAACCCAGATTGGCCTCAAAATAAGCTGCTTGAAGAAAGAGCAGAAGAATATCTAAATAATAATACAAATAAAAAAGTAATTGTTGATTGGTTTAGTAAACATCCTCCTCTTACCGGCAAAGGTTATAAATTTTATGCGGCAGCTGCAAGTAGTTTAATCAAAGATCAGAAGATATTACTACCTATTATTAAAGAGGCTTGGGTATACGCCAATTTTACTCCTGAAGAAGAAAATGCATATTACAATAAGTGGCATAAATATTTAACTGCGAGTGATCATTTAGAGCGAATAGAAGAACATTTATGGAAAAATTATATTAGATCTGCTGAGCAATCCCTGAAATATGTAGAGCAAGGTTACCGTAATTCTTTTAAAGTCCAAATTGCGATTATAGGTAAATCGCCAAATGCTGAAAAGCTTTTTAAAAGTGTTCCTGAAAAATACTATACTTCCGGTTTATTATATCATTATTTAGATTTTAAAAAAATGCAAAAGCCGACAAAGGAAATTATTACTTTGTTTAAGAAAGCTAAAAATAACCGTAAACATTTTGCTAAATGGTGTCGGATTCAGTCCTATTATGCTCGTGAATTCATCGATTACAAGGATTTCGCTAATAGCTATAGAATGGCAACGCTTCCTTTTGCTACTTGTCCTGAAACTATAAGGGAGCAGGAGTGGCTTGCGGGCTGGCTTTCTTTAAGTTTTTTAAAAAAGCCTGATCAAGCATTAGTACATTTTAATAAGTTTATTAAAGTGGTTAAAACTCCGATTAGTTTGGCACGTGGGTTTTATTGGCTCGGTCGTACTTATGCAGCAAAAGGCGATAAGCAAACGGCTAGAAAATTTTACGAGCAGGCAGCTAAATATTCTTTTACCTTTTATGGGCAGGTAGCAAATATTGAATTAAATAGGACAAAGTTAGTTTTACCTCCTATTCCCGTAATAACTTCTGAAGAAAGGAAAATTATAGAAAATAAAGAGATTATTAAAGCAATAAGGTTATTGGTTAAATATAATAAAAACTACTTAGCCCTGATATATTCCAAAGCAGCAATGAAAAACACTAAAAATTCTGCAGAAATTCAAATAATTGCGAATATTATTAAAGCAAATAATAATACTAATCATATAGTTGAGGTGGCAAAAATTGCCGCCCAAAATAATGCTTTTATTCCGGATTGTGCTTTTCCAACGCCTTATAATCTAGTAGGTTTGCCTATCCCACCTCATTTAACTTATGGAATAATTAGACAAGAATCGGTTTTTGATCATAAAGCAGTAAGTTATGCAAATGCTATGGGTCTCATGCAACTTATTAAAGGTACTGCTTGTGATACCGCAAGATCCATAAATGTTAAATGTAATGTAGCAGACTTAACTAGAAATCCGGTATATAATATTAAACTTGGTTCGTATCACTTCAAAAAATTATTAGATGATCATAAAGGTTCTTATATTCTATCCATTGCTTCTTACAATGCCGGAAGTCATAATGTAGTAAAATGGATAGATAGGTTTGGTGATCCAAGGGATATAAAAGATACAAGAAAAGTTATTGACTGGATAGAACTTATACCTTATCGAGAAACAAGAGATTACGTTCAAAGAGTACTTGAAAATGTTCAGATTTATCGGGTAATCTTAAATAAGAATAGTAGTTTGTACTTTAAGCGTGATTTACATGCTTGTGATATAGCAAAAAGTTAATTTCTATTAGTGTTTTATTTTAACATATAGTAATATATAAGTATAACATGGACACTAATTAAAAATACGAATTAAGGAGGAGAGTATGAAAAAATTAGAGCAACACTTTAAAAAATATCGTAATGATACCGATATTCAAGTAAAGAAATATAAAAACGATCTTAATGTAATCGGCATTAGATATGACCATAAATTTGCACATGTTGCAGTTCCAAATCATGCTACCGGCGGGTTTGAATATTTTAAATGGGATTGGATGACAAGCATTACGGGTAGTCATTCAGAAATAGTAACAAGATTTAAGAAAATAGTAAGCATTTTAAAAGAAGCTAAAAGTAACCCAGCCCAGTATGAAAACTTAGTATCTAACTTGGATGCTAGTACTAAAAATGCACTTGAGGTTACTATTAAGAGTAATAATATTACTATACCGACACAAGACACTAATAAGGTAATGTCAGAAATATTATCAGGAATCAAACATGGCTAGATACAAAAAGTCATATCCCTATGGACCTTAAACAAAAATTCTTAGATTTAGGTTCTAATCATTTAGAACTATTCATAAAAGCTGCTTATAACAAATTTAACAATACGTGGATAGTTAAAGAGTTTGTTGATAATGCTGTAAAAACTGGAGAAGAAGGTAGAAAATATCTAGCCGATTGTGATTGTAGTTCAACTGACCAGCTATGGACAAAGCTTGTTGAACCTATAATAGAAAACCTTAGAATAAGCGAAAATTCAACTGATAAATCTGAAGATGATGAAATATCAGAGGCTTCGGCGAATAAACTTGGAGCAAAAGTAAAGACTTTAGTACTATCTAATACTCATGAACTACCAGCACAAAAAGAAGCATTAAAGCTTGTATATGATATGAGGAAAGGTAATATAGATAAAGCAACTGTTGTTAAGAACATTAATTTTTTTGGTCAGGACGATACTTTATTAGGTTGGTTTGTAGAATATAGTGGCCTTACTATTGACCAAATCAAGGCTAAAGCAGTAGAGATTACCGGTGATGATGCTGCTGATTTTTATTTAGAATAGTTTCTTAAGGTTATTCTCATTTTCTATGTCATTTCTGTTCCCTTTTATGTCATCCCTAGCTAAAATGGGAATCCAGTGCCTGCCTCTGTCATAGCGTGGCTTGTCCACGGTATCTAGAAAAAATAAAATAAAGACTGGATGCCGTGGTCAAGCCACGGCATGACATAGTAGGTTTACCTGTTCATATAACAATACCTATAAATTATATTCATGATTCTTAAAAATATATCTTTACTAATAATATTATTTTTTTCAATATCAACTTTTTCTGCTGGTCATAGTCTAAAAAATATCTCTATTACTGTTGTTGCTCCGGCAACAGGAGTGGATAATAAAACCTTGTCGGATTTAAAAAATATTAATGGACTAAATTTACAAATTTCTTCTAAGTGTTTTGCTAAAGGTAAGCTACCCTTTCTTGCAAGTAGCGATGAAGTAAGATTTAATTGCCTGCGGGATGCATTATTTGATGAGTCTGATAATATAGTATGGAGTTTACGAGGTGGTTACGGCTCTGCGAGAATAATTCCCGATTTACTAAAGCTATCAAAACCAAATAAAGAGAAATTCTTTATAGGATATAGCGATATAACGGCGTTACATCTTTTTCTATCACAAGAATGGGGCTGGAAAACTATTCACGGCAGTAATATAGCCGATCTCTTAAAGCTGGAACAAGATCAAGGTAATTTTACCAAGCTTGCTGAAATATTAAAAGGTAAAGTAAAGCAAGTTACTATAGATAATTTAGTGCCTCTTAACGATATAGCAAAATCAAGTGATCTTGTTAACGGCAAACTAACAGGCGGTAACTTAACTATGGTGCAGACTAGTATAGGAACGAGTTGGCAAATAAAGACTAAGGGCAAAATTCTTTTTTTAGAAGATGTGAATGTAGCTCCTTTTAGATTAGATCGTGAGCTTTTACACTTAAAGCAAGCAGGGTTACTTGAGGATGTTAAGGCTATAATATTTGGTTCATTTGGTAAAGATCTTGATGCCACAATGTTAGTGCTTCGTAATTTTGCAGATAGTTTAGATATACCGGTATTTAAAACAAATAGATTCGGTCATGAAAAAATTAACGATCCGATTATTTATAATACGAATAGTAAGATTATTAAAAGTAAAGAATTTAAGTTAGTGATGGGGTTGTAAGCACTATTGAGCAGTTGCTAAGCCGTCATTGCGAGCGACTGAAAGCCTTGTTGCATGGTTTGTTTATGTCATTCCCGCCTACGCGGGAATGACATCGAGTCTGACCCCCATGCACCTGCGCAGGAATGACATAATTAGCCTATCGACTCAAATGCAAATAATCATTATACTTTGATAAATTCAAATCATAAGAAAAGAATTTATTTGTAATATAATGTTCAAGTAATTTTACTAATCCTGCTTTATGTCTATTTAAAGTCTCGATGCTTAAAGCTATTTCTGTTGTGTGCACATAAGGTTCGGTACTAGTTATTTTTACGTAGGCGATAGTAATATTGTTATTCATAACTGGATTCCCGCTTTTGCGGGAATAACACAAAAGGGGCTGAGGATGACATAAAAGGGACAGAGAATTACATTTCGTAAATCCGTTTTCTAGTAACATCAAACTTTCTATGATAAGTTGCGGAGAGAGTCCAAGCTCTATTTCTTTCTTAGTCGGAATAGTACCGGTCTTATAATCTAGTATAGTTATATTGTTTGATTTACTTATTTCAATTCGGTCAGCTATACCGATTATTTTTATATCTTGACCTACAATATTTAGCCGTAACTCCCCTTTAGTTTCAAAATAGATTTCTTTGCAGTTTTTTCGGCGTTCTATATCAAATAAAATAAAAGCTTTGCTGAAAGCCGTGAGTTTTATTTGCCAAGTCTTTTTTGTGTAGCTTGGTAAAATAGTGCTATATAAAATATGATTACCGATATTTATTAAAGCATTTTGTTTATCAAGCAAATTTAAATTAATATATTGTTTGTCATAATTTTTAGAATATTCCTCTAAAACTTTATGAATCAAATGACCGAAATCCGATATTTTAGGCTCTTCCCATATATGATCTTTTTTACGTAGTCCAAGAATTTTCTTAGCATAAAAACCGTATGGGTTTCTTATTAATGTTTCTATTTCGGTTACTGATAAGGTGGTTGGGAAAGAGGGGCTGTGGATCTCAATACTCTTGTCATACCGTGGCTTGACCACGGTATCCATATAATTACTGGACCCCGTGATCAAGTCACGGGGTGACACAGAACCTTTTTCTAGCTTCAAAAATAAATTACTCGGCACTGACAGTTTCCCATCATATTTTTTAGCATTCAGTATAACTATTTGCTTATTTTGTAGAAATAAATTGAAGTAATCTGAATATAGAGTAGGGGCGATTTCATCGTAATCTATATTTAGTATCTGCAAGGCTTTCTTGCTAAGCCATGGGTGAGCTTTAGCACTAAGTGTCCAGTTTTCATTATTAAAATGCGGTAATATAATTAAGTCAAATTCACATAATGCTAAATCTTCAGGCCGTCCTATAATAATACTAGCAGCGTCGGTATTTTTGTAATATTTGATATTAGAAAGTAAAAAAGAAAAAATTTTAGGAAAATCCTTTTTATCCGTTGAATTTACATATTTACTATATGCGGTTAAATTTGTTAAAAACTCAAGTAGTTCTGCTCCTCCTTCTTTTTCCCAAATAGTAGGCAAAAGTTTTTCAGTTATTTCTTTAGTTAAGGTTAGAATAGCTTGTATATTATGTGGAGTATCGGTAAATAAAATATCTATTAAGTTATGGCAATACTCTCTTATATCCTCATTATCAAATTGTAATTGCAATAAATATTTCGGTGAGGATATAAAACGGTTTTTATTAGATAGCATTAACTCTAACTGCTGCACAGTAGGGCAGTTAATTAAAGGATTTTTAAGTAATAAAAATAGAAGTTTTAAATCAAAATTATTACATAATATTTTAATAATGGAAGTTAGTAATTCACCTATATTAGTAAGCCTTAAGTCATTACCTAGTAGATCTTCATATTTGTCTAAAAAATTACAATATACTCTTTTAAGCTTATTATTATTTGTAACGATTGCAATCCGTCTGTCTTTATTACGGCTACATATATAAGCTATTTGTTTAGTTTCTTCATAAATGTCATTAGGTTCATAATAAGATATACCATCGCTAATCTGTTTGGAGGCAGGATTATAGTGAATTATGTAATCCTTTAATTCTTCTTCAAATCTTTTTAAAAAAACATTAGGCTTGAATATTCCGGCGAGTATTACCTGCTTATGTCCCGTTTTTATTTTTATTATTTCTTCTTGTAATAGCTTTAATTTATAAACTGCTTTAGTTTGTTTTTGAGTAAACGATATTTCTTCTTGCCATCTTAAAAAGCAATATTCTAGAAATTTATAAATCTTTTGCCAATAGTTAGAATTGTTATAGACTTCAATTAATTTTATATCGATATTATTGATTATAAGATCATTAAACAATTTTCTTAAAAGTTCTGCAGCTTTTAATGATTCATTTTTATTAAAAGGTAATTCTTTATATTCGGTGATAATGGATGATAAAATAAGTAATTCTTCTATTTTAGATATATAATCCGAATCGGTTTTTTTTGAAATAAGAGAATTAAAAGGAATAATAATAGGTAATTTAATTTTATATTTATCGGTTAAAATCTTCTTTAATTCTAGGCATGAGAAATTATTAGGCAATATTATTTGAACTTCTGTATCTTTACCTAATTTATCAATGATATACTCAGCAAAACTTTTCAAAAAAGAATAATCAGCAGTCATAAATAATGTTTTTGACGATAATATAGCAGATCAAAGGTCCGAAATCTTATTTAAAATGATAATATAGTACAATAAATAATATTTGATTATTAGTTTCTTATTAAGTATCTTTAAATATATTAATTTAAATTTAATAAGTAAGGTATCATTTTTTATTATATTATTTACTATTATAGTCTTTATAACATCACGAGCTTATGCTAATAATTTAAACTCACATATAGCTTATTGTGATAATATACAAGTAGAACAACAAGAAGATTTGGTAATACAAAAATTGGTTAAACTATTTGTGACTGAAATGAATTGTATTATTAGCGGCTGTTTACAACAATGGGATGTGCAAGATAATCGGGTAAAATATTCAATTGCTTGGCAAGAACAATGTGGACCTGTAATTTATGGTCAGTATCAACTAGAAGACAATGGTAGAGGTTCTACTTTCGTATATGAACGCTCTAAAAATTCCTTATGTTGTTGGCCGCTTGGATATGAATATAATAAAGCGTTTGTAATATGTTCATCTAATGATGTTAAAAACTAATATTTACTTACTAACTTTTACGAATTCTTTAAATAATTCTAAATCTACTCCATTATCGTTAAGATATTCAGGATGCCATTGAACGCCGATAACAAATTTATGTTTCGTTGATTCAATGGCTTCAATTATACCGTCTTCTGCTGTTGCAGATACGATAAGATCATTACCAAGTTGTTTAGCAGCCTGGTGATGAGTCGAATTAACCATAGTTTGTAGCTGATTATTAGCTATTTTAGCAAGTTTAGTATTTGCTTCTATATTAATTGCATGTGAAACGATGTTTTTAGGCGAAGGTTGTGTATGATTAATTACAGTTTCAATATAATCAGGAATATGTTTAATAAGCGTACCCTTAAAAATAACGTTTAATAACTGCATACCTCGGCATATTCCTAAAACCGGAATATCTCTCTCTAATGCTTTCTTTAAAACTAATATCTCAAAATTATCACGTTCTTCATTGGAAACTACTATATCTTCGGCGCATTCCGGCTCATAAAATTTAGGATGTATGTCCTCATCACCGCCTGGCATTACAACACCATCAACAAGTTCCATAAGCTGATTTATTGTATCACTTTGATAAGGTAATAATAGCGGTACACCGCCGGCTGCAATAATCGCATCGGTATAGTTTCTTCGCAAGGCGTACCATGGAAAAGTAGCGTAAGTATATTTTTCACAATTTTGAGCTAAATCAGGTGTAACACCTATTATCGGTTTTTTATACATTTTATTATAGTTTTATTATTTTTCGGTCAGCTATGTCATTCTTCATAGTACCGGACAGTTCATAAAGGTCCCGTCATTGCGAGCCAGCATTTATGCTGACGTGGCAATCTCAGGAGTTTTTTTTATATTATCTTATGAGATTGCCGCGTCGTTGCTAACGCAACTCCTCACAATGATGACTTGGCATCCACGCAGCAAAGTCACTATTACCCCTCAATATGCGGTGGTGTTTCAAAAGTATGGAACGGCGGTGGTGAGGTAAGTGTCCACTCTAATGTGTCTGCTCCTTCTCCCCAAGGATTGTTTGGACAATCTTTGCCGTATTTTAGCGTATAGAAAACGATAAATACAAAATAAAGGGCAGCAAACATAGAAATACCTGCTCCTATCGACGAAACCATATTCCAGCCGGCGAAAGCTTCAGGGTAGTCCGGTATTCTTCTTGGCATGCCCGCAAGACCTAAGAAATGCTGCGGGAAGAAAGTTAAATTAACGCCTATAAAGGTAATCCAAAAATGAATTTTGCCTAAAATGTCCGGATATTGTTTACCGGATATTTTGCCAAACCAATAATAAAAGCCTGCAAATGCCGTAAATAAAGCACCGAGCGACATCGTATAATGGAAATGTGCAACAACATAATATGTATCGTGCAGAACTCTATCAAGTGCCGAATTTGATAGGATTATGCCGGTTACGCCGCCGATCGTGAATAATATAATAAATCCTATCGAAAATAGCATAGGAGTTGGGAATGTAATCGAACCACCCCACATAGTCGCTATCCAGCTAAATATTTTAATACCCGTCGGAACTGCTATAATCATCGTTCCGGCAGTGAAATATATAAGTGCATTATAAGAAAGCCCAACAGTAAACATATGGTGAGCCCATACGATAAATCCAACAAAGCCTATTATCACCATGGCCCCGATCATACCTTGATAGCCGAATATAGGTTTGCGTGAAAAAGTTGAAATAACTTGACTTACTATACCAAAGCCTGGAAGTATTACGATATATACTTCAGGATGACCGAAAAACCAAAATAGATGCTGAAATAATACAGGATCACCGCCGCCGTCAGGCTTAAAGAAAGTAGTTCCAAAATTACGATCTGTAAGTAGCATAGTAATAGCTCCACCAAGTACCGGCATCGCAAGAATTATTAGAAATGCGGTAACTAAAATAGACCAAACGAATAACGGCATCTTGAAAAGCCCCATTCCTGGAGCTCTCATATTAAAGATAGTAACGATTAAGTTAATTGATCCAAGGATTGACGATAGACCGGTTAAATGTAAACTGAAAATAGCCATATCAACGGCTGCACCGGGGTGACCGCTTAAATTACTTAAAGGAGGGTAGAGCGTCCAGCCCGTTCCTGGTCCACCGTCAACAAAAGCTGATCCCATAAGTAAAAGAAAAGCAGGAACTAGTAGCCAAAAACTGATATTGTTAAGGCGTGGAAATGCCATATCGGGGGCCCCTATTAACAGAGGTACGAAATAGTTACCAAAGCCACCGAACAAAGCCGGCATAATCATAAAGAATACCATAATAACCGCATGTGCTGTGATAAGCACGTTATATAGCTGGAAATCATGATTTAAGAAAGTGCCGCCGGGCATTGCAAGCTCTAACCTAAAAAGCAGTGAGAACAAACCTCCGACAATTCCAGCAAAAACGGCAAATATGATATACATAATGCCGATATCTTTGTGATTGGTAGAAAAAAGCCATCGCCTCCAACCGTGTGGGGTGTGGTGGTCATCGTAATAAATTTCGGTAGTAGTTATATCCATAATTATTATTCTGCCTGTTTTAATTGTTCGATATCTGCTCCAACAATTGCCGGAATATTCCGAGTGATTTTATCATAATCCCAATCCCACCATTTAATTTCAAGTAATTGCTCAACTATCTCATCAGGAAATCTATAGCGTACTATCTTTGCAGGATTACCGACAACAATACTATACTAGTACCCATAGCAAAAATTTTCCTATAATCAATTTAACAAAATAAGCTCCTCTAACATTTTCATATTCAAATTTCTCAGGGTGATTAGAGTCATGGTAATAAGTGTAATCTCCGACTATTATATTTGGATTATGGATAAAATGTTTTAAAAATATCGTTTCTTTCGCTTGTTTAGGAAAAAGATGGGGATAAGGGTTATTGTGGTTAGTCATATATTAAAAAATTTAAAGTAATAGTTTTAGTTTATAAAATACTTGCGTTATAAATTACCCTGCTTCTTTACCTGCTGAATCATCACTACTTAATAATTTCTTGATGTCGATTAGAATCGGTTATATCGTTTAGTAATTTATCTAGTTCAGATATTTTTGTATTATAATTTTCCATAGAACTTCTAAATATAATTAGTTAGCTGCCAATTTTGGCTTCTTGCCATTCATAGCAGTCTTATTCTTGCTTGCAATCCAATTGTCGAAATCCTCTTTACTTACT
Organism: Rickettsia fournieri; assembly: GCF_900243065.1. Taxonomy (NCBI): domain Bacteria; kingdom Pseudomonadati; phylum Pseudomonadota; class Alphaproteobacteria; order Rickettsiales; family Rickettsiaceae; genus Rickettsia; species Rickettsia fournieri. Next base: position 77,530 of record NZ_LT978483.1, read on the forward strand.
ACTTCTATAGCAATCGGCATGAAGCCGTGATGGATGCCGCATAGTTCGGAGCATTGTCCGTAATATACGCCTTTTTTAGCCACTCTTGTCCAGGTTTCGTTTATTCTGCCTGGGACTGCGTCTATTTTAAACCCAAGTGATGGAACGGCAAAACTATGTATTACGTCACCTGCGGTAATGAGAAACCTTACGGTAGCATTTTCAGGGATAACAATTCGATTATCAACATCTAATAATCTTTTGTGGTTAGGTTTTAAATGCTCATCAGAGATCATTACGCTATCAAATTCTAAATTATCATGATCAGGATATATATAATGCCAATACCATTGATAACCTACTACTTTAATAGTTAAATCCGTTTCGGGTATTTTTTCGGCATGACGCAATATTTTAAAAGACGGCACTGCAATAATAACTAAAATTATTATAGGTATTACAGTCCAAATTATTTCTATTAAAACATTATGTGAAAATTTTGCTGGTACGGGATTATTTTTTGCATCAAATCTTATGCATACAAAGCCAAGTAATCCGGCAACAAATAAAACAATAGCTGTTGAGATATAAAGCAGAAAATTATGAAAATGATGTAATTCCTCCATAATCGGACTTGCCGGCGGCTGGAACGTTACTTGCCAAGGTAACGGCTCGGAAGCAAAGCAATTATTGCTAACAATCAAAAAATAAATTAAAGCAATAGACATTTTTCCAAATCTCGCTTTTGGAGGTAATTTATACGTCAATCCGGTACTCGAATCCTCACGTATGCTTTTGTACGCTGCGGTTCGAGGGGAAGTGTCTCCTTTAAATTCCTCTCTATAAGCTGGTTTGGCAAGATGTCTAATAATATTTTTCATAGCACATATAAAGTTATTTATATTTAATATAAATGGATATACAGTTTTATTAAAGTAAAAATCGATAAATTTTTGTAAAAACTACATATTTTTAATAATATTTTAGCTAGAAAGTGTACCTATATTAGGATGTTGCAGTAAGTCAATAACTTCTATTACTTTCGCATTTATTAATTTTGCTTGAATTTATTTATTAACTGAGGATCGTGCTTTGTTATGGCGATTACAGAAGGACAAATATTTTGCACTAACCGAGCGTAATCATTAAAATCTTTTAGTTTAGGTAATATAAGTACTTTATCAACAAATGTGAAAGAACTTAAAATTTTTGCTCGTTGTAATTGATTATGGATAGGTTGACGTTTTTTATATTTAATAATTGTTTCATCCGGCTCTAAAGCAACGATTAAGTATTTACCGTGTTTTTTAGCTTTGCGTAGAAATTCTATATGACCGTAATGTAATAAATCAAAACAACCGCCTACTAGAACTATTTCACTATTTATAGGACAGTTTTTATTTAAAGAAATATTCTCATAATATTCTATTTTGGGTAATTTGACAGTATTATGGCTAGATATGAGTAGGACATAAGATTTATAAAAATTAATAAAAAATTAATAAAAATAGGAAAAGTCTAGGCATAATATTTATCTATATAAGTTAATGAAAATTAACTTATATAAAAAATTAAATTTTAATCAATAAAAAACTAATAAGACAGAAATAAAACAAAATTTTACAATTTTCTATTGTAATTTGTTTGTATGTAGTTCATATTATTACTAGTAATAAAAAATTGATTCAAATAATCTTCAGAGCAATTTTAATGAATGATACCGCACTATCTTATGATTTTAATGGCATATTACCATCATCTTTTATTAGTGCACGTCTCAGGAAAATCCTCACCTCTGCCTCCTTATTATTATTTATAGGATTAGTTGTTTTTGTCTCTTTTGCCGTTAATAATTATGTTAACGACACTTTATCCATAACTTTAGTACAACCTGATAGTAGTGAAGAAGAAACAATTTCATTTAAAGAAGTAGTAGTAAAAAAAGGCGATACTATAAAGTCAATTTTGATAGAACAACGTATCCCTAAAAATGAAATAGACAAAATTGTAAGTTTAATAAAAGAGGGAAAATTATCTTCTGCTCTTAAAATAGGGCAGCAAATTACTTTTGAATATGAAACAAAAATTACAGAAAACGAGGATGAAGATTTAACCTCAGAGGTAGCATTCTTAAATAAAATCGTTATAATTATCGATAAGCTAAAAACTATTGAAGTAATTAGAGAAGGTGATAATTTTAAAGTTGAAGAAATTGTAGTACCTTTAAGTAAAAAAGTTGCTAAATCGTCGGTAAGTATTGAAGCAAATTTTATGTCAGCTCTTAAAAAACTGGGCTTATCGGATAACAGTATAATAGAGCTGATTAATGCTTATGCTTATCAAATCGATTTTCAGCGTCAAATAAAAAGCGGTGATACTGCAACCGTAATAACAGAAAAATACGTAACGGAAGACGGTAAATTTTCCCACTACGGTAAAATTCTATATGTTTCATTAAATCTTTCAGGGAAAGAATATAATATATATCGTTATTCTCATGACAATAACGCAAATAATCATGCATTTTTTTCCGAAGACGGTAAAAGCGTAAAAAGAAGCTTACTTAAAACTCCGCTAAAAGTTATAAAAGTTTCTTCACATTACGGTAATAGAAAGCATCCGATACTCGGTTATACTAAAATGCATAAGGGGGTTGACTTTGCAGCTCCAACCGGTACGCCTATATATTCTGCAGGAAACGGAGTTATAACAGAAATAGGTTGGAAGTCGGGTTATGGAAAATTTATTCAGGTAAAACATAGCGGTACGCTATCTACTGCTTATGCGCATGCTTCAAATTTTGTAAAAAATTTAAAAGTGGGAAGTATCGTAAAACAAGGACAAATCATCGCATATGTCGGAAGTACCGGCAGAGCTACAGCTCCACATTTACATTATGAAGTTAAAATTGATGGCAAACATGTTAATCCTATGTCAGTTAAAACAACACCGGGTATAGAATTAAATGGAAAAAATTTAGAGAAATTTAAACAATTTAAAAAAGAAATAAAAACTTTAAGTGTTAAGCTTGATAAGGAATTGCAAGCTGATAAAGCAGCCACAGTTTCATTGTAGGGTGAATCCTTGTCATACCGTAATCAACTTGTTGTACGACTCTTATGTCACTCCCGCGAAAGCGGGAATCTAGTAAAATCTATAAAAAACTTGTTTTTTATAGGTTTATTTTATCAAATATATAATTTTGTATTAATATTAAGGTTGTTTTTTCTGGATTCCCGCTTTCGCGGGAATGACATTTACAATTATGCTCCCACTACTAAAAAAACTATATCTCACATTTGCTCGTAGTAGTCGTATAATAATAACCTTAGTGATTATTGATCAGTTAAGTAAATGGTGGTTTATTGATAATTTGAGATGGAAGCCGGGCTTAATGCTTAAGGTTACTTCTTTCTTAAATATGGTTTATACTTGGAATTACGGTATTAGCTTTGGTCTAATGCGTGAATATTATCAATATAGCAATACTATTTTCTTAATAACGAACACGATTATTGTCTGTTATTTATATTATTTGATGATACGTTCAAAAACGATCGGAAGCTTTGCCGGTTATAGCTTTGTAATCGGCGGAGCTGTTGGTAATCTAATTGATAGATTTTTTAGAGGAGCAGTTTTTGACTTCATCCATTTTCATTATCAGAATTATAGCTTCCCCGTATTTAATTTAGCTGATTGCTTTATTACAATAGGAGTAATTATCTTAATAGAAGATTATTATAGTACTAAAAAAGTTATTGAAGAAAAGGCTAAAGGGAATTATGATAATGCTCAAATTGAAGCTATGGCTGAAAAAATTCGTAATACCGACGATAAGGGTGGTAACGATAAAATAGCCTCCTTGCAAAATTAAACTTATAGAGAGGCATTTGAAGGAAACACGGAACGCAGAACCGTAACATAGTAGACCTACGTGAGGATTCGAGTACTGGATTGACGTACAAATTACCTCTAGAAGTTCATTTTGCAAGGAGGCTATTATAATTTTAATTTATAGGTGTTTAAGTGAAAAAGATTTTTTTATTATTTACTGTTTTATTAATTACTTCTGCTTGTAGTAAAAAGTTAAAAGAAACCGTAGGTATATCAACAGCTGGACCTAATGAGTATCAAGTACAGCGTGCTAAAGCACTAGAAGTTCCGCCTCATTATTATTTACCTGATCCTGGGCATAGCAAAACAACTTACAGTAATGTAAAAGGACAAGGTGAATTTAATGAAGGTGAACAAGCATTAATGCAGGACATGCATTAGTATACTTGATCAAATTCAAAAATTGGCTACGTCGTTTTACAAGATCTGCGGTGCTCACGTATTAAGTATACGCTCCGCTCCTCGACTTGTAAACTCCTTGCTCTTTTTGAATTTGATCTTCATATACCTGTTCTTGAATACTAAGACTGCAATGTTCTTTCAAATTAATTCATGAATTCTCATACAAAACAAAAAATAGGTGTTTTTGGGCTTGGTAAAACCGGTATATCGGTTTACGAGGAATTGCAAAATAAATATGATGTAATTGTTTATGATGATTTAAAAGCAAATAGAGATATATTTGAAGAATTATATAGTAAAACCGCTATCGCTGCTTTATCTGATTCAAGATGGCAAAATTTAGATACAATTGTCTTAAGTCCTGGAATTCCTTTAACGCATGAGATAGTCAATATTGCAAAAAATTTTAATATTCCAATCACTTCCGATATAGACTTATTATTTGCAAAATCAAAAAACTTAAAATTTATAGCTATAACCGGTACAAACGGTAAAAGTACTACTACTGCTTTAATAAGCCATATCTTAAATAGTAGCGGTTTAGACTATCCGGTTGCCGGTAATATTGGAGTTTCTGCTTTGCAAGCTAAAGCAAGTAAGGATGGATATGTACTTGAATTGTCTTCTTTTCAGCTAGATCTAGTAAAAACCTTTACAGCTAAAATAGCCGTGCTTCTTAATATAACTCCCGACCATTTAGATAGACATCAGGATATGACCTGCTATATTGCAGCAAAATCTAAGATCTTTGATCGAATGGATCAAGAGAGTTATGCGGTAATTAATATCGATAATGATTATTGTCGTGAAGTCTTTATAAAATTGCAGCAAGAGCAGCGTATAAAGCTAATTCCTTTTTCGGTTACTAAAATTCTTGAAAACGGTATTTCGGTAGTTGATGATAAAATTAGCGCTAATTTTTTTGATGATATAAGTTTTGAATTACAGCGTAATTCAGAAAGTTTTAGACAAGATGAATTTCAAGGTGAGCCTGCGGAGCGTATAAAAATACGTGAGCACAGGCGAGACCTGCAAAATTCGCTTGTATCAAGCTTTATGCATTATGCTGTACCTTTTAATAAAAACCTGCAAGGAGTTCATAATTGTGAGAATATTGCAGCAAGTTATGCAGTAGCTAAAATAATAGGAGTAGAACCTAAAAAAATACTTGAATCTATAAGTAGTTTTCAAAGTTTACCTCATAGAATGCAATATATCGGTAGTATAAATAATATAAGTTTTTACAATGATAGTAAAGCGACAAATGCCATATCTGCCGTGCAATCAATTAAAGCACTCGATAATATTTACTGGCTTGCGGGAGGAATCCCTAAAGAGGGTGGTATTGAGGAAATAAAGCCTTATTTCAGTCAAATTAAGAAAGCTTATTTTTATGGTCAAGCTAAAGAAATATTTGCAAATACTGCTAAGAATATAGTAGATTTTGTAATATGTGATAATCTTGAGCAGGCTTTCGATCTTGCTTATAAGGATGCAGTAGGTGATAACGCGGAGGTAAAAAATATCTTGTTAGCACCTAGTTGTAGCTCATATGATCAGTTTAAAAATTTTGAAGAGCGTGGCGAGTTGTTTATAAAATTGTGTAGTATCCTGTCACCCCGTGGCTTGACCACGGGGTCTAGTTAAAAATACTAAATAATATTAGTATTTTTTATTGTTTTTCTGGATACCGTGGTCAAGCCACGGGGTGACATCGAGGGTGTTTTCCGATCCATGCAATAACATTATAAATATAGCCATAATTGAATAACTATAATATGAATAACGAAATATCTAATAACTTTATAAAATTATGGTGGCGGAGTACCGATAGGCAAATAATAATTTCTTTAATTATCTTATTTGCTTTTAGTCTAATGCTTGTTACTACCTCAGGTTCAGCAGTAGCAAGTAGAATAGGTCTTGAAGAAAGTTATTTTGCATCTAGACAAATATTTTATTTAGCTGCCGCTTCGGGACTTATATTATTATTTTCATGTCTTAATAAAAAATGGTTAAGGCGTTTTGCAATAGTTGGATTTATTGCTAGTATAGTTTTATTAATAGCAGTTAAATTTTTTGGCTATGAAGTAAAAGGCGCAGTGCGATGGATTAATATTCTAGGTCTATCTATTCAACCTTCGGAATTTATCAAACCGTTTTTTGCAGTTGTTACGGGCTGGATATTATCGCTAAAATTTAATGATGAGTTTCCAAGTTTTACGACTTGTGTAATACTTTATTCTATTGTTGCTATTCTCTTAATTATTCAGCCGGATTTTGGAATGCTTGTAATGATTACTGCAGTTTTCGGTATTCAACTGTTTATTGCGGGTATGCCGATATTTTGGATTGTTTTAGCCGGTTTTTTAGGAATGATAGGAGTAACTATTGCTTATTTTTGGTTACCGCACGTAACGCAAAGAATTAATTCGTTTTTAGATCCAGATAGTAGCGAGAATTATCAAGTTAGTAAGTCTCTTAAGGCGTTTGAGCATGGCGGGTTATATGGACGAGGTCCAGGGGAGGGGGCAGTAAAGCAGGTACTACCCGACTCGCATACGGATTTTATTTTTGCTGTAGCAGGTGAGGAGTTTGGAGCTATTATTTGCCTTATTGTTATAGGTATATTTGCTTTTATAGTATTAAGAAGTCTTATTAAGTTATTAAACGAAACAGATAAATTTGTACAATTCGCTGCTAGCGGTATAATTGCACAATTAGGGCTTCAGGCAATAATTAATATGGGCGTGACTTTACATTTACTTCCTACTAAAGGTATGACATTACCGTTTATTAGTTACGGTGGTTCTTCAACGCTTGCAATAGCTATCGCTACCGGTATGCTTCTTGGCTTTACAAGACACCGAACGCCGTTAAATTCGTACAAAATTCGTAATATTGAAATATGAAAAAAATCATTTTGGTAGCAGGAGGGACGGGGGGACATTTTTTTCCGGCAGTTGCTCTTGGAGAAGAATTAATCAAACGTGGCTATGAAGTTCATTTTATTACTGATTTAAGATGCAAACAATATATAAAGCAGGATATGAAAGTAATTTTTCATATCCTAGATTTAAAACGCTCAGGTAATATTTTCTTGTTTTTACCTAGGTTATCAATTGCAGTTTTAAAGGCTATTAAATTATTATATAATATGAAGCCTTCCGTCACTGTAGGGTTTGGCGGTTATCCTGTTATAGCTCCAATGTTTGCGGCAATTTTTTTAAGAGTACCGATTATAATTCATGAACAGAATTCTTACCTTGGAAAAGTTAATAAATTTTTTGCAAGCTTTGCTAAAAAGATAGCTATTTCTTATGAAAAAATAAAGAATTTACCGGAATTTGCAAAAAGTAAAATAGTAGTTACCGGTGGGGTAGTTAGAGAGAATATTAGGGAATTAAAGGTTATAGAAATGTCGTCCCGTGGCTTGACCACGGGGGCCAAAAAGTCTTTAATAAAAACACTGGACTCCGTGGTCAAGCCACGGAATGACAAGCTTTTTACAATATTCATCTTTGGCGGTAGTCAAGGAGCTAAGTTATTTTCAGAGCTGATACCTGCAAGTATCCAAATTTTGATGCAAAAACAGCCAAGTCTTGAATTAAATATAATCCAGCAAGCAGCATTAGATGATCAAGTAAAAATAAAAGATATATACTCGAAATTAAACATTACTTATGAGTTTGCTGAATTTTTTGATAATATGGCATTGCAATATAAAGAAGCCGATTTAGTGATTTCAAGAGCAGGAGCATCTACTATAGAAGAATTGACCTATATAGGGTTGCCGGCAATCTTTATTCCACTGCCTAGTGCTGCGGATAATCATCAATATTACAATGCACAATTATTGGAAGATAAAAAAACAGGATGGTGTTTAGAGCAGAATAATATTTCTGCAGGAAAATTAGCAGATAAAATACTCGATTTGATAAGTAATCCAAAAATATTAGAGGATGCTTCACAAAATTTATTAAAAAGAAGAAAAGAAGGGCATAAGCTATTAAGTAACCTCATAGAAGAGGTGATTGCGAGGAAAGACTGTAAGTTTTGACGAAGCAATCTCGTCAAATATCCTGAGATTGCCACGCTCCTTTTAGTTGCTTGCAATGAAGGGGTGGAGACATACAACACCAAAAATACCTCAGAATAACAATAATTTAATTAAGCACATAGCAGTTCAGCTCTTTATCCTTGCAAGTTTGGCTATTATGTGGCATTAATCATATTAGACTTTCTGCATAACTTGCTTCTAAGGGTAATTTGTGCGTCGATCCGGTACTCGCATCCTCACGTACCAAAGCGTACGCTGCGGTGCTGCGTTCCGTGTCTTCTACAAATTCCTCCTTATTAGCTAAGTTGTACAGGAAGTCTAATAAAAGTTTTGGAATAATATAAATATATGTTAAAAAAAATTATAATATTATTTTTAGGAATGTTTTTACTTTCAGCTTGTACAGATAATTTTAGAAGCTATTTTCAAAGATCAGCAAATAACAGATTGGTTGATAGCAAAGGTGCTAAAGGCGGCAAGAGAAAACCTGTATATAATAATAAATATATTACTTTGGCTAAAAAGAATATAGTAGAAGATAATCTTGATTATGATAACGATGATGATGACTATGATAGCGATAGTCCTTTAAGAGGAGAAAGAATCGATCCTGTAAAGAGAAATCGTGAAATGTATCTTAAGATGATTAAAAGGGATATAGCAAGGCAAAAAGCAGAAGCCGGTTTCGCTGAATCCGATGATGATATGACTTTAAGTAGAGCGAATAAAAAGGTTAGAAAAGACTATAGTGATAAAGAAAAAAAGATACAAGAGGAATTAAATCAGATAAAAGCCATGCTTAGAGAAACTAAGCGTGATATATCAAAATATACTTGTCCAAATGCTGTAGTAAATCAAAATTATGCCCCGCCCGTTACAAATTATGAGCCTGTAAATTATCCACCGGTAAAAAATAGTAAGCCGTATAATAACAATTCTAAGGTAAAGCAAAAATTTATCCGTGAAGATGATGATAACGGCAGTAATGCTTGTTCGATATAATAAGGCTATTCTTAGCTAAAAGCGGAAATCTCCAGTCTTTAGATATATACAGCAATCTCTGATGTGATATATTTATCACTATCAATAGGTTTATTATTTTTTAAGTAAGATTATTATTTATTAATAAAAATTAATATTTGAATATAGAAATATGTTAAATTTATTAATAGGTATATTATGAAAAGTAAACTCTCAGCAAGTACTGCTAGTCTTACCTTTATAAAAGGCCTTCAAAACCCTATTGTTACTGAAATAAAAGAATTAACAAAAAAATTACATTTTTAAAGATCAAGAGCTTGAAAAAGCTTACGGTATGGCTTCAGATGATGTTTCTATTCAAGCAACAAGAGAACAGATATTATATGCTTTAAGAGCTGTGGAATCTGCAAAACAACATTCAACAGACAAGACACAAGCATTTATGAAATGACTACGGTATTTGTGTTGCTTACTCATTTGCTAATTATAAAAGAAGCGGTAAGGACATACTAGAATTTGTATCACCTTATTTATTAAAAAACGTATCTGATATGGAATATATTAAGGTATATATTCCTGGAGCATATATAAAAGAAAGTAATAAAAATGATGCTATGGAATTGCTTGGTAAACGAGAAGTAAGAGACTATTTAGATCAAAAGTCTTCTGAGTTAGTAAGCACATCGCTTGTACCGTCTACTCCTTCTACAACGGACTCATTTAATTATGAGAGTGATGAAATTACGGTTGCTGGAGAAGAGAAAACGACGCCGAATACTGAATACGCTTGATACCACTATCACGCTGTGGCTTGTCCACGGGATCTGAGTCAATCATTTTTTTTGTGTAAGTTCATTTTTTATTTTCCAATAAATCATATTTAAAATTCCCACAAAGTATTTCAAATTGATTTAAAGCTAATGACCAATCTTTTATAGGCATAGTCCATTTTTTAGCCGCATTTTGCAAGGCTAAAAATATTATCTTTTGAATTGATTTATCATCTGGAAATACACCTTTATTTTTAATAATTTTCCTAATTTGACGATTTATAGACTCTATGGTATTCGTGGTATAAATCACCTTTCTAATCTCCTCAGGAAAGGCAAAAAATGGTATTATTCCTGACCAACTACGCTGCCAAATATCAGAAATTACTGGATATTTTTTATCCCATTTTACACTAAATTGTTGCAGTTTTAAACGAGCCATTTCTTCGTTATTTGCCGTGTAAATTTGTTTTAAATCTGATGTTACCTCTTTTAAATCCTTATGTGACACGTACTTTACTGAATTGCGTACCATATGCACTATACATAGTTGTACTATAGTAGCAGGAAATATGCTACTGATAGCCTCAGAAAAACCTTTTAAACCATCAACGCAAGCAACATAAATTTGTTCTACACCTCGATTCTTTAATTCAGTTATACTTGCATCCAAAATTTAGAGCCTTCATTTTTTCCTATCCAAATGCCCAATAACTCCTTCTTGCCTTCTATATTAACCGCAATTGCCAAATATACAGCTTTATTTATTACTATATGATTATCTCTAGATTTAACATATATGCAATCCAAATACAATATTGGGTATATCCTATCTAAATAGCGATTTTGCCACCTAGTTACCTCCTCTAGTACTCCATCTGTTATGGTTGATATTAAATCACTAGATACTTCAGTTTGATATATTTCTTCTAAGTGACCACGAATCTCACTGACTGTCATACCTCTACCATAAAGTGAAATTACCTTCTCATCAAATCCATTAAATCTCCTCAGCCCTTTTGGTATTAATTGTGGATTATACTCACCTTCCCGGTCTCTTGGTACTTCTAATGTCAACTTACGACTATCATCATCAATTACTGTCTTTTCATAGCTACCATTACGACGATTATTGTCTACTTTTTCTACTTTACTATGCTTTGAGTAGCCCAATTCATGATCTAACTCACTTGCTAATATTTTCTCAACTATTTGTTTCTTTAGCTGTTGAAATAAACCATCTCGACCAAATAACTCTGATGGGTCTGCTTTTGATAATAATTCTTCTACTAGCTGATTACTTATGTTTAATTTTTCTTTATCTTTACCTATTTCTTTAGCCATAATTTCCCTTTGTTTTAGTTACTTCTTTTTACAGTAATCTCTTACTGCTTTTTTTGCAACTTACACAAATTTTATTATAGACTCACGTCATTGCGAGGAAAAACTGTAAGTTTTGACGAAGCAATCTCAGGCGTCCTGCTTTATGAGATTGCCACGCTCCTTGCAGTCGCGGCGTTGTTGCATGGCTTGAAAAACCAGTTCGGTGTCATACCGTGGCTTGACCACGGTATCCAGTAAAACCACTCAAAATACTAATATTATTAGTATTTTTAACTAGATCCCACGAACAAGTCGTGGGATGACAGAGATGAAGCAAGCCATACCACAAGGCCTTCAGTCGCTCGCAATGACGAATTTAAGGATATTTATGACCAAACAAGAGCTGCGTCTTTATTTCAAAGAATTTTTAATAAAAAAACAAGATAAGATTAATTCCGATTTAGTCAAAAACTCTCTAATCAATAAAATTAGCCGGTTATTACAGGAGTTAAAAGTATAAAGACAGTAGGACTTTACTTTCCTCTAAAATACGAAATTAACTTACTTGAAATAACAAACTTACATCCTGAAATAAGATTCTTCCTACCGAAAATCATAAAAAATGAGATAAAATACGGTATAATAACCTTAATTTTTTTAACTTTGGGTAAAATGGTTGATATAATAAAAAAAATTGTCGTATTGATCGGTGTACCTTTTGCTTTTTTTGCACAAGCAGTTGGAGATTGGCTAGAAACAGGACAAATATCCGGCGATACTCAGACTGGAGATATTTGCTTTCAATTAGCATTAGTAGGAGTAGGGACACTTATCATAGCCCAGGCATTTAGTAACTTGCCTGATGATGTATACAACGAATATGTCAAAGTAGTACAAGATAGTGAAATACAAGTTACATTAGTTGGCTAATTTTTTTCTATTCATAATAGGCTACAAATTATTCGATTTATAGCTTTTTTCTTATAAGTTATTACACAAACTTATTATTTCATCTTTATATTTTTGTTTGTGTAAATATTTGCTTTTTAAATTTAGATTTTTAAAATCCTTGTGATTCAATGGTGGGTATTTACTAAGCTTTATTAAATCTTCATCTAAAATAAAATGCTTACGAGGAATATTTATAGTTTGTGCATTCTCTTCACGATAAGCTGCAAGCATTTGAACTTTGTGATTAAAACTCTTATCATCACTTCTATATTTTATTTTTTTCCAAGCATCTTTCGGCTCAACCTTATAATTTCTAACATCTAATAAAGTACTAAGAGTAGTTTGATATTTATTAGTTAAATTATTTCTAATAATTATATTATTTAACTCTTTATATATCTTATACAAATACTCCACGTCTAACATTGCATAATTTAACATATCACTAGTAATAGGGCGTTTTAGCCAGTTAGATTTTTGGTGGGTTTTATCGATAGTAATACCGATTAGCTTATAGCAAAGGTCATCATAGCTTAGCTGTTTACCAAATCCGCAAATATTTGCTGCAATTTGTATATCAAAAACATTAGCAGGTAGTGTTTTAAATAAATTATAGAAAATCTCTAAATCTTCACGAGGAGCATGAAATATTTTAGTAATATTATTATCTGCAAGCAGCTTATTAAAAATATTCAGATCTAAATTGCTTAATGCATCAATTACTCCGCAATATTCTTCTGCTTTAACTTGAATTATACTAAGCTGAGCATAATAAGTATAGCGACGCTCAAATTCCGTATCTATGCTTAAGCATGCCTTATTTGCTAACCGGTTACAAAATTCTTCTAATGTTTTTTGATTATCGATAATTTGCATAGAAGCTATTTATAAAGCTCCGATAATTTTTAAGAAAAGATTAGTATGAGATAACGACAGAACCACTTCAAGACCGATTAAAATAATAATAATCCACTCAAGTTTGGTGGAATGTTTATAATTAAGATCGTTTGAAAGAATGTTTAAAAGCTCGTGAATCATATTAAGACGATGATTCATTATATTTTGCCGTATTTCTATGTCTTGAAACTCTGCTGTCATGAGATATAGAGGCTCATAACTCGGACGACGCCAAAAGAATTCTGGAGTATCGAATATATCGCTATGCAAACTGATTGAATAACGCTCGTTAAATAATATACCTATTTGCTGTAATATCTCCTTTTTAGAAAGCGATACGCTACCGGTTCTAGCTAGTTCCTGTTGTATAGGGGTTGTCTGAACAATCAAGTTACTAACAGATTGCTCAAGAACGCTAAGTTTAACCGATTGTGCAAGCGCATGGGAAATAGAAAGTTTAACAAAAACTGATTTATCTGCCAAGATTATTTTATTTTTTTCTTCATCAATAAATGTTTTCTTGACCTCCGTATTATATTCAAAATAAATATAATCGGATACCGGCTCTTTAAGCTTATTTACTGGTACTAAATCAGTATCGCTTAAAACTATTTTTTCTTGAATTTCATCGCCGCCCCAAATAGTTACACAACCAAACGGAAAGAAAAATATCTCTATAAAATCAGAATCTTTATTTATCTCTTTCCGAATATATAAAACATCGTCAAAATGTTGAGGTTCAAGACCAATCTTTTTTAAATTAGTAACTAGATCACTCATCTTATATTCGGAAGAAGTACAGTAAGATGAACATCTCATGATTATTAAGTTTAATTTATATAAATTTAGAGTATAGTAGTTAGGAACCTATAAAGTCAATAATATTATAATTATGTATGAAATATTAAGTAATAGAGAAGTTATCAAAATAATAGGTTTTGATTCCGTAAAGTTCCTACAAAATCTCATTACTAACGATATTTGTAAGAGTATAGTCAATTCAGTTGAATTCGGATACAAGGAGCGAGGAGCGAAGCCTATAATAATAGGCGAGACGATGAGTAACGCAGTAGGCGAGTCCAAATCAATTGACTATAATTATTGCTATACTTATTTGCTTAATAATCAAGGAAGATATTTATTTGATTTTTTCGTGTATGTTCATAACCCTGAGGAAATTTACCTTGATATTGATAAAAGTAATAAAGCTGCTTTGATAGAGTATTTAAACTTCTATAAATTTCGCTCAAAAATACAAGTAATAGATTGTAGTGACGAATATAAAGTTATCTACTCACTTCAAAAATTAGATATAGACTCGCTAATTACGGTTCGTGATCCTCGTTATGCTAAGCTTGGTTTCCGCTCAATAAATAAGCTCGATGTCATACCACTGTGCGGTATCCAGACAATAATTAAAAAAGACTGGACCCCGTGGTCAAGCCACGGGGTGACAGAGGGGGAACCGCCCCCCTCAACAACATCTCCCCGCGAAAGCGGGAATCCAATATACCTAGAAGATAAATATAATTTTGCAATAATAGATGGTGTGGAAGATTTAATCACAGATAAATCTATTCCAAATATGTATGGTGCTGAGGAGTTAAATGCAATTAGTTTTGATAAAGGTTGTTATGTCGGGCAGGAAGTGATTTCAAGGGCTAAATATCAAGGAGTTATAAGAAGAAAGATATATAAAATTACAGCAGATGAAGATTTATCTTCATTAGTTAAAGATGAAGAAATACTCGCAGATAACAATAAAATCGGCGTAATATGCTCAAGTTATCACAATAAAGCAATCGCCTTAATCAGAGAAGAAAAATATCTTGCCGATAAAGGAGCTGATGTTACCATTAAAGGGATTAAAATAAACTTATCTCTCGCACCTTGGTATTAAATAATAGTTAATTTTTTAATAATTACTTGATATTTATTAAGTTTTCATGTATTATAATAATTATAAATAGATACAAACCATATTTCATGGTATTTTTTTATAAAAAATTAATATAAATTGGAGACTTTTATTTATACACCTTTTCAATTATTAACTTCAGGAAACATACAATTAATACCGGCTATATTAAACAGAACTAATGTTAACAACAAACTTAATATTTTTGAAGCTCTTTGTAGTTTAATACCTCAACAATAAGATCAGAATGTTAAAAATGTTTTAGAAAATACTGCTGTACAGATATTAAACAAAATGATCCTCATCCCTGACACTAATTGGGATAAGAAAGATACAAACGGTAATACTATACTTGAATGGGGTATTTGTAGTAATAGCTCCAATGTTATTGATGTATTTCATCATAACCCTGCACTTATGGCAAAATTTGTTTCAACTGAGAAAGCACAAATTCATAATTTTTTCCGTGTTGCTATGGAGTCGCATATTTCTGATGATTTCCGTAAGACACAAATTGAAAAATTTATACAATTAGGTTTAGATATTAATGATCTTGGTCAAGATAATCATATTGCTTTATATTCTACAATAAATATCAGCTTATTACTAATAATCCGAGTAATCAAAATATAAGTTTATTTCAAACTCAAATGGATAAATATTATAAAATAATTGAGAATCTAGTTAAATTTGGTGTTAATCCTTCGCTTGAAGCAAATAATATATTAAATTTATTAGCTACCGGTACTTTACAAATACAAAATACAATATCTAAAATGTCCGATAACGGTCATAAATATTTAGCTCAAGCAGGTTTTAAAACTTTAATAATGAATGCAAAGGAATTAGTAGAAAAAACATTAGAAAATTGTAACCTTGGACATTCTACCGGCGGTAATAATATGATTGCTACGCTTGGTAATATAATATGGTCTATTAAACAAGATATTTCAAAAGCATCCGGTCAAGAAAAAACATTGTTAATCAACAATTTTAAAGAACTGAAATCTTTAGCTGAGCCTATAATAGAAAAAATAGTAAAAAAGCAAGGATTTAATCCTAACATTATGGATCAATTGAATTCTAATACAATAGCATGGTTCGGTGAATTTGGAGCCGCATTCTTAGAAAAATGCATAAAAAATACGCATACAAAACCTGATGTAAATTTCTATGATAAGAGTGGTAAAACACCACTTGATTGGTATAGCGATTATAATGCTACTAAAATCGTAGAAACTTTAATAAAAAATGGCGGTAATGTAAATCTTCAGTGTACTCAAGATGCAGCTACTCCTGGCCATAGATTATTTTTAAATAATTCAAAAGTATAATGCTAGCACCCCAAAACTGCCAACTCTAAAAGCATTATTAAATAAAGAAAACAAGCCGCCGTTTGATCCAAGTATCAAGATGGTAGGTAATAAAAACTGCAGCAGATGTATTAGAAGAGAAAAAACAGCTATAGTTGATGACAATGATTGTCATAATGCACTTGATGAGTACACAACTTGGTATAATAACGATTATACTGTAGCATAATTAGGTCAGGCAGTAGAAGTTTAATCTTTATGAATAAAAATGAGTCTTGTATTTCATTCCTAGCTAAAAGCGGCCTTATTGCATGGCTCGTTTACATCATGCCCGCAGAGCAGGAATTTCAGCATAAAGCGAGCTTTCAAAAAATCTTTTAAAAAGTTTTGAAGTACTGGATTCCCGCCTACGCGGGAATAACATCGAGTCTTATGACACCCATGTGTATTCGTAGGAATGACATACTTTTTTAACTCCACAAAAATATTGTTTGTTTCTTTTTTTATCTTTATTATTATTTGCATAGAAAATCCCTATAACTTAACTCTATGCCAAATATAGATCTCCTTATTTTTACTAGCTTTTTAGCGATTAATTTGCTAGTTGGACTTCTAAATATCAAAAATATTTGCGAATATGCGATAGAAACAAGGAATTTTTCTACAGGTACAATAGTCGCAACTCTTATTGCTACTTGGATCGGTACTAGTACTTTTTTAATCGATAATTCAAGAATATATACGGACGGATTATTGTACTTATTACCTAGTATATTCGGTAGCGTTGTTAGTTGGTTATTAATTAGTGACTTTATAGCTCCTCGTTTTGAGAATTTTTTGGGTAGCTTATCGGCAGCGGAAATAATAGGGGAGGCGTACGGTAACAAAGTTCGTATTCTTACGTCGATAGTTAGTATATTAATGTCTATAGGTATGATTGCCATGCAATTCCACGTAGCAAGTTTAATATTACAGCTATTCTTTAACATTTCAAATTTTTACATAGATTTATGTATTGCCACTGTAAAATAATAAGCTCTTCTGCTTTTGGCGGTGTAAAATCGGTTACTTTTACCGAAGCCGTACAGTTTTTTACTTATAGTACAATTATTCCGGTAATAGGAATTGTCGTATGGAATGTTTTTAGTGATCCGCATATAGTTATAGACTCAAATGTACACACTCGTCTTACTGATTTACAAGGATTGTTTCACTATACTAGTCCTAAATTTTGGATTTCTTTAAATATTTTTATATATTTTGTGATTCCGTCATTTGGTCCTTCAATTTTTCAAAGAATATTGATGGCAAAAGACACAAGTCAAATATCACGAACATTTTTTATTTCGGCAGTTATTTGTCTTTTTTTATCCGTTTTATTCATTTGGATTGCAATATTATTATTGTCTCAAGATCCGGTAGTTAACACCAATGAATTGTTTTTACGGATCATTAAAAGTTATATAGGATTTAAGGGGTTAATAGTCGGCGTTATTATGGCAATGATAATCGCAAATACGAACTCTTATATTAACGTTGCAGTGGTAACTTTTACTAATGACATCATTAAAAAAGCTTCATTAAATTATAATTATATAACCGCAATTACTATAGGATTAATAGGTTTTATTATATCGCTCTACACTAAAGATTTAATAAATCTATTTTTATTATTGACTAGCATCTATTTACCGCTAAGCACTTTGCCGTTAATTTTGTTAATATACGGTTTTAAATCAAGTGCCAAAAGTTTTTTTATCGGTATGATTACTGCAATATTAACTATTATATTGTGGCAAATATTTTCTTTAAGAGCAGTTCTAGGTATTTATCCGATACTACCCGCAACTATTGTAAATTTACTCTTTTTCCTTGAAAGCCATGATATTTTAAAGCAACCCGTAGGGTTTAGTTCTTTAAAAGAGCCGCTAGCCGTTAAAATAATAAGGCAAGAGAGAGAAAGAAAAGGTTTGACTTTATTTCGTGATCTTAAGAATTTTAACATCTTTAAATATTGGGAAAGTACCCTACCAAATCAAGAAATTACTTATAGTTATGTCGGTATATTTATTTTAATATTGATGTTCTCATCTTTATATACCACATCAGGTAGCAGAATAATGAACCATTTGGAGATATATAATATTATTTCCACACTTATAACTACTGCAATATTAATTACTTATCCTTTATGGTCTTTAAAGTTTCAAAAGAATTATATTATATCTTTATCTTGGTTTGTGGCTACTTTCGTTATATTAATATTTTTTGGTAGTTTACTTGTTATATCAAGTAGTTTTGATCAACTGCAATTAATGTGTTCGATAATTAACTTACTTATAATTGCAACGATATTCAGGTGGCAAGCTACTTTACTTATGACCGTTACAGGCGTGTTTGCTAGTATAGAGTTTTATAAATATTTTATGGATGAGAAGTTATTAATTAGCATAAATAGTTTTCAATTCAAAGTAGTATATTCCTAACCTTATTTAGTAGCCTTTTAATAGTATGCTTAAAACCAAGGCAGGAGCAAGAAAAATTAGTTAACCTAAAAAATACTCCTTTAGGTAATAGAGTTAATTATAGAGAGCAGGAATTAGAGAAGTTACTTGATTTGAAACATTAGTTTTTACGTAATATAAACCATGAAATCAATACGCCGCTAACCGGTATTATTAGCCTTGGTGAAACCTTATGGGCTAATTTATGATACATTTAATGAAGATCAGCGTCGCAATGCAGTAGAGATTATAGCTAAAAGCTCTATTAAATTAAATAGCTTGATAAATAATATTCTAGATTTTTCAAAATTGTCCAGTCTTAATGATGAACTAAATAAAAAAGATATAAACTTAAGCGAATTGCTACATGAAAGGATTAAAATATGTAAGAAATTATATCTAAACGGCAAAATCTTAAATTTTGTATCTGATATTGAAAAGAATATAATTATATTCTTTTCAATTTTAACTGTGATCCTCATTATATTAAACACACATTCGATAATCTAATAATAAATGCTATCAGCTGTTGTAGTGAGGGAATAATAAAAATTGATCTACACATGCAAGAAAATAATATCTTGTTTTAGTATAAAAGACGATGGAATAGGAGTACTGAAAGAGGAATTGCAGAGTATATTCGGTGTATTTGTCGTAAGCTCTAAAACACGTACGGCAGGAGGTAGTATGTAAGAAAGTAATAGAACTGCACGCCGGAAAAATTTGGGCAGAAAACGATAAACAGGGAAAGACTACTTTTATTTTTACGATGCCTTTGTAATTGAAAATGTCATTCCGTTGATCACAGGAATCCAGTACTGTTTGCTGTCATACCGTGGCAGGGCCACGGTATGACATTATTATGAAAAAAATTATTTTTAATAAACAACGAGATTTTATATCAATTATAGCACCGGCGTCAAGCTGTCCAGATGCACAAGATAAATTAAAGGAAGCTATTAAAATACTAGCGTTGCATGATTTTAAAACTTTAGTAGATGATAAGATTTTTTCAGGTGATGAATTGCCTTTTTTCGCTGCTTCTAAAGAGGAAAGGTTGAGAATGTTTAAAGAAGCTATGGAAAATGAACAGGTTAAAATAATTTGGGCTTTTCGCGGCGGATATGGATGCAGTGAATTTGTAGAAGATTGTTTTAATATAGAACAAAAAGGGGATAAAGTCCTGATAGGCTATAGCGATATTACCGTTTTGCATTTATTACTAAATAACCATTATAATATCCCAACTATTCACGGTTCAGTGTTAACTTCGTTACTACCGCCTACTAATCAGGATATTATGCCTATAATAAATGTTCTTAAAGGAGAAAAGAGTGAAATACAACTTATACCTATAAAGAAAATTAGTGAGGAAAATATAACAGGTACAATAATAGGCGGAAATTTAACGGTTTTAACTAAATTGATTAGTACTGATTTGCAAATTCATTCTCATTCCTATGCTTCTTTATGTCATTCCCGCAGAAGCGGGAATCCAGAAAAAATAATACTGGATCCCCGTTTTCACGGGGATGACAATAAAATTCTATTGCTTGAAGACGTTAATGAAAAAGCCTATGTCGTGCATCGTAATCTAGTTCAATTAAAAAATACCGGTATATTTGAATGCATAAAGGCAATAATCTTTGGTGATTTTACTAAAGGGGATGAGTTTGTAGAACAAGCTATAAAAAGTTTTTGTTTAAATCATATTCAAAATATTGGAACTTATAAAGCAGCAGGAATAGGGCATGGAGAAGTAAATCATCCGGTTATTATGAATCATGAAGTAATTATAAACAGTAATGTTTTAAGTTTTACTAGCCCTTTTGAAATAGCAGAAAACAAATGACAAATTCTATCAGAATAGGTACAAGAAAAAGTCCACTTGCTTTAATACACACTAATTTAGTTATTCAGCAAATCACACAATTTTTTCCTGATATCAATTGTGAAATAGTGCCGATTATTACTAGCGGGGATTTAATCCAAAATAAACCATTATACGATATAGGCGGTAAAGCTTTATTTTTAAAGGAAATAGAGCAAGCCTTGCTTGATAAAAAAATTGACTTAGCTGTTCATTCTTTAAAAGATGTACCGGGTAGAATACCTGCACCGCTAGTAATAGCTGCTGTTTTAGAGCGTGAAGACCCCAGAGATGTTTTTGTTTGTCTAAAATATAAATCTATAGAAGAGCTGCCGCAAAATGCCGTAATAGGTAGCTCGGCAGTACGAAGAAAAGCATTTATCCAAAAAATAAGACCGGATTTAAAGGTAACGGTTTTTAGAGGGAATGTTGATTCAAGAATAAAAAAGCTAATGACCGGCGAAGTTGACGCAACAATTTTAGCATATACAGGTCTTAAAAGGTTAGAGGTGTTTAATCCGGAGTATTGCCATTTGATAGAGTATTCACAGATGTTACCGTGTATAGGGCAGGGAGTCATTGCAGTTGAGATTAGAAAAGACGATAATGCTATGCTTGAGATATGCAACCAAATTAATCATCTTCCCACTTTTGAACTCATAAAACCCGAAAGAGCATTTTTAGAGTATCTAGATGCTAATTGCCGCACCCCGATTGCTGCTTATTCACAATATCTAGATGCAGATCCTAGACATCTTTCCAAACTCGCTTATAGGGAGGCATTTGAAGGAAACACAGAAGCACTTGCCACCGCAGCGTACAAAAGCAATCGCACAGATGCGAGTACCGGATTGACTTACAAATTACCCCTAGAAGTAGAGTTTGGGAAGATGTCTAATATACAAACCAATTTTATGCTCGGTAACCTTGACGGCAGTAAAATAACTTTCCATACCGAAACTACCAATATAAAAACTTCAACAGAAGCAGGCATAAAAGCCGCTAAAATGATGTTGGAAGCTATCTGTAAATAAATTTTAATCGATAATTTAATTCTTTTTTGCTGCAAATTATAAGATTTTTTTGAAATATGAATAACATCCTATCAAAAATCTTATCAATTTTTGCTAAAAAAGCTCTTTACTTGCTAATTACAATTTATTTACAGATAACCTCTTAAATCAACTAGATAAATAGATATTTAGGGAATATACTCCTAAAATATCTAAATTTGCAAGATATTATCATGACAATACAAAGATTTTGAGACTTAGAATTACCAAAAGGACAGTCCTGTTTTTTGTGGGGAGCACATAAAACTGGTAAGTCAACATATCTGAAACAACGTTTTCCGGATATATATATATTACAAGCTGATATCTATAAAGTTTACTTTCAAAATCCTGAACGTTTAAGAGAAGAGCTTAAGTCAAAAGACGGCAATCTCAACTATTATTATTGATGAGGTGCAAAAAATTCCCTTACTGTTAGATGAGGTTCATTATTTAATAGAATCTAATAAATCTTTACAATTTATCCTTTGCGGCTCCAGTGCTAGGTACTTAAAATCAACAGGTAGCAATTTACTTGGCGGAAGAGCTTGGAGATATATGTTTTTGCCGCTCTATGCTATTCTGAGATAAAAAAGAGCTTGATTGGCATAAAATTTTTAATCATGGATATAATACCTGATCATTATATTGCATCAAAAAAGATTCATAAATATCTTGCGTCCTATTTATATGACTATATTTTACCTGAAGTACAGTTTGAAGCAAATTTAAGAAAACGCGAAGCATTTGCAAGGTCTCTAGAGATTATAGGCATTTCAAACGGTAAGATGATAAATTATAGTAATATAGCAAGAGATTGCGGTGTTGATGCAAAAACCGTTAGAACATATCTTGAAATATTAAAAGATATATGTATTTAGGATATCATCTTTATCCGTATAGATCACTTAGTAAAAGGCAAATTATTACGGAAATGCCTAAATTTTACCTTTTCGGATACCGCACTTAGCAATTACCTAAGGAAATATGAATATCAGGAAATGACAGGGTTTGATGCTGGTAAATCTTTTGAGCATTATGTATTCTTAGAATTAATAGCTTATAAATATTTAAACGACAAAAGATATGAATTATTTTATTGGCGTACTAAAAAGGATATGAGGTTGATTTTATATTTTAAAATAATACATTTGAAGTTAAAATTGCTTCTTCTATACAAAAAAATCATTTAGAAGGTCTATTAGAATTTAGTAAAGATAGTGATTTTAAATTACATGTTATATCTTTTGAAAAAACAAAACGTATAATTAATTTAGAAAATAAAAAAATTACCATTTGGCCTATTCAAGAATTTTTAGATACTCTTTGGAATGGCGATAAAATAATTAATAAATTTTTTCTTAAATTTTAATTTAAAACTAAACAGCATGGTTTATTACCCATATAAATATATGGACATTTAGTATAGAGCTAAGTATTATTAAATTAATCGATTAAAGGCTAAAAATGCATTCTTCTTTTGAATGGGATGAAGAAAAAAATAAAATTAATATTGGTAGCATAACGTAAGCTTTTATGAAGCTCAAAAAGCTTTTCTAGATATCAAAAGGATAATCCTTCAAGATGTAGACCATAGTGTTACAGAAAAAAGATATTTTTGTTTAGGTAAAGTTGATGGTAATATTTAACAGTCCGTTTTATGTTCCGAGATAATCATATAAGAATTTTTGGAGCAGGATACTGGCGTAAAGGCAAGAGAATAAAATATACTGATGGGGAAATAGGGGCAGTAAAAATAGTAAAAGATTTCTTAGCACATCCTAGAGAACTTTTATTAAAAGATGATTCCGTAAAAGTAACCATTTCTTTAAATAAAGAGAGCGTAGAATTTTTTAAATTAGAAGCAGCAACTGCACATGTTCCTTATCAAAAAATGATTAGGATTTTACTAGATAAATATACTAAGCACTATAAAGCAAATAAAAGGGTATAATACTATAAACTGAGCTGGCGGATAGGGTGGGATTCGAACCCACGGTACGGTTGCCCGTACGCCAGTTTTCAAGACTAGTGCCTTAAACCACTCGGCCACCTATCCAAGAAGATTCATACCAAATAATCTTATATATTTCAAGGGAAATCTTGCAATATATGAATTTAAATTACAAATCCGAATTGTTCTTTCACTTCATTAACCGTTTCAGAAGCTCTAATTCTTGCTTTTTCTGCTCCTTTGTGAAGTATTTTTAATAAATATTCTTTATCATTCATTAATTCTAAATATTTATCACGTATCGGTTGTAGATTTGTAATAATAATTTCTGCCAAATCTTCTTTAAATTTTGCGAAACCTTGGTTCTGATAATTACCGATTATTTTTTCCAAGCTTTCTTCGGATAAACTGCTATAAATATCTAATAAATTACTAATTTCCGGTCTTGTTTCTTGATCATAGCTAACAAAACTTAAATGATCGGTTTTGGCTTTTTTTATTTTTTGATGAATAAGATCGTTATCGTCTTTTAAATTGATACGGGAAAAATCCGAAATATCAGATTTACTCATTTTCTTTAATCCATCCCGTAAGCTCATGATTCTTGTGCCTGTTTCACTAATTAAAACCTCAGGAACTTTTAGAATTTCTTTGTTAAATTTTCTATTTATTACCCCTGCAATATCTCTTGTTAGCTCTAAATGCTGCTTCTGATCCTCACCTACAGGCACTATATCGGCTTTATATATTAAGATATCCGCTGCCATAAGTACCGGATAGGAAAATAACCCAAGACAAGCCTTTTCTTGATCGCTACCTGCTTTATCTTTAAATTGCGTCATGCGCTTTAACCATCCAAGCGGTGTAACGCAATTTAGTAACCAAGCAAGTTCAGTATGCTCTTTCACCATACTTTGGGCAAAAATCGTTACTTTGTCGGGGTTAAGCCCTGCTGCTAAATAAACAGCAAGCACCTCCATAATTGAATTGTTAAGTTCTGATGGCTTAATATCAACCGTGATAGCATGCAAATCTGCTAAGAAGAAAAAACAATTATATTCTTCCTGCATTTTAACCCAGTTTTTAATTGCACCAAGATAGTTACCGAGATGTAAAGAACCGGTTGCTTGCACACCGGAAAGAACAGTTTTTTTCATTTAACACCTTTTTATTTTACTCATTGTAAAATTATGTTATAAATTTTATGTTATAAATACCATTTTAATTAATATAATTATCTTAATAATTATGCTGTGGCGTTTAAGAATTTTATCATTTTACGGATTATTATCGTTATTTACATTTATTTTTTTTCTTATATGTTACATACCAGTAACATTTTTCAATGTCAACTATCAAATAAGATATAGAATTGCCATTATCTTTTCTTATGCTTTTGTGTGGCTTGCAAAAATTTGTTGCGGTTTAAAATATGAAGTAGAGGGGCTTGAGAAATTACCGAAGACTACTTCAATAGTCGTGTCTAATCACCAATCCTTTTGGGATCAAATGTTTATGCAACTGATTATTCCTAAACATTCTTGGGTATTAAAGCGTGAATTATTTAATATACCTCTGCTTGGTTGGGGACTTCGGATGGTTAAACCTATTGCGGTTGACCGTGGTACTAATAGCTCGGTTGCTCAGATTTTAAGAGAAGGTCAGGAAAAAATAAAAGAAGGATTATGGTTAATAATATTTCCGGAATCAACTAAAGTTCCGCCTGATAGAACGGTAAAATTTAAACCAAGTGCCGTAAAGCTTGCTTCAATTACTAAAGTTCCAATTGTGATGATAGCTCATAATGCCGGTTTATTTTGGCCTAGAGGTTTTTGGTTTAAGCAACCTGGCACTATAAAGATAAAGATTATAGGTGTAATAGAAAAAGAAGAAATAGAGCAAACAGACGTACGTATACTTAATGACAAGGTTGAGCAATTGATTAACAGTGAAAAGCAAAAATTATTAAATTAATATTAGGTTTTAAAAATAATTAGTATTATCATAAAATTACAACTTAGTTCTTATGGAGGTATTTATGGTAAGGACAGCACCGTTAAAATTAATTGCGGTTATCGATAGTAAGCAAATGATGCTTTACGACGCTCAAGGAGTTAAAATTACTACTAATACACCTTTAAAATTATCTTTGGATTTAGAGGAACATCACCACCATAGAGAAAAAAGACAAAACCTTTACCAAAATAAATCTACACCGGCTTCGTTGTTTGAGCCGCATACTTCGCTAAAAGATATAGCACATAAAGAAGCAGCAAGGAGCGTTATTAAACATTTAGAGAAAGTAACTACTGCTGATCAAGCTAAATATAAGGAATTGATTATTGTAGCAGAACCGCAAATGCTTGGATGTGTTAGACAAGAACTTAAAAACGGTCTAAAAAAGATGATTACTAAAGAAATTGCTAAGGATTTAGTGCAACATAGCGTAGATGCAGTGGAACGAGCAGTATTTTCTTAGATAATCTTTATATGTCATTCCCGCGAAAGCGGGAATCCAGTAAAACCTATAAAAAACTTGTTTTTTTAGGTTTATTTTGTCAGTAATCTGTAATTTTTATACTAGTATTAAGGTGATTCTTTCTAGACTCCAACTTTCGCGGGCATGACATAGAAGTCGTACAACAAGGTTTTTAGTTGTTTGCAATGATGATACAAATTAGGTGCCTAACTTGTAGAAGTCAAGATTTGATCTTACAGACACTATAAATTTTGCACCTGATTGTCAGTTAAATTTTGACTGTCAGAGACGTATTCAAGATACAAGATTTCATTATTCTTTTCAACAGCTAATTTTTTACTATCCTTAAAAGTTTGCATAGGAGTTTTTCCATAACAATATTTTCCTGAATGTGGTCGCTCATTATTGAAATGCTCTAACCAAATATCAAAATCTAATTGTAAATCATCAAGATCTGTATAAATCTTTTTCCGCATAGCTGTATCAAAGAATTCTTGTTTCATGGTTTTATTAAAACGCTCACACATACCATTTGTTTGAGGAGAATATGCTTTAGTAGTAGTATGCTCTATACCTTCAATACTTAGAAATAATTCAAAAGCATGATGCTCTATATTTCCCTTATATTCTGCCCCACAATCTGTAAGAATACGAAGTATTGGTATCCCTTGAGTCTCGTACCATGGTAACACGCGGTCATTAAGCATATCAGCAGCAGTTAAAGCTGTTTTATCAGTATATAGTTTAGCATCAGCTACCCTAGTATAGCTATCAATAAATACCTGAGAATAAACCTTACCTATACCTTTGAAATTACCTACATAATACGTATCCTGACATCCTAAATAACCTGGATGCTGCGTCTCAATTTCTCCATGAGCTTCTTTTTCATTACGACGCTTCTCTAGCACTTGTAATTGAGATTCAGTAAGAACAATACCATCCTGAGCCATCTTTGCTTCTAATGCTTTAAGCCTTTTACTGATATTGTTTAAATCATTACGTAACCAAATTGATCTCACTCCTCCAGGCGATACAAGTATACCGCTCTTCTTAAGCTCATTTTATACTCTTAGCTGTCCATATGCTGGATATTCTATTGCCATATCCATTACTGCTTTCTCTATCGCTGGATCAACTCTATTCGCTATTATTGGCTTTCTTCGACTAATTTCATACAATGCCTCTTCGCCACCAGTTTCATACAGTTCTTTAAATCTGTAATAACTATCTCTACTATAGCCCATCGCTCTACACTCATAAAAATCAATATTTGCCAAATACTAAAAATCTTGTTCACGGTTCATTTTTAAGTGGAAAGCCTGCGGAAGCAGCAGGAGTTATAGGTATAAATGATAGGGGAAAAATTGATTACCTTCGTAATAATAGCGGTCATTACCAACCTGAAGCTTTAGATATGTACTGTGCTGTAAAAAAATACAAGAAACTATGCCCGGTGCTTTAGATAAAAATTGTCAAATCGATATTCAAGGGCATCTACGAATACTTGTTACTGATTTTGTAAAAAATATGGAAACCAAAGTAGGTTTCAGAAAAAATGCTAAAACTCATTATGAAAAACTAAGATAGGAAAGAATAGAGAAAATTAAAAATTATCAAACTAATTTAAAAAATATTGCTGCTTCTTCAAAACCTAAAGCTAGAAATAGAACAACAAACAGAGGGCGTGGATAATAAAATAATTAACTATTTATAATTAAATGTCATTCCTGCGCAAGCAGGCATCCAGCTAAATGTCATACTCCGGCATTGTTGCGTGGATTGGTAAAACCCATTATGTCACCTAGTTCGCTTGACCACTGGGACCATAAAAATAATTTAAAGTACTAATATTTAATTGGGTCCCGCTACAAGCTTGCGGGATGATGACAAAGCAATTTTGGATTCCTGCTTCTAGCTAGGAATGATATCGAAGGTGTTTTTTGCACCATGCAACAACGTCCCTAGGTAATGTTGGATTTAATCACTTATTTATAATATTCTCTCCTTCTTTTCTACTTCTACTAGTTTCTACACAATTAAATTTTAGTTTATATTAACAAGCTAATTTTTTATTAAATAATATAATTATATACTTGACTAAATTACTTGGGTATTGTAGATATAAAACAATTTTAAGTTTTAATAGGTTGGTTATATGATGCTGACGACGAAAGGAAGATATGCCGTAATGGCAATACTTGAAATGGCTTCAAAATCAAGTGCCGAACCGGTCACTTTGAATGAAATGTCCGTAAAACAAAATATATCGCTTAACTATTTAGAGCAGATATTTTCTAAACTTAAAAAAGCTGATCTAGTTAAGGCTATTAGAGGATCGAAAGGTGGGTATATTTTAATCGGTAACCTAGAAGAAATAAAAATTTCCGATATTATGGACGCCGTTAACGAAAATTTTATAATGACTACCTGCTATAAGAAGTCAGTTAAAACTTGCGTGCCTGATACAATAAAATGTAATTCGCATAAATTATGGCAAGGTCTTGGTAAGCATATTAGAGATTATTTTGAAAATATCTCAATTAAAGATGCTTTAAACTCAAATTTAAATATATGATATATTTAGACCATAATGCTACTACTTTTATCGACCCTAGAGTTAAGGAATTCATAATAAGTTTAATGGACAAGGAGCTTAACCCTTCATCAGCACATAGCTCAGGTAGATTTGCTAAGAATCTCATAGAAACGGTACGCGCACAAATAGCGATGGCTCTTGGTATAACCTTATCATCTAGAGAATATGATATTACTTTTACTTCATCAGGGACTGAAGGTAATAATTTAATAATGAAAAATTTTTATGACGGCGATATTTTTATTTCAGCTATTGAACATTTATCGATCTATAACCATATAAACTACGCTCCAAATATTAAAGTTATAAGTGTTAATACGCAAGGGCTAGTTGATTTAGAACATTTAGAAGAGTTGTTAGCTCAAAGTAATACTAGTAAAAAACTAGTTTCCATAATAATGGCTAATAATGAAAGCGGAGTTTTACAAGATATAGCTGAGATAGGTAAAATAACTAAAAAATATGAGGCAAAATTTCATAGCGATTTAGTGCAAGGTTTTGGCAGAATACCAATAAATATCAAAGCATTAGGATTAGATTTTGCTACAATTTCAGGGCATAAAATAGGAGGGGGGCAGGGTGGTGCTGCTTTAATTTCTAGCTCTAATTTTCAAGTTACTCCAATGATTATAGGAGGAGGGCAGGAAAAATCAGTACGCTCAGGCACTGAAAATGTTTTAGCAATTGCAGGATTTGGTTTAGCTTCTGCATTGAGGACAGACAATATCTCAGAAAATTATATAAAAATCAAAAAGTTACAAGAAAATTTAGAGAAAAAATTAAAAAAATATCCTAATGTAAATATTGTTAGTAATAACGTAGCTAGGTTGCCTAATACTACCTTAATTACTATACCAAATACGGATGCACAAGTGAAATTAATCGGGTTTGATTTACATAATATTTGCGTAAGTTCCGGTTCTGCTTGTTCATCGGGAAAAATATCTAAATCGCATGTATTAACCAATATGGGTGTAGGGGAAGAAGAAGCAAAATCTTCGATTAGGATATCTTTAAGCCATACTAATACGGTAAGTGATATAGAGGCTTTTATAGAGGCTTTTGAGGAGATTTACGATGTCATTCCTAGCTAAAAGCGACGTTGTTGCACGGCTCCGTTTATGTCATTCCCGCGGAAGCGGGAATCCAGTAAAACTTTTTATATTGAAGTTATTTTTCTGGATTCCCGCTTCCGCGGGAATGACATCGGTGACTGTTTAAACTATACCAAAACATGAATTAATTTAACCATATGAACCAACAATTAAACAATTTAACCTTACCGATATATATGGATTATCAGGCGACGACTCCAATAGATCCAAGAGTAATGGAGGCAATGTTGCCTTATTTTACTACCAAATTCGGCAATCCTCATTCACGCAGCCATTCTTTCGGTTGGGAGGCAGAAAACGCCGTTGAAGAGGCAAGGAGTATGGTAGCAAAGTTAATAGGAGCGGATACTAAAGAAATTATTTTCACTTCCGGTGCAACTGAGTCTAACAATCTTGCAATAAAGGGAATAGCAAAATTTTACAGCAATAAAAAGAATCATATTATTACCGTAGTCAGTGAACATAAATGTGTACTTGATGCTTGCAGGCATTTAGAGCAAGAAGGTATAAAAATCACATACTTACCGATTAAGTCAAATGGAATAATCGATTTAGAAACTCTAAAAAATGCCATTACCGATCAGACTATGTTAGTTTCAGTTATGGTGGTTAATAATGAAATAGGTGTTGTTCAGCCTTTAAAGGAAATCGGGAAAATTTGCCGTGAAAAGGGTGTTTTTTTTCATTCCGATATTGCTCAAGGTTTTGGTAAAATTCCAATTGATGTTAACGCATTTAATATTGATCTTGCCAGTATCTCAGGGCATAAAATTTACGGTCCGAAAGGAATAGGTGCATTATATGTAAGGAAAAAACCTCGTGTGCGTGTTACACCGCTCATAAACGGTGGTGGGCAGGAGAGAGGTATGCGTTCAGGTACGCTACCGACTCCTTTAATCGTAGGGCTTGGCATGGCTGCTAAAATAGCGTATAGTGAGATGGAAAAAGATACTAAGCACGTAAATTACTTATTCGACAGATTTTTAAATAATATACATAAGCGAATTTCAGAAGTTTATTTAAACGGCGATAAAAATCAAAGATATAAAGGTAATTTAAATTTAAGCTTTGCCGGAGTTGAAGGAGAATCAATGATCCTTGCCATTAAAGATTTAGCGGTTTCCTCCGGTTCTGCTTGTACTTCTGCCTCTTTAGAGTCGTCATATGTTTTACGTTCTATGGGCATCGGTGAAGAGCTTGCCCATACTGCAATTAGGTTCGGCATAGGTAGATTTACTACCGAGCAGGAAGTTGACTACGCAGTAAATTTAATATGCTCAAAAATCGATAAACTAAGGGAATTAAGCCCTCTTTGGGAAATGATGCAAGAGGGAATTGATTTGAAAAAGATTAAATGGGCTGTACATTGAGAATATAGTCATTGCGAGCAGCCGTAGGCTGCGTGGCAATCTTGTCAAATATCCTGAGATTGCTTCGTCAAAACTTGCAGTTTGTCCTCGCAATGACGGCTCAGGTATTCACGCAAGTATAACATACAAAACCAAATTTGAGAGAATAACAATGGCTTATAGCAAAAAAGTGATAGATCATTATGCAAATCCTCGTAATGTTGGATCGCTTGATAAAGAAAATAAAAATGTTGGTACAGGACTAGTTGGAGCTCCTGCTTGCGGTGACGTTATGAAGTTACAAATCGCAGTTGATGATGACGGGATTATTACAGATGCTAAATTTAAAACATTCGGCTGCGGTTCAGCTATTGCTTCAAGTTCTTTAGTAACGGAGTGGGTTAAAGGAAGATCGGTAGAAGATGCCGAGACTATTAAAAATACCGAAATAGCAAAAGAATTGTCACTTCCACCGGTAAAATTACATTGCTCACTACTTGCTGAAGATGCAATAAAAGCAGCTATAGCCGATTACAAACAGAAAAAAGAAAGCAAAAAAGACTCTTAAAACATGAAAAATGTTATTTCATTAACCGATTCTGCTGCAAAGCAAGTAAAATTGCTAATAGAAAAACGCGCCAAGCCTACCTTTGGTATTAGGGTAGGGGTTAAGTCAGGCGGTTGTGCCGGTCAGACTTATTACGTGGAATATGCCGATAGTAAAAATCAATTCGATGAAGTAGTTGAAGAAAAGGGCGTACGGATACTAATCGACCCAAAGGCATTAATGTATATTCTAGGTTCTGAAATGGACTATGTAGAGACTAAATTCAAATCCCAATTCACTTTCACCAATCCTAACGAAAAAGCTAATTGCGGCTGTGGCAAATCTTTTAGCGTGTAACACTTTAAAATCAATAAAGGTTTTAAAATATGTTTAACTGGGTTTATAATAAAATATTCTCTTATCCTTCACCTAATATTGAAAGCTTACGAAAAGCACTAGAGGAAAGAATTGATTTCTTTTCTCTGCTAAATACAGAAGAAAAGGAAAGGGCTGAAAATAGAAGATTGCAGTAAATATTTAGATGATGACTTTGAAAATTCTTTTTACTATTCAAGCTAGTAAAGATTTGGAAGAACTCGAAAATAATAAAGGATTAGAAAAACGTTTAAAAGCAGTAAAAAAACACTGGCATATCTACAGGCAAACCCTCGTCATCCTAGTTTAAATACCCATAAATATAAAAATCTGTTAAAGGACATAACGGAGAAGAAATATTTGAAGCTTATGCTGAAAAATAATACTCCTGCTGCTTATAGAATTTTTTGGTATTATGGACCAAACAAAGATAATATCACACTATTCTAGCAATTACAGCACATCCATAAAAAGTCAATTGCAGTTGACTATTACACCAATAGCTTTATTTTAAGAAAAATCATGCAAATCACCGGAAAATAAAATCCCCCAGCCTACTGCGATATGATTAGGATCGCGTATATTATTATATTTAACTAAATCCTGAACAGGAGTATCATAATTTTGTGAAATTTTTGATAAAGCATCTCCTGATTTCACTGTATAAACTTTAGTGGTGCGATTTGGCATATTAGCTCCTAAGATTATTTTTGATAGCTTAAAAAGCTATTAATCTTTTGTTTAGAAATCAAGAGTAAAATAATTATAGTAGTTTTAACTATTGCTAAAAATCATTATTTCAGCTATTTTAAAGCTGTTTCTTTAAATTAGATTAATATGTCACAAAAATTAGGTTTCTGGGCGGTTTTTGCCTTAGTAACCGGCAGTCAAATCGGTACTAGCGTTTTTATATTGCCGTTAAGTTTAGCACCGTTCGGTATATACAGCATTTGGGGCTGGGTACTTTCCTTATTCGGTGCTATGAGTATAGCACTTGTATTTTCTACCCTTTGTGCAAAATTTCCTAAAACAGGAGGTCCGCACGTTTATGTACGGGCAAATTTCGGGGATAAAATAGCTTTTTTCACCGGTTGGACTTACTGGGTTATATCCTTTGTCAGTACAAGTATAGTAGTCATTTCGGCAATAGGTTATCTAACGCCTTTTTTTAAATCACAAGCGATTTTAGACTTAATATTACAAATCATATTATTAGGTGCTATTATGGTTTTAAATTTAAAAGGTCCTGAAGTAGCAGGAAAAGCAGAGTTTTATTTAACTCTCTTAAAATTTGTTCCATTGCTTGTAGTAGGTTTATGTGCTTTATCACATTTTAATATAGATAATATAACTATTGCCGAGGAAGTAGAGAATTTAAGCATTCCGAGCATTATGGGAAGAGTTGCACTTCTTACTTTTTGGGGATTTATCGGCATAGAATGTGCAACTACCACGGCAGGTGCGGTAAAAGATCCGGCAAAAACCATTCCACGAGCCATAATAGTTGGAACTTTTTGCGTAGCAGTGTTATATATTATTAATAGCATAGGTATAATGGGATTAATCCCTGCTTCTGAACTTATTAGTGCTAAAGCTCCTTATGCCGATGCCGCTTCATTATTATTCGGAGGTAAATGGTCAAGCGTAATTACGGTTATAGCCTCGATTATATGTATAGGTACGCTCAATGCTTGGGTGCTAACTAGCGGACAGATAGCTCTTGGGCTTGCAGAAGACGGTTTATTACCGAAATTTTTTGCTAAGAAAAATAGCAATAACGCTCCAACTCACGGAATTATTGTAAGCTGCCTTGGCATTGTGCCGTTATTAGTCTTTACGGCAAATGATAATTTTGCCAAACAGATTACACAAATAATAGATTTCTCGGCAATCACATTCTTATTCGTCTATTTAATTTGTAGTTTAGCTTTTTTAAAGGTGATTTTTAGCTCAAAAGAAAATTTTTCTTATTATTATTTACTTATAGCTATAATATCGATTATCTTTTGTGCATGGGTTATCTATGAAACACCTGTTAAAACTCTGATTATAGCTAGTTCTTTTACTATCTTTGGTATTCCTTTGTATTATGGATGGTATAAATGTCATTCCCGTCTATGAGCGTTGCCTAGCTGGATGCTGAGCTGTCATTGCGAGCGACTGCAAGGAGCGTGGCCATCCAGAAAAAATAATAAAAAAAATTCTGTAAATCAGAATTTTTTAACTGGATTGCTTCGTCAATTACTTAAGTAATTTCCTTGCAATGACGGCTCAGTCTCCAAGCGGGCAAGAGCACGACATAAGAGATATAAACATGGCAAAAATCCGCATTAATCTGCTTAGAAATTTATTCACAGAATATGATATAGACGGTTATATAATTCCGTCTAACGATAAATATATGAGTGAATATGTTCCAAGCTACGCAAAGAGACTTGAATATATAACAGGTTTTACTGGTTCAAACGGTATAGCTATTATATATAAAGATACAGCATTATTCTTTACCGATGGACGTTATTTAGAGCAAGCAAATAAAGAGCTGGATTTAGAGCTTTTTAAGCTTTTTGACTTAAAAGATATATCTAAGTTTGGTAAAGATGCAAAAATAGGATACGATTCTGAATTATTTACTTATCCCACTATATCAAATTTAAAGTTCAATTTTCAGAAGATTAATGGAAATTTAGTTGATAAGATTTGGCCAAATCAGCCGCTAGAGCCAAACTCTAAAGTTTATTTGCATGATATTAAGTTTGCGGGTGTTAGTCATACTGATAAAATAAGTAAATGTCGTGAAATTTTTTTGGATTCCCGCAAAAGCGGGAATGACATAGAGGAAAGTGGGAATGACACCGAGCAATCTGCCTTAGTCATTCTCGATAGCTCCTCCATATGTTGGTTACTAAATTTGCGGGCCAGTGACGTTGCTTATACGCCTTTAATGTTTGCAAAAGTTATACTCACTTCTACACAATTATATTTGTTTATAAATCCTACAAGAATCGATGCCGAAATTATTAATGCTCGTCCTGAAATAACGATTTTACCGGAAGAAGAATTTAAAAATATTTTAAGAGATAGCGAGAATAAACATCTTTCCAAACCAGCTTATAGAGAGGAACTTAAAGGAGATACGAAACGCAGCACCGCAGCGTACAAAAGCGTAAGTGAGGATGCGAGTATCGGATCGATGTCTAAATTACCTCTAGAAGTGAAGTGTGGGAAGATGTCTAATATTTTTATTGATGATACTATAGCATCTGTTCATATAATGGACTTAGTAGCTGATAAAAAAGTACAACAAATTACCGATCCATGCTTAATGCTTAAAGCTTGTAAGAATGATGTAGAAATTAAGCATGCAATCGATTTGCATATTAAAGATGCAGTAGCTTTATGTGAATTTTTTGCTGATTTTGCTCAATGTCATCCCCGTGAAAACGGGGATCCAGAAAAACATAATATGGCTTCCCGCCTACGCGGGAATGACATAGGAAATAACGAATTGACCGAGTATTCCCTTGGTTTAAAGCTTACAGAGCAACGAGCTAAACAAGAGGGATATGTTTCGGATAGTTTTCCTGCTATTTGCGGATTTCAGGAAAATAGTGCTATTATTCATTATAGAGCTGACCAAAAAACTGCTAAAAAAATTGAAGGGCAGGGGATATTACTGATAGATTCCGGCGGTCAGTATCAAGGTGCTACTACCGATATAACTAGAACAATAGTAATAGGTACACCGACAGATGAGCAGAAAAAGCGTTATACGCAAGTACTTAAAGGACATATTGCTTTAGCTAAAGCAAAATTCCCAAAAAATATCATCGCAGGAGCTAATCTTGATATACTCGCTCGGCAATATTTATGGCAAGAAATGCTAGATTATCCACACGGTACAGGGCATGGGGTAGGGAGCTTCTTAAGCGTTCACGAAGGACCGCAAAGCATAAATCTTCGTAATAAAACAATACTTAAAGCAGGTATGATCTTATCTAATGAACCGGGTTTTTATATTCCTGGCAAATATGGTATTAGGATTGAGAATTTGATGTATGTAAAAGAAAATAATGGATGGCTTGAGTTTGAGACCTTAAGCCTAGTGCCTTATGCTAGTAAATTGATTGATATGAAACTACTTAATATTGATGAAATAAACTATATCAAGGAATATTATAACAAAATTAGAGCTAAAATTTATGATTTATTATCCACGCAAGCGAGGAATTGGCTTAATAATGAAATAAATTTATTTTTACAATAATTATTGTAATTGACGTTTCCGCTATTTATTGGTATAAAGTCTATACATTTCTAATTTCTACATTGGGACGTCGCCAAGTGGTAAGGCAACGGTTTTTGGTATCGTCATCCGGAGGTTCGAATCCTCCCGTCCCAGCCATTCGTCAATTTTCAATATTTTTACAATCCCTAAACATACCCTAATTGACATGCATCCATTAAGTAATTGTTCTATAATCTATATTATGGAAAATAAAAAAATTAGTGATGGTGCATTCGATTGGATTTGAACCAACGACCTTTGCCTTCGGAGGGCAACGCTCTATCCAGCTGAGCTACGAATGCAATTTAATAAGAGCGATCCAAAATAAATTTAATAATCGAAAACAAATAGTCTTTATAAATATTCTGAACCGGAATTTTATTTAATAACTTACTTGCTTCATTTTCTAAGTTACTCAAATAATTAACTGTTTCATTGTAAATTTCATGCTTTACCATTAAGTCATGTATTTTTACAAAGTCATCGTTAGTACGCTTATCACATTTAATTATATTTTCGAGCCAAAGCTGCTTATCTTGCTCTAACTTCTTATTATATAAAAAAATCAGCGGTAACGTAACTTTTCCTTCTAAGAAATCATCGCCAATATTTTTGCCTACCTGTTTATCATTACCCAAATAATCAAGCAAGTCATCTATAACCTGAAATATCGTACCGAGTAATTTCCCAAAGTCCTGCATATCTTTAGAAATATGGTCTACCTGCTCTGCTATAATAGCTCCAACTGCACAAGCAGCTCCAAATAGTTCGGCGGTTTTAGATTTAACTATTTGCTGATATTCGTCTATAGTTATAATACGTCGTTCATTTAACTTCACTAGCTGTACTACCTCCCCTTCGGAAATAATTGCTGAAGCTTTAGCTAGAACATTCATAGCTTTAATAGAGCCGGAAGCTACCATTAACTTAAAAGACTGACTAAAGAGGAAATCACCCACTAAAATACTTGTTTTACTGCCCCAAATAACGTTAGCCGTAGGTTTGAATCTTCTTAAAGTGCTGTCGTCTACTACATCATCATGAAGCAATGTGGCGGTGTGAATGAATTCAACGGCACTTGCGAGCTTTATATGATTATCGCCTTTATAATCAAACATTTTAGCAGTTATTATAGTTAAAAGCGGACGAATTCTTTTACCTCCTGCTTCTAGTAAATATTTACCGACCTTTTCTATTAACTCTTCATCACTTTTTAAACAGCTAATGATTAAATTGTTTAACTTAGTTACTTCATCTTTTAAATCTTGCTGTATTTTTACTATAATATTCATGGTTGGTATTTTTATAAATTGTTCTGTCATTGAGTTAAAAGCGGACGAATTCTTTTACCTCCTGCTTCTAGTAAATATTTACCGACCTTTTCTATTAACTCTTCATCACTTTTTAAACAGCTAATGATTAAATATGATGATTAACGAAGTTCATCGAGTATACATTCCTCTAATATTTTTTGATTAACATTAGGAATTAACTCCATAATTTTTTCTTTTACATTTTCACCGGGTTGCACTTTTTTTACTGCTGCTTGATATAAAGATAAATAATATAAAGGTATAAGTTTATTTATATCATCTATATTACCTATTTTAGCTTTGTTTAAATCGGACAAATCAAACACATACTCAATGCTAGCATCAATTAAATTAGATGAATTCGGGTGATCGGAAATAGTTTTTAAAAATGATTTCAAAGCATTCCCGTATACTTCCTTACTCTCTTCTGAAAAATCTTTAAAATCCCCTACTCCGTATATATATGCACTTAAAACATCTATTATTCTAGAGTAATCATTAATTACTATTGTACCTTTACTGTAAGAATCTTTAAGAGTATTTACTATAGTTTCATTTGTTATATTAAATCCCGATGCGTTTGAATAGAGACTTAAAGCATTTATCTGTGCTCTAGTTAATTTGTTTAATTCAGTCACTAAATTAATATTTAAATTAAAATTATATTCCCTATCTTCAAAAATACTAAAATTATATTGTTTATTATTATTTAAAATATAGCTTAGTTCATTATTAAAATCTTTATATAGCTTATTATCAGAAAGTTTAAATAAATAGGTTTGCTTATCGTAATATTTCTTTATAAATTCTAATGAACCTATTATAAAACCAGGTTTTAGCTTAAATTGCGAATCTACCAAAAGATCAATATTATTATTGCCGAAATCGTTTAACTTACCTTTATATAATAAATTAATATTATTTTCAAAGTTATTACTATTGATTTTTGCATTAGTAACTTCAATTGTTAAATCTTTAGCAATATCTTTAAAATGCACACTACTAGTACTAATCAAGAAATTACCGGAAAATTTGAAATTATTATTCCAAGCGGGTCGATATAATAATAAGCCGGCAGGTATTATTCTATCTTCAAGGTTACTTTGTACTATTTCAGTTTCATAATAAATTGCTAATTTTTGCGGTATGTTATCAAGGAAATCCTGTTTACTTGTATAATACTTACTTTTGTCAAATAACATAGTAAGTATAGTATGATCTTCTTCATATAATTTTTGATTATCGACTAAGTCAAAAATTTCTGTTTTACCGGAAGTAAATTTAATATTTTCTATTAAATTTATAACTTCAAATAAATCTTTTTTAAATCGTACTATTTCAAATAATTTTAAATTTAACGGTATTTTTGTTGATAATATACAGTTCTCATTATAAAATCTTACTCCAAAGCCTCTTTGAACCGGCTTAAATTTTCCGAATGCTTCTCCAGAAAAATGTATAAATAATTTCTGCTTAAGTAAATCATAACCGATATTTATCGGTGTGGTAAATTCAGTTATTCTATTAATACTCTCTTCTTGCCAATTAATTACTGAAATACCTAATTTGAAAGGAAAACCATATGGCTGAACTTTAGAAAACTTAATAAGATATTGCTGATTAGGATTATTATCAGCCTCTTCTATATTAAGGTTGGTACCGGCATATTTTTGATTTATAGAGTGTGATAAAGAGAACATAATAGTAAACCACAGCCCACTATATGCGAGTATAATAAAGATAGTTATAAATAATATTATTTTAAGAATTTTTTTCATCTTTAAATCGGTATTATAGTGTGTTTTCTGTTGTTGTATGGATAAGTTTTTTCGTCATTGCAAGGAAAAATTGAAAATTTTGACGAAGCAATCTCAGGAGTTTGTTATTATTTCATGAGATTGCCACGCAGTCTACGACTGCTCGCAATGACTGGGTGGTATCTACGCAACAATGCCCGCTTGCAATGACGTTTACTTACACAGCTCTATATATTCCTTATTCAATTTTATAACGTTCCAAATCCATAAACTCATCATAACTATAAAAGTTACTAATAAATATATTATAATAGAATCAAAGGTAGCAGTCGGAATAATAATAAATATCAAAGACTGTATAAATGCTCCAAGCGATTTACCGAATTTAGTACCTATTACCTCTACGGCAGCTTTTCCCTTAGTTCTAAGCTCTAAAGATAAAGGAATATACGCCATTTCTTTTGTTGAATCGAATAATGAATATTTGGACGATTTACTCAGTATGTTCTGAATTGCTCCAACAATAATCGCTGCATATAGAAGATTAAAATCACCGAAACATTCTCCTATTTCTTCAATAAAAATTATAAAGATAAAAAACATCAAGCCGGTAATAGACAACATAATAGGAGTTAATAATGCAGAAATGAGCCAACCGAGTCTTCTAAGAATATTACTGCCTATTATCATGAAAGTAACGCATGATATCCCCATCCAAATATTAAACCTGCCCATAAAGTTAACATAGTCTATAGTGTTTGGATGTAATTCTTTTATTTTTGCTTTCCAAGGTCCTTCAACTATATTTATTAATAATCCATAACAGATTATTAATAAGGCAATACGACCTATATATTTTGAGTGAATTACTAATTTGATACTTTCAATTACCGAAAGTTTTGTTTTCATTTTAGCTGTAACTTTTTTTGCATCTAAAACATTTATGGAATCTGTTAAAATAAATCTATTTATTATTCTAAATAGAAGCATAGCAATTATTCCTGCAGTAACAATAATTGACATGATTGGCTGAAGCATTATAGCATTTCCGGCAGATGAATTAAAAGAATCCGGTAATAATTCTGAATCAATGACGTCCTGCCCGCTTGAGAAAAAGACAAGTACGCTGCCTGCTATTATAAGACCGATATTACCGACCATTCCAAGAACGGGATAGAATCTTTTAGCTTTAGAAGTATCAAAAATGTGATTGGCAAACTGCCAAAACATTAAGTTTATGACTACTGCACTCCATAATTCCGCGAAAATATACATCAGTGCATAACTCCATTGACTACCTATTTTAATAAACCATTTAAAATTAGGGTATGAAGCAATTAATTTATTTATCATTTCATCATTAGGATGATAAATATCTTGATTTGGATAAATAATATAGGCAAATAATAAGAAAAATAGTAAAAAACTGCCGACTATAATGTAGAAAATATATTCAAAATTTAAGTTATTACTAAGTTTAATATAAAGTACGGTAAAAATTACGCACGAGGGTAATACTAACCATAATTTTAAGAAGCTAATAATTTCAGCCCCCATAGAGGGTACTACTAAACTATCTTTGATAGATCTTAAAGCCCCAAAATTAAAAAGGATACATAACATCATTAAAGCCATAGGTATAAATAGCTTTAATTCTTTCCTTTCTATAGGCCAAATTATTTCTTTAACTTTTTCAAAGAAAATTTTAGGCGGTAACATTTTTATTGTAACCTTACATATTAAAGTTAACTTTTAAATCTCTTAAGTGCTAAAGTCAATTAAAATAATTAATTTATACTACTCCAAGGTGTTATTTCTTTATATCACCAGTAATATTTTGTGATCTTATCTAATTTGTCCTGATTTGTCTTCCATAATTTCTGCTTATCGGTAGTCCATGGCTTAGGTCCTGCATAGTGTAAAATGAAATAAGAAAAATAAGGGCTTTGAGTCTCAAAATATGTACAACAGTTCCATCTCATCGATAAGGAATAAATATAATGCTGAAATGCAACATTTAATAAATCTTGGTTAGGAAAAGAAAAATCACATTTTGAATTTTGTAAAGTTTCTAAAAGCATATTTTTATCTTGCTTTTCTTGCATATTTTTTAAATAGAATAATCTCTGATATATTTCATGGAAGCTAATTTTTCCATTGATTCTTGACTAACGGGGTCATTAGAATTCATAACAATATGAAATCTATAGAAACTATCTAAGTCACTATTTAGTAGACTAGAGGATATTACTGTGCCGGCATGAATAGCAAATTTATCATTAAATAGTCAATGCTATATCGAGTATGTTATTTTGCTTTATACCGGTTAGTTTAATTACATTTTGTATTTCTTCTATGGCAAGCCTGTAATCGGTTTGTATAGTTTGTTCATTAAAAGATGACCTGCCTAATACATGAATTAAGCTAAGCCTATATAAACATCTAGCAGTAAGTTCCCGGTATATTAAGAGAGTAAACTGTTTAAAAAAGGAATCTCATCCGCTGTATAACCGCTATAATATTTGCTGTATAACCGCTATAATATTTTAGGAAATCATCATCATTCGTGACCTAAAATAATGAGTGTAGCTAAATTAATCGCAGCTTTTTTAGTATATAAAGTATCTAAACCGTAACTACCGTTTTTAATCGCTTTATATTGCTGAACTAAAGTAGCATTTTTGTCTAGATAAAGACGTAGTAAGCAATCATAACCCTGTGCTACCTCCAAACGCACCATTCCGTCTTCTACTTGAAAAGAGCAAATTCTTTCTAACCTTGCTTTACCTTTTGAGTTTAAAGATTCGCTATCTTCTAATTGCTCAAGTGCTAGATCAAAATTTAATTGATCTTCACGTATGGTACTATAGAACTTTTTATAACTATAATTCCCAATATCTATAATACAACCTGTGGTTTATATATTCTGTAATTACTTACGAAAAAAGTTGCAGTAATTATTACTGCTAGAAAAATAAAAAAAGATAGTATTAAATTCGTACGAGACATTTACATATTATAAAAATTAATGCATGGATTTTAACCATTAATAACAAAAGAGCAATAATTATTACAAATAGCGATAAAAAATTTATTAGTTATTTATATACTCATAATAAAGAACCTTATATAATGTTTTTTGTCAAAAAATAACATTTATGTCTAAAAAGAAAAATAGCAAGCCAAAACATGACGAGGTTATAAGAGTTGCATTTGAAAACCCTATAGTTACTCAAGAGTTCTTTGAAACCTACCTACTGCCACATATCAAAACTTTACGTTCTTTTGAAGCTCTTAGAATGGAAAAAAGATAGTTTTGTAGAGCGTAGCCTAAAGAAATCTATAGTAGATATTTTATTTTCCGCTAAATTTAATAATGAAAATGGATATTTATTTTTACTTTTGGAAAACCACAGCACTCCTGATCCGTATATGGCTTTTCGTGTGTTTAAATATATGTTAAAAATTGCTGAATATCATAGGAAGGCGACAGGCAATAAAAAATTTCCTTTTGTGTACCCTTGTGTGTTCTACAATGGTGTACAAAACTATAATGCACCTACTAATCTATGGGAGTTATTTGAAAACAGTGAACTTGTAAAAAATACATGGATTAATGATTATCAGTTAATTAATGTTCAAAATATTTCTGATGAAAAATTAAAAGAAAAAGATTGGTCTGGAATCTTGCAGTTTTTTTTAAACATATCCACGAACGAGATTTATTAAAGAGATGGCAAGAAGTAGCTGATCTTGTACCAGAATTTATTAAAGTTAATATCGGTATAGATTATATAGAGCTAATTTTGTCCTCTACACCTTGAATAAGATTAGGGAAAATGATAAAATAGAAATAGAAAAAATGCTTAAATCGCATTTAAACCCTGCATTAGGAGGAAACCTTATGAATAGCTTAGCTCATAGCTGGAAACAAGAAGGTATTGAAGAAGGTAGAAAAAAAGAGAAAATTACTATGGCTAAAGAAATGAAAAAAGAAGGACTTTCTTTAGAAGCTATTATGAAAATAACAAAATTAGATAAGAAAGATATTGAGAAATTAAAATAACATGATTACATTACATGCCGCAAATAAACAGAATACTCATATTTTTGCATATTAAGCCTATAGGAACTTAGAGCTAAAGGCATATATACTCGATCAACTGTAATAGTTGAGATTAAATCTTACATTTAGTAAAATAAATTAATTATTAAATGGAGATGAAAAATGAACTTAAATCAAAAAATAATAAAGCCAAAAATAGGGTTACTAGAACTAGCTAAGAGTCTTGGTAGCATATCGTCAGCATGTAAAGGTCAAGATTTGATCTTACAGACACTATAAATTTTGCACCTGATTGTCAGTTAAATTTTGACTGTCAGAGACGTATTCAAGATACAAGATTTCATTATTCTTTTCAACAGCTAATTTTTTACTATCCTTAAAAGTTTGCATAGGAGTTTT
Organism: Rickettsia fournieri; assembly: GCF_900243065.1. Taxonomy (NCBI): domain Bacteria; kingdom Pseudomonadati; phylum Pseudomonadota; class Alphaproteobacteria; order Rickettsiales; family Rickettsiaceae; genus Rickettsia; species Rickettsia fournieri. Next base: position 121,685 of record NZ_LT978483.1, read on the forward strand.
TCCATAACAATATTTTCCTAAATGTGGTCGCTCATTATTGAAATGCTCTAACCAAATATCAAGATCTAATTGTAAATCATCAAGATCTGTATAAATCTTTTTCCGCATAGCTGTATCAAAGAATTCTTGTTTCATGGTTTTATTAAAACGCTCACACATACCATTTGTTTGAGGAGAATATGCTTTAGTAGTAGTATGCTCTATACCTTCAATACTTAGAAATAATTCAAAAGCATGATGCTCTATATTTCCCTTATATTCTGCCCCACAATCTGTAAGAATACGAAGTATTGGTATCCCTTGAGTCTCGTACCATGGTAACACGCGGTCATTAAGCATATCAGCAGCAGTTAAAGCTGTTTTATCAGTATATAGTTTAGCATCAGCTACCCTAGTATAGCTATCAATAAATACCTGAGAATAAACCTTACCTATACCTTTGAAATTACCTACATAATGGGACTGTTGCGAGATAATTTTTAATAGTAAAATGAGAGGAAAACAGATAAATAAATATTTAGCTCTGTCCAAATATTTTTAAAAAGAAATTCTGTTTAATATTGAGATAAAATTTATTCAATAGTATAGTAATTTAATAGAGATTTGTTTACAGAGTTAGGATTTTTATTAACAAATTTCTCTAAGCTATTAAAGTTGTTAAAACCACTAATCGTTTTAAATTAAAACATATGGCATTCATAAATTCAGAGAATTGATTTTTGGCAATTCCTATATATCTAACCCGTTTATTATCTTTTGAAAATACCCTCTCAAAAGGTGCTCTGATTTTCGTATAATATTTATCAAGGTCAAAATTCTTATCTTTCATATTATTTTTCTTTATTGAGCAAAGATGGAACCCCTTTTTAGCTGCTGCATTCTTGGCAGAGATTGTACAATAACCTTTATCAACATATGTAGAGCACCGGAGCTTGGCATAACATGCTTAAAACCTTTGCTATCAGTAACATTTGCAGGGGTAACTGCAACCTTATTGATCATTCCTGATTGAATATCGACACTCACATGTTTTTTATAACCATACCAAAATTTATTTGCTCCCTTACAGCCAATTTTAGCTTGTTTATCCTTTACAACCTTAGGCAGAGTCTCATTATTCAATTTATCATATTTTTGTGTTCTTAGTTTATCACGTTCCTCCCAAAGATTAGCTTTTGAGATTAAATGAGAAGCATCTACAAAGGTAAATACTTCACCCATATAGCCTTGTGCTCGTAGTTGATCTCGGAATTTTACAAATATTTTTGATAGTAAATTAGTGCCTATTTTTTTACGTATTTTACTAAATACACTATAATCAGGCGTCTTCTCTGTAAGAGCAAAATCACAAAACCATTTTGCCGCTGTGCTATCAGCTAAATAACGTTCCAATTCCCGATCCGATAAGTCTTCCATAAATTGCAGCAGCAAACATTTAAACAGCCTCACTATACCATAGCCTTTATAGTTAGCTTCGCATTCTACTGCTAATAACTCAGCTTCAACTGCTTTAAAATTGAATAAACTTTTGAATTTACGATATTGATGATCCACACTTATTAACTCATCTAAACTTACCATTATCATTTGATACTCAGACATATGAACATATTTTTTGTTTTTTTTAATTATACCTGCTATCCTCTCATCTCGCAACAGTCCCAGTATATAGTTTAGCATCAGCTACCCTAGTATAGCTATCAAATACCTGAGAATAAACCTTACCTATACCTTTGAAATTACCTACATATAATACGTATCCTGACATCCTAAATAACCTGGATGCTGCGTCTCAATTTCTCCATGAGCTTCTTTTTCATTACGACGCTTCTCTAGCACTTGTAATTGAGATTCAGTAAGAACAATACCATCCTGAGCCATCTTTGCTTCTAATGCTTTAAGCCTTTTACTGATATTGTTTAAATCATTACGTAACCAAATTGATCTCACTCCTCCAGGCGATACAAGTATACCGCTCTTCTTAAGCTCATTTTATACTCTTAGCTGTCCATATGCTGGATATTCTATTGCCATATCCATTACTGCTTTCTCTATCGCTGGATCAACTCTATTCGCTATTATTGGCTTTCTTCGACTAATTTCATACAATGCCTCTTCGCCACCAGTTTCATACAGTTCTTTAAATCTGTAATAACTATCTCTACTATAGCCCATCGCTTTACATGCTGACGATATGCTATCAAGACTCTTAGCTAGTTCTAGTAACCCTATTTTTGGCTTTATTATTTTTTGATTTAAGTTCATTTTTCATCTCCATTTAATAATTAATTTATTTTACTAAATGTAAGATTTAATCTCAACTATTACATATAAATTGTTCCATCCTCTCCCATTACAAATGCTTGAACATTATTCATGCTTTTACTTTCTTTACCGATAGTAGAAGCTACTTTACCGTTAGCATCAAGTAATCTTTGAGAGGAGGTATCATAGAATAATTGGTGCTTCTTTTCCTCTGGTCCCATACGTAATATTTTAAATTCATGCCTATCCCATATTTGTTTACCTTGAGCTATTTTTTGAAGATGATGTTCTGCAAGTTTTGGATTTGGATGAACTACTTTAACTCTTACAGAATCTAATATTGCATCGTTTAATTTTCCTAACTCATGTTCCAGTATTAAAGCATGCTTAAATTTCTTTATTAATCTATTCCAATTATCTCTAGCTCTAGTTTTTGGATCTCTAAAAGGTGCATTAATCTTTCTTCCGACATCTCCAACTAGATAAACTTTATTATCTTTTTGGACTAAGTTATCTTTGTATAAAGGCTCTCCTTCTTGATTTATAAGTAGACCTTTTCTTTCAATAGCAGCTAATTGACCATCCTTATAAAGAATAATTTTTTCATTACTTAGTCCAAACTTTGAATTAATTTGTATTTTACCCTGATGATTTAAATGACCAATACCGATACCGTCAATATCTGCAATTTGAATACCTCTATTTTTATCAACAAATTTTCTAATTTCTTCAGAATTATTAATAAATTGACCGTTATCCTTTAATATTCCTTGTATATCGCCGGTAGTATAAGTAAATTCTTCTTTGATTGTTTTTGTGTCCTTTATAAGACCTACTGCAGCGAAAATTTGTTGAAAGAAATTTAGATTGCTCTTGACTTCAACATTTTTTACTCCAATAGCTTCTCGTTCATGAATTACCAATTGATCCGGCTTTAAGTAGCCGCCTTTATCATAAATATTAATTACTCTGCCTCTTATAAGGTCTACTTCTGTTGCTTCTTTATCTTGTGCAAATTCCTTAACTTGCAGCTCTTCTGCAAACCTTACTTTCTTTTTTTCCTTACCCATTTAAATTACCTAAATTTATAAATAAATAACTTTAGGTTTCATTTTAACAATAAAAACTTTTATTTTTTTAATAATAGGCTGTTTTTTTAGTAAATTGAGAATTTAAAATCACATATTATATGATAACTGATTTTTCTTATATATAGTGCGATAGGTTCTTGTTAATTTGCCAAATAGCGACAAATACTAAACAAGTTGTAAACATTTGTAGTAGCTGTAATAATATGCTTAATTCCGGTATTAATATAATAATAACCGGTTGTAATATTATCGGGACTCCGCTTGAAAACATTACTAGCCTTATAGAAGTTTGTATTGAAGTTTTAGTAGTAAGTAAATTAGCTAAGCTATATACTAACAAAACTATAATACTTCTCTCTAATAAGAATGTTACAAACCAAAATAATATAATAGCCGGCATACCGAAATAAATAAATAAATTTGGTGCATATAATAAATGATCGGCAAAATATTTTTTTATTATTTCAGGAGTTAAAATGACTTCATTTTGCTTGAATATCTCAGAATAGTTAACAGTACTTAGAAAATTTTTCTTAGTATTGGCTACAATTAAATTTATCTTCAGCTTATTCTCTTCAAGTACAAACGGTATTTTGCTTTTTTCTTTGTTAGAAACTTGATTTTTTGTATCAATGACGACTATTTTATTGTTATTCTTGCTATATAAATATATAGGCTCTACTTCTTCAACTGAAATGTTTGAATTATTATATTTAATTTCCGGTAATTGATTGATAATATATTCAATGTTGGCTGTAACTTTTGATGATTGTATTCCGTTAAAATAATCTTTTAAAGTTATTATGTAATTTAATATAAAAATACAATAAATTATTGATGGAATAAAAGATAAGGTAAATACATATCTTATTCCGTACCCTTGATAGTTTTTATATACATCTTTATAAAACTCTATAGAGCGAATTGATAAATGTAATTGACGGAGTAGTGCATTTAATCCTCCTAATATAAATGATAATAAATACATGTATAAGTAATTTATTTAAGTTTTTCAACCTCTTCCTTCTTTAATCCGGTTGAGGTAGCTATTAAATCAGTTTTTACACCGGCTGTGATTAAATTTTTGGCTATATTAATTGTGATTTAAGTATTTTTTCTATTTCTATTATATCATTTTGACCAAGTTTGGTCAAAATGTAGAATAACATTAACTCTATATAATCAATCCCTATATTAACCTCAGCAAATATAGCAAAAGGTCTGCTATTTCTTACCATCTCTTTAACAAATCTCGTGTATGAATGTGCTTCATACAAAATTATAAAATTCCGGACCAAGTATTTTCTGTCAATTTTTCATCAGGAATTTCATGAACATTAATTAGCTGATAATCATTAATCCAAGTAGCTTTTACTAATTCACTATTTTCAAATAATTCCCATAAATTTAAAGGAGCAGTATATTTTTGTATGCCATTATAAAACACTAAAGGATATATGAAAGGAAATTTTGTGTTTTTTAGTACTTTCTATGATATTCAGCAATATTTAACATAATATCATCACGGTTTGTATATAAAGATTCAATAAATAAAATAGAGTCCTTTAAAGCTAGTTGCACAGCTATATTGTCCTGATCATGTCTTTCTATAGCTTTAGAAGAAAGCCCAAATTCTTTAACTACATTACCTAATTCTTTTATATTAGATATATTTTTCAGTATTTTAGATGCGTCATGTAATATATTGGGGTTTATTTGTATTATCCAACCTAGGATTTTGGCGATTGTGAATTCAATATAATTACTAGGGTTATTAAGTAGTGTATTCAATATTTTTAATGTCTCTTGGGCTAAACTAGGATTTATACGTACTGTTTCAGTTAAGCTCCAAATAACTACAATTTTGACTTCGTTGCCGGAATCGTTTAATACTTCTTTCAATATACTAAATATTGCTAATGTTAAACTTGGTACAATATAATTTATTTTTTTATTTATTGCAACTATTAATTATTAATGTATAAGAAATTATACACTCAACAAAATTAGCACTTATAGTTATGAAATATAAAAATATGAAACGAACATCTAAAATATTAGCCATAGGAATTTTAATAGCCGGTAATAATATATTTGCACAGGATACGAAGTCTGCTAAAGAATAAGAACAAAGCAGGATTATTAGAACTAAGCTGTAAAGGGCTTTAGCAACTATAGGATTTTCAAATGCACTACGTACAATCTCATCATGTTTAGGCTTTTTTTTGTATAATATAATTTTACGAAGAAAATAATTTTAATTAGAGGTAGTATTAAAGTGCAATATTATATATAAGTTTGTTGATAAAAAATGATTTATTTACTAATATCTATATTTCCATAAATAATATTAGTTTTATATGCTACTGCTACTTCCTGAAATAACTTTGACTTTAATAGCACTTTTAGGGCAGTTTTTTGCCGTAATGATCCCAAATAAAAATAGAATTATTTCTAATATCATTATTTTACTATGCATATTATCAATTTTTCTTACCTTTAAGTACTCAAGTTATGAAGGAGTATGGTACTCATTTGCTACCGGAATAAATATCGGTATTAGTAAAAGCATAGTGCTACTATTCACTATTATCTCCATGATTATATACCGTGATTACTCTATTCTTGTTGCTGAGGAATTAAAGTTTGAATTTATTACTTTAATGTTATTATCGGTCGTAGGTATTTTTGTTGCAATTTCATCACGGAATTTTCTATTATTATTCTGCGGTATGGAGCTTACTGCTTTAACTTCATATGCACTTGCAGGATTCAAATTAAATGATATGAAATCATCGGAAGGTGCTTTAAAATATTTTATCTTAGGTAGTTTAGTTAGTTGTTTATCATTATTCGGTATTTCTTTTATATACGGATTTGGCGGAAGCCTACAATTTGAGTATATCTTATATAAACTAAATGATAATTCCGGAATGAATCTTGGTTTAATAATCGGTATTGTACTATTTTTAAGTAGTATTTTCTTTAAACTCTCAAGTGTTCCACTCCATTTTTGGGTCCCTGACGTATATGAAGGATCACCGATTACTTCGGTTACTTATTTCACCGCTGCCTCAAAAATAGGTATGGTTATTGTTTTATTAAATATCAGCAAATTAATTATAGGTAATTACTACCTTATTAATTATAATTTAATAAAGATAATTGCTATATTATCTATGCTGTTTGGAGCTTTTGGAGCCATTCGTCAAACTTCTCTAAAAAGATTAATGGCTTATAGTACTATTTTAAATATCGGTTATGTATTAATCGGCGTTCTTCTGCATAATCAAGAAGGATATAAAGCAGCTCTACTATATATTCTAATATATGCGGTAGGGAGTATAGGATTTTTTACTTGCTTAATTATACTGCTCGGTAAAGACGTCGATAAAGCTAGTTTTAAAACTATACAAGGAATTGCAGAGCATCATAAAACTATAGCTGCCGTAATTAGCATAGTTATGTTTTCAATGATTGGAATCCCTCCTCTTACAGGATTTTTCGGTAAATATTACCTTTTTTACCAAGCAATTAATCAAGAAGAATTCGCATTAGCTTATTGTGGTATTTTTACCAGCGTAGTTGCTGCGTTTTATTATCTTAAAGTAGTAAAAGCCATGTATTTTTCTAAAAAGATTGAGATAATTAAGCTGCCGATGCAATATGGGCTTTTACTGATTAATTACTTAGTTGTAGGCTTCTTGTTGCTTGGTTCATTTATTATCTCGTTTTAGCCGGTGTAGACTTTTTCTTTTTATTAACAACACTAGCTGCAGTAGTTTGAGTAGGCTTCATAACCTTTTCTTTTAGATTCTTTATATGTTTTAGATTTTCTTCATCTAATTTTAATAAATCTTGGTCTTTTTGTTTAGCTTTTTTAGTTAGACCTAATTGACTTGGAGTAACACTAACCATATCATCCGTTCCAACTGCTTTCTTAAATTTTTCTAGAGTATCTACATATTCTCTGTTTGCATATATATTTGTCTTTACCAATTTTTGTTTTGGTTCTTTCTTTATTTTATCAGAAGAACCAGCTAAATTTCTTTCATCTTTAATATCTTCATTTAAACTTTTTATTGTCTTTATTAAATGTTTTTTCGCACTATCTCTAATACCAAGTATTTCTAAAATTCTTGCAAAATTAGTAGTAATTTTATTTCTTAATTTAAGTTTTTGTCCTCCTTTTTTTCTTTCTTCATAATTAAGAATTTTCGCAAAATAATCAGGATACTCTTTCATTAATGTTTTTAATCCTTGCTCTTTCACTTCGTAATAAGGAAAACTATATTTTTTAGAAATTAAACTATTTACTTTAATTTCTAAGCCGTATTCCTTTAAGGATTCTTGCCTTTTTTTCATTGTATCTATTAAACTAGCCTTAATTGCTTCAGGCGTTATTTCTTTAGATTGTTTATTATTAAATTGTTTTGGCATCGCTTGTTTTGCAAATTCTGCAATTGCTTCATTACTATAATATTTAGTTAATTCATCAAAACTTTTATCAATAGTTTTGCTTAAATCAATTTTAGAAACTGCAAGTAAGCTATCGGCAAAATTAGGATTTTTCGTTCTTAAATTAGAAGGAAATTCTCTAAAATGGTTAGTGGGACCGAATCCAGGCAAATGTTTGGCTCTTGAATGCGGATATATATTATTTGTTAAATTATCAAAACTACCAACAAAATCAATTCTTACTAATTTAGGTAAAGTTTTTGGATTTTTTTTAATCTCTGATAACTCCTATATTTCCAACATGTATATCAAAATCGCCGATCAATAAACTTGCCGGCATAATGTTTTCAAAGTTCTGATACTTAATTTCCTTAAAAGCATTTTCTAAGGTTCTAAATAATTTATTTCTAGCCCCCATAAAAAGTGGTCTACCGCCGTCCTTTCTAAACCAAGAACTCGGTTTAGTTTTAGCAGACATATGTTTATCCATGTCCACATACATATCGCTACTATAATTCTCAAAAAATTCAGATTTGACATATATTTGCGAATCAACGGTTTTAGATTTATTAAAATCATCAGGAGCAATTAAATTAACCTTTGCTCCATTTCCAGGACTTATAGCTTCAAAAATTTGAGATCCTAAAAACTCGGCTATATTTTTTGAGCTTGAAGCCTCTTTTTTTATCATCGCCGTAATTTTACCGTCTAAGCTTTGATATACTCCGCCATGCTCTCCTACCTCATTAGCTCCGCCTCCTTTAGGCTTTAAAAAATTCCAACCTTTAAATACTGATTTCTTATTTTGCGTCATCTTCGCCTCTTTATAATGATTTACATCAAATTGATAATTTTGATATAATTATAAAACATATTATTTATTTTATATCAAGAACAGAAGCCGTTTTCTACTTAATTTTATTGTTCTTTAATATTTCAGCTACTTCAAGAGCTGCATAGGTAAATATACCTGTGGCACCGGCACGTTTAAAACTAATTAATGACTCCATCAAAGCTCTCTCCCAATCAATTGCCCCTGCTTCTGCTGCAAATTTTAACATTGCATATTCTCCACTAACCTGATATGCAAAAATTTTAGCATTAAAATTATTTGCCGCTTCACGAATAACATCCAAAAACGGCATACCAGGCTTCACCATTACCATATCGGCTCCCTCTGCTATATCATACTCAATCTCAAGCATTGCTTCCTTAATATTACGTACATCCATTTGATAGCTTGATTTATCTAAATAATTCTTTTTATTACTCTTAACAGCATCGCGAAACGGACCGTAAAAACTTGACGCATATTTAGCGGCATAAGCAAGAATTCCAACATTTATAAATCCCTCTTTGTCAAGATATTCCCTTATAGCCCTGATTCTTCCATCCATCATATCGGAAGGTGCAACAATATCTAATCCAGCTTTTGCTAGCACTAATGCCTGATTACACAAAGCTCTTACTGATCTATCATTATCAACTTCCCCATGATGCACAATACCATCATGACCATGTGTAGTATAAGGATCAAGTGCTACATCGCATATTATACCAATATCGATATTAGCGTTTTTGATGCTTCTAATAGTTCTACATATTAAATTATCTAAATTATAAGCCTCATCGGCATTTTCACTTTTTAGACTTTGATCAATACTCGGAAATAATGCAATAACATTAATACCAAGCTCTGCTGCTTCTTTTGCCGTTTCTACTATTTGATCAATCGATAAACGATATATACCAGGCATAGTTTTAATTTCTTGCCTTTCATTATGTCCTTCAACAACAAATAAAGGCAACACTAAATCACTAACCGATAAATTACTTTCGGATATTAACTCTCTAAGCCAAAAAGCTTTTCTATTTCTTCTAAGTCTAATATGGGGATACATAAAATTCATATCTCATTTTAGTTAATAACTTGGATTCTAATATATAAAATATATAACCTAACTATATTATAGTAAAAATATTGCATTACAAAAAGAAATTTTGCTTGCAATTTATAAAAAATTTAAGCAAGCTGTTTAATTATGTAAATAAACATAGGAGCTTAATATGGCACAATATAATATTCCAACATCAGTAAAAGATAGAATACAAGAGTGGGAAAAAAATCAAAAAATATGTCAAATAACCCACCAAAAAATACAAAACCGGCTGTTCCTCCAAAACCCACTTCTGAGCAAATAAAGGCATGGAACGAGGCACATAAAAAACAGACTGACTTAACTACACATTCCCAAGCACTTGATATATTTGTTGACACCCCATCTCCGCAAGTTGAAACCCAAAAGCCTATTATTTTTTCAAAACCGGCTCCGGAACAAACAAAAGTACCGGAAGAAACACCTAAAAAACAATCTAATTTAACCGTAAAAGAGAAAATAGAGAAATTTTTTAAAGATCATACTATTGATACCAAAGATGCTTTGATTCTGGAATTTAGCCGCTATATAGAAGCGTCTTGATGTTACTATTAAAGCTTATGAACAATCATTAGGACGGCTAATAAAACAAGTAGGAGTACCTCAAAAAGAGTTTGTTTCTTTTATAATCTAATAAAGAATCATACACACAAAGATAAATTTGAAAAAATCAATCAACATTATAAATTACCTGAACCACCTAAACTATCTGAGATAATTGATAATCTTAGAGAATTAGTAAACAATGATGATATAATAGCTTATTTGAAACAAAATAGAAAACACATTGAATTTAAAGAAAAAGTAAATAATATTATTCAGATTTATGATGATAATAAACATAATCCAGCTGCTATAGCTAAAGTTGAAGCAAAACTGAAAGAGGTAGGTAAATGGTGTGAAGAAACTACAAAAATGGATAATAATCCTATTTGGAACAATATTGGTAATTTTATAAAATATTCTTTTACCGGAGATAAAGCTAAAGCTGCTTTTTATAAAGATGCTATAAAAATTCTACTCAAAATACTAAAAAAGCTATAGCAGAAAAATCTCTTACCAATCCTTCTCCTCATTCATCTAATGTTCCACCATCGAAGAATCAAGGAGCAAGATATAAGAAGCTAATAAAAACTTTTAGGATCGATATCTATTTTTAGATGGCAAAAAGAAGGAATTTTTATAAGGCTTAGCCAAAATTTTAAATATTTCTGCAAATTAAATTTCTTATCAGCTATAATAAGTATTCGGTAACGATATTTACCAGCGAGCTTTGACATTAATGAGCTTGCCGGTCCTAAAATTTTCACGTTTGCTTTTGGTGCAATTCGGACCATATCCCTAGCAATTTCTAGAATTTTAGCCTCACTGGAACCTGATAAAATTACCGATGCTGTTTTGGAAAATGGTGGCATATCTGCTGATTTTCTTATTTCAAGTTCATTTGCAAAAAAACTATCTTCATCACCGGCTTTAACATAACTAAAAATTGTATTATCAGGATAATAGCTTTGTAAATATACTACACCTTTACTATCTCCTCTACCCGCTCTACCACCTACCTGATGTAGTAGCTGAAAAGTTCGCTCAGATGCTCTAAGATCGGCATTATTGCTTCCAAGATCGGCATCTATTACTCCAACTAAAGTAAGATTCGGAAAGTGATAACCTTTTGTTATTATTTGTGTGCCTATTAAAATATCAATTTCTAAATTTTCCATTTGATGTAGAAGCTGTGCTATTTTTTCCGGGCTTTTAGCATGATCTTTACTTATCACCGCAATTTTACTCTCAGGAAAAAGTACTTTTGCTTCTTCCTCTATTCTCTCTATACCTGGACCACAGATAGTTAATGTTTCATCCTCTAGACATTCAGGACAAGAACTAAAAATTTTACTTTGATAACCGCAATGGTGACATTCAAGTTTTTTAGTCGCTTTATGTACTACCATCCAAGAAGAGCAGAATTTACAGGTCAATCTGTGACCGCAAGCTTTGCATAGCATGAGCGGAGCATAACCACGCCTATTAAGAAATAATAAGACTTGCTTTTTATTATCTAAATTACCTTTGATAGCTTCTATAAGAATCTTGGATAAATAGGAATTCTTAGATAGCTTTTCTTTAGTCATATCGATTATTTCTATATTTGGCAAATCGACATTTTTGTATCTATTAACCAATGTAACCAATTGATATTTACCCATTTCTATATTATGTATCGTTTCAATAGACGGTGTTGCCGAACACAAAACAATTTGTGCTTTATCAAATGTACCTCTTACGATAGCCGTATCCCTAGCATTATATAATATACCGTCATCTTGTTTATAGGAATCGTCATGTTCCTCATCTATAACTATTAAACCGAGATTTTTAAAAGGTAAAAACAAACTACTTCTAGCCCCAATTACTACTTTAACTTTATCGCTTAATATACCTCTTAAAATCATTTTCTTGTGAGCTTTGGTAACGCTTGAGTTCCATATGATAGGCTCAAAACCGAATCGCTCTATAAAACGATTAATAATTTGTGTACTTAAAGCAATTTCAGGCAACATAACAAGCACTTGTTTGCCTTTTGCTAAGTAATCTGCTATTAGATGAAAATATATTTCTGTTTTACCTGATCCCGTAACACCTTTAACAAGTGTTGGCTTATTACTTTCATTTAAAATTGTTACTGCTTGTTTCTGCTCTTCTGACAAATCAGGTAGCACAAAGTTATTATTGACTTTCTGCTCCTTAACTTTAATCGGTTTTTCAGCAATATCTATAGGTAATACTAACTTGGCTATGCTCCCAAGCTCTGACATATAGTAGCTACTCATCCATTTAATTAATTCTAAAACTTCTGAAGTAATATTTAAGTTTAACGGTACTTTCGCTCTAATAGTTTTTATTTTTTTTGCCTCGGAATTTGAAACAAGCTCCCATACTATGCCGGTTAATTCCTTATTTCTAAAAGGCACTACAACAAGATCACCTATGTTTAGCTCTAAATCTTCAGGTATTAAATAATCTAGCGGAAATAATTTTGCTACCGGTAATAATATTTTTGCTATTCGCATATATAATGTATTTTATAATTTTTTTTTTATTATATACTAAACTGATAAATTATAGAAACCTAGATGAATAAAGAAACAAAAATTGTTATAGCAATTTCTGGAGCTTCAGGAGCAATATACGGTATTCGTTTGCTTGAAGTACTAAAGCAACAAAATATCGAAACTCATTTGGTTATTTCAGAGGGAGCAGCTCTTACTATAAAGCTCGAAACTCAATATTCTATAGATGAAGTTAAGCTACTGGCTAATGATTATTATGACGATAAAGATTTAGGTGCTACTATTTCAAGCGGCTCTTTTAAAACTTCAGGCATGATAATAGCCCCTTGTAGTATGAAGACCTTAGCCAGTATTGCTCACTCAATGGAAGATAATTTAATTAGTAGAACAGCAGGTGTTGTACTTAAAGACAGAAGGAAACTTATTTTAATGACCCGTGAAACTCCTTTGCATATCGGACATTTAGAAAATATGTTAAAAGTAGCGAGTTACGGCGGCATTATATCGCCGCCCGTGCCGGCTTTTTATAATAACCCTGTAAGTATAGATGATATAGTTAATCATTCTATTACTAGAGTTTTAGATTTTTTCGATATCGAAACTAATTTAATTAAACGCTGGGATAGTTATGAGCAATAAAGCATCAACTTTACTATTAAAACTTGCATTTAAAAAAGCCCGTAATATCATTAATAAATATTTTTCACCGGAAGAAAGTTTAGTAGATAAATTAATCGCTGAACGTAGAAATGAAGCAAAGTAATGAATAATGTAAAATGTTCTGTTTTGGGCTTTGTTGTGTGGATCGGTTTTAACGTCATTGCGAGGAAATGACATAAGTAATTGACGAAGCAATCCAGTAAAAATTCTGATTTACAGAATTTTTTTATCACCACGCAGCCTACGGCTGCTTGCAATGACGACTCGGTATCCTTTCAAACCATATAATAATTTAACAAACAACAATGGCACGTAATAAAATAAATAACGAAACAAATATATTAGCTGATAACAAAGATAATTTACCTATATCAAGGGTTTTACCTTCAAATGTTCAAGCAGAGCAAATGCTACTTGGGGCGATTTTAACCAATAACGAATTACTAAATTACGTATCGGAATTTTTACGTGATGAACATTTTTTTGAACCTATTCATCAAAAAATCTATAAGGCAATTGAGAAAATTACTGAAAAAGGGCTGACAGCTACACCTATTACTTTACGTAGTATGTTAACTCAAGATGAACTATTTCAAGAAGTAGAAGGAGCGGCGTATTTAGCAAAATTGATAACTATGTCAATGATGGTAATAAATCCGGTTGATTATGGTAAAATAATATATGATTTAGCAATAAAGCGTAATTTAATAAATATCGGTGAAGAAGTAGTAAATAATGCCTATAATTCTTCATTAGAAGTTGAAGCAAAGGAACAGATTGAACATGCCGAAGCTAAACTTTACGATTTAGCTAGCGAAGGTTTGAATGAAAAAAGTTTTACCAAAATCGGTATATCTATTTCAGAGTCACTAGCTAGTATTAATAGGGCTATGAAAAATAATGATCATATAATCGGTATATCTACCGGTTTGATTGATCTAGATAATAAATTATGCGGCTTTCATAATTCCGATCTTATAATTCTTGCAGGACGTCCGTCGATGGGTAAAACGGCATTTGCTATAAATCTTGCACTTAATGCCTGTAATAATATGCGCCTTAAAAATATTAGAGATAATCAAGAAATTCAGTCAGTAGGTTTTTTCTCTTTAGAAATGTCCTCAGAACAGCTAACCACACGTCTACTTTCAATGTGTGCAGAAATTGATTCTACTTCTCTTCGTACGGGGATTCTAGGTGAAGAAAAATATAACCGTCTTCGCAAGGAAGCAAATACTTTATCGGAATTACAATTTTTTATCGATGATACCCCTGCTCTATCTATTTCCGCTATAAGAACAAGAGCTAGAAGAATGAAACGCAAGCATAATCTCGGTATATTATTTATTGATTATTTACAATTAATTAGAGGAGTAAGTAAATCTGAAAATAGAGTTAGCGAGATTTCAGAAATAACCCAAGGTTTAAAAGCAATAGCAAAAGAGTTAAATATTCCGGTTATTGCGTTATCTCAGCTTTCAAGAGCGGTAGAACTACGTGAGGATAAAAAACCTATGCTATCCGATCTTCGAGAATCGGGAACTATAGAACAGGATGCTGATATAGTAATGTTTATTTATCGTGAAGAATATTATTTAACTAGAAAAGAACCGGCAGCAGGCGATGCTAAACATGCCGCATGGTTAGATAAGCTCAACAAAGTATATAATATTGCCGATATAATTGTTGCAAAACATCGTAACGGACCAGTTGGAAATGTTCCGCTTTATTATGATAGTCAATTTTCTAAATTTGGTAATTTGGAGACAAGAACTTTTAACTCTAATTAAATCAGAATTGTTTTACGTCATTATTGCGTGGATACCAAATCGTCATTGCGAGCGAACGTTAGTGAGCGTAGCAATCTCAGGAATTTTTCCTGAGATTGCTTCGTCAGTTACTTCATACCTTCCTCACAATGACTATGTTTATCTTTTATTTTTTTCTGTCCATCCTATTGCTTTATCAAGCATCTCATTATTATTGTTCCTATAAAGCCACATCTCATTATCAGGAATGAACTTACCGGGCTTTATTATTATAGTACCGTCACTTAATGTTAAAACTTGTATCTGTTTTCCTGCATATTTCTTCCCCATGGATATTTGCCCGTTATTTCCTACATGTTTGATTGTTTCTATATTATTTCCTATTATCATAATATACAAAATTCCTATTTTTCAATATTACTAGTATATGTATAAATAATAAATAGCCTTATTATTTAGTTACTATATTAACAAGTTCATAGCCCATTATAAGCATTTCGACAATTACGCATATAATAATTAGATATTGTTTTTGTAATTCAAGATAAAGGGACTGTTGCGAGATAATTTTTAATAGTAAAATGAGAGGAAAACAGATAAATAAATATTTAGCTCTGTCCAAATATTTTTAAAAAGAAATTCTGTTTAATATTGAGATAAAATTTATTCAATAGTATAGTAATTTAATAGAGATTTGTTTACAGAGTTAGGATTTTTATTAACAAATTTCTCTAAGCTATTAAAGTTGTTAAAACCACTAATCGTTTTAAATTAAAACATATGGCATTCATAAATTCAGAGAATTGATTTTTGGCAATTCCTATATATCTAACCCGTTTATTATCTTTTGAAAATACCCTCTCAAAAGGTGCTCTGATTTTCGTATAATATTTATCAAGGTCAAAATTCTTATCTTTCATATTATTTTTCTTTATTGAGCAAAGATGGAACCCCTTTTTAGCTGCTGCATTCTTGGCAGAGATTGTACAATAACCTTTATCAACATATGTAGCACCGGAGCTTGGCATAACATGCTTAAAACCTTTGCTATCAGTAACATTTGCAGGGGTAACTGCAACCTTATTGATCATTCCTGATTGAATATCGACACTCACATGTTTTTTATAACCATACCAAAATTTATTTGCTCCCTTACAGCCAATTTTAGCTTGTTTATCCTTTACAACCTTAGGCAGAGTCTCATTATTCAATTTATCATATTTTTGTGTTCTTAGTTTATCACGTTCCTCCCAAAGATTAGCTTTTGAGATTAAATGAGAAGCATCTACAAAGGTAAATACTTCACCCATATAGCCTTGTGCTCGTAGTTGATCTCGGAATTTTACAAATATTTTTGATAGTAAATTAGTGCCTATTTTTTTACGTATTTTACTAAATACACTATAATCAGGCGTCTTCTCTGTAAGAGCAAAATCACAAAACCATTTTGCCGCTGTGCTATCAGCTAAATAACGTTCCAATTCCCGATCCGATAAGTCTTCCATAAATTGCAGCAGCAAACATTTAAACAGCCTCACTATACCATAGCCTTTATAGTTAGCTTCGCATTCTACTGCTAATAACTCAGCTTCAACTGCTTTAAAATTGAATAAACTTTTGAATTTACGATATTGATGATCCACACTTATTAACTCATCTAAACTTACCATTATCATTTGATACTCAGACATATGAACATATTTTTTGTTTTTTTTAATTATACCTGCTATCCTCTCATCTCGCAACAGTCCCATAGTATCAGGAGGAACTGCATATTTAGTAACTACTAAATTTCCAAGATATTTAACTGTCACAGGTGCCAATAACGTTACAATACAAGATTGTGATGTTAGTGTTTTAGGAAAAGCTAAAGATCCTGACAATTTAATGGAAAAAATGACAAAAAAGAAATAGATTCCTAAGACATTAGGTACAAATGGATATCCTGTTGTACCTAAGGGTTAGGACTTGAGAAGCTTATTGAGCTCAGAGATAGAAAGGCCTGTAATACGCGATACTTCAGGAATGGAGTAATTATTAGAAAGCATATTTTTAGCCACTTCTATAGTTCTCTCGTGCTTTCCTTCATTTCTACCAATCTGCATGCCTTCATTTCTACCAATCTGTATACCTTCTTCTTTCCAATGATGAGCAAGACTAGTCATAAGTTTTTCTCCTTGTTCGGTATTAAGACGCGACTTTAATATTTTTTCTAACTCTATTTTATCAGATTTTTCAATTTTAATCAATGTATAGGTTAATATTAGCTCTAGGTAATCAATACCAATATTTAACTTAGCAAATTCAGGTAATAGGTCAGCTACTTCATACCATCTCTTAAGTAAATCTCTTTCGTGAATATGCTTCATGAAGAATTGCAGTATTCCCGCCCAAGCTTTTTGCTTTAATTCATCATCAGGAATATCATGAACATTTACTACCTGATGGTCTTTAGTCCAGATATCTTGCATTAGCTCTTTATGCTGGCACAACTCCCAAAGATTCTTTGGAGCGTTATATTTCTTTGTGCCATTATAAAATACTAGTGGATATACAAAAGGCAAATGTTTAGATTTAGGATTAAGAGTTAAATGCCTTGCGGCAATATCCGTCATATACTTAAAGAGCCTAAAAGCCATGAAGTGATCAGGAGTACTTTGATGTTCTAGAAGAACCCAAAGATATCCAGTATCATCTTTAAACTTAGCTGAGAATAGGATATCAGATATAGAGTGCTTTAGATCTGCTTCAACAAAGCTTTCTTTTTCCATCTTCAGAGTATGAGATGAAAACATAGCTTTAATTTCTTTTGGCAAATGCATCTCAAAGAACTCTTTAGCAACTATTGGGTTCTCTAGAGCTTTGCGAATAATGGCATCATGTCTTGGACGTTCGGAAGTAGCACCAGCATCGCTATCTGTACTTAATTCTGTTTGCTGTTGCCTCTGATTAAGCTTTTTGTTAGTCATGCTTGCAAATCCTTAAAATCTCATAGTCATTGTATGTTCTAACTCTCTTTCTAGACGTAGCTCTTTGACTTCTGCTTTTACCTTTGCAAATGTGGTAGCTATTTGCTTCTCATCTACAAAGCTTGGTATATTATTTTGCATCTCATGCTTCATATATTTAAGCGGACATGTATATTTCTTAGTGCCTACCATTACGTGCTCATCATCTAATAGCTGCTTGATATTCTCATTATGATGATCGACATAATGCTGCTGACATGTTTTACTTAAATTATTAAGCACGTTTCGACTATCATTAGAGTTAAATTGATCGAGTATATCTTGGTCATTTAATATACCATTTTTTTGAGCATATACTACCATATTATGCATATTTGTAATTAGCGTATTTTGCTCTATAGTCTTAGCATTTGAAATAGCAGATAATATACTGTTTCCATATTTCTCTGGATATTTAAGCTTGCCATCAAGAGACTTAAAGAACTCATGTTCACGACTAATTGCAGTTAACATTTCATCGGTAGTTTTGGCATCTACTTTATCTTGTCTGATCTTCTGATGCTGAGTCTCTAACTGATGACGCTCTAAACTGCTATCAAAATGCTTATAGGTCGCTGCTAAGTCCTTACTATCTTTCAGCTGAGTTAGTATATCTGCAGTGGCGAAGACATTATTACGCTCTACTGCTGCCACCACATCTTTTAATTTAGGTAAAAGTTCTTGTTCTTTGTATTCAAGAGCTTGCTCTGCTAGATCCATAAATTCATAATTAAATGTTGTGTATTTAATATTACCATTTTGAGCTACAAAAAACTTTTGATCTTTCTTTAGAGCTACAAATACCTCGGATACTGTCTTAGCTATCAATATATCTTGTTTGATTCGCTCCGTATGTGCTACTAAGGTCTTGCGTTCTGTTTCTCTTTCAATATCGGCAAGTCTTGTCTGTTCTAGGCGTTTTTGACGTTCCGCATAAACCTTATGGCTAGTAGCAACTAGCTCGTATGATTTTTGCTCCCAAGCTTTAAGAGTGCAATGTGCTTCATATACTGAATTTGCAATCTGATTTTTGTCAGTAGTATCTAGCACATATCTACCATTCCATTCCGAGATAGTACTATACACATCTCGTGCTATCTCTTTGTGGTGACTATCAGGTAAATAATGAATATTAGTGCCAAGCTGAGTTGAATGCAGAATAGATACATCACGAACGATATTTTCATACAAAGTTACTTTGCCGTGCGATTCACCATAGTTTTTAATCATTAACTCCAAGTAGTCGCGATATACTTCATGCGTCCCTGCTATTCCGCCATATTCTAACGCTTTTTTCTCGTATAGATTTTGAGTATCATCTATTAACTTAGCTCTATGCTCTATAGTCTCAATATCAGAAGTATTGTTGCCATTATTTAATTCCTTGATACTCTCACTTAAACGCTCATCGCGAGTTGCAAGACTAGTTAATATATCTTGATACATTGGTGAGTTATATTTTAAGTAATCATGTGCTACGCTTCCCTTACCTGTTACCTCTAAATACTTAACGTAATTACTTGATTCTTCTGCACTAAAGAAAGTGGCAGCCTTAAACTCATTATTAGCCACTAAGCCTGTGATTTTCTCTTCATTTACTATCTTGCCTTTAAATACTTCCTGCCAAATATTACGCTCAACTAACCACTGCGAAGCATCTGAAGCGTTAGTACTCTGTAGTACGTTTTGTATTTGCTGAATATCTAAATGAGCAGCGCTAACATTTTCTATTGCCTCTTTTACATTTGCAATGGTCATACCATCAGGTAATCTATCTGCTAAATCCCACTTCTCAGGTAGTAAATCTTTGTGGATACTACCATTAAACTTCAATGTCGTTGGATCAATGACACTTACAAAGCCTATATGATCGTTTGCTTTGTTGAGCTTATCTTTAATTACTTCTGCAGCTTTAAAGCCCGGCTGATCATTATCGGGCCATATTATTACGTCCCGCCACTGCAATTGACCCCAGTTTACTTTATCAGCAGCATTACTGCCTCCTATCCATGATACGACATTATAGTCAGGTAGTATTTTAGATGCAGCAATCGCAGCTTTTTCACCTTCTACTATCAATATAGTCTTACTACTGCAAATAGCTTTCTCTATACCAAAGATAGGCTTATTGCCCTTGTCAGTAAATCCTTTAAGACGCCAACTATACTCGTCTTTTGCAGCATTGTAGCAATAGGTAACAGGTAGCGTCTGTTTCTTGCCATCTTCTTTGCCTACAAAACGCACTACATATCCAAGTAACTTGTCATTAGCATCTTTGTAAGCATAGACCGCCTCTAATGTATTATGCTGCATCATGCCCTTTAGATGCTTGTTTGGATCAAAGATGTCAGAATTAGTAATTTTGTCCTGAGCAACTATCCACTCATTTTCTGGCTTCTGCTGTGTTTGTTCTTGCGTCTGCTCTTTATTTACTCTGCTAATGCGATAATCGTAACTATTTGATTCCGCTCTTAGCTGTGCTAGCTCAGCAACAATCTCAAGTGATTGACGTTTGCTCACTACAGCTCCTTCTGCTACAAAACCAAAGATATTACCGCCTTTCCCACTACTATGACGTATCCACGTCCCTTTGTTTAGGTTCATGCTAAGGCTGCCCATACTGATCTCAGAGCCACTTCTCTTTATAGCTCCGGCGACGCCTCTAATAGATGCAGCATATTGCCTAAATATTTTCTCTATATCGCTGCTTGTTAGAGCTTCCTGCACATCTTTAAATCTTAAAGATGGTACTTTAGTGCGTTCTTTTCTGCGATTACTACTATTCGTGATGTTACTGCGAGTAGTACCAGCACTAACATCGCGATTAATAGCCTGATGAGTAGCATGAGCTTTAACAACTTTCTCTTGAGATTCTGCGGCTTGCTGCTCTTGCTCCTTAGAATATCTCTCATACTCTACAGCGTACTCCTCATAAGTAGCATTTAGTCTTGTGTATTGCTCGTTCTGACTGTTGTAGTACTCACAAAGCAAATCTTGTACTTCATCACTCTCTATTAAAGACTTAAAGCTCTTGATATTTAAGCCGCTACCTGCCTGCATTGTCTTTAAATTACTTAAGAACTTCTCTTCTGCCTTACTTGCTTTTAAAGACCCAAGAACATTTAATTCCTCTTTAAGCACTACTATTTTCTGTTCTTGCTCTTTAATTAAATCAGCCTCCTTAATCTCTTTTAGCCTTGCCATACTTTCCTCATACTTTAGAAGCTGCTGCCCTAGTTTACCCACCTGCTCTATAGATTTACGACGGCTAGAGCTTACTCCAAATATAGTGCCTAAACCAATGCCAGCAAGCTTCCCAAGGTGTGATGGATTAGACTGAACACGCGCAATTAATTCTTGCACATCTATATTAGAGTTAGCCGCTTTAACTGCTTCCCACTTCTCTATTACTGCTGATCCTTGCTGCTCGTAAATACGCCCCAAGTAATGAGGAAATAATGTTCGAACAAAATTACCGGTAACTTGCTCTTCTTGTTTTAAATCACTTAAATATTGCTGGCTCTCAAGCAAATCACTTCTCTTAAGCTCTACTAATTCCTTGTTATCAAATATATAACTATCTATTGATGAAAGATCCTTTTGAATTCTTCTATTTAACAAGATCTCACCACTAGTATCACGAGCAAGCAGCATTAAATCTTGATATGCCTTACAATTACTTATTGTGCTTTTCTCGGTAATATCATGTAAATAATACTTGTATGTATCATGACCTGCATGTTTACGGAGCGTCTCATAGTTAATATTTAACTGAATAGTACGCTCGCCCATTAATACAGCATTACTCGTAAATGTAGTATTCTCTTGGATTAATTTAAGGTTTGTTGAAATTTTATTGACTGTTGCGTTTAAGCTTCCTTTATATTGCTTTAATTGCTCTTTAATCTGACCAATCTGCTCTTCTAACTGAGCTTTCCGATCTTCTGACTTGCTAAAATTCTTCTCACGTACTAAAGCTCTCATTGCAACCTTGCTTTCCGTAACTAACTTACTCTCAGCTTTCTTTGTAAGAATTAACTTCTTAAATTCATCTGCATTCTCAGTATCAACCACATTAGAGTAACTGGCACAAATAACTGAAGCGTAATCTCTTAAAACCTCTTTTTCTAATTTTAGCTCCTCAAAGATTTCTTTAAGATTTTCAAAGGCACTTTCTTTTAAACAAACAGCGATGATTTTGCTTTGATCTTTGCTATCAAGCTCTTTGAAGTTAATGTGAGCCTTGCCGTCAGTATATGTAACACCTTTTATTGCTTTTAGCTTAGTGCTTTCTTGCGTCCTACTATATGCACTCTCTGATTTCTCACCCTTTGCATCACGCACAATATTCTCAATAACGTATTTAAAGCTGTCTTGTGCCTCAGACAGAGCAATACTATATGGATCAATCTTTAAATCTTTGATATTTAATTCTAATTCAAAATCAATAGCAGGGCTTGCATCGTCTAATTTAATTCTCTTTAAATTAGTAGCTTGACTTAGAATTTTGCTATGTAAGCTTGTAATATTACCAACAGACTCGATATCTCTCTTCCATTCTCGCATCTTGCCGTGACACTCAAATACTCGCACCCGCGCTTCTAAATACTCCTTAATGATTGACTGGTTACCGTCTAAGACACCATCGCTCCTATAGTCTATTGCAAAGCTATTATTAGCTCGTCTGCTGACTGCAAGAGTTAAGCCGATTAACCAATTAGGCACTTCTTTTGGGATATGCTTTTGATATGTTGTTCCATCCTCATTCTTAATCGTTTGAGGCAGCATTTCATAGCTGTTAATCTTAAACTGATTTCTCACTTTCTCTACGTCACTATCAAGACGCTGATACACTATGTTTTCTAGCTCTTTTGCGGATGCATGAAGCTTAACCTCCTGTCTATGACGTGACATGAGAACCAAAAACGCCTCATATCCAATAGAGCGGTCAAAATATACATGCATGCGGTCCACCGTCTCGCCTTGCAACTTGTAACCAGTTAAGGCGTATCCATGATTTAACTTCACTCGTCTCTTATTGTTAAATGCATCTAAAAAAGTATTAATCTCAATTATATCCTTATTGCCATCTGCTTTATGGACTAATACCCGTAAAACCCCATCACCTTTACTATTTGCTCTTCCTCCAAAAGGATTTACTGATAATATTGTACCAACTTCACCATTACTAATACCGTATCTTAAACTATTCTCTTCAAATACTATTTGATCGCCTTTCATTAGAGGTAGCATTCGCCCGCCACTGCTAATTTGTACTTCAGCTCCTTTTAATGCTCCGCTATTTTTTAGCTCATTTCTTACTCGGCTATTAAACTCAGCTACCTTCTCATTTGTATATGCTCCAATTGCTATACTTCTTATAGCTATTAAATCATCTCTCTTAAGACTATCCATCTGCTCAGTATATTCCTTAGCAAATAACGTAACTAAGCTAGTTTTAGCCTCTTCTTCATTATCTTGAATGTTAAATACGTCTAGTTTTCTGTATATCTCGATGGCATCAACCATCTCAAAGCGTCCCATAGCTTCAGTTGCTTGTCTGTATTCTAACCGCTCTTGTCTTCTTACTTCAGTAAGTTTAACTCCTCCTGCAATCTTACGAGCTTTGTTAAATGCACCAGTCATACCAACAGCTGTAAACTGGTTGTTATCGCCGACTAATACTAATTTAGCCTTAGCCCTTAAGACTTCATGTGCTAAATAGTCCATATTAGCAAGCTCTATCATACTTGCCTCATCGGCAATCAGTACTGTTTTGCTATCAAGTACATCAGAGCGTAAAAAGTTCAATACCGAGTCACAACCAATAGATTTTAAATATTCCTCCTCCTCATAATATTTACTGCTTAAATCTATCTTAAACTCTCCTCCTTTGGATTCTACGATTTTCTTACGAAGTAAACTCGTATTATCTGCCTTAATTCCAGCATTGCGACTTAAGACCTTAGCAGATACACTGCTTGGTCCAGTACCTACTACCTTAAATCCTGCCGCTTTGTACTGGCGTACTATCTCTCGCATCACGAAAGTCTTACCTGCTCCGGGATTCCCTTCAAGTACACTAATGTCAGATCCGTTGCAGACAGACAAAATCGCTTTAATTTGCTCATCACTGAACTCATGAGCCTTACTACCTACTCCGAGCAACCTATCTTTAAAACTCTTATTCTCACCAATATTGTTGTTGCTAATATCAAGATTATGCTCTTCTTTTGTGTTTAATTCCTCTATAGCAGATACGTATCTCAGCTCTAAATTCACTCTGGATTTTAATGCATATAGCGTTCTCCCAGTCAAATCTTTCTGATCCATCAGCTCTATCTTGTCAGATACCAAAAGCTGATTGTAAAGACTTAAAAACTCCTCACCATATTCTTTGTTTAAATGCTCGATAGCTGGGTTGTTAGATGCGATGTTTGTTTGGTTACTATCTGTATTTTGCTCCTTGGTTCCTGCAGTAATTGCTACTGCATCATTTGCTATATTTTGCGCTACATTTTCACCGCCTACTTGCTCCCGCACAAGACCTTTGCCAAACGCTCTAATAGCTTCTTGCTCCTTTGCAATATCACTACCTTTTGAAACTAAATGCACCATCAATGCATCCGATAATGCTATAGCAATATCCTCTTTAGTAAACACTGGCTTTGTATATGAAATACGACCAAATACTATTTCAGGATTCTCATATATCTTCTTTGCATTCTCAGCTATAATCTCTTTGTTTTTTGCCTCAAGCTCAGTTGCTTTCATGTAATGTGCAGGGCCTTTATGATGCGTTGGCTCTTGATCTAGTCCGAGCTCCTTGAATGACTTAGCAGTTACTCTGAAAGGTAACCCTGCTTTCTCATATACTTTGTTGATTTCAATTTCGCATTGATGTCTTAAACCATGCAAAAATCTTTTGCTTATTAATTCTCTATCTTTGACTTTTGCAAATATTACCTCACCATTCTCTAAACGTTCTAATCTTCTTTCTAAAAACTGAAAATGTACATGCGGATTATCAGGATTATCATAATGTATATTGACGTCACATACTAAACCGCGTGCCACTATATTCTTTTGTACAAATTCCTCTACTAATCTAATATTTTCTTCCTTACATATTTCCCTAGGTAAGGCGAATTCTATACCTCTTGCAATAGTAGCATCATCTCTTTTTTCTCTTGTTTCTGCCGCGTTCCATAGTTGTGCTCTATCTTGCAACCATGCTACATCTTCAAAGCCTTCAGGCACAAATATCTTGCTGTATTCCACTCCTTTCTTTTTAGCAAAATCATAAGTAATACTCATCGCTTCGCCACTCTCATGATCAATAGTGCTATATACTAATTTACTTGCTGCAATATATGCAGCTGTAGTCACCGCATTTTGCCCCTTACTTCTTTGTATACATGAACCATGAAAATGATATGATGCCATCTATTTTAATGATTATTCTAAAATTATTACTCTAAAGATATTTTTCCTACTCACTGAGCGCATGACATTTTGTGTAACAAAATGTCCCAGTGCGCTCTTACGAGAATCTTACTACTACATCATATTTTACTATCTTTTACAATCTCTTTTTCATTACACATTTCTAGAGGGTTTTAAGGGGGCTTGCTGCCCCCTTAAATGAACCCCCGCAATATCTGTAAAAGAAATATGTGTGATACTTGTTTTTGTTTGACTGCATGCCTCTTTTGTTGGTATACTCATATAGTGTTATATGTCCAAAATTGGATTAAACTTTTGAAGTATGAGGAATCATGGCAACTAAAGCTCTGGCAACAGCTACTAAACTTGCTAATTTACAGCAACTTAAAAAAGAACGTATTGCTAAAATAGAAGCACAATTAGAACATCAGCAATCTCAGTTACTTCAAAAACGTAAAGAAGAATTGTTTAATATCGTTAAAGCATGTAATGCTCTAACGATTGATGATAGATTGCTAATAGGATTTCTAAAGTTTGTAAAAGATGCCAGTAATAAAAATCATCCTTTTTTAAATGAATTAAAAGAGGTACATAAGAAATCTAAGATGCCCAGTAAACCAAAATCAGGAAACATCAAAACTGATTAAACTAATTACAAAGAAATTGTGGTATACTCGTATGCAATTACAAAAAGCAGCTACTTTTGATCGCAAAGCTGATGCACGAAAAAAGATCATGTTAGGTGGATTATTCGTGAAAGCTGGTCTTGATTATCTGCATCCTGATAATGCTCATATTCTTTACGGAATGTTACTTGATTGTAAGGAGCAGCTTATTACTAATCCGAAGATTATAGATAAATGGAAAAGTAAGGGTAGAGAATTATTATTCTCTAAACTGTAAATGATTATTTTAGAAAAGAATTTTGATTTTTTATGTATTGGCTTCTTTTAGTTATAGCAGGTATCTTTGAAATAGCTTTTATTATTGCATTAAAACATTCTGATGGCCTTACAAAACTAGTACCAACATTATTTTTTATTTTATTTGAAATATTAAGCTTATTCTGCCTTGCTAAAACATTAAATAAAATCCCTATAGGTACAGCTTATACTGTATAGACTGGTATAGGTGCTGCAGCTGCTGCACTTCTATCGATAATTGGTCTTAAAATATCCTAAAAGACAATAGTTAAAAGCTATATTAATTAACATACTTATACTTATGAACCCATCAATAAACACAGAAAGACCAAAGCTCAAGCTTAATTTTGGATCAAAACCACTCATCCTAAATACTAATGCAAGTACATTAGTTGCAGGTTCGGCTCTTAAGAAAGTGGTGGTCTTTGAAAAATCTAAAAGTGATGTCAAGGATGTAGGTAATTCACCTGCAACATCTGACAAAAATGATGAGGCTATAGGTACTGCTAAAACCAACAACAAGACGGTAAAGCAGAGTAAAAAGCAAGAGACTACTGTAAGTAACAAAAAAGCTGAAAGTAATAAAAAGGTAGTAGCAAATCCTGAGGAAATCTTAAAGGAAAAGATTAAGAGACGTAAGAAAGAACATTTTAGCATCCTGACTAAATTAAAGGCTGATTTTCCAACCATGTTCTCAGAAGAAGTTAAGCCTCTTGCTATAGGTATAGATCTTGAACTAAAGAAAGTATTAAATGGTGAGTTTACAAATGCTCAATTAAGTAGATTTTTCCATAGATATTGTGGTAGTTTTAAGTATAAAGAAAAACTGGTAGAAGGAGCTCAGAGATTTAATCTTGATGGCTCGCCAGCAACTTTAGTTACAGCGAAAGAAGTGCCAGTGATAGTAAGAAAACCAAGATTTAACAAGAAATCTCGTGATGCTTCGGATACTACTTCAACTGTTAGCAATGAAATAGAACCAACGCAATGAATGAAAAAGATATTAGTATTAACAAGGAAGCAGATTTAAATATAAATAGCGACACTTCCGAGCGTCCAAGGCATGATGAATTATTTAAAAAGGTCATGAGTGAACCTGTAGCTGCTCGTGAGTTTCTAGAGCATTATTTGCCAGTTTCGTTTAAGAACAAGATTAATCTTGATAGTATTAAAATAGAGAAAGAAAGTTTTGTTACTGAGGATTTACGCAAAAGACTTAGTGATGTGGTTTATTCTGTTTCTTTAAAAAAGAATAATATTAAAGATAGTACTACTGCTGATAATGTAGAAAATGATAAAGCTTACGTATACGTTCTGATCGAGCATCAGTCTAGTAGTGATTACTGGATTGCCTTTAGACTGTGGCAATATATGCTTTTGTTATGCGAAAGGCATAAGGACGTCAATAAAAACAAAAGTAATAGCACAGAAAAAAAAGATAACAAGCTTCCGCTAATCTGTCCTATAGTGGTATATGCAAATGATAAGCCTTATAATGCTCCGAGAAACTTTTGGGAGTTATTTGAAGATAGCAAGACTGCTAAAGAATTAATGGGTGATGAGTATTTACTTGTTGATTTACAACAACAAAGTGATGATGAGATAGAGCAAAAGAAGCATCTTGGTATGATGGAGTATATGCTTAAACATATCAAAGCTCGTGATATCTTAAATCTATGGCAAAGCCTACTTGAGAAGTTTGAGAGCAGTATTGAGATAGATAAGGAAAATGGCTACATTTACATTAAGTGGTTATTGTGGTATAGTGATGCTAAGGTATCTGAAGATAAACAAGTAGAACTAGCTAAGATTATAGCTAGCTACTTAAAAAAAGAAGATCAAGAGGGACTTATGAGAACTATTGCTGATAAATATATTGATGAAGGTATTGCTCAAGGCTTGCAGATTGGCAGAAACGAAGGCATGCAGATTGGGGAAGCTAAGAGAACCATGGAAGTAGCCAAAAATATGTATAATGCTGGCTCTGATATTTCTTTTATATCTAAAGTTACAGGGCTTTCTATCCAAGAGCTCAACACTCTTCTTAAACCTAAATCCTAACTATTCTTTCTAGAAAGTAGTATATTCTACTTTCCATTTGTATTTCTTAATTAATTTAATTTTTTGTACTTACTACTTGCTACTTGCTTCTTTTGCTCTAATACGCTCTTAACTCTTTGGTTTAATTCTTCTCTTCTTTTTTTGTAACAAATTCTATTGTCTTGATTTAATATTTCTTCTTCTGCCTTAGCGTTTAAATTAGATTCTTGAGTATTGTAGTTTCTGTAATCTTGGAATTTTTGATTTTGTGATTTCATTTCTAGAAGACCTAAAGGATAATTTAATTGCACTCTATCTTAAATCTTATGTTTGGTCAAAAGCTATTCTAAATACAAAGTAAAATATATCTGTACGGAAAACACTTGTTTTCCGACATCTTATAAAATTAAGCTTGAGAGAAACAAATGTTATTATAATTCAGTGACTGAATCATATTCCAAATAATTATATTTCTCGAAAAATTCAGGCTGGCATCGTCAAGTTAAGGGAGGTATAAATTAAGCAATGGGAGATTGAAGCAGAGTTAAATGTACAATTATCATCCCTCCTAACTAAAAGAAAAGAAGAGATATTTAATATCTTTAATAAATTTTCTGCTGTCGATATTGACGATAAATTACTAATCGGATTTCTAAAATTTGTCACTAATAAAGATAATAAAGACCATCCTATTATTAAGGAGTTTTTAAATATCTCCAATAAGTCTAAATTACGTAAAAATACTAACTAACAAGAGATGCATATGAACACAATGGCAACTACTGGAAAATCTAAGCTGAAACTTAATTTGACAGCAAAACCATTAACTCTTAATGCTAATTCTTTAATGCAAGGTCCTGCTCTTAAGAAAGTTGTAGTCTTTGAAAAACCTAAAAGCGACGTCAAAGATACAGGTAATTCACCTGCCACATCTGATAAAAAAGATGCGTCTATAGGTACCACTCAAGCCAAAAGCAACGATACAAAAAAGAGTAAAAAACAAGAGGCTGTATCGAGTAACAAAAAAGCATCAAATCAAAAGGTAGTAGTAAGTCCTAAAGAAATATTAAAAGACAAGATGAAAAGACGCAAAAAGGAATATTTTAGTATCTTAACTAAGTTGCAAACCGATTATCCGGAAGTGTTCTCTGAAGAGGTTAAGCCTCTTGCCATCGGTATAGATCTTGAACTAAAGAAAATATTAAATGGGACTGTTGCGAGATAATTTTTAATAGTAAAATGAGAGGAAAACAGATAAATAAATATTTAGCTCTGTCCAAATATTTTTAAAAAGAAATTCTGTTTAATATTGAGATAAAATTTATTCAATAGTATAGTAATTTAATAGAGATTTGTTTACAGAGTTAGGATTTTTATTAACAAATTTCTCTAAGCTATTAAAGTTGTTAAAACCACTAATCGTTTTAAATTAAAACATATGGCATTCATAAATTCAGAGAATTGATTTTTGGCAATTCCTATATATCTAACCCGTTTATTATCTTTTGAAAATACCCTCTCAAAAGGTGCTCTGATTTTCGTATAATATTTATCAAGGTCAAAATTCTTATCTTTCATATTATTTTTCTTTATTGAGCAAAGATGGAACCCCTTTTTAGCTGCTGCATTCTTGGCAGAGATTGTACAATAACCTTTATCAACATATGTAGCACCGGAGCTTGGCATAACATGCTTAAAACCTTTGCTATCAGTAACATTTGCAGGGGTAACTGCAACCTTATTGATCATTCCTGATTGAATATCGACACTCACATGTTTTTTATAACCATACCAAAATTTATTTGCTCCCTTACAGCCAATTTTAGCTTGTTTATCCTTTACAACCTTAGGCAGAGTCTCATTATTCAATTTATCATATTTTTGTGTTCTTAGTTTATCACGTTCCTCCCAAAGATTAGCTTTTGAGATTAAATGAGAAGCATCTACAAAGGTAAATACTTCACCCATATAGCCTTGTGCTCGTAGTTGATCTCGGAATTTTCAAATATTTTTGATAGTAAATTAGTGCCTATTTTTTTACGTATTTTACTAAATACACTATAATCAGGCGTCTTCTCTGTAAGAGCAAAATCACAAAACCATTTTGCCGCTGTGCTATCAGCTAAATAACGTTCCAATTCCCGATCCGATAAGTCTTCCATAAATTGCAGCAGCAAACATTTAAACAGCCTCACTATACCATAGCCTTTATAGTTAGCTTCGCATTCTACTGCTAATAACTCAGCTTCAACTGCTTTAAAATTGAATAAACTTTTGAATTTACGATATTGATGATCCACACTTATTAACTCATCTAAACTTACCATTATCATTTGATACTCAGACATATGAACATATTTTTTGTTTTTTTTAATTATACCTGCTATCCTCTCATCTCGCAACAGTCCCTAAATGGACAATTTCCGAATAATCAATTAAATAGATTTTTCCATAGATATTGTGGTAGTTTTAAATATAAAGAAAAACTGGTAGAAGGAGCTAGGAGGTTTAATCTTGATGGCTCTCCTGCAGCTTTAGTTACTGAAAAAGAAGTGCCAGTCATAGTTAAGAAGCCTAAAAATGTTG
The DNA here is from genome assembly GCF_900243065.1 of Rickettsia fournieri. NCBI lineage: Bacteria > Pseudomonadati > Pseudomonadota > Alphaproteobacteria > Rickettsiales > Rickettsiaceae > Rickettsia > Rickettsia fournieri. The sequence goes on from NZ_LT978483.1 coordinate 152,939, forward strand.
CTAATGCCGCAAAAACTGTTAGCAACGAAATAGATCCAAAGCAATGAATGAAAAAGATATTAGTAGTAGCAAGGAAGAAGACTTAAGTACAAATAGCGATGCTAGTGACACTAGCGATAATGTGACTGCTGAGCGTCCAAAACATGACGCCCTTATTCGTAAGGCTCTAGAAAATCCAATTGTTGCCAAAGAGTTCTTTTACTCATGTTATTTTGTTGTATTAATTCATGAGATGTGGCAGAAAAAGAAAGCATGTTAGAGCCATTGGAGTTTTGCATAAAATTCCTATAAGCAGACATCATACAGTTTAAGAAGAATAGTTTATACTTAGATGGTAAATTATTTTTAAATAAGCTTTTCATAAATTCAAGCTCAATAGGAACGAATAACTTAGTTCTTAAAATATGTTTCAAATTAGACTCGTGATCTAATTTAGAACTATTACTTACTTTTAAGTTAGTAGGTGAGTCTTTAATTACCGAGTACACCCTATCAGGAAGCACAGGAACTAACTTATTAGCTAAATCCATACCATTGCTTCTTTTTCTTCTAAAGACCTTCAGCAGTCCTAAAGACTCAAGTTTAGCTGTCATCTTTAGGCACCGTCAAGTTAAGTAAAATAGTATCAAAAAGTATTATATTTTTAGATTTCAGGCAGCAAGAAGTTTTTTAGTAGCTTCATCCCAAATGGATTTAGCGGATGCAAATGCAATTCTTCGCTCAGGTGCTGTTTTAGTATATTTATGGCAAATATATTTCTGACTTTGCCCATCAGTGATAATGTACATTGTGCTGAATTAGGATGCTTGAATTTAATTAATATCTTTTCTTTTCGCCTAAGTTGGCTGGTGAGCATTTTCAACACGATTATTTAATCTCTTATGAGTGCGATGCTTAGTCTTAGGACACATAAGCTTAACCGGTTTAATGTAACTCCTGAGCTTATCGGTAACAATTACTCTTGGAACTGGATAATTACCCAATAATTTTGATAAAAAGCGGATAGCTGATTTCTTGTTACGACGCTTCTGCAGTAATACTTCTAATTCATGCCCCTCAGAGTCAACGGCTCTCCATAATATAAATACTTCGCCTTTAATCTTAATATTCATCTCATCTAAATGCCATTTATCAGTTGGTTTCCGATCGCTCTTTCTAATGACATCTTGAAAATAAACTGCAAACTTGCAACACCAAAATCTTACAGTCTCATGACTTAAAATAATACCTCGATAGGCCATCTGTTCTTGAACATCTCGGTAACTATTATTGAACCGATGATATAACCATGTAAAATTTAGGCATAAATTATTACTGCTATTCTATAAATCATTCATTGCAATTGCTCAATACTTAATTTATACCTTGCTTAACTTGACGGTGCTCTTCGTACTTTAAAAAGTCTTGAATAGTCATCTCATATATCAAAGTATTAACAACTTAAAATTTGAGTTGTAAACGACTAAAAAAATCTTGTGTCTCAGGATAGAAGTAGAACGCATTATTTTTTGTTTTGGAACATTTTTGATTTTCATGGTGTCTACGAAGTTATAATTTAGTAGACATAAGAAAAAGTACTAAATATACTGTATATTAAATCGTAAAAACGTTATTAGTAGACATCTCTGTCTACTAATCGATATAATGGACAATATATTAAAAGCAATATGAGATTATTTGGCTATGCTAGGGTATCAACTAATCAGCAACTTTTAGACATACAGATAAAACGTTTAAAAGATGCCGGAGTAAAAGAATCAAGAATATTCTATGACAAAGCAACAGGTCGTAACTTAGACAGAGCGGGATTAAATAACTTATTACATAAGGTAGAAGAAGGGGATGTAATATTGATTACCAAGTTAGATCGTTTAGGCAGAGATACTGCCGATATGATTAACCTAGTTAGTCAGTTTGCCAAAATAGGTGTAGCCATGCGTTTTCTTGATGATGGTATTAGTACAGAAGGTAGCACAGGAAAAATGGTTATTACAATTCTTAGTGCAATAGCAGAAGCCGAGAGAGTCAGGATACTTGAAAGAACTAATGAAGGTAGGTTAGAGGCGAAAACTAAAGGTATTAAGTTTGGTCGCAACCGTATTATAGACAGGAATAAATTGTTACAATTAAATGCAGAAGGAATTAAAGGGGTAACACTAGCTAAAGAAATGAAAATAAGCCGTGCTGCTGTTTATAAAATTCTAAAAGAAGAAAAGCAGCACGGCACCAATGTAGGTTAAGTTGTAACTATTACATATTATGATATTTTGATTTTCTTAGCCTTACTTTGTTCTTTTTTAGGTATTTTTATAGACAATATACCGTCCTTAAAGTTTGCTTCTACATGTTCTTCATCGATATTAGATGGTAAACTAATAGATCGCGAGAAGGAACCATAATATCGTTCCTGCATATGATAATTATGATCTTTTTTCTCAGAGGATTGTTCCTTTTTGCCCTCAATAATTAAAATATTACTATCTATTTTAAGATCAATATTATCTTGCGTGACACCTGGTAATTCAAGTTCTAGATGATATTCAGATTCATTTTCAGTAATATCAGTTCGAGGCGATAACATTCTGTCATTGTAAGAGACAGGGTAAGAAAATGAAGCTATTTCATTAAAGAAGTTATTCAAAATATCATCAACATAACTTCGTTTATTAGCATTAGTTTGTAATTCTGATTTATTTCTAATACGTGGTAAATTAAAAGACATCAGTACCTCCATAAGTTTAATAAATATTGATTTAGTATTAACTTAGCAAAATTTAAAAATATTATCAACTATTGAATCGGTATTTCTTTTGCATCTTTTTCTTTAACCTCCATACGAGGTAGAGTAATAGTCAGGATACCATTCTTTAAGTTTGAAGAGATATTATTTTGATCTATATCTTCATATAAAGATACGACATAATTAAAATTTCTATTTTTATAATCATCTGAAGCATCAGATTTATTATCTTTTTCTATATTTCCTGTAACAAATAATTTATTACTGCCTACCTTAACTTTGATTTGGCTTTTATCATACCCTGGTACTTCTAATACTAAGATATATTGCTTATCTTTAGTAATAAATCTACTTTTTAAAGAACTTGAGCTATAGGTAGAGAGTTTATCATCGAATATACTATTCCAGTAGTAATCCAAAGCAGAAAAAGGACGTAAGTCGGGAGGATGTCGCAAGTAAACAGTATGAGCCTTATTATCAGGTTTACTATAGTTATCAGCGGCAATAACCGGATTAGCCAATAAAATGACAGTAATACAAGAGAACAAATATGATTTGATATTGTTATATAGCATATATACCTCTTTAGGATTTATATAATACATAAGATTTGTGAACTCACTTAAGTAAGTTTTCACACTAAAAATATAAGTAGTGGAAGGGAGAAATTCAATAGCACAAAAATCTTAATATATTATCAATTATCAAAAGCCTCGATTTATCGCTTCTTGCCCAAGACACTGTATAGTTTCTTTAAGTATTAAATCTTGACTTCTACACTTAATAAGTTGTTAACCATTCCTTTAGCTTTGAATAACGTAAAGAAGTTTTATTATCTTTAATAGCTATAGCCAATGCTTTTTTCTGTCCAATTATTATAACTAGATGTTTGCCGCGGGTTATGGCAGTGTAAATTAAATTACGTTTAAGCATCATATAACTTTCATAGTTCTCATATACAAAGAAGCAGGGGACAAAATGCTGTTGCTACCGCTGCGTATATTTCTGCATCAAAATTAGTGTATAAAACCATAGATCCAGAGAGCGGCGAAAAGATAAGTATTACTTATGATTTTACTAAAAAGCAAGGAGTAGTATTTAGCAAGATATTTGTACCTGAGGGGTTTGAAGATGTAGCATGGTTACAAGATAGAGAGCAGTTATGGAACGTAGCTGAAGTACGAGAAAAAAGAGAAGCTGCTAGAACTGCAGCACAAATAGAATTCTCATTACCAAAAGAGGTAAGTCAGGCAGAAAATATTAGGCTAGTGGAGGAATATGTACAGAAAAACATAGTATCAAGAGGTATAGTTTGTGAAGTAAATATACACTACGATAATCCTGATAACACATGTACATATTCAATATTTAACAAGAAGATTAGAGCGATTAATTAACAATGAAGTAGTGCTTGCAAAAACAAAGGACAGAGATTTAGAAAGTACAAAGTTTTTATGTTTTGCAAGGGAGCAGTGTGAGATAGAAATCAACAAAGTATATGAGGAAGCAGGGTTACCTTTTAGGGTAACCGCTAAGTCATTCAAAGAACTTGGACTAGATCAAGAGCCAACGCATCATAAAGGGCCTGCTCATTATATGAAGGCAACTAAGCTTGAGGCAAAGAACCAAGAAATAATAGCCGAGAATTCAAAGAAGATATATGAGAATCCGGAAATAGTATTTGGTCGCATTTCATATACAAAGCCTGTGTTTACTAAAGAGGATATAGCGATAGCATTATCAGATGCTTTAATGGTGCATTTAGTATCAAAAGGCAGCAATATTATTCAGGAACAAGAGGCTATTAGAGCATTTGGAAAAGGATTAGTTCAGGAGCAAGATAGTAGTGAATATGCACCAAAAAGCGTAAGTAATAATCCAGCAGCAAGTGCAGATAATAACCCGGCTATCGAGCATCTGAACAAAGAATATGGAGAGGAGTTTTTAAGGCTTTATAATCAGCTGCTTGTATCAGACAAAATAGAGCTGATGGATCAGAAAGATTTGATGGGTAGAACGCTATACTCCTTGAAATTAAGAGTGAATTTAGAGCGTCGCTATGTATCTGCTATAGAGGAGTTAAATGAAAAAGAAGAGCATAATCTTAATATTTTAGATAGCACTATTGGAGAAAGAAATAGTCTCAAAGAATAAATAGGCGATGTGGTAAATATAATAGGAGCAAACCTACAAAATAAGTTTAATGATAAGATAGGAGGTAGTTTAGGTTTAAAGCTTAATGTATTTGGTAGCAAAACTCATGAGTTTAGTACTGAGCAGATAGAAGCGATCTTATTGGTCTGTAACAGCTCTGATGGGACTGTTGCGAGATAATTTTTAATAGTAAAATGAGAGGAAAACAGATAAATAAATATTTAGCTCTGTCCAAATATTTTTAAAAAGAAATTCTGTTTAATATTGAGATAAAATTTATTCAATAGTATAGTAATTTAATAGAGATTTGTTTACAGAGTTAGGATTTTTATTAACAAATTTCTCTAAGCTATTAAAGTTGTTAAAACCACTAATCGTTTTAAATTAAAACATATGGCATTCATAAATTCAGAGAATTGATTTTTGGCAATTCCTATATATCTAACCCGTTTATTATCTTTTGAAAATACCCTCTCAAAAGGTGCTCTGATTTTCGTATAATATTTATCAAGGTCAAAATTCTTATCTTTCATATTATTTTTCTTTATTGAGCAAAGATGGAACCCCTTTTTAGCTGCTGCATTCTTGGCAGAGATTGTACAATAACCTTTATCAACATATGTAGCACCGGAGCTTGGCATAACATGCTTAAAACCTTTGCTATCAGTAACATTTGCAGGGGTAACTGCAACCTTATTGATCATTCCTGATTGAATATCGACACTCACATGTTTTTTATAACCATACCAAAATTTATTTGCTCCCTTACAGCCAATTTTAGCTTGTTTATCCTTTACAACCTTAGGCAGAGTCTCATTATTCAATTTATCATATTTTTGTGTTCTTAGTTTATCACGTTCCTCCCAAAGATTAGCTTTTGAGATTAAATGAGAAGCATCTACAAAGGTAAATACTTCACCCATATAGCCTTGTGCTCGTAGTTGATCTCGGAATTTTACAAATATTTTTGATAGTAAATTAGTGCCTATTTTTTTACGTATTTTACTAAATACACTATAATCAGGCGTCTTCTCTGTAAGAGCAAAATCACAAAACCATTTTGCCGCTGTGCTATCAGCTAAATAACGTTCCAATTCCCGATCCGATAAGTCTTCCATAAATTGCAGCAGCAAACATTTAAACAGCCTCACTATACCATAGCCTTTATAGTTAGCTTCGCATTCTACTGCTAATAACTCAGCTTCAACTGCTTTAAAATTGAATAAACTTTTGAATTTACGATATTGATGATCCACACTTATTAACTCATCTAAACTTACCATTATCATTTGATACTCAGACATATGAACATATTTTTTGTTTTTTTTAATTATACCTGCTATCCTCTCATCTCGCAACAGTCCCATAATAAATTATTTATCTTTGCTTTATATAACAGATAAACGAGTATTGATGTAACGATAGCAAGAGTTGAAATTATCCAAACTAATAATTGTACGGACGGCCATTTTGCTATATTACTTAATTCCTTAAATCTCTGACTTCTACATTACTGGTAATCATTTGTTGATAAAATGTTGGATTATTATGATGTGCTACAATAAGAATACTACAAGTCCAAATTATATATACTATTGCAGGAATTAAGCTTCCAAATAAAAACGCCGTCTTTAGCATTTTTGTTACAATAATTAGTTAAGGTATGGAAGATTACTTGGAAACCAAATGAAGTAAAAACTACCGGAGTGACTATACCCCATATAGATATTTCTTTTAGAGGTAATAATAATACACCATGCTCCTATATAAGTTATACTTGTATTTAAAGCTAATAACTTCTGTAATATTGAAGAGCCTCCGTATATAAATACTGCAAGTAAAGCATATGAAAGGAGCTTAAGGCTTACCGTACCGATGATTTGAGCAGTATGTCCTGAAAAATATTTTCCCAATGCCCAAGTGTTAAGCCTTTACCCGCTTGAAGATTAAGCTCTAGGTTAATTAAAGAAGTATAATACATTATAAACCAAATTATAAACATCAATATTATACTAGGTATTATACCTAATTTTGCTAATACCATGGGTAGTGCTATCATACCGCTACCTATACAAGTACCTGAAATTAACAGGATTGAACCAATAAGTTTTTGCATAATTTAATGAAGTTTAGATTAAAGCAAAGGACTTAATTTTTGTTAAAAAGAAAATCAGCTAAAAAAAGACGATAAGAATTTTAAAGAATAAAAAGTTTTGATAAGTAAAATTAACATTCGTATAATTTTGTTAAAACATATGTAGCGGTATAGTATAATTATATTAATAATTAATGTAAAATTATTAATATTGCTTTTTAAGGGTATTTTTATATATTCTTATTAGACCTCTTCCCAAACCAACTTATAGAGAGGAATTGAAAGGAGACACGGAACACAGCACCACAGCGTATATAGAAATACGTGAAGATGCGAGTACCGGATCGACGTATAAATTATCTCTAGAAGCGACGCTTGGGAAGAGGTCTATTGAAAATTACTATATTTAAAAATGCATAGATTAGCTAAAATAATTAGTAATGCAGGAGTTTGTTCTAGGCGTGATGCTGAAAAGCTGATAGTTGAAGGACAGGTAAAAGTAGACGGCATTACAATTTTATCACCGGCTACAAATGTTGATATTAGTAATCAAATTGAAGTATCAGGCACATTAATCAATAATATACACAAACCAAGGCTTTGGATTTATTACAAACCTGTTGGTTTAATTACCACTCATAAAGATCCTTTATCTCGTAAAACGGTGTTTGAACAGCTAACCGGTTTACCTCGTGTTATTTCAATAGGTAGGCTGGATTTAAATAGCGAAGGTGTATTATTACTAACTAATAGCGGTGATTTAGCTCGTCAGTTTGAGCTCCCCTCAAGTAGGTTAAAGCGAGTATATCATGTTAGGGCGTATGGGCAGTCTGATATTCTACTAAAAAGCAATTATAAAAATTTAGAAATTGACGGGATATTTTATAACCCTCATTCGATAAAATTACTTAAGCAAAATAAGACTAATTCTTGGTTTGAAGTAGTTTTATTTGAAGGAAAAAATCGTGAAATTAGAAGAATATTCGAGTATTGTGGACTAAAAGTTAACAAATTAATTAGGATTCAATATGGTAATTTTACAATAGATAATTTAAAACCCGGAGATTATAAAGAAATAAATAATAAAATACTGGAAAAATAATTAGTAATGTGTTATTATTAATACATTTTAACTAATCATATAGAATACATATGACAAATCTTAATATATATAAATGTGCAGAAAAAGACCTAAACGATTACCTTGGTTATATAAAAGATAACCCTAGTGTCTCGCTAAATGATTTTATCAAAAATAAATATTTCGCTGAAGATAATGATAAAATTATCATTACTAGTTTAGAAAATATGGAAATTAACGCAGATTTAGCCAATGCTAATTTCCAAGGTACAATACTAACAGATGCCGTATTTAATAATTGTGACTTAACAAATACCATATTATGTGATTCAGATTTAACAAATGTAAAATTTAATGATTGTACATTTATCAGTACCGACTTTAGAGGAGCAAATCTTCATTATACAGATTTTAATTATAAAGATTATGATTATGATAACTATAAAATCCCCAATCTCAAAGATAAAATACGAGATATAAAACTATCTTTTTCAGATCTTGAAAGATTAAATCAATATATAGATAAAGATTTAGAAAAAGAACATATCAAAGAAATAGTTATAGATGAAGCTACGAAGACAAAGAAATATATTTTGGCTGGAGAAGACGAAAAAACTTTATGGGAAATCAAATCAAAAGAGCTAAAGACTAAGCAAGAAGAGTTAGAAACTCTAAAGCAAAATTTAGATAATCCTGGGATTGCTACCAATCTTTTAAATGCTTTTTGGAATAGTGCAGAAACTATTGCTAGAAACCGACAAAACGAACTAGAAAAAATCAACAAGTTACAGCATGAAGTAAACAAATTAGAAACTGAAGTATATGCTTTAGATAATCTTAGAATGTTCTGCGGTAAGGGTTTAGATGGTATTTTTGAGCAGTTAAAAGACGAAGAAATACAAATAAAACTAGACCCATCATATATTATAGGTTCGACTGCCAAAGAACGAGATATACCGAAAGAATATATAAAATTAACTTCTGCCGAATTTGATCTATATTTAGCTGAAGCAGCAAAACAATCCAATACAAAATTATCTCTTACCGAATTTGTTAGAAAGCAAAAAAATCTTTCAGAAGATTTAAATATAGTTCCTGATCTTTCAGCGATTAATTTATCAGGTAAAACTCTTACTAATCTTAACCTGAAGAATACATTATTTGCTTCAGCCAACTTAGAGAATATCAAAATCTCAAATTGTAATTTAGATTTTACTAATTTTGAAGGAGCTAATTTACAAAATGCCGTTTTTCAAAATGTTACGGCTCGTAACGCAGGATTTCTTTTTGCTGATCTTAAAAAGAGCAAAATTGAAAATAGTGATATGTCGAGAGCTTACATGCCTAAAGTAGATTTATCTGAAGTAGAGGTAACAAATAGCAAATTTAATGCGGTTATGATGGTTAATGCCGATGCCGAAAAGTTAATTATTAAAGATTCAGAATGGAAAAATTCTAATCTTACCGGTATATCGCTTGCCTATGCAGATATGCAAAGAGTTCAAATGCAGGGGGTAGTTTTAAATAATGCACTTCTAGATCAAGCAAATATCGTTTCTACTGATCTTGAAAATGTTTTTATGAATAAAACACATGCATTAGAAGCAAAATTTAAAGAGCAATGTAACATGCAAGGCATAACTGCAAGAAATGCCTATTTTAGCGATGCTGAATTTGAAAATATACTATCTTTAAAAGAAGCGGACTTAAGAGAAGCTATAATGCAGCGTGTTAAACTTAAGAACGCTGATTTAACAAAAGCACAGCTTGATAAAGCAAATCTTGAATATGCCGATCTTACAAACGCTACGCTTACTAATGCAACTGCACAATTTGCTAAGTTAAGTAATGCTACTTTAGAAAAAGCAGAAGCCGAAGGATTAAATATTTCGGATGCTATTGCTAAAAATATTAATGCTAAGGAAGCTAACTTTAAAAATGCAATTATGAAACGTGCCGATCTTACTAAAGCCAATTTCACTAAAGCAGTATTGGAAAATGCCGATATGCAAGCAGTGGAAGCAGCCGAGGCTATATTTAAAGAAGCAAATCTAAAACAAGCGAATCTAAAAGCAGCAAATCTAGCTGGAATTAATAAAGAAGGAGCAGATTTTGATAAAGCAAAAATCAACGATGCTACAAAGATGCATGATACTAAAGGTGAGGCTAAAGGGAATTTAGATCATCAAGATAAAGACGGTAAAAAAACATCTGTCAATGTTAACGAACATGCTAAATTACAAGATAAAATTCATGCAAGAGAGAAAAGCGGTTGGTTTCTGAAAACCGGAGTAGGACAGCTTTGTACAAAACTTGCTAAAAGTACTACATCAGGAATTAGCCACGTAACAAATTTTTTAGCAAGTAAAAAATTTTTAGTAGGATTTGCCGTAGTAGCGGGTCTTGCAGTAACAGCTGCACCTTTCATAGCAATGCCTGTGTTATTGGTCACCGGCACGGCCCTTACTACTAAAGCTGTCATTCTAGGAGCAGGTATTTTGGCCGGAGGGCTAGTCGCTACCGGAACTTATAAACTCACTCAAAAACCTTTACGCAATCTTCAGAAGTCATTTGAAAACTTAACTAGTAGTATAGATAAATATATCTCACCGCCTCCTAAAAATATTGATGAATTAGTAATAGAAAAACAACAAGCAAGACAAAAAGCTGAGACAGAAAAATCTCAAGAAAGGGAAGAAAATTTAAATAATGTAAATAATAATATTGATAAAGCTAAAGAACAAGATCTTTTAAAACAAGCACAAAATAATTTAAACCAAGCAACGCCAAAAGTAGAAATAAAAGAAAAGCAAGATAAAACTGTAGAAAAACAACAAGCAAAATCTAATACATTCGCAGCAAAATTTAAGCCTAACACTAAAGGCAAAGGATTTGCCACAAAAATAAAAGACGAAAAAAAAATCACGCTTAATAAAAGAAGTATATAACTAAATAAGTGTTAAAAATAATATCCGGTAAATATAGAAACCAAATTATACCTACCGCTAAAAATATCAAATATCGACCTTCCACCGGTAAGCTCAAAGAGGCAATATTTAGTATATTAACCTCCGGTGAGTTTACCGGTAATAAATTATTTAACGAAAATACTCACATTCTTGATTTATTTGCCGGTAGCGGTAGCCTTGCTTTTGAGAGCCTATCAAGAGGAGCAGGTTTTGCTACCTTAATTGATATTGATACATCCTCATTAAAAATAGCAGAAGGATTTGCTAAATCTCTAAACATTGAAAATAATGTTAATTTCGTTAATATTAATGCTTTAAATCTACCAAAAGCTACTAGACATCTTTTTAAACCAGCTTATAGAGAGGGATCTAAAGGAGACACGGAACGCAGCACCGCAGCGTACACACTAGTACGTGAGGATGCGAGTACTGGATCGACATCTAAATTACCTCTAGAAGCGAAGTTTGGGAAAATATATAATAAATCATTTGATCTTGTCTTTATAGACCCCCCTTATCATAAAAATATAGTGCCTAAAGTAATGAAACTGCTGATAAAAAATAATTGGCTCAAAGACGGTGCTATTATAGTTATTGAGATGGCTAAAACAGATGATTATGTTTTAGATGAAAATATTGAAATTATACGTGAAAAACTATATGGTAAGAGTAAGCTGTTGGTTTTGAGCTTTACCGTCATTCCCGCAAAGGCGGGAATCCAGTAAAACATATAAAATATAAAAACTTGTTTTTATATTTTTATTTTATTAATAGTATGTAATTTTGTACCTGTATTGCGTAACAAGACATTAAAAAACAAACATGACCAAAAAACATTACATATGTTCTAACTGTGGAAATATTAGTCCTAAATGGTCAGGGCAGTGCTTTGATTGCGGTGTATGGGGTAGTATTGTCGAAGAGATAGTCAGTACAGATCAAGCAATTGTTAAAGTCGGTAGCAAGCAAGACTTCGATAAGCTTTCAGGGCATGTAACCGAGCAGTCACGCATCCCTACCCCTATAGGTGAATTAAATAGAGTACTAGGCGGCGGTTTAGTGCTTGGTTCTGCTATATTAATAGGAGGAGACCCTGGTATAGGCAAATCTACTTTGTTACTACAGCTAGCAGCAAGTAATTTTGCATCAAAGATGAATTGCTTATATATAACGGGCGAAGAATCGTTAGACCAAATAAAATTAAGGGCCATAAGGCTAAACCTAACTAACTATAATACCGATATTTTAGCAGCTACTAATTTGGAAGATATTATTGCGAGTATAGAAGCTAATAAAAATAATATTGATTTAATAGTGATTGATTCTATTCAAACAATTACCACAAAAGAATTATCATCGCCTCCAGGCACTGTTTCGCAAATTCGTACATGTGCAAATGAGCTTGTTAATTATGCTAAGCAAAACAATATAATTATTTTATTAAGCTGTCACGTCACTAAAGACGGACAACTAGCAGGTCCTAAGATACTTGAACATTTAGTTGATACCGTGCTATATTTTGAGGGAGATCATAATAATCATTTCCGTATTTTACGCTCATATAAAAATCGTTTTGGCGGTGTGGGTGAAATAGGAGTATTTGAGATGAGCGGCAGCGGGCTTATTGAAGTAACAAATCCGTCTGAACTATTTTTAATGAAGCGAGAGCAGAACGTTATAGGTACGTCTATTTTTGCAGGAATCGAAGGTTCAAGACCGTTACTTATGGAAGTACAAGCCCTTATAGTACCCTCAAATATGGTAACTCCTAGACGCTCTGCGGTGGGCTGGGATGCTAATAGGTTATCAATGATACTTGCCGTGCTTAGTAGTAGGATAGGACTTAATCTTGCTAATTATGAGGTATATTTAAGCATTGCGGGGGGACTTAAAATTGCCGATCCTGCTTCTGATTTAGCAGTAACAGCGAGCTTAATATCTGCTGCAACCGGCAAACCTGTACCCGAACATAGCGTCTTTTTCGGCGAAATAAGCTTATCGGGTGAAATAAGAAAAACCGCAAAAGCAGAAACAAGAATAAAAGAAGCCATAAAACTTGGATTTAATAAGATTATCTGCTCTAAATTTGAAAATTTAACGTATGACTTTATATCTTCCGTCTCACATTTAAAGGACCTAAAAGAGATAATTAAATGAGTATAGTTTATGAAATAAGAAATTTGGAAGAAGCACGTAATTTTTTATCTAGTGTAGAAGAGCAGCTGATATTAACAAATCATGCCTCTAGCGTAAAATATTACGGTATACTAGCAATTGATTACATGTTTAAAACTCTAAGTAAAGAATTTCCGGAAAAAATTTTAGATCTTACCGTAAATGTAGGAGAGGATCACGCCGCTTTATTTACTGCAATCAAACTAGGGTATAAGAATATATCATATACAGGGAATTCTGAGGAAGCTAGGGGGTTGTTGTACGGCTATCAAACCGTCATTACGAGCGACTGAAAGGAGCACGGCAATCCAGAAAATAATTAAAAAATGCTAAAATTAGCATTTTTAACTGGATTGCTTTGTCAATTACTCCGTAATTTTCCTCGCAATGACGAAAATTTAATAATAAAAATCATGAATATCAAAGATATAGGAGTAATAATTGCTAAAAAACCTTTGAAAGAAAATACATTTATTATTACGGTTTTTACTAAAAATCATGGTTTATATTCGGGAGTTGTAAAAAATTTTTCTAGAAAAAGTAAATTTATATATCAAGAAGGGAATATTATAGATTTTCTTTGGCAGGCAAGATTACATGAACATATTGGTATGGCTAAATGTGAACTCATTAAATCTTACACCGGTTATTTTATCACAAATAAAGCTAAATTATATGCCTTTAATTCCGTTATATCTTTAATCAAAGAGTTATTTCATGAAAGAGAAGAACATTCTAAATTTTTTTCATTTCTAATTAACTATTTAGATAATTTATCAAAGAATTTTTGTTTTCGTGATTATATTAATTTTGAGCTAGCTTTACTTGCCGAGACGGGTTATAAGCTTGATCTTACCAAGTGCGGCGTGAGCCATGTTACAACTGATTTAATCTATGTATCACCTAAATCAGCTAGAGCATTATCATATGAAGTAGGAAAACCTTATAAAGATAAATTATTGATGTTACCAAGATTTTTACTTTCAGATAATAGTGAGATTACATTAGAAGAAAAACGGCAAGCTTTAGCTCTAACAAACTATTTTTTTAATAGATATTTATTTCATAATAATAGACAGGTTGAAGCACGCCAAACTTTTATTGAATATACTTTAAATAATTTTTAGAGACTATATTTTTACTTTTATTTTTCTTATTTTATTGATATACTTACTTAAGTAATTACTTAAATAAGTATGTAATATGACTAGACTAAGCATAGATATACCAAACGAATTACATCATTTTCTTAAAGTTCACACTGCACATAAAAATGATACTATTATGAATTTTGTAAGAGAAGCGATATATCATAAAATAGCACAGGAAAAAGCATTAAATGCAGAATCAATAAAAATATTAGAAGAATCAGCAAAAGGTTTAAATATTAATAAATATTCTGCGTATAAAGAAATGTATAAAAAGCTTAATTTAATATGATTCTGCAAACCTCTACTATTTTATTCCATGTCATTCCTGCGAAAGCGGGAATCCAGTTGAGTAAAGCTTTTAAGAAGCTTTACTCAAGAAGAAAGTAATATAATAAAAAAATCTTTAAAATCAAGATTTTTTTTAGCCTGGATTCCTGCTTTCGCAGGAATGACATAAGGGCTTTTCAAAAATTTCCCGGTACACTATTATACATACCGGTACACATAGTGTAATAATCTATGAAAATACTAGCATTTGACACAGCCAATAATACTGCATCGGTAGCAATATCCGAAAATGAGAATATCCTTGCATGTATAGAAGAATTACGTCCTTCTATGCAAGCAGAAAATCTAATGCCGATGATAGAAGACGTGATGAAATCAGCTAAATGTTCATATGATGATTTAGATTATTTAGCGGTAACTAACGGACCCGGTAGCTTTACCGGTATTAGAATAGGACTTGCTAGTGCTAAAGGTATATTATTTTCCAAGGAGAGTATTAAAGCAGTAGCGGTTAGCAATTTTGAATATGCTTATTTTAGAGCCATAACTCAAGTTAAAGATTATGATAAAATATATGTCTTTTTAAACGCTTATCGCTCACAGCTTTATATGCAAGTTTTTCATAAATCAGGACAAATAGAAGAGCCGTTGTTGATAGATTTCGAGTATGCTATAAAACTGCTTACAAATGAGAAAGGGAATATAGTTTGTTGCGGTAGCGGACTTGAATTTATATATCACCAAATTATGCATTTGCCGAATATAATAACCTTGCCACGTTTTGCACGAGTTAAAGCTTGGGTTACCTGTAGATATATTGTTAGTAGATTGTCGAGCGATATAAAATTAAATAGCTCTATCGAGCCACTATACATACGCCCTCCTGATGCTAAAATCGCAATCAATTATGCCATTCCTAGTTAAAAATAGGAATCCATTTACTGGATTTCTATAATCAACGAAATGACATAAGAGCTTTATTATAAGTATACTACATCATCTTCATAATCAAAGACTCCAAAATAATTATAAGATAATTTCTCACCTGATAACTTCATAGTAAAATCACTATTAGAGTGTTCTACTTGATTGTCTGATACTTCTATTTCATCTTCATAATCAGAGAATCCGGAATCACTATCAGATACTGCACCTGATTCTTGCTTTACACACTTCTTGTCGTGTATTAAGGCTATTATTTGCCCAACTAATGATTTCGATAAATCATGATTATCCGAGTTAATAATATCAATGATTCTTACTAGACTTTCATCTGAGGCGTGCGAAATTATTGTTGCTAGCTTATCATTTGAAATATTACTCATGATTCTTACTAAATTTTTATTTGGAATAATATCAAAATTTTCTGCAAGTTTTTCTTCTCCTGCTAAAATAATTATATTTTCAAGCTGTTCATCAGAAATATCCTCATCTGATAATTTTTTTAGTTCCTGCTCGGTAAGCTTTTCTAAAGAAATGGTAGTATCTATATATGTATTTAATTTATCTAATGGAATAAATTGCATTAATTTTTCAAAATGCTCCGGCAAAATATAATGAACTAATTTTTGTGCTTGTTCGTCGGAAATATTATTAATTAATTCTACCAATTTTTTATATGTTATCCTTTCAAAAACTTCATCTAATGCATTTTCAGACGTGTTTAAAATTTCTTCTACTAACTCATTATCAGGAAGAGTTTCTAGTTGATCTAAGAAATTAAATGTTTCTTCAGTGTTATTATTTAAATAAGAAAAAACTTTATTACTCACAAAATTAAAAGTTTCAGCAACTTTAGAAGAAAGAATACTAGATGTATTTTTTATAATATTAAAACTCTTTACTCCGAAATCATAAACTGTTTTTAATGATGAACTCAATGTACTGAAAAAACCTTTACTTTTAGGTGTGTTAGTTACTTTTTCACTACCATCAAGCTTATTTAAAAGATCTGTAAATCTGATTTGAGAGATGCCTAGAGTATTAGTAGTTTGCTTTGGAGAAGTTATAAACTCAAATTCATCGTTAGCAAGATAGGAGGCTAGCTTTGGAGAGGTATTATGTGGGATTAAATTTTGTAACTTATTAAAAATTGATGTTATGGCCATAATTTTCCCTCATTTCTGATTATAATAATCAACATTGCATTATAATAGAAATTATGAGGAGGTCAAGATAAAGGATAATAATTATTAACTTTTTATTATATTTTACTTAAAATTGATTAATTTATCAAAAAGGGATATTCTACTAAATGTCATGCCCGCGAAAGCAGGGCGTTGTTACGTGGTTCTAACTTTTCGTCATTGCGAGGAAATTACTAAGTAATTGACGAAGCAATCTCAGAAGTTTGTTATTATTTAATGAGATTGCCATGCAGTATACAACTACTCGCAATGACGATTTAGTAGTATCCATGCAACAATGCCGCAGTACTTGTATGATAATGTAGCCAATTTTTGAAGTTCAACGAGTATATTATAATTGTCTTTGTTCTTGAATTAGCTCAAACACTTCAACTGTGTCTCCTTCTCTAATATCTTCGTAATTTTCAAATGCTATACCACACTCATATCCTTCTCTAACTTCTTTAACTTCATCTTTAACGCGTTTTAAAGTTTTGAGTTTTCCTTCATGAATGACTACATTATCACGTAATAAGCGTACGCCCGCTCCTTTCTTAATAATCCCTTTAGTTACATAGCTACCGGCGATTTTACCGACTTTGGTAATATTAAATATTTGTCTAATTTCTGCGCTTCCGATATACTGCTCTCTAACGATCGGATCAAGCATACCGCTCATAATGGCTTTTATATCATCAATTAAATGATATATTATACTATAATATCGAATATCGACTTTTTCTTTTTCTGCGGCAGTTAAGGCATTTGCCCCTGCTCTAACGTTAAAGCCGACAATAATAGCCGAAGAAACATGTGCAAGAGATACATCGGATTCCGTTATCGGACCTACGCCGCTATGAAGTATACGAAGCTTTATCTCATCACTCGGTAATTTTAATAAGCTACCTGAAATAGCTTCAACCGACCCTTGAACATCACCTTTAATAATTAAAGGTAATTCCTTAATTTTACTATTACCGGAAGCTTTTAAAAACAAATCTTCTAAACTTGAACGCGGTGCAATAGATATTTTTTTTTCTTTAGCAAGACGTATTCTATATTCGGCTATATCTTTTGCTTGTTTCTCATTTTGTACTATGTTAAATTTATCGCCGGCAAAAGGCACTTCATTTAACCCCTGAATTTCTACAGGAACAGACGGAGTTGCTTCTACTATTTCTAGTCCCTTATCATTAGTCATCTTTTTAACTTTACCGTAAGCAGTACCAGCTATTATAATATCACTGTTTCTTAAAGTACCTCGCTGCACTAATATAGTGGTTAGCGTTCCTCTTCCTTGTTCAATTTTTGACTCGATTACAACACCGGCAGCTGAACCGAAAGGATTTGCCTTTAAATCCTGCATTTCTGCAATTAATAAAATTGCTTCTTCAAGTTTATCTAAGTTAATTTTCTTTAGTGCCGAGATAGGAATAATCATAACGTCACCACCTGCCTCTTCGCCGATAATTTCGTGGACATATAATTCGTTCTTTACACGCTCAATATCAATATCAGGCTTATCAATCTTATTAATAGCTACAATTATAGGCACACCTGCTGCTTTCGCATGATTAATTGCCTCAACCGTTTGCGTTTTGATTCCATCATCTGCTGCGACCACTATAATAACTATATCCGTTACTTTAGCACCTCTTGACCGCATTTCCGAAAAAGCTTCATGCCCAGGAGTATCAATAAAAGTAATTGCTCTACCGTCTGCAAGAGTTACTCTATAAGCCCCAATATGTTGTGTAATTCCGCCTAGCTCACCTGCAGCAATATCTGTAGACTTAAGAGCGTCAAGCAATGAGGTTTTACCATGATCGACATGACCCATTACCGTCACAACCGGAGCACGCGTTCTTAAATCCTCAACCTTATCATCACTAATTAAAACATTTTCAACATCTGACTCTTGGACTCTTTTTACCGTATGCCCTAAATTTGTTGCAACTAGTTCTGCCGTATCGGCATCTATTGTTTGGCTAGCATTTGCAAGAATACCGAGTTTCATTAATTCTTTAATTACATCAGCCACTCTTTCAGACATAGCATTTGCAAGATCGCCGACTCCGATAACTTCCGGGATCGTCACTTCTCTATATACTTTCTCAGGTGCTTGTGATACTAATTTACGCTTTTCTTTTTCTCTAGCTCTTTTTATAGAAGCAAGACTTCTAGTTCTACCGCTGCCGCTTTCGTCGTCGCTAAGCATATTGAAAAGATCGGCTTTTTTGAATTTTTTTGGCTCTTCTAGCTTAATTTTTGGTGCTACTATTTTACTATCTGCTGTTTTATCTAATTCTTTCTCTGATTCTATACCGTAACGTGTTCGCATTCCTACTAAAGGAGACTTTACAAAAGTTTCTTCTTTCTTTTTAGGTATTTGTGACGGTATATCTTCATCATCTTGAACGATTTTAGCACTAACTTCTACTTTATTTTCTTCGGTATTTTGCTGTTTTTGTTCAACTTCTTTATCAGTTTCTAGTGGTTCTATTTTTGAGTTAGCAGACTGGTTAATACTTGCAAGTTTACTTAAAGTGCTTATTTTTGAAGGGTCATTTAATTGAGATTGCTCAGCAGCTTTTTTCAGAATAGATAAACGTCTGTTAAATTCTTCCTTATTAGCATCAATAACAGTTTGATCTAAGCTATTCCTTTCTTTATTTAATGAAAGGGTAGTAGCACTACCGGTAGAGCTTTTTCTAACTTCTACTAGCGTTTTAGATTTAGCATTAACAAAGCTTTGAGCTCCTGTAAGAGAGTCAAAAGACTTATTAAGCGATAATTTTGAATTGCCAAGTGTCAACTTTTTGGGTTTGATTTCCTGGTTATCCGTCATATTTAAAACCTTTGTGTTTCTGTTTTTTCCGTCTACTACTTGATTATTTCATTCCTAGCTAAAAGCGGCGTTGCTCGCATGGCTCGTGTATGTCATTCCCGCGAAAGCGGGAATCCACTAAAATTTATAAAAAAACTTATTTTTATAGGTTTATTTTTCAAGGACGCCCTAATTACTAAGCTATTTATTCTGGATGCCTGCTTTCGCAGAAATGACATACACCCTACATTCAACCCACTAACTATCCTTCAATTCACCATGCTGTCTAGCAGTTTTAATCAGCAATTTAATATTTTCGTCCGTTATATTAGAATTTGGAGCTAAATTTTTAAATTCATTTACGCTCATCTCTCCTAAATCTTCTATGGTCTTTATACCATATTCGGCAAATTGTAATATTAATTCAAGCGATAATTCTAATATATCTATTAATTCTTGCTCAACTCCTAGATCCTCTAGCTTTTTGATAATCTTTTCATTCTTAAGGTCGACGTAATTAATAGCTCGATTTTTAATCTCTACGGCAAGTTCTTCCTCAAAGCCTTCGATTCTTGTTAAAGTACTAATCTCACTACTAGCAATTTGTTCTACTGAATTAAATCCCGTTACCGATAAAAGCTGACCTATAACTTCTTCAACATCTAAAGCTTCCATAAATAATTCCGTAGAAGTTAAGAACTCTTCATTTCTTCTTTTTGATTCTTGCTCTTCGGTCATTATATCGATATTCCAACCTGTAAGCTGAGAAGCTAAACGAACATTCTGCCCTCTTCTACCTATTGCAATACTTTGATTTTCTTGCGAAACTACTACTTCTACCTTATGCCTATCCTCATCAATCAAAATTTTTGTGATTTCCCCAGGTGCAAGCGGTGCAAGAGCATTAACTATAAACTGTGCAAGATCATTACTCCATAATACTATATCAATTTTCTCTCCGTTTAATTCATTTGTTACGGCTTTTACTCTATTACCTCTAATACCTACGCATGAGCCTACGGGATCTATACTACTATCCGAAGCAAATACCGCTATTTTTGCTTTTGAACCAGGATCACGTGCTACTGATTTTATTTGAATAATAGATTCAAGAATTTCAGGCACTTCTAGCTTAAATAGTTTAACTAGCATCTGGTTATCTACTCTAGACAAGAAAATCTGCGGTCCTTTTGTTTCTTGCCTTACATCCTGTACATATGCTTTTATACGATCATTAGGTTTAAAATTCTCACCCTTAATTAATTGATCTTTTTTTATTATTGCTTCAGCACGACTCAAGTCAACTATTATATCACCGTATTCTATTCTCTTAACTATCCCATTTATAATTTCGCCTTTTCTATCTTTAAAGTCATGATATTGTTTTTCACGTTCAGCTTCTATAACACGTTGAGTTATAACTTGTTTTGCAGCTTGAGCCGATACTCTAGCATGATCAATCGGCGGTAAATATTCATATATCTCATCACCGATTTTAGCTTCCGGATTCTTTATTAAAGCTTCTTCAAGTGAGATTTGCGTTAAGTAATCTTCTACATCTTCTACTATTTTTAAGATCCTTAAAAGATTTATCTCCCCGGTTTTCCTATTTATCTGAGCTTTAATATTATATTCATTACCATATTTTTTTCGTCCTGCTGCTTGTACCGCTTGTTCAACCGTTGAAATCAAAATTTCTTTTGATATTCCTTTCTCACGAGCTACAGAATCTATAATTTGTAAAATTTCTACATTACCTATATTAGACATACATTATCTCTTATTGCTTTAGCAATTTTTTAAATACTTCTTCAGTTAAAACTAGATTAGCATTTTTAATTAAATCATAATCAATTAGTACTTCTTGTTCTTCACATTTTAAATATATTTTATTATTTTCGGCTTTAATTATTTTACCCTGATAACGAGTTTTGCCGTTCAATAATTCTTTAAGTTTGATTTTAACTTCTCTTTCTAAAAATCTATTATAATTTTCAAACTTTACTAACGGACGTTCAAGACCGCTTGATGCTACCTCTAAAGAATATGCAGCTTCTATTAAATCTTCAACATCTAGAATAGCGGAGATAGTCCTACTTGCTTTAGTACAATCTTCCACAGATATTTTTTCGCCGTTTAAGCTATCAATCAATATCTCGACTACTTTAGGGTTAACACCTTTAAACTTAACAAGAACTAACTCAAACCCCATATCCGTCAAGGATTCTTCTATTACGTTTGTTATTTGTTGTTCAATAGTTTGCATATTTGATATTTATAACAAAAAAGGTGGGATAAACCCACCTATCTATAATTTTTATAATGCTTATCCGTAACGAAAATACACTAATTAGAATATATAAGCAATATTTAACTTTATATTTTTGTAAAACTACATATTCATAAAGGGGCAAATACTTGATAATCCCTCTGGTCCGCTTAGAGATGGATCATAGTCTCCTCCTGATGAACAAAATGCTTCTACATGAATCTGACATAACCCCCATTTTCGCTTCTAATATATGCTGCACATGCTCGTTAAAAGAATGAGGACCACAAATTTCATCAGTTTCACCTTTTAAAAGGCCTAATAAAAATTCTTCAGCTATTCTACCAGTATGATAATGTATATTATCGTTCTCATTAATATTATTATAACTATCTTGAGTATAAAATTTATCATAGTGAATTTCAGTATCGCATATTGCTGCAATATCAGTTAATTTTTTTACAGCTGCATCTAATTGAAATGTATCACTGTTTTTATTTCTAGTAGAGTGAATAATGTGCATAACGGCGGAAAGCTTAACATTTTCTTCATTTGTTATACTATTAATTCTAGAAATAGAATGACTTGCTCCCGACCCGCCGCTGATAAGAACGAGATCTTTATTGTTTTCTATATCCGATTCAATATATGAAGGGTGTACTTTTACCAGCTGATTTTCAGAATCAAATAGATAATTTGTTACAGTTCCATTAGGATTTTTCTTTATTAAGCATTCATAATAATGACCTTCTTCATCATGACCGGTTTTTATAACTGTACATTCACTGTATTTTTCTCCTACTTTAACAGTAATAATTTGCCCATGTTTGTGCGGTATTACTTTTTGTTCATTTTGTCTATAAAATTTTATTTTTGCCGTATTTTTATCAGCACTTTCTATTTCGATTTTTATTTTATGACTTTTCAAAACTCTCTATATTATACTTTGCTTTTAATTCATAATATTGCTTCTTTTCAGCACTTACAAAATGCTTTCCTACTATATTTAATATTTCCGTTACCAGCTTGTTACCCTCATCTACATTTGATATAAGCTCTTCAGCAACAGGTTGATATAACTCTGAAGGAAGATTACGCCCTACATGTATACCAACAATTTTTGATACCGCCCTTTTAAATTTATGATCATTCTCTAATGCTTGATTGGATCACTTCTAAAAGATCTATTTCATCTGTTTCGCTATATGCACTTAAAACCTTTAGGATACTACTGCCGATAAGATTTAAAAAATTTTTCATTGCATTTGGCTGTATTCCTTTCTCAGGTTTTTCAGTATTAAAACTATTACTATTAAAAAATTCATTTACCACTGCTTCATATTTAGTTGCTAAATTTCCATAAAAATTTAAAGATTTAGTAATATCAAAATTCTTAAATAGCTCAGCAGTTTTTCTTATTTCTCTCACTATAGTTGTTCTAGACATGATTACTCCTTTTTAAATAATATAACCTTTACTATATAATATACATTTAAAATACATATTATAGTAACTAGACTTATATAGACGTTTTTTTGTATATTCAAGGTAAAAATAAATAAAATTTTTATGCAGTTAACAAGTTTTACCGACTACGGATTACGTAGCCTTATATATCTTGCTTCAAAACCGGAAAGAATTTGTAGTGTAAAAGAGATATCAGAGTACCATAATATTTCCCTTAATCATTTGATAAAAGTGATTCATAGATTAGCACAATTAGGATATATTAATAGTAGTAAAGGAAAAGGAGGAGGAATTAAGCTAGCATTTAGCCCTTCTTCCATGAAGTTGGGAGATATAATAGAAAAATTAGAACCTAATATGGATATAGTAGAATGTTTCAATAAAAATACTAATAGCTGCAGAATTACAAATTCATGCCAATTTAAACATTTTATTAAAGAAGCAAGTGAAGCATTTATAAAAACATTGAATAATTATACATTAGAAGATGCAATGATTACTAAAACAATTCAAATTAAGGATAAACTATAGAAGAGTCAATCATTTTTTTTGTGTAAGTTCATTTTTTATTTTCCAATAAATCATATTTAAAATTCCCACAAAGTATTTCAAATTGATTTAAAGCTAATGACCAATCTTTTATAGGCATAGTCCATTTTTTAGCCGCATTTTGCAAGGCTAAAAATATTATCTTTTGAATTGATTTATCATCTGGAAATATACCTTTATTTTTAATAATTTTCCTAATTTGACGATTTATAGACTCTATGGTATTCGTGGTATAAATCACCTTTCTAATCTCCTCAGGAAAGGCAAAAAATGGTATTATTCCTGACCAACTACGCTGCCAAATATCAGAAATTACTGGATATTTTTTATCCCATTTTACACTAAATTGTTGCAGTTTTAAACGAGCCATTTCTTCGTTATTTGCCGTGTAAATTTGTTTTAAATCTGATGTTACCTCTTTTAAATCCTTATGTGACACGTACTTTACTGAATTGCGTACCATATGCACTATACATAGTTGTACTATAGTAGCAGGAAATATGCTACTGATAGCCTCAGAAAAACCTTTTAAACCATCAACGCAAGCAACATAAATTTGTTCTACACCTCGATTCTTTAATTCAGTTATACTTGCATCCAAAATTTAGAGCCTTCATTTTTTCCTATCCAAATGCCCAATAACTCCTTCTTGCCTTCTATATTAACCGCAATTGCCAAATATACAGCTTTATTTATTACTATATGATTATCTCTAGATTTAACATATATGCAATCCAAATACAATATTGGGTATATCCTATCTAAATAGCGATTTTGCCACCTAGTTACCTCCTCTAGTACTCCATCTGTTATGGTTGATATTAAATCACTAGATACTTCAGTTTGATATATTTCTTCTAAGTGACCACGAATCTCACTGACTGTCATACCTCTACCATAAAGTGAAATTACCTTCTCATCAAATCCATTAAATCTCCTCAGCCCTTTTGGTATTAATTGTGGATTATACTCACCTTCCCGGTCTCTTGGTACTTCTAATGTCAACTTACGACTATCATCATCAATTACTGTCTTTTCATAGCTACCATTACGACGATTATTGTCTACTTTTTCTACTTTACTATGCTTTGAGTAGCCCAATTCATGATCTAACTCACTTGCTAATATTTTCTCAACTATTTGTTTCTTTAGCTGTTGAAATAAACCATCTCGACCAAATAACTCTGATGGGTCTGCTTTTGATAATAATTCTTCTACTAGCTGATTACTTATGTTTAATTTTTCTTTATCTTTACCTATTTCTTTAGCCATAATTTCCCTTTGTTTTAGTTACTTCTTTTTACAGTAATCTCTTACTGCTTTTTTTGCAACTTACACAAATTTTATTATAGACTCATTAATTTTTGTGTTTCTGCGGTATTTTCTTTCTATATAGTTCTTATTAATTCTTGATTTGAGGGTTGAAACCATCTAAACATAATTATTTTCTTATTAAATTCTATAAATTTTAATATTTTGTTAAAAATGAACTTATAGATAGAATCACAATAAAAAGTTTTAAGGATACAATAGAAATTTAACTAAAAGTACGAACAAATGAGTTGAGGTTGCTTTAAGGAATATACAAAGTTAGTTTTTTATAATATTTAAAATTCGGAATTTAAAAGAGTTTAATATAACAATTAAAACAAAAGGCGAATAAAAGGAGCATATGAATTTTTTAGAAAACGACAGGAAATCCCGAAACCCTGAAAGGGCTTGGCGAGAGTGACGGGACTCGAACCCGCGACCTTCTGCGTGACAGGCAGATGCTTTAACCAACTGAGCTACACCCCCTTGTATACTCTTCTGCTTTTAAGAATTGCTCTTTCATTTTATCAAGGATTGCATCCTCATCTATTAAGTATAGGCTGCAGGTGCTCACCTCTCAAAATAAAATTCAATTCTTGAAATCATTTGGGTATACATAAAAGATAACAATGTATATAACAATTCTTCTATTTCTGCAAGAGTAAAATATCGTATTTTATCAAAAAATATACAGAACCTAACGTTTAGATTTTATAGCTTATTCCTAATATTATAATTACTAGATATCTCTATTAATCCAAATTAGTCACTACTAGTTGAAGCCTTGAAAATTATTATCCTTTTTAAGGACTTTGTTAAAAAAGAAAAACCTATTGGTTACATTTATATTAACAAGATCTTACTTTATTAAAAATTATTATAGATTTTATATGACTAAACCATATGTCATTAAATGAACTACTCCTTTTGAGCGTATTAAACTTTATAATCCTATACCCAATATTGCTCTTAGAAGTGCTATTATTATGCAGGCAATAATAGATGCAATACTTCTACCAAGAAAGAGGCAACAAAAGCAGAATATAACGCTAAAAAATGGTTTTTTGAAAATAATAAAAATTTTAATGCTACCTGCTTAGAAATCAGCATTGAGACTAATTATGTAAGAAAGACTGCTAAAAAACTAATTAAATCGCAACAAAATAAGGATAAGCGTCCTAAACTCTACGGCTAAAGTTTAAATAAATTAATTTGTAATAAAACTTGAAATTACTCTAAATATAAATTAATTGTATAGGTGTTACTTAGTAACGCCTATATATTAATTATTTCAGATTATAAAGGTTATTTATGATTATTTCAGTTTCAGGTCAACATATTTCTATCGGTAATAATTTACAAGAATATTCAAAAGAGAGGGCTACGCAAGTCGTTAAAAAATATTTTACCGATATAATAAATATAGATATACATTTTTCAAAAGAGGGAATTAACTTTAAATGTGATATTATAGTAAAATATGGCTCAGGTAAACATAATATAGTCAAAAGTAATGATAGTTGTAGCGATATATATGTAGCTTTTGATAAAGCTATGTCAAAACTAGAAAAACAGCTTAGAAAATATAAATCAAAATTCAAAAATCATCATGCGGGTAAAGTAAAAATATCAGAAATTGCTTACGAAGGTACCAAATGTATTATTAATCCGCAATCTGATAGTGAAACCTCTAACGCCGAAGATAATGATAATCCGGCAATTATCGCTGAAAAGCCTGTAGAAATATTAAAATTATCAGTAAAAAAAGCGGTAATGAAAATGGATTTAGAAGATTTACCTGCAGTAGTATTTAAAAATATAAATAATGATCGTATCAATATAGTTTATTATCGTAAAGACGGTAATATTTCTTGGGTAGATTATAATTAATGCTCATTATCCCTTACAAAGGGGTTACACCAAGAATCGATAAAAATGCATATATTGCCGAAAGCAGCTCTTTAATAGGAGATGTTGAAATAGGTAGTAATTCAAGCATTTGGTTTAATACGGTTCTTAGAGGCGACGTTGAATCGATAAAAATAGGAAATAATACTAACGTACAAGACGGTAGTGTAATTTATACTTCAAGATTTAATAGACCGGTAGAAATAGGCGAAACTATCGGTCATCTCTCTCTTATTCATGCCTGTACAATACATAATAATCGGTATGAGTGCTACGATAATGGATTATGCAGTAATAGAAGAATATGCTTTTATTGCTGCAGGCAGTCTTATCCCGCCAAAGAAGATAATTAAATCTCAAGAATTATGGATGGGATCCCCTGCAAAATTTGTTAGATATTTAACCGATCAAGATTTAGAATATATGCAAGATAATGTAAGAAATTATGTAGAACTTGCAAATGTTTATAAGATACTCGTTTAATTTGAAAAATTGGCGTCGTCTATCTACTTTTCACGTATCAAGAGTATATAAGGAATCCTTAAATGCCTTAACCGTATTTTTAAGTAAAAACGCAATAGTCATAGGTCCGATGCCGCCTGGTACGGGAGTAATATATTGTACTTTAGACTGAACATTTTCAAAATCAACATCACCGATAATTTTATTGTCGCTAATTCTATTAATGCCTACATCAATTACTATAGATTCAGGATTAAAATATTCTGCAGTTAATTTTAAAGGTGAGCCTATTGCAGCAACGACAATATCGGCTTTAGAAGTAATAGAGCGTAAATTGTGTGTCTTAGAATGACAAATAGTAACGCTGCAATTTTCTTTTAACAGTAAAGCACTTAAAGGTTTTCCTACTATATTTGAGCGTCCAATAATTACAACGTTTTTACCGGTTAAATTAGATTCGTATTTTTTTATAACTGCAAGACAACCAAGAGCAGTGCAGGGAATAAAGCCTTGACTAATTCCGCTATGCAAGTAACCGACATTTAAAGGGTGGAAACCATCGATATCTTTGGAAGGTGATACTGCCGATAAAATTTTATTTTTATCTATGGAGCTTGGCAAAGGAAGCTGAACTATAATTCCTGAAATCTCGTTATCAAGGTTTAACTCATTGATTTTTGATATTAAATCATTAGTATGAATAGTAGCAGATAGATTTATTAATAAAGTATAAATTCCTATTTTATGTGCATTTTTTATTTTGTTTCTTACATAAATAATGCTTGCCGGATTATCGCCTACTAGGACTATAGCAAGCTTCGGTGAAGCGTTGGTTTGGCTTGTAAGTTCTTGAATTTCTAGCTTTAAGTCTGCTAGTATCTCATTGGCTAATGCTTTACCGTCAATTATATTATTCACTCTTATTTTTGTCTCCGTTTAGTTTTAACGTCATTGCAAGGAAATTACGTAAGTAATTGACGAAGCAATCTCAGGAGTTTGTTATTGTTTCATGAGATTGTCACGCTCTCTACGGTTGCTCGCAATGACGATCTCTTTATTTAGTAACGCTCTTACTTCTTTTCCCCGTATTTTTGGTAGTAGAATACTCAAAATGTAGAGCCTTGCCGTCAAATACTCTACTATAAGCATGATGAAGACTGCTTGCCGCTTCAGCAAAACCTGTAAGAATCAGCTTAAGCTTACCAACATAATGAGCAATATCGCCAATGGCGTAAATACCTGCTATATTAGTTTGATAATAGGAAGAGTCTACTTCAATATGGTGAAGCTTAACATTTAAACCCCAATTTGCTAAGCTACCTAAATCTTGTTTTAAACCAAAAAAAGGTAGTAATATATTGGCATCCAATTTGCGAGTATTATTTTGTAAATCTTTAACTATAACCGATTGAAGTTCACTATTATTACCATCTAAAGCATTTAATTGATAACCGGTTACTAACTCGATTTTATCGGTTTCTGCAATATGCCTTAATTGCCTTACGCTTTCAGGAGCTGCCGTAAATTTATCCCGCCTATGTACTAAATATATTTTATTTGCAATATCTGAAAGAGAAATAGCCCAGTCAACAGCCGAATCCCCGCCGCCTGCTATAACTATATTTTTACCCGCAAATTTGCTTTTATCATTGATGAAATAAAAAACCGACTTGCTTTCAAAGTCTTCAATATTCGCAAGGGGCGGTTTGTTTGGACCGAATGAACCTGCTCCTGCTGCAATAATAATAACTTTGCTTTTAATAAGAGTGTTTTTTGAGGTTTTAATTTCAAAAAAATCATCTTGTTTATTTAGCTCTATAGCTTGCTGATTTAAATGATATATAGGGTTAAAAGGAGCTGCTTGAAGTTCTAACTGTTTTATTAGCTCTTCTGCTGCAATTTTAGGATATGCCGGTATATCGTAAATAGGCTTTTCAGGATATAGGGTAATACACTGACCACCGATAACTTCTTGTGCATCAATAACATGACATTTCATGCCAAGCATTCCTGCTTGAAAAATTGCAAATAATCCAACCGGACCGGCACCTATTATTACAACATCAGTATTATACATACTTTTTATATTTAAATTTTAAAAAGGATTTTATTGGATATTGAGGAAATAATCAATGGTTATATGAGTATATTTATAGAAATCCAACACTTTCGCAGGGGGATTTTTAAAAACTGTCGGATATTATACTAGACAAGATGCATTTAAAGGTTGTGCTGCATTCCACTTTTCTTCTACGGGTTCTAATATATCCGCTTTTATCTCGGCTTTGTTTTTTAGCATACCGAATAATGAGATTTTTTTAGTATTTATAGGTAATATTTGTGCTATTTCCCTATCTCTTTTGGTAATTATAATAGATTCTTTATCTGTTTGTAATTTTTCTATTATTGCAAGGCAATGAGATTTAAATTGACTGATTGCTATTTTAATAGTCATTTTATAACCTGCAAAAAATAAAAGTATTATTATACTATAATAGTCAAATAAAGTGGTCAATTATATTTCTATTTATAGCTAATTTGGGCTATATTCATTATATTTTAATGTAAAAAATAAAATTTAAAGAAAAACCAAAACAAATTCTGTGGGGAAAATATCATCAATTCATATTTAAATATAACCATTTCTTAAACTAGCCTTGTAAAATCGTTAAACTTTGTAAAAGATTAATAATAGAAATTAATTATTTTTATTATAAATTATGAAAATTAAGATTCTATAAAATATTATCGGTTTTATTATCTTAACTATAAGTACGGGCAATAGTTTTGCCTCCTCCGCCAATGTTTTTTTCCTTGTTAGTGCGATGGTTTTACCGTCTTGTATAGTTGGCTACTCCTTTAGCTTTCGGTACGTATGTTCCAACTGTCAATACTCTGCAAACAAATACAATTATAATAAAGTGTACTTTAGGCACTAATTATACTCTATATTCTTGACTTTTAATTCTTTTGCCAGTCCCACTATCGTACCTGTCAATATATAGATAAACAAAGGTAATAGAATAGCAACTATGACGATATAATGATTATGCACCTAAAAAGTTTCAATTAATTCGTTTAAAGTATACATATAAAGATGGTATAGAAGAATATAAAGAAACTAAAGATTTAGTGGCAACTCCGGTAACATTTACCTTACATGATGGTAAAATAATACAATTGATACGGGTAGCTTTAAAAAACACACAGAATTATTCTACTAAAGCAAAAGACTATAGAATTTTTATAAAAGAATTACCTCGTAGAGTGAAGTTAGAGAATAGTGTTACCTCCACCGTAGATCTTGTTGTTCAGCATAGTATACCTATAACAATATCAGGTTAAAAATCTTTAAAACTAAATAAATTAAAGCAATGTGCTTTTTAAATACAATAATATCGGTTTTTATAGGTATTATTTTTTTATACCGGTGAGTTTTGCAGATGGAGTTATCTCTGAATCTCTTGGCGATACTTCGCCTTGAATCGCAGCGGATACAAACGTACATGAGGATCAGGAGTTAGGGTTATTGCCCCAATTACCTCTAGCAGTAGAATTTGAGAATAGCGCTAATGAAATTGCGGGTGAGAGTGAATTGATGGTTTCGTTAGAAGTTAATTATACCGAAACCGATATATTGCCGACTATAGTACAAAACGCTCAAGGTCATTATTTAATTCCTCTTGAAGATATAGAACATTTTGATGTTCAAGAAGATTATCTTAAGCAGGGTTTAGTGAATTATCATGATACTGCATATATTAATTTAGATTTGCTTGAGGGTACTAAATATGATTTAAACTTTGAGAATTTAGATTTAAATATTACTTTTCCAGCGGAAAAAATGCAACCTCAATCATTTGATGCTTCAGGTGGCCCTATGAAGAACGTCGATACTAAACTTATTAGTGGGGTATATTTAAACTATGATGTGACTCTTAGTCCAAATGATGATATTAATTATTTAGCCGGAGTAGAGGAACTCAATTATTTTGTAGAAGTCAAGATTTGATCTTACAGACACTATAAATTTTGCACCTGATTGTCAGTTAAATTTTGACTGTCAGAGACGTATTCAAGATACAAGATTTCATTATTCTTTTCAACAGCTAATTTTTTACTATCCTTAAAAGTTTGCATAGGAGTTTTTCCATAACAATATTTTCCTAAATGTGGTCGCTCATTATNTTATAGACTCCTTTTTTGAAGCTACGATATTTTGCACTTTGATTTAATATAAAAATACTTGGTATAATGGAAGAAATAGCAAAATACGGTATTAAAAATATTATACTTAATATATATCATTCATTATTGTAATTTAGTTTTTATTTTTAATAATATTAATAAAGACGGAATAGTTATAATAGTAGTAAATAAAAAGAAATTTTGCCAACCGAAATTTACTACCATATAGCCTGAAATTATAGGAAAAATTGAGCGCGAAATCCCCATCATCGATGAAAGAAAAGCATATTGAGTAGCTCGAAATTTACCTTGACAGAGTGCAGAAATAAAAGCGATATAAGCAGTCATTGTCATACCGCCGGTAATACTTGCTATTCCTATCGTAATAAATAATAATAAAGAATTTTTACCGTTTATTTCAAGAAAAATAAATAAAATATGTCCTAAAGCATGAATAATACCAAATAAAAATATACTATTTAATATATTTTTATGTTTCATAATAACAGCGCCGACAAGTCCACCGATTATAGCTCCTACAACTCCACAAAACTTTCCAACGCTTGCTATTTCAAAAGCATCATACTCAAGATGAAGCAAAAACGGATTAATCATAACATTAATTAAGTTATCCGGTAACCTATATAATACTAGGAAAATTAATATAAGAATAATGAAATAAACAGAACCTATAGGTTTTAACGCATTATATATAAAATTTATTATGTTTTTTTTATTTTGATTATTTTTTATATCATTCTTGATTATCTGTATATGTATGTTCTCATTTAAATAACAATACTTAATTCCTACCATCAATAAAATTAAATAAATAAATACTAAACCGGCAAAGATTTTATATATTTCATTAAATGTTAAATAAAGAGATAAATAAATAGCTCCAGAACCGGCTAAAAGCATACCGACCCGATAACCGAATATATATATTCCTGAAGTAAACCCAAGAGATTCTTTAGGTACTATTTCCGTTCTTAAAGCACTTAATATAGTATCTTGTGCAGCACTAAAAAAAGAAATAATTAAAGCCGTGAAAGCAAATAATAATAGATTAGTACTAGGATCTAGAAAGCTGAAAATATATATAAGAAATATCAATGCACTACTAGTTAAGCAAATCCAAGATAATCTATGACCGAATATGTTGTTTAAATATTTAATTTGCACTGCATCAAAAATCGGTGCTAACAAGAAATTAATAGAGTAGGGAAGCGTTATGAATGATAATATACCGATTGTTTGCAGTGCTATATCTTCTTTAGCAAGCCAATAATTTAAAGTATTACCGGTAATCATTAGATTAAAACCGCTAATAAACCCAAACAACCAAATAATACATAAACGAGAGTTATTTAACATGAATTTATATACTTCGAGTAAATGAAGAATTGATAGACGAAGATCAACTTCAAAAAGAGCAAGGAGTCTATAAGGCGAGGAGCAGAGCATATACTTTTTTGAAGTTGATCTGTAGAAGTCAAGATTTGATCTTACAGACACTATAAATTTTGCACCTGATTGTCAGTTAAATTTTGACTGTCAGAGACGTATTCAAGATACAAGATTTCATTATTCTTTTCAACAGCTAATTTTTTACTATCCTTAAAAGTTTGCATAGGAGTTTTTCCATAACAATATTTTCCTAAATGTGGTCGCTCATTATTGAAATGCTCTAACCAAATATCAAGATCTAATTGTAAATCATCAAGATCTGTATAAATCTTTTTCCGCATAGCTGTATCAAAGAATTCTTGTTTCATGGTTTTATTAAAACGCTCACACATACCATTTGTTTGAGGAGAATATGCTTTAGTAGTAGTATGCTCTATACCTTCAATACTTAGAAATAATTCAAAAGCATGATGCTCTATATTTCCCTTATATTCTGCCCCACAATCTGTAAGAATACGAAGTATTGGTATCCCTTGAGTCTCGTACCATGGTAACACGCGGTCATTAAGCATATCAGCAGCAGTTAAAGCTGTTTTATCAGTATATAGTTTAGCATCAGCTACCCTAGTATAGCTATCAATAAATACCTGAGAATAAACCTTACCTATACCTTTGAAATTACCTACATAATACGTATCCTGACATCCTAAATAACCTGGATGCTGCGTCTCAATTTCTCCATGAGCTTCTTTTTCATTACGACGCTTCTCTAGCACTTGTAATTGAGATTCAGTAAGAACAATACCATCCTGAGCCATCTTTGCTTCTAATGCTTTAAGCCTTTTACTGATATTGTTTAAATCATTACGTAACCAAATTGATCTCACTCCTCCAGGCGATACAAGTATACCGCTCTTCTTAAGCTCATTTTATACTCTTAGCTGTCCATATGCTGGATATTCTATTGCCATATCCATTACTGCTTTCTCTATCGCTGGATCAACTCTATTCGCTATTATTGGCTTTCTTCGACTAATTTCATACAATGCCTCTTCGCCACCAGTTTCATACAGTTCTTTAAATCTGTAATAACTATCTCTACTATAGCCCATCGCTTTACATGCTGACTATATGCTACCAAGACTCTTAGCTAGTTCTAGTAACCCTATTTTTGGCTTTATTATTTTTTGATTTAAGTTCATTTTTCATCTCCATTTAATAATTAATTTATTTTACTAAATGTAAGATTTAATCTCAACTATTACACCTAACTTATTAAATATTTCTTTTGTATTATTTGAGATAGTTAAACCAATTTGCTTATCTGTATCCTCAAAAGTTTTTATAGTCTTTTCATTAGGAATCTTAATATGTGGTTTGAAAGGCAAACCACCGCTATTTATACATTGAGTTAGGAAAATATCCTCATGGCTTCTGACATAGTCATCCCCATTTGCTTAAATATTTCTGCTGCTTCAATTTTTATATCTGCTGAAACACGTAATCTAATATCTACTGTATTCATAATATAGCTCCATTCAGTTATTATTATCCGCTATAGTCAAATGATTTGAATTCACTTACATCGTCTCTCGTCGCTCTCCTATTATCTATAGGCTGCGCTTCTCACTCCTTGTAATTTACATCCAACTGATTTGACTACATTTTAGTATATATGGTGGCATGCGTCAATACACTCATATTTTAATTAAGAATAGTTGCACTAATAAGAAAAAGTGGTAAAATATCATATCGAACAAATTAAATATTATGAATAATTATGCCGCAAATTTATTTTAACGGTCCGGAAGGACGAATTGAAGGAAGATATGCAAAAGCTACCTCGCCTAACGCCCCTATTGCATTAGTTCTTCATCCTCATCCTTTATATGAGGGTAATATGAATAATAAAGTAGTTTATAATGCCTATAAGATTTTAGCAGATAACGGTTATACCGTCTTACGTATTAATTTTAGAGGAGTAGGGGGGTCACAAGGTAAATTTGATAACGGAGTCGGTGAAGTGGTTGATGCGGGGGCAGCTCTCGACTGGTTACAGCAGAATAACCCAAATGCTCAGTCTAATCTGATATTAGGATTTTCTTTCGGAGCATGGATAGCTATGCAACTTGTAATGCGACGTCCGGAAATAAATCATTTTATTGCTATTTCGCCGCCGGTTAATACAATTCATAAATATGACTTCTCATTCCTCTCACCTTGTCCTATTCCAGGGTTTATATTACAAGGAGATAATGATAGTATAGTATCGGCAGATGATGTAAAAGACCTAGCAAATAGATTATCTAAGCAACAATCCCATATTAAAGTTGATTATAAAATTATCAATGGAGCTGACCATTTCTTTCGTTATAAAACTGAAGAATTTTCTAAAGCAATAAATGCTTATTTAATAACAATTCAATCTGATTATCATCACCATAATAATAATGTAAATGAAGAAATTAGTAAGCACCCAAAGAAATTATTTTTATATTAGTTTTTGTTGTGTGGTCCGGCTTATCCGTCATTGCGAGCAGGCGTTGTTGCGTAGGTATCCAAGTCGTCATTGCGAGGAAATTGCGTAGCAATTGACGAAGCAATCCAGTAAAAAATTCTGTAAATCAGAATTTTTTTTATTATTTTTCCGGATTGCCACGCAGTCTACGGTTGCTCGCAATGACGATTTGCTATCCACGTGGGAATGACATAAAAGAATCCATATCACAACGTCTACAATTCTAAATAAGCTTCTATTGCCAAAATTAATATTTCATCTTTTTTAGCATCTAACTCTTGAGTTAATTCTTCGTAAATTTGCCTATCTGATAGAGAAGTAAATTTTTTAAATAGCTGCACTAATTTTAAAGAGGGGATAATACGAAAAGCATCTTTTAATATTTTGATCTTTTTATTAACATTAAGCTTATTATTTAAATTAAAGTAAAATTCTAGTAATTCGTCGTTATAAAAATTTAAATCTACAGCCGTTGCCAAATAATCTATAGCATTAGCCGTATTATTACTTTCTACTTCTTGCTTCGCTGCTAATAAATAATACTCAGCAATTTCCGGCATAGACTCATGTTTATGAAATTTTGCGAGCTTATTCGTTATAAAAATAAATTTCGTCCATAGAGAAAGTCTAGCATAACAACGCATTAAAGTAATTAAATTGTCAATATCAAGTTCATTGAAATTATAAGCCTTTGTTGCGTAATTTTCTGCTTTCTCATAAAAAGATTTATAATAATAAAGTTTTGCTAGATTTTTGCTACCGTAAAAAACAAATTCTTTAGATGTAATAAGTTTTTGAAAATAGGAAATTTTTCTATCTACATCCTCTTCAGTTACGGCTAAGATTAAATTATGGAATTCTTGTGAATCTTTTAGATCTTCAGAAGATAAATTTTTGCGAGCAATAGAAGCAGATTTAGCTTTATTATTCATAATATATTCGGCAAAAGCTAAAATTAAAGCATATCTATCATGATTAATTTTTTGTTTACTAAAAATATTATGTATTTTAGATGGTAAATCGATAATTAATATTAGAAATCTAATGACAATAAAACAAGAAATTAGTAATAAAAGCCCTAAAATAAGACTAAAGAACAAGGTAGTCTCTATATTATAATCATATAAACTAATAAAAACTTTTGAATCAAAGCTCTCTATAAAAGTAAACCCGAAATAAAGCAGTAAAA
This sequence comes from Rickettsia fournieri, assembly GCF_900243065.1. Classification (NCBI taxonomy): domain Bacteria; kingdom Pseudomonadati; phylum Pseudomonadota; class Alphaproteobacteria; order Rickettsiales; family Rickettsiaceae; genus Rickettsia; species Rickettsia fournieri. Next base: position 189,816 of record NZ_LT978483.1, read on the forward strand.
AAGTAGCACATATTAATAATAACCTAAACATCTTTATTTACAAACTCCTGCATAAATTTTTCTGAATAAAGACAATCGATTAGATAGTTTAAGTTCTCTAAAATTAGAGGTTTATCTTGTTCTTTTATCATCATAGCAGAAGGTTTTTTTTCAATTTTGATAAACTTCTCCAGCCACTTATGGTTGGTAGGAAAAATTACTTCCGTACTACTTGATTTAGAAAAAAGATAATTATTATATGCTTCTAAGTTATTTAAAATATTCCTTATATCTTGAGGCAGCAGGCGGGATTTTACTATTCTTAGTTCTTTACTATAATCCTTATCTTGCATGAAATTATATACTAATAGATTTACATTTAATAAGTAATTAATATAGTCAAGTGATACCCATACGCCTACCTCGTCACTCGTCGCTCTCCTATTAGTTATAGGCTTCGCTCCTTGTTCCTTGTATCCGAATGAGGCTGAATTGACTACAGTTTCTAATTTTGGTTCTACTAAATTAGTCGGTGCTTCAGGAAACTTTAAAGAACTTACGTAATTTAAAAGCGACTTGGTAGATAATAGAGGAGCTGCTTCCTTTTCTTCCAGGGTAGTATTTTCTTTATTTTCTACTGCTTGATCAGGAATTTGGCTTAAATCCTTATTTTCACTTTTAAACAGTTTAAAAATATCGGATCTATTATGATAAAGAGTAAAAGAAGATAAGACAAATATTACTATTGCTATAAAAAAGATATTTTTGCTTTTAAATAAACTATCGAATTTGTGCATTTTCAGATAATAACTTGATTATATCGTTAAGGTTTTGATCATCACAATAAACCACATTTTTTATAAAAGGTCTAACTATATTTGCGACTTTCAAACTTATGGCTACAACTAAACTATCTTGTAAGTACTCTAGTAAATTATTTTGCAGTAATAATTTTACTAAAGTCCTAGCACTATTTTGAGAATAAAGTAATATAAAATCAATATTATTTTTAAATTCTTTTATAATAGATACGGGCAGCTCATTCAAATATTCTACATTATAAATGATATGTCTAGCTATTTTGCTAGGTAAATCTTTAGTAATTTCATTTGAAGATAAATATATAGTCTGCTCATATAAATCAGGAGGAAAATGCTTAATCAAATCTTCCACGTTTTTAGCAGTATACATTACTTCCTTGCCTAATAATCGTTTTGACTTACTACCTACTACCCAAATATCTTGTTTTAAGTTATGACCGGTTAAGATACTTGCCGCATATTTACTAGTTATTATTATATTTGAGTAATTATCTAAAATATCTATATTAAAATCTAGAGTTTTATATTTAATTAAAGGACAATGAATATCACGTAAATCTAAATTATATTTACTTATTTCCTTTATAGTTTCATTATTTTCTTCAATATGTCTAGTTAATAAAACCGATTTCATACAATATTTGTACTCCAATATAAAAAGCAACTGCCCAAATAATAATAGCAGCTATTTTATTAATTATAGTTAAAATCGTACTACTTTTATTTAGCTTTCTAATATTATAACCTGCAACTGCTAAAGAAAAAAACCATATCCAAGATATAAGTATGCAAGTTAAGGTAAATATAATTTTTGCAAGACCGCTATACTTTAAAGCACTAATACCTATTACTATAATCGTATCCATAATTGCATGCGGATTTAATATTGACACCGATATAGCAAATAAAATTTGTTTTTGAGCTGAAAAAGCCCCGGAATTCATTGTAAGATCAATAGGCGGCTGATTCCAAGTATTATAGCCCATATAAATTAAGAAAATAAATCCAACAATAAATATAGATAATTTTAACCAAGAAATTTCAAGAATTAACAAAGATATCCCAAGAACTGCCATACATATAAGCATAGTATCACATATTGAGGCTGCAATTATGCTAGGTAAAGCCTTGCTAAACTTTGGCTGTTTTGCTCCTTGATTGAATATAAAAATATTCTGTACTCCGAGCGGCACTATTAAACCGAGAGCTAAAACGATGCCATGTAAAAAAGCACTTAATATATCATTATTCATTTAAATAGCCATTTTATATACTAGAGCTATGCTCCAAATTGTTACTGCTCCTATTTTATTAATTATTTTTAATATTATAGCATTTTTATTTAATTTTCTCATATTATAACCAATTATTGCCAATTATAAAAACCATATACAAATAAACATGTAAATAATTTTAATGTCATTTCCTTGATATTTGTAAAAACCAATATTTAATATACTCATTATATATGGGTTTAATATAGATAATATTGATATCACAATATAGAAACTAAACTTTGTTTCCACATAGAAATAGGCTAAGGTTCTATTGTTAAATTAAAATATGATTGATTCCAAGTATTATATTCCATACAGATTAGAAAAATAAATCCAATTATGAAAAAAGGTATTGCTATATATACCAAATCATAAAAATAAAGAAGAAATCATGATTGAAAACGATTATATGTATAAGTATATTATAACATATCGAAGCAACAATTACACTAGGTAGAGCTTTTTTGGAGTCAATCATTTTTTTTGTGTAAGTTCATTTTTTATTTTCCAATAAATCATATTTAAAATTCCCACAAAGTATTTCAAATTGATTTAAAGCTAATGACCAATCTTTTATAGGCATAGTCCATTTTTTAGCCGCATTTTGCAAGGCTAAAAATATTATCTTTTGAATTGATTTATCATCTGGAAATACACCTTNTATAGAAAAATAACCGTTTTTCTTTTTCCGCATATTAAAAACTCTTGATTCCCCTTAGCTCCTAGTATTGGACTTGCTATTATACCGAATATTTTAAAATTATGCTCTTTCTCAAGCCAATCTTTGATTTTATCGCATACTTTTTGATGTAAGAGAGGATTTTTAATAACTCCTCCCTGCGCTACTTCATGCTTTTCAACCTCAAACTGCGGTTTTATTAAAGCAATAAGCATGCAATCTTCTTTAACTAAATTTAGTGCAGTCGGTAATATAGTAGTTAAACTAATAAAGCTGGCATCGCAAACAATTAAATCAGGCTTCGTTATTATTTGTTTATCGGTTAAATATCGTGCATTAGTCTTCTCAAGTACCTTAATGTGTGGATTGTCGCGTAATTTAGGATGAAGTTCGCCATAACCGACATCTACGGCAAAAATTAATTTTGCTTTACGCTCAAGTAACACTTCCGTAAAACCGCCGGTGCTACTACCGATATCAATACAAACTAAATTTTCGGGATCAATTTTAAAATAATCCAAAGCGGCAATTAATTTTAATGCTCCTCTTGAAACATAATTATGCTGCGGTAGCTTTACCTTAATGTCGGTGTCATTTATATTAACCTGTATCCCAGGCTTAATTAACTGCTCATGCTTATTATGTACTTTACCTTGGATAATCAAACTTCGTGCTATGGTAATATCTGTTACAAAACCTTTTTGCAGCAAATATTCATCAAGCCTTATTTTAGTCATTACTGTTTAAATTTGAATTTAACTTATGTTATAAGGGCCCATTAGATAGAAAATATACAATTTGTCTAATTGAAAGTTACAGTTTCAATTAGACATAATATATTTGAGCCATACAATAATGCTGCAACTGAAGGGAACATGGTAATCTAGAAAAATATTCAAACCCTAACCAATATATGTCTTTTCTTACCGGCAGAGAGCTTTATAACATTTTTATCGAGTAAGAAATTAGTGTTAATTATCATATTTTCATCTTCGACTAATCTATCATTTATCTTAGCACCATTCCCTCTTATAAGCTTGCGTGCTTCAGATTTAGAAGTAGCAAACCCTGCTTCATGAAATAATTCATATGCACTAATACCTGCTTGTAATACTTCCTGCTCTAAAACAACGGTAGGTAAATTCTCATCGATTTGTCCTTCTTCAAATATCTTTACTGCAGTTTCTAGAGCTGATTTTGCTGCCTGCTCCGAGTGACAAAGCTTAGTTAGCTCATAAGCAAGCTGTTTTTTAGCTGCATTAATATCTTCTGCTGCTAAACTCTCAAACCTATTAAACTCTTCTTGAGTGAACTCGCTATATAATTTGGCAAATCTAACTATGTCGGCATCTTCGCAGTTACGCCAATATTGGTAATAATCATACGGGCTTAGCAAATCTTCATTAAGCCATACCGCTCCCGCAGCAGTCTTGCCCATCTTAGCACCGGAGCTAGTCGTAAGTAGCGGTGTCGTCATACCGAATACTTCTTTGCCGCTTATTTTACGAATTAAATCCGCTCCCATTACGATATTGCCCCACTGATCACTACCGCCAAGCTGCAAGCTGCAATTGTAATGCTTGCTTAAATAGTAAAAATCATAGGCTTGCAATAACATATAGTTAAATTCTAAGAAGCTTAAATGCTGCTCACGCTCAAGCCTTAGTTTTACCGAATCCATAGTCAGCATACGGTTTACCGAGAAATAGCTACCGAAATCCCGTAGAAAATCTAGATAATTTAACGAATCTAACCACTCTGCGTTATCCAGCATAATAGCATCACTTTTACCGTCACCGAATTTGATAAACTTCGACAAAGATTTTTTAATACCTTCGGCATTTTTAGCTATATCTTCTTTGCTTAAAATTTTGCGCACTTCGTCTTTCCAAGTAGGATCACCGATTTTACTCGTACCGCCGCCGATAATTACAATAGGCTTATGCCCGTGCTGCTGAAGCAATCGCAGAATCATTATCTGCATTAAACTACCGATGTGGAGTGATGTAGCAGTACAGTCAAAGCCTATATACGCAGCTATTTTTGTTTCTTTCGTTATAGCAGTTAACCGATCCAAATCGGTACATTGATGGAAATATCCTTTATTTATAAACTCTTCTATAAAACGCATATATTATTTCTTATTTTTTAAAAATTCCTTTTTTGCTTTTCTGCTAGGAAATAAAGTGTTAAGGAAAATAGCATCTTTATCACCTTTTATATAAAGTACTGCATATACTTGCGCAATCATTCGAACATATAAAATTTTTTGACCTTTATATTTCTCTTGATTATGATGTAATTTAATATCTAATAAATTACCGTCAGCAATCGACTGTATTATTTCTTCAAAGCCTATACCACGCTCATGCAATAACTTAACGTTCTTTTCATGATTATATCTATACTTGGTCATAATATTTAGAGTTTAGTAGTGTCTGAATGAATTAGCATATTAAGATAGGTCTGATAAGGCAAACCATGCTTAGAAGCTTTAATTTTTATTGCTTCTATATCATGTTCTTCAATCCTAATAGTAACAGATCTTTTTTTACTAAGATGTGCTTTTGCAAATTTTTGAAGCAAAGCTATTTCACTTCTATCATCAATTTTTTGCTGCTTTTCAAAATTATCTTCAATATCTTGTTCGTAAGAATCTAGTTTGATACTCATAATACAAACATTTTCAATGTTATAAATAATGTAAGTACTTTGTCAATACTTGATATATTAGATTATCATGCGAATATTTGTAAAAGCAGCAATATCAACGGCTGCATGGAGATTTTATGTTCATTCTACAGTTGCTATGGGGATTTGTGTTGGAGCAGCTCTTGCATATTCGCCGGAGAACACATTTGAGTTATTAAAAAATACGACTTATACAGGCATAGAAGCAGCAAAATTTGCTTATGAAAATACAGCAGGGATAGTAAACGGAATAGCCGGTTTATCTCATCTTGTGTATGATAACTTACCAAGCTACAGCGAAACTCCTCAAGTGGATCTAGCCGGTAGCATAGAAATTTCATGGGTAAATGCTGTTGCATAACTCTCTAAAATAGCCAATAACTAAAAAAGCTGATTATGTCATTCCTGCAAACCAGGGACGTTGTTGCATAAATCGGCGTCATTCCCGCAAGACATTGTTGCGTGAATCAGTAAAATCCACTGTGTCATACCGTGGTTTGACCACGGTATCCAAAAAAATAACTTAAAACACTGGGGGTGCCCGCTGCTGCAAGAAGACATTGCCTGCGTAGATCGATTCCACCATTGTCACCCCGTAGCCTGTACCTGCTGGGTCCAATTAAAAATACTAGTATTTTTTTATCATATTTATGAATCCCGTGGTCAAGCCACGGTATGATAACAGGAAATCGATCCACACAGGCAATGCCCCACGGGAATGACATAGAATAAAAACTGTCCGGTTACCTTACTGATATCTGTTATATTTTATAATAATAAAAATTTTTTTAAATGCATCTTTTTTATTCCTAAAACCCTTTTTCAAAGAGCTACAGGAAAAATTAATATTACCGGCTTGAGCCGTGTCCAGTCCTTCATTTTTTATTTTCTCTATATCCTTACTACTTGGTACTACAACGGCAATATGCCCTGCTCTTTTTGGATTAGCATTTTTATATACGGATACAACAAAATATCCTTGATTAGCAAATTTTTGTGCTTGAATAAAACTATCATCACGATTTCCTGCTTTAACAAAATGCCATCCGTTCTTCGTCTGTTTCAAGCCACTCAGCTTGCTTATTTGATAAAGTAGGTATAAATTTCTTTATCGCTTTCAGGATGAGGAAGTAGAGACTGATTTGGCAGCCCCAAGGCCGCACTAGCAGCATACGCAAAACAACTACAATGAGTCAAACGCTTTAACTTAGGAGAATTATATTTTTCTGTTTCTTCTAATAAAGTTTCTCCCGACTTACAATTTATTACATTACCTTTCTGCCACTTTTCCTCAACATTTAAAGAGCTAATTACTGCTAAATTTTTTTTAGCACTTTCTGATATATTGTCTGCTTGTGCAGTCATATTAATCCAAAGTAAGTAAATTATGATTAATTTTATTTTATTCATTTTTTTCTCATATCAATTTATGAACCTCTATATACAATATATAATATGATAATTTGACTATTAATTGTAATTTTTTATATTTTATTATTCAGAGAAACATAAGAACACTCTATGTTTCTTGACAAATGCTATGCTTTTATATATGCTTCTTCGTATGTTAGCAACAAGAAATAAGGCTTAGAAATAAGTACTTCAAACTTAGCACCCGTAGCTCAATTGGATAGAGTATATGACTACGGATCATAAGGTTAGGGGTTCGACTCCTCTCGGGTGCGCCATTTTTCAATTTCTTTCACTTTTATGAATGAATCAAACGGTGGACGCAGCATAAAATCAAGCTTTTCAGGTTTGTAGAAGTCAAGATTTGATCTTACAGACACTATAAATTTTGCACCTGATTGTCAGTTAAATTTTGACTGTCAGAGACGTATTCAAGATACAAGATTTCATTATTCTTTTCAACAGCTAATTTTTTACTATCCTTAAAAGTTTGCATAGGAGTTTTTCCATAACAATATTTTCCTGAATGTGGTCGCTCATTATTGAAATGCTCTAACCAAATATCAAAATCTAATTGTAAATCATCAAGATCTGTATAAATCTTTTTCCGCATAGCTGTATCAAAGAATTCTTGTTTCATGGTTTTATTAAAACGCTCACACATACCATTTGTTTGAGGAGAATATGCTTTAGTAGTAGTATGCTCTATACCTTCAATACTTAGAAATAATTCAAAAGCATGATGCTCTATATTTCCCTTATATTCTGCCCCACAATCTGTAAGAATACGAAGTATTGGTATCCCTTGAGTCTCGTACCATGGTAACACGCGGTCATTAAGCATATCAGCAGCAGTTAAAGCTGTTTTATCAGTATATAGTTTAGCATCAGCTACCCTAGTATAGCTATCAATAAATACCTGAGAATAAACCTTACCTATACCTTTGAAATTACCTACATAATACGTATCCTGACATCCTAAATAACCTGGATGCTGCGTCTCAATTTCTCCATGAGCTTCTTTTTCATTACGACGCTTCTCTAGCACTTGTAATTGAGATTCAGTAAGAACAATACCATCCTGAGCCATCTTTGCTTCTAATGCTTTAAGCCTTTTACTGATATTGTTTAAATCATTACGTAACCAAATTGATCTCACTCCTCCAGGCGATACAAGTATACCGCTCTTCTTAAGCTCATTTTATACTCTTAGCTGTCCATATGCTGGATATTCTATTGCCATATCCATTACTGCTTTCTCTATCGCTGGATCAACTCTATTCGCTATTATTGGCTTTCTTCGACTAATTTCATACAATGCCTCTTCGCCACCAGTTTCATACAGTTCTTTAAATCTGTAATAACTATCTCTACTATAGCCCATCGCTTTACATGCTGACGATATGCTATCAAGACTCTTAGCTAGTTCTAGTAACCCTATTTTTGGCTTTATTATTTTTTGATTTAAGTTCATTTTTCATCTCCATTTAATAATTAATTTATTTTACTAAATGTAAGATTTAATCTCAACTATTACAAGTTATCTCCCAGTTGAGATGTTTCTTTTTGACTGATCGTTTAAAGCTTTCCGTTGTACCATACTATTACCTTTAGTGCTTGCTCTTATTTTAACCATTCCTGTTGGAATGGCACTTCCAATATTTAAAGCTTTCTGTAGTATTGTTCTAGGTATGTAACTAAATCCTATATCATGTTTTTTACTGTTTTCTAAGTTTTTCTCTAAATTAACCAGATGACTAGAGCCGACACTTGCAATTACATTATATCCTTTACCACGCATCTCATTAATTACGCTCGTCATATATTGTGCACGATTCTCATTATAAAGCGGTGTATCTTTTAAGTGTTCTAGATTTTTACCTTCTAAACTGATAATTTTAATTATTTTCTCCTAAAGCCTCAACGCTCTTCTCAAATATTGAATTATCAATATCATTACCGTCTACTAAAATCGTCATGTTACCTGGAATGCTTTTTAAGCTTTCCGCACCTAAATTGGTTATGTTATTATCTCTTAGATCTCCTAATTTAATGTTCATAAGCGCTAATTTTTTTAGAGAATTGTTTTTTTGTAGCATGTTCGCTATTGCTTCAAAACCTAGATCTCCTATTTCAATATTATTGCTTATTAGTAAAGTTTCTAACTCTTTATTTTCGGTTAATGCAGTAGTAAGTTCTTTTATATTATTATGGGTTAAATTATTGTTATTAAGATTTAGAGTTTTTAACCATGGATTTAATTTTAAAGCAGATGCTATATATTTTATTCCATCTCCTAAGTTATTTGTTTTAAATCGAAAGTATCAATAGATGTTGAGGTTAAAAACCTTCAATTACTTCTGCACTTTTTTCGGAGATTCTTGTTTCATTTAATATTAATTCTTTAATATATTGATTAGCCATTAAAGCATGCAGTAATTTTATGACTCTCTCGTTTCTAAGGTTATTATACCCTAAATTTAACGACATTAATTTTGCACTGCTAATATTATTTCGTCTATCCCTTCGGTAGTAATATTCATTTGTCCTATATCTAAGGATTTTAACGGTAGTTTTGAATGAAACAACTCACTAATAATTGCTGCTCCTTTATTTCCTACTTCACTACTACCTAATGCTAAAGAACTTAAATTAGAGTGGTTTTTAATAGCATCTATTAATATTCTTAAATCTTCTATTTTCAGCGAAATAGAATTTAAAGATAAATATTCAAGATAGGTATTATCTGCTAAAGCATCAATAAGAATTTTTATTTTTTCACTATCTAAAGAAGTAGAATTCAGGTTTAAATGTGATATTTGATTTAACTTTACAATTTTACTTAGATTTTTTATATCATCGTTACTAAGGTTGCTGCCATATAAATCAATTTCTTTTACTACAGTATTTTTCTCTAAAGTTTTAATTACAATTGACAAAAAACTACTATCTTCTTCATAAGGTAGCTCTACACGAACAATTTCAGGATCATTATTATTAATTTTCTGCAACAATAAATCATTTCGACTGAGGTCAATTTTTTGTCTTTTGGGAGACTCATCTTTCTTAACATCATCTATGCTAGGTCACAGTGTTTATTCCAAAGGACGTTTTAAATCTTCTCTCGTCTTTAACTCTTGTGCCACTTCTCTCATATTAAACTCTTGTTTTAAATTAATAATATTTTTCTAATTCTGTATTTCTATTTTAGAATTATTAATAAATTACTAAATTTTTCATATTTTTTCAACTTATATTTTATTTTTATGAGATTATACTGATAATCTCTTCTAATATATTTAAGTAATGAAGTTAGATATGGTTTGAGAATAGTACGAAATTTATGTTGCAGTGAATGGAAAATATGGTCTAATTAGCAACGTAAATTGATCTTTCATGATAAGACTCCATATTACGCACTAATAGCACCTGCTACTAAACCGCCTATAATACCGCCTACAGAACTTGCTTGTGCTACTAAAGATACCGGTTCTAAGGTAGTACTCGTATTACTTTTAAAATCTCTTTAGTTCTAGTTGTATTTAATTTTTCAGGTTCAACTTTTTCTTGGTAAATTTTAGGTAATTGAGTATCCAAGACATTTTTAAGTTCAGGGCTATCTTTTGCTTTATCTATTCAAGTAGTAACTACTAACTCTGCTTGCTTCACATAATTAGCTTTAATATTTTCTAAAGTTTTTTCTTTCTATCTAAACGCTTATCTTCTTTTACTTCTAAAGTTTCTTTTCCAACATTGTAAGCAACGGCTGATAAAGAAAGTGCAGCAAGCCCACAACCCCGACTGGAGTGGGATTAAGGACTAACGATACTGCAACGCCGCCAATTCTAGCCGCACGTCTTACTGCTTTACTATCTAATGTTTTATATGTTTTCTCTAGAACATTTGCTGCAGTTTCACCACCGGGTAGTGTCCTGATTTTATTTAATGCCTTATCGGCTAAACCGGGACTTGGGGGACCTTTTTCTTTAATTTTTGCACCTTGCTGAAGTGTATCAACCGGATCATAAGCTTTTGCTACTTTTTCTCCAACGTTAATTACTCCTTCTACTAATATGAATAGGACTAGCGATAACTTTACTGCCCTCCTGTACCACTTCGATTGCTACTCCACTTGCAGCGATTCCGGCACAAGCAACTCTAGCACCGTAAAGTGCCGTATCCTCTTGCAGCGTTCTTTTTCCTGCTGGCTTATTTCACGATTGCCGTTCTCCTGTGGAGGCTCAAAAGCTTTTGTTTGTGCTGCTTCTAAAAGCTCTACTCTTTCAGGGGTATTTATTGAAGATTTAAGCTTATTATCTTCTGCTACATTTTTTATTCCTTCTTCAGGAGTATTAATAGATGATTTACTGCTTAAATTTTCTTTACTCACGCATATCTCATAAAATTATGTTCTATGTTATTTCACATTCTATGTCATTCCCGCGAAAGCGGGAATCCATCTTTTAAAAAGTATAAACAAATAATGCTTTTATCGATTCTTGATTACTGGATTCCCACTTTCGCGGGAATGACATCAGAACTAGCTAGAAATGATACAAAAGAACACTCACCTCTTCCCCATCGCATAGCTAGTAATCAAGTTTTTTACAGGTTTAAAATTATTTATCACCTTAAATCCTATTTGTCTTAAACATCTTAAATTTTTGGAATAATTTGAAAAAACATTATTTAACTCATCAGTCAGCTTATACATAATAAAATTATCCTCTTGCCTTAGCTTTTGATATTCTTGTAATGTGCCATTATTACTAACTATCATACTCAAAATCTCTATATCCTTTATGCCCTGATTAAGCCCTTGTCCGGCGAGCGGATGTACTGTGTGGGCAGTGTCGGCAATAAGCACTATACGGTTATGAAAATATCTATTTGCTATACGGGCTTTTAGTGGAAAGCTACTAATCTCACTATCAATAGTAATTTTACCTAGGGAATTACCGGCATTTCTTTGAGTTAAAAACCTCACTTCTTCTACAGGCAAATTAACAATTAAAGCAGCCTGATCAGAAGAAGTGGACCATATTACGGATGAAGCATATTGATCTTTTAAAGGCAGCAAAGCAAAAGGACCAAGCGGCAGGAAATGCTCCATAGCACAATTTTCATGCGGCTTTTCATGCTTAATATTAAATGTAAGAGCAGTTTGATAAGGTTTCTCAATTTCATTAGCAAAGTAATGAGACCTCACTTTTGAATTTGCTCCGTCACATATAATTAATAAATTACACTTAATTTGTTTATCATTAAATTTTATAATCGAGTAGTCATTATGGCTTATAACCTCTTGATATTGATTATTATCAATTAATGTTATCAACGGATTATTAGTTATTTTTGACAATAGCATTTTTTTAAAGTCACTATTCTTAACCACATATCCAAGTACAGCGTCAGCGTCATTTCGTAAGTCTAATATCTCTGAAGCCTTATTATCTACTACATATATGTCTTGCATTTCTGCTACAAACTTCTCAAGCGCTTCCCATATATCAATAGAGAATAAGAAATTTTTAGAATGCGGCGTTAAAGCAGTAGTTCTTATATCTTTAAAAAACTCTGGGCTTTTTACCGATTTACTCTCGAATATAGTAGTTTTTATACCCTTTTGTGCAAAAGAAAGCGCCGTTAACATGCCGCTAAGACCGCATCCTAAAATTACCGTATTAGACATCTTCCCACACTCTACTTCTAGAGGTAATTTGTGCGTCGATCCGATACTCGCATCCTCACGTACGCTTGTGTACGCTGCGGTGCTGCGTTTCGTGTCTCCTACAAATTCCTCTCTATAAGCGAATTTGGCAAGATGTCTATCAATCTGTTTTGTTTTCATTCGATTCATTTATGAAATATTTTAAATATCCGTTTGTTGCTATAAAGCTTAGAAGAAAATAAATAATTGCTATATCCAAATATGAACTATTGCCTGAGTATAAACCTAAACAACAAATCAATAAACTCACTAAAGTCGTGAAGCTATTTAAAATCAATAAATTTGTAAAAATATCCGTTTTGCTGATAAATAGGTAGGTTATTAAGCAAATAAATAATGAAATAATAATTAAAAAGATGTTAAGCATAATTTTTAAAATCAGTTTTACTGTTGGATACACAATCGTCGTCGTCATTGCGAGGAAATTACGAAGTAATTGACGAAGCAATCTCAGGAGCTTGTTATTATTTCATGAGATTGCCACGCTCCCTACGGTCGGTCGCTCGCAATGACGACTTGGATATCCTACCCCTCTCATTATATATAATCATTTATAACACTACAAACTGCAAATAAAATTAACTAAAATTCCTTAAATAATTTTAATATTATGTAATCTTAGCCAACCTTTACATTATAAATAGCTATTGTGACAAAAATGTTATAAAAAAATGTTGCTTTCTTTTACATTCGGCATTAACGTATATATTTAGGTTCTTACGTACGATTTCTAAAAAGATTTAATTTTGACTATTTTTTGCTGCAAATTATAAGATTTTTTTTGAAATATGAATAACTAATTCTTTCAAAAATCTTATTAATTTTCGCTAAAAAATATCGTAAAATAGTAAATCAATTAGAAATCGTACGCAAGAACCTAGTATTAATATTTTTAAGGTAAATTGTAATGTCACAACTAGATGTTTTAATAGTAGATGATGAAGAGAGTATACGAAATCTCATTGCTGCAAATTTGAAAGATGAAGGTTTTAACCCTAAGGTTGCCGCTAATAGTACTCAAGCCCTTAAAATACTTTCCGAAAAACCGGTCTCTGCAGTTATACTTGATATTTGGCTTCAAGGAAGCGAAATTGACGGGCTTGGGATTTTAGAGATAATTAAAAAACGCTATCCTTTAATGCCGGTAATAATTATTAGCGGTCACGGTACTATAGAAACAGCAGTAAATGCTATAAAAATGGGTGCTTACGATTATATAGAAAAACCATTTAATAATGATAAATTAGTTATTTTACTTACAAGAGCTTGTGAAGTAACAAAGTTAAAACGCGAAAATATAGATTTAAAATCAAAGGTTATAGATAAAACTGAATTAGTAGGCGGATGTTCGGTAACTTTAAAATATAAAATGGCCATAGAAAAGGCAGCTAGTTCTAGCAGTCGTATAATGATTCACGGTAAAGTCGGTAGCGGTAAAGAACTTGCAGCAAGATTAATTCATAAACAATCTAAAAGGGCTAATAATCCGTTCATTATTTTCAGCCCTACCTGTATGACTACGGAAAAAATCAATCAAGAATTATTCGGCGAATCGGAAAAGCAGGCAAATAATAAACGCCCTACTATCTTAGAATTTGCCAATAACGGTACTTTATATATAGATGAGGTCAGTAATATTCCTATTCCTATCCAAGTAAAATTATTAAAATTCCTTAAAGATCAAACTATTACAAAACCTTGCGGAAAAAATATTAAAATTGATATAAAAATTATCACCGGTACTTCTAAAAATATACAAGATGAAGTTAATAACGGCAAATTCCTAGAAGATCTATATTATCGCCTTAATGTATCCTCTCTAAAAGTACCTTCATTATATGAAAGAAAAGAAGATATACCGCTACTCGTTAAGTATTTTGTTAAGCAACTTTCAAAATTTTCAGGTTTAAAAGAACGTAGCTTTGCCGATGAAACTATTGCTGCTCTTCAATCCTATGAATGGCCGGGCAATATTAGACAATTACGTAACGTTGTTGAATGGACTTTAATTATGAATCCGTTAACTACAGGTAATAATGAAATTATCAAACCTTATATGATACCTTCTGAAATATTAGCAAATAGTACTAATCTTACAAAACTTGAAGATAGCTTTGATATGTTATCTATGACGCTTAGAGAAGCTAGAGAAGTTTTTGAGCGTCAATATCTATCGGCACAAATGAGTCGTTTTAATAATAATATTTCAAAAACATCCTCATTTGTTGGTATGGAAAGATCGGCTTTGCATCGTAAATTAAAATTATTAAGCTTACATATACCTCCTACAAATAGAATAAATGAAGAAGAATATGAGGAAGCAAATGCTTAAAGTCATATCAATAATTACGATTTATTTGTTATTAAGCAGCTGCTCCGAATCTACTCGTGATGCGAACGGATTACTTACGGATAGCCAAAGTACGGTAATTCGGAATTATATAATATCGCAAAATTCTAAAAACCTTAAAGTGAACCTTAAAGAG
The DNA here is from genome assembly GCF_900243065.1 of Rickettsia fournieri. Lineage (NCBI taxonomy): Bacteria > Pseudomonadati > Pseudomonadota > Alphaproteobacteria > Rickettsiales > Rickettsiaceae > Rickettsia > Rickettsia fournieri. The sequence continues at coordinate 204,890 of NZ_LT978483.1, forward strand.
AAGTTCGGTTCAAATTTAAAAGGAGTAAAATTAATAGGAGTACAGCTAATAAATGAAGATTTATCAGGAATAGATTTGACTTCCTGCGAAATATTACGTGCTGATTTTGCAGGTAGCAATTTAGACAAAGCAATACTTACAAATGCTATAATTCAAGAAAGTAATTTTGCAGATTCGGTAATAAAAAATATTTCCGGATATAATTCTGACTTTCAAGGTTCAATTTTTCACAATATAACATTACAAAATACAAATTTTGTTCAATCAAATTTTAGCGATACTACTTTTAATAAAACTACTATAATAAATGTCAACTTTGAAAATTCTAAATTTAGTCATGTATTATGGAGCAATAATACTATCGACGGTGTTAATTTTCAAAAAGCTAACCTAAAGAATAATAGTTTTAAAAATACTAATATAACAAATTCAATATTTTACGGTACGGATTTAGAAAAAAGTGTAATAAATAATACCAATTTTACTAATAATTATTTTGAATCTAGCAACCTAAGTCAAACTACATTAACAGCAGTAATAATTAAGGATTCTAACTTCACACAAAGTATTTTTAATGAAGTAAATTTTAATAACGTACAAAGTAATAACTCTTGCTTTTCATACGCTTCCTTTCAAGATTCAACATTACAAAATATTAGCCTTACTAAATGTGATTTACAAAATAGTACAATTAGTAGTTCAGTTTTAAATCATTTTAAAATCGATAATGCGATATTAAATAATATGAGTCTAAACGATAATAAATTTAATAATTTATCAATAAAAAATAGTAATGCTAATTTTGTAAGGATTAATAAAACTAAAGGCTCAAATATTACTTTAGATAATATTAGCTATACTAATAATATTTTTAGCAATAATGATTTTAAACAATTTATAGTGATTAATACTGACTTAAACAGCAGTGAAATAATAAACTCAAATATAACTAACGGACAATTTAATAATATAAATTTTTCTAAATCTTTAATACAAAACGTAAATTTTTCAGATGTTAAAATTACTTTAGGCAATTTAAACCAAGTAGCTCTAATAAATTCCAATCTAACAAATACTGCGGTTATTAATTCCGTCCTTTCTAATTCGCAAATAAATAATATTAACTACCAAGCGTATTCCGGTTTTATTAATACTAATATTTCTAATAATATTATTTTAAATAGTGATAATTCGAACAAAATTCTACCAAATAATATAGTAATAAGTTCGGTAAAAGATTTGCAAAAAATAACTCACTTAGCAAATATGAATTTAACAAATTTTGACTTGAGCAACTTAATATTTGATAGAGTAGATTTTTCAAATAGTATCTTTAAAAATGCTAACCTAACAAATACGGTAATAAAAAATTCTATTTTAAAAGAGGCTAATTTTTCTGCAGCAATACTTACTAAAACAGATTTTTCAAACTCAATATTAACAGATAGTATATTTAAATTAGCTAAAATTGATCAGGCGGGCTTTAATAACTCCGACCTAACAAATGCCGATTTTACCGAAGCAGCAATTAAAGATACTTCGTTTGATAAAGCTAAGACAAGCGGAATGAACGGAGTAGAATAATCTTTAAATACCTTGGTCCTTATACGAATATTCAGTATGTCATTCCCGCGAAAGCGGGAATCCAGTAAAACATATAAAAAATTTTTTATATGCTTATTTTGTTAAAGGTATAATTTTGTCCAATATTAAGGGTTATTTTTCTAGATGCCTGCTTTCACAGGAATAACATAGCATTTACCTTTGGTTGCTCTTGGAAGACCTTGCTTTATTAGTAGGAGTATTAGACGGTGTAAATGAATTATTATTTATAAAAGCAGTAGGACTTTGCTGCTTCATTCTATTAATAATTTGTTGTTGTTTAAGAGTATTTATCTTTTGTTTTCCGGCTATCCTTATAGATTTAGTAATTTTGGCAGTTTCTACAAATATTTCCTTAGGAGTTTGCAGCTGATCAATTCGCTCATAATGTTTTTTAAGAAACTCTTCTTTTATCTTTGGCTTTATTCCTTTCAAATCAACATATGTTCTATATAACTTCTTTAATTTTATTTGTTGCTTGGAAGATTTGTGAGGAAGTGATTTAATCGAATTAACAAGACTACTACCTATTTCTTTTATAATATTAACTGCAGGCGAAGCTATTTTCTTTATTCCTTCATAAATTTTACCTAACCCACTAGCAATAACATCTAATAGTTTAGGCACATATTCTTTAGATATAGGGGGTATATCCCTAATAATATCTCTCGCTTCAGTTAGATTATTAGCTAAATGGAGTAATGCTTTTTTCTCCTCTAACTCGGTAGAGCGATTAGCATATGAACTAGCTATATCTGCCTGAGCATCTATAGTATCGGTAATTATTGATTTAGTATCATTAAAAGAAAGATCTATAGGTGTCTTTTTTTGCGTTATAGGACTGTCTTCTCTTAATTTATCTAGCCTATCACGTATTGCTTGGTCTTTTTGATCATTAAGGCTTTTACTTTTTTGTTCTAGTTTAAGCTCAGATTGCAGCTGCTCAATTAGATCGTCTACTTCATTACCAGATTTTTTTATGGGGATATAAGGTCTATCTTGGAGCTTTGCAAACCTTTCTTCTAATTCTTCAAGTGATGGAGGAGTGCCTTTAAGTTTTGCTAGTCTTTCTTCTAATTCTTTTATTATTTGATCGTCCTGCTTTTTCTTAGACATATATATACCTCTATAATAATTCCTAAGTTTTGTAAAAGAACATTAATAAGATTTTTGCAATAATAGTTATTCCTATTTCAAAAAAATCTTATGATTTACAACAAAAAATAGATTAATTTAATTTTCCGCACGCAAAGCCTAGTTATTAATAACACAAACTACTAACTAAAATAAAGTATTTTTTGATATGAGTTAAGATATAATTATATAAAGCTAGCATTATCCGCATGGATCAGTTTTGCCATTGTCACCTAGTTCCTTGATCACGGGGTCTAGTTAAAAATACTAATATTATTAATATTTTAAGTTGTTTTCTGGATACCACACAATTCAGCTAATTCTGCACATGCCTTATTTTCTCATATAACTTTAAACATTTTTCTTTTTTAACCATTCCCTAACTTCGTCAGTAGTGTAAGTTTTAAAATCAGGGGCATTAAATTCTTTGCAAAGCAATTTTAGCCTCTTCTGAATCTTCTTGTATTTCCTGTAGATAATATTCAATTGCTTTACATACTATAGCCCTTTTGATCTGTCTAAGTTTTTTGCTGACTATGCTAAACTATTATTTAGTTCGTCCGAAATAGTTAAATTCAGTCTTGCCATCTTGTAACCTATCTTTAATTAATAACACATTACGACACATAATAGCACAAACTAAAAACTGAAAAAAGCTATAAATACTTATCCAACACATCCGACATAATTTTACGAGCTACAGGGGCGGCGGCTTTACTACCGCCTCCGCCATGATCAATAAAGACGGTAACGGAATAACTAGGATCGTGATAAGGAGCGAAGCCTAAGAACAAGGCATGATTACGCCTCTCCCAAGCAATAGATTTACGGCTTAAATCATCTTTAGCATTTAGTTTGCCTTGCACCTGCGCAGTCCCGGTTTTACCAGCGAGCTGCCTATTTTTGCCTAAAATTCTATTATAATACGCCGTACCTCCCGCAACATTAACGGTATTATACAAACTTTCTTGGATTATTGTGATATTTTCGGGCTTAATATTGACATTATAAAATTCCGGATCATTTTTTAATATTCTAGGCGTATACAGTTTACCATTACTTGCAATAGCTGTAATAAACCTTGCAAGCTGCATCGGCGTTACCCCTAGAAACCCCTGTCCGATTGCTAAATTAAAACTATCTCCTATTGACCAAGGAAGCTTTAATTTTTTCTTTTTCCACTCTTTTGACGGTACAAACCCGCTACTTTCAGGAGCTAAATCAATACCGGTTTTTGAGCCGAGGCCAAATTCTCTTGCAACTTCAAGAATTTTATCCGGACCTACTATTCTTGCTAATTCATACATATAAATATTACAAGAATGCTTTAAAGCAGACATCATATCTAACGTTCCGTGTCCGCTATGATTCCAACATCTAAAGCTATTAGTACCAAGAGCAGAGCTACCGTCGCAAAAAACGGTTTTATTAGGATTAATGCCTACTTCAAGGGCTGCAAGTACGGTAATTATTTTAAAAACTGAGCCTGGAGGATAAGAATTTTGTATTACCTTATTAATTAAAGGCTTATAAGGATCACTCATTAAACTTTGCCAATAATTTTCCGATAATTTACTGAAATGATTTGATTCAAAACCTGGGGTGGAAGCACAAATTAGTACATTTCCGGTTTTAGTATCCATAACTATTGCCGAAGAACCTTTAGGATTTAAATATTGCTGGATATTTTGCTGAAGAGACGCATCGATATTTAAATGCATATCTTCACCCGATTTAGTAGGGGTGCCTGCTATTTCTCTTACCTGCTTACCGTAAGCGTTTACTTCAACTTTTTTATAACCAAATGCTCCTCTTAGTTTGTTATCGTAATATTTTTCAATACCGGATTTACCGATATTAAAATTGCTTAAACTATGTATATTTAATTCCTGCTTCTCTTGCTCATTTATTTGACCAAGATAACCGATTAAATGAGAAGTAACGCTTGAAAAAGGATAAAACCTTAAATAACCTATATCAATAAATATTGAAGCGAGTTTATGCTTTTGTTCTTCAATCATTGATACTTGCTGCCAATCAAGCTGATCAAATATTATTAAAGGAGTGTGGCGACTAGATTTTTTAATTTTTTGCTTAATATAATTATATTTTTCCGGAGATAAATTTAGAATATTACTAATTATTTCTAATTCATCCCTATAATTATTATTAATGCTCCTATCTATTACTAGCTGATAACATGGTTTATTAGTAGCTAAAATATTGCCGTCTAAATCGTAAATTCTTCCTCTAGTCGGTGGCAGTACAACGAAATTAATACGATTCTTATCCGATAAAGTCTTATATTCTTCACTTTTAATAAGCTGTAAATAAAACATTCTTATTCCAAGCAACGATAAAAATCCGAGTTTACCTAATCCGATTATAAAGGCTCTTCGTGAAATTAACTCACCATGTAGTATTTTCTTATTTAGCATACTTTTTAAAGTAATTCATAGGAGAGTCAAGTATAAGACGAATTATATTATAAGAAAATATAGTTGTTAAAAATTGAAAGAAAATTATTAAATATCCGTCTGCTTCTAGCTTCTTGATTGTTATTAGTAAATATTTAAAATTCAATATAAATAAACAATAAACGCAAAAAATAATGAAATTTATTAAATAGTTTTTAGCTACAAAATATTTTGAAGATAATTTATAAATCGTATATGCCGATAAAAAAACTAGCGAATTTGTACCGATAGGCATACCACTTATTTGATCTATAAATAGACCGAAAAAAAATATGTTAAAAATATTTAAGGAATATAACGACATAAAATAATAAATAAATATAATTTCCATCGCCGGAAAGATTCTGCTTTGAATATTTATTTTATAACTCACTAACGGAAATAATATTATAAAAAAACATAGCAAAGCAAACAGCAATTTTAATATTATTTGTAAGCTATTTTTATATATTTCCTGTTTTATCTTTAACATAAATAGTTTTTTGTTATATAGTTTTGTACTGTGTCATACCGTGACTTGATCAGCAATTAGGTTGTCATCCCACGACTTGATCGCGGGATCTATATAAACAACATTTTGTGTGGTCATTTTTACTGGACCCCGTGGTCAAACCACGGGGTGACAATAGAAAAATCGCAACCACCCAACGACCATATCAACCGTATACAAAATATAAATTAATTTTCTATTTTGTACAGTTTTAAAAAATGAATATGGATTCTACAATAACTCACAACAACTAGGGTTAGGTCTTTTATCATTATCGCTAAGCTCTAATTCTTCTTGTGCCTCGGAACTTGTGGATATAAATAGTTGTTTTGATATAATATTATTTATTGTTGTCGTAGGATCAAAAGACTTAAGCCGTGGGATAGGTATACTAGGTTTATCTGTTATATTTTTATTTTTTGACATATAAAAACCTCCTTTTTAGCTTATAAATGCGTCATTGCCAGAAAATTTAGGCTTTTTGTTGCACAGATCGTTTTATGTCATTCCCGCATATGCGGGGATGACATCAAGTAGGTTTTACCGATCTACGCAACAATGCCTGCTCGCAATGACAAAATCTATAATTATTAGGTAATATTTTAACTTTCTTCCTCACTTTGTTCTATCGGTTCTAAACCATATAAAGATATCATACGTTCAAATACTCTACCGGCAGTAGGGGCAGCCGTCCAACTTGCAGTTGCAAAGCCAAAGCTTTCTTTAGTCGGTTTCGGCTCATCAAATCTAATAAAAATAATATATTGCGGGTTAGATGCAGGCAGCATACCTAAAAACGATGACGCTCTACTATTTTTTAGATATTTCTTTTTTCCCCCTACCCCTTGTGAAAGTTTTTCTGCCGTACCGGTCTTACCGCCGATAAGATAGCCTTTGACCTCTGCTCTTTTACCGTTACCTTCTTTGACTACCGCTCTAAATAATTTCTTCATTTGGGTGGAGGTATTTTCACTAAAAACTTTTGTACCTATTACTTTTTCATCCTTTCTTTTTAATAAAGTAAGATCATATAAAGTACCGCCGTTAACAACCGGTAACATTGCTCTAACAAAATGCAAAGGGCTAATCGAAATGCCGTAGCCATACGACATAGTAACACTCGTTAACTCATTCCATCTTTTCTCAGAAGGAAATAACGGAGTACCTCGTTCAGGTAATTCTATTTGTAACTGATCTAATAGACCTAATTTCTTTAAGTATTTTTTAAAATTGCTTTTACCGATTTCAAGCATAATTTGACTTGTGCCAATATTTGAAGAATATAGAAAAATCTCAGGTACACTATGCCATCCTTGCCTTGGCGTATAATCCTTAAGCTGGAATCCTCCTACTTTCATATAACTTATATCATAAGCATCATTCATATTTATTGCACCGGTATCAAAGCCGACTGCCATAGTTAATGCCTTAAACACCGAACCCATTTCGTAAATGCCGAGACTTGCTATATTAAACAGCTCTTCCGGTTTGGCTAAACTCGGATAATGCGGATCGAAATCAGGCTTATTTACTAATGCTAAAATCTCACCATTATTTGGATCAGCAATAATGCCTACTGCTCCTATGGCCTTAAATTGCTTTAAAGTTTTATCAATCTCCTCGCTTAAAATACTTTGTAATCTGATATCAATAGATAATTGAAGCGGTTCTTTCCGATTCTTTGGTTCGTTTAATTCATAATCAGAATTAGTTAAATACTTATCATAAGCGAGCTCTAAGCCACTAAGCCCTACCGAGTCTCTACCTACATAACCGACAACATGCGACAATAAATTAGAAAAGGTATAAATTCGTTTCTGCTCTTCTTCAAATTCAAAACCAAGTAACCCAAGGCTAGTTATCTTTTCTTGCTGACTAGGTAGTAAATCCCTTTTTACCCATATAAAGCTTTTATTTGACTTAAGTTCTGCAAGTAATTTAGCTTTATTAATATCAGGTAGAATTTCTGCTAGCTTTTTTACGGAAGTTTCAGGATCAAGTACTATTTGTGGATTAGCAAATAATGAGGCAGAAGGTAGGTTCACTGCTAATAAATTACCGTTTCGATCAACTATTTCTTTTCTAAATTGATGATTTTTTTTAAAGGAATTAATATTTTTATCGTAAACATTCGTAGCAACGATTATCAATCTGTAAGATAAAGTACAAAAAAGAAAAGAAAAGACACAAATAACCATTAATAATCGGATTTTTGTATTTTTACTACAAACATTCCAAATTGTTAGACTTTTAATTGTAGGTTTCCATTTTTCCAAAATTTGTTTCATATGTTATTTATGGTGTTTCAAACACTAATATTTCCGCAATCCTTATGTCATTCCCACGAAAACGGGAATCCAGTACTTTAAAACCTTTTCAAAACTTGATTCGAAAAGTAAAAAATCTTTGAAATCAAGATTTTTTGAAAAGCTCGATTTATCTCGCTTTACCCTAGATTCCCGCTTTCGCGGGAATGACATCGAACGCTTTTTCCAAGCCATGCAACAATCCTACCAAGAAAAAAGAGCAAGGAATCCACAAGACGAGAAATGGAGCGTATACTGAATACGTGAGTACCGCAGTACTTGTAGGATGACGTAGCCAATTTTTGAAGTTCATCGAGTATCCTTCACTCTACTCGAAACAGTCTGTATATACTTATTATTTGTAATTCTTTTGTAACGCCATTTACTACTCTTGGAAATACTAATATTATGATTAAATTTAATATTTTGATCGATATTTGGCCCTAACGGATCTTTGATCATTTGATAAGATTTAACTGTTTCTAATTTTAAATAAGCCGCCGCAAGTTTTTCTAATCTAGCCGGCAAAAGTAGATAAGCTTGCTCTGCTTTTAAAATATGAATATTATTATTCTCACTATTTATCTGTTTTACAACGCTACTTAATTGATAATCAAGAGTTGAGACTCGCTCCTTTATGCTAAACAAACTACATATTGCTATAATTGTTATCAATAATGTTAAATAGTGAAGCTTGCTTATACTCATAATTAATTACTCATATATCGCTTTTGCTGCTCGAAGTTTTGCCGATCTCGCTCTAATATTTAGCCCTACTTCTTTATCTGACGGTGCTAGAGCTTTGTTAGTAATAATCTTAAGCCATTTATTTGGATCAATCGTCATGTCGTCTTTAGCATATTTTGATCTTACTACCGGCTTTTCCGAATTTTCTTTAAAGAAATTCTTAACTATCCTATCTTCTAAAGAGTGAAAAGACACCACAACTAAACGTCCGTCTTTCTTTAATATATTTTTTACATTCACTAAAAACTGCTCTAACTCCCCAAGCTCATCGTTTACATAAATCCTAATGGCTTGAAAGGTTTTAGTTGCAGGATCAATTTTGCCTTTTCTAAATCCTATACTACTTCTAACAATCTCGGCTAACTTGCCTGTACTATCAATTCTCGCCGTTTTTCTATATTCTACAATTCTCTTAGCAATTCTTCGTGAAAAGCGCTCATCTCCGTATTTGTAAATTACGTCAGCTAGCTCTTTTTCCTCTGCCGTATTTACAAACTCCTCGGCGCTAAGCCCTTGCCCGCTCATACGCATATCGAGTGGTCCGTCATGCAAAAACGAAAATCCTCTATCTGCTATATCTAACTGCATTGATGAAACACCTAAATCCAGCACTATCCCATCAAATTTTTTTTCCTTAAGCTTTGCAAAACTATCCGCAAAATTTGTTTCTACAAAATCAAACCTCTCACCGTAATTTTGCTGAATTTCTTCGGTTCTTTTAATCACGTTTGGATCACGATCCAAGGCTGTGACATAACAGTTACAGCTTTCTAATATTGCTTTGCTATATCCTCCTGCTCCAAACGTACAATCTAAATAAGACTCACCATCTTTTGGGCTTAAGGCCTCTAACATTTCATTTAGCATTACAGGCACGTGAGATTGTATCATTAATGAGCATTCCTTAGAGTTAACCGCTTTTCATGAGCAATTTTTTGAGCGGCATTTAAATATTTCTCAAAATTCTGCGGCTGCCAAATCTCAAAAATCACCCCTTTACCTACAAAACATGCTTGCTCTTCGATTCCTGCATGCTTCATTAAAGATTGCGGCAATATAACTCTTCCCTCCCCATCAAAGGAAAGTTGTACAGCTTCCCCGAATATCATAGTCTCAAACGCATCACGCTCCTCGGAATAAGGATCAAGCGTCTCTATCATCTGCCTTAATTTCTCGATATGCGAAATACCGCACACCTCTATACAATTATTCCTAATCGACGGATAAGCAATTACACCGTTAAATAATTCTTTCCCTAGTACCGCACGGTAATTCGCCGGCACCGACACCCTACTCTTTTTATCAACACCATTTACATACTTAGATAAAAATACATTCATTGGGTTAATTTGGGATTTAATGGGAAATTATAGGATATTATAGGAATATCAAGGAGTCAAGGGTTTTTAACAAGGATGAGTTAAATTATTAAGATGTCATACCATGGCTTGACCACGGTATCCAAAAAAATAATTTAAAATACTAATATTAGTATTTTAAAATGGATTCCGCGATCAAGTCGCGGGATGACAGAGGGGGAATTGATCCACATAACAACGCCATACAGGAATAACATCGAACCACACAACAAAGCTTAATCCAATGATTTTATGGATTTTTTTAAGTGATTTTCACCTTGAAAATTCATATTATTTAATATATTAATTTAAGGTAAATGATTATAGTAATTTGATGGCTAAAGTTAGAGAAATAGAAACGAACATGGCTACTCTAATAACAGAACAAACATCTTCTTATGATACAGGTATGGTGTCTGGATATTACCTTACTAGAGCAAGACGACATCCTAACTCCTATTGCTTCTTCCAATTTTATCCCTAGCATTAGTTTATCAGCCATTCAAGAAGTACCACTGATATCCTCATCTTCTGCACAAGACTCCGGCTACAACATTACACTAGATAAACTATTCGAACAGTTTCACATCACTTACGGAGCATATTCTTTTTACCAATCCAAGTTTTTTCAAACCGCTCAACTAAAACATCTTATAAAAAAGGTTTTAGATCATCAAGGTGATGATATCAATATTCAAGCTTCGTTTAATCATACAGTTCTACATAAGGCTATTTACCGCAAACTTTATGATATAGCTGAATTTGTACTAGAAAAAGGAGCTTCAACAGAGTTAAAAGATTTAGATGGATATACACCTCTTCAATTAGTTATTCATGAAGGCTACACATAAATGGTTAAATTTAATAATATGGAGCAGATCATCGAGATAAAAAACTAATAGAATTAGTACCCGATGATAAACCTGAATTAAAAGCTTTTTTAAGCCTTGCAATAGCGTCTCAAAATAATAATTCTAGCACAATAGATAGTTCTCTTGTTACCACTAAAGATATAGAAAAATTAAATGATACTACAAATTTCTATACCGGTTCAAGAATATCTAAAATTGTTGTGGTTGCTGATGAAAATCCTGAAGAGTTGGGACTTGAATTAGCTGGTGAAGTACATGAATAGGTTTCTTAAACATACTCAATAATGACCTATAGAACTATTTTAATATAGGTTAATTTAAAAAATATTGACTTATTAATTTTTATTATGTTTTATTTGAAATAATTATTGATTAATGTTAATAATGATTTTATTTTTTACATAAATAAAGGTTAATTATGCCGCAACTTAAAATAGGTATTTTTAAAATACATAAATATTGTAAAAATATAAAAACTACAACTCAATTAAACGCTAACTATCCCCTAAAGAAAAAAACTACTGAAAAAAAATTAAACCCCACGGTAAAATATATAAATATGATCCCAACCAAGATATTTGGACACCGGATACTGAACTTCTTGGAACAGATTATGACACATAATTATAAATCTAGCATTCTTGACTACATATATATTGTGAACAAATGCTAAGTTTGAGCTTTAAAATCTAATTTATGTTTAATTTACCTATTGATAATATTATCGTATTCATATACCTAATATCTATTCTACTTATTGGTATATATTACCGAGCTAAACATAGTAGTTTTAAGAACTATGCAAATGTTGAAAGTAAAGCGCAAAATAGTAAGCGGTTATTAATAGCTACGATATTTGTAAGTTCTGTCGGAGGAGCCACCACTTTCGGCATTATGGAAAAGGCTTTTTTGGGGCATGAGTATTATGCTTACGCTCTTATACTTACAATACCTATAGATATATTAATTGCAATCTATATAGTGCCTTTAATTGCCAAACATTACGGAGCTGAAAGCATCGGCGATATCCTGAGTACATATTACGGTAATATAGGTCGTTTTATCGGAGGGGTTAGTTCGGTTATCGTTTCAGTGGGGTTTTTGGCTGCTCAAATAAGCGTAAGCGGCTATATTTTTCAATATATCTTAGAAATAAATGATGTAAATGGGGTAATTTTAAGTTATAGTATAGTACTTATATATACTACAATAGGCGGTTTACAATCTATTGTTTTTACTAATTTACTACAATTTTTGGCGATGATAATTGCTATACCAACCATAACTTTTATCAGTTTAAATAAAATCGGTTTTGTAGATTTTATTAATAACCTACCTACGGAAAATGCAAATTTTGATCAGAGCAACCTACTTTCTTATACAATTGCAGCAGCTTTAAGTTTTAGCGTCATGAATCTATATCCTACATTTATTCAAAGAGCTTTAATTAATAAAAATCCTACGCAAACAACTAAAGCAATATATGCAAAATCCGCTATATATTTTTTCTTCTTGATTTGCATTACTTTAAATGGTTTAATTGCTTATAAGCTTTATCCAAACCAACCGTCAAATTTAGTATTACCTTATTTAATCAACCAAATCATCCCGACTTTAATTCAAGGGATAGTAATGAGCGGACTCTTAGCTGCCGTTATGTCTACTGCTGATTCTGATTTAAACGTTACTTCTATAGCTATTGTTAAAGATATAATCAATCCTATTTTTAAGGTTAAAAATCAGCAAAAATTATTATTAATTGCTCGAATTATTAACGTTATAATAGGAAGTTTTGCAATAATTGTAGCTTTAAAATTTAGTAATGTAATTGACTTAGTAGTATTCTTCACTGGTTTCTGGGGACCGGTAATATTAGTACCGTTAATAACAACGCTTTTTGGTATCAGAACATCTAAAACTATAATGGTCTTATCATCACTTGGCGGAGCAGCTATCTTCTTAATATGGGAATATTATTCTTTATCGTTGCAATATTTCAACCTTAGAGGAGTGTTTATAGGGACGATGGTGAGTCTTGTGATATTTATTCTAGGATGGTGGTATTCTAATGTCATTACGAGGAAAGTCATATAAAATATATTATCTATTTACTTGAAGTTTTAAATAATTTAATATATTAACTCAAGGTTAATAATTGAATTATGAGGATTTTATGTCTAAGCAAAATAGTATTGAAGGAAAATATAGCATAATAATTCCTATTGAAGACGAGAATGGGAGAATAAAATTTAAGCTTAATTCACGTGATGACATTAATGGCAGCACTTTAGCTGATATAGCTACGTATTCAGAAAATATGCGTAATATGTATTACTCTACTAAGCAAAAAAATGATGCTGTTAACTCTTTAATGACAGGAACTTTAAATTATTCTATTCATGGTACAATGACTCCATATTATCCTGACTTAACTAAATTTAATATTAATGATTTATCTCAGAATGATGAACCTAAATTAATAGGCGAAGCATGCCAAGAACTTAAAGATCCTATTGAGGATATAAAAAGCTAGCCTTATTGCATGAATCCAGAAACCTGCGTGATGTCATTCCTGCGGAAGCGGAAATTCAGTGACAAGTAGAAAATCGAGCTTTTAATTTTTAAAATTTAGTATGTCTAGACTTTTTAGTGACTGGATTCCCGCCTCCGCGGGAATAACATAGCGACTCATACAACTAGGTTTTTCATGAGTTATAATATTAGTTTTTTCTGTGCAAAACATTAAAAATTATCTCAGCAAGTAACTTGTTAATACCATTTACTTTAGCAAGCTCATCTATGGTTGCGTCGCATACTGCTTTATACGAACCAAAATAATGCAGTAATGCTTTTTTTCGAGTTTCACCTATACCCTCTATATCGTCAAGGCTTGATATTTTTATAGCACGTGATCTACCTAGTCTATGATTCTTTATGGCAAAATTATGTGCCTCATCTCGCAAGATTTGTAAATATTTCATAACCGGCAAATTCTTATCTAGAGTAAATACTTCCTTACCTATCACATGGAACTGTTCAAAACCGGCATTTCTATCTACTCCTTTTGACATACAAACAAAAGGAATATTCATTTCAAATTTATCCATCACCTCTTTAACGACGCCTAAATGCCCTTTGCCGCCGTCTATAATCATTAAGCTTGGCAATTTATGCGGCTCTTGCCTTAACCTTGTAAGCCGTCTTGTTAGGACTTGCCGGAGCATCTCATAATCGTCACCTTTTATGTTATCCCCGCAGTTCTTTATGCCATTCCCGCGAAAGCAGGAATCCATTAACCTTTTTGGATCCCCGCTTTCACGGGCATGACATACGAGAGAGGGAGCATGGACATTAAAAACCCGATATTCTTTTTTATCAAAACCGACTTTACCAGCAACTACCATCACTCCAACCGCAAACTTACCTTGAATATGGCTATTATCATAAATCTCAATTCTTTCAGGAATTTCAGAAAGACCAAATAGCTCTTTAATTTCAAACATAATCTCTTGATTTTTTGCAAATTTCTTCAAATACTGCTCTAGAGAAAATAAAGCATTTGTCTCGGCATTTTGAACTAATTTAGCCTTACCGCCTTTATTAGGTACTGTAATATTAAGCTGAAGTATATTGTTGATTTTCTTAATCGCCTCTATCACATTCTCTTTATCATTAATTTCATGATTAATTATAATTGCCGCAGGCACGTGTTGTTTTTGGTAAAATTGTAATAAAAAATATTCTAATACTTCTTCTTTGGTACTATTTTCGGTAGAAGTAGGAAAATAAGGAATATTACCGCATGCTTGCCCTGCCCTATATAAAAACACTTCCACGCAATAATGCCCGTTCTTGTCCACAATAGCGATTATATCTGCGTCTTTAACGACATCTGAAACTCCTGCCTTAAGCTGCACATAACTAAGTGCTTTAATGCGATCTCTAATTTCTGCCGCTTCTTCAAAACGCATCTGACTACTTAGCTCTTCCATCTTTCTAGATAGGTTCTCTTGGAGTTCTTTAGTGCGACCTTGTAAGAAATCTTTAACCTGAGTTACTAAGTCTCTATAGTCTTCCTTGTTTATTTTACCGACGCAAGGAGCATAACAACGTTTTATTTCATATTGTAAACAAGGGCGAGTACGTGAATTAAAGTAATTATCCGTGCAGGAACGTAATTTAAAAATTTTTTGTAGTTCGGTCAAAGTAGTATTAACTTCCGCACTCGAGGCAAAAGGACCAAAAAACTTCCCGTCACTTAGAGTTTTACCTCGATATTTTAGTAATTGTGGGAAATCATGATCTAAACGTAACTTAATGAAAGGAAAAGACTTGTAGTCCTTAAGAAGAATATTAAATTTCGGCTGAAATTTCTTGATTAGCTGTGCTTCTAAAAGTAGTGCTTCAACTTCGGAATTAGTGATGCTATACTCTAAAAAACAAGTATTTGCAATCATCCGAAGCGTCTTATTATCTAAAGTGCTTTTAATGTAATTAGTAAGGCGTTTCTTTAAATTTTTAGCTTTACCAACATAGATAACTTGCTTGTTAACATCAAACATTCGATAAACCCCTGAACGTTCAGGAGCATCTATAAGTTTAGATTTAATTAACTCACTTCCGGTAATTTCTAGGGTCATGTGTATAGTGTCCTATGTCATTTTTAGCTAAAAGCCGAAATCCAGAAAAAATAACCTTAATATATTGATATAAAAATTACACATTAAACCTAAAAAAACAAGTTTTTTATAGGTTTTACTGGATTCCCGCCTTTGTGGGCATGACATAGAAGAGTGCACCATGCAACAATAACCTTCAATTCCCCGTTTTATTATACGGATTGTCATTTGCGACTTTAACATTCACTATTTTTCGTGTATTGTCATCAAAGAAAAAGGTTATTTTAAACTCATCTCCTACATTTAAATCTACTTTTGGGTCATAAAGCATAATATGCATGTCACCGGGCTTAAAATCAACATTAATATTACCGGCAATTAAAAATGGATAATCCACTTTTACCATTTTACTAACCCCTTGATCATTAATTGTTTGATGAATTTCTATTCCACTTATCTTATCTGAAGATATATTCACTAAATTATAACTCTTACTTCTACTATTTATTAATGTAAAATACATAGCAGAATTGCTAACTTTACCTTGCACATTTGTTGTAGGTCTTGCCCAAGGCTGTGCAAAGTGAACGGCTGCCTCTGCAGGTAAATCATCGGGCTGATCAGAAGAAGAATTTGTAGCATTAGGATTTTGAGCTGTTTGGTTATCAGCATAGCTTACTGCACAAATTAAAGTTATAAAACTAATTAGTAATGTTTTTAGCATAATAATACCCTTAATAAATTAAAATGAAATATTAGCATAGATTAAATATAAATCTAGTTTTTTAAAAGATATTTTTTGTACACTTCTTGTGGTAATCTCTCTATAGCATAACGAACTGCGGTTCTTGGCATTTGTAAAGTATAACAATCCAAAAAATCTATTAATTGTTTTTCATCTTTTTTTCCTGCTTCACGTAGCATCCAGCCTACTGCTTTATGCATTAAATCATGTTTATCGTTTAAGAGTAATTTTGCTATTTCAAAAGTCGTATCTAATGTATTATTTTTGATAAAATACCAAGTAGCAACTATAGCTATTCGTCTTTCCCATAGAATTTCCGATTTTGTTAATGTAAAGAGATAATCCTTTTTTTTATTCCATAAATAAGCTCCGATTATATGATGAGCTGATGCATCCACTAAATTCCAATTATTTACGTGTTTTATATTGTTTAAATAAAAATTATACAAAAACTCTTTATCTTGTGCTGTCTGATATTGCATAATCAAAATAGCTAATGCTAAAAATCTCTCTTCATTAAATTCTGAAGTAATAAGTTGGCTTAAATCCTCCATATCCAAATTATAATAACTTTTAGCTATTGTACGTAAAGTCGGCACGGTAACACCAATAAATCAGTCATGCTCTCCATACTCTCCTTCTCTAGTGTTCAAGAATAGCGCTCTACGCTCTACAGGAATAGTAGCATTCTCAAGTAAAATATTTCTAATTTGCTGTAAATTTTCTCTCATGTTCAATAAGCCATTTTTTACGATGTAATCCCCTGCTATAGCCTCCAAGTTTGCCATTGCTATTAATAATACGATGACAAGGAACAATGATTGCTAACTGATTCATACCATTAGCATTTGCAACAGCTCTATAAGAATTAGGTTTGCCCAAAGCTTTAGCCTGATTTAAATAGCTTCGTGTTTCACCGTAAGGTATATTAATTAATTCTTGCCAAACCATTTTTTGAAATGGGCTTCCTAAAAGCCATATAGGCGTATTAAATTTTTGTAAAGTACCGTTAAAGTATAATTGAAGATCCTCTTCAATCATTAAAATCGGTTCAGTGCTTCCAGGAATAATAGCAGATTCTGTCTTAATCCTTAGCCTCTCAATTTCACGCTCCAAACCTCTTCTATCAACAAACTCTAGCAAATAAAGCAATTTTTCATCACTAATTGCCAGCATAGAACCAAGAGGCGTATCTAGCCAAGCCGCTTTTAAACTCATTATTTTACCCAAGACAAATTACTAAAGCAAAAAATACTGACTGTAAGATAGGCATTATATTTGCTGCCATCTCTCCTGCAACCAAGTAAGAAAATGATTGCTGAAATAACCCGCGGGTCACATTCATACTAACTAACTAAGGATATATTCTAGAAAGTGAGAATTTTTCTCTTAAGTCATCATAAGCTTCACGATTAGCATTAAGTAGCATTGCTTGCTTCATCCACTGGTGAATATCTGTTTGTTCTTTTTTAAGATATTTTAAAGTATCAGATGTCATAGCTTTTAATCTACTTGCTAATAGCTCTTGCCTATTAGAGCTAATACCTATGCTATTTGCAAATTTAGTTAGTAATATATCATTTAATTCTTTATTAAAAGCTACCTTAATTAAAGGAGTTACTTGTTTGCAGGTTTTAAAAGAAATAGTAGAATTATTTGGGTCTTTATAATAAATACCAAAATTATTCGGCATATTTTGTTCGATAAAAGCAATTATATCACTGGCTCTTTGTGCTTCTGCTTTTTTGCCTAAAATATTGCCGATGATATAAGGTTTCATAAAACATTGTCTTAAAAATTCTTTTGTGTTGGTTAAAGTTACTGGATCCTCTATTTGAATATCTTTGATTTTACCGATAGCTTTTGCCCCAAACATGATACCATTCTGCCTGCTTGATAACCCTTCATCCGGTGGAAGTAAATGCTTTTCGAGCGTCTCTGATAAAGAGTGACTTATTTTTGATGATATAGAAGCAAAAAAAGCAACACCTACTGGAATATTATCAATTTTTACAGGAGCCTGCATTGATATTTCATCTTTGAGCCACACATTTGCTTTGGGAGCAAATAAAAAGACAAAAATAAATAAGGATGGAAAAAACCATTCCATAGCAAAAATACCAATATTACCTCTAAAAATAGCACGAGTTGCTGTCCAAATACCACCAATTGTCAAAGCAAACTGACCTACCGGAGTAAAATATTCACTATTTGAGGCAAATACTCTTCCTATGCCATTAAAAACTTGCCATAATATATCTCCTCCACCAAATGTATGTATTACGTAATCTGTCATATTCTTTTTATTTTTTTATCTTCTTTGCTTATTTTTGTGCTTGCTTATCTGCTTGCTCATCTAATTTTAATTTATAATTAAGCCCTCTCTTTAGCGATTAAATGTTGCTCTATTAATCTTGCTCTTCTATCAATCTGATCACTACTTGTTAGCATATTACTCCATTTTTCTTGAGCAAAAAGTTGCACTCTATCTAAAGCTTTTAAGTAGGCGGTTAAATGATGATCTGATACTTGTTTTGGTTTCAGCATGTTTACTGCTTTACGTACTTCAGAGATCACTTCCTTTAAATGCTGCAATAAACTGTAACTAGCAATTAACTCTGACGAACTCTCTAAAATAGTAACTCCTGATATTGCTTCTAAGGTAATATAATCATATATTGGAAATGCTTCCCCTATCGATGATAGAAAACTAATATCTGCATTATTAAATTCATTGTTGCTTGCGAGTTTACTCTTTAATTCATCCAATTTTGTTTTAGCTTTGCCTTGATATGATTGTTCTGGGGCAATGCTAATATTTCGTCTTATTACTGGATTTAAACAATTACTGTTATCGCATGTATAGATTGATGCAGATTCCCCACCTTTTAAATGAGTAATCCAGCTCTTTTCATCTTGAGCAAGTGACTCAAGGAAATAAACATTATTATCTCGCACTATTATAGTTCCAGTCATTGACATAATGGCACTTCTCATATTTTCAGGGATTCCTGCTTTTTCTGCTGCTTTAGTAAAGATATTATAATCAGTAAGCATTAATTCTGGATCTTGATTTTGGACATTCGCTAAAGCTTGTTTTTGCTCTAAATCATTACGACATTTTTTGCCGGCAGCAAAATAATCAAACCCTGAGCTGGATTGTAAATCTCTACAAACTGATTCTCTCATGGCTGAATCTTTAGGCAAAATGGAAGCGAAAATAGCTTTAGTCATTTCACAATCTCCCTTAGCAAATTGATTCATTTCCATAGCAAGATTTCTTAAATCTTTTAAGGCATTTTCTATTTGTGGAGCAAAAGTTTTAAGACCCAATGAAAATGCATAAACTTTTGCTTGCGTACCAATATTTTTCATCAGCTGTACTAGCTCTTCACCTGAGATAAGCGAAAAACTACCAAGATAAGCATCTATACCGCTACAGCTCATGTTTAAAGATGGCGGAGTAATAGAAATAGGATTAAAAGATGTTTTACCTGTCCGCATTGATAGTCCTCCTGCTGCATTAATATAGGGACTGTTGCGAGATAATTTTTAATAGTAAAATGAGAGGAAAACAGATAAATAAATATTTAGCTCTGTCCAAATATTTTTAAAAAGAAATTCTGTTTAATATTGAGATAAAATTTATTCAATAGTATAGTAATTTAATAGAGATTTGTTTACAGAGTTAGGATTTTTATTAACAAATTTCTCTAAGCTATTAAAGTTGTTAAAACCACTAATCGTTTTAAATTAAAACATATGGCATTCATAAATTCAGAGAATTGATTTTTGGCAATTCCTATATATCTAACCCGTTTATTATCTTTTGAAAATACCCTCTCAAAAGGTGCTCTGATTTTCGTATAATATTTATCAAGGTCAAAATTCTTATCTTTCATATTATTTTTCTTTATTGAGCAAAGATGGAACCCCTTTTTAGCTGCTGCATTCTTGGCAGAGATTGTACAATAACCTTTATCAACATATGTAGCACCGGAGCTTGGCATAACATGCTTAAAACCTTTGCTATCAGTAACATTTGCAGGGGTAACTGCAACCTTATTGATCATTCCTGATTGAATATCGACACTCACATGTTTTTTATAACCATACCAAAATTTATTTGCTCCCTTACAGCCAATTTTAGCTTGTTTATCCTTTACAACCTTAGGCAGAGTCTCATTATTCAATTTATCATATTTTTGTGTTCTTAGTTTATCACGTTCCTCCCAAAGATTAGCTTTTGAGATTAAATGAGAAGCATCTACAAAGGTAAATACTTCACCCATATAGCCTTGTGCTCGTAGTTGATCTCGGAATTTTACAAATATTTTTGATAGTAAATTAGTGCCTATTTTTTTACGTATTTTACTAAATACACTATAATCAGGCGTCTTCTCTGTAAGAGCAAAATCACAAAACCATTTTGCCGCTGTGCTATCAGCTAAATAACGTTCCAATTCCCGATCCGATAAGTCTTCCATAAATTGCAGCAGCAAACATTTAAACAGCCTCACTATACCATAGCCTTTATAGTTAGCTTCGCATTCTACTGCTAATAACTCAGCTTCAACTGCTTTAAAATTGAATAAACTTTTGAATTTACGATATTGATGATCCACACTTATTAACTCATCTAAACTTACCATTATCATTTGATACTCAGACATATGAACATATTTTTTGTTTTTTTTAATTATACCTGCTATCCTCTCATCTCGCAACAGTCCCATATATGAAGCTGTTGTTTTTTTAAGCTAATAATACTGATGAATTTTTTTGCATCATATTGCTTAAATAATTGATCTAAATCCTCTGCGTCATTAACTTCTCCAAAATCATTTGTAAAAATTTCTTCTTGTTTTTCCTTACTTAATTGGTTTGCATATTCCTTAGCTTTATTTATGTCATTATTAAGTAAAGCAGTATTTATTCCCATTTCTAAAGTTTCTTCATTTTGAGGGGCGTCTTCTAAAACTTTCTCTACATTTTGTAAAACGTTTTGAGCATTTTTAGAAACAAATTCTTTTGCATCTTCTGCCATTAGCGAGATGCTGGCAGCATTAAGGACTTCTGTTATTTCTTCTTTTTTTAGTGTATTTGCATTATAAATTATATAGAATTTGGATCAGGAAAAGCTGCTAAAGTAGATAAATTTAAACTTTTATAAATAGCAATATCGTTGTTAGGAATGTTATTTAATATATTATGTGCTATATCCAATTGTTTTGTATAAATGACAACCGAAAGTACAAGTAACTCATCAGTATTATTGACATCAGTTTTTTAAATTATTGTATTTAAATCCTTTGCTAAACGTATTTTTTGTGCAATTTTTCTCTCATCTGAAAGAGCATTATATTTAGCAGTATATTTATAAAGCGCAAAACTTTGAACGTGGTAAGGTAATAAATTTTTAGAATTCATTGTCTCTAATTTTTCATTGGTGATATTATTTAAGTCTCGACCTAATTTTAGTAAAGCTTTAAGTCTACCTTCAGGCATCTTATTTAGTAAATTTTCTATATTTTTTGAATCAGAGTGATAACCATAGATAGTCCATAAATTATATATGATTTATTCCTCTTCAGGTAACCTATCTATTGCACTATTATAATATTTTATAGCAAGTTCTAACTGACCAGTTTTATAATAAACAACCCCTAAGTTATACTGATACCAACCTATATCTTTGGCATTTACTTGATCATCTATAGTGATATTGCTAAGTGCTGCCGTAAGCAATTTTTTAGCTTCATCTAAGTGATTATTATTAATTAACATGGTAGAGAGCGTATATGTAATATTGTAATAATGCCTTATATGAGGCGTTAAATCTTTAATAATTTTATCTCCATACTCCATGATATAAACTGATTGACTAACTCAAATAAAGTATATTTAAATCTATATTTGCTTTTGACAATATATCTATAAATAATTTTTCTGCTACTTCCACATGGTTATTCATTATACTGCAATGTATAGCAGTGATCATCCCTTGAAGTTGAAGAAAAATATTTATAAAATTAATAGTTTCGGGTTCTTTATTTACAATAGGAGTACTATAAGTTTTGGGGCTTATAAAAATGCTAATTTCTTTATTCGCTTTTAATGCAACATGATATTTGCTTACGGCTTCTTTCAGCACTTTATGTTCTTGAATATTTTTATATTCATAATTATCAAATAAAGTTTTTAGTGTATTAAGTTTTAGGCTTGTTACTTGTGGAATACCCAATTTTTTTGTTGTTTTGCTATCTAAAGAGTTTAAAAGAGTTGTTGCTATTGCTGCACTGGTATCTATAGAACTTTTTACATTTTTTAATGGTTCTATTCATTCCCCCGCTACAATTAAAGACTTTTTTGATTTAGACTCTATTATTTTATTGTGTGACAATGCTATAGGATTAAATTTTGAGACTGCTGAAGATTTAGGATTTTTTATCATAATAAATACTTATTAATAAATAGGCATGTATTATAAAGTAAACC
This sequence comes from Rickettsia fournieri, assembly GCF_900243065.1. Lineage (NCBI taxonomy): Bacteria > Pseudomonadati > Pseudomonadota > Alphaproteobacteria > Rickettsiales > Rickettsiaceae > Rickettsia > Rickettsia fournieri. The sequence continues at coordinate 227,738 of NZ_LT978483.1, forward strand.
CACTATTTTGTAAAGAAAATACTAATTTTTTAATTAAAGTTAATAACTTGAAGCGTTCCTATTGGTATTTCACCCCTGCTATTTTAACTCTTAATAAACACCAATTCGTTATCGGATGAGTGTTTAGTACTAAATGCATAACCTAAATATGAGAAATTCTTAAGTAGCTCAGGTGAGTCAATTAGGTTGTTAGCAATAACCTTGACCATCGCCCCTCGAGCTTTTTTAGCATTTATACCGATTGTTGATAATTTACCGTTCCTATTTTCTTTAAAATGAACGTTAACTAATTGATATTTAAGTTTATTTGGGTTTATTACAGATGAATATTCTTGTGATGCTAGGTTGAGTAAATATTTATTTTCCTGTTTAGCAAGAATTTTATTAATATAATTAGTGACTTCATCTTGCCAAAAGTTTGTTAAATTTATTTCATTTAATTTTGTTGCCATTTCTAATCTATACGGCTTAATAGTATCTAGCGGTTTTAAGACTCCGTAAAGTCCTGATATAATAAGCAAATGTGATTGCAGGAAATTTAATTCATGATTAGTTAATTTTTCTATATGTATATTATTAAAAACATCTCCTGCATAAGCAAAAATAGCCGCTTTACTCTCTTGATTATCAAAATCCTTAAATCTTTCTTTATTTATATATGCAAGTTTTGCACTTATATTCATTATTTTCGATAATTGATTCTCAGAATATCTTTGGAGTGTAGAAAGTAGTTGATTAGTTAACGTAAGGGACATTGGAGTCGTCAGCTCCGTCTTGGGAGCTAACTTCTCGAAATTTAGAGTTTTAGCAGAAGAAATAATAGCAAGCATTTCTATCTAGCTGGAGTACTCGGAAGAGATGAAGTAGTGCTAGCGATATTTCTGTTAGTACTATCGATTGTTTGCATAATTGCATAGCTTGGATCACCGTCAAGCTCTACTACTTCTTTGGGTTTTGTAGTTTTTTGACCGGTACAACCAATTAAAGCTATAGAAGCAAATAAAATTATTAAATACCTTATCATAAATACCCTGTTTTAATTTTACACTTAAGATAGCTGCCTATTATTATAATGTCAAGTGAGAGGAAAATTTTATTACCCTACCCTATAACCTTTCAGTAATAGTCTAAAGATTCTCCATAATATTTTAAATCTAATTCTGCATAATTTAAATTAGGTTCATCTTCGCTTCTTTCTATTTCGGGTTCAGGTTTAAGCTTATCATAATTTTTTCTAGTTTTTAAAGAATATTCTAAAGTTTCTTCATATTCCCATCTAGGTGAGGGTGATTATCAGATTCTTTTTCTAAATATATCATTATTGATGATGTTTTTTCCTTTAAAGATTCATTACATAATTCTTCAACAATAGGATAATATTCTTTCTTATTCAGATACTAAAGGCATGATTGTTGGTGTACTATCATTTAAGTAATTATATAATGCTTCAAAAAAAGAATCATATTTCCCATTACCTATAATATCGTGATATATAAAAGAGTCTATATTAAGTGCTTGAATAATCAGCTTCCCATCTATCGATAATATTTTTTTGAAGAGTTCTAAATCTTCAATATGAAGAGCCATGGAATATTATTATTTACTCCTTAAATAAATTTTTAGGCATTCTGTAATAAACCGTATTATAGAATTTTTCGCTGTCAGGAAATTTGCGTTTGCGGATAGAGAAATTACCGAAATTTCTGATTTCGATACGCTTTTGTTTTTTAAGAGATTCGTTTAAATAATCTAAAATTAAATCTACTGAATCTTTAACATCTTCTTTAGAAAGATAATTCAGCTTATCATGTATTTTATCTATTAAATAATTCTTAGTAATCATTATTAAAAAATCGCTTTGATTCCGTCAGTTTTTCGGTAGGATTTGGGACAGCTTTTAATTCACCCGATTTGAAATTATTAAACTTAATCCCCAATTTTTGAGCAAGCTCCGTTACCTCGGCTGTTTGTAGTATTACACCGATTGAACCCGTAATAGTTCCGTTATGGCTGATAATATAATCACCTCCAAGAGAGATTAAATAACCGCCGCTTGCAGCCATTGTTCCCATAACGATCACTACCGGCTTTTTTGCGGATATTTTACGCAGAATATTATAAATTTTTTCAGCGCCGACTACCGTACCGCCGGGAGAATTTACGTTAACTATTAACGCTTTAATATGAGAATCATCGACTATTTTTTTGAGCTTTTTGTCACGCTTTTCGTCTTCAAGAATTATTTCGTCTATTAATACGGAAGCTATATAGTCTTCATTACTATTAATAGGTAACACCTCTTTTGGAGCAAAATCTTTACCGACTAGTAAGAATACGATCGCAATTAAAATAATAGCTGCTAGCTTCCAAATTAACAAACGAGATTTTATTTGTCTTCTTTCAATTAAATAATCAGGTGTTATACTCATGATCTTATATACTTTTTTAGAATACTATAGTCAATGCAGACCTATACTGTGACAGGCATGAGGAGCGCAGCCTATAATATAATAGGCGAGCCGACGCACAACGAAGCACAATATAGGTATCAATTGACTTATAGACCGTTCTTAGGACGTTCAGGACTCTTCATCATCTCAAAAAACTCACCGTTAGTTTTAGTATTTTCAAGTTTTTTGAGTAAAAATTCTATTGCTTCACTGCTACCCATCGGATCGATAATACGACGAAGAACCCACATTTTATTTAATATTATTTTATCTACTAATAAATCTTCTTTTCTAGTTCCTGATCTAGTTATATCAATAGCCGGATAAATACGCTTATCGGCAATCTTACGATCTAGAACTATCTCGGAATTACCTGTACCTTTAAACTCCTCAAAAATTACCTCATCCATACGAGAACCGGTTTCAATTAAAGCCGTACCGATTATAGTAAGCGAACCGCCGTTTTCAATATTTCTTGCTGCTCCGAAAAATCTTTTAGGTCTCTGAAGAGCATTAGCATCAACACCGCCCGTTAATACTTTACCTGATGACGGCACTACGGTATTATAAGCACGAGCTAAACGTGTTATCGCATCTACTAAAATTACCACGTCTTTTTTATGTTCTACTAAACGCTTTGCTTTTTTGATAACCATTTCTGCAAGCTGCACGTGCCTACTTGCCGGTTCATCGAAAGTAGAGCTAACAACCTCCCCACGCACGGAACGTTGCATATCGGTTACTTCTTCAGGTCTTTCGTCTATTAACAGTACTATTAAAAATACTTCCGGATTATTGGTTGTAATTGCATGTGCTATATTTTGTAATAATACGGTTTTACCTGTACGAGGCGGTGCTACTATTAATGCACGTTGTCCTTTACCCATAGGGGCAACAAGTTCAATAACCCGTGTACTAAAATCCTTACTATCTTTACTATTATTTTCAAGTTCTAATCCTAATTTTTCATCAGGATATAAGGGGGTTAAATTATCAAAATGAACACGATGATAAGCTTTAGCAGGGTCTTCAAAATTTACTCTATTGACTTTCAGTAAAGCAAAATAACGTTCTCCGGCTTTTGGAGCTCTGATCTGACCTTCTACAGTATCACCGGTACGCAGACCAAAGCGACGAATCTGACTAGGAGAAATATAAATATCATCAGGGCCTGCTAAGTAGTTTACTTCCGGCGAACGTAAAAAACCAAATCCGTCAGGTAGTACTTCAAGTACCCCCTCTCCCACTATTAAAACTCCCTGCTCTACGGATTTTTTCAAAATTGCAAAAACTAATTCTTGTTTAAGTAATGAATTAATATTTTCAATTTTTAATTCTTCTGCTTGAGCTTGTAGTTCCTCCGGTAATTTACGTTTTAATTGTTTTAAATTAATAATATTACCGTTCTCTGCAAAATTATTATAATTGTTATTGGATTCGGTATTGTTAAGTTCTGCTGTGGATTCTTTATTAGTTGTGTTCATTATTTTATTATTAATAGATTATAATTGAAAAGTTGAGTTAGCAATCAAGTTTAAAGGTAAGTAATATACTTATTTAAGTTAGGAATCAAATTAGATTTTTAGAAAGTTTTATTTATTCTTGCGGTTTAAAGAATTATTTATCTTGTTAGCTTATAAGAGCTGGCTATGTATGTAAAAGCATACTAACAACGTTAATAGCACATTGTCAACCCAAATCGTCATTGCGAGCAGGTAATCGGTAAATGGTCATTGCGAGAAAATTACGAAGCAATCTTGGGAGTTTATTATTATTTCATGAGATTGCCGCACAGCTTACGGCTGCGTAGCTCATGACGACCCTGGTAACCTCTTCTCGCAATGACGGATAAATCAATCCACGTAACTCTAGCAATCCTTTGATTTTAACAATAACACATTTGTATTAAGTAATGGCATGCATACGTTTTTAACTTCATTTAATAAGGCCTCATTGCTTATTTCTTGGTTTAATTCGTTGCGTACCGCATCAAATATTTCTCTTAAACTTTTCTCTTCTACCATATATTTAAAAATATATTTAGTGCTTCTAAATATCGACATTGAGATATTAACATTATTTAATATCCCATTATTAATAGTAAAATTAATGGCATTATTTACTGCTGAAGGATTAGATTCCAAATGCTCATAAATTTGTTTAGCAAAATTGGCAATATTATGGAAGTACGGTATATTATCAAGGTCATCAAGAGAGGCTACACTATCTTTTTGATTTGATACGTAAAATGAATGTTTAATAATATTACCGGTAAGTATTTCGGAAATTGCTTCTCTAGTTACTTTATCCATCTTTTTAACTTTTTGTAGAAGTGAAAAATCTTTTATATAATTTTCCGGTCTTAATAAAATTTTCTCTAAAGGATCAAGATAATCAACAAAATTTAAGCTTGCTTTTTCTACGAATTCATATAACTCAGGAACGGAATAGGCTCTATCCTGTTTGTTCAGGAACATATCATAAACTCCGACGTCACCGAAATTTTGGTAATCTGAAAATAATTCCCAACCTCTTTTATACCAGTTAGTAGCAGGCAAATTATCTAGAATTAGCTTCCCGTTCATTACTTCTTCGACACGGCTTTTAGTATCTTTATTTATCATTTTCATTAAATCCTGAATTTGATAAACACCGGTACGTCCGTATTTAGCATATACCATTAAACCCATACCGCCGGTCGGCTTTAAAGAATCTTTTAGATTTTTAAAACCTTCATCAGGATTTGCTAAATGATGAAGCACGCCGGTACAATTTATATAATCGAATTTTCCAAGTTTTAGATTAGGTATATTTAATATTGAATCATTAATCCATTTAATATTTTTAAGACCTCGTACTTCTGCACGTTTTTGTGCTACTTCCATGCTAGGCTTGCTGAAATCTAGATATATTATTTCGGCATTTTTATCTTTTAACTGCTCGGCAAGATAAATAGTCGAATCACCGGTGCCGCCGCCTGCTATTAAGCATCTAAAATTATTATTAAAATTTTCTTTTCCTTGATATAGAAAATGGTTTAATTCTCCTAAGAACTCACCGCATGTTGCAAGTAAATATTCTTTTTCTTGATTTGGGTCTCTGAAAGGATAAGGATAATCTTGATAATGCTCTTGTACTTCTGCTAAGTCTTTAGAAATTGTAGTATTTTTTGTTTTCTTTAAATTTCGCATAAATTATTATTTTTTAAGTTGTTATTATATATACTTGTCTATCTACTCTTTTAGAAGTATATCTTTTATAATTAATTGAATAGTATAATTATCTTGCCAATTATTAGTTTTTAACGTTCCTATTGCGGCAATATTTTTTGCTTTAGGGCTTAATAAAACATCTTCAAATGCAGTTCCTACCGAATTAAAAGCAATAGCAGATAAGGCTTTATTACCAAAGCCTCGCTTATTTGGAACAAGCATACATTTAATATGCTTACTTCCAACGATATCCGCTTTTAATACAAATAAATCATCAAATTTAAATATAGGCTCATGATTTCCTTGACCGAAAGGCTCTAAAGTGTTTAATTCCTCCATTAAAGGGAAATTCACACTATTAACCGTTAAATCAATATCATATTCCGCATGCTTATAATTTTCTAGTTTATTTATACTAATTCTAAAAGCATTATTAAAAAAATTCTGCAATTCTTGTAATTTTTCAGCCGTTACGGTAAAACCTGCCGCCATAGCATGACCTCCGCCTGCTATTAGCAAATCTTTGCTTTTAGCATTGATAATTTCAGCACCAAAATCAATACCTAAAATAGAACGGCATGAAGCTTTACCAATCCCATCATTTAAAGCTATAACTGCCACCGGCTTATCAAATTTTTCTTTTAATTTGCCGGCAACGATTCCTATAACGCCTGGATGCCATCCTTCTTTTACGATAAATAATAAACTACTATCTTGTTGTGTCAAAGCAATTTCCATCGCTTCTTCTATCATTAATAACTCAATTACTTTACGCTCATTATTATGTTTTTCAAGTTCTTTAGCTAATTTATTTGCTTCATTAGAACAACTAGTAGATAGGAGATTAGCCCCTAAACTTGACTTTCCTACTCTACCGCCCGCATTGATACGCGGACCTAGAATAAACCCTAAATGATAACATTTTGGTATTTCATTAAGCCCTGCCATATCATATAATGTTTTAATCCCTATATTTTGCCTTTGTTGCATTACTTTCAATCCGCTTGCAACAAATGCACGATTTAAGCCTGTTAATTTCATCATATCGCAAACAGTACCAAGAGCCACTAAATCTAGATACTGCATTAGATTAGGCTGAAGCATTGTTTGCGTGAAATAATTTTGCTTCTTTAAATTCGATAATATTGCAGTTGCAAATAAGAAAGCAACTCCTACGGCTGCCAAATGTTTATATTCGCTTTTTTCATCAATACGATTTGGATTTACTATAGCTACTGCATCCAGTAATATTTCCGTAGCTATATGATGATCGATTACTATAACATCAAGGTTAACGTCTTTTGCGTATTTTAGGGCTTCATGTGCCATAGCACCGCAATCAACCGTAATTAATAATTCTGTGCCGTTATCTTTAATTTTTTGCATAGCAAAAGGAGTTGGACCGTATCCTTCAGCTATACGATCAGGAACATAAATATCACATAGTATATTTAAATCTCTAAAAATATTTTTAAGTAAAGCGGCTGAAGTAGCACCGTCTACATCATAATCGGCAAAGATACATATTTTTTGGTTATTTAAAATAGCTGTAACGGTTCTATCTACAGCCTTTTCCATATCAAGTAGATGAAAAGGATCAGGTAATAAATTTTTGATTTTCGGTCTCAAGAAATTTTCTACTTCCTCTAGATTATTTACTCTTAATGATACTATCCTAGCAAGTAAATCACTAATTTTGAAACTACGACATAACTCGGTGACTATATCTTCGTTAATCATTTTCTGCTGCCAGATTTTACCGTTTATAGATGCTTGTGGTTTCATTTGTTTATTAGGTTGTATTTTTGCTGTATATTGTCATTGTGAGTAGGCATTGTTGCGTGGATCAATTTCACCTCTGTCACCACGTGGCTTGACAGAGGTGAAATTGATCCACGCAACAATGCCTACTCACAATGACAATATACACTTATATCTCCAAAAGTTTTTTAGCTTCATCATCCGCAATTAAAGCTTCAACAAACTCATCTAATTGTCCGTTTTTAACTACTTCGTCTATCTTATAAAGTGTTAAGTTTATTCTATGGTCGGATACTCTTCCCTGTGGAAAATTATAAGTACGTATCCGCTCCGAACGATCTCCCGAACCTATCTGCCCTCTTCTGCTATCGGCTCTTTCTTGTTCCTTTTTACGTCGTTCTTCTTCATAAATTCTAGCACGTAGAATTTTTAACGCCTTTGCTTTATTTTTATGCTGTGACTTCTCATCTTGCAAGGCTACGGTAATACCGGTAGGGATATGAGTTATACGTACGGCAGAATCGGTAGTATTAACGTGCTGTCCACCAGCCCCTGAAGCTCTATAAGTATCGATTCTTAAGTCTTTATCTTCAATTTTAATATCAACCTCTTCAGCCTCAGGAAGTACTGCAACCGTTGCTGCCGAAGTATGAATACGTCCTTGTGATTCCGTTTCCGGTACTCTCTGTACTCTATGAACGCCTGACTCAAATTTGAGCTTAGAAAATACATCTTTGCCTTTTATTAACGCCGATGCTTCTTTATAACCGCCTATTCCCGTATCGGAAATTGCTAATATCTCAAAACGCCATCCTTTTAACTCAGCATATCTTTGATACATATTAAAAAGTACGGCAGCAAAAAGTGCAGCTTCTTCTCCACCGCTTCCTGCTCTAACTTCAATAATAGCACTTTTACTATCCGCATCATCTTTTGGTAATAAAGCAATTTTTACGGCTCTTTCAAGTTTTGGTAACGAATTTTCAAGAGTGTATATTTCGTCTTCAATCATTTCTAAAGTGGCATTATCAAGTCCCACTTCTAGCTTAAAATTATTTGCTTCTTCAAGCTCAGATTTAGCCTTATTATATTCTTTAATTTTTGCTACAACATCTTCAAGTTCTGCATATTCTTTAGATGCCTTAACAAACTCGTCTCCCATAATGCCGGAAGATAGTTTGTTGCCTAAATTTTCGTATTTATCTAAAATTTTTGCTAAATTATCTGAAAAACGCATGTTATTTTATTGTGATTTGTTTATGGGTGAGATTTCAACGTTATTGCGAGAAGCAACTGAAAGTTTCGACGAAACAATCTCAGGATATTTGACGAGATGGCCACTCAGCCTATGGCTGCTCGTAATGACGACTTATATCAACATCAAAGCGGGACTCTCTATAAACTTTTTAAATGCTGCCAAGAACTCAGCACCGACTGCTCCGTCTACTACTCGGTGATCGGCAGAAAGAGTTACGTCCATAATTGTTGCTATAGTTATTTGATCATTCTTGACTATAGCACGTTTTGCACTAGCTCCGACGCTCATTATACAACTTTGCGGTGGGTTAATTATAGCATTGAAATTCTTAATACCGTACATACCGAGGTTAGAAATGGTAAACCCTCCGCCCTGAAATTCTTCAGGGGTTAATTTATTATCTTTTGCTTTCTTTATTAATGCTTTCATTTCACGAGATAGTTCTAGAATGTTTTTTTGATTGGCATTTTTAACTATCGGTGTAACAAGCCCGTTCTCAATCGCTACCGCTACTGAAATATCGACATTATTGTAATATCTAATTGCATCTTCTCCCCAGCTAGCATTGGCATTTGGCACTTCTTGTAAAGCTTTGGCTACTGCTAAAATAATAAAATCATTAACCGATATCCTTGTTGATTTATCTTCAGAAAAAGATTTATTAATGTCTTCTCTTATATCTAACAATTTATCGACATTACATTCTATAGATAAATAAAAATGTGGAACTGTTTGTTTAGATTCAAGCAGACGCTTGGCTATAATCTTGCGGATATTATTATTTGGTACTAAACGATATTCTTCAGGATTTCTGCTAACTATTTTATTATGAGCAGTGCTAGGAGTATATGATAAGATATCTTGTTTGACTATTCTACCGTGCGGACCGCTACCTTTCACGCTCTCAAATCTAATATTTCCCATTTTTGCAAGTCTTTTTGCAAGCGGTGAGGCGAATATTTTACTAGCATCATGTTTTATAACTGTTACCTGTTCTTCTACATTAGCTATATTCTCGTGGGGTTTCGGAAGATTAGCATCTGTTTTCGGTGACGGTGATACACTATTATTTTTTGCAATAAACGCATCAATGTCCGTTTTTTCTTCTCCCTCTTCACTTAACACGGCAATTAAAGAGTTAACAGGTACATTTTGACTATTTTGTGGGATAACTATTTTGGCAAGTATACCTTCGTCTACCGCTTCTACTTCCATCGTTGCTTTATCGGTTTCAATTTCAGCAATTACTTCTCCAGGATTCACTTTGTCCCCTTCTTTTTTTAACCACCTAGCTAGATTTCCTTCCGTCATAGTTGGAGATAAAGCAGGCATTAAAATTTTAATCGGCATAACTTATTTAGATTTGACTTTTTATTGTTGTTATTACACGTCATTGCGAGGAGAAGCAAAGCCTCGACGCGGCAACCTCATGAAACAGTAAAATTCCTGAGATTGCCACACTCTCTACGTTCGCGCGCAATGACGATTTGAGTAGCTATTGTACCTTAATATCAGGGCTAACGATCATTATCATCTGTTTACCTTCCATTTTAGCATGCTGATCGATTTTAACGAGTCCTTCGAGCCCTACTTCTATACGTTTAAATAGTTCTTGACCGACCTCTTTATGAAGAATCTCTCGTCCCTTAAACCATAAAGAAATTTTTACTTTATCTCCATCTTTTAAAAATTCTTTTATTTTTCTTAATTTAGTTTCAAAATCACCGATACTAATATTAGGTTTAAATTTCATTTCTTTAAGTACGACGATTTTTTGTTTTTTGCGTGCTTCATGCAAACGTTTTTTGCTTTCGTACTTAAACTTACCAAAATCTAGAATTTTACAGACAGGGGGTACAGCATTCGGTGATATCTCGACTAAGTCAAGACCAGCTCTTTCCGCCATATCTAATGCTTCTCTAATATTTACGACGCCATGCATTTCGCCGTTTTCGCCTACTAAACGAACTTCTCTAGCTCTGATTTCTCTATTAGCCTTAGGAAAATTATTTTTAGAAATAAAATTTCTCCGTATTATGTTTATAAATAAATATATATTGCATTTAACTTATTTTATTTAAAATTACAAGTAAATAAAATATTTTATCTTTAATTTTATTTAGACAGTTTTAAAAAAAATTGAAACTACAAGGCAAATTCCAAATATTAATAAACAGATTCGTGTTAATTTAGCGACTCTTGCCTGTATTTTCAAGTTTTTTAGGTCTATAGCATGCTTATGAGCTTGCTCTTGTTGTGCCATATGCATTAATTCCTGTAAAGTACCGGGATAAATACTCTCATACTCACTGATTAAATCAATTGGCGGTAATATATGTTCAAAATTTTTACGGTAAAAATTATTATCAGGTTCGTTTACACTAAAAGTCTTAGCATAACCTTTATTTAATCTATTATTTTTGTTAAAAAAACGTTTAGTCTCTTTCATATTCCTTTTTTATTTTTTGAAATGTATATAATATATTACTTTCAACTATTTTAAAATAATCAATTAATTGCGTTTCTTTTTTTTGCTGTTGTTTGGAGCTTTTCATATTTATTATATTCTTTAGCTCTGCATATACTAGTTTTATAAAACTTTGTTTCATTGATTATACTAAATTTATAAAATCTGTTTTTGGTATTAGCGGTTCGCCCCTAAAATTTATAGCATTATTAAATTTATTGCAACAGGTTATAAAATTTTTATCACATCCGGCAGTAATTTTTACTTCCTCGGCATCTTTAACATAATCCGGTATAATATCCTCTAATATAATCAAATCACCGAAATTGCTTAGAACTTTACTGTTAAAACGATTTTCGCTGAATATAATTTGACCGCCGTTATAATAGCCGTTTTCTTTATCTAAATCTAGTATTCTTAAACTGTCCTTGAGCATTTCTTTAACCTTATATATGCCACTATATAAAGCTTTATCTATTTTACATTGACTATCTCCGAAAACTGCTCTACATGTTTTGCTATATCGATTAATTATAGTCTGATATATTTTACCGTTTCGGGTTTTAAATGTATTTAAAAGTTTAAATCGTATTTTGTATATAAAGTGCAATAATATGTAACGAAATGCTCAAAAACTTTGTCAGTATATATTATTATTTTAACAATAGCATTATTTAAATCGATTGTTGTCGTAATGCCGTTGTCCTCAAAAATACCTTCAATGATTATATGGTTTTGTGCGGAATCGTTAAATTCCGCTTCTTTTAAATCTAAACTGGAATTCGGTAAAAAAAACTCTCTCTTCACTTTTTATAGCATGATCGCTATTTGTTAAGTTTAATTCCTCACCGCTAGCTCGCTTAATTTGAAAACAATAAACAAAATTCGTAAGCTTTGTAATTACCTCTTCAATCGCAATACTCATATAATCACCTACACTAACTCTATGTTGGATAACGCTATAGAACCGTCATTACAATAAGAATATTCAAAACTATCTATACTAAATCTAACTGCTACGTCAAAAGTAAAATCAGCAGTTAAAATTACATCTTGACCTAAGGGACTTGGTAAGGTCACTATACCATCGTTGTAATCTACAATGCCCATAGTTCTTACATTATTAATATATAGAATTACGCTATTATTAACCGGTTTAGTGATAACTCGTTCGTAAGGAGCAATAGGATCGCTATATATCTTCCTTAGCTGAAATTTATTTAAATTACCGTCCCCTTTAGCAATAACTTCGTTAATTCCTCTATAATCTGCATAATTCCTAAATCTCAAAGCAAAATTACTTCCACATCTTGCTTTAAAAAAGCTATTAAATTGCTCAAATTCCGTACTGCTTAACCTTGCATTTTTGATTAAATATTTCTGACTCGTTAATTGCGAAAGGATCTTCACTATTTTGCTGTTGACATATTTCAATAGTTTTTACGTGAGTAACAACACTTGGTTTGAGAAATTTTTCATTAATATTTACTGACAATAAGGAGGTATTTATACATTGTTCATGCTTAAGTTCTCTTCCGACTAAGACCATAATATCTCTAAATTGTGTTATATTTATATTTTGAAGTTCATAATTAGGCATTTTTTTATTACTTCGTCCTATAATTCTACTAAACCTTCACATGCGTTGTTATTACCCGTAAATAGTGTACATTTAAAAGCTTTTTCAATTTTATAAAATCTTGCATTAATGTACGAATGTTATTAGAAGAAAGTTTTTTAAATTCGTTTAATTGCTCATATGCATTTGTTAAAAACGCTTGAGACAGATAACTTGGGTTGTTATTCTCTTGGAGCATATATTTATTACCTTGTTAAATTGGAGCTTAAGTAGAAGTTAAAAAAATAAATCTACAATTTAAATTTCGTAATATTTTTACTAAAAAAAAAGTTCGGCAGTGGAAAAAGAGATTATTTTTTTGGAAGGTAGTTGCAATATTATTCTGCCGGTATTATCGATATCTTTAAAAAGACCGGTTACTATATCATTTTGATATTTAACGCTAATATTTTCATATAACTTATAAGCATGTTCTAACCATTTTTTTCTAATAAAAGGAAAACCGTTATTATGCCAAATTTGATAATATTCTTCAAAATTTTCTATTAATATCTCAAGTAAAGCTTGCGGTTCTATAGGTGGTAGATTTTCGCTTATTAAGCTAGTAGTAGGCTGGTCGATATTATCAGGGTGATAGGTAATATTAATGCCGATACCGATAATAAGGTAATAATTATTTTCTACTTTAACAGATTCAAGAAGTATACCGGCAATTTTCCGACTGTTAATTAATACATCATTGGGCCATTTTAGTTGTATAATGTTATTTTCGTTCCTTATGTCATTCCCGCTTTCGCGGGAATGACATATAGAACTATGGGAGTGACATAAAGAGGTTATACTATCATAAACGCTAAGTGCCATAACAAAAGATAATTGCGGCAATAATTCTAGCTCTTTATCAGGCTTTATTAGTAAACTTACATGTAAGTTACCTGACCTAGACTGCCAGTTTTTGCCGCTTCTACCACGTCCATTAGTTTGAGATTTGGCAAGTACTGCATAGTTTGAATCAACTTTAGCATTCTGAGCCATTTTCATAGCCTCAGAGTTTGTACTGTCTAGCTTGTCAAAAACAATTAGTTTAAATTTACCGATATTCATTTTTTTTAGTAGCCGTCATTGCGAGGAAAGGCGAGCTTTGTTGCATGGCTCGAAAAACCCGCTCGATGTCATTCCCGCTTTCGTGGGAATGACATAAAAACACCTAACTTGCCCCCTACTGACATGACTTGTAGCTACACTATGTTTGCTTTGAATTTTTGGTGCTTCGCTTTTACTCTTAGTTATAAAGCTTTCTAAATCTTGTTTAGTAAATTTAAACTTAGCAATATTTTCATCAAAGGTTTTAGTTTTATCAAATCTTACATCTTTATTTTTATCTATTCCAAGTACCTCGATGAAACTATCTTTTATTTTACTTGAAGCAGCAGTATCATTTAAGGTATACAATAAAGCGTTCAATGAGTTTGTATCGGCTTTTAGTGTATTATTACGACTAGTTGCAGCAATAATTACATATTCTTTAAGCTTTTCATTTAATTTTTTTTTGTTTAATGCTCCGGTTTTACAAAATGATAATAACATCTTTGCTTTACCATCATGATTTTCAATAACTGCTTCTTGCCATTTAGAAGTATTATTTTCTTTTGACTGAATAAACATTTCTAACAATTTAGTGCCAAATGTTTTATGTAGATTTTTATTATCATAAACTTCATAAACATTTAGTAGAAATTTTTGATGGTCAAATATTTTATCTGCTTCTTTGCCAAGGTCATGATTATTCAAATGTTCTCTAGTTTGACAATATCCTTTAATATGCAAATAATTAGAATATTTTGGTGCATCTTTGAAATCCAAAGTATCTATTCCGGCAGTATCTAAAACAACAGTGTTTAAAGCATTTTCACGTAACTGTTCATTAGTTGCTCTTAGAGTTTCAGTATATTTAAATTTTCCTCCTACTTTTGCAAGCGTCTTAAATAATATATCAGCTAAAAACTTTACGATATCACTTGGGCTGTCAAATTTTTTTGCACTATATATAGCAATATTTGCATCAGCTTCCATACCCGTACCAAAAGCCATAGCTAGAGTTCTACCTTGTTTTTTAGCTAAGGTAATCTCCTCCATATTATCAGTTCTGCTTTTGTATCAAATTCCAGTTCATTGCCTTTAAAATATTTTGTTGGTATATTATCTCTATATTCGCCGTCTATATATTTTTTACTGTCAATTTCTACCGGCTTAAAAACAAGCGGTATAGAAGCAGAAGCACAGCAAGCTAAAGCAATTTCAACATTTGGCGTATCAAAGCTATTGAAAATAGTTAGTTCACTTGTCTCTTGCTGAGTTGCCATAATTACTAAATCTTTATACTGCACTGGATCGTATTTTCGCAGTAACGCTATATCCTTAAAATATATTTTACCGTCTTTTTGGTTGTATCTTTCTCTTAATTCATCAAGAGCTTTATAATATTTAACATTTACTATATCTGATCTCTGTAAAAAATTTCCTATATTTTCTTTAATAACAAGTTCTAATAGAGCATATAAAGGTTTACCGTCTTTATTTAACTGTACTATATCCGCAGAAAATCCTTTTTTTCCAAGTAAAGTTTGCAGATTTGTATTTTTAGAAATTTCTTCAAATCGCTCAGGCGGGTGTCCCAAGAGCTACCACTGTGGCAGTTATAGCACCAGCGGAAGAACCTGCTACCGCCTGACATTATCTAAAATACCAGCTTTTTTTGCTGCCTCATAAGCTCCGGAATATATTGTGCTCCCTTAGCTCCTCCTCCACTAAAAGCTATATATTCGATAGGAGCTTTCTGTGCTTGCTCTAACTCCTGCAATGTTTTTGTTTGATTGCTAGAAGATTGTTGAATTTTTTTAGGTCTTTTAACTCCTCTAATATATCAGATTGCTCATTAACTACAGGAGTTTTTGACTCTTGCTTCAGATTATTAATAATAGGATGTTTTCTTACCTTTATATCAGCCATAGTTTTATTTTATTAAGTTATCTTCTACAAACTTCCAGTTAATCATATGCTTAATAAATATGTCAACATAATCAGGTCGTTTGTTACGATAATCAATATAATAAGCATGTTCCCATACATCACATGCAAGAAGCGGCTTCATACCGTTTGCTATAGGTGTACCGGCATTAGCGGTTTTTATAATTTGTAACCTATTATCGTGATATACAAGCCATGCCCAGCCGCTACCGAACTGCCCTACTGCCTCTTGCTTAAACTGTTCGCAAAACTCTTCAAAACTACCGAAATCTTTATTAATTTGTTCTAATATTTTACCGCTTGGCTTACCTCCGCCCTGCGGCTTTATTGAATGCCAAAAAAAGGTATGATTCCATATTTGGGCTGCGTTATTAAAAATAGCCGCATTTGAGTTTTGTGATGACCATTCTATTATTTCTTCTAAATCTTTTTTTTGTAATTCTTCTTTATCTTTGAGTAAATTGTTTAGATTTTGTACATAAGTATTATGATGCTTACCATGATGATAATCAAGAGTCTCGAGAGTAAAATGTGGTTTAAAACTTTCTTTCTCATAAGGTAAATCAGGTAAGATAAAAGGATATGAGGTTTGATTAGATTTGTTGCAATAGGTCATGTTATTTTCTCCTATGTTGGTTTTTATATATTTATAGCGAGAATCAATACGTCATTGCGAGGAAAAATTGAAAATTTTGACGAAGCAATCTCAGGAGTCCTACTTTATGAGATTGCCACGTTCCTTGCAGTTGCTTGCAATGACGATTTAGTATCCACGCAGGCATGACATCATAGTAACTTATAAAAATCGGAAGCTAAATAAAGCGATCCGGTTATTATAATATTTGCTTTATTATCGCCGTTTATCTTCTTTATATCACTAATCGCTTCTTCGAGTGAGTCGCTTTCGCTAAAATCAATACCACTCTTTCTGCCTTCCAAATTTATTGTTTCTGCACTATGGCTTAGCGGTTCGGATAAAACTTTAACACCGTAACCTTTAATTGTCAAACCCTTAAAGTAAGAGCAAAATTCCTCAATATTCCTATTTTTAGTCATACCGAGTATTAAATATATCGATGATTTTAAATTATCACGCATCCAATTTGCCAAAACTTGAGCTCCGCTATTATTGTGAGCTACGTCTATCCAAATTTGAACATTATCACCTATTAATTTAGAATATTTTTTCGGTTCTATTTTTTCGATTCTAGCAGGCCAAATAGTATTTTGTAATCCTTTAGCAATAACCTCATTATTAATATTAAATTGTTTGTTAATAAGGCTTATTAAGGCAATAACGCTTGCAGCATTTATTAATTGATGATCACCAAGTAGCGAAGGAGTCGGAAACTCATAGGTAAAATTTCGTGATGAATAAATAAATCCGTTGTCCGTCTTTTTAATACCGAAATCATATTCATAACAGAAACTCGGTACTTCTAACTCTTCAGCCTTGGCAAATAATGTTTCATAAACTTCCAAAACTTGCATACTTATAACGCAAGGAACGCAAGACTTCATAATACCAGCTTTCTCAACTGCTATTAGGGGTAATGTATTACCCAGCATATGCATATGATCATATGAAATAGGTGTAATTAAAGTAATTAAAGGTTGTTCTACTATATTTGTTGCGTCTAACCGACCGCCTAATCCCGTCTCTAAAATTAATATATCGGCTTTTGTGTTCTCAAATGCTAGAAACGCTGCTGCCGTAGTACCTTCAAAGAAGCTAGGTTCAATATTAAATTTTTCGCTTGCTACCCTCACCTGCTCACAAACCTGCCATAATTCATTATCCGAGATTTTCTCGCCTGCTACTACAATTCGTTCATTAAATTCTAATAAATGAGGAGATGTATAGCAATGTACCTTATAACCGGCAAGCGTAAAGATGCTTTTAAGCATAGCACTACTTGAACCTTTACCGTTTGTACCTGCTATATGTATGACGGGAGGAAGTCTTAAATGAGAGTTACCTAAGGCTCTTAAAAGTCTTGTTATATTTTCAAGGTCATATTTAATGTTATTTTTCCAGGTCGGCACCGGAAAATGCGGTATTAGCATTGTTATTGATTTTTTTCATGAATGATAGAGTTATACCATATTTGTGGTCAACTTAAAGATCGATGCCATTCCTGCAAATGTGGTGTTTTTGCATGGTTCGAAAAACCTACTCTATGTCATTCCCGCGAAAGCGGGAATCCAGGGTAAAGCGAGATAAATCAAGCTTTTAGAAAGCTTAAAAGTAGCGAATTCCCGCTTGCGCGGGAATGACATCGAAACTTTAGATCAACTGTTTTTAGGCAATACTGAAGTTCATCGAGTTTTTGGTTTTACTGCATTGATAAGTCCAATTAATAATACTGATTTAATTATTCCCGGTATTATAAAAGGTAATACGCCGCCGTAAAATGCACCGCTTGCTCCTAAGAGTGTAGAGAGCCACATCCAGCCTAAACTCATAATAATTATATTACCGATCAAACATAAAGATATCTGATTTAACCATTGATTAGAAGTAAAAATTTTATCTTTTAAGCTAGCCATAACATATACGGCAATTACAAAACCTGCTAGATATCCTCCGGTAGGACCGAATAATATTCGTAAACCGCTTGAAAATTCTCCGAACACAGGGATTCCCATTGCTCCAAGAGTTATGAAAGATAATATTGTTAAAGGTGAGGTAGTCTTATTATATGTAAGTCCGATGAATATCACTGCAACGGTTTGCAATGAAATAAATATAGGCTTTATAGGTATTACTATTTGTGAACAAATAGTAAGTAATGCCACTCCTAAAACTATTTCTATTGCTTGCCTTGTGGTTAACGGTAGTGAGATTGAATTAAGTTGCATAAAATTACCGCATGATTTATTTTTAAGTAATTAAACTAAATAGAATTATATAATGTCCTTGTCAAGAATATAAAAATGAAAATAAAAATTTATAATGATCTAGGAGTTTCAAAAGAAAGTATTAAGCATTGCGTGCATACCTTAAGACTTTATGCTCCAAAGTATAACGTAGATTATATTACTGCACAAGAAATTATAGACGAAAAGTGGGTTCAAAATACCTTATTACTTATTTTACTCGGTGGAAGAGATTTATACTATGTACAAAAATTGCAAGGCAAAGGAAATGCTAATATAAAGAATTATATTAAAAACGGTGGTAATTTTCTTGGGATATGTGCAGGCAGTTACTACAGCGGTAACTATGTAGAATTCGCTAAAGGAACAAATATAGAGGTTATAAGTAAAAGAGAATTAAAGATTTTCAATGGAATGGTTAGAGGACCATTGCTTGCTCCTTATTATTACAACTCACATAAAGGAGCAAGAGCTGCTTATCTAAAAATAAATCCAACACTTAATTTAAATATTAAGGATTGTTATGCTTTTTATAATGGCGGTGGATATTTTATTGATGCAGAAAATACCAAAGATACTGAAATAATAGCAAGTTATGAGGATTCTCAGGCTGCAATAATAAGATGTACTTACGGCGACGGGACAGCTATTTTAAGTGGAGTTCATCTTGAATATGAGCCTGCACTCATAAAAAATCAATCTCTTAATAAGATTTATAAAATACTAAAAGCTCATGATACGGAAAGAATCAAATTATTAAATTATATATTAGACTTCTTCGAAAACGCGCTTATAGAGAGGAATTTGTAGGAAACACGCAGCACAGCACCGCAGCGTACATAGAAGTACGTGAGAGGATGCGAGCAGCGAATTGACGCACAAATTACCTCTAGAAGTAGAGTTTCCGAAGAAGTCTATTCAAAAATCTAAATCTGTATAATAGTTTGGAGGGGTAAAGCCAGGGATTCTATCTTGTAGTAATAACCTAAAAGCCGGTCTTGATTTAATTAGTGAATACCAATGTTTGATAAGCGTCCATTTATCCCAATAAATCTCACCGAAGTAATCGAGTACCGATAAGTGACAACTTGCGGCAATATCGGCCATAGTTAGTGAATCCGATACAAGATAACTTCTTTTTTCTAGTAAAGAAGTTATATATTCTAAGTGATAATTTAAATTATTTTTTGCAACACGTAAAAACTCGGTTCGTGGGCTGCTCATTTTAGCAATTGATCTTATAACTTTTTCATCGATAATAATCTTAGTAACTTCACGATAAAATTTATCGTTAAACCAAAAGAATAATCGTCTAATTTCGCAACAAATATCAATATCTTCATCTAAAAAATTAAAATTCGGATATTTGCTATTAAGATATTCAACAAAAGGATAAATACCTACCACAAATAAGCCGTATGATTCTGCTAAAATAGGTAAAGTTCCGGCAGGATTTATTTTTAAGAAATCTTTATTGAATTGCCAATAATCTTCTTTAATCGTAGTAAATTCTATATCTAATTCTTTTAAGAAGACACGGGCTTGTCTTGAAAGAGGACAAATAGGATTATGATATAACTTTTTCATTAAATTGTTTTACAGTCCTAGTCATTCCGCGACTTGATCGCAGGATCTATCAATATTTATTAAGCTGTTTTCTAAGCTCCCGCGATCAAGTCGCGGGATGACAATAAGGTCTATAAGCCGGATTCTGTATGAATATAAATTCATTGCAGTTATTTATCTAGGATAAACGTTACCGTTTACCTCAAGCGATCTACCCGCATTACAAGCCGGCTAGAGATAACCCGGGAACTTGATAAGTTCTGTAACGCCTATTTGATCTTGCTCTTGGTGGGGTTTACCATGCGTAATTTGTTACCAACTTACCGGTACGCTCTTACCGTACCTTTTCACCCTTACCAAAAATACTCGATCAACTGCAAAAATTGGCTGCGTCATTTCACAAGTACTACGGTACTCACGTATTAAGTATACGCTCCGTTCCTCCTCTTGTGAACTCCTAGCGCTTTTTGAAGTTGATCTTCGTATTCATACTTGGCGGTGTATTTTCTGTGGTACTGTCCCTAAAGTAATAATACTCTGCCGGAGGTTAACCGGCACCATACCTCTATAGAGTCCGGACTTTCCTCGTGATCTATAGCTTTGCTATATCATCACGCAACTGCACGACCATTTAGAATTATGGTCAATTTTCTTAAATTAGTCAATAACATTTAGAATAAGTTCAATTAACTTATTAGGTTCTGTGAAGGTTTCTAATTGATTTGCTATTTTGAGATATTTTTTAGCGAAAATTAATAAGATTTTTTTTTTGAACATTTGACTTTTGTACACAGGATATAATTAAATTAATAAGTATAATAACAAATTTAAAATTTCAACTATTTTATTAAAGATATTCTTAATTTAACGTTGCTACTATTTTTTTCATACTGTATAAATATGTATTTAATACTCCTAAACCCATAAATTGTTAGCAAATTTTGATATATGATATGAAAAAATTAATTTATTATTTTGGCAGTAATGGTAGTGATGGAAACGCTAGCATGAAAAATATACTTGGTAACAAAGGTGCTGGTCTTGCCGAAATGTCCAACCTAAAACTACCTATTCCTGATGGTTTTACAATAACTACAGAGCTATGTAATTACTTTTATACCCACAATAATAACTTTCCTAAAAACTTTCAAAGCGACTTAAAAAAAGCTATCACTGAACTTGAAATAATTACCGGTAAAATTTTCGGCAGTACAAGCAATCCTTTATTGTTATCGGTGCGTTCGGGCTCTACGATTTCAATGCCTGGAATGATGGATACTATCCTTAATCTTGGAATGAATAACGAAGTGTGTAATGCTCTTGCGGATTCCTGCGGTGATAAACGATTTGCTCTTGATAGTTACAAAAGATTTTTAGAAATGTACGGTTCAACGGTATTATCTATACCTAGTGATCTATTTGAACAAATTTACGAAAAGCACAAGATACAAGCCGATATTCATAAAGATAGCGATATTACCGTAGAATTATTAGAAAAAATTATTGATGATTTCAAACGGTTGCATATTAAGTATACTAAGCAACTAATTAATGATCCTTATGAACAGTTAGAATCGGCAATTAAAGCGGTGCTACATTCTTGGATGAGTAATAGAGCGGTTATATATAGAAAAATCAATAATATTTCGGAGGATTTCGGTACGGCTATTAATATCCAAGCAATGGTTTTCGGTAATTTAGGTAAAACTTCAGCTACGGGAGTTGCTTTTACTAGATCACCTTCTACAGGAGAAAAAAAGCTCTTTGGAGAGTTTTTAATAAATGCTCAAGGTGAAGACATAGTATCGGGAACTAGAACACCTATGCCTATTATTGCAAATGATTCAAATTCTATGCAAGCAATGATGCCGGAAGTGTTTAAGGAGTTATCACAAATTGCACAAAAGCTTGAAGAACATTACTTAGATATGCAGGATATAGAATTCACTATAGAAAATAATAAGCTATATATTTTGCAAACACGTACTGCAAAAAGAACAGCCATCGCTGCTATTAATATTGCCGTACAAATGGTAGAAGAAAAGCTTATTTCTAAAGAACAAGCCTTAATGCGAATCGATCCGGAATCATTAAATCAATTATTACATACAAGAATTGATTACAGTAAGGGGCTTACTTCTATTGCTGAGGGGCTACCTGCTTCTCCTGGGGCTGCAACAGGTATTGCAGTATTCTCACCTTATGATGCCGAAAAATTATCTCATCATCATAAAGTAATTTTAGTACGCCATGATACTAGTCCTGAGGATATTAACGGAATGCATGTTTCTTCAGGTATTTTAACTATTAGAGGGGGAATGACTTCACATGCTG
Organism: Rickettsia fournieri; assembly: GCF_900243065.1. Taxonomy (NCBI): domain Bacteria; kingdom Pseudomonadati; phylum Pseudomonadota; class Alphaproteobacteria; order Rickettsiales; family Rickettsiaceae; genus Rickettsia; species Rickettsia fournieri. The sequence goes on from NZ_LT978483.1 coordinate 250,272, forward strand.
CAGTTGTGGCAAGAGGTATGGGGAAGCCTTGTGTTTGCGGTACAAGTAATTTATCTATAGATGAGAAAAAGCAAATATTAACAGCAGGCGACATAGTTATTAAACAAGGTGATATTATAACGATTGATGGAGGTAGCGGTAAAATCTTCTTAGGTGAAATGCCGTTAATTCAACCTACTTTCAGTGAGGAATCAAAATTAATTTTAGATTGGGCAGACGAGATTAGTAGCTTAAAAGTGCGTGCAAATGCTGAAACAGTTAACGATGCTTTAGTATCTATAAAGTTTGGAGCTCAAGGTATAGGTTTGTGTCGTAGCGAACATATGTTTTTTGATAAAAATAAAATTCCTTTAGTAAGAGACATGATTATTGCTCCTGATATAGAACGGAGAAAGCTTGCCGTGCAGAAATTATTACCTCTGCAAACTGAGGATTTTAAAGCTTTATTCAGAGTAATGAAAGATAAACCGGTAAATATTAGATTACTTGATCCGCCGTTACATGAGTTTTTACCTACCACCGAAGAAGATAAAAAGAATTTGGCCAATAGCTTAAATCTACCTTTATCCATGATTAATCAACGTCTTCATGCTATGCATGAAGTAAATCCTATGCTCGGTCACCGTGGATGTAGACTTGGTATATGTTCGCCGGAAATTTACCAAATGCAAATTGAAGCAATTTTTACAGCTATTTTTGAGCTACATAAAAAAGAACATATAAAATGTAACTTAGAATTAATGATCCCTTTAATTAGCAATGTAGGTGAAATAAAAAAGCTTAAAATGGATATTTATTCGGTAATAGAGGAATTAGAGCAACGTTATAGATATAAGTTTTCCTTTACGCTCGGTACTATGATAGAACTACCCAGGGCAGCACTCGGCAGTAAGAAAATAGCTAAGGAAGTTGACTATTTTAGTTTTGGTACTAATGATTTAACTCAGACTACATATGGAATTTCTAGAGATGATATTGCCTCTTTTCTTCCATATTATTTAGAAGAAAAGATTTTTGAATCCGATCCATTTACTACTCTCGATGAAGAAGGAGTAGGAGAATTAATTGAAATTGCTATAAAACGCGGAAAAAGCAGTAATGCTAATTTGAAACTCGGGGCTTGCGGAGAACATGCAGGGAACCCTGCCTCTATAGAATTTTTTCATAGAATGAATTTAAACTATGTTTCTTGTTCTCCATACCGTATCCCTATAGCAAGAATCGCCGCAGCACAAGCTAAAATTAAACACGGGTGATAAAGGCGTTGTTGCGATCGGGTATTGGATACCTATAGTACCGGACATTTTCGTTCTATATCATTTCCGCGTGACCTTGTTGTGTGAATCAATTTCACCTCTTTCATCCCGTGGCTTGACCACGGGATCCAGTTAAAAATACTAAAATTATTAGTATTTTTTATTGTTTTTTGGACCCCGTGGTTAAGCCACGGGATGACACAGTGGGTTTTACCGGTCCACGCAATGATCAAAAAATTATTTACAAATTAATATGATCATAATACCGATATTAAGCATTTTTGGGTTTTCATCTTTTTTTGCCAAATATTTCAAAACAAGATTGACTTTCGCTATTCCCGTAATAATCAGCATATTAGTACCAATTTTATATTGTTTTGCTATGTTAAAGCTATTACCGGCTGCAACATATATATATTATTTCATCGGTATATTTTTAGCTTTCATGTCATTCTTGCATTTCATAGGCGTTGTTGTAGGGGGTGGCTCCGCTCCTGTCATCCCGCGACTTGATCGCGGGATCCAGTCAAAAATGTTTAGTATTTTTAAGTTATATTTTTGGATACCGTGGTCAAGCCACGGTATGACACCGCACGCATTTCTTGATCTACGCAATAATACCTCCTTCATGTCATTTCTGTGGAAGCAGGAATCTAGAAAGAATATAATTGAAATCATTGTATTTACTTTATTGATTCTTTTGTTTTTTCTTTATACCAGAGATACATCGCTGCATGCTTATGATGATTTCTCACATTGGGGAATATTTACTAAAGAATTGTTATATTTCGGTGTTTTTGAAAATCAGTCTTCGTTAACTTCCATTATTACTACTCATGCCCATTATCCAAGAGGAGCTGCTGTTTATCATTATTTTATGCTGCTACTTTCAGGTTATTCGGACGGTAACGTATTATTTGCTCATTTCTTATTACATTTAGCATTTCTAGCTCCTTTAGCCGCAAATAAGAAATTGTGGCAAACCGGAATGTTGTTTTCACTTTTACTTTGCGGCGTAGTATTATATACGACCGGAATTCGTTCAATATATAACGATAGTACTATTGGCTTAATGTTCGGAGCTATTTTTGCAATTTATATCCTTGCGGAAGACAAGAAAAAAGCATTATTGCTTATTTTACCTATTACGATATTACTTGCCTCTTTCCGAGAAATTGGAACATGGCTTGCTAGTTTTGCTTCGATAATTCTTATAGCTCATTATACAATTTTTTATAAAAAGCCTAAAAGATCAAGTGATTATATTGCGTATCTGATTTTACTTACTTTACCTATTTTGTGTAATTTTATTTGGATGAGTTATTTTAAAAACACCCATGATTTTTTTGACAGATGCGAACATAGTTTTAGCAATTTAGTATATATTGCTGAAAATTTTAATGAACAGCATAGATCATTATTACTAAATTACGGTAAATTTCTCTTGTTATTCTTATTAAAAGAAGGAAGTTTAGTTGTATATACTATTTGTATAGCTGCATGGTACGGAATTCGTAAATATAAACCGGATTTGCTGAAAGAATATAAATTTTTCCTGATAAGTACGTTTGCGTGTTTTATAATTTTTGCTTTGTGGCGGTTATATTTATATTTCTTTAACTTTAGTTATGAAGAGGCAATTAGAGGGGCATCGTTACTTAGATATCTTGGATGTTATGTTATAGCTATCGGAATGATTGCAGCTTCGTATGTTAAAAATAGTATTTTCTTACACAAGCAAAGTAATAAAGAGTTATTTATATTCCTTCTGCTGCTTGCTGTTTCTACGTTTTCCGTAGTAAAAAATATACTAAGAATCAAACACTTAAACTTAGAACAAAAGAATTTTATCCAGCAAACAACAGAAGTTAAAAAGCTATTAGAGCAAGGCAATAAAATTGAATTTAACTTTAACGGTAAGAAAGATAATTTACAATGTTATATATTAAATTATAATCTAGTACCGTATTTAGGTAAGAAATCCTTACAAGAATGCATAAAAGCTCCTAAAGAAGCGATTATAGAAACAAAGGAAGAAGCGGTATACGCTCCTTTTAAATAGCGTTGAGGATTTGTTGCACAGCTCCTATGTCATTCCTGTGTGGCCTTGTTGTGTAGATATTACCCCATCATTGCGAGCAGTTGTAGTACTTGCGTGGCAATCTCATAAAATGATAACAGACTTCTGAGATTGCTTCATCAATTATGTATATATGCTATGCAATTTCCGTAGCTCAGACGGGAAAGCTGATTCACGCAACAACATCACGCAAGAATAACATAAAACCAATATAGATTTTAACAATAAATATAATTTAGCTGCCGCTTACCGAATAATGGCGTATTTATCGCTGGATGATCATACTTATATGCATTTATCCGCAAGACCTAAAAATGCCGATTTTTACTATATTTATCCTTTTGGACTAAGATTTGAAGAAGTAACTACAGAGAATCTTTTAAAAGTTAGTTTAGACGGACAAATTTTAGAAGGAGAAGAATAGCAATATAATAAAACCGGTTACTTTATTCATGGTAGTATTTATAAAACACGCCCTGATATTTCTGCCATTTTTCATTAATCATACTCCTGCAACTATTGCCGTTTCTGCTTTAAAATGCGGGCTTTTACCGATCAGTCAATGGGTATTACATTTTTACGACAGAATATCATATCATAATTATAATGCTCTAGTACTAGATGCCGACAAACAGAGTAGTAGACTTGTTACTGACCTTAAACAGAATTATGTGATGTTACTTCGTAATCACGGTGCTATTACCTGCGGCAAAACTATGCATGAAGCTATGTTTTATACTTACCATTTAGAACAAGTTTGTAAAACGCAATGCCTACTAAATTCTACAAAAGAATAAGAACTTATAATCCCTTCCGTAGAAATATGTAAGCAGACAGTAAAAGACTTATTATCGTTTGAAGAAGATTTAGGCAAACGTGACTGGGTAGCTTGGCTACGACTTGTGAAGATGTGATCACAATACTACGACCCCAGCGGCTTTACTTGCTTGTTTTAAGGATTTATCAAGTGTGGCTATTGGTAACCCACAGCGTAATGCTAGCTCTAAATAGCTAGCATCATAAAGTGTTAATCCATATTGTACGGCTAAATCCATTGTCTCAAACCATATATGTTCCAATGTTATTTGATCAATTTTGATGTAAAGATCCTTTAAAGTATAAATTGCTTGGTGACGTTGATTTGCAGTAAGACGTTTTGCACGCTCTGCACATAATAATACATTTCCAATCTCAAGCCCCCAAATAGCAGGGACAATTGCTTCTTCTGTTATGGTTTTATCTAGTATATCCAAGCTTGCTACTTCATCAGGCATAAGCCATGATAAAGCAATTGAAGAATCTAAAACAAAAGAGACCATTTTTTACTTCTTACCCTCATTTTTGTAATTTAGCCATACTTCTAAATCCGATGGTTGTAAATTAATTTCTTTTGCAAGTTTTCGAAGTCTAAGAGCTGCAATCTTTGTTATTTCAATATTATTATGAGAATCAATAGGAACAATTTTTGCAGCAGCTTTTCCTCTTTTAGTAATTAAAATTTCTTCACCTTTACTAGCTCGGTCTAATAATTTAGAAAAATGGGTTTTAGCATCAAAGGCTGTAATTGTGTTTTTCATACAATTAACTAGTTAATTAACTAGTCAGTTATAACATATTTTAAATTTAAATGTCAAAAACTTTAATAGAAATCTTTCCAAACGCTTATAGAGAGGAATTTAAAGGAGACACGAAAACACTTGTCACCGCAGCGTATACACTAGTACGTGAGGATACGAGTCTAGGCTTGATGTATAAATTACCTCTAGAAGCGAAGTTTGAGAAAATGTCTAATGCCTACAACCGTTACCGTGAATATGTGGAGGATGGAGTTTTATATGCTTTAGCATCTTTTTAAGTAGTGTATCACGCTTAAGTTTTGATAAATAATCTAAGAAAGTTTTGCCGTTTAAATAATCTATTTCATGCTGAATTACAGTTGCTAAAAAGCCTTCTGCTGCTAGTTCTTGCTTATTACCGTTATAATCAAGATATTTTACCTTGATTGCTTTTGATCGTGTAATAGATGCTTCAATGCCTGGAAACGATAAAGAACCCTCAATAAAAGTTTGTTTTTCTTCCGAAAAATAAGTTATGTCCGGATTAATAAAAACTATAGGCGATGATTTATTATTTTCATGTAGGTCAACTACCACTATACGCTTTAATATTCCTACCATATTAGCACCCAAGCCCACTGCCCTTTCTATATGTAAATTCTGAAGCATTTTATCGACAATAGTACGAATATTATCATCAACAATGTCTATATATTCTGCTTGTTTTTTAAAAATATCGTTTGGTGCATAAACTATTTGATAGTAAGGTTTATCTTGATTCATTAATATACTCCGATAAATGAAGAGTTATTTTTGCATTGCTAAATAAAGATAGATATCGTTATTGCGAGCGAGCATTGTTGCGTAGACCGTTTTTCCTATCATTACAAGGAAATTATAAAGTAATTGACGAAGCAATCCAGATTGCCACGCAGCCTACGGCTGCTCACAATTATGACTCAGTGTCCATGCAACAACGCCTCCTTGCAATGGTGTAGCTTTTTCAAACCATCAATATTTATTTAGCAATGCCATTATTTCATTACGATAGCTGATAATATATTCTGATTATAAGGTTCTTGCAAATAATATGAGCGTCTTTTACTTGGATATTTTAATGGATTTGTGTAAGTATCTTCAGCAATATTTTTTATATCTTTGACGCCTGCTTCTTTAAGTTTTAACTCTACAAAAGCCGGTAAATCAAACATATAATGCTTTTCTTTTATAGAGTTTATAAAAAACTGTTTATTGTTAATATCCTTACTTAAGAAAGCTTTATAATATTCATCATCAACTTCATATGAACTTTGAGCTATAGCAGGGCCTATCACTGCTATTAAATTCTTTGCTCCTTTTTCTATTATTTTAGTAACTATATTACTAATAATATTATTTATACTTCCTTTCCAACCTGCATGTGCCGCTCCGATTATTTTACCGTCGCCGCTTGCAAGTAATACCGGTACACAATCTGCCGATTGTACCGCTAATACTAAATTTTTCTTAGTTGTAATGCTGCCATCTGCTTCAGGTACGGCAATTATGGACTCATCAGCATTAACAATTTGATTGCCATGTACTTGGTTTAAAATTAAAATATCTTGTGCTTTAAAATAAGTAGTAATAGATTTTTTGTTTTCAACTATTTCTGTTTCATTTATAGAGTTATTTTTTTTTATATATCTATGACTAGAATTATTGAATGTTTTATCAAAAATTTTATAATAAACTGATCCGTTTATTAATCCTTCCATGAAAATATCTCATATTAATTATAATAGTTTTATTAATACTTTATCCGGTCGTTTACAAAAAAATAAACAGCTAGAAAAAATAATAGCACAATTTCATCAAGACTATAACCTAATCCCTATTATCGGCGTAGAAATAGAGTTTTATTTAAGTCACAATATTGATATAGCTAAATTTGAAATACTTTCAAGAAAATACTTAGCTAGATTTAAAATTGCTAAAATAAAAAAAGAAAAAGGCAATAACCAATTTGAAATAGATCTTCCCCCTTCTGTAAACTTAATACAATATATAAAAAATATATTAGATGTTAAAACTATTTTAAAAAAAATGGCACAGCAGTTAAACGGTTATATAGATTTTTCGCCTAAGCCGTTTTTGGATGATTATGGTAATAGTATGCATTTTCATATTAATTTTAATTCCGAGTTCAATGATTATTATATAATTTTAGCAGCACAAGGGCTATGTCACTATATGTTAGACACCCTACTCGCTTTTATGCCTACTACTCTAGATTATTCACGGATAAATAAAAAATTTATGGCTCCTACGCATATATCGTACGGTGGAAATAATAGAAGCGTAGCCGTACGAACTCCAAATGCTTTTCCCAAACGTTTAGAACATCGCTTATCTTCCCCCGAAACCGATCCATATATAGCAATTTTTACTATTTTAAAGTCAATATTGTTGGCTTTAAAATCTCCAAGTTCGCTCCAAACAATAGAAAAAATTTACGGGAATGCTTTCGATCCACAATATAATTTAACTCCATTACCAACATCATCTCAGGAGAGCTTTATGTTATTTAAACCGGATTTTTTTAAATAATTTGTATTTTGTTCACAAAACCTAAAAACTAAACAATAATTGTTTTTTACAACTAAAATAAAGATTGATATAAAATATTAAATATAAAACTGCTGAAAATTGTTTCAATTAATTATTTTATTTTTGTAAAACTAAATACTGATGAAGTGCTTTAAGCTGCACTTCACTCTATATTTTCATAATTTTTCATTAGATAATTAAATTCCGCACCATAGATAAATATCATATTTATAATATAGAAGAATATTAATGTAACTATTATACTACCAAGTGAACCATACATTAGATTTAATTGATTATAGTAGACTATATAAGTTGAAAGCAAATAGCCGCTTATTATCCATAATATCACAGTTAATAAAGCCCCTGGAAATACATCAATAAAATTTAGTTTTACATTAGGTAATATATAATACAAAGATGAGGCACCTAAAAATAATAAAATTAAAATTAAAGAATATCTTATAAAATTTAAAATGATCTTATATTTTTCAATGGTCTCTAATATTATCGGAATTTTTGTAAATAATATTGGAATCACCACTAAAAGAAACATAGTAAAGGTAATCAAGGCACTAATTATAAGAAACTGTATAATACTAAGTAATCTTCTTCTTATATAAGGGGGTGGAGATTTTATTTGATATACACGATTTAAAATAGTCCTTAAACATTCTACAAAAGAAGAAGCAGTCCAAATACTGCCTACTATGGCAAGATTCATTAAACTTTGAGGAGGAGCACTTAGTAATTCGCGTATTCTTTTTTCTATTGATTCCGTTGCTTGTTCCGGAAGACTCTCTAGAAAAATTTGTATAAAATTTTGACCAAGTTCTGAAGCTCCTAAAAAGCTTGTTAAAGCTAATAAGAATACTAGGAAAGGGAAAATAGATAAAAGTATCATGAATGACATATATCCCGAATGTTCAACGCCATCATCTTCTATTGTTCTAAATAAGGCTACGTAAAGACAATTAAAAATTTTTCTCATTATAAAAGCTAAGTTGTTATTATTAATTTTATATTTAATCTTAAATAAGTTCGCTGTAAATAATTAATTTACAATTAAAATGAAACTATACTTTATCCTTGATTTGAAATATTAATATAGAAATGAAATTTTTCCTTGCATTCATTTTATATTTTTCTATAATACACCAAAATTTTATTTTTTATAAATTGTTAATTTATGCTTCAGTAAATAAGTTTTTAAAACATAAGGTATTCATATTTTAAAAATAATTTTAAAGTTCTTATGATATTTTTATTTGATAAGGAATAATTTTATTCTTTAATAATTATTTACCAAATGATTACAAAAAACTTAAAAAATGTTATTTTATAGTTGCTTGTAATATTAATTTATGGTACTATTTCTACTTACACTTGGATAAGTTTAATGGTATTAAATTATTAATAACCACATGTTTTATAATAATATAGGATAATATCATTTTTGTTCAAAGAAAATTTTTAAATATAGATATAATTAGTAACCAAGGAGAGGATAATGGGTAGAAAAAACGATATTATACAAAAAATCGATAGTTTTATCGGCAAGAAAATTTATTCTTTAAGACTCGCTAAGGGGTTGTCTCGTCAACAACTGGCTGAAGTAATTGATGTTACGCATCAACAATTACAAAAATACGAAAAAGCAATTAATAGAATTTCTGTAGGAAGGCTAGTACTAATCGCAGAAGCTTTAGATAGAAATATTGATTATTTCTTTGAAGGTTTAGAAGAAGCTAATAAACCGCAGCCAGTACATACTCAACATCAACGTATGTGCATTGAAGTTTCAAGAAATTTTATGAAAATTAATAGCACGGAAGAACAACAAGCCATTAATAATTTAGTAAAATGTTTAGCTGGAAAGAAAAACTAATGCATAAAGGCAAGCTACCATCCTGATTATGTTGTGATATCATTTATGTCATCCCCGCAGAAGCGGGAATAACATTGCTTGCCTTGATAATATACAGAATACAAATCTTGATCAGCGTTGTGGAGGGGGCGACTCTCTTTTAATAGGTGTTGATTTATTTAAATTTTCCGACTGAATGCTATCTCTTGCATTCATTAATGCCCCCATAATTTTTATATTCTCTTTGATATTAACTCTATCTCTTCCTACTACCATTTTAGCTTTTTCAATATCCGGCTTATCTTTACTTATAGGTTTTAATTTAGACTTTCCTGATACTACCCTTACATCTTCCGTTTTAACACTAGGGTTTTCAATTGCTTCTGCTCGTTTTTGTTCTTGTAATAACTTATCTATAGTTTGTAAACGTATCTCTTTAGATAAAGTTTTATCATCAATTAAATTAGCTTTAATGAAACTTTGCTGTTCTTCAGTAGAAGATTTAGTACCAAATGCCTTTACCAGCTCATCTACTTTTTTTATTGATTCCTCTTTTTTTTCTTCAAGAGTTTTAAGGTTACCATTTGGAGAAAGTATAGCACGAAAATTATTGACTTTCTCAACTGCAAGCTTAGAGATATTATTTAATATACTAGAAGTTTCTTGTACAATTCTTTCTTCTGCCGACACTACCGGTTCTTTAGATTTTTCTAATGCTTCTATAACAGGATTAACAGCGTTAATTACTTCCCGAGCTTTATTATATATATCATCGTGAGGCTTGTGTTCTTCTATATTCTGTCCTTTTAACCCTTCAGTTAAATTTTGAGTTTCTCTATCTAAAGCTGCCTCACTCGCTGCATCTTTAGCTTTTTTAAGTGCCTCTTTCTCAGAGTCATTAATATTACTATTATCGATCCCGCTAGAAACTGCCTTAGTTATTTCAGGACCTCCTTTGCCTTCATAAATACCGTCTACTAACCCTTTAGTCATTAGCTCTCTATCAGGTAAATTGGTCTGACTTTCTGCAATACCTTTTTCCGCTGATGCCATAATAAGTGCTTTATTAGGTAAGGATAAAGAGGTATCACTATGAGTAGCTATAGTCTCGCCTACCCCTTTAACAATCGCTGCTTTGTCATGAGCTTCAAGCGAGCTTCCTGCAACTGTGTTAGTAATTTCTTGAATTATTTCGCCTTTGACTTCTGCTGTAGCCGGACCATCTAAAACATTAGACGTAATGGCTTGTATGTTTGTTGTTTTTAATTCAGTATTACTTAGAGGATCAAACAAAATATCATTTACTTTTTTTATTGTATCTTTTTTAGTTTGTTCCGCCGTAATCTTATCTAAATTCTGCTGCATCAATTGTTGTTGTGCCGGACTAAGAACTTGGGCTTCTACACCTTTCTTTAATACAGAACCTAATAATTTTTGTTTTTCCGCATTACTTAATTCAGAGACATTAACCTTATCACCTACTGCTATAAGCATTGTCCCTTTATCTTCAGTAGAAAGGTGACTTTTTATTACAGCATCCGTAATACCGTCAATTGCTGCAGCTCTACTTGCATCATCTTTAAGACTTAAACCGACATCTACTGCCTTTTCTAACATCTGCTGTTTTTGCTTCGGCTCAAGATTCTCTGAATTTAAAGCGATAGCTACTGTAGCTTCAAGCATTTTTGATTTTTCTAGGTCTGGGGTATTCTGATCATTTTTTATGGTTTCTAATACTGCATTGACTCCAGCTACTTTTGCATCCGGTGTGAGGTTTTTATTATTGACCGTATTTTCAGCTAAAGCAATGATATTAGCCTGCTTTTCAGCAATATCACTTTTCTCATTATTAAGAATTGCCGTGGCTGCTTCTTTAATTAAATCAATTTGTTTATTGCTATCAATTTCTTTTGTTAAACCTGCATTTACATAATTTAATAAATCTTGCATGCTGCCTGATAAAGCCGTAGCTGCATTAAGAAGGTTTGGATTTACTTGTTGCGACTGTGGCATTTGTGAAGTCTCAGGTTGCAGTGGTTGGTTAGTAGGAGTAATTGGCGGTACTTGTTGTTTATACTGAGGTGGTTCAACCGATGAACTTGTTGTTTGCTGTGGAGTTATTAGCGGTTGTTCCTTACTTTGTCCTTGTTCTATTATAATATCTTCAGCTTGCGATAAATCAACGCTCTGCCCTTGGTTTAGTTCTACCTCCTTCATCATTTCTTTATATTTACCGCGTGTTACCGCAAGTGTATAAATTTCTCCACCATGCTCTATATAAGCTATTGCGTCATCTCCGGTTCCGGCAAATTTTAAAGGTTTTGGTGAGCTTATTTCTTTAAGTTGAGGTTTACCGTTTGGTCCTTCTTCGTAGTGGGCAGTGAAATATACGGCTTTATCTTTGGAGGGCTTTGTGCCATCAGCTTTTAATGCTACCATCGATAAATGCATTGACCCATCGGCTTTATCAAGTTTTATAGGAAAATCTATTTCCCTATATGAGCTGATCTGAACCTGAGTACCGTCTTGTTTAGCTAAAGTAAAAGGCTTAGTTTTAACAGTTGTTTCATTTAAGGTACAGAGTTCATCACCTGCATCATTTTTAACTACTGTTGCTCTAAGATCGCTTGCACTTACGTGATTTCCCCACTGTACCGGTTTAAATCCACCAGGGTATCCACTAGCGGCACTAAATGTATTATGAACATTTTTATAGCCGGCTATTTCTATTGATTCTAATTTCTTTTTAAGCTCAGGATTTTCTAAAGCCTTATCAATAAATTCTCTATTAGCCGGATTACCTAAAAAAGTACTTAATGTTTTATCTTTTTCTTTTTCTTCTTCTATTTCTTTTCTTTTTTGTTCAGCTAAATCACGGTCTGTAAGGGCTGCCAGGTCTTTTAATATTTGTTCTATTAAATTATCTTTTTGCGGTTGTATAATTGTTTCTCTTACAGCCTTGGTTATTGGGTCTGATGTCTGACTGTCAGGAGAGATATTGCCCGATAAAGCACTAATTGAAGGGGTAGATTGAGCAGAAGATGCAGAAGTAACGATAAAACCATCGTCAGCTTCTAGTTCTGGGGTTGTAGTTTGAGATAAAAATTCTTTTTGCTCTTGTTCTAATGTTTGCTTTTGTTCTTCTGTATATTCCTTATTTGCTAAAGGATCAAATTCACTTGTATCTAGGTTACCGTCTTTACTCATAAAACCTCTCATTTAACCAAAAATTAATTAGCATAAACTGTAAGTGATGCGTAGTCAAGCCGATGTTGTTACATTGATTTTTACCCTCTATGTCATTCCCGCGAAAGCGGGAATCCAGTCACTAAAAAGTCTAAGCACACTAGATTTTTAAATTAAAAGCTCGATTTATTTCGCTTTTTTCTGGATTCCCGCTTTCGCGGGAATGACATAACATATCCTTTTTTCACAGTTTGTGTTATACTGTCAAAGATAGTATATAGAGATTTTAGTAATATCAAGAAAAAACTAATATTATTGAGAAAATTTAATAGAATTTTTATATTCTTTATTGAGTGCTTTAGTTGCCCAAAGCCAGGTTAAGCAAGTAATTATAAATATAATCATTAAACAGATGGAAATAGATTGATAACTAGCGGAAGGTAATATTATAAATACCAATGATTGTAAAAATGCACTACCAGATTTACCGAGTTTTGTACCTATCACGTCAGCAGCAGCTTTGCCTTTTATTTTTATTTCCGGATCTAAAGGAACATAGGCCATTTCTTTTGTTGAATCAAATAAGGTATATTTGCTTGATTTACTAAGCACATTTTGAATAGCACCTATTGTTATAGCAATTAAAGCAGGATCGGTTAGAATAAAATTTGCTATTATTAAGCCGGCAAATCTTTCAAAATTATTAACGGAAAAAAATAATATACCGGTAATAAAAACTATTAAAGGAGTGATAACAGCCGCCGTAAACCAGCCAAGTCTTCTAACTATATTTGAACCAAGTACGACAAATAAAATAGTAAATACTCCGGTATAGCTCAAATAACTTCCTATAAAAGCTGCATATTCGGTTGGAGTTTTATAAATTTTAGTAGCTGCTGCTTTCCAAGGACCTTCTACTAAATTAATGGCAATGCCATAGCAGATAAGCAAAGTTGCAATTAATCTAATATGTCTTGACGATAGAAGCATCTGAAAACTTTCGGCAATAGTCATAGATTTTTTCTTTGCTTTAAACCTGAGTAACGCCATATGCTCTTTGTCTAGTACTTTATGATTAAGCAACCAAAAAGTTTTAATAGCTATTATTCCTAAAATTAATACTATAGTTAGTATAATTTGTATAGAAAGTGTATGAAAAGACGATTGCAATGCAAATTTATTAGTTACGTAATCATTAATATTACTTAGATTTTCTAAAAACTGCCCTGCTAAATAAATACCTGTTTGACTAAGTAAACCGAATAACGGATAAAATCTTTTAGATTCTTCTACTGTAGTAATATTATTAACAAACTGCCAAAAAAGTAATGCGAACACTACGTTTGGCCATAATTCGGCTATTATATAAAATAACGAAAAACTCCATTTTGATAAAAGCAATATAAACCATTTTAAATTAGGTAAACTTGCCGTTAAATTTTGAACGGTTATAGGACTGAAATGCAGCATTTCATGATTTGGAAAAATAACGTAAGCAAAAAGAGCAAAGAATGTTAAAAATATTGATATAATAAGATAAAATATATTTTCTGCTTTCATCTTATTAACAAGCTTTACATATATAGCAGTCATTAAAAAAGCTGACGGCATCACTCCCCAAAACTTCAAAAACGAGATAATCTCGGCACCGATCATAGTAGTAACAATACTATCTTTTAAAGCTCTGATTAGATTTTGGATAAATAAAATACAGAACATTAATAAAGTGATGAATAAAAATTTAGAAACTTCGTGGCGTTTTATAGGCCAGATATAATCGGTAAGTTTGGAAAAACAGTTATTGATTTTAGAGGAAGAATTTTCTATATTACTGGGGTTAATCGTCATTATTTGGTCTAACCTATCTTGCTATTGGCTAGAGTTATATATTAAAGATTTTCTAAATTTAAGTCAAGTTAAAATCAAATTAAAATGAGTAATTGTTGGTTAAATATTTATAAACCAAGAGGTATAAGTTCTGCTCAACTTGTTAGCATAGTAAAAAAAATACTCGGTAAAACCAAGATAGGACATGCCGGTACTTTAGACGTAGAAGCGGAAGGAATATTACCGCTTGCCGTAGGTGAAGCTACAAAGCTAATACATCTGCTAATTGATGCTAGAAAAACCTATATTTTTACCGTAAAATTCGGAACGCAAACCAATAGCGGCGATTATGCCGGTAAAGTAATAGCAACAAAAGATTGTATCCCTTCTCAAGAAGAAGCTTATGCCGTATGTTCTAAATTTATCGGTAACGTAACACAAATACCGCCGGCTTTTTCAGCTCTTAAAGTTAACGGTGTAAGAGCTTATAAATTGGCTAGAGAGGGAAAAAAAGTAGAATTAAAGCCACGAAATATAACTATTTATGATCTAAAATGTTTAAATTTTGATGAGAAAAATGCTACCGCTATATACTATACGGAATGCTCAAAAGGTACTTATATAAGGACTTTAGCAGAAGATTTGGCATTGTCCTTGCAAAGTTTAGGATTTGTGATAGAATTACGCCGTACTCAGGTTGGAATATTTAAAGAAGAAAATGCTATCCGAATTAAATCGCCTGACGAAATTACCAAAAATTCCCTAGAGGAAAAAAGTATAAAGATAGAAGCAATACTGGACGACATCCTGGTTCTTGATGCAACTGACAGCCAAGCACAGCAAATTAAATATGGACAGAAATGTTTATTTAATTATGAAAAAGACTTTAGACATCTTGCCAAATTTGCTTATAGAGAGGAATTTAAAGGAAACACGGAACGCAGCACCACAGCGTACACTTTAGTACGTGAGGATGCGAGTACCGGATTGACGTACAAATTACCTCTAGAAGTAGAGTTTGGTAAGATGTCTGTTGATCTTTTATGGGTTCGCTATAAAGGCACTTTGCTTGCAATAGGTAGCTTAAACAAGAGTTGCTTTACTTCTTTACGAGTATTTAATTTAACACAAGACTTCTTTTAAAACTGGAAGTCTATATATTTAAGGAGAAATTATCGATGTCGATTACTACAGAACGTAAACAACAATTAATTAAAGAATATGCTATAACGGAAAATGATACCGGTTCAAGTGCAGTGCAATGTGCTATCTTAACTGAAAGAATCAATAATTTAACCGAGCATTTTAAATCTAACCATAAAGATCATACTTCAAGACGCGGATTATTAATTTTAGTCGGGCGCCGCCGCAGATTACTTAACTATATTAAAAAGAATAATGTTAGCAAATATTTAGATTTAATAAGTAAGCTAGGAATTAGAAAGATTAAGTAGTTGGATAATCGTCATTGCGAGCAGTCGTAGGCTGCGTGGCAATCTCGTCAAATATCCTGAGATTGCTTCGTCGAATTACTTAGTAATTTTCCTCGCAATGACGTGGTAGAATACAATAAAATATAAATTATGAAATGAGATAAATAGATGTTTAACGAAATAACTAAGAGTGTTACATGGAACGGACAAGTTCTTGAGCTTAGTACAGGTAAAATAGCAAGACAAGCTGACGGGGCAGTTACGGTAAAAATGGGTAATTCCGTTTTATTATGTACGGCAGTAGTAGCTAACAAAGCAAAAGAGGACATAGGTTTTTTTCCTTTAACAATTAATTATAGAGAAATGGCATATGCTGCCGGTAAGATACCAGGGGGATTTTTTAAACATGAGGGAAAAGCATCAGATAGAGAAGTTTTAGTATCTCGTTTAATAGATAGACCGATTAGACCATTATTTCATCCGGCTTTTATGAATGAAACGCATGTAACTTGCAGTGTTCTTTCATATGATCCTGAAGCTCCGGTAGATATACTTGCAATTATCGGTGCATCGGCTGCACTTAGCCTATCCCCTGCTCCTTATCTAGAAATAGTTGCGGCAAGTAAAGTAGGTTTAATCAATGGTGAATTTGTTTTAAATCCGACACTTGCATTATTAAAAACAAGTCAGCTTGATTTAGTAGTTGCAGGAACATCAGATTCAGTAATGATGGTTGAATCGGAAGCTCATTTACTTTCTGAAGAACAAATGTTAGAAGCCGTAAAATTTGGATTTGAAAGCTTTCAGCCGGTAATAAAGATAATTAAAGAACTAGCAGAAGAAGCTAAAAAACCAAAACTTGAAATGCAAGCTTTATATCCTGTTTCATTAAAGAAAGAAATTGAGAAGTTATTTGTAAAAGAAATTGAACAAGCTTTTGCAATTAAATCTAAACAAGAACGTAGCACTAATTTAGATTTAATACTTGAAAAAGTTCTTACACACTTTGTAAGCAACATAGAAAATAAAAAATATAGTAATTATCAAATCGAATCAGCTTTAAAAGCTATTGAATCAGATATATTACGTAACGAGATTTTAGAAAAAAATAGACGTATCGATGGAAGAAGTACCACGGATATAAGACAAATTGCTTGCGAAATAGGTTTACTACCTTCCGCACATGGTTCAGCTTTATTTACTAGAGGTGAAACGCAAAGCTTAGTTAGTACTACATTCGGTACTAGTTTAGATGAGCAGATAGTTGACAGTTTAGAGGGTGAGTATAAAGAGCGTTTTATGCTCAATTATATCTTTCCGCCCTACTCTGTAAATGAAGCAATGCCGATGAAAGCACCTAGTCGTCGTGAAGTCGGACACGGTAAACTTGCATGGCGTGCTATTAATCCAATATTACCTAATAAAGTACAATTTCCTTATTCTATTAGAGTAGTTGCTGAAACTACGGAGTCTAACGGTTCTTCTTCAATGGCAACTGTTTGCGGTAGTTCTCTTGCTTTAATGTATGCCGGCGTACCGATAAAAGCACCGGTTGCAGGTATTGCTATGGGACTTGTTAAGGAAGGTAAAAAATTTGCCGTATTATCGGATATTCTCGGCGATGAAGATTATTTCGGTGATATGGACTTTAAGGTTGCAGGAACTAGCGAAGGGATTACTGCATTACAAATGGATATCAAAATATCTGGAGTAGATTTTAAAATAATGAAAGTAGCTTTAGAGCAAGCACGACTCGGTCGTTTGCATGTACTGGAGCAAATGAATAAAGTGATCAGTAAACCAAATAACGAACTAAGTAAAAATGCTCCTTCTACTACTACTATAAAAATAGATAAGGATAAAATTAGAGATATTATAGGACCGGGCGGTAAAGTAATAAAGGAAATTTGTGAAACTAGCGGTGCTAAAATAGATATAAGCGATGACGGTACGGTGTCTGTTTATGCTTCAGATAGAGATAAGCTAAAAGTTGCCTTAGATAAAATTAAAGCTATTGCCGTTGAACCTGAAATCGGTGAAATATTTAACGGTACGGTAATAAAAGTCTTAGATTCCGGTGCTTTTATTAATTATTTAGGTAATAAAGACGGCTTTGTTCATATTAGTGAAGTGTCAGAAGAAAGAATAGAAACGGTTAGCAGTGTTTTAAAACAAGGCGATATAGTAAAAGTTAAGCTAATAGGCTTTGATAATAAAGGCAAAGCAAAATTAACTATTAAAAATGCCGATAAAGATAAATCTTCAAATAATACAAAGCCAAAAACTAATGTTAATAATACTAAGGACAATTCAGAACCTGAGCAGCGACGTGATTCTAGTAAAAAACGAGCTTGGAATAAAGATAATAATGCTGAAACTGCTGAAGTAATTACAGAACGTAAGTATTTTAATTGATATGAAGCTTAATCGTCATTGCGAGGAAATTACGAAGTAATTGACGAAGCAATCTCAGGAGTTTGTTATTATTTCATGAGATTGCCGTGCAGCCTACGGCTGCTCGTAATGACGGTTCGGGTATCCACAAAAATAGCTCATAATACTAATAATTTGCTGGATACCGTGGACAAGCCACGGTATGACAATGAGTAAATAAATGACCAACACAAATAATTACCGAATCATCGCAAAGAGGGTTATTTCTAGTGAAGCAAGTGCTTTAGAAAAATTATCCGAAAATATCCCTGAAGACTTTAACAGAATTATAGAATTTTTACTATCTTTCAAAGGACGGATAATCCTAACCGGCATAGGCAAAAGCGGTTATATTGCAAGAAAAATAGCTGCTAGCTTTTCTTCAACCGGTATGCCTGCTTTTTATTTACATCCAGCAGAAGCAAGTCACGGCGATTTAGGTATGGTGACGAGAAATGATCTAGTAATTATGTTATCTAATTCCGGCGAAACTAAAGAACTATTTAATATAATTGAATATTGCAAGAACTCTTCCATAAAAATTGCTGCAATGACAATGAATAAAAATTCTACTTTAGCTAAAAGAAGCGATTTTTTATTAATAGTACCTGAATACCCGGAAGCTTCTGTAATTGGAGCTCCTACTATATCATCTTTAATCATGCTATCACTCGGTGATGCTTTAATGACTGTTATACATGAAAAACGAGGCTTTACTAAAGATGATTTTAAAATTTATCATCCGGGAGGTACAATCGGCGCTAATTTAACAAAAATTAAAAACCTAATGCGTAGCGGTGATGAAATACCTTTAGTATATGAAGATACTTCCTTTGCCGAAACTATAATTATTATGAATAAAAAACGTTTAGGTTGTACACTTGTAACAGATAAAAACCAAAATTTGGTGGGAATTATAACCGATGGGGATTTACGTCATCATATTAACGATCAAATCTACTTAAAAACAGCATCAAGCATTATGACCAAAAACCCTATTCATATCTCATCGGAAATATTTGCAAAAGAGGCTTTAAATTTAATGAAAGCCAAGAATATCACTAATATACCGATTGTTGATGATAATATTATTATAGGCATTATTCATATTCATGATTTACTACGCATAGGGGTTAGCTAAAATCTATGCCCTCTTCTTATAAACGGCGAAAAAAAATTTGGAAATCTGTATATCTTTTAATAACAGTTGGAATTTTGTATATAGGATATATATTAATTAAAAGCGGTTATATTCATGAAGAAAACGATATTAACGTTACAAAAAAAAGTTTAAAAGATAATAAAAATTTTGATTTAAAGTATAATATTATATTGAAAGATTCAATTTTTGAAGGAGTAAATAAAAATTTAAATGCGTATAAGATTAAAACTGAACGAGCTATAAAAGAGTCGAATAACAAATATAAACTAGATATAATAAATGCTATTTATAACGTAAATCAAGACCAAACTCTTATTATCAATGCGAAAGAAGGCTTTTTAGATGAAGAATCAAACATATTAGATTTAAAAAACGATGTAAAACTTTTTTTTGATGAGATCATATTTAACACTAACGATGCAAGGATTGATTTAGTAAATAAG
Source organism: Rickettsia fournieri (assembly GCF_900243065.1). NCBI lineage: Bacteria > Pseudomonadati > Pseudomonadota > Alphaproteobacteria > Rickettsiales > Rickettsiaceae > Rickettsia > Rickettsia fournieri. The sequence continues at coordinate 270,104 of NZ_LT978483.1, forward strand.
AATATAACCGGTCATTCCCCTGCTAAGTTACTTTACAAAAACTCTTCAATTACTTCGGATAGTTTTAATACAAAAGATGAAAATAATATTATAATTTTTAAAGGCAATGTCTCTACAATCATCGATTTATCGGATTAGAAATCTTGCCAAACCAGCTTATAGAGAGGAATTTAAAGGAGACATGGAACGCAGCACCGCAGCGTACAAAGAAGTACTTGAGGATACGAGTACCGATTCGACGTCTAAATTACCTCTAGAAGCGAAGTTTGGAAAGATGTCTATTATTAAACTTGTTTTACTTCTTATAATTAATACCATAATATATGCTAATGATAAAAATATTTCAAATTTACATATCACATCTGATAGTTTAATTATTGATAGAACCAAACAAAAAGCAGCATATCTTGGAAATGTTATTGTTTACTTCGATAATGCGATACTTAGAACGAAAGAATTATATATTTTTTATAAAACAATAGATGAAAAGCAAACTATTGATCATATAGTTGTCCCTACTAAATTGACTGTAGAAAGAAAAATAAATAATGAATTATTACTTGCAGATAGTGCTAAATATTTTTGCGATAATAAACAACTTATTCTACTTGGTAATGTAATATTACAGCGTGACGATAATGTGTTAAAAACTAATAAACTAATCTACTATGTAGATATTATTAAAAAATAGAGCTATTTACCGTTGGTACGTCATTGCAAGTGATTGCAAGAAGTGTGACAATCCAGAAAATAATTTAAAAAATGCTAAAGATTAATATTTTTAACTGGATTGCTTCGTCAATTACTTACGTAATTTTTTCGCAATGACGTTGAAAATTAATCCACACAACAAAATCTTAACAAATAAAAAAGATGGACAGCTTACACGTTAAAAATATATCAAAATCCTACAAAAAAAGGAATATATTAACTGATATATCTCTGAATATAAAACAAGGAGAGATAGTTGGTTTATTCGGTCCGAATGGAGCCGGTAAAACAACTTGCTTTAACATTATTATCGGTTTAATGAAACTGGACTCAGGGCAATTACTTTTAAATGATATAAATATTACCAACTTGCCTATTTATTTACGAGCAAGGCTTGGACTCGGCTATCTTCTTCAAGAACCTTCGATATTTCGGGAATTGTCGGTTGAAGATAATATTAAGGCTGTAGTTGAGATATCTGACAATGATAAAGAAGTAATTGAACAAAAAACCCATAATTTGTTAGAGAAGTTTTCGATAGTTCATTTAAAAGATTTATCCGCTGCTAGCTTATCAGGCGGTGAAAGGCGTAGGCTTGAGATTGCACGTGCACTTGCAATAGAGCCTAAATTTATCATGCTTGATGAACCGCTTGCCGGTATTGACCCGCTTGCTATTTCCGATATCAAAAATCTAATTACTTATTTACGTAAATTTAATATAGGTATATTAATTACCGACCATAACGTACGTGATACTCTAGATATAGTCGACCGTGCTTATGTTATTTTTGAAGGTAAAGTATTATTAGAAGGAAGTGCTAAGGAAATAGCAAATAGCAAGAAAGTTAAGGAAGTGTATTTAGGTGAGAGCTTTAGTTTCTAGACTATGCAAATTCGTCATTGTGAGCGACTTGCAGGTGTTGTTGCATGGATTGTTTTATGTCATTCCCGCGTAGGCAGGGATAACATCGAGTAGGTTTTCTGAGCCATGCAACAAGGCTCTTTTGTAGGAATGACAATGTAATAATATTCAAAACAGTTTTCTATGCAAATTAACAAAGAAATTTTTAGGGCTTATGATATAAGAGGCAATAGCCTTAAAGATTTAACGGAAGAAGTAGCTTATAAAATCGGCTTTGGTTTTGCCGAGATGACTATAACGAAAGATAACGATCAAATCTGTGTCGGTTTAGACGGTCGGCTTAGCTCCCCTAACCTTTGTAAAGCTTTAGAACTAGGATTAACTAATGCAGGGGCTGAAATCATAAATATTGGCGTAGTTCCAACACCAGTTTTATATTTTGCCGATAAACACTTTACGCCCGCCGGTAGTATTATGGTCACGGGGTCACACAATCCTCGTGACGATAACGGCTTTAAAATACTACAAAACGGTAAACCTTTTTTCGGTGATCAGATACAGGAGTTATTGACTAAGATTTTGGATAACTACTCCAATACCACACCAGCATCCCCTTATGTCATTCCTGCGAAAGCAGGAATCCATAATATACAATCTAAATACCTAAAACGTATTTTAGATGGAATAAACATTAATCCAAAATTAAAAGTAGCTTGGGATTGTGGCAATGGAGCAACCGGCGATATTGTTGAAGAACTTAAAAAGCATCTCTCAAACAAGAATATAATCATACATAGTAAGATTGACGGGAATTTTCCAAGCCATCATCCTGATCCTACAAATCCTGCTAATTTGCAGGAGCTAATAAAAGTGGTTAAAGAACAAAATTGTGACCTTGGTATAGCTTTTGACGGTGACGGTGATAGAATCGGCATTATAAGCTCAAGCGGTAAAATATTATTCGGTGATCAAATTTTATGCATTTTTGCTGAGGATATTTTAAAGGAAAATCCAAATGCAACTATAATAGTTGATGTAAAAGTCAGCCAATTTATAGTCGCTAAAATAAAATCATATGGAGGACATCCTATAATATGGCGAACAGGTCATCCTTTTATTAAAAGCAAAATGCTTGAGACAAAGGCTTTACTCGCTGGCGAAATGAGCGGGCATATATTCTTTGCCGATAAATATTTTGGTTTTGACGATGCAATTTATGCAGCTCTTAGATTTTTAGATTTACTTAGTAGATCAAGTAAAACTCTAGATGAGATAATAGAGGATGTACCGAAAAGCTATAGTACACCGGAAATTAAAATTTTTGTTCCTTCAGAGTTAAAATTACAAATTATTAAAGAGATTAAAGAAAAATCATTAGAAGAGAAAATAGAGTTTAATGATATAGACGGTGTACGGGTAAATACTGCACATGGTTGGTGGCTCTTGCGTAGCTCTAATACCGAATCTATTATAGTTGCAAGGGCTGAATCAGATAGTAAGAATGGTTTAGAGGAAATAATCACTATAATTAATAAATATCTTGAAAAATACGGGTTATTAATTAATTATTAAAACATTATTGCTTTCTAAAATATTATTTTATATATTTTTCTTACATTAAATTAATATAAAGAAAAATAATATGAAAAATCTCAGATATCAATCACTCATTTGTTGATACTAAATTAGTTACAATAACGCCAATAGGTGCAAATACATTAAATATTAACATTGAGGCACCATTAGTAATAAAACATAAAGACCTTGAGCCTACTGATAATCCTCTTAACAGTGACATAGCCGCATCTAACGGTTTAAATAGTCTGACCATTGACTACAGTGATGCGGGCTTATTTAGTGGTCCAACTATTAGTTATGACAACAAACTTGGTACAATAATATTTAGTGGACCAGCAGATGGTAATGCTAATACTGAGACTTTAGGAAATACTATTAATACTGATGAAACCGTTTAAGGGTATGAGGTCATTCCTGCGAGACGTTGTTACATGGATAGGTTTTTCCGTCATTGCGAGGAGTTGCGTTAGCAACGACGCGGCAATCTTATAAGATAATATAAAAAAACTCCTGAGCTTGCCACGTCAGCATAAATGCTGGCTTGCAATGACGATTTTGTAGACAATGCCTTCTCGCAATGACGATACAAGTTCGTATTTATTAGTTAAACAAGTGACAAAGAAAGAAATATACTCAAATGATTTGGAGAATGGGAATGTAAAACGAGGAGCGAGTACGCACAGCCTATATTTAATAGGTGATCCGAAGTTTTGCAGAAACAATTCTTCAAAGCAGAAGAGTATAATTATATTATGTGGGCCGACTGCTAGCGGGAAGTCTTATTTAGGTCATGAACTGGCTAAAGCTTATAACGGCGAAATCATTAATATCGACTCAATGCAGGTTTATAAGGAAATTCCTATTATTACCGCCTCCCCTCCGAAAAGCTACAAAACTGAAATCTTGTATCACTTATATAACGTCTTATCAATGACAGAAGATTTCTCGGTAATAAAATATCTAAAACTTGCGACAGAAAAAATAAAAGAAATAACCGACAAGGGTAAGCTACCTATATTAATAGGTGGAACGGGTTTATATATTAATTCTTTAGTTTTTGGCTATAATAATATTCCTGATATATCAGAAGATTTACGAGAACAGGTAAGAAACTTATATGTTAAAATAGGCAATATAGAATTATGGGGTAAATTAGAGAAGCTTGACCCGCTTGCTGCTTCTAAAATAAACCAAAATGATACTCAGCGTTTAATTAGAGCTTATGAAGTATTCATGCAAACCGGTAAATCTATCTTTTTTTTTCAAACTTTGCCAAAAGAACAAATCTTATCTGATTTTAATTTCAAAATTATTTTCTTAAATCCTGAGCGAAAGTTTTTATATAAAACATGTGATGAGCGTTTAGATAAGATATTTAAAGAAGGGGCAATTGACGAAATAGCTTTAATAAAAAAGCAATTTGCTCCTAAAGATTATACGCATTTGAAAGCTGTAGGGATAAAAGAAATTTTAGCTTATTTAAACGGCAAGCTCACTTTAGATGAGGCTTTAAATGCAGCTCAAATACGAACCCGTCAGTATGCTAAAAGACAAGTTACTTGGTTTAAAAATCAGATACAAGATAAAATCACATTGGAATATGCTAACCAAGAAGAATTTACTCAAACTTTAAAAAACCCTTTTAAAATTATATAGCTTATCTACGTATTTCTTCTTTCTTTTTATTATTGGAAATAGGAGTAATGGAAAGTGTATTTGTCTTAGGTCCTACAATATTAATCTTACTATTTAAATTTGAGACGATACTTTATGCTTCTTTTAATACATCAGCCGGAACTTTATTTTCTAATTCTGGTTTCTTATCAGATTTTTGATTACAATAACCAACTCCCGCTTTAACAACATTTAGTATTTGTTTAATAATATTTAGTGCTTGCCCTTCTTTCCAAACTAAACTACCTATACTAGTAGCAACATTAATATATTTTTTATTTTCAATATTTTCTAAGATTTGAATCAGCTTATCCGGTTGATTGAGCATAGGTGTTAGTATACTATATAATTCTTTCTTATCGAGCTTATTTATACCGGGTACATCTTTTAAAGTTTTATCTAAAATACCTGTAAATATTTCCTTATTATCGTTTAAATATTTTTTGATCTCGGGATTATCTTTAGTTAACATTACCAATTCTTTAGCTATTCCCGTATTTTAACAAATCTATCAAAAACCTTTTTTAATTATTCAGGATTATCAAGTAATATAGGCATTACATTCATCAGTTTTGTAGTATCTTTTGTTTCTAGTCCATAATTTTCAAGCTGCTGTTTTATAGTTTGGCTATTTTTTTCATCTTGCTCTAAAATGCCTTTAATTAAATTATCGAATAAATCCTCTTTACTTTGCTCTACTAATATATTTTAACTTAAATGAAGGTTCGTTAAAAGCAGTAATTACACGGCTTGTTACTGTCATATCATCGCCTTTATTTATATCTGTAATAATAGCATGTGCAATTTCCGATTTTGACATAACTTCACCTACTATACTAAGCATTTGTTTATCGAAATTATATTCTTGCGTCATGCTTTGTATATTCGGAGTATTTTCAATAATAGCTGAGGCAATATCTGGTAAGACTGTTTTATTATCAGCAAAAAAACTTTTTAATTTATCGTCACCCGCTACCATTTCTAAAGATTTCTCACGAGCCACCATTACTCCTTGATTTGCATTCAGAGTATCAAAAATCTCTGTTGTTTCAGGCATTTTATTTAATAAAGTAGGAATAGTATCTACATCAACTTTATAGCTTTCAAAATATTCTTTTAAGAAAGGTTTAGCTTGTTCTTTAGTTTCTATTAAGAAACCTTCTATAATTATTTATTTTTCAGGAGATAATTTATTAAACCTTTTTAGAGCATTAGGATTGTTTATATTTTCAGCCAGCTCTTGTTTAAACTCAGGATGTTCATTAAATATTTTTATAACTTTTGCATATGTGTCATTACTTTGAGGTTTTTGTAATATATCATCAAAAGCTTTTATATAGTTGCTTGGAAGTATTTCAGTCTTGAAATTCTCTAAAACCTGCTTTTGCTAAGATTTGTCCTATTTTTGGTAAATCATCGGCATGCTTTTTTAGAAAATCCTATATTTGGATTTTTCAAGAACAGATTTTTGAAACTTTGAATCACGATATATATCAGAGGAGCTTGCAAGTTTAACAAGATTATAACTATTTACGGGATTAGTGAAGGCAAACTTCGCGCCTTTTAATAATGCTCCTATACTAACTGGTAATATTTTTTTCTTTGGAGATGCAAGGTCATAAATAAAGCTTGTCAATGCCTTTCTGCATCAGGAGAAGATAATGTCCTTTTAACAGTTTTATTAAAATTCTTTAATTTAATATCTTTAATGGAATTTGTAACTGCCATAAAAATAATGAAATACATTTAATTACATAAACATTAAATTATCTTAAAATTGATTCAAAGAAATAAATTAAGCACTACTTAAATATTTTAATTTATATTACATAATATGGTAATTAAATCAATTTGATCTAAGATGTATGGAGTTATCTTTGTATTTGTTTACTTTTTGTAGGTAATGATGCGTAAGTATGTGATTTATCGTGATTATCTACTATATGCACTTTACTATCTAAATTTGAAACTATATTTTTTGCTTCTTTTAAAACATTTAATTTATTAATATTTTTGAACTCATTTTTAAAGTTATCTTTTAACTGTTCATTGAAGATTTCTTTTGGTAAATAAATTCCACCGGTGATAGTGCCTACCCCAGTATATTTAGATTTAGAATATAAAGTAGAGGCAATATTACTTGCTAACTTTTCTAGATTTTTTGGCTCTAAAAAATTATTTATATTATCAGGATTTTCTTTAGAATATTCAGAAACGATAGGTTTTAGCATCTGATTCATCATGTAAAAATCTTCACCTCTATTATCACCTTTATCAAAAAGTTTTTGTGATATTTTCTCGCTTAAAATATTTGCCAATAAATTACTCTTAATATTTTGTTTATTTGTAATATTTTCATATAAAGGGTTCAATATTTGTAATGGAGAATGTACATGATTTGTAATATGTTTATATTGATTTGTTCTAGGAGTAGCTAGGTTAGTAACCATATTCATAGGTAGTGAATTTAGTTTTTCTATAATATAGTCTTTAATCGTTTGATTTTCTTCATATAATCTTTTTACTTGTTGAGCAAATTTTTTTTTACTAAGTACATTTCTTTTTCCTTCAGCTTGTATTTGTAAAAATACTTTATCAATTGCCTTATCAATTAATTTTGCTTGTTGTTCTTTAATTAGTTTAGGTACTAAAGGAGGGATAGCCTTATCAAGATTGTAAGTATCAGTAAGTAGCATTAAATTATCAGGTAATTTAGCCTCTGCTAAATTAATATTTTTAAAATTACAATCTTTTAAAGAAGTTACTTTAGTTAAATCTGCATTTTTTAATGATACGCCTGAGAAGTCGATATTAGATAAATTACCTACTAATATAGCTCCCTCTAAGCTGAATTTTCCATTTTGTATTTTATGTAAATTATTTCTAAGAGTAATTTCATCTATAGTTTTATCTTTAAAATCTTGTGATGGACTAAATACGTCTTTTACTTTTTCAGTAGCATAGCTAAAACCTGCTTTTATAATATTCGGCAATTGCCCTTCCAAATAATTTGTTTTTTGAGCTAGATTATATATAGCACTAGCAGCCCCACGATAATTACTTTTTTCGACCTCTTCTATAACTTTAACTAATTCATTAGGATGGTTTAACATTGATGGAAGTACATTATATAATTCTTTCTTATCAAGGTTATTTATACCTGGTATTTCTACTAAAGTTTTATCTAAAATACTTGCAAATATTTCTCTATTATTGTTTAAATATTTTTTAATTTCAGGATTATCTTTAGTTAAAGCTATTAACTCTTTTGCCATTCCCGTATAATCACCTTTAATAAAATCTCGAAAAACCTTTTTTAATGATTCAGATTTATCAAGTAATATAGGCATGATGCTCGTTAGCTTTGTAACATCACTCGCTTCCAGACCATAATTTATAAGTTGTTGTTTTATAGTTTGGCTATTTTTTGCATCTTGTTCTAAAACTCCTGTAATTAAATTATCAAATAGACCTTCTTTATTTTGCTCTACTAATATATCTTTTAATTTAAATGAAGGATCATTAAGGGCGGAGATTATATTACCGGTTAAACTCATATAATCGCCTTTATTTAAGTCTGCAATAATCTCATGAGCAATTTCCGGTTTTGACATAATTTCGCCTACAATACTAAGCATTTGTTTATCAAAATTATATTCTTTTGTTATGCTTTGTACGCTAGGAGTATTTTCAATAATACCTAAAGCAATATTTGGTAAGATTGTTTTATTATTAGCAAAAAAACTTTTTAATTTATCATCACCAGCTACCATTTCTAAGGATTTCTCAAGAGATATCATTACACCTTGATTTGGAGCATTAAGAGTATCAAAAATCTCTTTTGTCTCAGGCATTTTATTTAATAAAGTAGGAATAATATCTAAAATTTTAAGATCAATTTTGTAGGTTTCAAAATGTTCTTTTAAGAAAGGTTTAGCTTGTTCTTTTGCTTCTTCTAAGAAATTTTCAATAATTATTTGTTTTTCAGGAGATAACTTATTAAATCTTTTTAGAGTATTAGGATTGTTTATATTTTTAGCCAGCTCTTGTTTAAACTCAGGATGTTCATTAAATATTTTTAATAAATTTTTCTTTTCGGGTTTTTGTAATATATCATCAAAAGTTTTTATATAATCGCTTGGAAGTATTTCAGTTGCTCCTGTACGTATGTATTTCGTAATATCTTCACTCTTTTCGTTAAAGAATTTTTGGAAGTTTTTATCGGTAACCAGCATATCTAAAGTTCTAGAAGTCACTTTATTCCAGTTCGGTAGCTCTTGCTTTACTTCAACTGCAATTTCTTGAAGTTTTTTAAGTACTTGTTCATTTTTAAAACATTCTTTTAGTATTTCGAGTCCCTTTTCATCTAAAGCACTTTTATCTTGAAATTCTCTAAAGCCCACATTTGCTAAGATTTGACCTATTTTAGGCAAATCATCCGAATGTTTTTTTAAAAATTCCCATATTGGAGATTGTTTAAGAAGTGATTTTTGAAATTCCGGATCAAGATATATCTTAGAAGAGTTAGCAAGCTTAACAAGATTATAAGTATTTATAGGATTAGTTAAAATAAATCTTGCTCCGAGTAATATCGTTCTTAAGCTTATACTCTTTGAAGATGATAAGTCCTGAATTACACTCTTTAGTACTTTATTAAGTTTAGAAGAAGATAAAACTTTTTCTACAACTTTTTGATAGTTTTTATTATTTATAACAGCCATAAAATTACTCGAAATGTTTAAATATTCTAAATCTATTTTAAAAAATTTTTAAAAATAAAGATCAGGTATTTTTAATTTTTTGTTATTGTTGTTTTTAATATGTATACTTCGATACAACATGTTCAGCATCCTAGGACTTACAAAGACATGGCTGCCAATTTTTCAAGTGCTATCTGAGTATATTATTTAGCCTCCGCTTTTGGCGTCCATCTCAGTGAATACTTCTTCCCATGAACCGGTAGTCGCTGCTTTTGAATATTCAGTTGCTCTATTTTCAAAAAAGTTCGTATGTTCGACTCCGTTTAGCATTTCATCAAGCCAAGGAAGGGGGTTATGATTTACCAAATATACATCTTTGAGTCCTAGCTGCATTAAACGACGGTCGGCAATATAACGAATATATTGTCTTACTTCATATGCCGTTAATCCCTCAATACCGCCAACTTCAAAAGCAAGTTCAATAAAGGCATCTTCAAAATGCACAATAGTCGTACAAGCTTCATAAATACGTTTACGTAAAGTTTCTGTCCAAACTTCAGGGTTTTCTCTTACAAAAGTCTTAAACAGAGTAATAATTGAGTTAGTATGAAGTGTTTCATCACGCACTGACCAAGCAATAATCTGTCCCATACCTTTCATTTTATTAAAACGAGGGAAATTAAGCATGATCGCAAAAGAAGCAAATAGCTGTAATCCTTCAGTAAAAGCTCCAAATACTGCGAGTGTAGTTGCTATATCTTCTTTGGCATCCACTCTGAATTGCTGCATATAATCATACTTGTCTTTCATTTCCTTATATTTAAGAAATGCTGAATATTCTACTTCCGGCATACCTACCGTATCAAGTAAATGTGAATATGCCGCGATATGTACCGTTTCCATATTAGAAAATGCCGATAACATCATTAATATTTCAGTCGGTTTAAATACTCGTGAATAATGCTTCATATAGCAATTATTCACTTCAATATCTGCCTGTGTAAAAAAACGAAATATTTGCGTTAATAGATGTTTTTCCCCTGGAGTTAAGTTATATTTCCAATCTTTAACATCGTCGGCAAGCGGTACTTCTTCCGGTAGCCAATGAATTTTTTGTTGAGTGTGCCAAGCTTCATATGCCCATGGATATGAAAACGGTTTATAAATTGGATTTGCATCAAGTAGTGACATAATTTTTCTTCTTTTAATTTTTCTATTTCTTCTTTTGAAAGCTTAGTATACTTAATTATTTTCTCTATCGGCTCATTATCCGCTAACATTTCTTTTGCTATTTCTGTATTTCTTCTAGTGTCTCCAATTTCAATACCCTCAGCTTTCCCCTCATTATATTTACTTTTTTGATTTAACTCTTCCGTTTGAGTATCCAGCATCGCTTTAATATAATTATCATATTCTGCTTCGCTCCAGTTAAATTATTCAATAGTTTTATAAACTGATAGTACTATTTTCATCTTTTGTATGTTGCGGGGGTTCTTTTGCTCTATCGAATTTAGCCATCATATATAACCAATCATCTTCTAAACTTTCTAACTCATCTGCTTCTTTGGTAAATTTGTCTAATTCAACAAATACGTAAGACAAGCATTTCAGTTGATGCTTACCGTTGCCGACATTAATAGTTTGATGATAGCTAATACATTCTTTTTCCTCGGGCAATGCCTGAAATCCAGAAGTAATTACTACCATTACTACAGGAGCTAGATCAGCATATTCTTTTCCTCTTTTTAATTGCGAAGAAAATGCTATACAACTGTAAAATTGTACTCTTGCTAAAAAAGAATCGGCATAGCCGTTTTGCATCTCAACAATATAAATATTGCCGGAGTTATCTCGAACTTTTACGTCTACTATACTCCTTTTATTCTGTCCTAAATCCGGCACTTGTTCGTTTGAAATATATTCAAGGTCGATAATCCTTAACTCTTCAGGTAACCTCATAATATTATTGAGAAAGCCTAGTCACCTTGTTTTATCCGTAAACAATTTTTTAAATGCTACATCATTTGTTGGGTCTAAAAATATCTTTGAATAGTTATATTATACTTACTGACAAGCTAAGCATTCTTCGTAGTTACCGGCTTCTGATAACTTATCGTTTTGTTCCTCTAAATCTTTAAAATCGGCCTTTAATACGTCATGCGAAACCTTATCGGCTCGCTGTATTGATGTAGATCTACAGTAATATAAACTTTTTACTCCTTTTGTCCAGGCTTTAAAATGAATATTATTTAAATATTTCTTACTAACATTCCCCGGTAAAAAGATGTTTAAAGATTGTGCTTGCGTAATGTAAGGAGTACGATCGCTTGCCAGTTCAATTAGCCAATTCTGATCAATTTCGTAAGCGGTTTTGAAAACCTGTTTTTCTTCTTCGGATAAAAATGTTAAATGTTGTACTGATCCTTCATGTGTTGCAATCGAAGACCAAACTTGATCATTATTAAATCCTTTCTCCTCTAATAACTTTTCTAAATGTTTGTTACGCACGTTAAAAGAACCGGTTAAAGTCTTTTGTACAAAGCTATTAGCGGCAAACGGCTCTATTCCGGGTGAGGCATTACCTGCTATTACCGAAATTGAGGCGGTAGGTGCTATTGCGGTTTTATTACTAAATCGTTCATTACTGCCTGCATCTAGAGCATCAGGACATGCTCCTTTTTCTTTACCGATTTCTATTGAGGCTTTATCAGTTTCAGCAGATATATATTCAAATATTTTTTTATTCCAAACTTTTGCCATAACCGATTCTATCGGTACTTTTTTCATTTGCAAAAATGAGTGGAAGCCCATTACGCCAAGTCCAACGCTTCGCTCACGTAAAGCCGAATATTTAGCTCTTGCCATAGTATCCGGTGCTTTATTAATAAAGTCTTCTAAAACATTATCAAGGAACAACATAATAGAATGGATAAATTCTTTATCATCTTTCCACTCTTCGTAATACTCTAAATTTAAAGAGGAAAGGCAGCAAACAGCAGTTCTTGACTTTCCTAGATGGTCAATTCCCGTCGGCAATGTAATTTCGCTACAAAGATTAGACATTTTAACTTGAAGCCCTAATTTTTTATGATGCTCAGGGATAGATTTATTAACACTATCGATAAATAACAAGTAAGGCTCACCTGTTTCTATTCTAGTAGTTAATAACTTAACCCATAAATCTCTTGCTCTAACTTTATTTACGACTTTTTTGGTAGCAGGACTAACAAGGTCAAAATCCGTATTGTTTTCAACTGCTTTCATAAATTCATCGGTTATAGCTATACCGTGATGAATATTAAGAGCTTTACGGTTAACATCCCCACCTGTCGGACGTCTTATATCGATAAATTCTTCAATTTCAGGGTGATTAATAGGCAAATATACAGCCGATGAACCTCGTCTAATAGAACCTTGCGAAATAGCAAGAGTCATAGAATCCATTACTTTAATAAACGGTATAATACCGGATGAATGACCTTTATCACGAATCCCTTCATTAATAGCACGAACATTACCCCAATAACTGCCAATCCCGCCACCGCGTGCAGCAAGCCAAACATTTTCTGTCCATAAATTTACTATATCGTCTAAGCTATCATCGGTCTCATTCAAGAAGCATGAAATAGGAAGTCCCCTATCCGTTCCGCCGTTACTTAAGATTGGTGTTGCTGGCATAAACCACATTTTACTCATATATTCATATAACTTCTGAGCATGCTGTTTATTTTCGGCATAATAACTAGAAACTCTTGCAAATAAATCTTGAAAATCCTCACCTTTCATAAGATATCGATCTCGCAGAATAGCTTTACCGAAAGGAGTAAGTAAATTGTTATGGTTGTTGTTTATAGTGATTTGAAATTTATTTTTTTTAAGCGTGTTCATTATAGGTACTAATGGGGTTGTAGGCGTTATTTATAATGCTTATTTTGAAAAAATGACACCATATTCAGTGTATAGAATCTTCACTTAAGTAGACACGAGAATAATAATTTATTCAATATAAATATTTATTTTTTTTTAGATTTTTGACTTGACACAAATCACTATTGATTACTATATAGAATAGTTTGTACAAATATTATGCTTTCTTAAGGCACAAACAGTCTTATCCTGCGGAAGTAAGGCAACGTTGCGTGGTTCCCGGTTGCATTTTCGCGTAGACATAAGTTTAAGGATCGATTCCATCTCTGTCATCTCACGATCAAGTCACAGCGTAACAGAAAGAAACCCGATCCATGCAACAAGACCTTATCTATACGGGAATAACGTTAAAGACATTCTCCATCATTCGTATTAAGAGACCTATCGGTGTAACCTCATCCTTATATTCAACAATAAACTATGCAACAAACGTGGTATGTCGGCTACTATCCAATCAACTTCTGCAACATAATATCCTGGCTCTCTATTTGGAAAAGTTACTTCAATCATTTTAGAAGGAGCTAATGTATGATCCCAGTAAGGAAATTTATCAGAAAGTTCACTATAAATTTCTTCTAAATCATAGTGTTGCATAGTGTTTCAGTCTATTTTCAAAGGTACACTCTGCTTTTGTCATTTGCACTATATAACCGCAAGTTTTATGTGACGCAGTATAATCCCATTCTATTGTAAGTTTTTTCTCACCTTCTAATGATATAGTTTATCCAGTTAAACGTTGGATCTTTTAATTCCGCTCTTATTTCTTGATTAGTAGCATTGACCCAATCTGTAATCTGTACGCCCACCATTAAGAATATGCCCATCTAGTGGTAGCGGTTCCCCTGCGACATCATTTCCAAAACGCTCATCACTCCCTTTCCCTGTTTCAAATTCGTTAAGTTTCCACTCTTCATCTATTAGCTTCTTATCTACACAAACTTTTCCCATTGTGTAAAGCGGGAATATTATTCGACCATGTTTTGGAGTTGGTTGATTGTGTTGTGCTTCATTTTTCATAAATTCAACCTTTATTTAAGTTAAAAATATTAAGTAACTACAAAATACTATAGTTATAGTAATATAAAACTTAAATTGTTTTTGATATTATAATAAAAATACAGCTTCATAATACCGGACAGCAATGTCTAGCACCCTAGGAGTCAATCCATGCAAGCAACAAAGTTAGAACCTAGGCTGAAGAATTTTGATTTTAAAGATTTTTTATTATATAGCCATGGCTGGGTTACGGTAATAGTGTCTTGAAACGTGCCGGCAGCAGCAAGAGGTTGTGACGGCAGGCGTGCATATACGGTATAGTTTTTTGTGACCGGTTCAAGACCTAGTGTATAGCTATCGGTAAATGTTACAGTACTACTAGTACCGTGACCGAGGATTTGAGTAAAACCGGCATCTGTAGAAGTCAAGATTTGATCTTACAGACACTATAAATTTTGCACCTGATTGTCAGTTAAATTTTGACTGTCAGAGACGTATTCAAGATACAAGATTTCATTATTCTTTTCAACAGCTAATTTTTTACTATCCTTAAAAGTTTGCATAGGAGTTTTTCCATAACAATATTTTCCTGAATGTGGTCGCTCATTATTGAAATGCTCTAACCAAATATCAAAATCTAATTGTAAATCATCAAGATCTGTATAAATCTTTTTCCGCATAGCTGTATCAAAGAATTCTTGTTTCATGGTTTTATTAAAACGCTCACACATACCATTTGTTTGAGGAGAATATGCTTTAGTAGTAGTATGCTCTATACCTTCAATACTTAGAAATAATTCAAAAGCATGATGCTCTATATTTCCCTTATATTCTGCCCCACAATCTGTAAGAATACGAAGTATTGGTATCCCTTGAGTCTCGTACCATGGTAACACGCGGTCATTAAGCATATCAGCAGCAGTTAAAGCTGTTTTATCAGTATATAGTTTAGCATCAGCTACCCTAGTATAGCTATCAATAAATACCTGAGAATAAACCTTACCTATACCTTTGAAATTACCTACATAATACGTATCCTGACATCCTAAATAACCTGGATGCTGCGTCTCAATTTCTCCATGAGCTTCTTTTTCATTACGACGCTTCTCTAGCACTTGTAATTGAGATTCAGTAAGAACAATACCATCCTGAGCCATCTTTGCTTCTAATGCTTTAAGCCTTTTACTGATATTGTTTAAATCATTACGTAACCAAATTGATCTCACTCCTCCAGGCGATACAAGTATACCGCTCTTCTTAAGCTCATTTTATACTCTTAGCTGTCCATATGCTGGATATTCTATTGCCATATCCATTACTGCTTTCTCTATCGCTGGATCAACTCTATTCGCTATTATTGGCTTTCTTCGACTAATTTCATACAATGCCTCTTCGCCACCAGTTTCATACAGTTCTTTAAATCTGTAATAACTATCTCTACTATAGCCCATCGCTTTACATGCTGACTATATGCTACCAAGACTCTTAGCTAGTTCTAGTAACCCTATTTTTGGCTTTATTATTTTTTGATTTAAGTTCATTTTTCATCTCCATTTAATAATTAATTTATTTTACTAAATATAAGATTTAATCTCAACTATTACACATTATTATTATATAAATTTAATTTTTTATAATTTGCAATTATATTTAAACAATGTGTGTGTAATTGTCTTGCAACTTTTGGTATTTTGAGGTAAGTAGCAAGAGATAAGAAGACCCGTAAAGTTTCTAAAATTGTTTTCTGTCCTTTTTCATGGGTTTTAGCTCCTATTGTTTGTACATTATGTAGTCGGTCAAATAACTTAATTAATAGTAACTCTTTTTTCTTCTGCCGATACAATATTTTAACCATTTCTGCTGCACTAATTTTTTTATCATTTTTAACTCGTGTTAAATCTTCAACTTGATTAGCAATCTTATGGCCAAATTCTTGTATAATCATTTCTTTAGTAAGTAACGTATCTTCAATACAATCATGCAATATGCTAGTTACTATAATATCTGTTCTAAATAAATAATCAGAAATCATATATGCTACTTCTAAAGGATGTGAGTAATAGAATTCTCCTGTTTCTCGCTTTTGCTTGCCATGATATTTTTTAGCAAAATAAATTGCTTTTTTAATTTTATTAAGATCAACTTTGTTCTTAGAAATCTTACTTGTGAATAGGAGCTTAGTTAATAGTCTTTTGCTGTATCGGCAATTTGATAGATCGTTCATTTTTACTTTTCCTAGCTCAAGATCTATACCTTTAGGTAAATTTAGCTTTGCTATAATAGGACCTATAGTTTTTTTTGACTTCTTGCCATATATCCATCCCTACTATAATTTTATTTAAGTGTAGCAAGTGAAGCACAATAATCAAGAAAATCATCATTATTAATTAATACATAATCATCAAAACCTTATATCAACATTATGTATCATAAATCAGATCATCAAGAAGAGGTAACTTAATTGGTATATTACAGACAATAGTAGTACTTTTACCTTTTTCACTTGTTACTTCAATCTCTCCATTTAACTCACCAATTAGACGCTTTACAAAACTTAATCCTGATCCAAGTCCATGATATTGCATAGCAACATCAAATTTATCAATCTTTTCATGAAGATGTTGCCTGATTTCTTTAGACATACCAATACCACTATCATGCACCATAAATTGGCATACCATTTCTCTGTGTTGTTGTTCTAATTCTGAAACGGCTGGACTAATAGCAAACATGTTCACTGTTACCACAACTTTGCCTTCTTTAGTAAATTTAATAGCGTTATCTATTAACTGCTCTAATATTGCCCCTATTCGATAAGTATCACTAATTATAGCATTTGTTAAATCATACTGAAAATTACAAGATAAATTTAATCCCTTACGTTGAGCTATTGGCATCGCTTTATCAATAATCTTATTTACCAACTGTTTTGGATCAAACTTATTTAAAACTATAGGAGGTAATCCAGAATTATTCTGTAGATAACTAAGTATATTGTTATAATAATCCAGTAATTCTTCAGCACAACTTACCACACTAGCTAGATAATCCTTTTTTTCAGGATTATCTTCTATTTCATAAAGAGCTGTTACTAATGAAAAAATCCCATTACATGGAATCTTTAATCCATGTACCATATTTTGAACCACATCTCTTTTAAATAACTCAGATTCTTTCAATTTATTATTTGCTTCTTGTAATTCTAATTTATATTTAATTATATCAGTATAATTTGTGATCGTCGAGTTAATGATATTCTCTTCTTGCTGATATGGTATTAATGTGACAGATATAGGAGATAATTGAAGATTCCAATTTGTTTTAGTAAGATTAGTGATATTATCATTATCTTTTGGTTGATTTTGGTTATTAATTGTCATAGCATTTCCTTGCTGTTAAAGTTCAGAAAACAGCTCAGAGGTTAAAGTGCTAAAATTTTGTAGTTTTAATTTAACCTCTGAACCAGAGTTGCACCACGGCCGCTCTTAACAAGGACAGATATCACCACAATTTTACGAAGTACAGAGGATTTAAGAGCTTTTGTGACAGATTTTTATACAATTGGGTAAACAGCTGCACAAATGAGACAGTGCTAAATTAATATTGTTTATTATCTCAACTCTTTATCCATTACATATAAATCCAAAGTAGCATTAATATGCTACAAAAACTATCAAAAATTCCTTTGAATATGGTATTTTGCTGGCATTTAAGCCTACTTTATACTATAATTACAGTATAAATATTTTAATAATAATTTCATGTCAGTAAAGAACTTAGATAAACCACAACCATTCTTGCAATGGGTGGGTGGTAAAAGAAAAATCGTTGATCAATTAGTTAAATTTATTCCTAAAAAACTAAACAACTACTATGAACCATTTCTTGGTGGTGGTGCTTTATTCTTTCATGTACGAGATAAATTTAAACAATGCTATTTATCTGATATTAACCTTGAGCTAGTTACGTCTTATAACGCAGTTAAGACAAATCCTGATGCAGTTAGTAAATTACTAGACTCACATAAAGCAAAACACTCTAAAGAGCATTATTATCAAGTGAGAGCTAATAATGATAGTAGTGATCCAATAAAAATTACTGCAAGATTTATTTATCTTAATAGATATTCATTTAAAGGTATTTACCGGATTAATATTGATGGCAAACCAGCTCAAACTTTCTCTGGTAGAAATTATAGTAAATCTGATATTGCATCTAGACTAAAGCAATGTAGCAGCTTACTTACTGGTACATATATTTGTGCTATAGATTTCTCTTTCATTGAACCACAACAAAATGATTTTGTTTATTTTGATCCTCCTTATCATAAATCAGGTGAGAAATTCTATACTAGATTGCCTTTTGATAAAAATGAACAAACTAGACTTAGAGATTTTGCTCTAGAACTCAACAATAAAGGTGTTAAAATTATGCTTTCTAATAGCAATACTCCATTTATTAGAAACTTATACAAGAATTTCAATATTAATATCATTAAAGTTAAATATTCTATGCCTGAACGTAATAAAATGTCTGATGAGGTAATAATAACCAATTATTAAAGAGCGATTAAAGCATTCAATTGACACAGTTCAATCACCTATGCCTTATTCTTTCCTGTATCACAGATTGTAGTTGTTTTAAAATTTCGTTAATTCAAAAGTAAAACCTTGGGTCTTAAAAGCCTTATCGAGATCCTGCATATAATTATTTCTTATATAGTAATCATAAAAAGATGATGTAGATTTAAGAATTATTTTTTTGTTATATGTATCTTCTTCTGCCACTACTAATTTACTTAATACATTTAAATCAATATATTTGTTATAATGCTGGATAAGAAATTTTCGTGCCCTATACCATACTGTATCAGGATTTAATTGTTTACTGAGCTGCAATAGATAATTTTGTTTTTCATCTTCGGTATTATTCTGCTTCGCTTCAAGCTCAGAAAATGGTATGATTTTTAATTTCCCAATACTATGGCCATATATCATTTGTACTTGTTGTAGTATTTTATCTTGTGCATTTTCTGAAAGCGTAATATTTTTAAGCAGTTTTATTTGATACTGATTATTTACTACCCCAATAAATAAGCAGGAGCTTAGTAATTCATAAGCTGAATCAGGATTAAAACTACCAATGATTTTACGTTTTAACTGAGATTGTTTGCTAGTGTCAAGGCTGCTTTCTATCTTATCTAGATAGTGCTCCTGAACTTTATGCACATTGCTAGATTTAAACTGAAACTTCTCACAATTAGTTTGAGTAGCTTCTCTCAGTTCATGAGCTAAAGCTTTAGCCATGTAATTTAAAAACACTTTTTTATGACCAAAATGATGTTCTGGGTATTGTTCTGCTAATTTCAATAAGAGCTTGTTAATAAAAGTAAGATTAAATTCTCGATTTGATTTTATCTGTAATAAATCAGCCTCTTCTTGGGTTAATGGATGGAAATCTGTTAATTTTTTCCTTTTGAACCAGCTCTTATGATTAACGGTATTAATTGCTGCATTATTACTACTTGATTCCGTAGAATTATATTTTTTAGAGATTTTATCCATAACTGCTTGTAGTGCAGTGTTAATTTGCATACTACCTGGTATGCTATCAGTGCTAGATACACTGATATTATCGCCTTGTTGTTCATCGTGTACTGGTTTTATGCTATTAAATTGTGAATTTGCTTCAAGTTTTTGTTGTTGTAACTGATTTTTTGCATTTTGACTGCATTTATCTTTTTCATTTTGCAAAATTGTAGATTCACTAGATCTAGATTTATTAGATATATTTTTATTATTATATATATAGAGAGAGTGGGCGAAACTTTTTTGGGGTTGAGGCAAAATTTCTTTGGGTTTGACCCCAAAGTTTTTTGGAGTTGATGCAAAATTTTTTTCATTTTCAGAGGGTATTTTATTAGAAGCAGGTTGGAAATTTCTAGCTAGCTTAATACAAGGAGTATTACGGCATTTAATGCCATATTTAATGACTGTTGTGTTATACACTTGAATAAAGCCACTTTTTTGTAACTCAAACAGACATTGTCTTACACGTTCTTGACAAACACTTAAGTGTTCTTGGAAGAAATGATAAGTTTCCTTAAGTTCATCAATGTTATTATTATGATAGATTTGCAAGCGAAAGACTATAAGAGAGAGTAACTGCCTTGCAGTTTTACTTATTATGCGTTGCACAATCATTAGTAAAATGCGATGAGCATATAGTAAGCATAAGACCTCAACTTAAACATCAGGTTTAATCGAGGTAGTAAGAGGATTAGAATGCTATTTTTCAAAACGCGATGAGCATATAGTGAGCATAAGGAGTATGGAAGGAAAATTAGTAAAGTACGAAAAGGTTGATTGTAAAGTGGTGGAGCCAGAGGGAATCGAACCCTCGACCTTTTGAATGCCATTCAAACACTCTACCAACTGAGCTATGACCCCAATATAGTCAATTGATTTGGACTCGCCTGCATCATCATTCGTCGTTCTCCTATTAGTTAGGCTTAACTCCTTGCTTCTGGTGTGCAAATCCCACTGACTTGACTATAACAAATTAATTCTCTTATACTATAATAATAAAACTAAATCTATAAAATTTAATCTTTATTTTGCTAACAATGCCATAGCATCTCTAGAAGACATTATATTATCTACTAATCCAAATTTTTTTGCTTCTTCCGGTGACATGAAATTATCACGTTCCATACTTTTTTCGATATGTTTTAACTCTTGTTCAGTATGTTTACTATACAATTCGTTAAGTAACCTTTTGATTTTTAGGGTTTCTTGAGCGTGGATTTCTATATCG
This sequence comes from Rickettsia fournieri, assembly GCF_900243065.1. Lineage (NCBI taxonomy): Bacteria > Pseudomonadati > Pseudomonadota > Alphaproteobacteria > Rickettsiales > Rickettsiaceae > Rickettsia > Rickettsia fournieri. The sequence goes on from NZ_LT978483.1 coordinate 291,370, forward strand.
GTAGCTTGCCCTTTATAACCTCCTGATGGTTGATGGATCATAATACGACTGTGAGGTAAACTATAACGCATCCCCTTCTCGCCCCCGCACAGTAAAAGTGAACCTATAGAACAAGCTTGACCTATGCATAATGTAGCCACTTTAGGTTTTATATATTGCATTGTGTCATAAATCGCAAGACCTGCGGTTACAACTCCTCCGGGGGAATTGATATACATATATATATCTTTTTTAGGATTTTCTGCTTCAAGAAACAATAATTGTGCAACAATTAAGTTTGCCATATGATCTTCAACAGTACTACATACAAAGATTATACGTTCTTTTAGCAATCTTGAATATATATCATAAGCACGTTCACCGCGTGATGTTGGTTCAATTACTATCGGTACATACGACATTAATATTTTCTCCTGAAATTGATGAATTAAATAGTTTTTCGTCATTACGAGGAGGTTATTTTAATAACCGACGTGGCAATCTCATGAAGTAGCATAGAACTCCTGAGATTGCTTCGTTGAAACTTACAGTTTCTCCTCGCAATGACTTATAGATTATTACTTCTTATCTTCTAAAGCATTAGCAAGTATATCTCCCATATTGGTAGTATTATCACTAGAACCATATTCTTTGAGAGCTTTTTGACGTTCTGCTATTTTATGAGCTTTTACCGATAATAAAATTCTACCGGTTGATTTCTCGATAGAAACAACTTTTGCTTCTATTTCTTTGTCTATTTGAAACATTTCAGGCTTCTGCTCGTCTTTTTCATCCGATAGTTCAGTTCTTTTAATAAAACCTGCTACTTTATTGTTTAATAATACTTCGAGTCCCTCATCTTTAACTTCTGTTATAAGGGCTTTAACTATTGTGCCTTTTTTATATTCATTACTGATTTCTTGATATGGATTCGGCGACAATTGTTTTATACCTAAACTAACTTGTTCTTTTTCAATATTAATGGCTAGAACTTTGCATTCTATTTCGTCACCTTTTTTGTATGATTTTAATAGATCCGTTCCTTTATCTTCCCAGCTAATATCACCTTCATGAATCATGCCGTCCATATTATTACCGAGTGCAACAAAAATACCGAAATCCGTAATATTTCTAATCGGTGCTTTAATTATAGTACCAACAGGATTATTTTCAGCGAACTTTGTTAAAGGATTTTCTTGGCATTGTTTAATACTTAAAGAAACACGATGCTTTTCAGTATCGACCTCTAAAACTACGAATTCTACTTCTTGCCCTATAGTTAGCGTTTTTCTAGGATTTTGATTAGATTTTAACCAACTAATTTCGCTTGAATGAACAAGTCCCTCAAGCCCGTCTTTTAATTCTATAAATACGCCGTAATCAGCAAAATTTGTAACTTTACCGGTCATTTGTTTACCGACGGGGAATTCTTCTTTAATTGCTTCCCATGGGTTAGAATCAAGTTGTTTTATACCGAGTGATATTCTTTTGGTTTTTTCATCAAACTTAATAACCATTACTTTAACCTTTTGGTTAAATTCTAACACTTCTGAAGGATGGTTAACTCTTCCCCAAGAAATATCGGTTAAATGTAATAAACCGTCAACACTTCCAAGATCGATAAACGCACCGTAATCAGTAATATTTTTTACGGTTCCTTCTAATACCATGCCTTCTTTAATTTTAGATAGCATCTCATCTCTAGCTTCAGAACGTGATTCTTCTAAAATAGCTCTTCTTGAAACTACTATATTACCAAGCTTTTTATCCATACTTAAAATTTTAAACGGTTGCTTGATATTCATTATAGAAGTAGGATCTTTAATAGGTCTAACGTCAACTTGGCTTCCTGGTAAGAATGCCACTACACCGGATAAATCCACGGTAAAGCCTCCTTTTACACGACCGAAAATCGTACCGTCGACAAATTCGCCCTTGGAACACATGATTTCTAGTTGTCCCCATAATTCTTCTTTAACTGCTTTTTCACGGCTCAATATTGTTCTGCCGTTACGTCCTTCAATTTTCTCGATGAAAACTTCAACTACGTCCCCAACTTCAGGTAAAGCTAAAAATTCAGACTTAGGTATTCTACCTTCATTTTTTAATCCAACGTCAACAATAATTATATCGTTTTTTATTTCGATTACTTGACCTTTAACTACCGTTTTTTCTTTTATATGACTTGTATCAACGGTTTCAAGCATTTTAGAGAAATCTTCTGCAAATTCATGATTCATTGCTGCAAGTTGTGGAACAAATCGTTGTTTTAGTTTTATTGACATATTCTTCTCGTAGTATTAGCTAAAGTGCCTAGGCTAATAAAATTTTTTTGAAAGGTTAATAAAATTGGATGCTCTTGCATGGCTAAAAAAAGCGTTCTATGTCATTCCCGCGTAGGCGGGAATCCAGAAAAAGCGAAACTATTTGAACTTTTAATATTAAAAATTCAGTGTGTTTTTACCTTTTAGTTACTGAATTCCCGCCTACGCGGGCATGACATACTAGCCATGCAATAACGCCATAAAATCGAATAAAATAACCTAGCACTTTTTCAAGTTATTTTATTCTTTATATAATTTGTTACTTCTTCTACGACTTCCATAGCCGAAAGCTTTGAAGTATCGATAATTAAAGCATCTGAAGCCGGTAATAACGGTGCAGCTTTTCGCTCTTTATCTCTTTTATCTCGCAAAATTATTTGCCGTAAAATCTCATCGAGTATACATGTTTTTCCTTTTGCTTGCAACTGCTTATATCGTCTTTCAGCCCTAATTTGAGGATTTGCGGTTATAAAAATCTTTAAATCGGCGTCAGGTGCAACAACGGTGCCTATATCCCTACCCTCCATAATCATTCTAGGTGTTGTTTTTACTAGATTAATCAGGTATTTGTTTAGATTACTTCTAATTTCACTTATTACGGCAATTTGCGATGCTATATTTCCTATATTCTCATTCTCTAAGTCAAAATTATTGTCGAGTTTTAATTCTTTAGATAAAGCAATTACCGCATCTATATCAGTGACATCTATTTTTTGACTAATACAGTCAAACGCAAGCTGCCTATAAACAATACTTGACTGAAAATATTTAAGAGAAAATTTCTTGGCCAGTATTAAACCTATAGTCCCTTTACCTGAAGCAGCAGGACCGTCAAGAGAAATAGTGAAATTTTGAGAAATATCAAAGGCTTTAGTTTTTAAATCCACCATAAAGTTATAGACTAAATAATAAAATATTATAAATAATGGAAATAAAGCTTGAAATCTAGTACATTAATGAATTTTTTAAAAAAACAAGGGTTAAAAACTACATATAGATTTAGTAGTACACCCTATGATGGGGTAATCAACAAATTAATTTTTTGATTTACAGCTTTAGCGTATTTTTGAAGGCTTAAGAAATTAGGAATATGATGTCCGCTTTCCATTCTTGCTATTTGAGCTTGAGAAGTAGACATTTTTTTAGCAACATCCGCCTGAGTCATATTAGATGCAAGACGAGCCTTTATTAAAGTGCTTGCTATCTCAAATTCCATTTTTCGTTCTTCATAAGCTTTTTTTACTTCGGGGTTTATAACTCTTTTTTAAATTCATCAAAGTTTTTCATTAAACCTTCCTTTAATCTTAAGTTTTAGCTATTGAAATAGCTGTTTTAGGAATTTTTTCTGTTTTTTTAATAAATGTATGCAATATAACTATTTTTTATCAATATATTAACATATAACTTGAACTAATCAATTGACACTTATCTTAATTGTAAATATTATAAGGTCCATAATTCGATAAAGCCAAAACTACATAAAGATTAAAAAAATTATAAGGGTGATTAGCTCAGTTGGTTAGAGCATTACGTTGACATCGTAAAGGTCAGGGGTTCAACTCCCCTATCGCCCACCAGCATAAAGTCAAGCTTTTCTTAATCTGCTAATTTTACCCCCCTACTCCATATGCTGCTTATATGCTCATCGCATTTTGAAAAATGGTGTTGTTATCTCCTTAATTGCCTCTTCTAAACTGATGTTTAAGTTGAGGTCTTATGCACACTATATGCTCATCACATTTCACTCCTGATTGTCTAACACATGATCACAATGATAATAATGCAATCATTTTCTACAATTTTGTCGGTAATTTTATCCCTCCTGAATGGAGTAATCTATCCTCTAGTAATGGCAAAATTTTAAGTAAAACCTCAAGACAACTCCTATCTCTTATAGTCTTCCGCTTGCAAATCTATTATAATAACAGTATCGATGAACTTCAAGAAACTTATCACTTCTTTGAAGAACATTTGGGAGTTTGTCAAGAACGTGTCAGACAGTGTCTAATTGAGTTAAAAAAGAGTGGCTTTATCGAATTTTATAAAGCAACAATAGTTAAATATGGCATTAAATGCCGTAATACTCCTTGTATTAAGCTAGCTAGAAATTTCCAACCTGTTTCTAGCAAAATACCACCTGAAAATGAAAAAAATTTTACATCAACTCCAAAAAACTTTGGGGTGAAACCCAAAGAAATTTTGGCTCAACCCCAAAAAAGTTTGGATGAGACAATATATATAGATAATAATAAAAATATATCTAATAAATCTAGATCTACCGAATCTACAATTTTTCAAAATGAAAAAAATATATTTAATCATAATCACCAAACTCAGTTACAAGAACAACAACTTGAAACAAATTTACAATTCAAAACAACAAGCTCAACCAATGATCAACAACAAGCTGGTAATACTAATTTCTCTAGTGCTAATATCACAACAGGTGCCACACGGATTAATACTGCACTACAAGCAGTTATTAATAAAATCTCTAAAAAATATGACTCTACACCATCAAATAGCAATAATGCAGCAATTAATGCCGTTAATTATAAAAGCTGGTTCAAAAGAAAAAAATTAACAGATTTCCATCCATTAACCCAAGAAGAGGCTGATTTATTACAGATAAAATCAAATCGAGAATTTAATCTTACTTTTATTAACAAGCTCTTATTGAAATTAGCCGAACAATACCCAGAACATCATTTTGGTCATAAAAAAGTGTTTTTAAATTACATGGCTAAAGCTTTAGCTCATGAACTGAGAGAAACTACTCAAGCTAATTGTGAGAAGTTTCAGTTTAAATCTAGCGACTTAAACAACGCTAAAGAGCAATACCTAGATAAGATAGAAAGTAGCCTTGATACTAGCTTGCAAGCTCAGCTAAAACGTAAAATTGTTGGTAGTTTTGATCCTGATTCAGCTTATGAATTACTAAGCTCCTGCTTATTTATTGGGGTAGTAGATAATAGGTATCAAATCAAATTGCTTAAAGATATTACGCTTGCAGAACATAGCAAAGATAAAATACTACAGCAAGTACAAACTATTTATGGAGCTCAAGTCAAACAGTTACAAATTATTCCGCCATTTGTTAATGCCGCAAGTAAAAAAGAAAATGATCCTAAACAAGCTGATCAAACTTATTTACTTGCATTAAGCAAACAATTAGATCCAACTTCAGTGTGGTACAAAGTTAGAAAATTCCTAATTGAACGCTATAGTAGATATGTTGATATCGGGACCTTTAGTAAGCTAACAGTAATAACGGAAGATACTCAAAATAAAAAAATAATTATCCAAGCAAAATCAAGTTTTTATGATTATTTTGTTCGTAACCGTTATATGAATGACTTAGCTGATGCTTTTCAAATGCAAGGATTTACTTTTGCATTACTAAAATTTAATGATAAGGATTGAAATAATGAATATGCCACAAAAAGATGAATTATTAAGTTGTTTTAATGTAGCACAATATTTTCTAATCTTAGTTAATCGAGAATTAGGTGATACAATAACACAACTAAAATTACAAAAGCTCATATATTTTTCCCAAGGCAGCCATCTAGCTTTATTTGACAAGCCACTTTTTAAAGAAGAGATTGAAGCTTGGCAGTATGGTCTTGTAGTGCCATGTCTGCGTGCAATATTTGGTAATTTTGCTGCTACTCCAATCCCGTCGCCCGGAGAAATAGATTTTAGTATTTATAACGCACAACAAAAAATATTAATTTATAATATATATTCTTTTTACGGTGAGCATACAGTTGCTTATTTACGTGATTTAATACGCCAACATGCCATTTGGCAACAAGCTATTATCTGTACTAACAGAATTATTACTAAAGAAGAAATGAGCAAATTTTTTAAAAATCAAATAAAAGATTATTTTCTGGTCCCGACAAAAGAAAATATTGTCCAAATAAAAAATGCTGAAGACAGGTGGTTGATGAATTATGATAATGGTATCCCTACTACAAATGATTTAAAAGAAATTATGCACCTAATAACTAAAGCAAGCAAAGAAATCTAATTTGATTCATGGTGACTTATATTTCATGATGACTTATATCTTACTTATGGTAGCTGATAATTTGTGATAATTACCTCATTAGACATTTTATTATGCTCCGGCATAGAATATTTAACTTTAATAATATTAACATTAAAATTCTTGTATAAATTCTTAATAAAAGGAGTATCACTATTGGAGATCATTATTTTAACGCCTTTATTATATAGCTCTTTGGCAAAATCTTTAAGTCTCGTTTGCTCACTTTCATCAAAGGGTAATCTAGTATAAAATTTCTCACCTGATTGATGATAAGGAGGATCAAAATAAACAAAATCATTCTTTTGAGGTTCAATAAAAGAAAAATCCAGCGCACAAATAGAAGTGCCTGCTAAAAGCTGACTACATTGTTTTAATCTAGCAGCAATATCAGATTTACTATAATTCCTACCGGAAAAACTTTGCGCTGCTTTTCCATCAATATTAATTCGGTAAATGCCTTTAAATGAATATCGATTAAGATAGATAAATCTGGCAGTAATTTTTGCTGGATCATTACTATCATTATTACTTCTCACTTGGTAGTAATGTTCTTTAGAATGTTGTTCTTTATGGAAGTCTAACAATTTACTAACCTGCTCCGGATTCTTCTTAACTGCGTTATAGGACGTGACTAAATCAAGATTAATATCAGATAAGAAACAATGGTTAAATTTATCTCTTACATGAAAGAATAAAGCACCACCGCCAAGGAATGGTTCATAGTAATTATTTAACCCAGAAGGGATAAATTTAGTTAATTGATCGGCGATTTTTCTTTTGCCACCAACCCATTGCAGAAATGGACCGGGCTTTTCTAAATTATTTACTGACACAAAGATCTTAAGCATTTAATGGATAGGTAAATTATAGCAAAAAATGCATTAATATGCCAGTAAAAACAAGGTTTCTTGCAGCTTTTAGGCTATTTTCTGATATAATAAATAATATATTTATTGATTTTTTAGAATTGTACTTAAAGACTTTGATATGTCTCATTTATGCAGCTGGTTGTCATATTGGATAAAAATCTGTCAAAAAAGCTCTAAAATCCTCTGTACTTCACAGAATTGTGGTGATATCTGTCCTTGTTAAGAGCGGCCGTGGTGCAACTCTAGTTCAGAGGTTAAGTTAAAAACACAACATTTTACCACTTTAACCTCTGAGCTGTTTTCTTAACCTTAACAGCAAGGAGATGCTATGATAATTAATAACACAAATCAACAAAAAGATAATAATCAAGTTAAAAATATGGGACAGCAAGCTTGGATATTGCAATTATCTCCTATATCTGTCACATTAATGCCATCTGAGCAAACATATAGTGTTACAGACACCCCTCAAACATTAGCGCAAGAGTTACAAAAGGTAAAGCACGAACTAAAAGAATCTAATATATTCAAGGTAGATTTAATTAAAAATATTAGTAATAAATTAGATATATCATGTAATGACATGCTCTCCAAGCTGCTGACATTGTACGGGGGAGAAACAGATCCTAACAAAAAGAACTCCTTATCTAACATTGTCATAGATTGTGCTAAGGGACTATTAGATTATTCTCACAATCTAGTGAATTTGCTGCACAAAGATAGCAAATTCGTGCCCATAGATCGACAAGCTTTTGATCTAGAGCAATTAGTAAATGACACTGTTAATAAAATTAAGCCGGAGGCTGAAGATAAAGGCTTAGATCTTTTTTGTAATTTTCAGTATAATATAGAAAAGATAATTATTGGAAATAGTTACTGGATATCGGCAATATTAGAACAATTAGTAGCTAATGCAGTTAAATTTACTGAAGACGGCAAAGTCATTGTCACAATCAATCTATTTCCTACTACTATAGAAGAAGATAATAAAGAGATGGTGCTACAATTTATTATCCATGATACGGGTATTGGTATGTCTGAAGAAATACAGCAATATATTAGAGGTCAGGATATTGAATTTGATGCTGCAACCGGGTATACAGGGTTAAAATTAGGGCTTGGCTTTGTTAAAAAACTTATTCACGAAATGCATGGAGATATTGAGGTAGCAAGTGAAGAAGGTAAGAGTACTACTGTTACATGCAATATACCAGTAACATTACCTATATATCACCAAAGCCCCATTGCAAACTTTACTTCTAATTGGGAAAAAGTCTAATAATCCCCAATGACTAAGGTTTTGTAATGCAAATTTACAAGACCTTATACTTGTAACTATAAAAATTGACCTAATGAGTAAGAACTGCTTGATTATTATTAGTTTAGTTAACTAAACTTAATATATAAGTAAAGAATGACAAAATATGGTTAAGAATCAAATCAATTATAAATATCACGAGTTTTTAAATTGTTATTACAGTAAAAGATTATTACATAAACTTTTGCTATTAAGTAAATATACGACAAATAAGATAGATTTTAATCAAGTTAGTAAGGCTATTTACTATGCCAAAAAATATCATGGTGAACAGAAGCGAAAAACTGGGGAATTATTTTATACTCATTCTTTAGAAGTAGCATATATGGTTGCTGATTACTCATGTAAAACTGATCTTATTGTTACTGCCATATTACATGATGCTATTGAGGATACAGAGTTGACTCAAGAAATGATAGCAGAAGCATTTAGTGATAAGATAGCTTCTTATGTTGAAGATTTAACCAGAATTAAAAAAGATTATAAGATTAGTGCTGTAGAAATGGTTAAGATATTATATCTGCAAAAGAAGGATGATTTATTATTAATTAAGCTGTTTGATAGATTACATAATATGCAGACGGTTAGAGCTAAGTCTCTTGACAAGATCTGGCAAACCACCTCTGAAACTTTACAGATATTTTTAGCTTTAGCTGTTTACTTAAAAATACCTGAGATTGCAGGGCGATTAGAAAAACACTGCCTAGGTGTAATTTGCAATTATGAAATTTTACAGAATAGCATAAAACAAGATGCGATGCATTATGTAACAACATAAACCAGCTGTTGCTAGTGAGGTAAGTTATCAATCTTAAGATGTGGTATTTACAGCTATTCTATGTTAAAGTTGCAATCAGCTGAGTTGGTCAAGAGCTAGAACCGTAACATTCAATATAAAAGTAAGATTATGACAGAGAGTAGAGAGATAAAAGAGCAAGCACAGGAGGAGGAAATACTAAGTAGCATTGATGTAGCTAAGTATTTTTTGATATTAGTGGATAGAGAAGCAGGTGATGTAATTACACAACTAAAACTACAAAAGCTAATGTATTTAGTCCAAGGCATTCATCTTGCTTTATATGATAAGCCACTATTTAAGGAAGAAATAGAAGCATGGGAGCATGGACCGGTAGTCAGGGAATTACATACTGAGTTTAGTGGATATGGTTCTTTGCCTATTTTTTTACCTTATGAGATTAATTGTGATCTTTACAGTTTAAAAATTAAGAAGTTAATCTATAAGGTATATTCTATATATGGGGAGCATAGTAGTTCATATTTATACAAATTAACGCATAGTCATATAATTTGGCAGGAAGCTATTAAGAGTGTTAATAAAGTAATCATCAAAGAAAAGATCAGGAGATTTTTTAAAGATTATGTTCATGGTATAAAGGAAAAGTTTTTCGATATATCACAAGAAGAATCAATAAAAATAGAGCAAGAGATTAATAATTATGAGAATAAATGTACAAATTATCTAAGAAGAACGCTAAATCACAGAATGATAGCTAACCTATCTAAAATAATGTTAGGTACTGATGATTTTTATAAGCTAATAGTAAAGGGAGATATATTTGTTGATAAAAGCCTAATGATCAAAGAATTATTAGAAGATTATAGTGAAGCAATACTGATAGCCAGACCAAGGAGGTGGGGCAAAAGTATTAATATGAGTATGATACAACGGTTTTTTGAAATAGAAGTAGATGGCCATGGTAACATTGTTCCGGAAGCACAAAGAGTAAATAAGAAATTATTTTTAGGTGGTAAGATTAATATAGGCTTTAATGAAGAGAAACAATTAAAACCTTTAAGGATAGCAAGTGTATCGTATGCAATGAAAAGGCAAGGTAATTTTCCAGTAATTTTTCTTAGCCTCAAAGATATAAAAGGTAGTAATTATCAAACTATAGAAGCTAAGGTAATGGAAAAAATTACCAATGTTTTTGAGTATCATCAATATTTAACTAATAGCAGTAAGATTAGTGATATAGATAAACAAAAGTTTCAAGACTATTTAACGAATAATATAACAATAGATAAACTACATAGTTCATTATTGTTTTTGAGCAAGCTACTGTTTAAGCATTTCAAGCAAAAAGTATACATATTGATTGATGAGTATGATACACCAATCAATAATGCATATGCAACTTTTAGGAATCAAGAGCAAGGTTTTAAAGATGTAGTTGAATTGTTTAGAGGTATATTAGGGGCATGTTTAAAAGGTAATGAGTATTTAGAGAAGGGAGTAATTACAGGAATATTGAGAATTGCTAAGGCTAATTTATTTTCTGATTTAAATAATCTTACTGAATATACAGTGCTTGATCAGAATTTTGCTAAATTTTATGGTTTTACTGAACAAGAAGTATCAGAATTACTTATTGGTACACCATCTCAGATTAATCAAAATAAAATAAAAGATTGGTATAATGGTTATAAGATTGGTGGAGAGTTAGTCTACAATCCATGGTCTATAATGCAATGTATATCTCGCAATGGTCAGTTAGATCGTTATTGGTTAGATAGTGGAGGAACAGATTTAATCGATAAAGTATTGAGATCTGATGATATACAGGAAGATTTACAAAAATTACTAGAAAATAAGAAAATAACTAAGCAGTTATATAAACAAATATCGTTTGAGGATATCGCTAATAACAAGAATGTATTTTTTAGTTTACTAGTATTTACAGGTTATTTAAATGCTGAACTTGATAATAATGATGAAGAATATCGTTTATTTATCCCAAATAAAGAAATAAGAAGCATATATGTTAATCGAATAAAAGATTGGGTAAGTAATAAATTAAAGATGCCGACAACTGATTATGATGGTTTTATAGGATTACTGACCTGTGGGGATGTAGATAAGTTTGTAGAGAGGTTAAAAGAATACTTTAGAGATTCAACATCTTGTCATGATTTATGTAAAGAGCGAGATTATCACAACTTGATGGGAGGTATATTTTCTCCTTTATCTCAGCAATATATTATAGAATCAAATATAGAATCAGGTTATGGTAGGTTTGATCACCTACTTATTGCAAGAAAAGATATAGGAGATAAAGCTTTTCTTATTGAATATAAAGTAAGTGAGAAAGAGGAAGAATTAGTAAAATTAGCACAAGTAGGATTACAGCAAATAAATAATAAAGCATATGATACTAGAATTAGGTCTCATCCTCATATAAAGAAGATCTTTAAAGTATCTTTCGCTTTTTGTAGTAGGAAAGCTGAGATAGAATACAGGGGTGAGATTTTGCAATAGTACGATTAACATGGAGTAAATGCTTAACTTTACCCATAAGTACGATATGGTCTGCTAGACTTGTAATATTCGTCATTAGCAATACAGCATTTATGCTGATGTAGTAAGTGTGTTAGAAACGGATAAAATTGATACAGTATTAAAGTAATATAGCTAAATTACTATATAACATAACTGTTTTACAGTGGTTTAGCTATAAATTGCTCAATTTCTTACTTTACACTGATTTCATGTAATATAGCCAAGGCGGGATAAAAAGGCTATAAAATATAATTATGACATACAGTATAGATTCCCGTCGAAAAGTAATTTCGATAAAAGAGCAAGAAGGATTGAGCTATAAGCAAACGGCTGAGCGATTCAGAATAGGAAAAACTACCTTAGTACGTTGAGAACAGAAGCTTGAGCCGGAGAGGAGTCGCAATAAACCTGCAACCAAAATAGATATAGAAGCACTTAAAGTAGATATAAAGAAATATCCTGATGGCTATCATTATGAAAGAGCTAAACGTCTAGGAGTAGGTATAAGAACAGTAGGAGATACATTAAAACGACTAAATGTAACCTATAAAAAAAAGCCTAGTACATCCGAAACGCAAGGAAGAAGAGAGACAGAGCTTCCAAAATAAAATATTTGAATATGAGAAGAAAGAAAAGCCAGTTGTATATATTGATGAAAGTGGGTTTGCAAATTCAATGCCAAGAACGCATGGATATGCATTAAAAGGAGAAAGATGTTATGGCATGCATGATTGGGCAGCAAAGGGTAGGACTAATGCAATAGGAGCTTTACTTGGAAAACAACTTCTGACGGTTAGTTTATTTGAGCATAATATCGATACACAAACTTTTACTAGTTGGGTGAAACAAGACTTGATTCCAAAATTACCGGAAGATAGCGTGCTTGTGCTGAATAATGCAACTTTCCATAAGAATAAGGATATGCAAGATTATATTCGAGATGCCGGTTTTACGCTTGAGTATTTACCTGCATATAGTCCTGATCTAAATCCTATTGAACATAAATGGGCTGAAATAAAATCCATTCGTAGAAAATATCAATGTGATATTGATCAGCTTTTGGAGTCTTTTGCAATGATTGTGTAAATTATTATTGAGCCTATATTAAGAAGTAATTAAAAATATAGGTAACAGCAATGCATGTAGAAAAGAATAAAAAAATAAATGAAGCAATAGATCTATTAATAGAAGGAGGGGCGGATTTAAAGGCAGTACTTAGTCAGAATGGATTAATTAAGGAATTAACTAAGGGTATTTTAGAAAGAGTCCTGCAAGCTGAGATGTCAGAGCATTTAGGTTACAGCAAGTATGATAGAGCTGGAACTGAGAATGCGAGGAATGGTAGTTTTAGTAAGAATCTGATCAGTGAGAATGGCTCTATAGAGCTAAATATTCCAAGAGACAGGCAAGGTAAGTTTGAGCCAATAATAGTTTCAAAGAAACAAACAAGAATAGATGGATTAGACCAAAAGATAATATCCTTATATGCAAAGGGCATGAGTTTGTCTGATATTAAAAGCCAATTGCAAGAATTATATGGAGCTGAGATCAGTGAGAGCTTAATCAGCAGGATTACAGATGAAGTAATAGATGAGGTAAGAATTTGGCAAAGTAGGCCTCTTGAGTCAGTATATCCTATAGTATATTTTGATTGTTTGGTAGTTAAAGTAAGACAAGATAAACTTATCATTAATAAATCAGTATATGTAGCTTTAGGTATAGATTTATTTGGGAAAAAAGATATTTTAGGATTATGGATCAGTGAGAATGAAGGAGCTAAGTTTTGGCTTGGTAATTTTACTGAAATGAAGAATCGAGGAGTAAAAGATATCTTAATTGCTTGTAGCGATAATCTAAGCGGAATGTCTGAAGCTATTTTAGCAGTATATCCAAAGACGGAACATCAGCTTTGTATAGTTCATCAAATTAGGAATAGTCTCAAGTATGTATCATATAAAGATAGAAAACAATTAGCAGCGGATTTGAAGCTAATTTATACTTCTACTACTGAAAAAGAAGCGGAATTAGCGTTAGAGAATTTTGATAAAAAATGGAGCAAGCGATATCCGCATATAGCTAAATCTTGGTATAATAATTGGGAGCATTTGATAATATTCTTGCAATATCCTGACAGGATTCGTAAGATAATTTACACTACAAATGCAATAGAATCATTGAATAGCCAGTTGAGAAAAGTTACAAAAAATAAACGTGTTTTTCCAAATGACGACTCAGTATTCAAAGTTTTATATCTGACAATTGATTATATTACCACAAAATGGTTCATGCCCATCCCAAATTGGAATGAAGCTATGGCTCATTTTATGGTAATATAATCTGTAGAAGTCAAGATTTGATCTTACAGACACTATAAATTTTGCACCTGATTGTCAGTTAAATTTTGACTGTCAGAGACGTATTCAAGATACAAGATTTCATTATTCTTTTCAACAGCTAATTTTTTACTATCCTTAAAAGTTTGCATAGGAGTTTTTCCATAACAATATTTTCCTGAATGTGGT
>NZ_LT978484.1:0-45000 GCF_900243065.1 Rickettsia fournieri
TTGCTCAATAAAGAAAAATAATATGAAAGATAAGAATTTTGACCTTGATAAATATTATACGAAAATCAGAGCACCTTTTGAGAGGGTATTTTCAAAAGATAATAAACGGGTTAGATATATAGGAATTGCCAAAAATCAATTCTCTGAATTTATGAATGCCATATGTTTTAATTTAAAACGATAAAAACAAAGGGAAATTATGGCTAAAGAAATAGGTAAAGATAAAGAAAAATTAAACATAAGTAATCAGCTAGTAGAAGAATTATTATCAAAAGCAGACCCATCAGAGTTATTTGGTCGAGATGGTTTATTTCAACAGCTAAAGAAACAAATAGTTGAGAAAATATTAGCAAGTGAGTTAGATCATGAATTGGGCTACTCAAAGCATAGTAAAGTAGAAAAAGTAGACAATAATCGTCGTAATGGTAGCTATGAAAAGACAGTAATTGATGATGATGGTCGTAAGTTGACATTAGAAGTACCAAGAGACCGGGAAGGTGAGTATAATCCACAATTAATACCAAAAGGGCTGAGGAGATTTAATGGATTTGATGAGAAGGTAATTTCACTTTATGGTAGAGGTATGACAGTCAGTGAGATTCGTGGTCACTTAGAAGAAATATATCAAACTGAAGTATCTAGTGATTTAATATCAACCATAACAGATGGAGTACTAGAGGAGGTAACTAGGTGGCAAAATCGCTATTTAGATAGGATATACCCAATATTGTATTTGGATTGCATATATGTTAAATCTAGAGATAATCATATAGTAATAAATAAAGCTGTATATTTGGCAATTGCGGTTAATATAGAAGGCAAGAAGGAGTTATTGGGCATTTGGATAGGAAAAAATGAAGGCTCTAAATTTTGGATGCAAGTATAACTGAATTAAAGAATCGAGGTGTAGAACAAATTTATGTTGCTTGCGTTGATGGTTTAAAAGGTTTTTCTGAGGCTATCAGTAGCATATTTCCTGCTACTATAGTACAACTATGTATAGTGCATATGGTACGCAATTCAGTAAAGTACGTGTCACATAAGGATTTAAAAGAGGTAACATCAGATTTAAAACAAATTTACACGGCAAATAACGAAGAAATGGCTCGTTTAAAACTGCAACAATTTAGTGTAAAATGGGATAAAAAATATCCAGTAATTTCTGATATTTGGCAGCGTAGTTGGTCAGGAATAATACCATTTTTTGCCTTTCCTGAGGAGATTAGAAAGGTGATTTATACCACGAATACCATAGAGTCTATAAATCGTCAAATTAGGAAAATTATTAAAAATAAAGGTGTATTTCCAGATGATAAATCAATTCAAAAGATAATATTTTTAGCCTTGCAAAATGCGGCTAAAAAATGGACTATGCCTATAAAAGATTGGTCATTAGCTTTAAATCAATTTGAAATACTTTGTGGGAATTTTAAATATGATTTATTGGAAAATAAAAAATGAACTTACACAAAAAAAATGATTGACTCCCTATTGCTTCTTTTTGATTACGGGCTAAACTTTTTTGCTCTTTTGCGTAACTTCACATACTTTTTTACAGATTAGTTAAAATTAATAAAGAACTATACTGTTTTATATAAAAGTCAATTTAACAAAATTAGATTTTATAGCATTGCTAACTCAAGACAGGTGTCGTATGAGCTGAGCGACTGAAAGGAGCGTATCAATCTAAAAAAATAATAATAAATTCTAGTTTACAGAGTTTTTAACTAGATTGCTTAGTCAATATACTTTGTAATTTCCTTGCAATGGCGTTAATTTATTAAATAAATCTATCTTTATTTAGCAATGCCAATAAATTTCTAATTTAATACTTGCAATTTATCTTATAATTACTTATATTCAGATCCGCTTAGATTAAAAAGCACTAAGGCGTTTTATATGTAATTAATTTTGATCCCCTTAAACTTTTTACATTAAAACGCCGTTATTTTATTTAAGCGGGTGTAGCTCAGGGGTAGAGCGCTACCTTGCCAAGGTTGAAGTCGAGGGTTCGAATCCCTTCACCCGCTCCAGTGATTTTGTCCGTTTTATGTCATTCCCGCGTAAGCGGGAATGACATAGAGCATGTTTTTCGAGCTAAGCAACAACGCCCTTTTGCAAATGACATCAGTAAGTTTATCATAAATTCAATCTTCCAAACCATATTTTTTCTTAATATCTTCTAATGAGATTACTTCTTCTCTTTTTTCTATACGAGACAAAGCAATTAATAAATCTGCTTTTTCTTCTATATAACTTTCTATTGCTTTACGTATAATATATCCTTTTGGTCTATCGATTTCCTTAGCAACATTAGAAAGTATAATATCTAGTTCATTAGAAATTCTAGTAGTTATAACTGTCATAAAAATAGCCATTTATCGGTTTTGTGATAACTTATATTAGTATAAAATACATTTAAATATATTTTATATTATTATTTTACCCTTGCATTAAAGCTATTAGGTAGCTATTTTTATTTTATTAGACTTAGTGCATAACCTATCTTATAAAGAGAAATTTTAAGGAAACATGGCACGCAGCACCGCAGCGTACAAAAAGGGACGTGAGATGCGAGTACCGGATTGATGTATACCGCAGATACTTCAAAAGTTGGAAGCCAAATAAGTGGTGAGCCTGCGGAGCGTAGCAAACTACATGAGCAAAGGCGAAGCCTAAAATTTGACGTACCAAATCTTGAAGTATCTGCGGTATACAAATTACTTTTAGAAAGAGGTTATACAGGAAGACTATTGCAACAATTAGGAAATTACATATGTCAGCAAATACGCAAGATAATCAGGCAAATAATAACGACACTATAGAAATACAGGAAACTGAGGTAGTGCCCGTAGAAACAAATTCTTTACAATCGGGGTTAACAAGCTTAATACCGATGGTTTTAATTTTTGCTGTATTTTACTTCTTATTATTACGTCCACAAGAAACACGACGCAAAGAAAGAGAGAAATTAGTAAGTGAAGTTAAAAAAGGCGAAGAAGTTCTAACAAATAGCGGCATTTATGGTATTGTGACTAAAATAAGTGAAAATGACAATAATATTGAAATCGAAATAGCTAAAGATGTACGTATTAAAGTTTTAAAAAGTGCTATTATCGATATAACTAGTCGTACAAAAGAAGTAGCAGTAAAAAAAGAAAACAACAAAAAAGACAAGAAGGTAAGCGGTGCAAAATCTTCCTAAGTGGAAAATTTTTCTTTCAATTATATGTACGGTTTTTGCAGTTATTTGTGCCTTACCTAATTTCATGCAAGTAAACTCTAAGTTTCTACCTCATGATTCAGTAAATCTAGGACTTGATCTTAGAGGAGGAGCCCATTTATTACTCGATGTTGATTTTGACACCTACTTAAATGATTCAATGGAAAATCTTGCCGACACTTTACGCAAAAATTTTCGTGAGGATAAAATCGGCTATAAAAATCTGTTAGTTAGACAAAATAGCATTCAATTAGAAGTAAGATCGCCTGAGAAATTAAAGCCGTTAAAGAAAATAATTAATAAAATCGATCCAGAAATTATCGCTGAAGTAAATGAAAATAAAATAAAGCTTAGCTACAGCGAATCTAGATTAAATGACTTACTTAATAAGGTAGTAGACCAATCTATTGAGATCGTTCGCATGAGAGTTGATAGTACCGGCACTAAAGAGCCGACCCTACAGAAACAAGGCGATAAGCATATATTACTGCAAGTTCCCGGTGAAGAAAATCCCTCTTACCTGAAGAATATATTAGGGAAAACTGCAAAGCTAACTTTTCATTTAGTTGATGAAAATGCCAATATCGAAGAAGCGGTAAAAGGACATGTTCCAGTAGGTTCAATGCTAGTTAAGGGAGATAACGAAAGTCATGGGGAGTATTATGTCGTTATAAAGAAAAAAGTTGTTTTGGGTGGGGATCAGCTTACAACTGCTTCAGCTTCTTTTGACCAAAATTCGCAAGCGGTAGTTGCTTTTTCTTTCAACAATTTAGGTAGTAAAATATTTGGTGAAATAACTAAAAATAATACCGGTAAACGCCTTGCTATAGTTTTAGACAATAAATTACTAAGTGCTCCAACGATAAACGGAGCGATTATGGGCGGAAGCGGTATAATAACAGGAAATTTTACCGTTGAGTCGGCAAATGAGCTTGCACTATTATTGCGAGCCGGTTCGCTTCCTGCCCCACTTAAAATTATTGAAGAGAGAAGTATAGGTCCAAATTTGGGTGCTGATTCTATAGAGTCGGGCAAAAAGGCAGGACTTATAGGATTTATAGCAGTGTGTATATTTATGGTTTGGTCTTACGGTGTGCTTGGTTTATTTGCCAATATAGCCTTAAGCCTTGCATTGTTATATATTTTAGCTTTACTTTCACTTTTCCAAGCTACTTTAACTCTGCCGGGAATTGCAGGAATAATACTCACTATGGGTATGGCTGTTGATGCTAATGTATTGATTTACGAAAGAATTAAAGAGGAACTGCATAAAGGAGTGTCTAATCTTTATGCTATTAGAACCGGTTTTGAATCTGCGTTTGCCACTATCCTTGATGCTAACCTAACTACTTTAATCGTTGCTTTTTTACTTTATATATTTGGAGTAGGTGCAATAAAAGGTTTTGCCGTTGCATTAACGATCGGGATTATATCTTCAATGTTTTCGGCGATTATCATTACTAAATTGTTAATAGATATTTGGGTAAAATATTTTAAACCTAAAAAATTAGGGCTTGTGTAAAAGAGTAGACTTGGTTGTATGGTCTTTTTATGTCATTCCCACGAAAGCGAGAATCCAGTATAACCTTTAATGTCATCCCGCAACTTGATTGCGGGATCTCAGAACACGGCCTGTGATATAAGATACCGTAGTCAAGCCACGGTATGACATTTTCACTTTTCTCTGGATTCCTGCTTTCGCAGGAATGACATAAGAGCCATACAGCAGGACCAGAGCTAGGATGACAACGCAAAAATGGATAGTATCTTATGAAAATACAGTCTAATGTTATAAAAATAATTATCGTAATTAGCTTATTAATAGGAGTAGGAGCATTATATTTGTTGTTATCTTTAAGAACGCCTGAAAAGCCACTTGCCGGTCAAGTTAATATCTATGAAGATAACGTAAAAATCGGCGGTGATTTTGAACTAATAGACCAAAATGGAGAGATATTTAATAGTGATAAGTTGAAAGGCAACTTAAGCCTCATTTACTTTGGATTTACTAGTTGTCCTGATATATGCCCAACCTCTCTAAATAAAATGACGGAGATTGTAGAAATTTTAAATAAACATAAAATAGATATTCTACCTGTTTTTATCACTATTGACCCAAAACGTGATACTCCTATAGCACTTAAAGAATATCTAAAACATTTTCATCCGAAATTTATAGGTCTTACCGGTAACGAGCAGCAAATAAAAGATGTAACTGATAAATTCAAGGTTTTCTATGCTCGTGTGCATGGTGATGATGACGACCCGAACTATATGCTTGATCATTCATCTTTTACATATTTAATCGATGCAAACGGAAAATATCTGAAACATTTCTATTTAGATTCTTCACCTAAGGAAATTATGGAATTTTTAAGAAATGAATAATTATATATCGGTAGCGTATTTATTTACCTTTTTAACCTTAGCGATATTGTTAATTGTAAGTTTTTTAAATTACAAGTCATTGAAAAATAAACAGAACTTTAATGCAAAAGAGAGTAAGGAATAGATTAATAACAATAATTATTTGTTTCTGCTCAGCATGTTTAGGAATTATTATAATACTTTACAATTTAGAGAAAAATATAGTATTTTTTTTGCCGCCGTCAAAAATTAATGAAATAGAACAAGGCAAAGAGTTAAGAGTCGGTGGGCTTGTTAAAACAGACTCAATAAATAAAATTGCTGATGATAAGATAAGTTTTGTTATTACCGATAATATTAAGGATTTCGAGATATTATATCAAGGAGCCCTTCCGGCTCTATTTCGTAAAGGACAAGGAATTATTGCCATCGGGCAATTATCGAACGGGAAATTTATAGCAAGACAATTACTTGCAAAGCATGATGAGAATTACAGACCTCCGCAATAACAACGTCATTGCGAAGAGCGAAGCGACGTGGCAATCTAGTAAAATAGGCCTGAGATTGCTTCGTCGAATTACGTTGTAATTCTCCTCGCAATGACGAAAAATAACTAAACCAAATAAATAAAAACATGTTTATAGATAAAATCAAAGCAAAAGCAAATAATTACGAAATAAACGTAATTATCGAAATTCCGATGAATAGCGGTCCAATCAAATACGAATTTGACAAAGAATCAGGAGCAGTTTTTGTTGATCGCTTTATGCAAACTACCATGAGCTATCCATGCAATTACGGTTTTATTCCTCATACTCTTTCAAATGACGGTGATCCGGTAGACGTACTTGTCGTAGCTCATCATCCAGTAGTGCCTGGGTCGGTTATAAAATGCCGAGCAGTCGGTGTATTGATGATGGAAGACGAATCAGGGCTTGATGAGAAAATAATCGCAGTACCGACTTCTAAGCTCGATATTACTTTCGATCATATTAAAGAGCTAGATGATTTATGTGACATGCTCAAGAAACGTATCGTGCATTTCTTTGAGCATTATAAAGATTTAGAAAAAGGTAAATGGGTTAAAGTTACTGGATGGGAAAATAAATCAAAAGCAGACGCTTTAATCAATGAAGGAATAGATAGGGTCAACTAGGGATAAGAATTCATGACGTTGCTTGCATGGTGCTTAATGTCATTCCCGCGGAGGCGGGAAGCCAGAAAAAGTAGCCTTAATCCCGATCTCAACAATTACACATTAATTAACAAAATAAACCTATAAAAACAAGTTTTTATAGGTTTTACTGGATTCCCGCCTCCGCGGGAATGACATCAGAAAAATAAGATAAAAAACAAACAGTGACCGACTTCTTGCATAATGTAGCTAATAAAGAGGAATTTGAAAGAAACACGGAACGCAGCACCGCAGCGTACACTTTAGTACATGAGAATGCGAGTACCGGATTGACGCACAAATTACCTTTAGAAGCAAGTTATGCAAGAAGTCGATTATTTCGTTCAGGAGTCGTAGTAGCTTTTTGCACATTAATTTCTCGCATATTTGGCTTAGTGCGTGAACAGTTTATCGCATCATTATTCGGCTCTACACCTATGGGTGATAGCATTAATGTTGCTTTTAAACTACCGAATCTATTTAGAAGAATTTTTGCAGAAGGAGCATTATCAAGCGTATTCATTCCTATTTATAATGAAAAAATGCTTATTTCTAAGAAAGCCGCTAATAATTTTTCAGGTGAGGTTTTTACCCTTTTACTTCTGACATTAATAGTAATAATAGCATTAATGCAAATCTTCATGCCACAATTAATGCTGTTTATTGTTCCTGGATTTCACGGTAAAAAAGAAAAGTTTGAGCTTACGGTATTTTTATGCCGCATTACAATACCTTATTTAATATTTGTTTCATTAACGGCTCTACTTGGCGGAATATTAAACTCTGTAAAAAAATTCGCTGCATTTGCTTTTTCACCGGTTATTTTAAGTATATGCGTAATAATTTTTACTTTAACATTTGATCATTATATAGAATCTACTATCTCAATTAGCTTATCTTTAATAATGGCCGGAATATTACAAGTTTCGTTTATGTTTGTCTGTGTGAAAAGAGCGGATTTAAACTTTCCGATAATTTTTAACCCAAGCGATCCCGATGTAAAAAAGCTTTTGATTAATATGGGACCGGCAACCATTAGCTCCGGCATACAGCAATTAAACCTTTTCATATCCCAATCTATTGCTAGCTTTATTGAAGGTGCTATTTCTATATTATCTTATGCCGACCGGATATATCAATTTCCTCTATCAATAATAGGTACTAGCTTCTCTACTATATTGCTACCTGAGCTGTCAAAAATCTATAAATCAAATGATATAGTAGCTGCAAAAAAAATACAGAATAATGCTATTAGAATGGGATTATTATTATCGTTGCCTGCTACATTCGGTATTATAATTCTATCTCATCCGATTATTAATATAATTTATGAAAGAGGAGTATTCACGAGCCAAGATACTACAAATACAGCTGAGGCTATTTCTGCGTTTGCACTTGGGCTCCCTGCTTTTATTTTGGCAAAAATTTTAACTCCTATTTTTTATGCTAACGGAGATACTAAAGCACCGCTCAAAATAACCTTATTTTCAATAATAATTAATACCGGCATGAACCTATTATTAATGGATTCTTTGAAACATATCGGTATTGCAGTCGGTACATCTATTGCAGCTTGGTATAATCTAGGTTTATTATATAGCTATACTACAAAACAAAATAAGCTTCATATAGAAGCCGGTATAAAACTTTTCTGCGGTAAAATTTTGTTATGCTGTATCTTAATGTCTATTATAATTGCTTTAATAAAGCATTATTATTTAGAATATTTTTATTCGGAATATTTACTGATTAAAGTCTGTATGCTAGGTAGTACAATTGCAGTTGGAATGGGAGCATTTTTCGGCACGGCATATTTATTAAAAGCGGTTAATTATGATAATAACAAAAAATAAGCACCAATCAAATTATCAGGATTGGCTAAAAGCCTTAGCTATTATAACCATGATCATTGATCATGTAGGTTTATATCTATATCCTGAATTAACGATTATGCGGATCATAGGTCGTACAGCTATGCCAGTATTTTGCTTTTTTGCCGGTTATAATTTTCATGATAAACCAAAAACCCATATAATAATATTCGGTGTTTTATTACAAATATATACCACTGTACTATTTAAACAGTTTCTTACTACAAATATTTTAATCTCTATCTATTTAGGGCAATGGTATATTTATTATTTTCGTAATTCTTTAACTCACTTTTTCTATAGCGGTTATTGTCATGCAATTATAATGGTACTATTGTGGTATATTAGCTGGGCTTTGATTGATTACGGGACTCTTGTAATTGCTACAATGATACTTGGATTTATTTCAAAACATGAGCAGGCAAACTTAAAACTTTGCTGTTTTATAGCAATTTTTGCCTCTTTCGTGCATTCAACTCTTTTTACTCTTGCGATTTTTTCCTTTAATGAGTTTAATTTTTCAAATACTGACTTAATTTTAAACCTCACTTTCTTAACAATTACCTATATATTAATGATCCTAAGCGATTATTCACAAAAAATAGCTATAAATCTAAAATGGATAAGTCGCAATGTTTTATATATTTACTGCATACACATTATGATCTTACAATTCATATTAATCTATAAATACACATATGGTTTTAAAAATTGGTAAATAAACATTAATAATGAGTGACAGCGTAATTTAGTTAATATTAATATATTTAAATAAATTGATAATTAAATATATGAATATAATAGATCGTTTAATTTTGGATAATGAACAATATAAAGAGCAATTTAAAAAAACAAACTATTTAAAATTAAGTTAGATAGTACGCTACGAAAAAATAAATTTCTTAAACATTTTCGGATTTGGTCAGATGAGTTTCAAAAAATGGTATTAGCAAGAGTAGTGTTTTCTGAAACAAAAGAATTTCAACAACTTGCATGGGAGCATCTTACCGATGAATTTGGACATAATAGAGAATTATTCCAAAATCTAGAAAATAATGAAGAAACTACAGATTCTATTTTTGAGGCCTTAGGTTCTTGGTTTACGCTAAAAATGATGACTCTTGGAGATAGTGAAAAAGCCGTCCTTGTCCATTTAGTAATAGAGTCTTGTGCTACTATATTTTATGCAAAACTAGGATCAATATTTTT
Organism: Rickettsia fournieri; assembly: GCF_900243065.1. Lineage (NCBI taxonomy): Bacteria > Pseudomonadati > Pseudomonadota > Alphaproteobacteria > Rickettsiales > Rickettsiaceae > Rickettsia > Rickettsia fournieri. The sequence goes on from NZ_LT978484.1 coordinate 9,845, forward strand.
TAATCATAAAGCAGCAAAACATTTCAAAATACATATGTATCTTGATCCTGAACATGAACAAATGGGAATAGATTTATTAAAACAAATAAACATTAATGATTCTTCTTTACTCACTATTCAAAAAAAAGGCTGGGATATGATTGACGCTCTGTTTACTAGACTTGCTGAAATCACACAGGATTAGCTTTAACTTATAGTATTCTAGATTTTATAAAAAAGCTTGCTTGCACGGTGCGGTTTTTCGTCATTGCAAGCGACTGAAAGGAGCACGGCAATCTCAGGACTTTGGCACAAGATTGCTTCATCAAATTACTGCGTAATTCTTTTCTCGCAATGACGGTAAAAATCGAACCACACAACAACGCCAATGCCAAGCGGCAATAGCATATTCAAACTAAACCAACTCGCTTACTTGAGATTTGGCAAAGAGCTTGATCTGAAAGTTAACAAAATTTACATTACCTTTTGAGCCTATTTCCGCAAATTTATGCGCTTTAAGAAGTAGGTCATAATCGTCCGCTAAATCGGCGAAGAAAAATGCGATTTCGCCGCTTTGTTTTACTCCTAAAATCTCACCGCTACCTCGAAGTTTTAAATCCTGCTCAGCTATATAAAATCCATCATTAGTTTGTTTCATTATCTCAAACCTACCTCGTGCAACTTTTCTAAGCCTTTTAGGATTGTATAACAATATACAATATGACTGCAAACTACCCCGCCCTACTCTACCTCTAAGCTGATGAAGTTGAGCGAGACCAAATTGCTCGGCATTCTCAATAATTATCAAAGTGGCTTCAGGTATGTCTATTCCGACTTCAATAACGGTTGTTGCAACTAATATCTTAATTTCACCTTCCTTAAATTGCTTCATTATTTGGTCTTTCTGCTCGTTTTTCATCTTACCGTGAATAATACCGGTATAACCTTGATAGATATTGTCTATAGAGTTAAAACGATTCATCACATCCATCAATAAACTATCCTCTTCCGGCGTTTCTTTCGCTCCCTGCTCTATCAATGGACAAATCCAATATACCCGCTCACCTGCAATAAGCTTCTTATTTATCGCTGCTATAATATGCTCTATCTTATTAACGGATATGGTATTTGTAGCGATAGGTAAACGACTTTTTGGCTTACCCATTAGCTTTGAGATAGTCATATCACCAAACATAGTAAGTGCAAGGCTTCGAGGAATCGGCGTTGCAGTCATAACTAACACATCGGGATTTACCCCTTTATTTATTAAATTCAAACGCTGTTGCACCCCAAATCTATGCTGCTCATCAATAACTATATAACCTAGTTTCTTAAAAGTTACTTTTTCTTGAAATAAAGCATGAGTGCCGACTAATATATCAATCTCATCGTTGTCAAGTTGTATCATAATATTTTTACGAGCTGCCCCCAGTATCTTACCTGTAAGTAATCCGACTCTTATATTAGTATTTTTTAAAGCTTTAACAAAAAACTCATAATGCTGATTGGCAAGCAAATCAGTTGGAGCCATAAGCGTTGCTTGAAATCCAGTGGCTACCACATTTACCATCGTCAGCAGAGCTACCAAAGTTTTACCAGAGCCAACATCGCCTTGCAACAATCTCATCATTTCTATTTTATTGCTTTGATCACACTCTATTTCTTCTATGACTTGCTTTTGATAAGAAGTTAACTCAAATCCTAGCTCATTTAATATATTTGTTTGAATAGATACAGCTTTAGGGTAAATATTACCTTGTCTTCTACTTATTTGCGTACGTACATTTAAAAGAGATATTTGATTAGCGATAAGCTCCTTAGCTGCTAGTTGTTTTTTGGCGTTAGTATATAAATCGTCATTGCGAAGCCCCTTTAGGGGCTGCGGCAATCTAGAATTTATTAATTTTACATTACTGGATTGCTTCGTCGGCATGAATGCCTCCTCGCAATGACGGAAAACATGCAACATTTGCAAATTCTGCAATATAATATCTAAATAATCTTTTACTTCTTTATCTTCTATACTCTTACACTTCTCTGCAAATATCTCTATTGCTTTTATGATATATGAATATAACTGCTTGTTACTAAGTAAATATGTCAGGGAATAAATCGGCTCTATTTCTTTTGCGAGTTTAGGATTTACAATAAATTCAGGATGCGCAATTTGTAAGTAATGATCAAAAAATTGTACCTTTCCGCTGATAATATGAGAAGTACCAACTTGCAGCTTATTAAAAATAAACGGTGGGGGTTTATGAAAAAACACTAATAACAAAGAACCAGTATCATTGCTAGCTGTAATTTTTAAAGGCTGACTACTTTTCTTTGGTAAATTAATGCTCTCAATTACAATTTCTGTTTGGATTATGTCACCGTCTCTAACTTCAGTTAAATTAGGCGATAATATTTTATTTTGATATGAAACAGGTAGATAAAATAATAAATCACGAATATTGTTAATACCAAGCCTTTTAAGAGCAGATACGGTATCTTCACGTATATTGATGAACGTTTTTACAGAAGAGAATAAGAATTTTTCTAAAATAGTTAGCATATATAGTCATAATTATCTTATATACAAATATATATACTTTATAATAAAAGAAGAATAATAAAATATACAAATTATGACTAATATGTCATTCCTGCAAAAGCGGGAATCCAGTAATTAAACGGTGCATACACAGTAAGTTTTTAAAATTAAAAGCTTGATGTATCGCGCTTTTTTCTGGATTTCTGCTTTCGCAGGAATGACATATTAATCATGCAACAAGCCTTCTCTTATAAATCTAATTTTAACCCTGCTCTAACTATAGCTGAGAATTTTAAAGGCATACCTTCTATAAATCCCGCTGTTTTGTAACCGTCTGAGCCGACTATCTTAAATGTTTCATTTAAGCTAAGCCCAAAATTAACGGCTCCAAGTCCAACTTGCTTACAACTTTCTTTTAAAGGGGTAGCGGTTAACATTTTAGGCTGATTCCAAAATGTCGCTTCTAAACCTAAACCGATAAATTCAACTTTGACTAAGTTATTAGCTTTAACTCCGACACCGTAAGACTTAAATTTTTGATTTTTGCCGTAATGAATATTAACTTGCATATATTTGTTATCAACAACAAAATGGTTAACTAAACCACGCTCTAAACCGTATGGAGCAAGTATCGCTCTAGTAGCCGGTAAGTATTTAACCGGTCCTAATTCAATCATCGGAATATTATTTAAGTTAGTATTCATTAAAAATGAATATCCTGAATAGAATAAAAACGGATCAAATAAATCTAAATAAGCATATGAACGAATTTTATTTTTAGTAATATAATTTTTACCGTATATGGAGTTAATCGCTTTTACATATGCATTTATATCATTAACGCTTTTATCTTTGCCATCAAACTTAGTACTAAAAATATAACTTGCTTGATCTAGTCTTGTCCATAAATAACCTATACCGTAAGTAGGATTAATTTTGTTACTTGCCATGTATCTATCTTTAATATTTTCAGATAACAAATAACTTGCTTGCATTCCCCCTGTATCTATAGCAATTTGCTTATGAACTTGCAAAGAATTAAAATCTTTAGTTTTAAAATATGTTGTATCCTCAAAAGGATCTACTTCATATTTTGTTACTTTTAAATCAAATTCTTTGCTCTTGCTCTATAACCTCCTATTTCATGATTACCTACCATAATCCAAGATGTAGCAGTAAATCTTGTAATATAACTTAAGATCTTCATAGCTATATTATCTGAATCGGCAAACATAGCATCATCTAATTGATGGTAACCTTCAATTAATGACATAGCAGCATCGCTACTCGCTCTTGAGGACATATCTTTATCATAAGTCACTACATAACTATAATTTTTTTTAGAATTTTCTTGAATTGTTATATCGTCATCAATATTTGATGCAGTTACTAATACTGTTGATGAATACAAAAAATAAGCAGCAATGGTTAAATTTAATTTCTTGTAAAGTATTTTTTTAATATACCAAACTTGTGTATATCCTTGACTTCTTTTGAAAAGCCTCCTAATTTCTTAAATAATAGATATTAAATAATTTAAAATTTATGAATAAAATCTATCCTTCGGCTGAAGCTGCTCTTGAAGGACTTCTTTATGACGGCATGACTATAATGTCGGGCGGATTCGGTCTATGCGGTATTCCTGAAAATTTAATAAATGCACTTCTTAAAATCAATGTTCAAAATTTAACAGTTATAAGCAATAATTGCGGTGTTGACAATTTCGGACTTGGGCTTCTTCTTCAAACTAAACAAATAAAAAAAATGATTTCTTCGTATGTCGGAGAAAATAAGATTTTTGAGCAACAATATCTTGATAAGGTTTTAGAGCTTGAGCTAAACCCACAAGGAACTTTAGCTGAACGAATTAGGGCTGCTTGTATGGGAATTCCGGCTTTTTATACTAAAACAGGTATAGGTACAATTGTAGAGGAAGGTAAAGAAACAAAGGAGTTTAACGGCAAAAAATATATAATGGAAACTGCCCTTCAAGCTGACCTTGCTATTATTAAAGGCTTTAAAGCTGATAAAAGCGGCAACGTGATTTACAATAAAACTGCACGAAATTTTAATTCAGTCATGGCAGGTGCCGCTAAAGTTACAGTTTGTGAAGTAGAGGAAATAGTTGAGGTGGGAGAGCTTGACCCTAACAATATTCACACACCTAATATTTTCATACAGCGATTAATAGTAGGTGAAAAATATGAGAAACGTATTGAGGTATGCCTACGCATGTAGCAAATTATATACCTCAAGGAGTGAATGTAATATTTCAAAGCGAGAACGGTATGCTTGGTATGGGACCATTTCCTTACGCAGGAGAGGAAGATCCTGATTTAATTAACGCCGGTAAGCAAACTATTACTGCTATTCCTGAAAGCCGCTATTTCGACAGTAGCTTTTCATTTGGGATGATTAGAGGTTCGCATGTCGATTTAACTATTTTAGGTGCTATGCAAGTCTCACAAACAGGAGATCTTGCCAACTGGACTATTCCAGGTAAAATGGTTAAAGGTATGGGAGGAGCTATGGATTTGGTCGCTAACACCAAAAGAGTAGTTATTATAATGGAACATAACGCAAAAGATGGCAGTGCTAAATTATTAAAAGAATGCAGCTTTCCGTTAACAGGTAAAAAAGTAGTTAACAGAGTAATTACCGATCTTGGAATTTTTGATATTGATAAAGATGAAATGATATTAGTTAGACAAGCTGACGATGTTACTATTGAAGAAATAAAGTCTAAAACTGAAGCCGAGTTTATAGTTAATTTATAATATGGAGAATAAAATGGTTAAAGTATCGTATATTATAGTGGATACGGTCATACTGCAAAAGTAGCTGAAGAACTAAATAAGAGCATACAAGAAGTAGGAGCAAATGTTTCTTATACAAATAAATAAAGATAAACCTGATAATCTCGATTGGGATTTATTAGACAATGCAGATGCTATCATTTTTGGAGTCCCAACCTATATGGGTAGTTTAGCCAGATCGTTTAAAATATTTATGGAAGCTACCTCAACTAGATGGGCACAACAACAATGGCAAGATAAAATAGCTGCAGCTTTTACTAATTCTGCTTCTTATGCAGGTGATAAGTTATGCAGTATTCAGCAGCTATTGCACTTCGCTATGCAGCATTGTATGATTTGGGTCGGGCAAGCTGAAGCTGCTCCGAATTTTTCCGATCATGAGATGCCTGATCCCGATAAAATTAAAATTAACCGCTTAGGTAGCTGGTCAGGACGTATGACTCAATCTAACCACAAATCTTCTCCTGATATTACTCCTACTCAAGGCGATTTAAAAACTGCTAATTTCTTTGGTAAAAGAATAGTTGAAATAACTAAGAAGTTTAAAGGGGAGATTTATATGGTGTTTTATGTCATTCCCGCGGAAGCGGGAATCCAAAAAATAACTTTAATGCTGCTATAAAATTACCATTAATTGATAAAATAAACCTAAAAAAACAAGTTTTTTATAGGTTTTACTGGATTCTCGCTTCCGCGGGAATGACATTTATTATCTAACAAATGATGGTTTTTGTGAGTTCCTATTATTAATTTTTTGAGCATGCGTAGTCATTTTAGCATCTCGTTCTCCTTTAGTTTTAAGAATTTTTGATTTATTCCTATTAACACTAACATCACTCCAGTTACCACTATCGCTTTCACTGCTACTACTATCACTCATCTCCATAGCAACTCTTCGTGCTAAAATTGATGCAACTCCACTAATTTTGTTAACATTCTGAGCAGACTTACTCTGAGAATGTGCAACCGGTTTTCCTGTATTAGGGTCAAATTCAACTTTTCTTAGTTTTTTTGGCCCTACTATTTCTCTCATTAAATCAGCAGTATCTATAGAAGGACGTGGTTGATTTTCCGGTTTTTTAACCGTAGTAGCTTCTACAGGCTTAGATAATGTATCAGTCTGAGCCGGAGCCATAGTAGGCATAGGCGGTGGCGGAGGTGGAGGTGGAGGTGGAGGTGGAGGTGGAGGTGGAATGTTATTTTCCGGTAAAGAAGGCGGTGGTGGAATGTTATTTTCCGGTAAAGAAGGCGGTGGTGGAATGTTATTTTCCGGTAAAGAAGGCGGTGGTGGAATGTTATTTTCCGGTAAAGAAGGCGGTGGTGTTATATTATTTTCCAAAGGTTTAGCTAGGGACGAATTTGCTAATATTGGTTCTTTTTTTGAAGCCATGTGATTTGTAAGGTTACTTACTATCTTTTGTAACTCCTCATTGTCAGGTAATTTTGCAATTATATCCTTAATATTTCTTTCTTTATTTTCAATTAATTCCTCAAATTTATGCTTCGTTTTATATAATTGTTCCTCAATCTTTCTAATTGTTCTAGTATTACTCTCTTTGTTTTTTGCTAAAACCTGCTCACTATTATTTACAAAAACATTTTTAACATTTTGCCAAATATTATTTAATTTTTCAAAAAATGTATAAGGTACTTCTGCCCTAATTTCAGCAACCTGTTTTTGTATTTCTTTAAGTTCTCTGATATTAGAATTTTCGGATATTAAATTTTGGATGTTTTGTTTTGTAGCATTTAAAGAATTATATTGTTTCTCTAGTGCTTCAGCATTAATGAATTGTAAGGGATTTGTCATATGTAGAGCTGAGAATCTTTCAGGTTTACTCTTATAACTAAAAAATACTTCCGATAATCTTGCTCTTTGATCTTTAGATAAATCTTTCTTTGTTAAATCCTTAAAATTTTTTGCGATTTCTTCTTGTAATTCTTGCTTTAAAGGTGCAGATTTTTCCGCTATATTATATATCTTATTATCAATATCTTTTAATATTTTATTATTATACTTTATTGCTTCATTTGTTAACTGTTCTTCACTTTTTATCAAAATATACTTTACATTAGAAACTGTTTTTACAAATCTTTTAAACCAAGGCAGCGATCTATTATGTTCTTTTTCTAGTTCTTTAGTTTCATTTTGTATTTCGATTAAACCTTGCAACTGCTTATTTTGTTCGCATAATTCATTTACTTGGCTTAATATAGTATTTAAAGCATTATTTTCTTGTGCTAATAATTTATTTATATCTATTTCTTTAACCATGCCATACACCTACTATAAATTAATATCATTATTATAGCAAATTTCTTATACAAAAGCAAAGAGAAAGTTAATTTATGTAATGTATTTTTGATAAATAAAAGATAGATAAACGAATATAGTTAACGTAATTTTAAGGATGATAAGCCTATAAGAGCAAATATAACTGAAATAATCCAAAATCTTATTACGACTTTTGATTCTGCCCAGCCGTGTTTTTCAAAATGATGATGGAGCGGTGCCATTTTAAATATTCTTTTTCCTTTAGTAGCTTTGAAGTAATATACCTGTAAAATTACGGATGCCGTTTCAATAACAAACAAGCCGCCGACTATAGCTAAAACTATTTCATGCTTAGTAATAACGCTAATAATACCAAGCACACCGCCAAGACTTAGACTACCGGTATCGCCCATAAAAACTTCTGCCGGTTGCGCATTAAACCATAAAAATCCAAGGCAGCTACCGACTAATCCCGCACATAACACCGTTAACTCTCCGGTATTCGGTATATAGGTTAGCTGTAAGTAGTTCGAGTAAATTAGATTTCCTACTAAATAACTTATTAAAGCAAAAGAACCAGCAGTAAAGGCAATAGGAACGGTAGCAAGACCATCAAGCCCATCCGTTAGATTCACAGCATTAGAAGAGCCGACTATAACAAATATAGCAAAAACTATATAAAAATAACCAAGATCCAAACTTAAATTTTTAAAAAACGGTACGTTAAGTAAATGACTTGGACTTTTATCTAGATATTCTAGTAAAACACATATAATGAAGCTAATAATTCCTTGAAGTAAAAGCTTACTTTTTCCTCTTACTCCGTAATGATTATTTTTAGTTACCTTAGCATAATCATCCATAAATCCTATAATACCAAAACTAATAAAACCAAATAACGTAATCCAAATATATTTATTCGTTAAATCAGCAAGTAATAAAGTAGAAAGACAACTAGACAAAATAATCATAATGCCCCCCATTGTCGGGGTACCTACTTTTGTTTGATGCGATTCAGGTCCGTCTGAGCGTATAGGCTGACCGTTTTTTTGAAGAGATCGCAGAAATTCTATTAATATCGGACCCGTGATAAAACTAAGACTTAGAGTTATAATAATAGCAAGACCGCTACGAAAAGTAATATAGTGAAATAAATTAGCTATATGTGAATTATGGATATGAGGAAGTAAAAGATTGTATAACATTTGTAGATTTAAATTTAAAAGTATATTTTGATGTTATTCATTGTGCATGGATACCAAATCGTCATTGCGAGCAGTCGTAGACTGCGCGGCAGCAATCTAGTCAAACATACTGAGATTACTTCGTCAATTACTACGTAATTTCCGCGCAATGACGGACAACAAAACCACATAATATTAAAAATATCCTAGTGTATTTATTTATAATAATCAACAATCTTATCAAGTTTTACGCCTCTTGACCCTTTTATTAGAATAAGCTCATTACCTTCAAATAAATCCGTAATATGCGTAATTAATTCATCAACATTTTTAAAGTATTTTTTAGCTATTTTGGAAGGTAGTAAATCATCAATATATTTAGTATTTACTCCTACTAAATAGACCTTAGAACAAGCGGCATCTAATATGTACTGCACTAGTTTCTCATGTAATCGTTTAGAATTTTCCCCTAGCTCTAGCATATCGCCTATTATAGCAGTTTTATGCTCGGCAGGTACTTGTTTTAAATATTCTAATGCAGCTTTCATTGACTGCGGACTTGCGTTATAGTAATCACAAATTACACGACAATTTTGTATATTGATAATTTCCCCTCTTCCTTTAGTAGGAGAAATATTTGCTAAGTGATTTGCAGCTATCTCTATATCTTTACCTAATATATCGATAATTAAAAGTACACCAGTATAATTTTCGGTAAAATGCCGAGGAATAAACGGTATCGTTACATCTAAGACTTTATTATTTATCTTATACTTTAAGTAGACTTGCTCTCCTAGGTTCTCATATAAAATTAATTCTGCTGAAGTTTTAGCTGATCTACCGAAACTATGTATATCGGTTATAGAAAGGTTTTTTAATATCGATAATATTTTGTTATAGCAATTAGTATCGGCATTAATAACGGCAATATCATTTTTGCTAAAATTTGCAAAAATCTCACATTTAGCTTCAGCTATCTCTTCAAGCGAGTTAAAAAATTCTAAATGCGCCTCCGAAATATTAGTAATCATGGCAATATTCGGCTTTAATATTTGAACCAGCTCTCTTATTTCACCTTTATGGTTCATGCCAAGCTCAAAAATAGCATATTCCGTATCATCAGCCATTGAAGCAAGATTAATAAGCATACCGAGTTTGTTATTGAAGTTACCTCGGCTAGCAAAAACTAGAAAATCATGTTGTAATAATACTTTCAGTGCTTCTTTGGTAGAAGTTTTACCGACGCTGCCTGTTATAGCTATAAATTTAGCTTTTGAATTCTCTCGTTTATATAAAGCCATTTTTTGTAGAGCTTCAAAACAATTATCGACTAAGATAATTTTATCTTTATCATTGATCTCTACTCGCTTACTAATAATTACGGCTGCTGCTCCTTTATCTATTGCATCTAGAACATAATCGTGACCATCTCTATTACCTTGAAGTGCTATAAATAAATCACCTTTTTTAACATCTTTGGAATTAAATTGCACTTCATTACAATTTATAGAATTAGAGATTGTTATACCGAGAACAGCACTTAAAGTTTTAGAGTTCCAGATCATATGTTTTTGTTATTTATGTGTTGTTGTATGGCTTGTTTATGTCATTCCCGCGTAGGCGGGAAGCCAGTAAACATATAAAAAGCAAGCTTTTTATGGGACTGTTGCGAGATGAGAGGATAGCAGGTATAATTAAAAAAAACAAAAAATATGTTCATATGTCTGAGTATCAAATGATAATGGTAAGTTTAGATGAGTTAATAAGTGTGGATCATCAATATCGTAAATTCAAAAGTTTATTCAATTTTAAAGCAGTTGAAGCTGAGTTATTAGCAGTAGAATGCGAAGCTAACTATAAAGGCTATGGTATAGTGAGGCTGTTTAAATGTTTGCTGCTGCAATTTATGGAAGACTTATCGGATCGGGAATTGGAACGTTATTTAGCTGATAGCACAGCGGCAAAATGGTTTTGTGATTTTGCTCTTACAGAGAAGACGCCTGATTATAGTGTATTTAGTAAAATACGTAAAAAAATAGGCACTAATTTACTATCAAAAATATTTGTAAAATTCCGAGATCAACTACGAGCACAAGGCTATATGGGTGAAGTATTTACCTTTGTAGATGCTTCTCATTTAATCTCAAAAGCTAATCTTTGGGAGGAACGTGATAAACTAAGAACACAAAAATATGATAAATTGAATAATGAGACTCTGCCTAAGGTTGTAAAGGATAAACAAGCTAAAATTGGCTGTAAGGGAGCAAATAAATTTTGGTATGGTTATAAAAAACATGTGAGTGTCGATATTCAATCAGGAATGATCAATAAGGTTGCAGTTACCCCTGCAAATGTTACTGATAGCAAAGGTTTTAAGCATGTTATGCCAAGCTCCGGTGCTACATATGTTGATAAAGGTTATTGTACAATCTCTGCCAAGAATGCAGCAGCTAAAAAGGGGTTCCATCTTTGCTCAATAAAGAAAAATAATATGAAAGATAAGAATTTTGACCTTGATAAATATTATACGAAAATCAGAGCACCTTTTGAGAGGGTATTTTCAAAAGATAATAAACGGGTTAGATATATAGGAATTGCCAAAAATCAATTCTCTGAATTTATGAATGCCATATGTTTTAATTTAAAACGATTAGTGGTTTTAACAACTTTAATAGCTTAGAGAAATTTGTTAATAAAAATCCTAACTCTGTAAACAAATCTCTATTAAATTACTATACTATTGAATAAATTTTATCTCAATATTAAACAGAATTTCTTTTTAAAAATATTTGGACAGAGCTAAATATTTATTTATCTGTTTTCCTCTCATTTTACTATTAAAAATTATCTCGCAACAGTCCCTTTATATGTTTATTTTATCAAATATGTAACTTCTGTATTAATATTGAAGTTATTTTTCTGGATCCCCGCTTCCGCGGGGATGACATCAAGGTTTTTTTAAAACTGTCCGGTACTATGGGTCAAGCCACGGGATGACAAACTTTTACACACTTCCTCACAACCTCAGCATCATCAAAAGGTAATTTCTTATCGCCTATAATTTGGTAATTTTCATGACCTTTGCCGGCAACTAATAAGATATCATCTTGTTTTAAATTATTTATACCGTATTTAATAGCCTCTTCTCTATTGGCTATTTCTGTATAATCTGCTTTCTCTATACCGCTTATGATTTCAGCTCTAATAAGCTTTGGGTCTTCATGGCGTGGATTATCATCTGTAATTATGATGGTATCGACACGTTTTGCGGCTATTTGCCCCATAAGACTTCTCTTTGCCTTATCACGATTACCGCCGCAGCCAAAAACTACGCTTAGCTTACTATTACGTAATTTAATATTTTTCAGTTCCGTTAAAGCTTTTTCAAGAGCGTCCGGAGTGTGGGCATAATCAACGAAGATATTAGTGTTATCTATTCTCTCCATTCTGCCTTTTACTGCTTTAACTTCTACTAAAGAATCTATAACATCATCAAAAGCAAAACCAATATAATGAATGCTAAGAACAGCAATTAATAAATTACTAGCCTGAAAGCTACCAATTATCGGGGTATTAAAATTATATTCTCTATTATTAAATGTAAAATTAATATTTTGTCCTTTTAAAGAACCGTTAATTCTAGTTATTTCTAAATCACCTTTTTTCCCAACGGTTATAAATTTAATATTATGATTATGTAGATAATCTTTAACAAACTCTATTTCTTCTATATCAGAATTTAATATTGCGATGCCGTTCGGTAATAAATGATTTATAAATAATTTCAGTTTGGCTAATAAATAATTTTCTTTTGTATGGTGGTAATCTAGATGATCCTGACTAAAGCTAGTAAAACATGCAATATTTACTTTTATGTCCCTAAGTCTTGCTTGATCAAGACCATGACTAGAAGCTTCAAAAACTAAATATTCTATACCATTTTCAGCTAAATTATGAGCAATTTTTCTAAAGCTTAAATAGTCTAAAGTTGTTAATTCCGGTACATCATTTATAAGATTAACGCAGCCAAATATTTCTACCCCTATCGTACCTATAGATGCTGCTTTTTTCCCAAGTAATGAATATGTTTGAGCTATATATGATACTACCGAGCTTTTACCGTTAGTACCGGTTACGGCTATTAGATCCTTTGGTTTTTTAGGATAGAATATTTCTATGGCTTCATATAAAGCTGCCTGCACATCTTTTACGTAAATTACTTTATCTATAACAATATTTTTTTTATTGTCCGTAATTACTAATACTGCACCTTTGCTTAAAGCATCCTTAATAAAATCATTTCCATCAGTATTCCGTCCTTTAATCGCAAAAAAGACGTCTTTATCCTTAACGGTTTTAGAATTAATCGACAAACCTTTTACGTTATGTTGTTGAAATAATTGCTTTAGGTTATGGGACATATTTATTATGTTAAAAACGTGTTACCGTCATTGCGAGGAAATTGCATAGCAATTGACGAAGCAATCTCAGGAGTTTGTTATTATTTCATGAGATTGCTACGCAGCCTACGGCTGCTCGCAATGACGGAGCAGGAATGACACCGAGTCTACACCTCCGATAAATTCCAAAGTAGTTGATTTGCCTCAACAATTATATTTTTATCTACTAATTTCTTGATATATACTAATTTATTATCTGGTTTGATTTTTGCCTGATTAGAGTAAGTACTAACGAATTTTAAAATTTTATCAGTCATATCGGCATTTTTATAAAATTTAATCACAAATCCGTTATCTCCTGAATCTAGATTTTCAATATTTAACTTAAAGCATAATAGTTTTATTTTTACAATATCAAGTAAATTATTAAATTCAATCGGTAGTAAACCGAATCTATCAATCATCTCATCTTTAAATGTCTCTACTTCTATCTCATTACTTAAATTACCTATTCTTCTATATAGTCCAAGTTTAAGAGCTGCATCGGCTACATAATTATCTGGAATAAAGACGGATAATCCCAAATTAATAGTCGGGATAAAGGGTTGTTCTGAAACAATCGGTTCATCTTTTAAAATAGCTATTTGTTCTTCCAGCATTTCTTTATAGAGTTCTGTACCTACTTCTTTAATTTGTCCTGATTGTTCTTCACCTATCAAATTACCGAAACCTCGTAAATCCATATCACGGCTTACAATAGTAAAACCTGAGCCCAAAGCACAACTATTTTGTATTATCTCTAAGCGTCTGAAGGAGTGCGATGTCATCTTTTTATGACTTGCTACCGTTAGATAGGCATAACCCCGCATTTTACCTCGACCTATGCGACCACGCAATTGATATAGCTGACTAAGACCCAGCATATCAGCATTATGTATGATCATGGTATTTGCCTCGGCTATATCAATTCCTGATTCTATAATAGTAGTTGAGACTAGTATATCGAATTTGCCGGCATAAAACTCGCTCATAACCTCATCAATTTTACTCGGAGTCATTTTTCCGTAAGCTATTTTATAGCTTAATTCCGGCACGATTTGTTTTAATTGTTTTGTGATATCCTCTATATCTTTAATTCTTGGAACTACATAAAAGCTTCTTCCGCCTCTAAAATGTTCGCGTAATAATGCATCTCTGATAATAACAGGATCAAACGGCATCACCGAGGTACGAACTTCCAGCCTGTTTAGAGGCGGCGTTGCAATAATGCTAAGTTCTTTTAAACCGGTCATTGACATTTGCAGCGTTCGAGGAATCGGTGTTGCCGACATTGCAAGTACATGGGAAGAGGATTTTAGCGATTTAAGAAATTCTTTTTGACCGACACCGAAGTGTTGTTCTTCATCGATTATTAACAATTTCAAATTAAAGAATTTTATATTTTTATGTAATAAAGAATGAGTGCCTATTATTATATTTATTTTACCGCTTTCAAGCTCCGATCTTATAATTTTTGCTTCTTTAGAACTAATAACGCTAGATAATTGCTTGATATTTAAACCAAAACCTTTGAACCTTTCTATGAACCTTGAAAAATGTTGACTACATAAAATAGTTGTCGGTACAACTACGGCTACTTGAGGTAAATGTTCATTTAGAGATTTTGCTACCATAAAAACGGCACGCATTGCTACCTCTGTTTTACCAAACCCGACATCACCGCATATTAACCTATCCATTAACATACCGTTTCTTAGATCTTCTTTAATATCGTTTATAGCGATTAATTGGTCTTCCGTTTCGCTGAAAGGAAAATTAGCACAAAATTTATCATATTCTTCAAGGTCAAATTCAACGGAAGCACTACTATTAAGTTTCCTTTTAGCTGCTATTTGTATTAAATGCAGTGCTATCTCTTTTATACGATTTTTAAGCTTTGCCTTACTTCTTTGCCATGAAACGCTACCAAGCTTATCAAGCTCCGCATTATCATTGCCGTATTTTTTTATTACTTCTATACTTTCAACTGGTACATATAATTTATCATTGCCGGCATATAAAATCTTTAAAAAATCATGTGGTTTGCCTTTAATTTCTAAAGCTTCTAGCTTTAAAAACTGCCCTATTCCATGATCTTTGTGAACAACCAATTCGCCTTCAGCTAAATTATCAAGCTCCAGCAAGATATTTTTAAGTTTTTTGTTAGTGTTTGTAGAGCTAGGTTTTTCTTCTAATAATTCGCTAGCGGTAATAAATAAATATTTTTTCGTATAAAAGCTTTGATTTAAAGGAATTATCCCGACATTTATCATTGAAGCCTTAGCCTCATCTAATTTATTTATCTCATTATATTTATATTCATAATTTTGAATTATGCTTTTGATTCGCTCAAAACTACTTAAAACGCTTGAGCCTATAATAATTTTCTTATGAGAATTTGCTTTAATAACCTCAAATAATTTATCGAAAACTGTTTTCTTTTCTATAAAACTTGTAGCAGCTATATTTTCAATTAAGCTAGCTTGCTCTGAGTTTTCAAAAGTAAGTAGTATATTATTTTTTTGTTCTAGTAATTCCGTTATTTCAGAAGCGGTAAAATATAAGCTAGTCGGTGCAAGGGTGGGATAGAAACTATTAAATTTAAGTTTATTTGCCTCTGACCTTGCCGAATAAAAATCGTTATAACTATGTTCAAATTCTAAAATGGCTTGTTTTGACAAATTATCGAATATGAAAATAGGATCGTTTAAATAATCTATTAAGTTAGAGCAGGAATCGTAAAATAACGGGAGTAATTGTTCATATCCTGTGAATTTTCTTCCAGATATTACCGCCTCATATAAAGCATTATCAGTATGATTAACTCCAAAATTTCGTAAGTAATTATTCTTAAAATTACCTATAGTTTCACTATTTAAAACTATCTCATTTGCAGGACTAATAATAAGCTCCCTGCAGGATTTAGTCGAAATTTGCGTATCAATATCAAATTCTTTTATTGATTCAATATAACCCCAGCTAAAATGAATTCTATAAGCTTTAGGACCGGGCAATATTATATCAATGATTTCGCCTCTAACCGCAAATTCCCCGGCATCGATGCTACTCGCATTTCTTGTAAAACTATTTTCTACTAGAAACATAGCAAGCTCATCCGTAGTAAATTTCATTTTAGGGGATAATTTCAAAAAATATTTAGAAAAAAAATCTTTCGGCGGTAATTTGTTTAATAAGTTCGCTGTATGAGTGATGAGTAATTTGCTATTACTATTATTTGTTGTTAGCTTGGTTAATGTTTCTGCACGTCTAGATAAGATATTTGCATTTGGTGACGTATGGTCATAAGGGATGGTATTATAGCTTGGAAAGTAATAAATCTTTTCATTAGAAGAAAAAAATAAAGCTTGCTTGTATAATTGCAACGCCTCCTCTTCATTACTCGCACTCAAGATGAAATCTTGTTTAAGATTCTTAGTAAAATTATCAATTGCAAAGAAAGATTTGGCAGCAGCCGGAAATTTTTGTTGTAACATTCTACAGGAGTTTATATTTTTGCTATTTTGCGTAATTTAGCAATTATTTCGGCATCTAGATAAGAAGGAGCAGAAGATTTATTATTAATCCAATTATAAAGATCATTATCATTTTGATCAAGTATTAAAGAATAGCTTCCAAGTTTTTTTTCATCCATTAAGGATAGGTACTTTTCGGCAAAGCTACCGAGTATATAATCCATTTCTCTGCAACCGCGATTTTTACTACGGTAAAAAAGTTTCTTTTGTAAAGAGTTTTTATTTAATTTATTCATCTATAACATCTTGCAAAATTTTTTTATAATAATATTATTAAAATAATCATATACCAAGATCATTTTAAAATGCTTTAATAATTCAGCACTCTAATAAATCCATTCTACATGGGTAAAATTCTATTAACTTTGTATTATCAATAACAGCAAAAAAGCGTAAATATGTCGGTTCAAAATATCTGTTCTACAAAAGCTTATGATATGCTAATTTCAAATGATAATGCTTTTCTTGTAGATGTTAGAACTAGAGAAGAGTGGCAACAAGTGGGGATACCTCATTTAGATAATAAAAATAAGGTGATCTTTCTAAATTGGCAATTGAATAAAGATTTTGAAGATAATTTTTTATCTATCGTTAACGATAAAATTCATGCAATAATATTTTTTCTGTGCCGTTCAGGATATAGGTCATTTATCGCAGCAAACTTTATAACTAATATAGGTTATAAAAATTGTTATAATATTAGTGACGGCTTTGAAGGAAATAATCAAGATAAAGGCTGGAAACAAAATAACTTACCGTGGCAGTTTTAAGTGAGTACTAACCAAATAATTTTAACGGATCAAGGTGATAATTATGTAAATGTCTGGAGTCACGTGGCTCAAGATCTTTACAATCATTACGGTGAAACTCTATATAATAGCTGGTTTAGTAAAGTCAATTTTATAGAGTCTTCATTAAATACCGTTATTCTTTGTGCCCCTACTAACTTTGTTAGAGATTGGATAAAATCCAAGTACTATATGGTCATATTGCAACTATTTCAACATTATAATAATACCATTAAGTCAATTGAAATAATTACTAAAGAGTTACCTGGAACAACCCAAACAGTTATAGACTTACCTACTAAGACTTTTGCCGATATCGGCAGCAGTGAGCTTAATTCGGAAAATATCTTTTCAACCCTTGACGTACGTTTTACTTTCGATAATTTTGTGGTTGGAGCCCCAAATGAGCTAGCTTATGCAGCCGCAAGAGCGGTTGCGGAATCATCAGGTGCGGTTTCTGAGTCTAATCCGCTTTTTCTATATGGCGGCGTAGGGCTTGGTAAAACTCATTTAATGCATGCAATCGGTTGGTACATCAAGCAGAATAATCCAAGCCGCAAAGTGATATACATGTCGGCAGAAAAATTTATGTATCAGTTTGTTAAAGCTCTGCGTAATAAAGAAGTAATCTCGTTTAAAGAGAAATTTCGTTCGGTTGACGTGTTAATGATTGATGATATTCAATTTATTTGCGGTAAAGATAGTACGCAGGAAGAATTTTTCCATACTTTTAATACATTGATTGATAATAACCGTCAAATGGTTATTTCTTGTGATAGATCGCCTTCAGATTTAGATAATATTGAAGATCGGATAAAATCTCGTCTTGGATGGGGCTTAGTTGCCGACGTTCATAGTACTACTTATGAGCTACGACTTGGTATTCTAGAATCTAAGATTGAGCAGATGAACGTTAAAATACCAAAAGACGTAATTGATTTTTTAGCATCTAAAATCGTTTCAAACGTTAGAGAACTTGAAGGAGCTTTAAATAAGGTGATCGCTCATTCTAATTTTACTTTAAAAGAAATTACACTCGAAAACACACAAAATATTTTGCGGGATTTACTGCGTTCTAATGAAAGAATAATTACCGTTGAAGATATTCAGAAAAAGGTAGCTAGCCGTTATAATATTAAGTTATCCGATATGTCTTCATCACGGAGATTACGAGAAGTTGCAAGACCGCGTCAAATAGCCATGTATCTTAGTAAAGCATTAACGCCGAAAAGTCTTGCAGATATCGGTAAAAAATTCGGTAAAAAAGACCACACGACGGTTATGCATGCTATTAAGAAAGTAGAAGAATTACTGGAAAACGATATAGAATTACGCGAAGAGATTAATTTGCTAATGAAAATATTGCAGAACTAAATGTCATACCGTGGTCAAGCTGACTTTGTTGCATGGTCCGAAAAACCGACTCGATGTCATTCCCACGAAAGCGGGAATCCCGGGTAAAGTAAAATAAATCGAGCTTTTAATTGTACAAACTTATTGCGTATAACCTTTAAATTACTGGATTTCCGCTTTCGTGGGCATGACATAAACAACCATACAATAAGCCAAAACGTCGCAGGAATGACATAGATATATATCAAATGCTCTCAAAAAACGATTCAGTAAAAGAAATTTTTTCAAGATTCTCCGGAAAATACCAAATTAACAGAATTATAGATAATTATGGTTACGGTGAGGGGGTAGCATATTTCTTACTTAAAAGTTTAAATGAATTAATCTAGAAAGAGGAATTACAAATTCACTATCACGACTACGATTATCAAATCCACGCTAATCAAGAATGGTGAGCATGCGAGTCCTCCGAAGTTTTGCAGAAACAATTCTTCAAATCATTTGAGTATACAAGCTACAGGCAATCATCTATGTGGTAAAGATCAATATAATACTACCTATGTATTTTTAAATCCTGATTCATTTACTCTTAGCTACCAAGTTCTAGGACCTCAAAAAGACCATAATATTAATACTGTTTTTAATCGTATATAGTATTAGTATGTTCTCCAATTAGTTTAAAATATTCTTTCATACTATTGTCTATATCAGTTGTTTCCAAAGTTTGATTATTATCATCATTTGAATCATATATATCTTTAATCTCTTTTGAGACGAGGTAGGAGAAATAGTTTGATTAAATTTGGGGGTAATATCTTGTAATACATTCTTAGCATATTCAGGTGCATCAATATCATACCATTCTTTTATTTTAGCACATAAAATTTGTAGAATTTCAGGTAGGATTTTTTTAATTTCTTTCTTGAGAGATGAGTGTTTTTGAGCTAAAAACCCTTCAATATTTTTTAAGCTTTCAGTAAATTCCAAGTAGGTTATTTCAATTAAATCCTTTAAATCTTGAGAAAAATCCTTTTTTTCAAGCAATTTAGTTTTTGTAAGCTTTAAATTGCGTTCTCCTTCTCCTATATTGTTTACTTTAAGAATTAAAGCAGTTAAATTTTGGTCTAATGCATTTAACAAATTTATAGAACAATTCTCTAATTTATGCACTTTTGCTAAAAAAGATTTTATATCATTGCTTTTTACATTATCCATATTTTTGTAAAATTACATTGAAGCTAAGATGTCAAATATTCGTGCTATATTTGCTAGTTTATAATTATTTAATTTTTTACTAAGCCATTCTATTAATATATTACCTTCTTTAATAAGTAATAGATTACCATTTTGTACATTTGTAGTGTCATAAATCTATTGGACAGGAATTTGGTAACACATATTTATAGTTTTTCAGTATACCTCTTGTTTGAGCAACGGCATGCTCAGCAGACATAGGAAAAAACTCCTTATATGATAATAAATATACTATTTTTATCAATAAGTGCTAAAAACATAGGAGCCGTAAATAAGGTTGCATTATTTCTATGCGTTGCAAGCATAAATAACCAATGTGTTAACTTTTCTGCAAAGTAATTTAGTTTTCGCGGTAATTCTTCTATATTTTGTGTCGATGCTTTAGCATGCACAACTTCAAATATACGTTTTATAATAGCATGTTTATATTCATGTTCTTGCTCAAATTTAGATAAAATTTCATCATACTTTCCTAAGCCAGGTACATCTGTTTGTACATTACCGGTTTTATAATGTACTATATGATTAATTGTAAAAGTTTCTTCTTTAGTATTTGAGATCTTACATATAGTAGATAAATCACTATTTATTTCTTCTAAAATCCGGTGCTTTAGCTGATTTTATTATTCCTGCCAATCATTTCAGCAAAAGCTAAAAGTCATTTAGAATTATGTATGGGTTATTACTTATACTTTTTTAAGTTGATATTACTGTTTTGCAATTCTTGTAATAATACTTTCTTTGCATGCTGAGCAGTAATACCGTCTGCTAAAGCAAATATCTTAGGAATAGAGTGATTTGGATTAAATACACAGTGCAATAGCTTTTGATAATCCTTATCACTTATATTTTCTTTGTTATAATCTTTAAATAATTATGTTTATTAAAAGCAGTTTTGATAATATTAAAATTTTCTTCGTAATACTCATTATCTACAACTAATATTTCAGATTTAATTTTTTTATAAATATTTCTAATAGTAGAATATTTAAAAAATCTATCAGCTAAATTATGTAATACTAAACCTAGCTTAAGTTTAAAATCTTCAGAGTTATATATATAATTAATATCTAGTATATTTTTAAGTAAAAAATTAAGATACTTAGATAAAGTATAATTTTCTTTTAACTCTTCATCAGAGGAGCTATCAAAGTTTTCGTATTTTAGCATTATTATTTATAGTAGAATTAGTGTTAAATTATTTAGAAAAAAATATCCCTATAAGGGGTGTGAAAGTATCTAGTGTCTCCGTAAGGGCACTGAAATCATCTCTATACAATAAATCATTTGTAGTACAAAATTCTTTAATATCTAAAGTTTGTCCAGTATTTCCCTCAAAACAATACATA
This sequence comes from Rickettsia fournieri, assembly GCF_900243065.1. NCBI lineage: Bacteria > Pseudomonadati > Pseudomonadota > Alphaproteobacteria > Rickettsiales > Rickettsiaceae > Rickettsia > Rickettsia fournieri. The sequence goes on from NZ_LT978484.1 coordinate 31,351, forward strand.
AATGCCAAAGCTTCCATAATTTTCTTATCTTTAACAAATTTAAATAATTGTTCTTTTCCATAAGTTATTGTATCTTCAACATCAGCTAAATCTTTCTCTACTAAGGGCATCATTGTATTTACTTCTTGAGCTAATAACTGAGGATCTATATTACTAGGATGACTTAGCATATCTCATACCATTGTAGTTATAATATTAGCTATATACTAAAATATTAATCATTAATTAAGTTTTCTTTACTAATAGTGACAATTTATTTTATAAGTTAAATTTCAGTTTAGACTTTAGACAGATAAGTTTTTATTGACAAAAGTTAATTTTTATTGTATTTTGCTCGCTTAGTATTTTTGAAAGGTAGTTATGGTAGATATAAACAATAATAAGATTAGCTTAGCACTATTTGAAGGCGGTGGAGTAAAAGGAAATATCCATTTAGAAAAATTAAAAATAATGGAGCAAATAACCGGTAAGCCTACTTGTGAGATATTCGATTTTACTGGAGGGACCAGTGTTGGAGGACTTATTTCTATTTTGCTTAATTTACCGAATCCTAATAATCCCGGGAAACCTTTATTCAGTGCAGAGCAAGCTCAAGAACTGTTTGAAGAAATGGCACACAATATTTTTCCGGTAGGATTAACTTTTAGAAAACTTTGGAGTTTTAATGGCTTATTCAGCCATAAATTTTCTCCTGAACCATTAGTAAAATTATTGAAAGAATATTGTAAGGATTATACCCTCAAGGATTTAATCGGTGATGTTGTAGTTACAGGTTATGATCTAAATAATAAACAAAATCCTCTTATAGCCTTCTCTACTATAGATGCTAGACAAAGTGAAGAGAATGATTATTACATTTCAGATATAATACAAGGCATCACTGCAGCACCTGGATATTTCCCCAGCCACAATTTCCGTAATATAACCAATACTAAATCACATAAAATTATTGATGGTGGAATATATGCTAATGACCCAACCTTACAAACATGGAAATTATTAAAGGAAAATAACTATCACATAGACAACGCTTTGTATTTATCATTAAAAGAAGAAAATAATGATGATTACCAAACTGTTTGTTGCGGCGGAGGCATACTAGAACTAGTGAAAAATAATATGCCCAGTAAAATATTAGCAGCAACACAACAAGCTGATGAAAAAACCGCTCAAAGCATTTTTGGTAATAAATTAATAGAAATAGCTACTTATATTCCGGAAAAACATGCTGAGATGAGTAATTCTAGTACTGAAAATCTGCAAGCACTAAAAGAATTTGCTAAAAAATCTATATATGGAAGCTCCACCTTTAGAGATGCACCTTATAATGAAAAGTTTAAAGAAGCTATTGATAAAATAATAAATCATTATAATGCAAATAACCCTAACGACCAAATTGTCATGAATAATTTTTATAAAGAGTTATTCCATATTAATACTTCTAATAACGCACTTGATAAAAGTTTTGAAAAGGAAGAGGATATAGCAAACAACGAGGATACAGTTAATATACCGATAGCTCAAGCTCTAGATTCTAAAGATATAGAACCTGGGAAAAAAGAATTATTAGCAGGTATCAAGGAGTTTTTTAATCCATTCATCGAAAAAAATCCAGAAGCAAAAGCAGATATAGAGAATTTTTTACACGAAATAAAAAATTTGACATTAGCAGAAATTGAAAAAGGTATTGTTAGTTTTAAAGAAGCTAGCTTAAAATGGCAAGCCGAGCAGCATAACCTTGATGTATTTAGTAGCTGTCGTATGGAAACCTTAAAAGAGGATATGACTCTTGAGGGTGAAGAGCATACAGATGATATACCAGGTTATCTCTAACTTTCTTAATGTCATTCCCGTGTAGGCGGGAATCCAGTCAAAAAAGTATAAATATGCTAGACTTTTAAAACTAAAAGTTTGATTTATCTCGCTTTACCTTGGATTCCTGTTTTCGCAGGAATGACATCGAACGCTTTCTTCGGGCCATACAACAACACCACAGCTGCTCATAATGACGACACCTGTGTTTAGTTAGGAATATTTGACTTTTTATTATATAAAATCCAAATACAGTAAAACGAAATAGCAGAGCTAATACTTAAAACGAAGCATAATAAAGCAAAATTGCTTATCGTTGTGCCGTGTATTTTAGAAACCAAATAAGTTACAGCAGCGATAACTACGTAGTATATTGCACCAAATATAGATCCTGCTGTACCTGTTACTTTAGCATAATCCTTCAGTGCATAACGAAGCGTCATAGGGATAAGTAGATTATGCCCAACCATATGAATCATCATCGGTGCAAATATCATAGCGATTGCAAGATTATGACTCGTTGAAATAACTTCTAATATAAAAGCATTTACCGCAAATAATATACAACCGCACAAACTAATAAAATGCTACTGTAAACACTTTCAGTGGCTTGATGCAGCTCAAAAGCACTTTTACTAAAATCACCTCTTTCTAATGGGTATTTACAATCAATAAAAAAACTCTTGCCTCTACCAAACCAGTATTCATAATCTTCTTTAGCCATTTCTTTTACTTCACTCCAAGGCAAATTTTTAGCTCGAGAAAGCTGCTCGCCACTATCATATAAAAAAATACCTTCATTCTTAATGTCGGTATAAAAATAACGCCCTTTTTCAAGCTTGTCTATCCAAGGTTCTAGCGAAAAAACCTCGGCTTTTCTTAAGCCTGTTTGTTCTAACCTTTTTTCTATCTTAGATTCTACCCTTAAAGTAACATGCTCCTTAAATTTATCTTTTTTTCTACTAAAAAGTCAAAATCACTTGTATAACTATAAGTAATATGATCTTCTGTATACATATCTTTAACCCAATCACCTAGCATACGAGCCATACAAGATAATCAAGGCAATTTTATCCTTGGCAACAGCCAAAATTTGCTGCACTATATAATCAAGCCTATCTTGAACTTCAAGAGACCGTTTTGGTCAAATTGTTTTCATAGCTGATCGTTATTTAAACGTTAAATCTAAAATGTACTATATCCCCATCCTGCATTTTATATTCTTTACCCTCTAAACGCATTTTACCTACTTCCTTGGCTTTTGCTTCACTACCGAGATTTATGTAATCTTTATAGCCGATAACTTCTGCTCTGATAAAACCTTTTTCAAAATCGGTATGAATAATACCGGCAGCAGCCGGTGCAAGTGTGCCGTCTTTAAAAGTCCAGCTATGGGCTTCCTTTGGTCCTATAGTAAAAAAGCTTTTAAGGTTTAAAAGATTATACCCCTCTTTAACGACTTTACTAAGCCCTGTTTCGTCTAAACCTATAAATTTTAAAAACTCTTCCTTTTCTTCCATGCTTTCAAGTAAAGCAATTTCAGCTTCTATTTTTGAAGAAATTACGACACTTTTAGCATTTTCTTTCTTTGCTCTTTCCGCTACTAATTTTGTAAATTCATTACCTATAGCTGCATCTTTTTCAAGTACGTTACATATATATAAAACGGGCTTAGAGGTAATTAACTGCAATTGTTTTAAATTATCAACTCTTAAAGCTTCATTTAGCACTCTTGCAGGTTTATCCTCACCTAATACCTTATAAACCTCTTTTAACAGCTCTATCTGCTCTGCCATTGCTTTATCGCCTGACTTCAAGCGTTTTGCACTTGTAGCTAAACGCTTTTCAACCGATTCTATATCGGCAAGTATTAATTCCGTTTCAATAATCTCGAGGTCATGCAGCGGATCGACTTTGTTATGTACGTGCGTTATATCCTCATCTTCAAAACAACGCAGTACGTGCAGTATTGCATCGACTTCCCTGATATGAGATAAGAACTTATTGCCTAGCCCCTCCCCTTTGCTTGCTCCTTTAACAAGCCCTGCAATATCGACAAACTCAATATAAGACGGAATAATTTTACCGCTTCCGGCTAAGCTTGCTAGTTTATGCAAACGCGCATCAGGCACTAAAACTTTGCTGCTATTAGGCTCAATAGTACAAAACGGATAATTAGCGGCATCTGCAGCCTGACTTGCCGTTAAGGCATTAAATAACGTCGACTTACCGACATTTGGCAACCCAACAATTCCGAGTTTTAGTGTCATAAATTTTTCCGTAAATAATACATTATAGAATCTTTTTCGTAACCGTGCATAGCAAATTCAATTTTATACCCCAGTGTCTCATAAAACGATTTTGCTTGGAAGTCCATAGTAACAAGATGAATAAAATTACAGCCTCGTTCACGTGCTAAATCCTCAGCCTTTTGCATTAGTACAGTACCATAATAATTTTAGTTTCTTATATTTTCATTAACAAAGAGTGAATCAATGTAAAATCCCCCCAAAAACTCATACCGCTAATTCCTACAACAAAATTTTTATCCTGATCTAAACAGGAAAATGAAAAAGATTCAATATCTCCTACTAACCCCTTTTGTTCTCTAGCATCTTTGTTCAAAGCCTCAATAATTATAGTTCTATGAGTTCTATCCATTGCATCAGCATAAACAATTTCAAAATTTTGTGTCATAAATCTTTGCTTCTTTGCTGTTTAGTTTTAATATCGTTTTCCCGTCATTGCGAGGAGATGCGTAGCATCGACGTGGCAATCTCAGGAATTCTATACTACTGCACGAGATTGCCACGTCGATGCTACGCATCTCCTCGCAATGACGAGTTGGTATCCACTCAGCAACGTCGATCAAGTCGTAGGAATAACATTGAATATATCAAGCTATCTTATTCTTAAATTCTTCTAACTTATTCTCTAATATTAAACCAAAGTTACTAGTGATTCTATCTATATCTTGCATTACTGTTTCATACTCCGGTTTAGAGAAATTATTAAGTACGTAATCTGCTATATCCTGATTATTTTGCGGTCTACCGACTCCAATCCTAATCCGATTATAATTATTACCTATAACCCCATCAATCGACTTTAAACCATTATGCCCACCATTACCGCCACCGGTTTTAAATTTTATTCTACCTGTTTCTAAATCAATATCATCATGAATAACAAAGATTTTTGCGGGGTGGATATTATAATATGTTTTCACCGATATCACTGACTTACCAGACAAGTTCATATAGGTGGTAGGCTTTATAAAAATTATCTTTTGTCCATCACTAATAGTTTCAGCAATTTCACAATTGAATTTTTTCTTTGTACTAAATGATGAATTATATTGGTTTGCTATTTTCTCTATAGCAATAAAGCCGACATTATGCCTCGTATATTGATACTCTTTTCCTGGATTACCAAGACCAATAACAAGAATCATAATAATTTACCTAAGTAAATAGTAATGGAAAATTTTTGAAGAAGTATTGATTTGCAAGAAGTACAGAATAATGTCATTCTTAGCTCAGCATTATTGCGTGGATCGAAAAACCTACCCGATGTCATACTATGGCTTGACCACGGTATCCAGAAAAAAATTAACAAAGACTGGATACCGCTACAAGCTCGCAGTATGACAATTAAAGATTACCGGATTCCCGCTTCTAGCTAGGAATGGCATAAAACGAGCTAAACAACAACGCCTACGAATCCTCGCAATAACGATTTAAGTATCTAAGCAAGTCCTTATCGTGAAAATTATCTTACTTCCCTGCTTCAGCGGCTTGTTGTTCCCCTTCAGCTTCAGTTTTTGCTCCTCTACGTCCTATAATAGTTGCAAGGACAAATTCTTTTTTTGTAACAAAACTACATCCTTTTGGTAATTCTATTTTTGACGATTTTAGCGAAGTAGCCATAGGCATATTAGTAACATCTATAGTTACGTTTCTTGGGATATTATTAACATCACATAATAAAGTAACTCTTCTTTTTACTATATTAAAGTATCCACCTCTTTTAACGCCTAAAGCTCTTTCTTTCCCTTCATATACTACAGGTACTTCCATTTTTTGGGTTTTCTCTTCTAAAAAGACAAAATCAACATGGCGTACTATATCCGTAACAGGATGTAAGTCTACAGCCTTCGGCAATACTTTATATTTTTTCTTATCAATTGTTAAATTAATTAACTGAGAGATAAAAGCCGGCTTTCTATAATATTTAGTTATTTCCTTTTCTTCCAAAGAAATACTAACAGGTGTTTTAGCCGCTCCATAAATAATAGCCGGAACACGCCCTGCTCTTCTTAATGCTCTTGCTGCTCCCGTACCGAATTCCGTGCGGGATTCCGCTTCAAGTTCTAATATTTCACTCATTATTACTCCATATTAACTTATTATAAATCTTCATTATCATACTTAAGTACAATTAAAAATTCAAGTAAATTAATTTTTGACTATAATATATTCCTTAGTTAAAATTCTTTAATTTATTGGATATTGAAAAGAAATTTAGTTCTAACCGAAATTATTTTGTAAGGAAATTATGAAACAGATACAACCTAAGCGTATTGCAAATCCCTCAAACTGTGGAGAAGAAATTGCTGCCAAGGATATAATAAGGATTTTCTCCTTGAATCTATTATGTACTCTTCTGACGCTGACTATAATTTGGGAGTGACAGCGAGAGTGAAGATAGTGAAGATGACGATTCTTATGTATCAATACTCTTGTTAAAAATTAAAGAACCGGAATGCAAAATTCACTTAGATTTAGTTTAGTATATTACATATGTGCTACCAAACAAATGTTAGAGAACAAGCAGACAATGCGGAGGTTTCTAATTTAGACAATGAAAAGCAGGTAATTACATGTAGCACAACTCCAACAATTCTGTACCGAAAGTTTTCAATTGAATCTATGATAACATCAACATCAAAAAGCAACATAGATGCTGACAAAATTATCTTACCTTTCCCTTCTGTAGAACAACAAAGACAATTAGGGAAATTATATAGTTATAATTAAAATTTTTAAATAGCTTTACCCTTCTAATTCTGACAATGGTAACGTTGGAATAGTAATATTATTAGGTGATGAAAAGGGGTCATACGGCGACCTAAATCTATGGGATATTTAAAAATTTATGAGTTTGCAGAGATAATCTAGCACCGCTCTCTAATGCTAATTTTACTGCTAACTCATTATTTTCGCCATTAAGTCTTTGGTTGTTTTGATCCATAGGTTGAATAAAAACCGGTATATTATAAGAGGTTTGCCCTACTTCCGGTATGAGACTATATTCTAAAATATTTTTAGCAACGATAAATTTCACCGCACTAATTTTAGGCAATAAATCTTCTCTTATTTTACTATAACCGGTTTTACCTACCTTCGGCGAACAAATTATAGACACTTCTTTCGGCAAAGAACGATATAACGTACCGTTAGTCTCTATTTGAACTTTAACATCTCGGTCTAATAACTTCTGACATAATAACTCTATAGGTTGACGCATCGGCTCACCGCCGGTTATTACTACTAAATTAATCGATTTTTCATTTTTAGAATTTAATGCCAGGCTTTCTACTTTATTCAAAATCTTATCTATATCTACTAAATCAAAATCTTCAAACTCCGTATCACAAAAATTACAAGCAAGATTACATCCTCCAAGCCTAATAAAGATCGCAGGACAACCTACAAAAATCCCCTCCCCTTGTATAGTCTTAAAAATAGACTGTACCTCTAACCGAGTACCGTCACCGTTTAATATGCTTCTTTTAGGATTTTGTCCAAACATTTTTAAATTATTATCGATTGATTAAAAACATTATAGTACATTTTTATAAAAAAATCTTGCAATAACTAATAAAAAAAACTATTATCTAGGTTTCATCGGTAATATGGCTTTGGTATGCCTAATGTTTTACCGTTTCAACCTAGAAATACCAATTATAAGGAACAATATGCCTAAATTAAAAACAAAATCTGCCGTAAAAAAACGTTTTAAACTTACTGCTAGCGGCAAGGTTATTGCATCTCAAGCAGGTAAAAAACATTTTATGCGTCGTCGTACTAAAGCTCAAATTCGTAACCTTAGAGGAACTACAATACTTTGTCCTCAAGACGGATATAATATTAAAAAATATTTTTTACCGTACGGTATAAATTAATTAACTAGGAGCTAAAGCAATGACACGTGCAAAATCAGGAAAAATTTCCAAAAGTCGACATAAGAAAATCCTTAAATTAGCCAAAGGCTATAGAGGTAGAGCAAATAGCTGTTTTAGAGTAGCTATTGAAAAAGTAGAAAAAGCCCTCCAATATGCTTATAGAGATCGTAGAAACCGTAAACGTGATTTTAGAGGCTTATGGATTCAAAGAATAAATGCAGCAGTAAGAGAACATGGGCTTGTTTACTCTCAATTTATGGGAGCTCTTAAAAAAGCAGAAATCGATATAGATCGTAAAGTACTTGCAGAACTTGCCGTCAATAACAGTGACGGATTCGTAAGTATCGTAGAAAAAGCAAAAGCACATATTTAAGTATTTAATGTCATCCCGTGGCTTGACCACGGGATGACATATTTATAATAATTAATTTTTATTTTCGTTCGGTGTAAATATTATGAAACGTACATTTCAACCTAGTAATTTAGTTAGAAAAAGAAGACATGGTTTTAGATCTAGAATGGCGACTCCAACCGGAAGAGCAATCTTAAGAAAACGTCGTGCTAAAGGTAGACATAAATTATCTGCTTAAAATAATCTGACTTACCAAATTGTCTATTACCTCTTTAAAAAATCAAAAAGAATTTGAGCTTATAAATAAGCTTGGAAAGAAGCTCTATGAGAGATATTTTATTTTGGTAATCGCCACAAAACTTCCAAAAAGCTTCCTTGAATCAAAATATAACACCTTTTTAGGAATCAAAGTTAGCAGAAAGCTAAATAAAAAAGCTGTAGTTCGCAACAAAATTAAAAGGCGTATACGACATCTAATTAGAATTATTGTTAGTGATTCTAGCTTTAAGGCTATAAAATTTGCAATGATTATTATACCGAGAAAAGGATTTGAAGAGATAAACTTCTCACACTTGAATTATGAATTAAGTAAAGTAATTTTAAGAAATATTTAGATTTTAATAGACCTCTTCGGAAACTCGCTTATAGAGAGGAATTTGAAGGAGACACGGAACGCAGAACCGCAGCATACAAAAGAGTACGTGAGGATTCGATGTACCGGATCGACGTACAAATTACCTCTAGAAGTAGAGTGTCCGAAGAGGTCTATTGAAATGACTTGGCATTACTCACGTGGCTTGGTTTTGCCGTCATTGCGAGGAAAAATTGAAAATTTTGACGAAGCAATCCAGTAAAAAATTCTGATCTACAGATTTTTTACTATTTTTTATAGATTGCCACGCTCCTTGCAGTCGCTGCGTTGTGGCATGGCTCGTTTTATGTCATTCCCGCGAAAGCGGGAATGACATCGAGTAGGTTTTTCAAGCCATGCAAGCAAGCCTTCCACAGGAATAATATTGAATTTTATTACTTATACTCCCTCTGTCCCCTCTCCTAATGCTGGTACTTCTTCTACTACAGTAAGTGTTGTATCTATAGTATTTTCTTCAGACGTAATAGTATTTATAGTAGAATTATAATATTTTTCTACTAATTCGATAACGTCTAAATTATGCGTCTCTTCTGCCTTATAAATATTAGAGCTACCTACCTCTATAGTAGGATGCTCAAGTACAGCTTTTAGAATCGCTAAATCACCTTTCTCTATAGCGTTCGCTATACTAGTATCAGTGTATAATCCTTTCTGATTTAACATAGTCTCTATCTTGCTTAGAGAAAATTTATTAAAATTATATGCTTCTAAGGTTAAAGCTCTACTAAATACCCTGATTAAGTCATCGTATGTTAATTCTTTCGGCTTTGTTTCTATATTTAAGTTAAATATTTCAGGATATGATTCATGATATTTCGCATGAATATTTTTATAAAATTTTAAGCTTTATATTCTTTATGGAGAAAAGCCGGCAACTCCTCTATGCTTTTCATCTGTTTAATTTTATTAGCACTTAAAGAAAAACTATAAATTTGATCGTCTAATTTATAGCTTATACTAAAATCTGATGCTACTAATAGATGAAAATGATCTCTTATATATTCAAATAAAGAGTCATTTTTTGTTCTAGCATCGTAATTATTTTGAGCTAATAGTACAATATTTGCATCGCTGGCCTTATTATAAGTGCATAAACACCATATTGCCCTGTATACAATCTAAATGATGTTGAGCGGCTCCTGAATGACAAGAAAATATATGAACAATATTACATTGATTTGCAGTGGTATTATTTTATATTTTATTAAGCAGTGTAATATCTAACACAGAAGTTGTACCTTCATCAGAAAATATACGCATTGATAAGTAAGAAGGCTCAGGCATAAAATATGATTTAATTTTTCCCACTATAAATTAGTAGGTTTATAGAAAAACTCTAATCCATGTGCACTTATAAAATATTCACTACCTGTACCTGAAGGTAAGTCAGCTAAGGTTTTTATTTCCTTGATATCAGGATTTTCATTTCTCACACTTATATTCGGGCCTTTAAACAATATTTTTTGCATATTTATATCCTTATATAATTAACTTAATTACCATATTCTATGGGAATTACCACATAATATGGCAATTTTTTATAAAAGTCAAGATATAGTTGGTATTTTATTCATAGCTGTTAAGTTTTTAATAAGAAAAAATCATATAAAGCTATATAGTATTTATAAAAATTTAGAGTTGATAATTATAGATAATAGCATTAAGAATAAGGCTATAGGATAACCATATGGTGATTTAAGCTCAGGCATTACGATAAAATTCATGCCGTAAATACTAGCTATTAAAGTGGGTGGGAGAAAAAATATAGTAACCAACGAGAAAATTTTAATAATATTATTTTGTTCAATTGCAATCATACCGAGTGCTGCGTCTAGGGTTCTTGCAATCTCGCTAGATATAAATTGTGAAAAATTAATTATTGAGTCTACGTCTCGAAGCAATATATCTAATAGATCCTTAGATGCTTTATTGTGAGTTATTTGTGGAGATTTTAAAATATATTGAATAGCCATAGTTAAAGAAAATAAACACTCACGGCTTTTAGAAAGTAAATCACCTTTTCGACCTATTTTCTTTAATACATTGGTATGATCTATACGCAAATCATTAATATTATTATCAAGTATTAAACGTCCATAATCATCAATATCCATACTAATCGACTGTACAATATTCGATAATCTTGTTACCATATTACGAAGTAACATAAATAAAATATTTTCTGCATTATGTTTGTTATTAAGCTGCTTAGCAAATTTATTTATACAGTCATTAAAGGGTATTAATTCTACGTAACGAACTGTTATAAGACAACATTTATGCAAAATAAATACTATAGAATGTGTTTCAGGAAATTCTTGCTCTTTATTAACGAGTTCCGTAATAGTTAGATATAATGCCTCATTTTCAACATATAACCTCTCAGAAATCTCAATTTGCGATATGTCCTTTAAAGTCGGTATTTCTATATTTAATGTATTGTTTACTATTACTTTTTCTTCATCTGTTATATTGAATAAATCAACCCATAATGTGGATTCATTAATAATATATTCTTCATTTTTTACTATAGAACTATTTTCCTTTAAATATGTAGTTATCATATAATCTCAAATATGTTTTTTATAGAGATTAACAAACTTCACTCTTTAAAGCAACTTAAAGCTTTTATTCTCGTAGATGATGCCTATTATTAGACTTCTTGCATAACCTATCTAGAAAGAGGGACTTGAAAGAAAGACGGAAGCACTTGCCACCGCAGCGTACACGCAAGTAACGTGAGGATGCGAGTACCGGATTGACGTACAAATCGCCTTTAGAAGGAGGTTATGCAAGAAGTCTATTTTCTAAATAACAAATAATATACAATATAAAACCATCCAAAAAATCCATGAATGATAGCCCCTAATATTGATTTATTCACATTAAATGATATTACTATGCAAGTATTGTTCCAAGAGCAATACCACCATATCCTAAGTAATTCATATATTTTATCCTTAATATTTTTTAATATTATTGTAGGGTATTTATTATATTTTATTAAGATACTTTATGAATTAAAAATAATTAATTTATATATTATTGCTTAAAAACTACTTTATGGGACTGTTAACAAAATAACTTTAATTGTGATAATTAAAGAAATTTTTTAGCGAAAATTAATAATATTTTTGAGAGGACATATCCTATTTCAAAAAAAAACTTATAATTTATAGCTAACAAGAGCAGAGAGGCCACAGACAAGAAACAACAGCAGTTATGAAATGTTCGGCATTCGAGGGCTTACAAAGACATTGCTGCCAATTTTTTAAGTTCTATCTGAATATATACGTGCCTTACAAAAGCAGAACTTTATATATTAATTATTTTTTGGCAGTAAGATTCCAAATTTTCTCTGCTTTACTTCCAAGCTACCAAAAGCTTATTCCTAGAATTGTAAAAATACTGCTTTATGAGTTGTATTCAAAAAATCTTGTATATAAATTAATAAATAAAAAAGTAACCCCGAATCCTTTAGTTACCGAATTATCTTGTTTTGAACCGTGATAAATAGCTACTCCAGACATTAAGGCACATAATAAAGACCAATGAAATAATTCTATCGGCTTTACTTAAGTAATAATCTTCAGGATCATAATTTCCAAATATTGATAATAACCACATTGCAATAAATGAGTATAATAAACCAACTACAAGAGTTACTTGAGTAAAATGATTGAATGTTTTATTTTCTTCTAGTGCAAGAGCAGAGAATGCTAATATTCCTCCAAATAATATAAAACGTAATGGATAATTCATACCTAAGTAATATGCTCCCCATCCTGACATATACCCGGTTTCTGCTCCCATCCAACTACCTAGTGCAATTAAAGCAACGCACCAAATTAAATTTGATTTAGAGAAATATCCTAATATGGCATAAACAATAAAAGATAAAAGCAATAAAATGGAAAAATGTCCACTCCCTGAATCAAATGCTTTTCCTAGTTGATAAATAGCACAAACAGTGGTTAAGACCCCTCAAAATAATACTGCCCCATTGCTAAAAATTTTCTCTGGTTTTTGTTGCTGTCTTTTAAAACCAACAAAATAAATTATTCCCGATAAAGTTGATAAGGTAATAAATTTCGGCAGATACGGGGCATTAAAAATATATTCTAATAATTCGTGTAGATAACGATCAGACAAAATAGCATTAACTATACATATTCAAGAAACCCAAAAAGAATATCTAGCTAATTTCTGCCAATCAAAATTTAATATTTCTATATCGTGTTTAAGTAATATAGTTGTATTATACAAGTAAACCGGCGTTATTCCATTTATTTAATGCTGAAAAAAGTATCTTTGCCTGTAATTTAGCAATTTTCATAAGTTAATCTAAATATCTCCAAAATTTTAATAAAAAGATATTGTTACTATAAAATATGTCAAGCATTACTAGATTCTGTGGACAAACTACCTTTAAAAGGAGTATATGCAATAAGTCTAATGAGTATATAAGCAAATAAGTTTTGTTACTCATTACTTTAATTCTTTCTTTAGACAAAACAGTATTTGTTTTTGAGAAGAGATATAGGAAATTGAAAAAAGAAAAGAAATTATAGTCTTAAAAGCAAACAATTAGTTAAAGATAGTGACAGTAAATATTTGGACTGAGTAATTACTTATATTTGTATAAGT
>NZ_LT978484.1:47500-959805 GCF_900243065.1 Rickettsia fournieri
TTAGGGATATGAAATGACAAGTTAGGTACTAATATTGGTAACCATTTGTGTTCTTTTGAAACCGCACCTACATATTTTGCTGCACTTGGTCATCTAATCAACATTTCATCGCCTAAATGAAAGGTTCTATTATCATGACCACTAAATTCAACCGGTTTGATAGGTAAATGAAACCATTTAGGGGATTGTTCTGCAATAAGCTCTTTTGCTAAAAACTCCGTGATTTCTACATTCATAACTTTGCTTTTTGTTTATGATTTGTGTTCATATTAGGTGATAAATAATTGGTTCTAAATTTTCTTTCAGAACTTCATCCTCTAGTAAAATCCTACATTTCCAAACGCTTAGCCTTTAAATCCAATTCTTTTAAATCAAATTTTATATCGATTATTGCTCCCTCTGCTTCTCTGTTTGCTATATCTAGAATGCCGCAATGTTCTTCGACTATTCTTTTAACTATAGCAAGCCCTACTCCCATACCTTTACTGCTGGTCGTAACATAGCTTTCAGTAGCTTTGCCTATTAGCTCAGGCGGGAATCCTTTACCGTTATCCGTTACAATAACGCTAATAAAATCGTCTTTAACATCTATAGTAACTTCTATTTTCCCGGATTCTCGTCCTTCTATTGACTCTTCTGCGTTTTTCAATAAATTGATCATAACTTGATTTATTTGGGTAGCATCACACATAAAATCAAATTGTTCTACGTTAGACTCAAATTTATACAAAATATTATCATTAAGTAATTTACGTGCTTCAACAATATGTTTAACTAAATAAACTAATTCACTCTTCGTAAATTTAGGAGCAGGAAGACGTGCAAAAAGAACAAATTCGGATACTATATTTTTAATATCGTTAGTATGGCGAATAATCATTTTTAAATAATTTTCAAATTCTACCCTTTCCTTAATTTCAGGGCTAAATTTCTTCAGCAATCTTTCAGAAGCAAGTAAAATAGGAGTTAACGGATTCTTGATTTCATGGGCTACTTTTTTTGCAACATCCGACCAAGCCATAGCCCTCTGTGCTATAACTAAATCACGCTGCTGGCGAGAAAGCTGCTTAATCATTCTATTAAATGCCACATAAAGCGTGCCTATTTCGTCTTTATCTACTTCATTTTCAGGCACTTGTACCGTTAAATCGCCGTCTTTAACGTTATCGGTTGCAGTAACTAATTTTTTAATAGGTTTTACTATTTTAGCAGTAAATATAACCCCGAAACTTATAGCTACAAAAAGCAGTAATAAGGCAATAAAGATAAACATTATAGAGAACTTAATCTGTATATTATCTATTTCATTTTTAAGGCTATTATACTCGGCAGCTGCTCCGTTAGTTGCATCTACATGGTCGATAATTTTATTATCTACTAATCTACCAACTAATAAATACACATCATTATACTCTTTTAATTTAATCAGCATCCTTATTGTGGTTGGATCGGATTTTACTTCCACCGGTTCACCTAAATCCGCTTTTTTAATTAAATGTGCAGGGATAGTTGCAAATGATAATGAAAAACTTAAATAACTATTAGCTACTATAGTATTAGTAGATTTGTTTAAAACTATAGCCTCATCAAGCGAACGCATCTCTGCTTCAGTATTAAGTGTTTTAGTAAATAAAGCGGGATTGTGAATTAAATCGTAATACATATCGCTTAAATCTTCAGCAACGGCTAAAGCCGTTTCTTTTAGCTGTAATTTATGCTCGGCAATATAAGATTCTGCAACTATCACAGATTGATCAAGAACCGTAGAAATCTTCTTATCAAACCAAGCTTGAACACTAAGATTAAAAAAATAAACAGAAAATACCGAAACAATTATAGTTGGAATAGCTGCAACTAAACTAAAGGCAATTACAATACGATTTTGTAATTTAGAACTATCGTTATTATTATTTTTAGTAAAAAATTTTTGAGTTAGTAAAACACCTAAAATTAAAAAAATTGCTAAATCAACTAATAAAAATCCAATAATCGTACTAAAATTCTTTGATTCTAAAGATATCACATAAAAAGTAGCACAAGCAAAAATAATAGCTGCTGTTGCTAAAGTACAAATTAGTACTCTACTAGAAAAATAAGAACGTAAATTTTGTTTAAGATAACTAAGCATAGATACTGTTTATATGACTATAACAGTTCTTTATAACATAAAAAAAAGCTAATTGAAAATATTTCAAGTTTTAAGTATCTTATTGTCATTTCTGCAAAAGCGGGGTGTTGTTGCATTGATTGTTTTTATGTCATTCCCGCGGAAGCGGGAATCCAGTCAAACATATAAAAACTTGTTTTTTTATTATATTTATTTCATCAAATACGTAAAATTTTGTATGGCTATTTTTTGGATTCCTGCTTTCGCAGGAATGACATCTTGAACGTTCGTACAACACATGGTCAAGCAACTAGATGACAATAAAAAAAGCTAGAAATATTATATATTTCTAGCTTTATATTTAGTATGAAAATTGTTTGAAATTTTATTCATCAAACATTTTTTTACGAGCAAATTTTCTCTGTCTTCTTGCTGCTTCTTGTGCTTTACGAACACGCTTCGCTGAAGGTGTTTCATAATAACGCTGTTCTTTCATCTTACGAAAATAAAGCTCTCTTTGTAGCTTTTTCTTAAAATTCTTAAGCGTATTATCACAATTACCGGCGTGAACATTTACTAATATCACTAAAATTACTCTCCTTAAAAGATATTGTGGTTTATTGAACTATACCCTATAATTCAGTTATATGTCAAGGTTAAAAATATGAGCATTCAAGAAGAACACCATATCAAAAAAATAAGCTTCGTGCAATCTTTATTAGAATTATTACCGTTTAATGAATGGAATAATAAACTACTCAAAGAAGCAGAAGAAAAATGCGATTTCGCAAAAGGCTATAGCTTAATAGTTTTTCCAGAAGGTTTATCCGAAATAGTAGGATTCTTGGAAGAGTATTTAGATAATATTATGCTAGAAAGCTTAAAGATAATAGCAGAACCATCAAAAATAAGAGAAAAAATATCTTTAGCCGTAAAGATTAGGGTCAAAACCGTACTTCCTATTATTCATAGTAAGAATGCCGCTTATTTTGCATTAAATCCAATACAAGGAACTGAAGTTGCATTCCGTAGTTGTGATGCTATTTGGCGTTATGCCGGTGATAAATCTTTTGATTTTAACTATTATACCAAAAGAAGCTTATTGCTCTCGGTTTATGTTTCATCTATTCTTTTTTATATCCAAGACGAATCGGAAAATTATATTGAAACCGATAAATTGATTGAGACTGCCGTAGCAAATATAGTAAAAACTTTCTCACAGATGAAAAAATTACTCGCCCCTTCAAAGATCCCCATAGTTAGAATGTTTACGTAGATATGCTTAATGGGTAATATTAACTCCATATCAAATATAAAAATGCTATTGAAACTTATAAATAAAGTTAATAATGAATTACATTTAATCACTTGTCATAAGGCTGTAAAAGAAGCTCAAGCATTGTTTAAACAACATGGTTCTAAATCAGAATCATTTGTTGATGAATTTTTAAAGCAGAAATATCAAGAAGCGAATAAAGAAAATTCTAAATTTTAACTTGTAACCCAATAATGTCTTCTCATAACAATAATTCTTGATTCTTCTTCCTTGATGGCTTTACTTGCGGAAGAAAAAGGACAGAAAAAATTATCCGATATATACAGCAGACAAAGCTTGGGCTAGCTTACAATTAAGTTGCAATATTGTTTTGATTCGCTAATTCACATAATATGAAAACTCAATTTAAAAAAGAATGTTCTAATAAAGAACATGATAGAACATTAGTTAATAATCAAGTTATCCCTATAAGTTATTTCGGTGAAAATTCAAAAACACTAAAGATACTTTTCTCTGAACTTGCTAAAGCGTATAAAAATAATTTAGATCTTCAAGAGAAGATAAATGATGACAAATATTATTCTTATAAAACAGAAAAGAAATATGTAGGTTTAAAAGAAATCGCCTATACCGAAGAACAACAATATTTAGACAAAGAGCTTATAGAAGAAACTAAACAAATCGAGCCGAAGCCAATATATACTTATCCACCTAGGAAAAAATTAAAAACTTATGATGATATTTCTTTAGCAAAACCAATTTATATATCCAACTATTAAATTATAACGTATGAATGCAAATTAAGGGCTATGAGCCAATTTATAAAAAAGCACGGATAGAGAAAGAGACGATAAAGAGCCGTACTGTTACTAAATATAAGAATGTACCTGAGTATAAAGAGATTCAAGTGAAAAAATTTAACGAAGTGAAATATAATGAAGATATTAATAGTATACAGATAACAATAAAGAATTTAATATTTAAAATCTGCGATTTTGCTAGCTCTTAAAACTATTAATTTAGAGCAAAAACAAAAGCTCCTACTAAATTTAAGTAATAAAGTAGAAAGTGATTCTAAAGCACAGTGCCTTAGCGATTTAACAAAATATACTAGAGTTGAAGTAATATTTAAATGAAGAGTGGAAGTATTTAGGATACGAAGCACAAATATTATCGGCTTATGAAGCTGAAACGATAGGTAGTAACTAATAGTGAAATGACTTGAGTTAGACAAAATTTCTATATCATCTTTTAATCTGTAATACACCTTATTACTTTCTTAAATACCTTAAAAATTCTTGTATTATGACCTCTCTTGCATATAATTAAGATATTTTTAAAAATAATTTCTAAAATAATGACAAATACTAAATATTATCCTGAAGTTAGCTCGAATGCTGATTTTGCAGGCTTAGAGCGAGAGATACTAAAATTTTGGCAAGACAATAATATATTCCAAAAATCTATTGATGATAGGAACGGAGAGTCAGAATTTATTTTTTATGACGGCCCGCCTTTTGCAAACGGTTTGCCGCATTACGGTCATTTGCTTACCGGCTTTATTAAAGACGTATATGCTAGATACCAAACCGTAAAAGGTAAGAAAGTCGAGCGTCGCTTTGGCTGGGACTGTCACGGTCTTCCTGCTGAAATGCAATCAGAGAAAGAACTTGGCATTTCAGGACGTCTTGCAATAGCTAATTTTGGTATAGAGAAGTTTAATGCACATTGCAGAGCTTCGGTAATGAAATATGCTAATGATTGGGAAGAATATGTAACTCGTCAAGCAAGATGGGTGGATTTTAAAAATTCTTATAAAACGATGGATAAGAATTTTATGGAATCCGTACTTTGGGCATTTAAGGAGTTATATAATAAGGGGTTATTGTATGAATCTATGCGGGTAATGCCTTATTCTTGGGCATGCGAAACACCGCTTTCTAATTTTGAAACAAGACTTGATAATTCTTATCGTGAGCGAGCCGATAAAGCTGTAACGGTGAGTTTTGTACTATGTCATCCCGTGGCTACGACCACAGGATCTTTTAAAGAATACCGTATACTCGCTTGGACGACGACACCTTGGACATTGCCGTCAAATTTAGCCTTAGCAGTCGGTAGTGATATAGATTATGCATTAGTCCCTAAAAATGATATTTGTTATATAATAGCTGCCTCTTCCGTCTCTAAATATGCTAAAGAATTAGGACTTAGCGGTGAAGAAAATTTTGAGATAATTAAAGGCTCAGAACTTCAAGGATTGAACTATAAATCTTTATTCGACTATTTCGAAAATCATCCAAACAGCTTCAAGATATTTGCAGGCGATTTCGTAGTTGAGGGTGATGGCACGGGAGTCGTACATATGGCTCCAGGCTTTGGTGAAGATGACCAAATACTTTGTGAATCGAAAGGTATTGAGCTTGTTTGTCCTGTTGATAATAGCGGTAAATTCACTAAAGAAATTCCTGATTTAGAGGGCTTACAAGTATTTGATGCAAATGACAAAATAATAATCAAACTGAAAGAGCAAGGAAATTGGCTAAAAACCGAGCAGTATATTCATAATTATCCTCATTGCTGGCGAACAGATACGCCTCTTATATATAAGGCTGTTCCGTCATGGTACGTAAAGGTTACGCAATTTAAAGATAGAATGGTAGAGTTAAATCAGCAAATTAACTGGATACCTTTCCATGTTAAAGATAATTTATTTGGTAAGTGGCTTGAAAATGCTCGTGATTGGTCGATAAGCCGTAATAGATTCTGGGGAACGCCGCTGCCTGTATGGAAGTCCGATGATCCAAAATATCCACGCATAGACGTTTACGGCTCTATAGAGGAATTAGAGAAAGATTTTGGTGTTAAAGTTACTGATTTACATCGTCCGTTTATCGATGAACTGACAAGACCAAATCCCGACGATCCAACCGGTAAATCAACAATGCGCAGAATAGAAGACGTGTTTGATTGCTGGTTTGAAAGCGGTTCAATGCCATATGGGCAAGCCCATTACCCTTTTGAAAATAAAGAGTGGTTTGAGGATCATTTTCCGGCTGATTTTATAGTTGAGTATTCAGCTCAAACACGCGGATGGTTTTATACCTTAATGGTGCTATCTACCGCTTTATTTGATCGCCCACCGTTTTTAAACTGTATATGCCACGGCGTAATTTTAGACGCTACAGGTCAAAAACTTTCAAAGCGTCTTAATAACTACGCCGATCCGCTGGAGCTATTTGATAAATACGGCTCTGACGCTTTAAGAGTTACGATGTTATCTTCAAACGTTGTTAAAGGTCAGGAGCTATTAATTGATAAAGACGGCAAAATGGTATTTGATACGCTTCGTCTATTTATCAAACCTATATGGAATGCTTACCATTTCTTTACGATGTATGCTAATGCTGATTCGCTTAAAGGCAAGCTTAATTTTAGCTCTAAAAACGTACTTGATGTTTATATATTATCTAAGCTTAAAATAGCCGTACAAAAAATTGAAGAGAGCTTAGATAATTTCGATACGCAAACAGCTTATCATGCAGTTTCAGAATTTTTTGAAGTGTTGAATAACTGGTATATAAGACGAAGCCGAACTAGATTTTGGAAAAGCGAAAAAGATACAGATAAGCAAAATGCTTATAATACTCTATATTCATGTTTAGACACCATGGCTATTGCGATGTCGGCACTAGTGCCTATAATTTCGGAAGCGATATATAAGGGATTACGTCATTGTGAGGAGCGTAACGACACGGTACTCTCAGGAAAATCAAACGTCATTGCGAGGAAAGACACAAATCTTGACGAAGCAATTTCAGGAGTATCTAATAAGATTGCCACGGCACTTTCAGTGCCTCGCAATGACGCGATTAGCGTACATCTCTGCAACTACCCTACTCTCTCAGACTTTGAAATAAATCACGAGCTGGTTGCTAATATGGATAACGTGCTTGATATTTGCAGTAATAGCCTATTTATCCGAAGCACTGAAAATATCAGGGTAAGGCAGCCACTTGCTAGCATAGCTATTATCAGTAAACATAATAACAACCTCAAAGATTTTGAAGATTTAATTAAAGATGAAATTAATGTTAAGGCGGTAATTTATCGTGACGATCTAGAGAATTACGCAAGCAAAAAACTATCGATTAATTTCCCAATGCTTGGTAAACGTTTGCCGCATAAAATGAAAGAGATTATAGCTGCTTCTAAAAAAGGTGAGTGGGAAGCTATCGCAGGCGGTTTAGCTATATGCGGTGAAACCTTAAATAGTGACGAATATAAGCTAGTTTTAGAGCCGTATTCACATATCAAAGGAGCAGCAAGTTTTGAGAATAATAGTAGCTTGTTAATACTTGATTTAGAGCTAACACCTGAGTTAAGAGCAGAAGGATACGCAAGAGACATTGTACGCTTTATACAACAGGCTCGAAAAGATGCCGATTTCTCTATCACTGACAGGATTTTAATTGAGATAATAAGCGAGTTTGATTTATCTAAGATAATTGATAATTATGGAGACTTTATTAAAGAACAAACTTTAGGCGAGTTTGCTAAAAATTTCACGCCTGATTATGTAAGTAAAGTAGAATTAGAGAACCATCAAATACAACTTAAAGTTAAGAAATCATAAATTATTTTACTATCAATTAAGATATTGATAATTTACTTAGATTAATCTATAGTACGCATGCTATAAATTAATTTAAGGTAAATTATCATGCACAACTCCTCCACAGCTCCAGGGGGTTCTCAAATTAAAAGAACTACTAAGCCGGAAACTACTAAAACAGAAAATGTAATAACTCTAGGGTATTTAAAACAATATTTTGATACGTTTCATCCTAAAGACGGGGCAGAATTAAATATTATAGCTAGCTTAGATGATCCGAATTTAAATAAAATAAATCTCATGGAAGACCTTACATCGCAAGGAAATACAAAGCATTAGAATTTGCACTTAAAAACAATAATGCACAAGCTGAATATTTACTTAATCATCTTACGTTTGAACCTAATCCCAGCCTAATACAAGCAATACACAATAAAAGTTTAATTTTAGTAAAGTATTTTGTAGAAGAAAAAGAAGCGAATGTAAATTTTAGTCATTATGGTTCTAATACACTAAATGTTACTGCCGGTTTGGAAGAACCTTACAAATATTAAAAGATCACATGTAATGTCTATATAGACATTACATGTGATCTTTTAATAAAAGGAGCAACTTATTTAAATACAACCTTAGAAGAAGCAGCACAAGGTGGTCAAAATGTAAACGATCTTCATAAGCAAATCTTTTTTAAAGCAATAAACGAAAATAAGCTTGCAGTAATTAAAAAATTTGTTGAAATATACGGTTTTGATGTTAATACTGAATATCGTTTTAACACACCATTAAGTACCGCAAATTTAAAAAATAGAAAAGAAATTGCAAAGTATCTTTTATCTAAAAATGCTAATTTAGATGTAGCTCTAGAAGTAGCAATAATATACGGTAATTTAAATGCGGTAAAAACATTATTAGATGCAGGGGCAACGATTAACGGCAATACAGATGTATCACCTTTAATGCTTGCATCAGAGTATGGGCAGGTCACAATAGTAAAATATTTACTTAAACACGGTGCTAACTATAATGTTAAAGGATGGGAAAAAGATAACTTACATAGCGATGTATCGTGTCAACTAACCCAAATCACTAAGATTTCTACATTGTGTGAAAAAGCTAATAATCCTAACCACCAATATATATTAGAGAGGATATTAAAAACAAGTATATCATCACATTATGACGGATATAAGAATTTATCATCAGAACAAATAAAGCAAAAATTTTCTAAATTCAAAAAACAACTATCTAAAGATTTACAAAATTTCGCAGAAATTAAAGCACTGTTAGGAGATTATTCTAGCGGAAAGAAAATTCCAATAAATACAAATACTGTAGTAGAAGACGAGGGCTATGTTTCTGATTTTAAGGTTGAAACTGAAAAACCTAACACAGGCTCTAGGTTAGAACATACTCCTTCTAAATCAGGTATATTTCGCACTTTTGCCCTTGAGGGACTTGATGAAGAAACGTCTTTAGGCGGTGATATAAAAATATTTGATTCTGAGCTTTAATAATGTCATTCCTACAATAAGATTGCTTCATTGCCTGCTCTTATGTCATTCCCGCATAGACGTTGTTGCGTGGACCAGTTTCCTAATTGTTACCCTGTGGCTTGGCTTGTCCACGGGGTCTAGTTAAAAATACTAAATATTATTAGTATTTTTAACTAGATTGCTTAATCAAAACTTACAATTTTTCCTCACAATGACGACAAAACCTCTTGCACATTTATTAGATATATATATTACCACGAAACATGAGAATCATATTTCATGATAATATATACTTTTTTATAAAAAAATCTAATTAAAATACGGAGGAACCATGGCTCATCCAAATCTTACTGAAGGAAATAATTATTTTAGGAATGAGAAATTATAAAGAAGCTATAGACATGTATAGTAAAATACACAAAAGCTCTAATTATTATCAAGAAGCACAATATTATTTAGGAGAGTGTTACCTTAATCAAGAAGAATTTATAGAAGCTGTAGAGGCATATAATAAGGTAAACAAAGATCATTATCTATTTGAAAAAGCTAGCTCAAATATTTCAGTTATTGAGAAAAATTTTGACTTAATTAATTCTAAATAAATGAATATAGTAAACTGATCTCCATTTTGTACTTCGTTGTTCGTTGTCTTGCTTATTAATATATAGGCTCTACCCTTACGCTTTTCATAAAATGGAGCTGAGTTTACTATAGTAGCGAATTATAAGCGAAAGACAATATATTAGGTTCTGTGAAGGAAAATTAAATTAATCTATTTTTGCTCTTCTTTGCTGCAAATCATAAGATTGTTTTGAAATAGGAACAACTATTACTGCAAACATCTTATTAATTTTCGCTAAAAAATATCTGAAAATATAAATAATTGAATTTTCCTTTACAGAACCTAATATATCAAGCAAATTCTAATAATACCTGCCCTCTTACAACATTATCCTTTTCATTAACAAAAATTTTAGCTATTTTTCCGTCTCTTTCGGCAAGAATCAGGTTTTCCATTTTCATAGCAGTTAAAATCATAATTTCTTGTCCTGCCGTCACTTCCTGCCCTTCTTTCACCTTTATCGCAGCAATCTGACCGCTTAGAGGAGCTTGTAGTTCAGAGCTTTCTTCCACCACTACTTTTGAGACCATCAACGCTTCAAGTTCTGATATACGAGGAGAGCGTACAAAGGCTTTTACGCTAATACCGGCATGCGATAATAAATAACCGGTTCTGATATTCTCAATTTTCACATTTGTCTTTTTACCATTAATTATAGCCGTAAAAAGTTCATTACCTAAATTCCAGTTACTACGAATATATATTCTATCGCTTTCGTGACGTATATTATAGCCGTTTTCAACAGGTGTAATTAATACGGGAAATAGTTTATCATCGATAGTTACTACCCACCTTGTACCTATTTTGTTAGCCTGATTGTTAATATTGCCGGAAATTAAAGAAGCACGTCTTTGCTCCGATATATAAATAAAAATAGCCGTTGCTAAAAATACGGTAGTTACTTCTGAAGTTAGACTAGCTCCAGAAAAACCGTCAGGATATTCTTCTTGAATAAAGGCAGTAGAAATATCGCCGCTAACAAAGCGTGGATGTAGCATTACCGCTTCTAAGAAACTGATATTATGAGCAATACCGTTAATTATATAAGAACTCAAAGCAGAATGCATTAGCTCAATTGCCTGCTCTCTTGTTTCACCGTAAGTACATAATTTTGCAATCATTGAGTCATAAAACATACTTACTTCGCCGCCAAGCCCAATCCCTGTATCTATACGGATATTAGGACTCTTTGCAGGTTCGGAATAAGCTATAATTCTACCGCTAGAAGGTAAGAAACCTCGGCTTGGGTTTTCGGCACAAATTCGTGATTCAAATGCCCAACCTTTTAATTTTACATCATCTTGCGTAAATGATAATTTCTCGCCGGCTGCGATTTGTATCATCTCTTCAACGATATCTATACCGGTAATTAGCTCAGTAACAGGATGCTCAACTTGCAACCTAGTATTCATCTCTAAAAAATAGAAATTTTTATTGCTATCTACTATAAACTCAACGGTACCGGCCGAATAATATCCCACTTTTTGAGATAAGGATATTACCTGCCTATACATTTCTTGCCTTATATCTTCAGTAATAAAAGAACTTGGTGCTTCTTCGATTACTTTTTGATGGTGACGCTGTATTGAACATTCCCGCTCTCCGAGACATACACTATTGCCGTATTGATCGGCAATGAGCTGAATTTCGATATGACGGGGAGTTTGAATTAACTTCTCAATAAATAATCTATCGTCACTAAAACTATTGGCTGCTTCAAGCTTTGCCGACTCAAAAGCATTGGCCATTTCAGCGGGATTATTCACTACTCTCATACCACGCCCACCGCCGCCGGCAGCCGCTTTTACTATTACCGGAAAACCAATCTCTTTAGCAATATCTATAGCTTGTTTAACATCGTTTATAGTTCCCATATAACCTGGCACGGTGCTAACTCCGGCTTCTATCGCTATCTTTTTTGCTTCGATTTTATCGCCCATTTTTTTAATAGTTCCGGCACTCGGTCCTATTAAAACAACACCTTCTCTTTTAAGAATATTGGCAAAATTTGGATTTTCTGATAAAAAACCGTAACCTGGATGTACTGCGCTGGCGCCACTTTCACGAATCGCCGAAATAATATTTTTAATAGATAAATAACTTTCCGTTGCAGGGGAATCACCTATATAATAAGCCTCATCTGCATGCTGCACATACATTGAGTTTGTATCTGCTTCAGAATATACTGCAACCGACTTTATCCCCATCTTTTTTAAGGTACGTATTATCCTAACGGCGATCTCGCTACGATTAGCAATTAAAATTTTATCAAATAATGGTTTATTCATAGTTTTTTGTATCCTAATGTCACCCCGTGGCTTGACCACGGGGTCTTGTGTCACAGACTGTATTCTGAGATCCCGTGGTCAAGCCACGGGATGACAGCTAAAGCGGCAAATTATCATGCTTCTTCCAAGGCAGTTCTACTTTTTTAGTACGCAGGAAATTTAACGCCTTACATATTCGCCATCTGGTATTTTGCGGTCTTATAATATCATCCAAATATCCCCTAGATGCCGCAACAAAAGGCGAAGTTACTACTTTCCTATATTCATCTATTTTTTGTTTTTTAGCTTCAGGGTTTTTACATTCTTCCTTAAATATTATCTCGGCTGCTCCCTCTGCCCCCATAACAGCGATTTCCGAATTAAACCAAGCATAGTTTATATCGCCTCTAAGATGCTTGGAGTTCATCACTATATAAGCACCTCCATAAGCCTTACGGGTAATTACAGTAATCTTCGGCACTGTAGCTTCCGCATAAGCGTATAACAGCTTAGCCCCGTGTTTAATAATACCGTCATGCTCTTGGGATGTACCAGGCAGAAATCCAGGCACATCAACAAGGCTTACTATAGGAATATTGAAAGCATCACAAAATCTAACAAATCTTGCTGCTTTTCTTGAGGCGTTTATATCTAAACATCCTGCTAAATGCAAAGGCTGATTAGCCACAAATCCTACCGGATAACCTTCCATATAACCAAAGCCAATAATTATATTCTTAGCAAAATCAGGTTGTAGTTCAAAAAATTCTCCCTCATCAACGATACGCTCAACAAGCTCTTTCATATCATAAGGTTTATTAGGAGTGTTAGGTATTAACGTGCTAAGAGACATATCAACTCTATCGGCAGGATCAACAGTCGAACGAACAGGAAGAGGACTACGATTGGATGATGGAAGGAAATTAAAGAATTTACGAATTTCAAGCAATGCTTCTATATCATTGTTAAATGCAAGATCGGCAACACCGCTTTTAGTGGTATGCATCCTAGCACCGCCGAGCTTTTCTTGGCTTACTTCTTCACCCGTAACGGTTTTTACTACATCGGGACCGGTTACGAACATATAAGAACTATTCTTAACCATAAATATAAAATCGGTTAAGGCAGGAGAATATACCGCACCACCGGCACAAGGGCCCATAATTAGGGTAATTTGAGGGATGACACCCGACGCTAAAACATTACGCTGAAATAATTCACCGTATCCGGCTAGAGCATCAACCCCTTCTTGAATTCTTGCTCCCCCTGAGTCGTTAATACCGATTACGGGAGCACCAGTTTCTATAGCTTGATTGATAATATCACAGATTTTCTTAGCATGATATTCGCCGAGAGAACCGCCGAGTACGGTAAAATCTTGGCTATAAATAAATACCAACCTACCGTTTATCGTACCGTGTCCCGTTACAACGCCGTCACCTAAAAACTTTTTATCCTGCATCCCAAAATTATCGCATCTATGGGATACAAACATACCTGTTTCGGTAAAGCTATCCGGATCTAATAATACTTCTATGCGTTCTCGTGCAGTTAACTTACCTTTTTGATGTTGTGCGTTGATCCTAGCTTCACCGCCCCCTTGCCTTGCAATATTTCTTCTCTTATCCAGTAACTCAGGAGAGATTATATTACTTTGATTCATAGATTACTTATAGTTTTATTTTCCAAAATATCCATAATATAATATAATAATGCTAATGTGAAAAGATAATTATTTATGTCATCTACCAAAGCCATCAAAGAAGCACCGAAAAAAGCCAAATCACCGGCTAAATTTGATAATTTATCAACTGCCTTAAAAAAGAATTTACAAAGAAGAAAGAAAGTTAAAACGAAAGATACTACAAACCAAGCTTTATCTGCATTACAAACAATAGTAAAAAATTACACTGATTCTACGGACGAAAACATTTCTCTTGTAGATGCATTAATAAAATCAAGACGCTTAGAAACAAAAAGTAAATAAGCACCACATTTGACATATTAATATAAATTGCTAATATCTGGGGAGTTTAGGTTTTGTTGCATAGCTTGCTTATGTCATTCCCGCATAGGCGGGAATCCAGGGTAAAACGAGATAAATCAAGTTTTTAGTTTTAAAAACTTACTGTATTTATATTTTTTAATTACTGGATTCCTGTTTTCACGGGAATGACATAAGAGTCACCCAATAAAATTGGCATTTAAAATATTTTATATCATGGACACAAACAAATTATATCTTTTCAAAGATAGACGATTTTTACCGAATTTTATAGTGCAGTTATGCGGTTGTCTCAATGATAATATATTAAAAAATGCTCTGGTAATCCTTATAACTTATGGTATGTCAGGAGCTTTAAGTAAATATAATAATCTACTTGTTTTAATTGCTAATGCTACTTTTGTATTACCTTTTATAATATTCGCAAGCATAGCAGGACAAATTGCCGATAAATACGAGCGTGCAAATCTTATTAAAATTATTAAGATTTGTGAAATCGGTATAATTGCCTTTGCAATTTACGGATTTCATCATAATAATCTGTTAATCCTGTTTTGTTCTATTTGCTTAATGGGTATACATTCTACTTTTTTCGGTCCAATCAAATATAGCGTATTACCTGATCACCTAAATAAAGACGAACTACTTGGAGCTAACGGCTTTGTTGAAGCCGGAACTTTTATCGGTATTTTTATCGGTACTATAATCGGCAGCTATTATACAATCAGCAATAATTTTATAATTTATTCCTTAATTACCATCACTTTTCTTGGCTTTATTACAAGCCTTTTTTCCCAAAAATCTAAAAATGTAAATCGTAATATTAAAATAAATTTTAATATTATAGATGAAAGCATAAATATGATTAAATATGCCAAAGCAAAAAAACAGATATATTTAGCTATACTTGGTATTTCATGGTTTTGGTTTATCGGAGCTGCTATAATTTCTCAAATACCTTTACTTGCTAAGATAACTTTTAAAGCTGATGAGAATGTTGCTAATTTATTTTTAGCGGTTTTCTCGCTTGGTGTTGGGATCGGTTCGTTTTTATGTAGCAAAATATTTGAAGATGAGATTACCGTTAAATATCTATTTATTTCAGCCCTAGGCATTAGTATTTTCGGTATTGATTTATTCTTTGCAAGTAGAATTAGCTCAGTTAACTACGAACCTACTCAGCTAAAAAGTATTTTAGTATTTTTATCGAAAAGACATAATTGGCGCATAGTTATAGATTTATTGTTCTTAGCGGCAATAGGCGGATTATATATCGTTCCTCTTTTTGCGATATTACAGCATTACGCAAACCCTACTCATCGTAGTCGAATTATTGCCGTTAACAATCTTATCAATTCCATTTTCATGGTGGGATCAACAATAATTCTATCTTTATTATTTTACCTAAATTTCACTATACCCTGGATTATATTATTTATTAGCCTAGCTAATATAATTGTTACTATACATATTTACCGTTTAATACCTGAAGTTAAAATTATTCCATTTAAGCTATTGCGAAGAATATTCCAAATCTGTTTTGATCTTATGTATAAGGTTGAAGTTAAAGGATTTGAAAATTTTCAAAAAGCAGGTAAAAAAGTAGTAGTGGTCGCTAACCATATTTCATATCTAGATCCGCCACTAATTGCTACTTACTTACGAGAAGAAATGACTTTTGCAATTAGTCCCGATATACAAAAAATATGGTGGATTAAACCGTTTTTACGTATGGCAAGAACTTTGCCGGTTGATCCAAGTAACCCAATGGCAATAAAGACTTTAGTAAAAGAAGTACAAAAGGATCAGAAAGTAGCAATTTTCCCTGAAGGTAGAATAAGCGTTACCGGCTCTTTAATGAAAATATATGAAGGACCGGGAATGATTGCCGATAAAGCCGGTGCTACCGTCTTACCGGTTAGAATAGACGGTACTCAATTTACTCATTTATCAAAATTAAAAAACATATTAAAAAGAAAAATATTTCCTAAAATTACTATAACCGTTTTACCGCCGGTAAAATTCGCTAATATGGATGCTACAAGCAATCAAGAACGACGCAGTTATATATCTAGGACTCTTTATGATATCATGGCTGACATGATGTTTGAGAGTTCAGACTATAAAAATACTGTATTCTCATCTCTTATAGAAGCTGCTAAAATTCATGGATTTAAGAAAAAAATAGTTGATGATTTTGAAAATAATGCGGTTACTTATCGAGATTTAATATTAAAATCTTTTATCCTAGGTGATTTAATCAAAAAGAATAATATCTTTGGCAGAAATTTAGGCTTAATGTTGCCTAATACCACGAATACGTTAATTACTTTTTACGCTATGCAATCTAGCGGTTATGTTCCTGCTATAATTAACTGGAGCAGCGGCATAAGTACTATTATTAACTCCTGCAAACTTGCACAAATTAAAGTAGTTTACACTTCAAAACAATTTATTGAGAAAGCAAATTTACATGAATTAATAACTAACTTATTAGATTTCGGTATTAAAATAATATATTTAGAAGATTTTAAAAATCAGATTGGTACAGCTCTAAAACTAAAAGCAAAAATAGGAAGTTATTGTGCCCAAACTTATTACAATTATTTTTGTCGTAATCGTGATGACGAAAAACCGGCAGTGATAATTTTTACTTCGGGTACTGAAGGTGAACCTAAAGCCGTATTATTATCTCACAGAAATTTACAAACTAATAGATATCAAATAACTGCTAAAGTACCTTTTAGCCCTGAAGATATAGTATTTAATGCGCTACCGCTATTTCATTGTTTTGGTCTTAGTGGTGCAATTATTACAACTTTCAACGGTATTAAGCTGTTTCTATATCCTTCTCCACTAAATTATCGTAGCATTCCTGAAGTTATATACGATATTGGAGCAACTATATTAATTTCTACCGATACTTTTTTAAACGGTTATGCTAATTACGCGCACCCATATGATTTTTACTCATTACGCTATATATTTGCCGGTAGCGAGAAATTAAAAGAATCTACACGACAATTTTGGCTTAATAAGTATGGCATACGTATTTTTGAAGGATATGGGATTACAGAAGCCTCACCTATTATAGCTTGCAATACCCCTATGCATAATAAAGCAGGCACGGTAGGAAGATTATTACCGAAAATTGATTATAAGCTTGAGAAAGTAGAGGGAATAAATGAAGGGGGACGTTTATTCATTAAGGGTCCTAACATCATGCTTGGTTACTTGGACTTAGAAGGTCACCGTACTTATAAAGAATGGTATGACACAGGCGATATAGTCAAAATCGATTCTGAAGGATATATAACAATTCTAGGACGTTTAAAACACTTTGCTAAAATAGCAGGGGCAATGATATCTCTTACAAAAATTGAAGAACTTGCAAGCGAAATTGATCCTGATTCCTTGCACGCTGCTATTTCTATTCCCGATAAAACGCACGAAGAAAAGATTATTTTACTTACTACCGGTTCCAATATAAATAGAGAGAACTTTGCAGATGCTGTATCTAAAGCTCAAATTTCTTTACTACATTTACCGAAAGTAATTATTACCGATTCAGAAATACCTCTACTTACAAGCGGCAAAATTGATTATCTTGAGATTATGAAAAACGTGGATAGATTCTAACTTCATTGCGAGCGACTGCAAGGAGCGTGGCAATCTCAGGAATCGTGTCTGAGATTTCTTCGTCGACGCCTATGGCGTCTTCTCGCAATGACGGAAAAAAACGTCGCACACAACAACGCTGGTCCAACCACGGGGCAACATTTATTTTTTCTTTTGACTATTAATAGCAGCATTCAAAACTAATTTAAACCACTTACCTAATAACTCTTGATCCTCCATAATTTCAGATAACACCTTCCAATATGATAGAGTTACAAGTTTACCTTTACTTTGATATACAAATGACTCAGAACCGAAAGATTGAAAATATTCATAAGTGCTTAGGTCTGACTTAAAATATAATTCATTGCTCTTAATAATTCCTATCATAACACCACCCTTATATATACCATATCCACCAAACATTACACGAACGGCTACTGAACTATATTGTTCTAACAATTCTTTGACATATTCAGTAAATTCATTTTTGTTCATAATAATCACTTTAAATACAACAAACCATAAATAAACGTACCTAATATAATAAACAATGGAGTTAAAGGTAAATCAAAGTAGAAAGAGCTAAATGCAGCACAAAAATTAATAAATAAAGATATAAGAATTGATATTATAATCATCTGGGAGGGGCTATATGCTACAAACCGTGCAATCATTGCAGGAATAAGTAAAATAGCAGTTACCATAAGTACTCCGACAATCTTTATAGCAGAAAATACCGATAATGAGAGAAGAAGTAAAAATATTAGCTCAATAATATTAACCTTTAAGCCTTTTATGACGGCAATATCTCTATTGATAATGATAAGAAGAATTTGATTATAAAAATATACTATAAAGCCTATAATAGTTATTAGCACTATTACAAGTATCATCAAATCATTAAAAGATACGGATAAAATATCCCCAAACAACAAATTTACTATATTATTCTGCAAAGAAGTAAAATAATTAATAACTAAAGCAACAGCTAGCATAAAGCTAGAAATCAAATTAATAACTGCGTTTTTTTCAGAATTATTTTTAAAAATAAACACAAAAAACGAAAAAAGAATTGCAACTATTATTCCTGAATATATTAATGGAACATGTGCTATAATACTTATGCTAGCCACTAAAAAACTACTATGAGCAAGCCCGTCACCGAAATAAATATATCTCTTCCATAGGGCAATGCAGCCAAGCGGGGCAAATATGCAGCTAATTAAAATTAAGGCTAGTATTATTAAAGTCATCTGAGTATATTATATATGTTTGTTGTATGGCCTCTTGTTATCCCGTGGCTTGACCACGGGATCCACTAAAATTCTTAGGCTGTACTTATGGAGCCCGTGATCAAGCCACGGGATGACATTGGAAAGAATCATAGACTATGTCTTCAATCGATAAAAAAGAATTAGAAAAATTTGAGAAAATTTCTCATAATTGGTGGAATAAGGACGGAGAATTCAGTATCTTACACCGAATAAACCCTATTCGCCTTGAATATATAATAGAGAAAATAACTACGCATTACAATAGACACCTTTCCAAACTCGCTTATAGAGAGGAATTTGTAGGAAACATGCAGCACAGCACCGCAGCGTACATAGAAGTACGTGAGGATGCGAGCAGCAGATTGACGCACAAATTACCTCTAGAAGTAGAGTTTGAGAAGATGTCTAACGATATTTCTAAATTAGAAATATTAGACGTCGGTTGCGGTGGAGGGTTAATTGCAACGCCTTTAGCGGCTCAAGGTTTTAACGTTACAGCCATTGATGCACTGCAAAGTAATATTGAAACGGCAACTGCTTATGCTAAGGAAAACGGCGTAAAGATAAATTATTTACAATCTACTATAGAAGAATTAGCAAGTGACAAGCTATATGATGTGGTAATTTGTCTTGAGGTTATTGAACACGTAGAAAACGTACAGCAATTTATACTAAATTTGGTGAAGCATATTAAGCCAAACGGTATGGCAATAATTTCTACGATTAACCGTACTAAAAAAGCTTATATACTTGGAATAATAGTTGCCGAATATATTTTAGGTTGGGTACCAAAAAACACTCATGATTATAGCAAATTCCTAAAACCGTTGGAAATTTACGAAATGCTTACGGATACCAAAATTGAAATTAAAGAGCTGAAAGGCTTGGTATATGATCCGGCTAAAAATGAGTGGAAATTAAGCGATGATATAGACGTAAATTATTTTATGTGTTTGGGGAGAAAGAGTATGTGTTATCCTAGCTAACTTGATCAGCCTTGTTGCATGAATACCGAATCGTCATTGCGAGCGACTGTAAGGAGCGTGACAATCCAGAAAAATAATAAAAAAATGCTAATTTTTAGCATTTTTTACTGGATTGCTTCGTCAATTGCTATGCAGTTTCCTCGCAATGACGCAACAACTGATCCATGCAACACAGCCGACTTGATCGCAGGATCCAGTTAAACATACTAATATTATTAGTATGTTTAGTTGTTTTCTGGATACCGTGGCAAGCCACGGTATGACACAGTTCTTAGTATATATTTAAAAAAGATAATAAATGAATAATAACGTAATTACTAGATTTGCTCCGTCACCGACGGGGTTTTTACATATAGGTTCGGCAAGAACCGCCCTTTTTAATTATTTGTTCGCAAGGCATCATAACGGTAAGTTCTTGCTTCGCATTGAAGACACTGATAAAGAAAGGTCAACTAAAGAAGCGGTAGAAGCTATATTCTCAGGTCTAAAATGGCTAGGGCTTGATTGGAACGGTGAGGTTATATTCCAGTCTAAACGTCATAATCTTTACAAAGAAGCTGCACTAAAATTACTGCAAAACGGTAAAGCATATTATTGTTTTACTAGCCAAGAAGAAATAGAAAGACAGCGACAACAAGCTTTAGAAAATAAACAGCATTTTATTTTTAATAGCGAGTGGCGTGACAAAGATCCATCTATCTATCCTACTGATATTAAGCCGGTAATACGTCTAAAAACTCCAAGAGAGGGTAGTATAACAATTCATGACACTTTACAAGGTAAGGTAGTAATTGAAAACTCTCATATAGACGATATGGTACTATTAAGAGCAGACGGCACTGCTACTTACATGCTAGCCGTTGTAGTAGACGATCATGATATGGGTATAACTCATATTATTAGAGGTGACGATCATTTAACCAATGCAGCAAGGCAACTCGCTATTTATCAGGCTTTCGGATATGCAGTACCGAGCATGACTCATATACCGTTAATTCATGGAGCAGACGGAGCAAAATTATCCAAAAGGCATGGAGCATTAGGCATTGAAGCTTATAAGGATATGGGGTATTTACCGGAAAGTTTGTGTAATTATTTACTGCGTCTTGGATGGAGTCACGGCGATGATGAAATTATCTCAATGACTCAGGCTATAGACTGGTTTAATCTTGATTCACTCGGTAAATCACCTTCTAAGCTTGATTTTGCTAAGATGAATAGCCTTAACGCTCATTACTTAAGAATGCTTGACAATGATAGCTTAACTTCAAAGATTGTAGAGATATTGGAACAAAATTATAATAAACTTCTTCGGAAGCTCGCTTATAGGAAGGAATTTGAAGGAAACACGGAACGCAGAACCGCAGCGTATATAGACATACGTGAGGATGCGAGTACCGGATTGACGTACAAATTACCCCTAGCAGCAGAGTTGCCGAAGAAGTTTAAGGTTAGTGAGCAAGAAATAGGCTATATCAAACAAGCAATGCCAAACTTGTTAGTTAGAAGTGAAACATTACTAGAACTAACACGCCTTGCTCAAATTTATCTAGTAGATTCTCCTATCATCTACAACCAAGATTCAAAAGAAATTATAGAAAATTGCGATAAGAATTTAATCAAACAAATTATAGAAAACTTAAGCGAACTTGAGCAGTTTGATAAGGAATCCGTACAGAATAAATTTAAAGAAATAGCAGCAGCAAACGACTTAAAGCTGAATGACATTATGAAACCGGTAAGAGCTTTAATAACAGGTATGACTGCATCACCTAGCGTATTTGAGATTGCAGAAATTTTAGGAAAAGAAAATATTTTAAAAAGGTTAAAAATTATATGAAAGATTGTATAAAAAAAATTGCTTTTGTTTTTATTGGATTATTTATAATAACCGGCACTTTTGTTTTGTATAGCATACAAAACGTCAACGCATCAACAGCACCAAAAAAGTACGGAGCTTGGACTTTAAATTGTACTCTTAATAATGAGAAAAAACAACTTTGCTTCTTATCACAACAAATTAATAATCTAGAGAAAGATAAAGAAAAGGAAATATTAGCCATTTATCACATAGGTTATTTTAATGGGGAACAAGAAGAACAGGAATTAAAAATAATAGAAATAGTCCCGTCAAATGTTCAAATTCCGGCAGGTACAGTTATTAATAGCGGTGACAAACGAATAGCAGCCGGAAAATACCTCAATTGTACAGTAAACGGCTGTCAGGCTTTAGCTATTATTACAAAAGACGAGCTAGACATGATTTTATCAAACGATAATTATATAGAACTAATTACCGCAGACGGCAAACAAGCTAAAATTTCATTTATAAAAGACGGCTTAAAGGAAGGCCTAAAAGCTTTGAGTAGATAGTAACGCAAGAATTTAAGCTTTGTTGCGTGGATACTAAACCGTCATTGCAAGCAACTAAAAGGAGCGTGACAATCTCAAGATTTTGGTCCGGGATTGCTTTGTCAAAATTTTCAATTTTTCCTCGCAATGACGACTTGGGTATCCGAACAACAAAGCTTTGAGTCGCTTAGCGCATAACCACTCGCTACTAAGTTGCTTTAAAGCTTAATTAAGCATCGTGATGATAGTGTCCATGGCCAGGCCCTTCACCGCCTAAACTTGCTTCATATTCAAGAACCCATGATTGATGAAATGCCATGCCGGTCAGCGACTATCCATCTTTCTAAAAGAAAAGAACGCGAAATCCTGCTTCTCTTTCCAGAAGAATTATTGAATGATCCGTAGAAGCAGGTAATGTATGGCTCCAAAATGGTTTTTCTTGGCCTATATTTTCAAAAAATGTCTTAAGCTCATTCAAAGTTAGTCTTTGAGAAAAGTCATTAGGATGATCAGTGATCGCATATGTATAACCATGTGTTTTATGTGCCATGGTATAATCCCAATGTATATCAAACTTGTCACCGGCTTTTACTTTATGAACATGATGGTACTTGCTTCCATCTCTCCAATAAAATGTTTTGTCAGATGAAAGTTATCACATTTCTGCATTAGTATAATTAACAGAATCTCTCTCATCTTCTTTTCCACCGCTAAGAAGATGTCCCTCTTGAATTGTCGGTGTACTTAGAGTATCATCAGGAAAGTCCACATAGCCAGGAAAGGATTTTTTCCTCCTTCCATCTCATTTTTCTGTGAGCTATCCTTTAACAACTTTAATTCTTCGCAAACTCAAGCCATTGTCTTCGGTAAGGTTACTGCCCCATGATATGGGGTAATACCTAAGACATGCGAAAATTTCTTATCGTACTCCGCTTTATTAGGAGCTATTTTGTTATCCACTAGTTTTTTAGTCATAATTTACCTTTAATTTCAATTGTATTGCAATATATATAAAAATAGACTGAATAATAACCTATCTTTGCAATTAATAATGCTTACTAAATTTTTAATACATTGCAAGAAGTTATAAACCACTAAAGTGAAAAAATATTTGAGAATAAATAAAAAATGCTTTTCTTTTTATTAAGTTTTATTAACTATTTTTATATTTCCAGTGTGCAGCTTCACCGCTCTCTGCATGATAATGCATCTTACGATCACGTATTTGTATCTCTATTTTATAATTATCCTCAGTTGTGATAATAGTATGCAAAGATTGATAGCCGTTTGGCTTAGGATTAAGAATATAATTTTTAAATTTATCCTTTTCATACTCATAAAGATCATGAACTACTTTTAAAGCTTTATAACATTTCTCTTCATCTATTACCACTATGCTTATCACAAAAATATCTGTTAATTCTTCTAACTTTATACCCTTACGATATAATTTATATAAAATTGATATTGGATGTTTGATCCTACCTATTATTTGAGCAGCAATATCATGTTTAGATAAATTGTGATTTAAATGTTTAATAACCCTTTGAAACAAAACTACCTCTTTAATTTATACTAATTCAGTTAATAGTTATACTTACGAATAACTACACACCAATTAAAGCAATAAACTTAATTAAGTTCTATTAATATTTCTAATTAATTTGCTATTTTTAGTAAATATTAATAAAACCCAGCTTTAGGTGATATTAATAGGAAAAATTAAGCTTGTGGCGAGCTTCGCACTACCCTACCCTATTATTTTATCTTTTATCCTTTAGATTGCTTTTAGAACCTCATTTTTTAAGTTTTATATATAAAATTTAAATTATCTTATTTTAGTCTTTCTTAACTGTATAAATTATAAGACTTTTTTAAAATAAAAATAGTAATTTTTCTAAAACCTTACTAATTTTAGTTAGCATAGTTTAACCGACCAAAAGCTAGAAACTGTTATTACTAATTTTTTAAATTAAACGAATCTATACATTATAGATTAACCTTGCCTATAACTGCAACAAGAAATCTATTCTTAATAATTAAAGCGTAAAACCGCTTTAAACCTTTTGATCATCCTATATAAGGCTGTTAACAAAATAACTTTAATTGATAATTAAAGAGATTTTTAAACGAAAATTAATAAGATTTTTACAGTAATAAATATCCCTATTTCAAAAAAATCTTATAATTTGCAGTTAAAAAGAATTTAATGAGCTTTAAAATTATTTTGTTAACAGTCTCATAGGATAAATACCAAAGGTTGAACTATTATAATTAAAAAATATTTGCACTCATTTATTGAAATAATTACAAGAAATTCTATATTTTATTTTTTGAGGAAGAGTTTTATTAAAGAGTTTATTTTCAAATTAGGCAAAGAATCGCTTTAAAACCCATTTGTTGCATAAATCAGTTTTTCAGTGTCCTACTGCGACTTAATAATGTATTGTACAGCACGTTGTTAAAATCGTCATTGCAGAGCAGGCATTGCCTGCGTGGACCAGTTTCTTAATTGTCATCCTGCGAGCTTGTAGCAGGATCCAGTTTAAAATGTTAATATTATTAGTATTTTTTTTCTGGATACCATGGTCAAGCCACGATATGACATTGAACAGGTTTTGCGGTCCACGCAACAATGCCTCCTTACAATGAGGGGAACGAGCAATACAATAAAACAGGTTTATTAGATCTATTGCATAACCTATCTTATAGAGATATAGACTTAGAAATCCATACCACCCATGCCTCCCATACCGCCACGCATTGGCATTGGCTCTGCCTTATCAGAAGGTTCGTCAACAATTAAAGTTTCCGTGGTAATAATTAACGAAGCAACAGAAGCAGCATCTTGAAGTGCAGTACGCACTACTTTAGCCGGATCAATAATTCCTGCTTTAATCATATCGACATATTGCATATCTTGAGCATTAAAGCCATAATTTTTATCCTTATGTTCTAGTAATTTACCAACTACTACGCCACCGTTTTCACCGGCATTTTCAACAATCTGTTTTAGCGGATCCTTTAAAGCTTCTATTACTATTTCAATACCTGCTTGTTGATCCTTATTCTCTACTTTAAGCTTTGTTAAAGGTTGTG
This sequence comes from Rickettsia fournieri, assembly GCF_900243065.1. NCBI lineage: Bacteria > Pseudomonadati > Pseudomonadota > Alphaproteobacteria > Rickettsiales > Rickettsiaceae > Rickettsia > Rickettsia fournieri. The sequence continues at coordinate 73,218 of NZ_LT978484.1, forward strand.
ATGCATGAAGTAATGTTACACCGCCACCGGCAACAACACCTTCCTCAACTGCCGCTCTTGTAGCAGCAAGTGCATCTTCAACACGATCTTTACGCTCTTTCACTTCAACTTCCGTAGCACCGCCAACCTTTAATACGGCAACACCGCCGGAAAGTTTAGCTAAACGCTCTTGTAGTTTTTCTTTATCATAATCAGAAGTAGTTTCAGCTATTTGAGATTTAATTTGTAATACTCTATCTTCAATATTTTTCTTATCACCGTTACCGTCAACAATTACGGTATTTTCTTTAGAAATTGTTACTCTTTTTGCCGTCCCTAGACTCTTAATACTCACATTTTCAAGCTTCATACCTAAATCTTCAGTAATAAGCTCACCTTTAGTTAGGATAGCAATATCTTCCATCATTGCTTTTCTTCTATCACCAAAACCGGGAGCTTTTACTGCCGCAACTTTTAAACCACCACGTAATCTATTGACTACAAGCGTTGCAAGAGCTTCGCCCTCAACATCCTCAGCAATAATTAATAGCGGGCGTTGTGATTGTACTACAGCCTCAAGTATAGGTAACATCGGTTGTAAATTTGATAATTTTTTCTCAAACAGTAAGATGAAAGGATTTTCAAGCTCAGCAACCATTTTCTCGGAATTCGTTACAAAATACGGTGATAGATAACCTCTATCAAACATCATACCTTTAACTACTTCAACATCGAAGCTAAAATTCTTTGCTTCTTCAACGGTTATCACGCCTTCTTTACCGACTTCCTCCATTGCCTTAGCAATTTTCTCACCGATTTCCTTATCACCGTTTGAAGAGATAGTACCGACTTGTGCGATTTCCTCTTGGCTATTGATTTTTTTACTGGATTTTTTAATTTCTTCTACTACTGCGTTTACCGCTAAATCCATACCACGCTTTAAATCCATAGGATTATAACCGGCAGCTACTAGCTTATTACCCTCACGAGCCAAAGCTCTAGCAAGTACCGTAGCTGTAGTAGTACCATCACCGGCTACTTCTGCAGCTTTTGTAGCAGCTGATTTTAATAGCTGAGCTCCCGCATTTCTAATTTTATCTTTTAACTCGATCGATTTTGCAACCGTCACACCGTCTTTTGTAATTTTCGGTGAACCGAATGATTGCTCGATAAGTACATTTCTGCCTTTTGGACCTAAAGTAACTTTTACTGCATCTGCAAGTATATCAATGCCTTCTAACATTTGCTCACGAGCTTTTGAGCCGTGTTTAATAAGTTTTGTTGCCATATTTAATTTCTCCTTAAAATAAATAATTAATTAATAATACCAAATACGTCGCTTTCTTTCATAACGATCAGTTTTGTGCCGTTAATTTCAATTTCGGTGCCTGCCCATTTACCGTATAAAACTTTATCGCCTACTTTTAGCTCTAAAGGATGAATTTCGCCTTTTTTATTACGAATACCATTACCTACGGCTACTATTTCACCTTGCATCGGCTTTTCTTTTACAGTATCCGGAATAATAATTCCACCTTTAGTTTTTTCTTCTTGTTCGATAGGCTTTATTGCAATTCTATCATGTAATGGTTTAAAAGACATTTTAACCTCCAATTATTAAATCTTTAAGTGTACATACTATATATATTTTATTTTTGTTAGTTCAAGGGGCAAGAATAAAAATTTTTTTATTAGAGGTCTATTCTCTCTCAAAATCCTCTAAACTAGTGCCGTGTTTAGTTTTACTCCATTTCAAATTTAAAGGGCAGAAAATTATTTCAAATACTGCTTTATATTACGTTACAGTATGTAATATAAAATAACTAGCCCATAAGCTCAAAGCTACTATATCCTGAAATTTTACTTTTCTGCTTTTTAAAGAATTTTTTAATATATACAGAGCTGTACCATATAGATATAAAAGATAGAATTTTTATTTATAACAATAGAAAATATTATAAAGGGTAAACTCCAAAAATTATAAGTAGATAAGCCGATGAAAATATAAATTGTTATTACTTGCAATAAAGTAAACTTTTGGCATTTATCTTTTTGTGCTTTAAATACCAAAAATGTTTGCAAAAAGCTTGAATCCAATGTGATCTTTGATTTAGCCAATTACCTAAACTATTCGGAGCTTCTTCTAGAGTATAGGAATCACGAATAGCTACTTTATAGTTCTGTGAGTAAATTCTTATACCAAGCTCGACATCTTCTGTTACATTATAAGAATTCCATCCGCCAAGCTTATTTAATATATCCGTTTTAAAATGATTACTAGTACCCCCAAGAGGTGTAGAAAGTTTTAGCAAACTTAATCCTTTCAAGATATATTCAAACCATAAACTATATTCTATATTCAACATTTTGGTTAAAATATTCTCATTTTTATTATAAAATTAAGCTTAGCTTGAAGACAAGCATATTCTAGAGGCAAGTTTTTAAACATTGCTAGAGCTTTAAGTAGCTGTTCAGGTTTATCTTCAGCATCATATACTACTAGATACTCGCCACGTGAATATTCTAGAGCATAATTAAGGGCTTTCGGCTTAGTTCTTGGTAGACTTTTCGGAACAGATATAACATGAAAATAAGACGGTAAATTATATAACACTATTTCTTTAATCATTAGATAATCGTCATCTTCGATAATAATTTTAACGCCTAGCTTATCTTTTGGATAATTAATTTTTGTGATTCCACCGAATGATTTTTAGTACTACTTGTTTTGTGAAGCGATTCCACCTCTGTCATCCCGCGACTTGATCGCGGGATCCAGTTTAAAATACTAATATTAGTATTTTTAATTACTTTCTGGATACCGTGGTCAAACCACGGTATGACACCGAATACGCTTTTCAATCCATGCAACCCTACCGAATGCGATTCTCTTACTGCCCTTATACATAACAGAGATTTTAAAATATTTTGCAAACAATAGCTTATATTATTAGCAACATGAAATAAAACCGGCAGATAAATCAATGTGGCTATAAACACGACGAAAAATATTATTATTTTATTGGTATAATTAATATTCTTAGTAATAATCGGTCCGACTTTAAATTCAAGAGCATATTTTGCTTTGATACTAGTTAAATGGGCAAAATTTTTTTCTAATAATTTATAAAAATAATATTTCTTGATCAGCATTATAGATCTAAAAATATTATTATTACTCAACAATATTTTTAGAGCATTTATAGCAGTTATTGTATTACCGTGAACATCTTCATATTACAATAACCATTCACTACATAGGCTTGTATATAAGAATAATTATAAATTTTAATATAAGAAATATTGCTTATTAGCGGCAATATTCTATTTTCATATAATATATCAATCATTATCTCATTATCGATAATTGCTTCTTCGATCATAGCTTTTAAACTAGTAACTTGTTTTTTAATAAGTTTTTATCTCTGATTATCTGTAATATTATATCTTCATTTATACATCTAACCATGCTGAAAAATTTATACCTGATATTTTATATTTCTTAATTTGAAAGACTGCGATCCCAAAAATGACCGATTTGAGCAGTTAACAAGTTTCTATTCTCTTTACCAAAATTAATTATCTTTGCAATTCCTAACTGCTCATAAACTGAACTATCATATACATAGCCGTAATTTTGCCGAGTATGGTATTTTGTAAAACTTGTAAGCATTATGCCATTTTTAAATTTAATCCCTTCACAAGTAGAAAAATTATAATACATCTTCTTAGAACCAATATTAATTGAATGTCCAAAGCTAAATATATTTTGATTAAAAATAGTAACAGGGCGGATATTTTTAGACATTCCCATTATTAGAGATATCTCGCCTAAAAAATCTTCTTTAAGTTTTTTACTCTTACTCATTAAAATTTTAGGCTGAGCCGCAATAACAAAATCTTTATCTTCAAATAGCTTCAATTTATAGTAAATAGAAGCATCCGTGCTTATGTTTTTTTCATTCAAAAATTTATCTTCTTTGTACAAAAAATGTACTCCAATATTTTGATTATCGGTAATACTGTATTCTACAGTACTACTTACAAATTGCTCATATTGATCAGAGTATAATTCTACTATCTTCTGCTCTAATCTTTTTATTTGTCGTAAGATTTTTGCATGAAAACTCGGCTGATCGCTTACTTTTTTGAGGTATTCCCATAGATAAGCTACTCTTTCTCTTATGTATAAAACGGCTTCTTCTCTTTGCTTTTTCTCGTTTTTTGATATCTTATTAACTTTATTACCCTCCTATAATATATCTATATCTTCCCTGCTCTAACAACCATGCCGAAGCATGTACCTTATTAATATAAAAAATAATTATAAGGCATACTAGACAATAATATAATCTTAATACCATAGCCGCTTAAATTTAAAAAATACACTATAATAGCAATTATAAATTGAGTAGGGGGCTAGGTTAAAAAATTTTTAATTGAAGTAGTATATGGAATATTGTAGTAATGATTTTATAACTTAAAATTCATTCAAAGAGGAAAATATGAACTATCCAAAATATAGAACTATTACTTTTACCGAAGAAAGTAGAACAGCAAATATTAATATATCCCAAATAAAACAACAATTGGAGCTAATCAGCGTGTTACGTTTGAAAGCCTAGGCAGTGTTGCGGAATTAATCTTAGGACCACATAGTAGTGTTAAAGTAACAGATCTTAATCATAAGGTATTTATAAATAATGGGACTGTTGCGAGATAATTTTTAATAGTAAAATGAGAGGAAAACAGATAAATAAATATTTAGCTCTGTCCAAATATTTTTAAAAAGAAATTCTGTTTAATATTGAGATAAAATTTATTCAATAGTATAGTAATTTAATAGAGATTTGTTTACAGAGTTAGGATTTTTATTAACAAATTTCTCTAAGCTATTAAAGTTGTTAAAACCACTAATCGTTTTAAATTAAAACATATGGCATTCATAAATTCAGAGAATTGATTTTTGGCAATTCCTATATATCTAACCCGTTTATTATCTTTTGAAAATACCCTCTCAAAAGGTGCTCTGATTTTCGTATAATATTTATCAAGGTCAAAATTCTTATCTTTCATATTATTTTTCTTTATTGAGCAAAGATGGAACCCCTTTTTAGCTGCTGCATTCTTGGCAGAGATTGTACAATAACCTTTATCAACATATGTAGCACCGGAGCTTGGCATAACATGCTTAAAACCTTTGCTATCAGTAACATTTGCAGGGGTAACTGCAACCTTATTGATCATTCCTGATTGAATATCGACACTCACATGTTTTTTATAACCATACCAAAATTTATTTGCTCCCTTACAGCCAATTTTAGCTTGTTTATCCTTTACAACCTTAGGCAGAGTCTCATTATTCAATTTATCATATTTTTGTGTTCTTAGTTTATCACGTTCCTCCCAAAGATTAGCTTTTGAGATTAAATGAGAAGCATCTACAAAGGTAAATACTTCACCCATATAGCCTTGTGCTCGTAGTTGATCTCGGAATTTTACAAATATTTTTGATAGTAAATTAGTGCCTATTTTTTTACGTATTTTACTAAATACACTATAATCAGGCGTCTTCTCTGTAAGAGCAAAATCACAAAACCATTTTGCCGCTGTGCTATCAGCTAAATAACGTTCCAATTCCCGATCCGATAAGTCTTCCATAAATTGCAGCAGCAAACATTTAAACAGCCTCACTATACCATAGCCTTTATAGTTAGCTTCGCATTCTACTGCTAATAACTCAGCTTCAACTGCTTTAAAATTGAATAAACTTTTGAATTTACGATATTGATGATCCACACTTATTAACTCATCTAAACTTACCATTATCATTTGATACTCAGACATATGAACATATTTTTTGTTTTTTTTAATTATACCTGCTATCCTCTCATCTCGCAACAGTCCCATATTAGACATAGTTTAAATAAAATTTATCTATTTAGCTAAGAATGCTGCCTTTTATAATCTAACTTACTTGGAGTTTATTCCTAAATAGTTATATTAGTATATAAGTAAAGGATAAAAAACATAATTGATTTTAAACATGCTTTAAAGAAAAGTATAAAATACTACTTTTCAAAGAAAAGAGTTATACCCCTAAGACTTTTTTTCCTTTAGATTGTTCTTGTTCAACTGTTTGAGTATGAGACTTAACTTGAGGAATTGCAAGATCGACTACATGTTCATATCTAACGCCATTTTCAAATAAAACTTGACCGCATTTATTCACTTGAATAACATCTTCTTTAGAGAATTTATTTAAAATAACTTCCGTGATATTATAAAGGAATTTCCAAGATAGTTCTATTCTTTCTTGTAATGTCAGCGTTTTATTTTCTGGTTTTTGACTATTAAGGGCCACATTTGGCGAATCATCAATATTACCTCCTTCAGCAGGTAATATATTTTTTTTACGTGCTACTATTTTCTTATACATTAAAAATATTAATAATAATGCTAAGCAACCTATGGCAATTAAAATATGAGTATTAGAATTAGACATTATTTTGCTCTTCCTTGTTGTTGAGTTAAGTTGTGTGTTTTAGAAAGTATAGTAACCACTGCTTGACCTATATTAACTAAGTTAGCTATATCAGGAGTTAGCTTTGCAATTGCTAAGACCGGAGGCGGTAATAAGTTAGTTTTTATTGTTAGACTTATAACATTTCCGAGTTCTTGACTTCCTGGTATTACTCTTACTATTTTTTTATGTCGCTTGCAATTTTCGTAGCTTTTTCTGCGGCTTTACATAAGGATTCTATCTTTTCGCTACAAGAAGCTTCTGGATTTAATACTTTTAATAATTCTGTTTTAGCTTCATTTAGATTACCAGAAATAGTATTCTTTACAGAGTTTAATTTGTCAATATTTATATCTTGTGGAATTGCACTTTCAATATTACTTTTTAGTTCTGTTATTTTTTCTTCTACTTCATCTTTGCTTTTTGGTATAGCTTGAGCAGCTTTTACAACATTCTCTAGTGAAGCTTGGTTATTAGGGTTTTTATTTGCTATTTCAATAATTTTTCGAGTCGGTTCTTTTGATATTTCTGAAATTGTGGCAACTTTTTTGGCTTTTTCATAGATGTTTTCAAGCTTCTCATGAGATTTAGCTTCTTCCCTTATTTCTTTTATATCATTATGTAATTTTGTTATTTTTGGCAATAATTTTTTCAGAGTCAATTATTTACTTTTTCAAGTATTCCGCTTGTTTGTATAAATATTCCAAGCATCGGTATTTGAGTCGATATAACCCCGACTAATATATTGTCTAATGATTCTATAATTTTTTTAGAAGCTCCAGGATAGAGTTTATCTAATTCTTGCTGAAATTTTAAAATGTGTTCTAAAACATTTAAACATTTTTCTACAATAATCCTGTCAAATAAAAAGATATCTTTTGTTTTTAACTGTTCTTGATATGCTTTCTCAAGCGCTTCAGATAAAGTAGTTATAGATTCTTGGATTGTCCTATTAAAAAGTTTTTCTATTTTCGCTACATCGATATTTTCAGTGTGAGATAATTTATTTAAAGAATTTTGTAAAATATAAAATAAATGATCTTCTAAATCTTTTACATTCATTTTCAAAGATTCGGTAAAACCTTTTAATGTTGTTAAAAGTCTTTGTTGTTCTTTAGTTAATTCGCTGAAACTAGAAAAATCAATTATAGACATAAAATTTTATTTTGTTATCAAATATTAATTAATCTTAAAGCTTTATAACCGTAAAATAAAATGTAAAATAGTTATCATTGCCCTTGAGATTAATTTTTGTTATATTACGTGCTAACATTGCTACAATAGATTTATATTGTTTTATTAGGATATAGGTATATTCTTGAAAGATTAAACTAATCTAACTAACATATTATCAATTATTCAAGAAATTTATGCGTAAATTAACTACATTTATTGTTACATTATTACTAACTAGTTCGGTTGCAGCAGTTGATTTGCAGGGAGCTTTAACTGAAGGATATAAGAATAATGAGGAGCTGAAAGCTGCTAGAATTAAGTTTTTAGACTCGATTGAGCAGTTTCCGCGAGCTTTTTCGGGGTTTATGCCTAGTGTCGGATTACAGATTAATAGACAACATAATAAGACTAAATATAATAAAAAATATGCTGATAGGCTTGGTCTTACTCCAAGGGAAACAGATAGTGATCAAGGTGCATTAACAATTCAACAGTCTCTATTTAATGGTGGTTCTAGCGTTGCGGCTCTTAAAGCTGCTCAAGCAGGATTTAGAGCTGCACGGGGTGCATATTATGCCGGTGAACAAAAAATATTATTAAATTTAATAACTGCGTATCTTGATTGTTTTGAGAGCAAAGCGAAATATGATATTTCCGAAAGTAGAGTTCGCACTAACATACAACAAGTTAACGCCGTTGAGGAAAAATTAAGACTTGGAGAAGCAACGGAAGTAGATATAGCAACCGCAAGAGCGGGGCTTGCAGCAGCAGAAACGAATAAACTAGCTGCTTATGCCGATTTTCAAGGAAAAAAAGCAAATTTTATTAGAGTATTTGGAATAGAGCCGACTAATATAACTATGCCTGAGTTACCTCAAATGTTACCTGCTTCATTAGATGAGTTAACTGGAAGAGCTGCTAAGCTCAATCCTGATATTGATTCGGCAAGGCATAATGTAACTGCGGCTAAAGCTTTAGAAATGGCAGAAAAAGGGAAATTATTACCGCAAGTAAGTGTGCAACTGCAATCCGGTAGAACATACTACAATCCACAAGATGATATAAATGCTAGAAATGTAAATGCTATAAATAATAGAAGCTATACTACTACTCTTTCGGTAAATATCCCTATTTATCCTGAGGGAGGAGCTCAATATTCAAGAATCAGATCGGCTAAAAATCAAACAAGAAATAGTGCAGTTCAGCTTGATAGTGTGATAAAGCAGACCCAAGCAGGGGTTGTAAGCGTGTGGGAGGGATTTGAAGCAGCAAAATCTCGTATTGTTGCCGCTAATCAAGGAGTGGATGCTGCTCAAATATCATATGACGGTACTGTGCAAGAGGAAATAGTCGGATCTAAAACAATATTAGATGTTTTAACTGCCGAAGAAAAATTATACGAAGCAAAAATAACTCGTGTGGATGCGTATAAATCTTCAGTACTTGCAGCATATCAAATGAAATTGTTAACCGGCGAGCTAACGGCTCAAAGTTTAAAACTTAAAGTAAAATATTTTAGTCCTGAAGAAGAGTTTAAGACTATTAAAAAGAAAATGTTTATAGGTTTCTAACGTGAGTAAGGAAAATAAAAAGAACCAAGATATGTCGATAGAAGACATATTAAAATCGATTAAAGGAGTAATAAACGAGCGTAAAAATCCTATTCATGAAAATGATAGCGAAGATGAAGATGTATTAGAGCTAACGGAAATAGTAAATCAAGATGAAGAAGAAAAGTTAATATCAACTAAATCTGCTGAAGAGGTAGGTGATATTTTTAAAAATTTTACCGATACTATTAAAGATAAAAAGCTGGATAATAATAGCTCATCTAAAAATGCACTTGAAGAATTAGTCGTTGAGATGTTAAAACCAGAACTTAAAGCTTGGCTTGATAAAAATCTATCTGTACTTGTTAAAGAGTTAGTAGAGATTGAGATAAAGAAATTGGTGCAGAATAGTAAGAGGTAGGGGAGTGAATGTCATTGCTAGCTAAAAGCGGGGGAGGTGTATTGCTTGTTTATGTCATTCCCGTGGAAGCGGGAATCCAGCAATTAAAAGGTATATACACAGTAAGTTTTAATATTAAAAGCTCGATTTATCTCGCTTTACCCTGGATTCCTGCTTCCGCAGGAATGACATCGAACAACCTCCTGCTATCAAATAAATTATTTAATAAGGAATTATATGTTAAATAAATTATGTAAGATATTATTTTTTATAAATCTATTATTAGTGATAGTTCAAAGTTATGCTTCACCTCCGCCCTTACCGCCATCATTACCGGCTGCTGAAGTAGATACTAAAGATAAGGATGTTCGCTCTAGTGCCGATGTTTCTTTTTTTGATAAATTTAGGCAATTTTTTAGTAAACCAAAAAAGAAAGATATACCCCCTAAACAAGCAAATGAACAAACTAAAGCAGCCCATCAAGAAGAACCAAAGCTAGCTTCCCAAGAGCCTAATGACAATGAACAAGCTGAGCCGTTTATAGATGTCGGTAATACAGCATTGCCTAGTGCTACAAGTGATAACGTTCATGCAAATCCCAGTCATGAAAGTAGTGTAAATTTAGCTTATCATGACATTCAGGAATCTAATGAAGCCGAGGCATCTGAACCTTTTATAGATATTGGTAGTGCAACGTTACCTAGTGTTACAAGTAATGAAATGCATGAAGCACAAGTTGCTTCTAATGAGCATAATGATACAAATTTAGCTTCTAATATTATAACTCCTAACGTACCGAGACCGATAGTATCTATGCCTCCGGCTCAAGCAGGAAGTTATGTAGTGCCTCCGCAGCGACCGGTGCAAATATATAAACCAACTAATTTGCCGCCTGTGCATAAGCCTATTCCGCTTAATCCCCCTCCTGATGCTAATAAAGAGGAAGAAAGCGTAGCACCGATAGCACCGCCCTCTATACCTAATATGCCTGCTGTTTCTCCGCCTGTGGTTAACCCGCCGGTAACCCAAGATACTACATCAAGCACTATGCCGACAACAGTACCTCCTACAGGAACTCCGGCAGTACCTAGTAATGTACCTGCACCTTCGGTAATGCCTACAAATCAACCTTCTACACAGCCTATAACACCGACTAGCCCAAATACACCCGTTACTACTCCGTCTAAAGTAATTCCTACAACCGATTCTTCGGCGGAACTCAATAACTCGCAAGAGACATTTGTAGCTGTTTCAGATGTCCTAAAAAAACAAGATTGGAATACGCCGCTTATACCCGTTGTTGTAGTGAAGCTGAAGCAATTTCAGCCTTTAGAGAAGCAAATTAATAATAATCAAACTACAAATAATCAAGAGAAATCACCTCCGGTAAGCTCTCCAAATGTCACGATTCAAAAACAAGATAATAACGTAAATAATGAAACATCGGAGTTGGTAACAAAATTTGTTAAAGATGAAACACAAATGTTACTTTTACCTGATGATGATATAGTTCTTGGTAAACTAACAGAGCAGGCGACTTTAGAGCAGATGGATATGTATGCATATATAGAGCTGTTCCAAAAGAAAGAAGAATGGATAGCAAGTGCCGAAAGAAGAAAAGTTGTAGAGAGTTTTATTAAATATGATAATGATATAAATAAAAAGAAAGATATTTATGCCAATCTATCTTATTGTAGTGCAGTAGAGAATGCTTTTAGAGCAGTGGATAGAAACAATCTTTTTGGGTTGCGTGCGTTACTTGACGTTTATCCTATATTGCAAGAAAAAGGGAGAAGCGGTGAGACATTACTAACTGCTGCTATTTATAACGATAATTACTATTTAGCAAAATTTTTGGTCATACGAGGTATTAAAATTTCTACTCTAAATGATGAGTGCCAATATCCATTAGATATTGCATTAGCTCAAGGAAACGCTAACATAGCTTGTATGTTAATCAAAGCTAAGGGATATTGATAAGATTATTTTTATCGTCATTGCAAGCGACTGTAAGGAGCGTGGCAATTTCATGAAATAGTATAAAATCCTGAGATTGCTTCGTCAAAACTTACAGTTTTGCCTCGCAATGACGTAGAATTTTCAAACAATTTCTTTAAAGCTTAATTGCTTTTCTATGTTAAATAGTTTAATTTAGGAGAGAAAATAATTCATTAAATCTCTAATATATGAGCGATTTATTCAGCTTTAACAAAGAAAAGAAAAATAAGCTAGTCGATAATAACTATAGTGCAAAAGATATTGAAGTATTAGAGGGGCTTGAGCCTGTTCGTAAAAGACCGGGGATGTATATCGGGGGTACAGATTCAAATGCTATGCATCATTTAGTATCTGAGGTGCTGGATAATGCTATGGATGAAGCAGTCGCCGGCTTTGCAAGTATCATCACGATAAAAATGCATCATGATCATAGTATTACTATATTTGATAACGGTCGCGGTATCCCTATTGATAATCATCCTAAATTTCCTGACAAATCAGCTTTAGAAGTAATTTTAACTACTCTTCATTCAGGAGGTAAATTCTCAAATAATGTTTATCATACTGCAGGTGGATTGCATGGTGTTGGAATATCGGTAGTAAATGCTTTATCTAAACATTTAGAAATAAAGGTTTATAAACAAGGTAAATTATATAGCCAAAGTTATTCTAAAGGAGAAAAATTAACTGATTTAATATGTGAAGAAGCATCTAAAAGGCTAAGAGGTACATCAATAAATTTCACTCCCGATCCGGAAATTTTTAGTGAAAAATTACATTTTAATCCTAAAAAGATTTATGAGCTTGCAAGGTCAAAAGCTTATTTATATCGCGGTGTTACTATAGAATGGGCATGCGAAGTAGAAGTACCGTCAGATATACCTAAAAAGGCATTAATAAGTTTCCCGAACGGTTTAAAAGATTATTTAAGTTCAAAAATAACTTTAGATAATTTAGTTATTCCGGGAATTTTTGCAGGTAATATAGAGTCTACGCCAGACAGGATAAAACTTGAATGGGCGATTTGTTGGCAAAATAACGATAGCTCGGCATTTATTCAATCATATTGTAATACTGTTCCGACTCCTCAAGGAGGAACACATGAGCAAGGACTTAAGTCGGCTATTTTACGTGGGCTTAAAGCATATGGTGCAATGATAGGGAATAAAAAAGCTGCTAATCTAACTATTGAGGATATTTTAGAAACCGCAAGTGTCGTACTTTCTATTTTTATAGCTGAGCCGTCTTTTCAAGGACAAACTAAGGAAAAATTAGTATCAAACGGTGTAAGTAAACCGGTCGAGAATATAATAAAAGATCATTTTGACCATTTTCTTAGTAGCGATAAAGCTTTAGCTACTAATTTACTTGAGCATGTAATTAGCATTGCTGAGTTTAGAATCAGTAAGAAAAACGAAAAAAATATTTCCCGTAAAAATGCCACTCAAAAATTACGTTTACCCGGTAAACTTGCCGATTGCACACGCACTTCACCTGAAGGGACGGAATTATTTATTGTAGAAGGTGATTCGGCAGGAGGCTCTGCAAAACAAGCACGTAATAGAGAAACGCAAGCAGTATTACCGCTATGGGGTAAAGTTCTAAATGTTGCAAGTTCTACGCTTGAGAAAATCGTTAATAATCAAGCAATACAAGATTTAGAAATAGCTCTTGCCTGCGGTAGTTTAAAGAATTATAAAAAAGAAAATCTGCGTTACGAAAAAATAATTATTATGACTGATGCAGATGTTGACGGTGCTCATATAGCTTCGCTATTAATGACTTTCTTTTTTTTACGAATGCCGAAATTGGTAGAAGAGGGGCATTTATATCTAGCTAAGCCTCCGCTTTATCGTTTAACGCAGTCTAATAAAACTTATTATGCAGGCGATGAAGAGGAAAAAGCTAAGTTAACGGATAAATTATTAAAAGCTAGTAAAGCTAAAATTGAAGTAGGTAGGTTTAAAGGTCTTGGTGAAATGATGCCTGCACAATTAAAGGAAACTACTATGCATCCGGAAAAAAGATCGCTTTTAAAGGTAACTTTAGAAGATTTTCAAAATGTTGATAAAATAGTAGATGATTTAATGGGTAAAAAGCCGGAAAAAAGATTTCAATTTATTTATGAACAGGCTTTAGTTAAAATGGATAAAATTATTAGTGAGCTGGATATTTAATCGTTATTGCGAGGAGCCGTAGGCGACGCGGTAATCTAGTCAAATATCCTGAGATTACTTCGTCAAATTACTTCGTAATTTTCCTCACAATGACGCTTTGCTTAAAAAACACACATATTTGGAGTATTATGTTATTACGTTTAATTATAACACTATTTTTTATTATAAATTCTATTTGTGCATTTGCAGAAGGAGAAAAAGAAACTGAAAATAAAATATCAAATCAGGAAGCTTATAAGCAATTTCAAGACGTATTTGAACGTATCGAAAAGGCTTATGTACAGGTACCCGATAGGCAAAAAATGATAGATGAAGCAATTAACGGTATGTTAAACTCACTTGATCCTCATTCAAGCTATTATACCGATGAAGATTTAGAAGATATTTTTACTTTTACAAAAGGTGAATTCGGCGGAATCGGTGTTGAAATAATGTATGATAGTGGAGTAATTAAGGTAATATCGCCTATTGACGATTTGCCGGCTTTCAAAGCAGGGCTTAAAGGTGGGGATTATATAGTAGGCGTGAATGACGAGTTAGTCTCTACGCTTGGTCCTAATAAAGCTATAAAAGAGATGCGAGGTACGCCTGGTACTAAAGTTAAATTGTTGATAATTAAGGAAGAAGAGGCAAAACCGCAAGAGCTAGAGCTTACTCGCGAAATAGTAAAAATCAAGCCGATAAAAGCACATTTAGAAAAAAATAATATTGCATATATACGTATAACTACTTTTAATGAGTCAACAATTTCTGAGCTGAAGGCAGCAGTAAAGAAGTTAAAAACTGAGAGTAAAGATGACCTTAAAGGTATAATTCTAGATTTACGTAATAATGCCGGAGGTATACTCGATCAAGCTATTGCTGTTAGTGATTATTTTATTGATTCCGGTGTAATTGTAACAACAAAAGGTAGAACTACATCAAGTAATAGCGAAACTAAAGCAAATGAGTTTTCGTTAAAAGCTCCCAAAGTGCCTATGATAGTTTTAATAAACGGTAATTCTGCATCTGCCTCGGAAATAGTTGCCGGAGCTTTGCAAGATCATAAAAGAGCAATAATACTTGGCACTAAGTCTTTCGGTAAAGGATCAGTTCAGGCTTTAACGCAAATCAATTCTAGGGCTGCCGTAAAACTGACTATATCTAAATATTACACCCCAAGCGGTCGTTCTATTCAAGCAGAAGGAATAGAGCCTGATATTTTAATTGAGCCGGCGAAAGTTGAGTATCCAGAAGTGAAAAAAATAGATAAGCGTTTTTCTGAGAGTTCTTTAAAAAATTATTTGAAGAATGATAATGAAAAAAACAAAGATAGCAAAAAAGAAACAAAAGCCAAAAATAATAAACAAGAAGAGAATGAATTATCGGAATTATACAAAAAAGATTATCAATTTGCTCGTGCTTATGATGTAATTACAGGGTTGATTATTAATAAGAAGCTGGAAACAAAAGAGAGAGTTAAACAAGAAGATAAGTAGAGAGGATAATATCATTTTCGGTTGTGCTGCATGTATAGATTCTTCGTCATAAGCTACGGAAAAACTGTAAGTTTTGTATGTATGCAATCTCAGGAACCCTGGTTTATGAGATTGCCACGCTCCTTTTAGTCACTCACAATGACGATTTGGTATGCGAGCAAGCCTTCCGCAGGGATGACATCAGTTGAGTTAAAAATAACTACTAGGTCTTATAATGAACCATAATAAGTATATAGTAAGATTGTCATTCATTATATTGTTTCTTAATATTGTCATAAATATGATGTTTTATCGTTATTTTATGATAAAAGAAATGATAGTAAAACAAGTGGCTTTGGAACATACTAAAATTGTAGAACTTTACACTGATAATATTTGGAATACTCATCAGAACGTAATCAGTAAATTACACAAATTCGATTATTTAAAACTATTACAAGATCAAGATTTTATTAATTTTGCAAAGATTACCGCTCAATGGTTCACCAATCTTAATATTAATATTTCTCTCTACGATCTCAAAGGTAATAAATTCATCACTAGTAATATGTTACATATGTATAGTGTAGACAATTATAAAGATGATAGTTTGGTTGAGATAGTTACCGCAAAAATCGATAAATTTTTTTTAAAATCCTTTACTTCAAAAGCTCCGCTTCGAGATGCTTTTGAAGGTATTACAAGTCATATATTATTACCAAGGGTAGTAATAGAAAATGAAAGTGATTTAACAGTGGAAGAGGCTTCTTTTGTTACTAGCTATATCCCTGTTATAAATAATAATTTAGATTTTCCCGTAGATGCAGTATTTGAGATTAACACTAATATTACCAGCCAGTGGCAAAATATAACCTCTCTTGAGCAAAAGGTTTTTATAACTTTTATCATTATTTTTATAATATTCTGCACTATAATTATTAGTAATACTAACTATGCTAGACAAATTATTGAGGAGCAGCTTGAAACAAATAGAAATTTAAAAGCTCAAATAGTAAAAGTAGAAAAAACCAGCTCTTCAAATACAAAGTTTTTTGCTAATATTAGTCATGAATTGCGTACACCGCTTAATGCTATAATAGGCTTTTCTGAAATTCTTATGTCGGAAAGAGATGCAGAAAAAAGTAAAAATTATATTAAAGATATAAATGATGCCGGTAAGCATTTGCTTAGTATGATTAATGATATTTTAGATCTTTCTAAAGCTTCTGCCGATAAATTAAAAGTAGATAGTATAGATCTTGATTTAAATAAATTAATTAGTTCTTCGCTGATACTTGTTAAGCCTCGTGCCGATCAAGCCGAAGTGGCTTTAATTAGTAGATTACCGAAAGAGCATGTGGTTATAAAGGCTGATCCAAAAAGGCTAAAACAAGTATTCTTAAATCTTTTATCAAATGCCGTGAAATTTACAAATTCCGGAGGCAGTGTTACTATTGCACTTGAAAAAGATGAGTTAGCAAAATTAGTATATATAAAAGTTATAGATACCGGTATCGGTATTGAGGAAAAAGATATCCCAAAAACTTTATCGGCGTTCGGTCAAATTGATAGTGAGCTTAGTAGAAAATATGAAGGTACCGGTCTTGGGTTGCCGCTTACTAAAAAGCTGGTTGAACTTATGAACGGTAAATTTGATTTGCAAAGTAAGATAAATGAAGGTACCACCATAACAATAACTTTTACATATGACGGTAGTATTGAAATATAAAAAATTGTGTGGAATATTAAAAAAATTTCGGTATTATAAAAAAATTATAAATTTTTAAAAAATATATGAAACTGATTGTCTTATTATTTACTTTTTTATTTTCTATGTTTTCTTTCGGAGAAAGCGAAACTATTAAAGGAAAGCCTTTAAAATATGCAGCAAATAATGATTTTGAAAATAGACTAGATGAACAGGAACAGGAAATCAGAAGGCTAATCGGTAAAGTTGAGGTTTTACAGCATAAAATTGATATGCTAACACAGAACTCAAATATTTCAAATCAAGAAGAAAATACTGAAGTTTTAGAAGCCGGTGATTCAAAAAAACAAGATGTTTTTGATATAGCTTTGCTTAAAGATATGCCGGATAATGCGCCTAAAAAACCTATTGCGGTTAATAAGGATATAGCTCCTGATAAGCAAGCCTACGATTTGGCTCTTGCTGCTTATAAAGATAATAAACTTACTGAAGCAAAAGATAAGTTTAAAAATTTTATCCAAAAATATCCTAACAGTTCGCTAATTAGTAATGCTTATTTCTGGTATGGGGAATGCTTTTTTAAACAAAAAGACTATAACGGGGCAGCGGTTAACTATTTAAAAGGCTATAAAGAGTTACCGAAAGGGGCAAAATCTTCTGATGGGTTATTGAAGTTAGCACTTTCCTTAGGCGAACTAAAAAAAACTCAGGAAGCATGTAATATGCTTGCTAAGTTTGATAAGGAATTTCCAACTAATAGAACTGCTGCATCCAAGAAAATGGCAGAAGATGCTAAGATTAAATTTGGCTGTAAAAATAAATAAAAATAATAAAATATGACTGATATTTGGGATGAAGTACTGAGTGATCAAAATGAAGAAAAAAGGTTAATTTTTTTCAAAAAGCTTTTACCTATAATAATAATCATTTCTATAATAGCTATTACTATAATGGTTGTTATTAATAATAATAAAGATAAAAGAATTAAAAATAACCAAAAAAACGGAGATATTCTTGTTAAGACTGTTGGTTTGGAAACAACAAAAGATAATGAAGAATTAGCTTTTAATACTTTAGAGAATTTAGTTACTACTAGTAATACTAAAATCAAAGAAATAGCTGCATTAGAACAAGTAGCCATAAAGATTTCAGAAAAAAAATATTCAGAAGCGAAAGACCTGCTTAATAAAATTATTGAAAATAAAGAATATTCTGAAATTTCTACTTCTTATGCACGTATTTCATGGTGTAGTCTTGTTATTGATGATCACAATCTAGATATTCAAGATAAAGAGAAATTGACCAAATATTTAAACTATTTTGATGACGAGAAAAAACCTTTTTGGGCTACAGCAACTATTATAAAAGCTATGTGGGATATTAAGAATAATATGAAACCGCAAGCAGAAAAAAATCTAAAAAATTTATTAATTTCAAATAATGTATCTGATCTAATAAAAGATCAGGCTAAAGCATTGCTTGTAAATTTAAATAAATAATAATTCGTACTTAAGGAAAAATATGACAAAAAAAATAGCACTTCTGTTATTACCGTTTATTTTAATTTCATGTAACGGGCTTGGACCAAAAAGGGTAAAAAATATTGTTGAGTTGACTCCTAAATTAGCAATTCAGACTCATGAGCCTATATATTTAGATTCTAATGCAAATATATATGCATTTAATGCAAATATGCTTAAGAATAAACAGTATAGTTTCGCTAGAAGTAAAACGATTACCGAGCCGGTTTTTATAGGCGATATGATTTATGCATTGGATATTAGATCGAATATTTCTGCATTTTCTATAGAGAAAAATAAGATTATTTGGTCTTATAATTTAAGTAGACATAAAAAAGATAATTATATAGGCGGCGGAATTTTACACCATAACGGAAAATTATACGTAACATACGGTTCAAGATTGTTAGTAGTGTTAGATGCAAAATCAGGTTATGAAATAATTAGAAAAGAACTTCCGGATATTATTAGAATTAAGCCTATTGTGCTCAATGATAATACTGTCTTAGTGCAAACTATCAGTAATCAAACTATTGCTTTAAATGCAGAAACTTTAAAAACCGTATGGGAACATGAAAGCCTAGCGGAAGTTTTGTCGGCTAGTTATTTTATGACGCCGATAGTACAGTATGACAATGTAATAGTAACTTATAATTCCGGGCAAATACTTGCCTTAAATATAACAAACGGTGAAGTAAAATGGAATTTTGAGTTTGCAAATCTTAATGATCGTACAGCTATACCGAATTTTGACGAATCAAGTATTTTATGTACTCCCGTTCATGATAATATGAATCTGTATATAGCAACCGGTCTTGGTAAGCTTATTAAGCTTAATGTAGCAACCGGCAGTGTGATTTGGCAGGTAAATGCCGAGGATATTCAATCAATGTCTTTAATCGGTAATAGCCTATTTGTAACAAATAATGCTAGACAAATAGCAGCATTTAATCCTGAAACAGGGAAAGTAAAGTTTGTAGCTGATTTAAATGATGGACAAGATCCTAAGAAACTAAAATCTGCTGCTTTTTTAGTACCTTTTGTTGGAGTTAATAATAACAATAAGCGAAGTTTAAATGTTATTTCCGTTAACGGTGTTTTATATAGTTTTGATGTTGATAATAATGGATTAAACATGATACCTCATATTGTCAAAATTATAAAAAATATTCGTTATTATGGGCTAAGAGCAAATAATAATTTATATTTTTCTACCGATAGAAAAATAATATTCGGAAGTAAATAAATTATATTTAGCTTGACAGATAGCGGGTATTAATGCTATTAAATATGTTGCTTGATTCTTTAATTTTAAATTCTAATTAAAAAGATACTATTGTGAAAACTTACTCGGCAAAGCCATCGGAAATTGAAAAGAAATGGTGGGTCATAGACGCAAAAAATATTGTACTAGGACGACTCGCTAGCAGAGTTGCTAATATGCTACGCGGTAAGCATAAGCCTAGCTTTACACCTCATTTAGATTGTGGTGATAATATAATCATAATAAATGCGGAGCATGTAAAATTAACAGGTAAAAAAGCAAATCCCAAAGACGGAAAAATATATTACAGATATACAGGATTTCCAGGTGGGATAAAAGATACTACGGCAGGTAAAATCTTAAGTGGTAAACACCCTGAGAGAGTTATTAAAATAGCCGTAAAAAGAATGATTACAAGAAATGCTTTAGGTGCTAAGCAAATGAGTAATTTGTATGTTTATGCAAATGGTGATCATCCTCATATGGCACAGCAACCTACTGTTTATGATTTTGCAAGCCAAAATCCAAAAAATAAAAAGTAATAGAATATGCCCGAGTTAAAAATTAAAACAGAAAAAGTAGAGAAGCAGTTAACTAAAGAACCTTTAGTATTAAAAACTCTTAAAGAAAAAATAGATAATTTAGGCAAGTTTTATGCTACAGGTAAAAGAAAAAATGCTATAGCACGAGTATGGCTTAAAGTAGGAAAAGGAAAAATAGTTGTTAATAAAAAAACAATAGCCCAGTATTTTCCTTCTGAAACTTATGTGAAAACTATCTTACAGCCGTTTGTCTTAACAAAAACTATTGATCAGTATGATGTAATTTGTACTGTTAGAGGTGGAGGAATTTCAGGACAGAAAGGTGCTATTTTACATGGAATTTCTAAAGCTTTAGATAAAGCTGCTCCGGATTTTCATGCTATTTTGCGTAAAGGCGGTCTTTTAACACGTGATTCTAGGGTAGTAGAGCGTAAGAAATACGGACAACGTAAAGCACGTAAGAAAACACAATTCTCTAAACGTTAAGATAAAATTTGAGAAGTTGCTAGTCAATTGTTGCATGGATCAATTTTTTTATTGTCATCCCGCGACTTGATCGTGGAATCCAGCTTAAAATATTTAAATTAATTAGTATTTTAAGTTATTTTTTTTGGGATACCGTGGTCAAGCCACGGTATGACACTAAGTACATTTTCCAAGCCATGCAACCGCGTTTATCTAGAATGACACTTCTTAACAAATTATATAAACACTTTTCCCCTGGCGGGGTAGCTCAGCTGGTTAGAGCGACGGAATCATAATCCGTGTGTCGGGGGTTCAAATCCCTCCCTCGCTACCATTCATCCGTCTTTTTGATAGTTCTATAGTAAACTGATTTGAACTTTGTGCTTCGTTGTTCATCCTCTCGTCTATTATATATATAGGCTCTGCCTTCGTGCCTGTCACAAAATGGGGGTGAGTTTACTTATAGTACTGTTAACAGTCCCATAGTTTTTAATAAAATTTTGTATAAGATAAATATTAGACTTCTTGCATAACCTATTTTATAAAGAGGAATTTGAAGGAGGCACGGAACATAGAACCGGAGCGTAGCCAAATCTATGTAAGGATTCGAGTACCGGATCGACATACAAATTACCTTTAGAAAGAGATTATGCAAGAAGTCTATTTTATATTAGGTTCTGTGAAGATCTCTAAAACGATTTGATTTGCACTAAAAAATATCTCAAAATAACAAATCAATTAGAAATCTTTACAAAGCCTAGCATTTTATGAAATTGATTTTAACAAGTTTAGTTTTTATATTTATGAGCTTTCTTCCAATATATGCTAAATCCTTACTTAAAGGGTTCGTGTATCTGAAAGATATCGACCCTACAATTATTCAAAATATGCATTATTATTCAGATGAAAATTTTGTTGGTAAAAAGGTAGATGGTTATAAAGCACCGGAAGCAATTTTAACCATAGAAGCTGTTAAGGCTCTTAAAGCAGTACAAGCTGAGATACAAAACGATGGTTATTCACTGATTATATGCATATAGACCACAAAAAGCTGTACAACATTTTTTAAGATGGAGCAAAGATAATATTGATCAAAAAAATAAGGAAAGTTTTTACCCATATATAGATAAGTCTAAATGTTTTATATTAGGTTATATAGCTGAAAGATCTAGTCATAGTAGGAGTACTGTAGATTGATCAATAATAAAGCTTTAGAAGGAAGTTAATAATAATCCTGAAGTCATTATTAAGAGAAAGCTGAAAGACGCGCGTGTTATAATCCTCTTTAGATGACAATACGGTAGACATGTATACTTCTTTTGACTTATTTGATGAAGCTTTATCTCATGACAGTAAATTAATTGATAAGCAATATATAGCAAAACGTAATTATTTACGTTCTAAGATGCAAAAACATAATTTTAAAGCATGTAAAATTGAGTGGTGGCATTATACAACTTGCAGATGAGCCTTATAAAGATCAATATTTTAACTTTGATATAGAAAAAAACTATGACAGTATTAAGTGAGAAAAGATGCATACCATGTGAGGGTGGAGTTCCGTCACTTGAGAAAAAAGAAATTGATAAGTTATTAGTTCAATTACAAAGTGCGTGGCAAGTGAATGCATTAGGGCCTCTTTATAAAAAATATAAATTTTCTAATTTTATAAAAGCTATGGAATTTGCAAATAAGATAACTGACATTGCAGAGCAGGAAGCACATCATCCCGATTTAACTATATCTTGGGGAGCATGTAGTGTGGAAATATGGACTAATAAAATCGACGGTCTTATGGAAAACGACTTTATATTGGCTGCAAAGATAGAAAGTAAAATTTAATTATTTTCAGGTTGAATTACTGAAGTGAAAAGAATAATAGCAAAAATCACACAAGTATCAACAGCTAAACGATGGTTTCTTATTAAATTAATTGAATTATAATAATAATCTTAATAATATTTAATAATAAGACATGTTATAATAAACATAAAGTAACGTTATGCCAAATTATCATATTAAATTTTTACCAAATATAGTTAATTTAATCGGTTATTTTTGTAGACTTATCTTATTACCAAATTTAATACCAGCTGATTCTAGTGAAAATAGTTATGACCAAAGCCTTGATAGAAATAAGGTATATTCTGTACATTTAAAACCTTTTTCTAATACCTCCATATTTTTTAGATGAGCATCCTGATCATACCTTTGTACATATTGCTGATAAAAAATATATTTTATGTGGATTGGTTAGAGAGCTAAAATTTGCGTTTGAAGATATAAATTCATGATTTTTAATGCCGGAAACTCAAATTGATACGGTTAATTGGGAAACTGAAACAACAAATCACTGTCTAAGTAATTTTATTATAAACTTATTTTATATAAGAGAAGTAAAAGATTTTATTGCTAATATAACTATATCTAATCTAGCAAATGCATTTACTGCACATATAATCGGTGATAATAATTATAACCTAATAAAGAATAATAGTACATATTATATGATTGAATCTAGTTGCGATAAAGATATTAGTTTATTGTCTAGAGGAACAAATGAGTGTGCTGTATTTACTTTAGGCAATGATATGGATATTTCATTATTTAGTGCTATAAATGAATGAATTGAAGGTGATAAAGAGGTAAATAGTGCTGCTCTACAAGTACTATATATATAAAATTTTTACTGAATTAATGATTCAAATTCTTTTACGACGGCTTGGTAAAGTTTACGTTTAAACGGTATTATAATAGATAAGAGTTCATCAAGTGATGCCCAACGCCATTGGTCAAATTCCGGATTAGAGGTATTTATATTAATATCTTCGTTATTTCCGGTAAACCTAATTAAAAACCAGCGTTGTTTTTGTCCACGAAAATTACCGTTCCACAGTTTAGGTATTAAAAAGCTTGGTACATCATAACTATACCAGAATTTGCTTTCGGCAATAATATATCCTTTATCGCTGCCTATTTCTTCTAACATCTCACGCATTGCTGCAATACTTGGTGTTTCGCCGGGAACTATCCCACCTTGCGGCATTTGCCATGCAGATATTTTTGTATCTATTCTTTTACCGACGAATATATGGTTATCGGCATTTAATATCATCATGCCGACCCCTGGTCTATATGGTAAATCAAGATGTTTTTTGGAAGAATTGCTCATTATTTTTTTACTTTAAAAAATCAATTATAATTTTACTACTTTATTTTTACCCGTTGTTTTAGCTTCATACATAGCTTTGTCAGCACGTTCAATGAAAGATTCTATTGATTCTTCTTTTTTATATTTCGTAACTCCGATTGAAATAGTTATTTTTAAAGGTTCAATTTGATCTTCAATGTGAAAATTCATATATTCTATTTTAACTCTAACTCTCTCCGCAGTTTCAATTGCTTTAGAAATATCTATATCCGTTAAGAGTATAGTAAATTCTTCACCGCCGAATCTTGCTATTAAGTCTGTTACTCTGAGAGTATTCTTCAAAATACGGGATACAATTGTTAAAACCTTATCGCCTGCTTGATGACCGTAAGTATCGTTTATATGTTTAAAATTGTCGATATCGCACATAAGTAAATATAATTTAATACTTTCTTTATTAGTTTTCTCAATCATTTGTTTGAGATGTATATCGAAATAGCGACGATTAAATAAGCCGGTTAGACCGTCTTTAGCTGCTAAATTGACACTTTGTTCAAGATCATTACGTAAATTATCTTGATATTGCTTACGTCTTAATTGTGTTCTAATTCTAGCAAGCAATTCGCTTTCCTCTATAGGATAAACGAAATAATCATTAATACCGAGTTCAATACCTTTCACAACCAAAGGCATACCGTCTTCATCAATTTGTAAAATTATTACTACGCCGCTTATTTCTGCTTTACCTCTTAAAATAACACTGATCCTCAAAGGATCGTCATCTTCGAGCGTACTACTGATAATTACTAAATCGGGGGTATATTCATTTATAATATCTAATTCATCGGAATTACTTATTACCTTTACGTTTTGGGTAAGCTTAAGTAACATTTGTTTTATATTTTTAGCTTGTACCACATCATCATTAATTAGTAATATTTTTTTATCTGCACAAGTGTCATGCATTGCGATATTTGTTACGCCTAATAATGCATTAGTGCTATTACGAAGCTTTAACTCATCAATTAAGCTTTTCATTCTAGATAGCGATTTAAGTCTTACAAATAGGGCAGTATCGTTAATCGGTTTTGTTAAAAACTCATCAGCTCCTGCCTCAAGACCTTTAACTCGATCATCAATATCGGAAAGTGCAGTTACCATTACAACCGGTATATGAGTAGTTTCCGGATCGGTTTTTATTGTTTTACATACCTCAAATCCATCCATTGCCGGCATCATAACATCAAGTAGTATAATATCAATTTTTCCCTTTTTAAGAATTGCTAGTGCTTCTTTACCGCTATTTGCAGTAAGAACCGTATAATACTCTTTTAAAAGTTTGGCTGTTAGTAACTTAATATTGGGTTCTATATCATCTACTACTAATATTGTGGTCATAAGATTAAATTCTTGTTTTTAAAGGAAATAATTTGTATATTTATACTTTAATTTTAAGTCTTAAATGTATGATATATGAAAATTTCAGCAAATTCAATTAGAACAGGTAACATATTAGTTTATAATAATGATTTATGGGTTGTCAGCAAAACACCGGAACATACTCAACCCGGGAAAGGTGGAGCTTATGTACAAGTTGAGATGAAAAATTTAAAAACAGGGACAAAGCGTAACGAAAGATTCAGTTCTGCCGATTATTTAGAAAAAGCCGCACTTGAACAAAAAGAATATCAATTTTTATATTTTGAAGGTGATGATTTGGTATTAATGGATACCAAACATTTTGATCAAATAAATATTTCCAAGGAAATGTTAGAAGAAAAATTATCTTTCTTAACTGAAAATATGATTGTTAAAGTCGAATTTTATAATGATAAGCCTTTAAATATTGAGCTTCCTCCAACTGTTATACTTGAAATTAGTGAAACTGATCCGGTAATAAAAGGAGCAACCGCTACCGCTTCTTATAAACCAGCAATTTTAGAAAACGGTATTAAAGTTAAGGTCCCGCAATATTTAGAAATAGGAGAAAAAATTGTTGTTAAAACTGATGATATGACATATGTCGAGCGAGCGAAGTAAGCTGTTTTATTGAACTATGGATGTCATTCCAGCGAAGGCATTGCCTGTGTGGATACCACCCCGTCATTGCGAGCAGCCGTAGGCTGCGTGGCAATCTCGTCAAATATCCTGAGATTGCTTAGTCAAAATTTACAGTTTTTCCTCGCAATGATGACTTTCAGCATCCACTCAGGCAATGCTTTTAGCGAGGAATGGTATCAATTTTTTAAAGCCATACGACATAATTGCTAAAACTAATATCTTAAAGTAAAAATATCAAATGCAACCTATAACTAATTTATTAATTAATGCCCTGCGTAAAGCTGTTAAGTTTTTGCATAGAGATTTTTTAGAACTTGAAATGCTACAAAAAAATTCTGTAAGAAATGAAGAATTTTGTAAGCGATCTTATGTAAAATTAAAAACTTTATTATGTGAAGAATTACAAAAACATACACAATATTTATTTTTTCCGGAGGATAAATTCGATTTAAATAATAATTATGAGAGTGTTTTTTTAATTAATCCTATAGATAGCCCAAATAATTTTGCCAGAAGCATACCTTTTTTTGCGATATCCGTAACTTATTTAAAAAGGAATCAAGAAGTTTTAACTCCTACTTCTACAGTAATATATTTTCCTGCTCTTAATGAAATTTATTATGCTGAAAAAGGTAAGGGAGCTTGGATAGAAAAAAATAATTTAAACTCTAATTATCAAGGATTAAGACTTAGAGTTTCCGATAATGCCGATTTAAAAAACTGTTTAGCAATTATTGAAGATGTAAATCATAATGATTTGGAGGAGATAGAGGTAGATAATATTAGATCTTTTGGTTCTCTTTGCTATGGGGCTATGCTTGTAGCGTCAGGTAAAGCGGATTTAATATGTTTATCATTATTAAATTTTACATTATATTATGCATTTGAGCTTTTTATTAAGGAAGCAGGCGGGATAATTATAGATTCTAGCGATAAATTTCTATATTCAAATCGTTATATTGCTAAAAAACTTAAAAAATATTAGACAAGAAATTATTTTAGATTTGCATTTTTATTGTTATAATAATATTAATATAATTATTAATTCATAAAGTTATGGCACATTATAAAGAGTTTGAATTTGACTGCGATTTTAGTGGACAAAGAGCCAAGTTTAAGTTTTATATAGGTACGCCTCAAGAAGGGCATCATCCGCTACAATTTCAAGCAAAATGGTTATCTGACGAAAGAGGCGGTACTATTCCTGATGATGTTATGAAAGCAATATCACAGCTAAATGATCTTGCAAAAAAAAACGGTGTTCCACTCCCGGATTTATGCGTATATGCTCTTGGTTCTGCGCAAGAAGTCCAAGCTACCCCTCAAGACGAAGATGAAAACGAGAGTGAGAACCAAGAGGATAAAGCAGAGCAGGCATAGTTAAAAATAATAAGGAGATTCATAGAAAATGAAACAATATAATGATTTATTTAAAATTATTCACCGCGAAGGATATATATTTATTGCTAGCTTTGCATTAGTAAGTTTTTTATTAGCATCATTTAATGAAAAACTTGGCTGTATTGGATGTATTGCTACTGCTTGGTGTATTTATTTTTTCCGTAATCCTGATCGCGTTGTGCCTATAAGTAATGATCTGGTAATAAGTCCTGCAGATGGAATAATTCAAGAAATTAAGGAAGCATTGCCGCCTCCGGAATTAGGGCTTGGTGATGTGGAAATGATTAGAGTTAGTATTTTTCTAAATATTTTTAATGTCCATGTTAATAGAATCCCGGCAAACGGAAAAATTTTAGCGCTTCATTATAATCCAGGAAAATTTTTTAATGCTTCACTCGATAAAGCTAGTATTTATAATGAGCGTCAATCAGTATTAATGGAAACTGCTCAAGGTCAGAAAATTGTTTTTGTTCAAATAGCCGGACTTATAGCAAGGCGTATAGTTTGTGATTTAGAAGAGGGTAATGAAGTTAAAACGGGCGAGCGATACGGTATAATTCGTTTCGGTAGCAGAGTAGATGTTTATCTACCGTTGAAAACAGCTTTATTAGTGAGTAAAGGGCAGACTGCTATAGGCGGTGAAACTATCATTGCTGATTTTGGACGTAAAAAGACAACAGAATTTAAGTTTGAGAGGAAGTAGCCTCATAACTTTAAAACCGTCATTGCGAGCAGCCGTAGGCATGGTTTGTTTATGTCATTCCCGCCTACGCGGGAATGAGACATTGACAGCCATGCAACCACACTATTTTTTCCTTGCAATGACGTGATAAATACATTTTGAGTATAAAAATTGTTAAAAATTCGTAAATCTATAATAACTAAGCCTGTACCTCTAATAAAATTAATTCCCAACTTTATTACGTTGCTTGGTTTAGTAACCGGTATGAGTTCTATAAAATTTGCTTTGGATAGCAGATGGGAACTTGCGGTATATTGCATTATAGTAGCGGCAATTATTGACGGTATCGACGGTAGAATAGCAAGGATGCTAAATGCAGTTAGCCCATTTGGTGCAGAGCTTGATTCATTATGCGATTTTGCTAATTTCGGTATAGCTCCTGCCTATCTGATATATTTATGGTCTTTTCAACAATATGAGTATAAGGTATTTTCATCAGCGGTAATGTTATTATTTATAGTGTGTATGGCACTACGTTTAGCTCGCTTTAACGTTGGTATTTATCAACCGAAACAAGATAAAAAAACTGACTATTTTTTTACCGGTGTACCTGCCCCATGTGGTGCTTTACTTGCTTTAATGCCTGTAATGATAGATTTTGAAATCGGTATGTTATTAAATATCAATACCCGTACTCACACTATAACAATTAATATATATTTGGCTATTATAGCTTTTCTACTTGCTAGTAGGCTTCCTACAATCTCAACAAAAAATTTGAGTATTAAACCTGAATATTTATCGCTTGCAATGATTTTAGTTGCTATTGTTATTATAAATCTTATCATATATCCATGGTATTCACTGCCGTTAATTGCAGTTATATATATTCTTTCTATACCAATTTGTTATTTTTTGAAACATAGAGGGTATTGGTGAAGTTAATTATGCCGAGAGTATTACAACAAGCTATCGACAAATATAAACATAATCCATTTACTAAATATGTAATTATTATAGCCTTAATCATATTTATTTATTTGGGATATAGAATTTATGTTTGGGCAAATACACAATCCACGGATAATGCTTACATAGATGCAGATATTTCAAATGTTAGTGCTGAAGTTAGCGGTGTTTTAACAAAGTTATTTGTTACCGATAATACTAAAGTTAATAAAGGCGATCTGATAGGTGAAATTGACGATAGAGATTATAAGGCAAAGCTTGCAGCACTTGAAGCATCTATTGAAGCTTGCATAAAAAATATAGAAATTATAGAGCAAAAAATCTCAATAGGGCAGATTAGCCTAGAGCAAGCAGCTGAAAAATTAAAGCTTAATAAAATAAGCTTTGATATTGTTGCAACAGATTTTATGAGAGTGCAGGAATTAAATAAGGCAAAATTTGCTAGCTCTAAAACGTTAGATGATTCTAAAAACACATATCAAAAAGCCAAAACGGATTATAAACAAGCACAATTAGATTTAGATATATCTAAGCAACATTTACAGCTTCTTGAGCTTGAAAAAGCAGCAGAACAGGAAAAACTTAAAGAGCTAACAGAAAATAAAAAAGTAACCTTAAGGAGCTTACAAAATACTAAACTTATTGCTATGGTACCCGGTATATTCGGTAATAGTAGTTTAGAAGTCGGAAATTACATAGTACCGGGTAGGGCGTTGTTTTCTATAGTTCAAGATAATACTATGTATATTCAGGCTAATTTTAAAGAAACACAAATTCAGAAATTTAAGTCCGGCATGAAAGTCAAAATTGAATTTGATGCTTTGCCTAAAAAGGTAATTTACGGGAAGATTCGTAATATTGCTCCTGCTACCGGCTCTAAATTTAGCTTAATCCCACCAGATCATGCTACCGGTAATTTTACTAAAAGCGTACAACGTGTACCTGTTTTAATAGATTTTGAATCCCCAAATGCTAATCTAGTTCCCGGCATGTCAGCAATCGTATCCATTAGAACGGATCAAAGTACGTAATTTTTGTTAAAAAATAGCAATAATTATTCTATTAAAAGTACATATTCTAGTATTATTTACTGATTACTTAAAAAGCTATATAATATGAGTAATACCAAAAGTAATAATTAATATGCAAAGATATTTAGATCCCACTAATGATAGTGTATTTAAAAAAATCTTTCGTGATTTAGAGAGGTTCAAGGAATTTATCAATGCAGTTCTTGCACTACCTGAGGGGCTTAGAATTAAAGCAATAGAATTTATACCTGTAGAGCAAGTACCTATGCTCGATAAAGGGGACAAAAAGCATATTTGATTTAAAGGTTAAAGATGAAGCCAGTAGCTGGTATATAATCGAGATGCAAAAAAGAAATGAAAGCGATTACTTAAAAAGAGTGCAATATTATTCTGCTCATTCTTACGTACAGCAACTTACACAAGGAATAAAGCATAAAGATTTATTACCGGTAATAGTTATTTCACTTATTAAGACTAAAATGTTTGATGATGAAGTACCTTGTATAAGTCTTCATAAAATGCTTGAAACTAAAACAAATAAGCAATATTTATTTGATTTTTCCTATGTATTTATAGAGCTTAAAAATTTTGATAAAGATAAGATTGAAACTACTATAGATGAGTGGCTACATTTATTTAAGTGTGCAGAAACATAAAACAGCCCACCTGCAAATATAAAGAGCGAGAAAGTATTAGATGCATACAATATAATAGCAATGCATAACCTCACCGCCGAAGAATATGATGCCTATATAAGAGCGAAATTAATGGAAGATGCCGAGGAAATAGCTTTAGACGAACAGTGTGAAAAAGGGAAAGCTGAAATAAGCATAGAAATAGCAAAGAACTTGTTACTTAAAGATATAGATGTCAATATAATAGCAGATTCAACAGGGCTAACTATAGAAGAAATAGAAGAGCTAAAAGCAAAAATAGAAAATTCTGAAACTAGTTGAGAGTCTATAATAAAATTTGTGTAAGTTGCAAAAAAAGCAGTAAGAGATTACTGTAAAAAGAAGTAACTAAAACAAAGGGAAATTATGGCTAAAGAAATAGGTAAAGATAAAGAAAAATTAAACATAAGTAATCAGCTAGTAGAAGAATTATTATCAAAAGCAGACCCATCAGAGTTATTTGGTCGAGATGGTTTATTTCAACAGCTAAAGAAACAAATAGTTGAGAAAATATTAGCAAGTGAGTTAGATCATGAATTGGGCTACTCAAAGCATAGTAAAGTAGAAAAAGTAGACAATAATCGTCGTAATGGTAGCTATGAAAAGACAGTAATTGATGATGATAGTCGTAAGTTGACATTAGAAGTACCAAGAGACCGGGAAGGTGAGTATAATCCACAATTAATACCAAAAGGGCTGAGGAGATTTAATGGATTTGATGAGAAGGTAATTTCACTTTATGGTAGAGGTATGACAGTCAGTGAGATTCGTGGTCACTTAGAAGAAATATATCAAACTGAAGTATCTAGTGATTTAATATCAACCATAACAGATGGAGTACTAGAGGAGGTAACTAGGTGGCAAAATCGCTATTTAGATAGGATATACCCAATATTGTATTTGGATTGCATATATGTTAAATCTAGAGATAATCATATAGTAATAAATAAAGCTGTATATTTGGCAATTGCGGTTAATATAGAAGGCAAGAAGGAGTTATTGGGCATTTGGATAGGAAAAAATGAAGGCTCTAAATTTTGGATGCAAGTATAACTGAATTAAAGAATCGAGGTGTAGAACAAATTTATGTTGCTTGCGTTGATGGTTTAAAAGGTTTTTCTGAGGCTATCAGTAGCATATTTCCTGCTACTATAGTACAACTATGTATAGTGCATATGGTACGCAATTCAGTAAAGTACGTGTCACATAAGGATTTAAAAGAGGTAACATCAGATTTAAAACAAATTTACACGGCAAATAACGAAGAAATGGCTCGTTTAAAACTGCAACAATTTAGTGTAAAATGGGATAAAAAATATCCAGTAATTTCTGATATTTGGCAGCGTAGTTGGTCAGGAATAATACCATTTTTTGCCTTTCCTGAGGAGATTAGAAAGGTGATTTATACCACGAATACCATAGAGTCTATAAATCGTCAAATTAGGAAAATTATTAAAAATAAAGGTGTATTTCCAGATGATAAATCAATTCAAAAGATAATATTTTTAGCCTTGCAAAATGCGGCTAAAAAATGGACTATGCCTATAAAAGATTGGTCATTAGCTTTAAATCAATTTGAAATACTTTGTGGGAATTTTAAATATGATTTATTGGAAAATAAAAAATGAACTTACACAAAAAAAATGATTGACTCCCTATTGCTTCTTTTTGATTACGGGCTAAACTTTTTTGCTCTTTTGCGTAACTTCACATACTTTTTTACAGATTAGTTAAAATTAATAAAGAACTATACTGTATAAAAGTCAATAGGAAATTTCGCCTTATACGATAAATAAAGAAATAAAATGCAACTCATTGTTAGCTTATTTTTACTATTCATTAATGATGTTAATAGTATGATAATAAACTAATTGAGAGAAAAATATTTGTACGTCAATCTTATACTCATATCCTTACCTACTTTTTGTATGTTGCAGTGTGCGGTGAGTGTTTCCTCTTTATAAGATAGGTTATACAAGAAGTCTATTGATGATTTCCTATTTTACCTTATTAACCCTAAATCTTTTTTTTCAATTCTTTTTATATAATTATTTGGCGTACCTGTATTTTTATTAGAAATAGTATTATTAATTAATTGTTTCCCAATTCTATTTACTATATTTTCTGTGCCGCTTAGTTCTAATTTCTTTTTTTACTGTATCGTTTTGTATTCCTTATGATCGTTAGTATTTGTATTTTCAACTGTTTTTGTTAACACGCTTTTATGAGTAGTTATTTGTTCCGGTTGTTTATAAAAAGGACTATGTGCCCTATCTATATCTTTTAGTATACCTACTATTATATTTTGTGATGTTATTGCTTCACTAAGCTGATTAAATCGCTGTTGTTTTTCTTGATCGGTAAATCTAAAGTAATTCTTATCTTGTAGTAATGCGTTTAATGCTGCAGTTTAAATAGTTTGTTTATATCCTATCTCTGCTAATGCTTGTATATTTTTATAATTACCTATATCTGCTTTTTGTGTTTCTTGATTAATATTATGGTTTAGCTCCTTAATTAACTTTATCCTATCCTGGGATTGACCGAATCTTTAGCACCTTTTAATGATTGTAATCCTATATTTATTGATGAAATTATTTGTGCTACATTATTACCGACTATAGCTGCTGATATCCCCGCCACGTTCACTATATTATTTATTCCATTTGTTATAACCGATGCTATAAATAATGATTTAGTACCTTTATTACTTTTGTCTTGCGTTTGTTGCTGCTCATTATGTATTATAAATCATCTTTACTTTTTACTGTTTCTTGAGAAATTATACGCTCCAAGTTACGCCTTTATATAACTTCTATATCATCCATACTTCTAAATATTATAGGCTGCTTTTTAGGTACTGTGTCTATATTATTGGATGATGCCTTTACAATATCTAAATCTTTTTCTAGTGATTGTGCATATTTATTTTCTTCTTCTATAGGTCGTGCCATTCTATTCGCTCCATTTGTATGCCTTTAATCTGTTTTAGGGTGCATTATAGATAATTATTAAAATTTGTTAATAGTTATCTATAATTAAATTACTTAAAATGCAAATTTAAGGTAAATCTTTATCATGAATTAGTGTTAATAGAGCAAAGAGAGATAAATAATAACATAAACTAACTAAAAGTGATTGTATTATTAAAAAATTCATATATTAATTAAAATACAAAGTTATTTATTAATCATTATGTCAAATACACCTAAGTTAGAAAATCACTATAATAAATTGTTACAAGATATTATGCTTAAAACATTAGAGCAGAATAAAACTGTAGAAACCTATTTAATACAAGAAGATTTTAGTAGTACTTTAGATGAGCTGCAAAAGATAAACGCACAGCTTGAAGAATATTGTAAGATTTTTGCTCTGCTTGAAAGAATTAAAACCGAATTAGCTGAAGAAGATAAAGTATATAACTAATTTAATTTATATAAAAGGTGCAAGCCGCATTGCACCTTTTATATTCAATAATAATTTCCTGCTTCAACTTCTAGCTTTTTAAAAGGTGATATACCGAGGCTATACCCTATAATAATAGGAATTACTATCATCACCAATCCTAAATTATTAAAACGTTCTGTTAAATAAACAAGTCCAAAAGAACTAATTACATACATACATAGCGGCTCTTGAATAAGTATATATAAAGCTAGCATAGGTAAATCGTTTTAAAACCGGAAAACTTTTATAAAATATTGGAATTGCTGGAGGTTTACTTGGAGAAAAAGTAACTACAATTAGTGGAATTAAGAGAATTTGCTAACCTTGCGTTATATTATCTAATATTAATGGACTAGATAGAAGAAAAGTTAAAAATATTACTAATTGCGTTTTTAAAATTTTTAGTGGATGAAATTTATAGCATAAACACGTAAGTGCTAGTGCTACAAAAAATTCTACTATAGAAATAATGAAATTTTGATGTATTACTGCTTCAGTGGTATAGTGTAACGAATCTTTAAGTATATTACTACAATGAATATAAGCAAAATAAAACCATACTGGTTGTGCTAGTTGTATTAAAAAATAATAGATTGCATTCTTCTTATTAACTTTTCCCTGCCATACAGGATTATTTTTTATCGTTGCTACATTTTATCGTTGCTACATCAATTATATTACTATCTTTTATCGTTTCTTGTATTCTATGCTTAGCATCAACAAAATCCGGTGTTTCTAGCAAAGTAGTCCTAGCAGCACTACCTATTAATGCAATTCCTGCACCTACCCAAAATGCGATACGCTAATTAAAGCCATAGGATGTAACTAAGGTTTCTACGCCAAGGGCCACAGTTAATCCTAAGCTAGCACACACCCCTACAAATGCTACGGTAGGAAAGCGTTTAGGAACTCCAACAGATTCCGTTAAATATAATTCTGCTCCTACTCTTGCTCCCATGGATGACATACCTTGCACTATACGGCATATTGTTACTATCCAGGCGGCACTAGCACCTACTTGGGCATAAGTAGGAAGATTAGCCATAACTATGCAAGAAAATGACATTAAAATAGTGGTAATAATGACTGTGGATTTCCGACCTATATTATCAGCCAAATAATAAAGCTCCTAAGGGTCTAAAAATAAAAGTAGAACAAAAAGAAAAAACTGCAAGAAGTCGATTAACGTGAGTATCATATTGCGGAAAGAAAAGCTCATTAATTAGTACTGCCATATGAACATATAGCATAAGATCAAAATATTCTCAAAAAGTACCTATAGATATTAAGCCTATGCCTATAGCCCGTTTTTGTTCTCTGTTTAAACTTTTTTGTTTTTTTTCGTATCCCAACACAATTTTTTCTAAAAAGTTAATTTATAGCAAGGTTATATTGAGAAGATTTCAAGTCAAGGAAAAAGTTACAATGTTTTATGATTATACTTATTTAAAACTTCTTTGACTAATGAAGTTGTTATTTTTCTTTTGGCAATTAAAGCAAAATAGTTAATATTGTCTAATATTTCTATAATTTTAGAATATTCCCTAGGCAAATTTACTAAAAGAAAATCTATTATTTGTCCGGATATTGTGACCGAAGAAATAGCAAAATGCTTAAATATTAGAATTTTGATTAATTCATCGTCAGGTGAGTTTAATAGAATACTAAGTACTGATTTAATACGTGAAGATAAATCGGGTAAAGTAAAATTTCTGCTTTTATCAGATGCGGTAAGTAAAAGATATTTTTGTTTTTCGTTAATAATATTAAATATATGAAGTAATGTCGGCTCTTGCCAGTTTTCAATATCTTCAATGATGAAAGCATTATATTTTTCTGAAATTTCTTCATTAAAAAAAATATCTTTAATAATATAGGCATTGCTTAAATTTTGCCATATTTTGGTTAAATAAGTTTTGCCTGACGAAGAAGGTCCTTTAATTAATAAAGTAAATTTATAAGGGTTAACGCCAAAGCCGCACTGCCAATTTTTTATAATATTATAAGCTTGATCGTTAGAACTAGAAACAATAAATTCATCAGGATGATATTTATTAGAAGTAATAAAACGAAATATATATTGCTGCACTGTTATAAGAATTTTTTAGTCGTCTATTTGGTAGAATTTGCTAGATTTATAAAATTTAATTAGATTCAAAAGTAAAATTTTTGTAATCCCTGCAATCGGTATAGCAAAAAATATTCCAATAATTCCCAATAAACTGCCGCAGGCAAAAATTGAGAATATAATCCAAAGAGGATGCAACCCTATTTTATCACCGATAATTTTAGGGGTGAAAATATAGGACTCGCAAATATTTCCAACTAGATAAATTATCATTATATATAGTAATTTGGTAGTTACACCAAAAGTTAAATAGCCGATAATTAGAGTTAAAAGAAACGATATAAAAGTACCAAGGAAAGGAATAATAACTAAAAATCCTGTTAAAATGCCAAGTAAAAGAGCGAGATCAATACCTATTACGGTAAATGCAATACTATAATAAGTAGATAATAATAAGCAAATATTTAGCTGTCCTCTTATGTAAGCAGATAACAGATTATTAATTGCCGATAATATTTCAAGGATTTTCGGTCGGGTTTTTATAGGTAATAATGATTTCATGTTTGCAATAATTTTAGCCCAATCACGTAGGAAATAGAATAATATTATAGGTATAAGTAAAAATAAAACAAATATGTTAATAGTTATAATAGTATAACGCCAAAAATTATTAGCAATACTGCCAAGTATAGTAAATATACTATTTATAAAATTGCTTAAAGAATTCTTGATTTTATCGGCAATATCAGGTTCTATCGAATAAATTTTTACCATTATAGGCGGTAATATTTCTGCCTGTAAATAATTGTTATATTTTGGAATATTATTTATAAAAGTAAAAATTTGTCCATAAATTATCGGCGCCAAAATAGTTAAGCTTAAGAAAAATATGCTCAAAAATATCAGATAAATTATGCTTGATGCAAATTTATTTGATATTTTAAATTTTGATGCGATAAAACCTATAGCAGGTTGTAGTAAGTAAGATATTATAAATGTGATAAAAAATGGCTTTACTGCGTCTGAAATTAGCATAAAACCGCTGATAAAAAGCCCTAAAAAAACTAGCCAAAATATAACGGTTCTATTCATTATTATTTTCCTCATTTTCTATACGAAGATCAACTTCAAAAAGAAGCTAGGAGTTCACAAGGCGAAGATCACAGCATATACTTAATACGTGAGAATTGAAGCTCTTGTAAAACGACGACGCCAATTTTTGAAGTTGATCGAGTATTAAGG
The DNA here is from genome assembly GCF_900243065.1 of Rickettsia fournieri. Lineage (NCBI taxonomy): Bacteria > Pseudomonadati > Pseudomonadota > Alphaproteobacteria > Rickettsiales > Rickettsiaceae > Rickettsia > Rickettsia fournieri. Next base: position 110,706 of record NZ_LT978484.1, read on the forward strand.
TTTTTTAACGACTTGTACGGTAGCAGGACGAAGTAGTCTATCTCTAATTTTATATCCTGATTGCATTAAAGTAATAATACTATTCGGTGCATGATCAGGATGTTCTATCTGCGCAATTGCATTATGTAAATTATAGTCGAACATTGATCCTATTTCCGGCTTTATTTCTTCAATATGATGTTTATGAAAGACTTTGTCTAGCTCGTCTTTAGTCATCTGAATGCCTGCAATAATATTTGTGACTTCTACATCAGAATTTGCCGGTTTATGTGCTAATGCTCTTGAAAGATTATCACTAACATTTAGTAGTTCTTTAGCAAATGTAGCAATTGCATAATCTTTTGCTTCGTCACGTGCTTTTTCTAAACGCTTTCTTGTATTGTCTATTTCAGCAGTAGTTCTTATTAGCTTATCTTTTAGCTCTTCAATCTCGGCTTTTAACGCTGTTATCTCCGGATTTGCCGTTTCCACTACCTCTTCAGCAATATCATTTATTGTTTGTTCATTATTTTCTATATTATCGTCTATCATATTATTTACTTTATATTTATGTTCTTTTTTGAGATATATATATATATATATATTAATAAAAATTTTTTCAATGGTATACTCGTTTAATTTGAAAAATTGGTGTCGTTGTTTCGTATTTTTTTATCCTCACTTATTAGTATGTACGCTGCGGTCAAAAAATATGAAACGCCTTACTCTTTTCCAAATTAAACTTCGTCTACTATTTATTTTTACTTATGGAGTACAAATTGTATTATGAGACAGTCAGGAAGAAAAAGCAATCAATTACGTCCTATTTCATTAGAATTATCCCCGCTTATTAATGCGGAAGGTTCATGTCTTATTAAAATCGGTAATACACATGTCATGTGTAGTGCTACTTGTGAAACTACCGTACCGCCATTCTTGAGGGGACAAAATCAAGGCTGGATTACTGCCGAGTACGGTATGCTTCCCGGTTCTACATCACAGCGTATTAAAAGAGAAGCGGCACTTGGGAAACAAGGCGGAAGAACGCAAGAGATACAGCGTTTAGTAGGTAGGGCGATGCGATGTGTAATTGACGTGAGGAAACTCGGCGAGAGGCAAATTATCATAGATTGTGATGTTATTAATGCTGACGGCGGTACTAGAACTGCAGCAATAACAGGGAGCTACGTAGCATTGCACCTAGCTATTAGGTCCTTGATGAAAAAGAGAGTTTTAAAGGTGAACCCGTTAATTAGTCAAATTGCAGCTATTTCTTGCGGTATATATAAAGGTGAGGCGATACTAGATTTGGATTATTTAGAAGATAGTGATGCGGACGTGGATAGTAATTTTGTGTTTGCAGGTAACGGTAATTTAATCGAAGTACAAGGCACGGCAGAGAAAAATCCTTTTTCCGAAGAGCAGTTTTTAGCAATGTTAAAACTTGCTAAAGGCGGAGCTGCGGAATTATTTACACTACAAAATCAGGTACTGCTTGGGTCTTAGAAAGTTGCTAAGTGGATCAGTGTTCCCGTCATTGCCAAAAATGCTAATTTATAGCCTTTTTTTATTATTGCTCTGGATTGCCGCATCGCTTTGCTCCTCGCAATGACGGTGCATGTATCCACGCAACCAATCTTCCACGAGAAGAACGTATTTATTAAGCGTATGGATTATCATCAAAAGCAATATGTTCACCTGATAATATAATTATCTTATCTCGATTGGTATTATGGGACTGTTGCGAGATGAGAGGATAGCAGGTATAATTAAAAAAAACAAAAAATATGTTCATATGTCTGAGTATCAAATGATAATGGTAAGTTTAGATGAGTTAATAAGTGTGGATCATCAATATCGTAAATTCAAAAGTTTATTCAATTTTAAAGCAGTTGAAGCTGAGTTATTAGCAGTAGAATGCGAAGCTAACTATAAAGGCTATGGTATAGTGAGGCTGTTTAAATGTTTGCTGCTGCAATTTATGGAAGACTTATCGGATCGGGAATTGGAACGTTATTTAGCTGATAGCACAGCGGCAAAATGGTTTTGTGATTTTGCTCTTACAGAGAAGACGCCTGATTATAGTGTATTTAGTAAAATACGTAAAAAAATAGGCACTAATTTACTATCAAAAATATTTGTAAAATTCCGAGATCAACTACGAGCACAAGGCTATATGGGTGAAGTATTTACCTTTGTAGATGCTTCTCATTTAATCTCAAAAGCTAATCTTTGGGAGGAACGTGATAAACTAAGAACACAAAAATATGATAAATTGAATAATGAGACTCTGCCTAAGGTTGTAAAGGATAAACAAGCTAAAATTGGCTGTAAGGGAGCAAATAAATTTTGGTATGGTTATAAAAAACATGTGAGTGTCGATATTCAATCAGGAATGATCAATAAGGTTGCAGTTACCCCTGCAAATGTTACTGATAGCAAAGGTTTTAAGCATGTTATGCCAAGCTCCGGTGCTACATATGTTGATAAAGGTTATTGTACAATCTCTGCCAAGAATGCAGCAGCTAAAAAGGGGTTCCATCTTTGCTCAATAAAGAAAAATAATATGAAAGATAAGAATTTTGACCTTGATAAATATTATACGAAAATCAGAGCACCTTTTGAGAGGGTATTTTCAAAAGATAATAAACGGGTTAGATATATAGGAATTGCCAAAAATCAATTCTCTGAATTTATGAATGCCATATGTTTTAATTTAAAACGATTAGTGGTTTTAACAACTTTAATAGCTTAGAGAAATTTGTTAATAAAAATCCTAACTCTGTAAACAAATCTCTATTAAATTACTATACTATTGAATAAATTTTATCTCAATATTAAACAGAATTTCTTTTTAAAAATATTTGGACAGAGCTAAATATTTATTTATCTGTTTTCCTCTCATTTTACTATTAAAAATTATCTCGCAACAGTCCCAATATATATCTTGTTACTATATCGTTTAATAAAAGTAAGCAATTCTTATTAAATGCTTACGGAAAAGCTTGGCATTTACTTTGTAGTTTTATCGGTTCTTTATACCAAAACGGTAATATATTAAATAATGGAGAATTTTTAGTCCTACAAAAAATAAATTGGTTTTTTATGCAGTAATTCCTAATAAAGATGCTTTGCATGCTTCACATTTAAGCTATCATGCATTGAAAGATAAAGATGAATTAGAGCAATTGGCGTAATAATTAGTTATAAAATAACAGCAGACTATGTTAGTGAAACACCTATTGATATTGAAAATGCAAAATTTCTCTATTTATATCCTATTTCATGGTCAAAAGCTTATGAAGAGCAGCTTGTATTACGTACAGATGAGGGGAGATATCTACCTTTATATATAATAAATGAAGACCGATATCTCGGAGGAACAATTACTTCTTGGCAAAATGATTATGCGGCAGCTTACAGCTTATGGCTTTCAAGCTATAAACATTAGAACCTTTAATGGAAAAACAATTAGCAGAATTAGATAGTGATATTTCTATAAAAGGAAGAAAAATGAGTAAGCGAATACAAAAATGTTTAAAAAAGAAAGTTTTTTATCCTATAGCAGCACCGGTATCAGGAAACTCCTATGCACGTTCTAATTATTCAAATTGTCCATCTTGTAAAAAAGATTGGCAATTCAAAACAACATTTCATGAAATATTTGATTATAAATGTAATAAATGCCTTTTATTAGGTTATGAACTTCATAGTTAGCTTTTTGTTGCCTAGAGACACCTTACATATTCTTAATAACGCCGGTTTAAACAAATCCGTTAACTTGATGCTCCCAGAGTTCCTTAAAAGTGCCGTCTTCTACGATCTTGCCTTTATCCATAACAATAATTCTATCCATATGCTTGATAGTAGATAATCTGTGGGCTATAGCAATTATTGTTACATTCTCAATATCAAGCATGGTATTAATAGATTTTTGTACTTCTTGCTCTGTATGGCTATCAAAGCTTGAAGTTGCTTCATCTAAAACCAAAATCGGAGCGTTTTTAAGAATAGCACGGGCAATTGCTATACGTTGCCTCTGTCCGCCACTTAGCTTTACTCCTCTCTCACTGACAATGGTGTTATATTTTTCCGGTAAACTTTCGATAAATTCATGGATATTTGCAGCTTTGGCGGCATTTTCTATTTCCCAAGGCAAAGCATTCTCTTTTGCATATCCGATATTCTTACCTACTGAGCGATGAAAAAGCATAATATCTTGAGGAATTAATAATATCTGCTCCCACAGGCTGTCAGAGGAAGTATCGTAAAGGCTTTGGTTATCGATTATAATATTGCCAATTCCGGCTTAAAATTTTTCAATAATAATACAATTAAAGTGGATTTACCGCTACCTGCATGCCCGACAATACCCACTTTCTCACCGGCTTTAATATACAAATTAAGAGACTGGAATACACTACTCCCTTCTTTATAAGCAAACGATATATCCTTAAATATAATCTCCCCTTTGAAGATTTTTAATTCAGCAGCATTTTTTATATCTTGTGGGATTTGCATTATTGTAAAGGCGGAGCGAAACGCGGCTATATCTTCTAAAAAGTCTTTAAGTTCCATAGTGGCATGCCACGAATTTTCAGTAACTAAAAAAGTAAGGGACACAATAAAAGCAATATGTACATTATGGTAATAATCATTTACTTTATTTAATTCTCGCTGCTTTGCTGCAAACGAAAAAATAGTAAAGATGTTTATAATACAATCAGCTACCAAGAATCTTGCTTATCTTGTTCCATTTTAGCAAGTTTAGTAAAAAACTGTAAAGCAAGCGATAAGTCAATAGCCATAAAGGTACTAATGACAACAAATACTTTAATATTAGTAAGACCCAGTGCAATACTGGGAAGCAAGGTAATTAATAACGGTTTGCTTAATTGATACTCGATTGCTTGGTGCATTTTATAATAATTATCACCTATTCCCCGTACTCTTCCAACGATAGAACCGGAAAGGTTATTTTGAAAATAAGTATACGGCAAATTAAAACAGTGATTACATATTTTATTCATCATGCCTTGAAAGATATGAGGCATTGCTTTAAGTTGTGCAAAGCTATGAGCACGCCAAGCACCATCAAGTATAGCTTGTGCTGCTACAAACCATATTATCGGTTTATAACTTTGAGCAAATATAATCTTTTCATTTTGGGTAAATAAATCAAGCAAAAGCTTTACGGCATAATTATATATAATAGGATGAAAGCCGCTTGCAATAGGCCCAAGCATCATAACAAAATACCAATATTTATACGGCTTTATAACAGACCATAAAAAAGAAACAGGATAAGTTTTGATTTTCATAAGTTGAGAAATATAATTCTTAGATAAAAGCGGCCTTATTACATGGCCCGTTTCATATCATACCTGCGTGCCCTTGTTGCATGACTCTTATGTCATTCCCGCAAAAGCGGGAATCCAGTACCTTAAAGCTTTATTTGAAAAGTAAAATTTATAAAAAAATCTTGGTCTAAAAGATTTTTTTGGAAAGCTCGATTTATCTCGCTTTACCCTGGATTCCTGCCTTCGCGTGAATGACATCGATCCTTAAGTTGTCACCCATGTGCGATCAACGGAATGACATTATTGTAGATAATCTATTAATATATTAGTATCAAAAGTAGCTTTCATTCGTTCCACTCATTACGTAATTTAGCCTGATATTCTAAACTATCTAGATTTTTATCTTTCCAGAGTCCAAAAGCGTTTTCAAATGCCTTATTATTGTGATCATTACTAGCAATGTAACTAGTTAAAGCTTGCCCAATAGTTTTATCTCTTGATATTTTTTTCTTGGATAGTTTATCTAGAATTTTAATTTGCGAATCAGCTATATTAATAATAGTTCTCACATAATCTCCTTAGGATTTTTTCCTAATTAGGATATCATATCCCTATGATACGTATTATTATCTTATATAATCCTTTAGATTTAAAATCTACAAATATTTCTCATTCTCTTCTTTAACCACAGCTATTAACTGCTTAACAGATAATACTTCTTGGTCAGTAGTTCCGAGCCTTCTAATCACTACTTGTTTATTTTCTTGCTCTTGTTTACCGATTACTGCAATCATCGGTATTTTTTGATTAGAAAACTCACGAATCTTATAGTTAATTTTATCAGGTGAGATATTAAAATCCGTTCTTACCCCGTTATCAATTAAAGCTTTCTGCACTTCCAAAGCATAATCGTTCAAATCGCTGGTAATAGTTGCAATAGCAACCTGCACTGGTGCAAGCCAAAGCGGAAACCTACCTGCATATTCTTCGATCAATATACCAATAAAACGCTCAAGTGAGCCAAGGATCGCTCTATGTAGCATTACGGGTCTTTTTTTCTCTCCGCTTGCTGCAACATAGCTAGCGTCTAACCGCTCCGGCAAAACAAAATCCATCTGAAGCGTACCGCATTGCCATTGCCGCCCTATCGCATCGGTTAATACAAACTCAAGCTTCGGACCGTAAAATGCCCCCTCGCCCGGGTTGAGTGTATAAGTAAACCCTGCTTGTTCTACTGCTTCTTTTAAAGCATTCTCAGCCTTATCCCAAACTTCATTGCTCCCTGCTCTGATTTCAGGACGATCAGAGAATTTTACCTTTATATCAGTAAAGCCGAAATCCTTATAAACTTCAGTCAGTAATTTACAAAAATTAACCGTTTCATCGGTAATTTGTTCCGCAGCACAAAATATATGTGCATCGTCTTGCACTAAACTCCGCACCCTCATTAAACCATGCAACGCACCGGATGCCTCATTACGATGGCACAAACCAAACTCCGACATACGAAGAGGTAAATCACGGTAACTCTTGATACCTTGTTTGAAAATCTGCACGTGGCAAGGGCAATTCATCGGCTTCAAAGCTAATGTCTTGTCGTCTGTTTCTAACGCAAACATATCATCACGAAACTTTTCCCAATGTCCTGAAGCCTCCCAAAGGCTTTTATCAACCAAAACAGGAGTCTTAACTTCGGTATAACCGTTTTTACGAATCTTTTTCCTAATATACTGCTCAATGGTATTATATATACTCCAGCCTTTATCATGCCAAAATACCATTCCTTGAGCTTCTTCTTGGAAGTGGAATAAATCAAGCTCACGCCCAAGCTTTCTATGATCACGCTTTTCGGCTTCTTCAAGCATCAAGAGGTAACTATCTAGCTGCTCCTTCGTGGCCCAAGCAGTGCCGTATATACGCTGCAACATCTCATTACGACTATCACCTCGCCAATACGCTCCTGCAACTTTCATCAACTTAAAATGCTTAACACCCCCTGTAGAAGGAGCATGTGGGCCTCGGCATAGATCAATAAAATTACCTTGCCTGTATAAAGTAATTGGCTCACCTGCCGGAATTGAATCAATAATTTCGGCTTTATAATGCTCTCCTATCGATTTAAAAAACTCTACGGCTTTATCCCTATCCCATAGCTCTCTTGTTACTTGCTCGTTCTTTTGTGAAAGTTCTTGCATTTTAGCTTCTATAACGGCTAAATCATCAGTGGTAAAAGGTTTATCACGAGCAAAATCGTAATAATAACCGTTTTCAATTGCAGGACCAATCGTTACCTGAGTTTCAGGGAATAGTTCCTTTACTGCTTCTGCTGTTAAATGTGCCGCATCGTGCCTTATTATCTCGAGACATTCAGGATCTTTCGCAGTTAAAATACGAAGCTTGCAATCATTTTCAATTACGATACTTAAGTCTTGAAGCTCACCGTTTATTTCAGCAACCATTGCTGCTTTAGCAAGTGACATTGAAATTGCACTTGCTACTTCATAGGCGGTAATGTTTTTTGCAAATTGTTTTATACTCCCATCGGGAAAGGAAATATTAATCATTCTTTTATAACTTATTTTTTCTTCAAATTTTTTACTTGTAGACCTTATCTCGTAGCTCTTATGTCATTCCTGCAAAAGCAGGAATGACACTTAGACTACTTTCTTTCTTGATCTATCATAGCCATGGCATTCATAAATTCTAATACTCTTGTATCACTAAGGATCTGATCAATAGCTTTATCGTTAAAGGTTAGTCCGGCGTCTTTACTTTTTACATCCACGACTAAAGATTCACCGTCTTTTAATTCAGAATTTTTACTAAAAACTTCTATTGCCCTAAAGCCGTATTGCTTTATTACTGAAGATTGTTTTCCTAGATTTAAAGCAAATTCCTTAGAATCTTCTATTTTATTAAGCACCGGTACAATAGCATTATTAGTATAATGCACAAAATTATTTATAACCGCACTCGGATCCGATAATTTTATTACGCTTTCTAGATTCAGAGGATTATCTATAGTAGGCATATCAATATCAATAGCAAAATTAAAATCATCCATTACAAGATTAGTTTTACCGGATAATTTTTTTGCTTCAGGATCAAACTCACCTTTTAAATTAAATTCGGAATTATTTATTTTTGCAAAAACACCCATTACTCTTTCCCCATCTTCTTGAGTAATAGGGCTAGTTAGTTTAAAAATTTTATCTAACTCAGCTCTTTTGTTTAAACTATTACTAAAGTAGCTTCCTAAAGCTTCAGCTGCCGTTTTTTGGTATGTTTCAGAAGGTTCTATAGTAGATTTAAAGCAAAATCAAAAATTTTATCTTTTTCTATATTTAATTTATATAAATTACTTTCTACTTTTCCTTTTCTTTCAATATCACAAGCAAATAAAAACGGCTTACCTTTTACTAATTCTCCTAACATCTGCATAAAAATAACAGCATGCATATTCTCATCTTGCTTTTGATCTAGAGAAAAATTTTGAATTAATAATTTCCCAAGCGCTACTAACTCATCACTATATTTTAGTTTTAATTTGGAATTGTAAGAAATAGGTAAATTCAATATATCTAACTTTGTCAAACCATACTCAAAGAAAGCAGTATCAGAGTCATTAGCTATTTGATCTCTCAAAAATTCAAAAATTTTATCATATAAATTTCTTCTGTAATTTTCAGAAATAAAAGAAACAGTATTTTTTCCATCCAAAATTAACAAATTAAGGTTATCCGATGTCTTAGTATTAGTAATTACAGAATTACTAATATCACTCTCTGCTAATTTTTCTGCATCTAGAAAACTATAAAGCGTTGATTTATTGTCACTCAAGCTTAATTTCCAATAATCAGGCTCTCTATTAAACAAAGATTTTCTAAACCAAATTGTTGTATGATGATCAGGTGAGTAAAAAATATTTTTTTCATCTTGAGCGGTAGTAATTTTTACATTATTTCCGTAAGAATCAATTTTTGTAATATTCAAAAACGGTATATGTCTAATAACTATTTCATCAAAATAAAAATCTATAGGTTTTAACATTACTTTATTTAAAGTAACACTAAATCCATATTTATTAACTTTTATTGCATCATAAGTTATATATTCTTCATATTTATCAAGAATAGAGATAATATTTTCTTTACTTTGATGTTCAAATTTATAGGCAGCATATCCCCACCCTACTAGGATTAGAGCTATAAAGCTTATTATAATAAATCGTATTTTCATCTTTTTTACTGTAAAAAATTATTAAAAATCAGAAATGTTGTTCCTGCGTAGACACCTAATCGTCATTGCGAGCAGCCGTAGGCTGCGTGGCAATCTCATGAAATAATAACAAGTTCCTGAGATTGCTTCGTCAATTACTTTGTAATTTTCCTCGCAATGACGAAAAACCGAACTTTGTAATAAAACCTTAAACAGTCCAAAATAGCATATATCGCTTAAAAAATATATTTATTTTTCTTTTAAACGATCAGCTATTAGCTGATATGATTCAAAAACCTTATTTGGTTCTTTTTCAAGCAATTCAAATCCCAATTTTTCATTACTGTTAATATGCCATAATCTACAATTATCCGGACTAATTTCATCAGTTAACATAATGATAGATTCTTCACCGTTAAACACACGCCCAAATTCTAATTTACACTCAACAAGCCGAATCCCGACACCGATAAATAAGCCGCTTAGAAAATCATATATACGCAAAGCCTGCTCTTTTACCGCTTTAATTTCATCCCTAGTTAACCAGCCGAAATTTAATATTTGATACTCATTAACTATCGGATATTTAAATTCACGACTTCGGACCTTAAAATCAATGATAGGTTTATCAAATACATACCCTTCATCAATTCCGAATTCTTTTACAAATCTACTGCACGCTACTGATGATATTATTACTTGTATCGGGAAAACCTCAACATATTGAATTAATTGCTCCCTCATATTTATTTTTTCGATAAAATGATTTTCAATGCCGATCATTTCCAGTTTATCCATTAGAAAGGAAGAAATATTATTATTAAGTACTCCTTTACCTGATATATCAACAATCTCACCTGTTTCTAAAATAGCCTTATCGGAAAAAGCCATTATAAGTAAAAAATCTTCTTCGGCAGAATATAAAATTTTACTTGAACCTTCATATAATTTTTTTTTCATTTATTTGTCTCAAAATTCATTTTCCTCGTCATTGCGAGAAAATTACGAAGTAATTGACGAAGCAATCTCAGGAACTTGTTATTATTTCATGAGATTGCCACGCAGCCCACGGCCGCTCGCAATGACGACTCTGGTATCCACACAAGCATATCATTAAAATCCCTGAAGATCATTCGGACCGATAATTGCCGACGTAGTAGTACCACTAAATATTTTATTTGCCGTATTAATAATATCATCAGCTTTTATGCTCATGATAATTTCCATAATCTCTTCAGGAGAAATATATTGACCGAAAACAGAATAATTTTTACCTATTTCTTCTGACTTATAGGTATTTTTCTCTTGAGCCATTTGTAAATTACTACGCAGTTGTGTTTTAGCTCTAAGAATCTCTTCTGTGCTTACTTGTTCAGTCATTTTTATTATTTCGTTTTTAATCTCTCTATATAATAATTCTAATTTATCATGTGCAGTGGATGCATAAATTGTAAACACTCCACTATCAAAATAAGCACTATTATAACTACCTACTGCATATGCTAAACCTAATTTCTCACGAATACTTTGAAATAAACGCGATGACATACCGCCACCGAATATTATAGAAAGTAGATGGGTTTGGTAAAGCTTTTCTAAATTAATATATGATGTACCTTCAAACCCTAGCACTAAACTAGTTTGCTCTAACTCCTTATTAATAAAGCCGTTCCCACCTATATATTTTGCCGGAATAAAGCTACTTTTTACTCCTTGCTTCAAAGAAGAAAATAACTGTTCCGCTATAATTACTATTTTATCATGATCAATATTACCGGCAATTGATAAATAGAGATTTTCAGCATTATAATGTTTATCTATAAAATTAAAAAAATGTTCTTTCGTAAAAGTTGCAAGGGTTTTAGCAGTACCCAAGATTGACTTACCCAACGGTTGTTCTCTATAAACTTTATTATAAAATTTCTCATATACTAGGTCATCTGGATTATCCTGATGATGAGCAATTTCCTGCATGATCACCTGATATTCCTTAGCTATTTCCTCATCAGCAAAAATAGAATTTTGAATTATATCGGCAAGTATATTAAGTGCTTTATCACAATTTTCAGACAAGACTCGTGCATAATATACCGTATTCTCATGACCGGTATAGGCATTAAAATGTCCACCTATAGAGTCAAACGCTTCCGCTATCTGTTTTGCCGTTCTAGTTTTTGTACCTTTAAAAGCCATATGCTCAAGAAAGTGAGATATGCCGTCCTCTTCTGCATTCTCATAACGTGCTCCAACTTTAGCAATTAAATTTATTGCTACCGAATTAACATAAGGCATATTATATGTTAAAATTGTCAAACCGTTTTTTAATTTACTAACATTAAAATTTTCTTTCATAATTTATCTTTTATTTTCTAAATCGTCATTGCGAGGAGACGCATAGCATCGACGTGGCAATCTCAGGAATTTTATATTACTTCATGAGATTGCCACGCTCCTTATAGTCGCTCGCAATGACGTTTTTTGATTTAAGCGATGACTCTCTTAACTTCGTAAGCCTTAGAAATCTTGCAAAAGCAAAAATTATTGAATCTACAAAACCGTCAAAACCAAATACAAAATAGCGTCTGATAAAAAACGCTTTAAAAAACCACCATATCATTTCAGTTGTTAAACGAAAATTTGAAAGCTTTTTTCCTTGCTTAACTAAATCTTTTGCTTGCTCGCTAGAATAAAAATTTGCTTTAGTGACCAACTGCTCAATTGAAGTACCCGAATAATGATAAGCAGCTTCATTTAATAGATAAATTTTACCTGCAAAATCAACATCTTTATTAAATATTACCGAATCATGAGTAGTACTATTTACGGTATTTGCAAAGCTTGCAAATTTTTTATTATACAACCGAGTACATTTATTAAATGGAGCAAACATTCGTGGCTTTTGGTCATTACGATGCATTATTAACAGCTTTATTTGATAAGCTAAATAACGATCTTGATTATGAGAGGCAAAAATATACTCTATTTCGTCTTGTAACTCTTTAGACAACTCCTCATCGGCATCAATATTAAGAACCCAATCATTTACGCAAAGGCTTTCGGCAAAAGATTTCTGTCCTACATAACCAAGCCACGGTTTTATTACTACCTTTGCTCCTAATTTTTCAGCTATTGCTACCGTATCATCAGTACTTTCGCTATCGACTACTATCACCTCATCAGTAATATTTTTTACGCTATTTATAGCTCGTGCTACCCTTGCGGATTCATTTTTGGTAATAATAAATGCTGAGATTTTTTCAGTTAATGACTTATTCATAATGCGTATACATTCTAAGAATTTTTACAACTTTTTCTTGTTTATAAACTTCATAAACCAACCTATGTTGAATATTAATTCTTCTTGAATAGCAACCGCTAAAGTCACCAACGAGCTTTTCATATGGAGGGTAAATTTTCCAAGGATCAGTACTAACTATGTTTAATAAAACTTCTACTTTATTCTTTAAACCGGCTTGCACTATTTTCTTAGCATCTTTTTGTGCTTGTGTAGTATAACGAATTATATACATTTATAAAAAATTACCAATTTAATTTATCGCTACACTTTGCTATAGGCTCTGCTCGTCCTTCAATTAGAGACTTATGCATATTTGGAATAGATAATAAATATAAAGTTTCTTCCATATTACGATAATCTTCTTCTGAAATTATAACTACATTATTTCTTTTACCTTTAATATAAACAGGTTTGTGTACATCAGAAACATAATCTATAAGTTTATAAAGCTTACTTCTTGCTTCACTTGTATTATATATTTCCATTATTTTTTCCTTATTAATTAGTGAGACTTAATATTAATAACGTACTATAAACAGTACGTTTTGTCAAGGTTATATTCCTACTATCACCCTAAACACCAGCTTAACTACATAAGTTAAAAGTAATGTGGATAATAATCCGCTAAGCCATAGGATAATAAACCATTGCCACCCTTTGAGACAATAGGTTATTTTCTTAAATTTTTTAATATATCGGATGATGAGATGATTTGCCACGGAATATATAATAACAATAGAATGTGTAGCCAAGTATGACAGGTAGGAATATCCCAGCCCCTATCAACAGTAAAGACTGTGACTCCGGTGCTGCTGCTGCAGTTTCAAGCGTAACTTTATAAGGAACGATATATGGCCATATGCTTATCGCGAGCCCTAAATATCCTAATAAAAATAACAAGATCGTATAAATAAACGGCTTTACTTCTTTTTTCTGCTTAACGGCTTTAATTAACTTGATAAATATTAAAGCAGTTACAATAGGTACAATAGATAAATAGTAAATATTAGGTACACTAAACCAACGATGATTTATGTGGTTATTTAAGAAAGGAACCCATAAGCTTACAAGCCCCATAAAAAGTGCAACGTAAAATAAAATATATAAAACAGATTTATAAGCCCAATCTTGTGTTGTCTTTTCTGTTTTCAGAATAAGCCAAGTAGCACCCAATAGTGCATAACCGAATATTAATGCTATCCCCGTCATAACGGAAAAGGGAGTAAGAAAATCAAAGCTCCCTCCTGCAAATTCTCGTCCTTCTATCTCTATTCCTTGGACAAACGTACCAAGCATTAAACCTTGACAAAAAACAGTAAGCATAGAACCGAAATGAAAAGCGTAGTCCCAAATATAACGATGACCTATATGAGCCTTAAAACGGAATTCAAAAGCTACACCACGAAATATTAGACCGAGTAACATCAATATAATAGGAATATATAAAGCCGGCATTAATAGCGAATATGCCAACGGGAAAGCCGCAAATAAACCACCGCCGCCAAGTACTAACCAAGTTTCGTTACCGTCCCAAACAGGAGCAATAGAATTGATCATTTTATGACGGCAATCATCGGTAGGTGCAAACGGAAATAAGATTCCTACTCCTAAATCAAAACCGTCTAATAAAACATATAAACAAATAGCGGTAGCTATAAGCCCACCCCAAACAAGCGGTAAATCTATATAAGGTGCAAAATTTAACATAAGCTTATTACTTTTCTAATAATGGGTTATTCAAACCACTCTCTCCGTACATTTCTTTATTATCTATCACTTCTATACCTTTCTTTATCAAATGCATTATATAATATATACCCGCTCCGAAAATGATCACATACACTACTATAAAAGCAATTAGAGAAATAAATACATATTTGCCGAGTACCGGTGATACCGTATCCACGGTTTTTAAAATATTATATACTATATAAGGTTGTCTACCTACCTCGGTTACGAACCAACCGGCAAGTACTGCAATAAAACCTGAAGGTGACATTAATATATACCAATATTGAAACCAATGCGTAGTATATAATCTTTTCTTCAAGTAAAGATATAACCCTACAATACCTATAAATACCATTAAGCAACCGATTCCTACCATAATACGAAAGCTAAAAAATACTACTGCAACTGGCGGACGCTCTTCTTTTGTCCATTCTTTTAATCCTTTCACTTCACCGTCTAAACTATGCGTTAAGATTAAACTACTAGCATAAGGTATTTCTACAGCATATTTTGTTTTTTCTTCTTCCCAGTCAGGAAAGCCGATAAGATTAAAAGCTGCCCCTTTTTCTGTATTCCAAATACCTTCCATAGCCGAGACCTTGACCGGCTGATATTTAAGAGTATTTAAACCATGCAGATCACCAATAACTATTTGAATAGGTGCAACGATTAACGCCATTAACACCGCCATAAAAAGCATAATTTTAGCATGCTCTTTATAACGATTATTTAGTAAATAAAAGCTAGCTACACCACCGATAACAAAAGAAGTAGTTAAATAAGCCGCCGTAATCATATGGAAAAAGCGATATGGGAAAGAAGGGTTAAAGATAATTTCTAGCCAATTTAAAGGATAAAAGAATCCTTCGCCTCGCAGTTCAAAACCAGCAGGCGTATGCATCCAGCTACTAGCTGCAAGTATCCAAAAAGCTGAGATTACAGTACCAACGGCAACTATTAACGTAGAAATAAAATGTACTTTTTTACTGACTTTATTAAAGCCGAATAACATTATACCTAAAAAAGAAGATTCGAGGAAAAAGGCAGTAAATACTTCAAAACCGAGAAGCGGACCGAGGACATTTCCAACCTTATCTGAAAAATTCGACCAGTTAGTACCGAATTGATAAGACATTACAACGCCCGAAACTACTCCCATACCGAAAGTAACGGCAAAAATCTTCACCCAAAATTTGTATATTTCTTGATAAACCGGCTTTTTTGTTTTCAACCATAACCCTTCAATTACCGCTAAAAAGCTTGCAAGCCCTATAGTAAAAGCAGGGAATATTATATGAAAACTTATGGTAAAAGCAAATTGAATCCTTGATAATAATCCTTGATCAAATTCCATATTTAGGCTGCTGTTTTAAGATAATAAGCTTTGTGACAATAACAATATACTCCCAGTGTAATAACGTATACTTAATACGTGAGTACCACAGTACTTATAGGACGACGTAGCCAATTTTTCAAATTAAACGAGTATACAGTATTTGATTTCATTATCAACCTTTGCTATTATTAAATTCTATCTGATTAGTTTTAACAAATTTTCCTTTTTCGGAGTTCCAATTATAATGAACATTTACTATTCTTACTTCTGTAACATTAATATCACCATTGGGCAATTGCGTTACATCATACCCTTTTCGGATAGAATCCGTAATTAATAAACTTGCTTGACAAATATATTTTACATCAAAGAACGGAGAATCGTCTTCCTTAGACTTTTCTTGTTCTTCTAAAAAATTATTAGATAATTCTTTTTCTTGCATTTCTAATGATGTTGAAGTTATTTTCTGAATTTTGTAGCATTATTTAAGGTAAGAAGCAAGGCTTGTTTATTATTTTTCCACAGATTTAATATTTTTTAGGTATATTTTAAAATAATTAAATTAAAATATGCTCCAAAATAACACGAATTAATATATTATTTTAAAATCGAGGTACATTATCGTGATAAAATACCCTACTTTATCTAAATCAACATTTAGCTTAGGTATTTATTTTTTAAAATTCGATAAAGTTAAAATGACTTTATTGACTGTAATTTGTATTTTACTCGGTATGATTCCGGCGATTGATAGTATATTACTTCAGAAAATCATTGATTTAATAGAATCTTTCAGCGATAAGAACGCTAATAATCTTTTATCTTCCATGATTTACTGGGCAGTATTTTATGCTCTTTGGTGGGAGAGTATTAATATAGCATATCGTTCATATGATTATTTGTATCTCAAGACTATGCCCGTAATAAAAGGGAAAATACTAAATGAACTTTATAATTATACCCAATATCATAGCCATAAATTCTTTCAGGATAATCTAGCAGGACATATTAGCAATCGTATTACCGAAACTGCAAGATCGTTTGAGATGATTATTTCAATATTCGGTGAAAAAATTCTTCGTAAACTCGCTATTATTGTATTTGCATTAATTGCTTTATATTCGGTACATTACGTTTTTGCTACGATATTTATTTTATGGATTACGGTTTTTTTAGGACTTAGTGTTCTTTTCTCCGATAAAATCAATAAATACTCATTAAATTATGCTAGAAGCCAATCTTTTGTTGCCGGTAGTATCGTAGATGCAATTAGCAACATTAATGCGGTTAGAATGTTTACAGCCCATAAATTTGAACGTCAACATCTAGAAACAAGAGTAGAAAATGCCGTAGCCGATGAGCAGACTATGCAATTCTTTATGTTCAAATTGCGTTATGCTCTTGGGACTTCTTGTTCAATAATGATTTTTATAATGATTTATTATTTATCTAAACTTCGTAGCGAATTATCTATAAGCATAGGTGATTGCGTATTAGTGCTAACATTATGTATAAATGTAGCAGACGATATTTGGGATTTAACGCAAGAAATCGGTGATATGTTCGAGCAGGTCGGGGCATTTAATCAAGGCTTATCTTTAATGGCACCGCATATTATAACTGATATTGAAAACGCTACTCCATTAGATATCAAAGAAGGGGTTATTGAATTTAGAAATGTTACATTTAATTATCATCATAATAACAATCTATTTTATAATAAATCGGTATTAATACCGAGTAAACAAAAAGTAGGACTAATTGGATTTTCAGGTTCAGGGAAAACCACTTTTATTAGTTTACTCACTAGGTTACATGATATAGAAGAAGGAATGATTTTAATAGATAATCAAAATATTAAAAACGTAACTCAAGATTCTTTAAGAAAAGCCATTAGCCTTATACCTCAAGAACCGGTGCTTTTTCATCGTACCATTTTGGACAATATCAGATACGGGAAAAAAGAAGCTACTCTTGAGGAGGTTATAGAAGCAGCAAAAGCTGCACATATTCATGATGTTATCGATAATCTACCGGACGGTTACGATACTATGTGCGGTGAACGGGGGAATAACTTATCAGGCGGTCAGCGTCAAAGAATTATCATAGCAAGAGCCATCTTAAAAAATGCTCCTATTTTAATTCTCGATGAAGCAACAAGTAGCTTAGATAGCGAGACGGAAAGCCTGATTCAAGAGTCAATGGATTATTTAATGCAAAATAAAACCGTGATAGTCATTGCCCACAGATTATCTACTTTACTCAATATGGATAGAATTTTAGTTTTTGAAAAGGGAAGTATAATCGATGACGGTAGCCATACAGAATTACTAAAAAATAGTAAGCTATATCAAAAATTATGGAACTCTCAAGTTAAAGGGTTAATAGTGTGAGGAGGTATTACCCATGTATTATGTCATTCCTGCGAAAGCAGGAATGACATAATACCAGCCTCAACCTTTAAACTAAATCATTATGAGCCACTATTTCTCCTGTTGCTTCAACTTGCAGTAGTCCGTACTCTGTCATCGCTTTTATTGCACTCTCAGGTAATTCTATCTTATCTGTAGCGTTACTATCAATAATATCTTCAATTTTTAAAATGCATAAAAACTCTAAAGGCGGTATCAATTTAGCTATCTTTTCCTCTAATTCTATTAATGGTTGTTTTATAGAATCATCCGAATCCAAACTCATTTGATTTGAAAATTTATATAGTTCTAATAGGCGTTTTATATACTCATCCTTAGAAATATCTTTTACAACCGGTAATATTGCTGCTTTCCATTGAACAAATGCAGCTAAATCTTTCTTGTCAATAGCCTTAATTTTCTTGTAATCATTCTTACGAAATACGGATTCAAGCGTTAAAAGAGCTTTCAGAGGTTCATAAATTGCTTCCTTATCACGGACCATTTGACCGTCAAGATCGAGTATATCCGGATTAGCACCATATTGTAAAAATACTTTTACCATATCTGTACTCTGCTTCCTATCATTAAGCTCTCTAGTTAGGTCTACTAAACTTTTAAATGCGGTTTTTTCACAACGGATAAATTCCATATTAGCACCATAAGCGAGCAATTTAGTTACCATGGCTATATTTAGGTATAGGAACGTACATATTTCTAAATAAGTCATATTGTCACCTGTTACGTAATTAGGATCCGCACCATTTTCAATTAGAAATGCTGCCATATCAAAATGTTGAGCTGTTAGGGCAGTGTGAAAAACGGTCATGCCGCTGTTGTGGTCAAGGATTATATTTGCACCTTTTGCAAGTAGAAGCCTTACTATCCCTTTCTAATTATTATGACACGCAAAATATAAAAAAGATTTAGCCTCACCTTCCAATGTATATACTTCTGTATTTGGATCAATATTTAAAGCGGTTAACATACTATCAACTAAATCATAATCACCTTGACAAATTGCTTTAACTATAGCAGTGTCAGGAGATCTTGCTATTTTATCTACAGTGCAGTATGCCATATTGGACACACTAGAAATATTTGTATTTGGATCTTCAATCAAAGCTTTGAATTCTTTGACAAAACTTTCTCTAAAAAATTCATATCTTTTTATTTTATATATATTATTAAATTCCATATTTTGCTGTTCTTCTATATCTTTACTGCTTAATATCTCATGAAATTTATTTCTAATTATATCATCGGTTATCATAGTATTTCCCTTAATGATTCAATTGATAGTATTTTGTATCGTACAGAAAAAAATCATTTTATCAACAAATAGTTTATTTATTAGTAAGCAATCAATAAACTAAAATATTATATTAAATATTGTCATATGCTGTTATAATCACTTTTTTAGCCACTAATATTTAAACAATGAAACTATCTGATTTTGACTTTGATTTACCAAGCGAACTGATCGCACAATATCCATCTAGTGAACGTGATAACTCAGATTTACTAATTGCTGTTACGCCGCCTATTAAAACCAAATTCTACAACATAATAGATTACTTAAAAGAAGGGGACTTATTAGTCTTTAATAATAGTAAGGTAATAAAAGCAAAGTTAAATTTGGGGAAAAATGTTACAATAAATTTGAATCAAAAATTATCAGATGATAGTTGGTCGGCTTTTGCTAAACCAGCTCGAAAGCTTCATGTAAATGATGAATTTTATTTTGATAATCATAAGGTAATTATTACCGAAAAACTTGCAATGGGTGAGATTAAAGTAAAATTTGAGCTTAATGATATTTCTGTATTCGAGTTCTTAAATAAATACGGTGAGATGCCGCTACCGGTTTATATTAGGCGTTCACACTCATTATGTCATCCCGTGGCTACGACCACGGGATCCAAAAAATATTTAAATAATGACTGGATACCGTGGTCAAACCACGGGATGACAAACACTCAAAACGACAACGACCGCTATCAAACTGTCTATAGCCAAATAGAAGGTTCAGTTGCAGCACCGACGGCAGGTTTGCATTTTACAAAGGATATACTTGATAAGCTTAAGGCAGAAGGCATACAAGCTACATTTTTAACATTACATGTGGGAGCTGGAACTTTTTTACCTGTAAAAACCGAAAATATTCATGAACATAAAATGCATACCGAATATTGCTCTATTACTCCTGACACTGCTGAAATCATAAATAAAGCAAAGCAAGAAGGGAAACGTATTATCGCAGTCGGCACTACAACACTTAGAACACTTGAGAGTTCTTGCAATAACGGCATCATAAAAGCAGGTAGCTTTGAAACCGATATTTTCATAACCCCAGGTTTTAAATTTCAAACAGCCGATATGCTACTTACTAATTTCCATTTTCCTAAATCGACTTTATTTATGCTTATATGTGCTTTTGCCGGATTTAAAGAGATGCATGAATTATATAAATATGCTATAAAAGAAGCAATGCGTTTTTTTAGCTACGGCGATGCAACGCTTTTATGTAGGAAATGATAATCACAACCGTCATTGCAAGCAACTAAAAGGAGCGTGGCAATCTAGCAAAAATAACAAAAAATGCTAAAGGTTAGCATTTTTCACTGGATCCCGTGGTCAAACCACGGGATGACGGAGGTGAAATTGATCCACGTAACAAAGCCTTCCTGCTTTTAGCTAGGAACGACATTTTAGAAAAAACCTATAACAAACTAGATAAAAAATATTTTAGATGATTAAATCCTCTAATTTATTAATACGAGATTCAAAACAAACTGCTTTACGAGAAGAATTAAAACAGCTGGCAACAGCACTTAATAAGCCTAAAAGTTTATTCAAATTCTTTAATCAAAACAACTTAAAAAGCGGAACTTATTTATACGGTCCGGTGGGCAGCGGTAAAACTATGCTCATGAATTCTTTTTTTGAAGAATTAACCACACCTAAAATAATAATACATTATCAGAACTTTATGCAGGAAATTCATAAATCTATGCATAAATTACAAACAGCAAATCAGAAAGATATCATCCATAAAATTGCTAAAAACTATGCTAAACAAACTAAAGTGTTATGTATAGATGAGTTTGAAATTAAAGATATTACTGATGCAATGATAATCGGTAGATTATTTAATGAATTAATAAAGCAAAATATTTTTATTTTTATAACTTCTAACACGAGTCCCAATAATCTGTACAAAGATGGATTACAACGAGAATCTTTCTTACCTTTTATAAAGATAATCAATAATACATTTTATGTTAAATATCTAGATAATCAACATGATTATCGATTTGATAAGGCGTTAAGAGTTAAAGAGGCAAGGATAATTTATCCTTTAACTTTAGAAAACCAAAACAAACTTGAAAAAATTATCACGGATATTAGTGATAATAATCTTGCTCCTCAAAATATACAGGTTCTAGGTCGAGAAATATCCTTTCAAAAAGTGCATAAAAGAATATTAGTAACAGATTATAATGAATTATTTACAAGAGACTTAAGCTATATCGATTATGTTAATATTTGCCAAAATTTCAACGTTATTATAGTGGGGAACGTTCATACTATCGATGCTAACGATACAAATACAGCCGTTAGATTTATCAACTTTATCGATAATGCCTATTTCTATAAAATACTCTTATTTATGAGCCTAGAAGATAACCCAAATAAAATATATCAAGGTTCAGCACGAGCCGCAGAATTTAAACGCACTACTTCAAGACTAAATGAAATGAATAGCGAATCTTATTTATTAAATAATGATTTTAAGAATTAACTTCAATTTTCGCTAAAAAAACTCTTTAATTACTAATTAAAATTTATTTACAGATGACCTCTAAGAAACTTAATAAATTCATCAATATTGATCTTTATATTGTCTTCTAAATACTCTTCTGTTGTCTGATCTACATAAAAAGGATAATAATCGCATGACATATAATTTTCCATTCTTTTATAAAAACTTCTAGAGGGAGTTGTACCGTGATCAATCTCTACTACTTTGCATTTTGGAGCCGCAAAAATAAAGTTAGCAAATCCTGATCCGTGCGATCCAACTATTATTTTTGCTTTATTAAAAAGCTGGGCCTGTTTATACGGGAAGGATAGCTCTAGATATATTACTTTAAAACCGGATCTCTAAATTTTTTCTATTAATTCCTCTTCATTAACTATTTTTCGGGTAGAAGCGTATTTACGAGAAATATATATTTTATCGTATGCTTTACCATTATCTTTAATAAAAATATTTCTTAAATCTTTTTTTAACCATAAAGGCAAAGGCGTACCTTTTACCGGAATAAACGGTACAGATGGAACAATTAGTCTAGTAGCTTGAATTATACAGTCACTATTTACTACAAAAAGCTTATCTTCCGGTATATTTAAATAATTTAATACTATTTCTAATGACTTAATTTGCCATGAATATTTTAAATTATTAATATAGATACGATCATATTCAAGAGCTGATTCTTTTAATATAATTAATCTAGGCAAAATTTGTAGCAGCCAATGATACCAATTTTCAGAACCAGAAGATGAAATTACTGCTAATTGTCCATTAAAATATAAAGGATTTTCAGTATTAATATCTCGTTTTTTTTAATAAACTATGTTGATCACCTAAGCTTGTTTGAGTATCTTGTAGAATATAACCTTCTTGAGTTAAAATTCCACCTTCATTAATTACTGTGCCGTTTGGTAACTCTAAAATAAATTGACCAGTATTTTTTTCTTTAAATAGCTTTTTAATTTCTATGTTAGATTTTAGCGATTCTATGGAAATAAATTGATGTTTATTTTTTAATGCGTAAGCATTACTAATATAGAGAAAGGTAAAAATTATGAATATAAAATATCTCATAAAGAGAAAGAAAGATAATTAAAAATTTGCATTACAAGCTTGGCAGCGACTTACTCTCCCATGCCTTATGACATAGTACCATTAGCGCTATGAGGTTTCACGTTCGAGTTCGGGATGGGATCGTGTGTTTCACTCATGCTATAACCACCAAGCTAGCAATACAAACTTTTAAAAAGATAGATTTGTATTATAGTTTGCTGTTAATGTTGTTGCACAACTCAAAAAAATTCTTAATATCATATCTTAACTTTTACTACGATACTCAGCAAAATAATTTTCGCTGGATATCGTGGCAGGGCTACAGTATAACATTAGTTATGCAATAACATTTTTATTAGTTGATAAAAAGCTATTTAACCTGATAACTTTGTGAATAGATACTACACTCTTATAACATTAACACTATATGCATATGTAATCTCACAGTAAAGTAAATCAATCGAGCTATTAGTATCGGTTAGCTACACACATTACTGTGCTTCCACACCCGACCTATCAACGTGGTGGTCTTCCACGGCTCTAATGGGGAAGTCTAGTTTTGAGGGGGGTTTCCTGCTTAGATGCATTCAGCAGTTATCCCTTCCGTACTTAGCTACCCAACTGTGCCGTTGGCACGACAACTGGTCCACCAGGGGTACGTCCACCTCGGTCCTCTCGTACTAAAGGCAGATCCTCTCAAACTTCCTACACCCACGGCAGATAGGGACCGAACTGTCTCACGACGTTCTAAACCCAGCTCACGTACCACTTTAATCGGCGAACAGCCGAACCCTTGGGACCTTCTCCAGCCCCAGGATGTGATGAGCCGACATCGAGGTGCCAAACGATTTCGTCGCTATGGACGCTTGGAAATCATCAGCCTGTTATCCCCGGAGTACCTTTTATTCGTTGAGCGATGGCCCTTCCACTCGGGACCACCGGATCACTATGACCGACTTTCGTCTCTGCTCGTCTTGTCAGACTCGCAGTCAGGCTAGCTTATGCCATTACACTCTAAAAGTTGATTTCCGACCAACTTGAGCTAACCATCGCGCGCCTCCGTTACTCTTTGGGAGGCGACCGCCCCAGTCAAACTACCCACCATGCATTGTCTCGGATCCTGATTCAAGGATCTCGGTTAGATGTCAAGAACCAAAAGGGTGGTATCTCAAGGGTGACTCCACAAAGGCTGACGCCTTCGCTTCGTAGTCTTCCACCTATCCTGCACATCTGATTCCTAACACCAGTGCAAAGCTATAGTAAAGGTTCACGGGGTCTTTCCGTCTGACCGCGGGAACTCCGCATCTTCACGGAGAATTCAATTTCGCTGAGTCGATACTGGAGACAGTGGGGAAATCGTTACGCCATTCGTGCGGGTCGGAACTTACCCGACAAGGAATTTCGCTACCTTAGGACCGTCATAGTTACGGCCGCCGTTCACTGGGACTTCAATTCAGAGCTTGCACCCCTCCTTTTAATCTTCCAGCACTGGGCAGGCGTCAGACCCTATACGTCGTCTATTGACTTTGCAGAGCCCTGTGTTTTTAATAAACAGTCGCTACCCCCTAGCTTGTGCCACCTGCACATGGTTGCCCATATACAGGTCATCTTTCTTCCGAAGTTACAGATGCAATTTGCCTAGTTCCTTCAGCATCGTTCTCTCAAGCGCCTTGGTATACTCTACCTGTCCACCTGTGTCGGTTTCGGGTACGGTCTATAATGAAGGTGTTATTTCCTGGAAAATATTCACCGCACAATCAATCCAATAAGACTGTACAATTTACTATTTTCGTCACATCCTTCAGGTTCAGGAATATTAACCTGATTCCCATCGATTACGCCTTTCAGCCTCATCTTAGGGGCCGACTAACCTTGCGCAGATTAACTTTACGCAAGAACCCTTGGACTTTCGGCGAGAATGTTTCTCACATTCTTTATCGCTACTTATGTCAGCATTCTCACTTCCGATACCTCCAGCAAACCTTACGGTTCACCTTCGCAGGCTTACGGAACGCTCCGCTACCATTTATGCCAAATGCATAAACCCGCATCTTCGGTACATGACTTGAGCCCCGTTACATTGTTGGCGCAAGAAAACTTATTTAGACTAGTGAGCTATTACGCTTTCTTTAAATGATGGCTGCTTCTAAGCCAACATCCTAGTTGTTTTGGTCTTCTCACATCCTTTAACACTTAGTCATGATTTAGGGACCTTAGATGGCGGTCTGGGCTTTTTCCCTCTCGACTATGGACCTTAGCACCCATAGTCTGTCTGCTATGCTGTACTCATCGACATTCGGAGTTTGATTGAGTTTGGTAAGCCTGTGGGACCCCCTAGCTCATTCAGTGCTCTACCTTCGATGGTAATCGCTATAACGCTCTACCTAAATAGATTTCGCGGAGAACCAGCTATATCCGAGTTTGATTGGCCTTTCACCCCTAACCACAGCTCATCCCCTACTTTTTCAACAGTAGTGGGTTCGGTCCTTCAGTGGATTTTACTCCGCTTTCAACCTGGCCATGACTAGATCACCCGGTTTCGGGTCTAATTCATCTAACTAAACGCCCTATTCAGACTCGCTTTCGCTACGCCTACACCTAACGGCTTAAGCTTGCTAGATAAACTAAGTCGCTGACCCATTATACAAAAGGTACGCCGTCACAAGACATATAAATACGCTTGCTCCGACTGCTTGTAAGCATTTGGTTTCAGATACTATTTCACTCCCCTTGTCGGGGTACTTTTCACCTTTCCCTCACGGTACTTGTTCACTATCGGTCACTAGAGAGTACTTAGGCTTAGAGGGTGGTCCCCCTATGTTCAAACAGGATTTCACGTGTCCCGCCTTACTCAAGGACTTCAAACTTTTTACCTATACGGGACTATCACCCTCTATGGTCAACCTTTCCATGTTGTTTTAGTTATTTTTTTGAAGCCACTGGCCTGGTCCGCGTTCGCTCGTCACTACTAACGGAGTCTCGGTTGATGTCCTTTCCTCCAGCTACTTAGATATTTCAGTTCGCTGGGTTTGCCTCATATAGCTATGTATTCACTATACAATACCTAATAAATTAGGTGGGTTTCCCTATTCGGAAATCTTCGGATCAAAGTTTATTCGCAACTCCCCGAAGCTTATCGCAGCGTATTACGTCCTTCATCGCCTTCTAGTGCCAAGGCATCCACCAAATGCTCTTATTATATTTACTTACGCTTTTAACTTGAGATTACACAATGCATACAGAATTAATTTCACAATTATTTTCAGCATCTACTCACGATATAAATTTTTATTATCGCGGTGTATTTAGTTTTTAGCTTTATCAACTTTTTAAACAGCTACAAAGTTTTACGTTTCAAACTTTGTGTGATGATTTTATATCTATATTTTTAAAGCTTGTCAAACACTAATTTCAAATAATTTTAATTTTATTTCTTATGAGAGAGCTTAAAGTTATTTTAACCTCTTTTTAAAGTAGGCTTTGTCGGCTTTTTGTTTAGATTTGCGGTCCCTAATTTTGTATCTACCTTACCGCCTAAATCTTCCAACAAAAATCTGCCTTTTTGTAAAACATGATTTACTGCTGTCATTTCTCCTTCTCTGTTTACCAAACCGCTTTGAGTTTTAACCAACAATAATTTACCGTCTTTTCTAAAGACTGGATTTTCATCAATTGCAAAATCTTTAGTTATACTTAAATTACCGTTCTTATCAAATGTACCTAAAATATTTTTCTGTAAATCAGCAAATACGGCATGAGCGTATAATTTTGAAATTTCTTTTATTTGCTTTGGATTGTTTATATGTTTGCCTGCTTTATTAATAAAGCCGCTAATTTCATATTGAGATGTTTTACCATGTGGAGTTTTTTTCACAAAAAATTGAGTTTCCGTAAGTAGCTTAGTTTGATCCTCTACTTCATCATCTACTATATTAATGACTTTCCTTTTTACAGAATAAATATCATTATTCTTTTCAAGCTTTGAGGTAAACTCCTTAACGTCTCAATTATCATTAAACCTAACTTCTTTTTTATCTTTACCCATAATAATACTCTTATTTTAATACTGTATCTTTTAAAATATTTGTACCACGTAAAAATTCTTCTATATTCAAAGCTTTTTTACTCTCTTGCTGAAGTTTTTTCACTCTTAATATACCGCTTCCACAAGCTATTTCCAGCTTATCGCTAATAACGGTACCGGAAGTAAAGTGATGATCCGCATTTAAATATTCTGCTTCAAGGATTTTAATTATTTTATCATTATAACTAAAATATGCTCCGGGCCAAGGATTCATGCCCCTTATTTTACAATCTATTTTATATGCGGATTCATGCCAATTAATTTTTCCTTCTTCTTTAGTTAATTTATGAGCATACGTAACACCATCACTTGGCTGTGTTATTGGTACTATATTATCGATATTTGCAAGTGTTTTAATTAATAACTCCGCTCCGAGATTTGCACATTTGTTATGCAGTTCTTCCAATGTTGTTCTTTCTTCTAAATCAAAATCTTCTTTCATAAATATATCACCTGTATCAAGCCCTGTATCCATACGCATAATACATACACTACTTTTCCGGTCACCCTCTATAATAGTACGCTGCAGAGGAGCCGCTCCTCTGTGACGAGGCAAATCGGATGGATGGATATTAAGACAGCCGTATTTCTTAGCTTCTAATATAGCTTTCGGCACAATAAAACCATATGCAATAACAACTATAATATCAGCATTAACTTTATTAATTAGATTTATTACTTCATCATTACGAAGAGTAGAAGGAGTATAAACAGGAATTTGATGCTCAAATGCTAATTGATGTATTGGCGATTTAGCTAAGTTAAGTCCTCTGCCCTTAGCTTTAGGCTGCTGTGTAAAAACAGCTTTAACTTCGTGATGAGTTATAAGTTTTTTAAGAGCGGGAACAGCGAATTCAGGCGTTCCCATAAAGATTACTTTCACACTATATTATTTTTGAGTTTCTTAAGCTTACGAAGTACTACATCTCGTTTTAAATTACTTAAATAATCAATCATAAGCTTACCTTCTAAATGATCATACTCATGCTGGATAACTCTTGCAAGCCAATCATTTGCTTTAAGCTTTTGCGATTTACCATGATAGTCTAAATACCGAATCTTTATAGATTCCGGTCTTGCGACCTCAATACGTTGCTCCGGTAATGAGATACAACCTTCGTTAACCGCAACTAGCTCTTCTGATTTTTCTATTATTTCAGGATTCACTATAAAAAGCGGATAAAAATCTTTTGGTCTTGCTACCGAATCATGATCTTTTATATCAATTACTAAAATACGTTTCAATACCCCTACTTGTACTGCTGCAAGCCCTGCACCGTCTTCATGGTACATAGTTTTAAGCATATCATCCATAAATTTTCGTGTGTGATCGGTAAACTCTAAAACCGGCTGAGATTTCTGCTTTAATCTTTCATCAGGTGCCGTTACTATCGGTAATATTGACATAATAATTAAATCTTAATATTTTATTTTAATATACTATAAAATCACCAAAATGTAAAGAAAGCAAACCTGCCTAATTCCGGCAATAGTTGCATAATAAACTTACCTATTTGCAATAATTTGTCGAATTAATAATATTTAGTACAAAATAATAGCAAATATCAGATAACATGTTTAATAAATAAGGCTTGCATAAAATTAAGGAGGAATAATCATGCATTGGGGTGATATTGAAGAAATTGCCGAACAACTCGAAGAACATTGTAGCGATCAGTATAATGAAAAAAAAATTTCATTATTAAAGCTAGAGAAACTGATTAGAGATTTAAAGGACTTTGAAGATGGAGCGAAAAAAGTCGCAGAAGTTACATTAGAAGAAATTTTAGACAAATGGGAAGAATTACGTGAAGAAATTAGAGAAATCGATTAAGTAGCTTTTGAGTTATTTTCAGACATTTATAAATTAACTTTATAAAAATACATTATAATCAATAAAAATATAGCAACTGCCTGAAAAAAAACTCTTAAAGTCATTAACTTTGAACTAAATTTCTTATCAAACTTTCCTCCGATAGCCATCGA
The DNA here is from genome assembly GCF_900243065.1 of Rickettsia fournieri. NCBI lineage: Bacteria > Pseudomonadati > Pseudomonadota > Alphaproteobacteria > Rickettsiales > Rickettsiaceae > Rickettsia > Rickettsia fournieri. The sequence continues at coordinate 139,922 of NZ_LT978484.1, forward strand.
TACTACTCCTATAATAAGAACCGCAACGGTTAAACCAATCGCAATTAATAACCACATCATAATTTATTACCAATATATCACTTTCCACACAAAGATTATATGCTTTTTCTCTTTTAAATCAATTATCTAATATTTGAGATTTGGTTAAAAAATTCACTAATTCTTCGTAAAAAATAATAATTCAAGGAACACAAATATCTAATTTATCAAATATAGATAATTCAACAATTACTTTAAAAGAAAAAGAGATATTAGGCTCTTGCGTTCTTATTAATTTTTGCTCAAAAATATCTAACAATACAAATAATTTAATTTTCTGCACGCAAGAACCTAGAGTATTTTGAGAAACCTCGTCCTATTGCTAAAATATTTATTAATGCCCACGGTGGAACATGACTTGCTCTATGCAAATTTGCTTAAATTAAGCTTTCTGAGTTACACTAATATATATTATCTATCAGTTTAACAAAAACACCATTTCCTAAAACATTAGCACAAGTGATCACAGGATCAAATAAGATATAAAGAGCTGTAATCAGAGACATCATATTAGTATTAAAACCTAGATATTGTTCAAGTATAGGAAACATTACAATAATTCCACCACTTGGTATAGCTGCTACTGAAAATTTTGCCAATACAAAATAAAAAGTAAAAATAAAATAATTAAATAAAGTAGGTTCAGCTAATCCATAACTTTTTAGTATAGTATAAGCCAAAATCGGTATGGCAAAACAATCGCCAACAAGATGAATATTGACTGTTATTGGTCAACGGTACGAGCGAGTGCTTTATTATTTGTATTATTTTCCGCTCCTATTATACTAAGTGGCATACTTATAACACTAGACATTGCACTAAATCCACTTATAGACGCTGGCATCATATTACTAAGGCTAGCTATGAATTCCTTAACTCGACAGTTACTTAAAATAAAATAAGCAAGAAAGATATAACCAAACTGAGCAAATACGATCGTCACAAAAATGAACATATAATCTTTAATAATTATATCTAATACTTCATCAAACTGTAGTTTTACGATAAAGCCCATTATAAATAAGGGAATTATATAGATCAACAATCGCAATATTTTTGCAACAAATGCTTCTAGCTTACAAGCCAATCCAATTGCAACTTCAGCACACAATTTTGAGGAAATAAAGCCTAAGATAATACTACTAAATACGATTTTATCATTAGCAATAATATTAGGAAAATTAAGCAATCATAAAGGCTTTAAGCTATCATTTTCTATAGGAGAGATCATTGATAAAGCGAATTGATACATGTATATACCTACATAATGACTAGAACAAACATTAGACCCACATACTAGTAATAATATTAAGAAAACTATACGTGTTGCATCTTTGGCTAGCATTACAACAGATTTAAAAAGTAAACCAAAAATAAAGGTAGAAATAATCCAATTATAGATTTAATAGATAGACTTATTGAATACAATAACCTTTGTACTTCTAAACTCATTAGTGGGTTTAACAATATGATAGCTATGATAATAGCCATTAAAATAAGTGGCATTTTACACAACATAAAACTTACCTATAATAATAATTAGTTAATTTAAATAGATGGATATAATTAAAAGAAAGATGAGATATTGTTACCGGCTTAGACCGGTTGTAGTAGTAAAAAAAGACTGGAAAGTTAATATTTGCATATTCATAAATTCAATATACAGTTATTATAGAGAGAAAAATTATTGTTGCAATACTTTTCTAGAAGTTCTTTGGGGGGTATTGTTAACTAAAAGCAGATCAATTAATAAATTAACGTCATTGCGAGGAGGCATTGTTGCGTGAAGCAATTTCACCTCTGTCATCCCGTGGCTTGACCACGGGGTGATAAGTGGGTTTTACCGGTCCACGCAACAATACCTCCTCGCAATGACTACTTAGGTATCTATGCAAAATGCTTTCGCAAGAATGACATCGAGAGCTTTTTAAGAGCTATGCGGGAATAACAACGCCTCAGCCCTTACACCTCTTCAGATTGCTCTAATCCCTCTTCCTCTAACTCACTATCTTCTTCACTTTCAGCAGTTTCAGCAATTAAAGAGACAGACACGACTTTTTCACCATCATCTAGCTTAAATAGGATTACGCCGCTAGTGTTACGTCCCGTAATACGTACTGACTCAAGTTTACAGCGAATTAACTTACCACTATTGGTAATCAGCATTAACTCATCATCCATTTTAACCGGCATAACACCGACGACTAAACCAGTTTTGTCGTTAATATCCATATTGATTATACCGCTACCGCCACGGTCAGTAATTCTATAGCCATAAGCTGAGCTTCTCTTACCAAAACCGTTCTCAGTTACGGTTAAAATGAATTCTTCGGAATTTGCCATTTCTACAACAGCCGGGGCAGTTAAGCTTACGCCAAGTTCTTCAGGATTAAACGCCTCACCTTTAGCAATCTCTAATCTCTGCTCCCACGGCACGGATAAATAAGCATCTCTATCCTCTTTTGTACTACTAATACCTTTAAGCACAGTCATAGAAATTACGGAATCCTCTTTGGCAAGCTTCATACCTCGTACCCCATCAGAAGTACGACTCTTAATAACACGCAGCGATTCAACAGGGAATCTTAAAGCTTTACCGGCTTTGGTAGCAAGTAAAATATGCTCGTCTTCTTTACATGGTTTTACATCTATTAATTTATCGTCCTCATCAAGCCTAATAGCAATTTTACCGTTCGACTGAAGCTTTTTGAAATCTAATAAATCGCTTCTTCTGATATTACCCTTGGCAGTTGCGAACATAATGTTTAAATTATCCCTCTCATCCTGATTTTCAGGTAGCGGCATAATATTCGTAATATGCTCATTTGCTTTCAACGGTAATATATTAACCATCGGTCTACCCTTACCCTGCGGATTACTTAAAGGCAGTTTATACAGTTTTAAACTATAAACCTGACCGATATTTGAGAAGAACAACATAGGAGTATGGGTACTACCGACAAAAACTTGCGTGGTAATATCTTCATCACGCATTGAAAGCCCTGATCTTCCTTTACCGCCACGTTTTTGCGCACGATAGCTACTTAGAGGTACACGCTTGATATACCCACCAAGCGTTACGGTTACAACCATTTCTTCACGCTGAATTAAATCTTCTATATCTTGATCAAATTCGCCGAATTCAATTGAAGTAAGACGAGGAGTCGCAAATTCTTCTTTAACTTTAATGAGCTCTTCCTTTAAAATTTCAAGTAACCTTGTACGAGAGCCGAGTATATTAAGATATTCGGTGATTTCCGTAGTGAGGTTCTTTAAATCCTCTTCAAGCTTGTTTTTCTCCATAGCGGTCAGGCGTTGCAATCTCATTTCTAAGATTGCCTTAGCTTGCAATTCGGTAAAGTTACATTTACCCTGCTCGTTTAACATTGCTTTATCATCAACCAACTTTACAAGAGGTAGGATATTTAATGTTTCCCACTGACGAGCCATTAATTCTTGTTTAGCTGCATGCGGGTCATTTGAAGCTTTAATAATACGTATTATTTCATCGATATTACTAACGGCAATAGTTAGTCCTAGTAAAATATGAGCTCTATCTCTTGCTTTATTGAGTAAATATATAGTACGGTTAGTAATTACTACTTCCCTAAAACTAACGAAAGCTGCAATTACTTCTTTCAAATTCATCACTTTCGGTAGCCCATCTTTAAGAGCAAGCATAATAACACCGAAGCTAGTTTGTAGCTGCGTACATGCGTATATTTGATTTAAGACTACTTCAGCAACTACGTCTTTCTTTAACTCAATAAAAATCCTTACACCGTTTTTATTTGATTCATCACGTAAATCACTTATACCTTCTATACGCTTTTCCTTAACCATTTCAGCGATTTTCTCAACGAGCCTTGCCTTATTTACCATATACGGTATTTCGGTAATAATAATTGCTTGACGGCCATTACCGATATTCTCAATCTCGGCTCGACCTCGCATAATGATACTACCTCTACCGGTAAGATATGCCGATCTAATACCGCTAATGCCTAAAATCATTGAACCTGTAGGAAAATCCGGTCCTTTAACAACTTCAAGTAAATCTAATATTTCTATATCGTTATTATCTATATATAAACAGCACGCATCGATAACCTCACCAAGATTATGAGGCGGGATATTAGTTGCCATACCGACCGCAATACCTCCGCTACCGTTCACCAATAAATTGGGAAACATTGCAGGAAGTACGGAAGGCTCTTCTTCAGAACCATCGTAATTAGGGTTAAAGCTGACAGTCTCTTTATCGATATCCTCTACGAGCTTATACGAAACTTTGGCCATTCGAGATTCGGTATATCTCATTGCTGCCGCCGCATCACCATCCATCGAGCCGAAATTACCCTGCCCGTCTACAAGCGGTAAACGCAAGGAAAAATCTTGTGCCATACGTACTAACGCATCGTAAATAGCACTATCGCCGTGCGGATGGTATTTACCCATCACGTCACCGACTATTCTAGCGGATTTTCTATAAGGTTTACTAGCATGATTACCGGCTTCATGCATGGAATAGATAATTCGGCGATGTACCGGCTTTAAGCCGTCCCGAACATCCGGTATAGCTCTACTGACTATAACGCTCATAGCATAATCAAGATAAGATACTTTCATCTCATCTTCGATATTTACCGGTACTAAATTAGAAGAAGATTTATCAGTCACGATTACTTAGCCTTAAATTTAATGAATTATATTTAATAATAGAGACATAATAAATTTCTTTCAAGGATTGCTTGTATTTATAATCGTGGCATTGTTTCTAAGTTACCGATGTCATTGCTGCGGGGCATTGTTGCACGGATGCCGATGTCATTCCTGCGAAAGTAGGAATCTAGTTTTTTAAGCAAATTATATACTAAATTTTTATGTAATTTTCTTTGTTTTAGCATTTTTTACTGGATTCCCGCTTACGTGGAAATGACATAAACGAGCCATACAACAAGGCCTTTAGTCGCTTACAATGACGACATCAACCGTTTCTAGGCAATAACATAATCGTAACAGTTAACAAACTTTATTATAATTATTTTATACTTTCTAAATATAATGAACGCTGCTCTATTCTTGTTATCTCATCTACCGTTACCTGTTCTGCTAACCTTTGTGGGACTGTTGCGAGATAATTTTTAATAGTAAAATGAGAGGAAAACAGATAAATAAATATTTAGCTCTGTCCAAATATTTTTAAAAAGAAATTCTGTTTAATATTGAGATAAAATTTATTCAATAGTATAGTAATTTAATAGAGATTTGTTTACAGAGTTAGGATTTTTATTAACAAATTTCTCTAAGCTATTAAAGTTGTTAAAACCACTAATCGTTTTAAATTAAAACATATGGCATTCATAAATTCAGAGAATTGATTTTTGGCAATTCCTATATATCTAACCCGTTTATTATCTTTTGAAAATACCCTCTCAAAAGGTGCTCTGATTTTCGTATAATATTTATCAAGGTCAAAATTCTTATCTTTCATATTATTTTTCTTTATTGAGCAAAGATGGAACCCCTTTTTAGCTGCTGCATTCTTGGCAGAGATTGTACAATAACCTTTATCAACATATGTAGCACCGGAGCTTGGCATAACATGCTTAAAACCTTTGCTATCAGTAACATTTGCAGGGGTAACTGCAACCTTATTGATCATTCCTGATTGAATATCGACACTCACATGTTTTTTATAACCATACCAAAATTTATTTGCTCCCTTACAGCCAATTTTAGCTTGTTTATCCTTTACAACCTTAGGCAGAGTCTCATTATTCAATTTATCATATTTTTGTGTTCTTAGTTTATCACGTTCCTCCCAAAGATTAGCTTTTGAGATTAAATGAGAAGCATCTACAAAGGTAAATACTTCACCCATATAGCCTTGTGCTCGTAGTTGATCTCGGAATTTTACAAATATTTTTGATAGTAAATTAGTGCCTATTTTTTTACGTATTTTACTAAATACACTATAATCAGGCGTCTTCTCTGTAAGAGCAAAATCACAAAACCATTTTGCCGCTGTGCTATCAGCTAAATAACGTTCCAATTCCCGATCCGATAAGTCTTCCATAAATTGCAGCAGCAAACATTTAAACAGCCTCACTATACCATAGCCTTTATAGTTAGCTTCGCATTCTACTGCTAATAACTCAGCTTCAACTGCTTTAAAATTGAATAAACTTTTGAATTTACGATATTGATGATCCACACTTATTAACTCATCTAAACTTACCATTATCATTTGATACTCAGACATATGAACATATTTTTTGTTTTTTTTAATTATACCTGCTATCCTCTCATCTCGCAACAGTCCCGTTACCGAAAAATAATACTCTAACGTCCAATGAAAAAGCATAGGTTCTTAACGCCGTTAACACCGGTTTAATAGCAGATAACGAGACTAAATTAACTTCTGAAAAATCTGAAAAGATTTCCCAAAATGTTGAAAATGCTCTGCAAAATGATTCTTGCAATGAAAACACTTTAGAAATTGGAGTAGTTACCGCCTTATTAAATAATAACCCAAAAAAGTACAAGAATATGCAAGTAAATGAAGTCAAAAAAACAAGAAGGGATTATTGCAAGCTATTCCCCCGATAATAAGCCAATAGAAAACTTAGAACAATTAACCCTTCAATATGATACAAAAAAAATCTATCAATATTATCAACTAAAAAAGAAACATGAATTTTATCTAGCCATTCAAAAGATTAGCAACTTCAATAATAATTCTTGGAATATTCCTAAAGAAGGTCAAATTAAAATTGATAATCAGGAAATAACAAAAGGTACAGATAAATTTCTTGGCAAATATAGAGGATTTAATTGTTACGGTACAATGTCTAAAAAAATCTATAACACCTTTTATAAAAGTAAAGTTACCTCTTTTGTTTCTGCTTTAAAAAAAGGAATAATATATCACAAACACGGAGTAAACGGAGTGAAACTTATTAAGGAAAATGCTTTTAAAGCTAAGTGGGACTGTGATGACTGATTATTTACGAATATATTATATTTTAATGAACAAGGGTTATTATTAAATGTTGATGAGTATGGTAACCATGCTGAAATAAAAAAGTTTATTAGCGGTCATCATTTGGAGTTTTATAATGTGGAGTGATTAACTTTAAGATTCTGCTTTGTTGTATGACTCGATTTTTATCGTCATTGCGAGGAAATTGCATAGCAATTGACGAAGCAATCTCAGGATATTTGACGAGATTGCTACGCAGCCTATGGCTGCTCGCAATGACGATATCTATATTTAATGAGCAATGCCTAAAACTTAGGATAATTTTGTAGTAGAACTTAAATAATCGTTGCCGTATTTCTCAATATAATTATCATATTTACCTTTAAAATCAACAATCTTTTTCCTATGGGAAAGAGCAATAATTCCGATCGTGCGTTACTAATATTACCGTACCATCAAAATCAATTAGAGATTTTTTAAGAGCTTCTCTTGACTCTATATCAAGATGATTTGTCGGTTCATCAAGAACCAAAATATTACTTTTTTCTAGCATAATTTTAGCAAGTAATAATCTTGCCCCCTCACCGCCGCTTAAACTTAAAATATTTTTATTTACTTCATCACTACGAAATAATACTTGTCCGAGCGTATTTCTAATTGTATTTCCCATTTCTTTTTCAGATTGCCTTTTAAGCCAATCAATAATACTAATATTTTCATTAAGTAGCTCATGATGGTCTTGAGCGAAATAAGCTATTTGCGATTCATATCCCCACTCATAGCTACCTTGATCTGCTGATATTTTATTCATTAAGATTTTTAATAAAGTAGATTTACCGATATCGTTTACACCGATAATAATAATTTTTTCTCCTCATGATACGTTAAAACTAACTTTATTTAATATTTGCTTATTCTCAAAATCTTTAGTTATATTTTTAATACTAATTTTCCTGAATTGCTTAGCTGCTTAAATCTAAATAACGGACTAATTCTTGAAGATTTCTGTATATCCGATTCTATTTTCTCTAACTGCTTTTCTCGGGAGGCACTTTGCCTTGCTCTCGTCCCTACTCCAAATTTATCAACCCAAGCCTGCATATTTTCTATTTTCTTTTCTAAGAAATTTCGCTTGCTTAGCTTCTGAGCAGCTATTATCTGCTTTTCTTGAACAAAATTATCATAATTGCCCGTATACAGTTTTATTTCTCCATAATCTATGTCCAAAATATCCGTTGCGACATTATTTAAAAAAACTAAATCATGCAATATAAAAATTAATATTCCTTTAAAAGAGTTTTTTAAATAATTCTCAAGCCAATATATTGCAATAATATCAAGATGGTTTGTCGGTTCGTCGAGTAGTAAAATATCGGGATTATTAAATAGACTTTGTACGAGTAATACACGAAGCTTATAACCTTCTGACAACGCAGAAAGCGGCTCATAATAGTATTTTTCGGCTATTCCAAGACCTACAAGCAAGCTAGCTGCAAAAATTTCAGCAGTATAACCGTCATTATAGTATATTACCTGTTCAAGTTCACCAAACTTATACCCATCTTCATCGCTACATTCCTGCCGATTTAATATCTCTTCTTTTTCCTGTAAAGCTTTCCATAACTCCTTCTTCCATGCTATTACCGTATCTATAATTTTATCATAAAGAAACTGATCTTGTTTTAAATAACCTATTTTAGAGTTTTTTGGTATGTTAATCTCACCGAAAGCTGGCTCTTCTTCCTTAGTTAAGACTTTGAAAAAAGTTGTTTGACCTGCTCCGTTGGCACCTACTAAACCATATCGTTTATTGTTTTTAATATGCAAATTTACATCGGTAAATAGTATTCTTGTACCATAACTCATGGCTAAATCGTTTATAATAATCATATTTTTAGATGTCGTGGTTAAATGGTGTTATTGTATAGACACCTAATCGCCATTGTGAACAACTGCAAGTCTTGTTGCATGGCTCGTTTTATGTCATTCCTGCGAAGGCATTGTTGCATAGATACCGCCCATCATTGCGAGCAGTCGTAGACTGCGTGGCAGTCCAAAACAATAATAAAAAAATTCTGTAAATCAGAATTTTTTACTGGATTGCTTCGTCAAAACTTACAGTTTTTCCTTGCAATGACGACCTTCAGTATCCACACAACAAGACCTATGCAGGCATAACATAAGAGCCATGCGGGCAATGCCGAGCTTGTGGCAAGATTCATAAATGCTTATTACTTAAAGTTAGTTTTGATGGATACCATGGAAGGTTCACGGTATAACAATAAAAAATCTTATTTCTTCAATAGCTCAAGAGCTTTTGCAAAATCTACTATATATTCTTCTTCTTTTTGTAAGTCTTTAATTTTTAAGTTATTATTCGCCTGCTCTTCGTCACCTATAAAAATAATAAATTTAGCATTTTCATTAAAAATGCGTTGCATTCTTTTAGCTATTTTACCTAGGGATTCTATGATAATAGCAATATTTTCTGTTCGCAATTTATCTACAATTTCTAAAGCATAGCAAATATTATTTTTGCCTATAGGTAATACAAATACCGGCTTAACTTCAGATATATTATATTCCCGCATTAAAGCAATTCGCTCAATACCGGCAGCAAAACCGATAGCCGGCACATCATCGTTATCACCCATGATTTTAGCAAGCCCGTCATAACGTCCACCGGCTAGAATAGTAGATTGGCTCCCTAGCTTTTTTGTAGTGAATTCAAAAGCAGTATGGCAATAATAATCAAGCCCTCTAACCAAGCGTGGATTTATACTATATTTCACACCTAAAATATCTAGATACTTTATTAACTCCTCAAAATATTCTTTGGATTCATCAGTGTAATATTCAGATAAAACCGGTGCGTTTGCTATTATTTTCTGATCGGTCTCACTTTTAGAATCAAGTATCCGCATTGGATTTTTGGATAACCTTATTTTGCTTTCTTCTGATAATTGATCTTTAAAATCATTTAGATATTCTACTAATTTTTGCTGATAAACGCTTCTTGATTCATTACATCCAAGAGAGTTAAGCTCTAAGGTAGTATCCTGCTCTATTTCGAGTGCTTTTAATATATCAACGGCTAACTTCAAAGTATCAGCATCAGTAATTGCTCCTTTAGCACCGATATACTCATAATTTAGTTGGTGAAATTGTCTTTGACGCCCTGCTTGCGGTCTATCATAACGAAAAACAGGACCGGTAGAGAAAAACTTTAATGGTAATTTATGTTGTAATCCGTTTGAGATGAGGCTTCTTATAATACATGCTGTAAATTCAGGTCGTAATGCTACGGAATCATTGCTTTTATCTAAAAAACTATAGATTTCTTTGCTGATTACGTCAGAGCTTTTACCCATCGAACGGTTAAAGACTTTAGTATACTCCAAAATAGGAGTACTCATTTGTTTATAGCCGTACAATACTCCAACATCTCTTGCTTTGTTAATTATATAGTCGTGAACTTTATAATCATCCGGCAAGAGATCTTTCATTCCTCGGAGTGGTTGTAGTTTTTCAGTCATTTGGTTAATTTTGTTTTGTTGCGTGGATACTACTAACTCGTCATTGCGAGGAGAGGCAAAGCCTTGACGTGGCAATCTCAGGAATTTTGTACTACTTCATGAGATTGCCATGCTCTCTACGTTCGCTCGCAATGACGGATAGCCCCCTCTTAATTCTGCTCTTTTTGCATAAAAAACGATCTTATAATATATAAAACAAATATTATAATAAACCAATATATTAATGCACGACCTGCGGTTAATAGATTAAATTCACCGTCATATATTTGAATAAATAGTAAATATGCACAAGCAATTAAAATAAACGGTACGATAATAAATACTAAAGGACATCTAAAAGGTCTTTGAGCATCAGGTAGCGTTACCCTAAATAATACCACTATTATTGTAACGGTTATATAATCAATAAGAGCTCCCATTGAAGTTAATTGCGTTAATAATTCCGTAGAACAAAATCCTCCAAGGATAGCGGCTAAAGAAGCAAATATTATAATCATAATATACGGACTATCATATTTTGGGTGCAGCTTTGCAAAACTTTTCGGTAGTAAACCGTCACGTGCAATAGCATAAAAAATACGAGAAGTACCGTAAATATTCATCATCAACACCGTCATCATACCGCAAACTGCTCCGGTTGCAACAATAGCAGAGCCGATCTTGCTATTATTGATAGTTAAAGCATAAGCAAGCGGTTGATCGTTATTTAACTGATCAAAAGGTGCAATACCGGTAACAAGCCCTGCCATCGTTACATAAACTATAGTAGTTAGAACAAGTGAGCCAATAATACCGATCATTATATCGCGTTTTGGGTTTTTACACTCCTCAGCTGCGGTTGCAATCGTTCCAAAACCCGTAAAAGCTAAGAATAAAATAGACGCACCTACTAAAACATTACTAAAACCGAAAGGCATAAAATTACTCCAGTTAGTAGCATCAAAATGAGGGGCAGCAGCGAGTATAAATACAAATATTGCAGCCATTTTTATGAAAACTAAAATTGCATTTAGTCTCTTACTATCTTTAGTACCTAAATATAAAATAAATCCAATAAATCCCGAGATTAAAAATGCCGGTAAATTTATTATACCGCCGTTTGTCGGTACAGTAGTTAATTCTTTCGGTAAATTGATTCCACCTGCTGCTAGTATTCCTTGTACGTAGCCCGACCAGCCTGCAGCTACTATTCCTGCAGCAACACCAAGTTCTAATATTATAACACTACCGATCATCCAAGCAAATACTTCGCCAAATGCTACATAGGAATAAGTGTAAATACTTCCTGATGTCGGAAGCATTGCAGCAAGTTCAGTATAAACAAGCGCTACAAAGATACAGGTAATACCTGCAATCGCATAAGATAACATTACTGCAGGTCCTGAATATTTAGCAGCAATTATACCGGTAACGACGAATACGCCTGTGCCGATCATTGCACCAAGACCCAGTAATATTAAATCGAATGCTCCAAGCGTCTTGCTAAGACCGCTTGAGCTGCCTATCTCTTTTACTGATTCAAAACTTTTCTTCCTTAAACAACTCATTAGTTTCTCCTGTTTTAGTGAGCTTATTTTTTTGTGAATTGTGTCTCATTGCGAGCGACTAAAAGGAGCGTGGCAATCTCAGAAAGTCTAACTAGATTGCCATGCCGCTTCGCTCCTCGCAATGACGCAATTACCTTATCTCTCTAGTAATCCATCCGCCGCCAAGTACTCTTTCACCGGCATAAATAACGCATGCTTGTCCAGGGGCAACGGCTTTTTCTTCGCATAAAAATTTTACTTTCATTTTATCATTACCGAGTTTACTTATTTCGGCTAGACGCGGCGGTCTTGTCGAGCGAATTTTAACTGCTACTTCTAACTTTTCGTTATCTTTAATCTCATCTGCAAGCCAATTCACATCTCTAATGATAAATTCCTGCACGTTTAATGCGGACTCCGGTCCTACATATACTATATTGTCCTTAGGATCAATCTTTACTACATATAAAGGCTCATTATAAGCTATACCAAGACCACGACGTTGCCCTATGGTGTAGTTAATTATACCGCTATGCTCTCCTAGCTCAACCCCGTTTACGTGAATAATTTTACCGCTTGCACTGCTATTTGGACGTATTTTATTTATTACGCTCTTATAATTTCCGTCAGGTACGAAACAAATATCTTGGCTGTCGGGCTTATCAGCTACCTCAAGCCCAAATTTACTAGCAAGCTTTCGTGTTTCATCCTTAGTAAGCCCTCCTAGAGGGAAACGTAAATATTCTAATTGTTCTTTAGTTGTCGTAAATAAAAAATAACTTTGATCTTTTGCTGGATCAAGCCCTGTATGTAATTCCGCTCCGTTATCACCGTTTATTTTTCGTACGTAATGACCGGTAGCAAGCTTATCTGCTCCAAGCTCTCTAGCCGTTTTAATTAGATCCCTGAACTTTACCGATTTATTACATTGCACACATGGAAGCGGTGTTTCACCTTGTAAATAGCTATCAACGAAATTATCTATTACCGACTCTTTAAATTTGCTCTCATAATCAAGTACGTAATGGGGAATACCTAGCTTATTCGCTACCATTTTAGCATCGTAAATATCCTGACCGGCACAACAGGCATTTTTCTTCCCTACTGCCATACCGTAATCATATAGCTGCAAGGTAATACCTATAACATTATGTCCTTGTTCATGCAGCATTGCGGCAACCGCCGAACTATCAACCCCGCCTGACATTGCGACAACTATAGTAGACTGCTTATCCCCTAAATTAATCATACCAACCTTAAACAAACAGCAAATTATACTAAATTTATAATTAAATTACAACACTATCTTTTAATATATTAAAATGCTATATTGGCGTTGTCTAATAATTATCGATTTCGTCATTGCGAGCAGCCGTAGGCTGCGTAGCAATCTCATGAAATAATAACAAACTCCTGAGATTGCTTCGTCAATACTTCGTATTTCCTCGCAATGACGATTTACTAATCCACCTGGGAATGACAAGATGCTTCAAATAATGCAAAAATTATATGTTATTTAAAATATTATACAAAACAGTTATTACATTAGCTCTAATTTATTTCATACTGATTATTTTAGAATATGCACGTCAAGGTTTTATTAATGACTTATCGTTACAAAAAGTAGATTTATCTATTCAGAATTCCATAAAAGAACCAATTTATTTAGTTTCTTATGCCGACGGTCCGGAGTATGTTTATCGTAATCAAAATGCAACCACTCATTATGCAATTAATAAAGGTATAGACTTCATATTTAACTATAAGAAAAAGCACATAAATCAAGCGTTTATAGAAAAAAACCAAGAAATTTTTAATGAACCTGCAGGAGCGGGGTTATGGCTATGGAAGCCTTATATTATACTTGAAACAATGAAAAATGCACCAGAAGGAGCTATTATAGTATATTTAGATTCAGCATTTGTTATTAAAAAGCATATCAGTAATTTAACAAATCTTTTAGGCGATAATGATATATTACTGGTACATGATCGCAATCGTAAAAACGGTAGTTTTGTTAAAGGCGAAACTTTTGCTTTAATGGATTGCCTTACAGATGAATGCAGAAATGACGATCACATTTGGAGTGCCGTTATTATTGTGCGTAATACCAAGCTTTCTCGTTCTTTCATTGAAAAATGGCTAAAAAGTTGTGAAGATATTAGAATTCTTTCAGGTAAAGATTATAATATCCATCCTAATTACGATGAATATAAATGGCATCATTCCGATCAATCGGTACTGAGCCTTATATATCATAAAAATCCACAATCGGTTAAAGTAATAGAATATGGAGAAACAACACCTTCTTTATCTTGGTTCCACCGTAAATATTCAAATAGCTCACCGTTAAAACCTTGGTATAGCATATACGGTATAGATCCTATAATTAATTTTAATACTAACGGCAAAGTTTTACCTGCTACCGCTCTTATAAATACTCCGCCGATTGTTAGACTTCGTAAATGGGTTATCGAGTATACTCAATGAGCCGGTGTTGTTGCATAATTCCAAAGCCGTCATTGCGAGCGAACGTAGAAAGCGTGGCAATCTCATGAAATAATAACAAACTCCTGAGATTGCTTCGTCAATTACTTACGTAATTTCCTCGCAATGACGACATCTCTCGTACTTTAAAAAAACTATAAGATAAAGTAAGTACTTTAATGTCTTGCATTTCAGGGTCAAGCTCAAAATCCTTATCTATATAAAATGTAACCGGCATTAAGACTTTTTCGCCGGCTTTTAATAATTGTTCTTCAAAACAAAAACAATGAATTTTTACGAAATATTTTCCTGCTTTATTTGGAGTAACATTATATACGGAAGTACCTATTATATCGTTATCGCTTAGATTCTCCGTTTCATAGAACACTATAGTATTCTGCCCCGGAACAATTTGCACTCTTTGCTGCCTTGGAATAAACCGCCAAGGTAAATCTTTATCAACATTAGCATCAAACTCGATAATTATAGGTTTAGTGCCTTTTACCTTAGAATATACACTCACCGTTTCTTTTGCAGTAGTACCGCCATATCCTGTAACTTTACAAAATAAATTATAGATAGGTACGGAAGCAAAACTGAGTAACACCATACTAATTATTAATCCCAGCAAGGAAAAAGCTAAATTTTTATTGGATTTTTTAGACATTATTTGATTTTATTTAAAAATACTCTAGAAAAAGTTTATTTTAGATCATATATGTGTTAGTATAAAGTTAGTATAAAAAAATAGTTTTTAAGGTTAGTATGACTAATAATAATGCATTAGCAATTTCTAGCGAATCAAGATTTTATAGCTACTTACAGAAAATCAATAAAATTCCTTCACTTACGCAAGAAGAAGAATTGTTATTAGCAAAATCCTATTTAGAAGGGAATGATTTACAAGCTGCACATAAATTAGTAACAAGCCATCTTAAACTTGTTGCAAAAATTGCAAGCGGCTATAGGACTTACGGTCTTCCTATTACCGAATTGGTTTCAGAAGGTAATATAGGTTTAATGCAGGCAGTAAAAAAATTCAATCCCGAACTTGGTTTTCGCCTATCAACATATGCGATGTGGTGGATTAAAGCAGCCATACAAGAATATATATTAAAATCTTGGTCATTAGTAAAGATGGGAACAACGGCCGCACAAAAAAAATTATTTTTTAGTCTTAATAAAGTTAAGCATAAAATTACTAATTTATACTCAAGGGCTATTACTACCGATGATTTTGTACAAATAGCAGATGAGCTAGGTGTTTCGGTTAATGAAGTTTCTGAAATGAATACTAGAATTTCAGGTCCTGATTTATCGTTAAATAACTCTATAAATAGTGACGATGCAGAATCCGGAGAATTAATAGAACTATTACCGGAAACACGCCCTACTCCTGAAGCTATGGCTATTAATAAGCAAAATTCTACCAGTAAAAGGCAGTTACTATCAAATGCTATGAAGATTTTAAACGACAGGGAACTTCGTATTTTAACAGAGCGTAAATTAACGGATACTCCTAAAACTCTAGATATTCTAAGCAATGAGTATAATATTTCTAAGGAACGTATTAGACAAATAGAAAATACGGCTTTTGAAAAAATAAAGAAGTTTATTTTAAACCATAGTAGAGAAGTAGCTTAAGCCTTATTGGACTGTCATCCCATGTCTTGACCACAGGATCCAAAAACAACAATAGTATTTTTACTGGATACCGCGATCAAGTCACGGTATGACAACGGAAAAACGATCCACCCAACAATGCTTTCGTAGAAATGACATTAGTTCAGTACACCTGACCATTCTGGATCAGAAGCATCTTCCGGTGTCATAATTTCTCTTTCATTATGACCTGTTAGATCAATTGCAAAAATTTTGTTTTTTCCCGGAGCTTTAGCTCTCGACGGCCAACCTTTAGCAAACATAATAACTCGTCCGTTAGGCGACCAACAAGGACTTTCGACTAAATATCCGCTTGTTATTATCCTTTCACTATTCTCATCATCTTGAGGACATGCTTTCATAATTCCGATATTAAAAGTTTTGCCTCCGTCTCCTCTAGTAATCTTAGTAAATGCTATATAGTCTCCTCTAGGCGACCAGCTAGGAGCTGCGTAAGAACCACCGCCAAAACTAATACGCTGAACGTCACTTCCGTCTGAATTCATGATATATAATTGAGGCACACCGTTTCTATCGGAATTATATACAATTTTTTTACCGTCCGGTGAATAGCTAGGAGAGGTATTAATACCGAATCCATCAGTTAATTTATGAAGCTGTTTAGTAGCAAGGTCGATTTCATAAATATGCGTCGAGCCGTTTTTAGCTATCGACATTACAGCTTTTCTACCGTCCGGTGAGAATCTAGGAGCAAAAGATATACCGGGAAAATCACCTACTACACTTTCTTTGCCTGTTTTTAAATCTTTTTCATAAACGAGTACTCTTCTTTTAGTAGCATATGAAACATAAAAAATCTTATCCGCCGAACGAGCAAATCTTGGGGTTAAGACTAGTGACTTTCCATTGGTAAGGTATTTATTATTAGCCCCGTCATAATCCATCAAAGCAATTCTTTTTATTTTCGGTAAAGAGCTGCTTTCTGATACATACACTATTTTAGTGTCAAAATAACCGGCATCACCGGTAATTTTTTCATAAATTTTATCGGCAATTTTATGTGCTGCTCTTCTCCATAGATTTTTCGGTACTTCAAGAATTTCACCGGCGAGCTGTTTTTCAAGCAACGTATCCCATAATATAAAGCTAATTTTAAATTTACCGCTTTCTAGTTTTTTAACTTCACCGTTTACTAAAAGACTAGCATTAATTTGACGCCATGCAGCAAAAAGCGGTTTATATTCTATTCCTGTCTTCTCTTCTATAAAAGAGGCAGCAGAAATAGGACGGAATAACCCAGAAAGCTTTAAATCATTAGAGATAACTTTAACCATATCGTAACCTAATACATCAGCGGCAGAACTATCGGCATCAAATTTATTGACCGCTATAGGTGTCGGGTCAGCTCGCCCATGCTCAATGTTTATTGTTTCAAGTGCATAGCTGGTAACGCTAAATAATAGTGATAGTATAAAATATATAATATTTCGCACTTAAAATACTCCTTTTTATCAAATTCCGTTATGGTTGTTGTATGTCATTCCTGCTTTCGCAGGAATGACATACATTACCCAAAAATCTTCATCAGTTCTTCCCATTCTCTCTTAGTCATATCACTAGTTTCATAGGTAACTTTTTCACCATTTATCATTCTTTTAATTACATACAAACCTTTACGTGAAATATTTGCTCCCTGCAAACTATATTCTTCAAAAGCTTCGTAAGCAAAAGGAACCCAAGCTTTGACTATCTCAAGCATCTTTTCAGCATAAACTCTAATTTCATATTGAGCGTGAGGGTCGGCTCGCAATCTTAAAAAATGAAGTAAATTATGTAAATTAATCTTCCAATACCATTCCGTATAATAATTTAAAGTTAAATTCATACGAGCAAGCTCTCTTGCTATCCCTGTGGCGTTCTCATCTATAATATTACCATCTTCATCGGCATTCATCAGTTCCTTATAATGCCCGTAGCACTGTCTAGCATCTTCCTTTAAAATTGCAAGGACCTTTTCAGCCACTTCTTTCGGTAAGCTACCCCCTTCCCTACATTGTTTATTTACAGCAGATTGGGAAGCAATATTTGCCGGTTCAGGTAGATAAAATTCATTACCTAAAATAGAATACCTTGCCGAATATTCGTTAACGCTAGCTGTTCTATGCCTAATCCATTGCCTTGCAATAAATATCGGTAGTTTAATATGGAACTTGATATCACACATCTCAAAAGGAGTGGTATGATAATGACGAAACAAGTAGTTTATCAGCCCTTTATCTTGGTTTAATTGCTTCGTACCCTTACCGTAAGAAACACGAGCTGCTTGTACTATAGCACTATCATCCCCCATATAGTCGATAACTCTAATAAAGCCGTAATCTAACACTTTTATAGGCTCATATAAGATTTCTTCAAGTGCCGGGACTGTTACTCTTTTTGTGGTGTTATGCATTCTATTTGTCCTTTATGTTTTTCTTTAAATTAACCTTTCCGATGTCATTCCTGCAAAAACAAGAATCCAGCGTAAAGCAAGATAAATCGAGCTTTTAAAAAGCTTTAAAGTATTGGATTGGATTCCCGCTTTCGCGGGAATGACATAAAGTTATGGCAAATAACTATATAAATTCTTACCGTTTCTTTTTAGCCATAATTTTGCCGGTTGGTATTCGGGATATATATCCTCAACTAGCTCCCAAAAATTTTTACTATGGGTCATTTCTTTTAAATGTGCCATTTCATGAGCTACTAAATATTTCAGTACTTCAAAGGGGGCAAAAACTACCCGCCAATTAAAAACAAGATTCCCTTTGCTACAACAACTCCCCCAACGGCTAACATTTTCCATTATTCTAATATTGGAATAAGTCAAATTATGTTTTTTAGATATATTCTCTACTATTATTTTTATTTCTGCTAATAATTTCTTTTTAAGGAATACTTCTATACTAAGTTTTTTTAGTACCTGACTACAACAATACACTTCTAACGTAGAATCATTTAATTTTATCTGATTTTTAGACGAATCAATATGTATTATTTCATAAGATTTACCCAAAATAGAAATCTTATCTTCATCTTTTGGTATCGCAGTTACATTACGACGTAATTTTTGCCTAACCCAATATTCTTGACTTAACAAAAAATTATGACCCTTTTTGGCTTTTACCTTAAGAGGTAATACAAGCTCTGCACCTTTAGACGTAATGCGGATGGCTATATTTTTAGCTTTGCTACTCCTTCTTACTATAACATTTTGAGGTTCACCATATTTGGTAAGAGTAATAACATCTTCCATTTAAAATTCTATATACTTATTAGGATCAACTGCTATTTTATTTTTACGCATAGCAAAATATAATTTATGTTCTACATGTCCGATAACACTATTTCTAGCAATTTTATCACCTTTTTTCAGTAATAAATCATCTAAACTCGCATATGCTACTTCTAGATCGTCTTTATCTAATTTAACTATTACTAAATTACCGAATTGCTTATTATAACCTGAATATATTACCGTTCCTGCAGCTATCGATTTAACTTCACTATATTCTTTAGCTGCAATATCTATCCCTTTACTTTTACCAGCTTTAAACTCGTTAATAATTACCCCATTTAACGGTTTTACAAAGTTTAATTGTTCTATCGCTTCTTCATCTTCGTCTTCATTCCGAGACATAGGAATCTCAATATCATCATTATCATCTTCTATAATTTTTGCCTTTGGCTCTTCGAGTCTACCGCTAACTTTTTCTGACGCGGGATTGTCTTCCATAGTTCTTTGAACTATCATACCCTCATCGTGATCTAGTGCAGTAGAATTATTATTTGCAGTAACATCTCCCACTTTATACTCAATTGGAGCCGGTGTCTGATCAACACAAGCAACTAAACAAAAACATATAACGATACTAAGTACAACAGGATATTTCATATATTTAACAAAACTATTATTTACATTAGAAAACAAATCTTACATAGTATATAATTTTTATCATTATTTTCCATCAAAAAATTAACTATGAAAACTTATAATATTGTCATCGCTAGTGATCATTCAGGTTATGAGCTTAAGTCTGAAATTATCAATTATTTAGAGCAGAAATCTCTAAAGATTTATGACTGCGGAACAAATAATACACAAACCGTTGATTATCCTGATTATGCTAAGAAAGTAGTAGATATTATTATTGAAAAATCAGCACCTATCGGTATTTTAATTAGTGATACGGGGATTGGTATGTCTATAGCTGCGAATCGTAGCTCGGAAATAAGAGCCGCTTTGTGCAACAATATATTAACTGCCGAAAATGCTAAAGCTCATAATGACGCTAATATCTTGATACTCGGAGCAAAAACCATAGACCCAAAAATAGTATTTGATATTATAGATAAGTTTTTAACTACCCAATTTGAAGGCGGCAGACATAGCACCCGCCTATCAAAGATAAAATAGTTGTATAAACTGTTAAACATTGTTATTATCCGTCATTGCGAGAAGAGGCAAAGCCTCGACGTGGCAATCTCAGGCATTTTGCACTATTTCATAAGATTGCTACTCTCCTTGTAGTCGCTCGCAATGACGATTCGGTATCCATGCAATAAAGCCAAACTATAATATAAATTATGCTGCTTAATATGAATCTTCAAGAGTTGAAACAAAAATATAATTACGATGTTGCAACGAAAATGATGCAGCAATATCTAGACATTAAATTTGCTCATTTAGATTGTTTACTACTATTTAGAATGGGTGATTTTTATGAAATGTTCTATGAAGATGCAATTCTAGCAAGCAATGTACTTGGCATTGCTTTAACAAAGCGCGGCAAAAACGGCGAAGAAGAAATTGCGATGTGCGGGGTACCTTATCATGCCCTTGAGAATTATTTAACTAAGTTAATTGAAGAAAATTATAAGGTTGCTATTTGTGATCAACTAGAAACACCTGAAGAAGCAAAGAATAGAGGCGGTTATAAAGCGGTAGTTACTAGGGATGTTACACGTATTATAACTCCGGGAACTATAATTGAAGAAAATTTAATTGCTTCAGCCGAACCTAATTATTTAGCAAGTCTCGTAATACCGAAAAATAAAGAAACAGCTAGCCTTTGTTATGTTGATCTTTCTACTTCCGAAATTGTTGTAGTTAATGTACCGGAAACGGAAATTCTTAATGAGCTGGCTCGTTTAAAACCTCGTGAAATTCTGCTTAGCGAAAATCTGAGATCTTCTAATCTTGCGGATAGTATTTTCAAACAATTAAATTTTCGTATTACCTATCAAGTTGATAGTTTTTTTGCGATTAATAAATGCGAAAAAATCATTTTAGATTTTTATAAAATGAAAGATATTAAAGGAATTGGCGAGATATCTAGTAGTCAAATTTGTGCCATAGGTAGCGTTTTAGAATATTTATCGTTAACACAAAAACAAAATATTCCTCATTTGCCAATCCCTAGAATTATCAATTTTCATAGCTATATGACTATTGATTTCTCTACTAGACGCAACCTTGAAATTGTAACAAACTCACAAGGCGGCTCGCAAGGAAGTTTATTAAGCACCCTTAATCATACGGTTACTAAACAAGGCGGACGTTTATTATATAATTTTCTTTCAAGTCCTTTAACCAACATTGCTAAAATAAATCATCGTTTAAATATTACCGAGTTCTTTTATTCCAACTTAGAAATAGTCAAAAAAATTAGAGAACTTCTAAAAAAAACTAGTGATATAGAACGCTGCTTAACACGTATTACGATGAACAGAAGTTCAGGTCGTGATTTACTGAGCATTAAATATACTTTAGAAACGGCAACGATTATTAAAGGAGTATTCTTTGACGCTTACGGTTTTAATTTACCTGATTTTATCGAAAAAATTATTAAACCTCTATCAGGCGATGCAGAATTATATAATTTAATAGACGAAACAATACGAGAAGATGCACCAAATAATTTAAATGACGGAGGTATAATAAAACATGAATATCATCCGAAAGTAGCCCAATTACATGATTTAATTAATAACGGAAAATTATATATTGAAAAGCTAAAAGATCAATATCGCAAAGAAACGGGAATAGACAGTTTAAAAATATCTCATAATAATGTTATAGGGCTTTTTATCGATATCACCGCTAAAAATGTTAATAAAATCCTTGATCCCAAATTTATTCACCGTCAAACAACGGTTAATCATGTTCGTTACACTACTGCTGAACTACAAAAGCTTGAAAGTGAGTTAGTCAACGCTAAAACCTTAGTAATAAGCTTAGAAAAAGAATTATATGCGGATATTTGTAGCCAAGTAATCGAAAAAGCTTCCTATTTACGAATGTTTGCAAACTCCTTAAGCGGGCTTGACGTATTTTGTAATTTTGCTTACATCGCTGATGAATATGATTATGTTAAGCCTGAGTTTACCGATGATTTAAGCTTTGATATCGTTAAAGGACGGCATCCTGTAGTAGAGAAAGCACTACAGCAAGAAAGCAAAAGCTTTGTATATAATGATTGTCATTTATCAGAGCTTGAGCGTATTTGGTTAATTACCGGTCCTAATATGGCAGGTAAAAGTACTTTTTTACGTCAAAACGCCATTATTGCAATCATTGCTCAAATAGGTTCGTTTGTGCCGGCAAAAAGTGCTAAAATAGGGGTAGTCGACAAAATATTTAGCCGAATAGGTGCTGCCGATGACTTAATTAAGGGACAATCGACCTTTATGGCAGAGATGCTTGAAACCTCGGCAATTCTTGCTCAATCTACAAAAAACTCACTAATCATACTTGATGAGGTAGGTAGAGGCACATCCACTTATGACGGGGTATCTATAGCATGGTCGGTGCTTGAATATATTCATGATAAGCTGAAATGTCGCTGTTTATTTGCAACGCACTATCATGAGCTAACCGTTATGAGTAATTTCCTGCCGGCTTTGCAAAATTATACTATTGCTATTGAGGAGTCAGGTAAAGATATTCTATTTTTACATAATATTATATCAGGTGCTGCCGATAGGTCCTACGGTCTTCATGTTGCGGCTCTTGCCGGTCTTCCTGCGAGTGTTATAAACAGAGCTGAGCAGATTCTGCTTAAATTTGAAAAAACTTCTACAGGTAAAGGAAAAAATATTTTATCAACGGAATCAAATAATTTGAGTTTGTTTTATCTTGAACCTAATAAAACTACTATAAGCAGCAAATTAGATAAAAAATTCAGCACTATCGATCCTGATAAACTATCCCCTAAAGAAGCACTTGAGTTAATTTATGAGTTAAAGAAGTTGGTTTGATGCGAGTTTGGCAGTGCCTGCGTGGATCAGTTTTTTCATCATTGCGAGGAAAAACTGCAAGTTTTGACGAAGCAATCTCAGGAGTTTGTTATTATTTCATGAGATTGCCACGCAGCCTACGGCTGCTCGCAATGACGACCTAGTATCTATGCAACCTTGCCTCCCTTTCCAACCAATATTTACTACAGGCAAAAAAATTAGGATTAGCGAAACTTTCTTTACCGTAAGTAATTTCTTGTCCATGCGTATCTAAAATATTACCACCGCCGGCTTTAATTAAAGCATGACCTGCCGCTATGTCCCATTCCATAGTTTGACCGAATTTTGGATATATATCAGCTGCTCCTTCAGCAATTAAGCATAGTTTAATTGAACTGCCTATTGCATTTATTTGACCGAATGAATACTTACTTAAAAATTCTTTAGTAGCTTTATTTGAATTATAAAAACCTATTACCGCATTAAGCTCTTCATGTTTAAGTTCATGATTAACAAATATTTCTTTAGAATTCTGTTCGATTTTTAACCGACCGTTTACATCGGTATAATATAGCTTTGCTGTTTCAGGGTGATATATCAAACCGATGGTTGGAAAACCGTTTTCAATAAGCCCTATATTGACCGTATATGTACTTTTACCGTTTACATAGCTCCATGTCCCATCAATAGGATCGATTAACCAAAAAGTATCACTGCTGAATATAGGTAGCGGCTGCTCTTCACATACTATAGCTATTTGAGAGGTTAAGGTTTGTAGAGTTTGATAAATTATTTTACTAATTTCCTTATCGGCATTAGTGACTACTGACCCATCTGATTTAATATCAGTCAATATTCCTGCCTTTTTTATATCTAGTGCAATCTTGCCGGTATTAATAATTAAATCTTTTAAAGCATTAATTAAATTGTCATTCATAATTATTTATTTAACATCTTTGCAGCTGTATCATCTTCTAACCACTGACCGGTATTTAAAAACGTAGATTGCTGCAACTCAGCGATTTGATGATCAGGTGACCCCGGTAACATTTGCCACCCCAAATATTCAATTCCATAATATCCTATATCAACCATACTTAAATAAGAGTCCATATTTTCTAAATCTTTTTTATTATTTGCAAAAATTACTATTTTTTTAGGTTGTTTCGGTATAATTTTTAAGAACTCTACAAGAGCTTTTACTCTATTTATATTACCGGTAAATATTATACCTAAATAAAAAATAGGGGCTTCAGCATCGCTTGGATTAAATCTAAATACATCTTTATCATTAACTTTATTAGTAAAATTAATATTGAGTCCGTAAAGTAAGGTATATAACCATCCTTCATAATTTTCAATTAAATTACATGGGGCCGTTATTTCCTGAAGACCTAAAACCGTTGCACCTTGCTGTTTCATCTTATTAATTAAATCTACCCATTTAGATTCAACAAGCATCATTTGACGCTGCACTATCAATTTTGCAATAGTTTTATTAACTGATGCGTTATCCGCTGCAAGACTATATAAATATTTAGTAAAATTTATATAAGAATTATCCTGATATCGAAATAATTTGGATTTCGGTGTTATGATAGTATTATCTATATTTATAAGTACCAACGTATCTGCATCTATCTTCGGTAATAAGTTTTTCATTGTTACTGAATCTACGGAGTAAGTAGGAATAATTTGACCGTAGCCCGCATACGAAATAACTAAGCAAAGTAAACTCAATAAAACTTTATTTATTCGTGTCATAAGGATTTTTACCTTTTGCATTATTATTCTTTAAAGGTGGATTATTTCTTTTTAGCTTATTTATTTGAGATATTAAATCATTAATCAGTTTAGTATAATATGCAACATCTTTATTTTTCAGAGTATTTTTATTATTATAATGATAACCAATAAATAATATATTAGAACTATAACTACTAAGTTGCAATTCCATTGAGCTTAACAATTCTATGCTACTACTAATCATTATAAAGCATTTCGGTATAAAATTCATTTGAATAAGGAAATTGAGTATCATTTCCGCTTCCGATATATTATTACTCGTCAATATACCCTTATAAAATACCGGATAAGTATTAGCAAAACTGTCTAAATTATTAAAAATAATATAATTATTGTTTGGAAAACTATTTGAAAAATCAATATCGAAATTTTTCTTTAAATAATCGGCAAACCATATCTCAAATTTAGGAATATTATTAAAATTACCGGTAAACCCATCATTTACTGCTATTATGGGGATTTTACTATTACTCATTTCATTTACAAAATTTGGAAAATCAGATTCTTGTAATTCTTTCTTATAACTATCATTAGTTAAAATCAATTGCTTTATATAAATAGTTTTTGAATTTTTATTAATATTACGTAAAAGAGGAGTTAGTGTAAGATAAATGTCTTTATCAAGCTGTGCAACGATAGGCACTAAAGACTTAAACAAAAATTCATCTAGAACCGTTACTACTAATAAATCCTGAGGTACATAATTTTTATTATAATTTTCTTTAAAATCTTGTTTTATTTTATTTAAACTATCCACTTCTATAATTTCTGCACAAGCTATAGAAGCAATAAATAATATTAGAATAAATATATATTTTTTAAACATTTATGATTTCCATTTTTTTAAAGGCAGCATATCACCCTGTGATTTTCTATGTCATGCCTGCGAAAGCAGGAATCCAGAAAAAATAACCTTAATAATTGGTACATGTTTGACAAAATAAACATATAAAAGCTTGTTTTTTTATATGTTTTCCTAGATTCCCGCTTTCGCAGGCATGACATATATTAGTGTTACCACATCATACTGCTAATATCAATCCATATTAAATTATAATATGGTAAATATGTTTGTAGTTCGCTTGTCGGTACTGTTGGAAATGCATTTGGCGGTGGCATATTTTCAAGCGTGGGAAGATTTGTCGGCAAAATGCTTGGTGAGTATTTAGATCAACTAAATCACGAACCGATAGAATATGACAATATTAAAAATTTCAAAGAAAGTTTTAAATATGTAACAGCTAATTACGGCGAACCTATACCGCTCATTTTCGGTACTGCAAGAGTTAACGGACAAATAATTTGGGCAAATCAAAATAAGCAACTAAATTGTTATGTTCTATAACCAGTTCCGTAGCAAGAGCCGGTAGTAAATAAATCTCTTTAGGGTACGAGTCTAGAGCTGATAAAATATAACTATTACCGCATAATAATTTGCTTGCAATTAGCTCACTAACAAAATCCGCTCCGGCTTTTTTGGGATTCGGTTTTTTTAGTAAATAATGCACCGGATAGTCTAATATTACTTCTCCGGTTTTACTTTTAAGCACTTTCCACTGAACATGTCCCGCCGATTGTGCAATTAAATTAATACATCTATATACTATAACATTTTCTCGATAAGCTTCTATGCCGATTTTATCATATATCCTAATATATTTGTTGTTTTCAGGATTATATAATGATTTGGGAGGTAGACTAAGAGAGCTTAATAAGATGTTAATGTTCGTTAATGTAATTAAAATTATTTCTTTACAAATAGAAAGATATACTATTTATTATAAAACATATTACCATGAAATATAGCAACTTGATAGGATATAAAACATGTCTTTACCATCTGAATATTATTTACAATGACCCACAACAGCTTTGAATAAGCTAATAAAAAATTTTATAAAAACTAAAAAATATGACAAAATAAAATCAATTTTAGCATCTAAGAACAGCTATAATTGTTAGGGTTACATCATGCCATTACGTCATTTGATCTAGAAGCATATAAACTTATTATTTCTTATGCTAACCCTAGCCACTTTACTTCTGCTGAATACGATAGATATATACATAACATCGATGATACATCTATGCTTGATGTAGCAGCATTTATAAATTTTGATACTATACAATATAGAGATACAAAAGCAGCATGTTGCAAGAGTTGATTAAGTTTAAGAAGAGAGCGATTGAGGAGCAAAATAACAATGCAATTAGTGAACTTAAAATAGAAGGATTTGAATTAAAAAATTAGCTAGTTATTTAAGTTTTCAATAGTTTAAAAGCTTTATTGAAGATAATAAAATTGAGATAAATATTGAAGAACTTAATATTGCAAAATTTAAAATAGAAAAATTATCACCAATTGCATATAGCGAAAACTCTGATATTACTATTTTAATGACAAGGACTTAACAATGTAAGCGATTTAAATGACAATATAATTCTTCATAACTATACAAAGCTTTTGCAATAGGGGCCTACAAATAAGTTATTAGCCTATATAACGGCTAATATTAAAGTGCAAGATAGCCTAAAAATAATATTTGATAATAAATCATTTGCTCATTACGATTGAGACAATAACCTAATAGGTATAGGCGCAGAAAAATTAAATTTAGAATCAATAATAGCACATGAATTTGGACATTATGCAATAGAGAAAATTTTTTACAATGCAAGTATCCCACTAAATAATAGTTTTCAAATTTTGAAAACAGATTTCGTAAAAAATGTACCATATCAAAATGATGATAAAATATTTTTGCCTAAAAATTTTGAAAGCTTAAAGCGCTTAATTAATAGTTCATATGAATAGTAGTAGAGCGGCAAAACCAATACTTGATTTAACGGCAAATTTAATATTAACACCAGAGGAAAAAAATGAAATTAGTAGTAAATATAACGATAGTAAAGAATTGATTAAATATTTAAAAAATGAGACTATATTACCTATATTTTACTTTAATAATTATAGACCGGAAAAAACAGATACAAGAGAATTAGAGGAAGTTATAAAAACTAATTCTCATGCCCATATTATGACCAATTTAATTATTAATTTACTAAAATTACCTTGTGTAAAAGAACAGGATTATTATGAATTATTTGCAACTGATCAAAAAGTTCAATTGCAATGTATATTAACCAAGATTCTACCGCAAATAATAAAAGATAAAGATCTTACTAGCGAGCAAGTTTACTACTTAGAAAGAATTGGAAATCTTATACACAGCGAATCAGATGATAGAGCTGCAGAGTTCATAGTTAGGTATCTAGAAATTAGTATAGATAATTTATTGCATTCCATCGAAGATTCACGTATTATTAATGCAATCCAACCGCTGGCAGATTTTTGGGAGGAACACATAGTTCCTAAAATGGAATCTACTATTATAGGATGTACAAAGGAATATAATTGTGACACATTTGATGGAGCGTAATTAATTTAGCTATTGTTGTGTGGCGCTTTTTATGTCATACCTGGCTTTTCGAAAACTATCCGGCACTATAACAAAAAAACCCTAATCACTAAAATTATACCTAATATTTTTTCTAGCAGAACTTATATCTTTTAAACGTTCACAAACCTTTTCAAAGACTTGTTTAGGCAAGATATTTGAAGCATTAATTTGTAAAAATTTATCGTCTTTTAATTTAATCGAAAAAGAAGGTTCTTGAAATTCTGGCCCATCAATTTCTCTAGCAATTTTTATATAATAACCGATTATATGACTGTTGTAATAATCACTTTTACTAATCATTTTCTTAGCTATTTTATTAATCTGCATGTCAGTTTTAGCAGTATAAGTAACCGTAAGGGCAATACCTAGCATAAGACGCTGTCTATGACTAAAAGGAATGTCTGAAGATAATATAAATTCCGAAACAAAATTTGCTCTAAGCGTTTTATCAATATTTTTATTATATTGTGCTAGCATTATAGCGAGTTCAATAATAATAATAGTCGTGGCATCGGCATTAATTAAAAGATATTGTACTGCTTCAATATATTTTTCAATTTTACATATATTTCTATCAAATTTTACTAATCTCTTCACCCTCTCATAAATAATATCTTTTTCTGTTTCATGAGACGGCAACGAGTCAAATCTTACTCCTTCTTTTAAACCGTAATTTGAGATAATAATTTTTTCCGGTGAAAATACCTTAATCATTGCTTTTATTACTAAAACTGCATTATAATTTATGGCTTTCTGCTCGTAATAACTCAGCTTTAATTTATCGATTTGCGATAATTTCTCTAAATATAACTCAAACTCTACACGATTTATTTCAAAATTATGTAAATTTTTAAGGGGATAATTTATAGACTCCATGTATATACGGCTCATTAGACGTAATGCACCGCCAATTAAATATAAATTAGGATAATGTGCAGTTCCAAATTCTTCCTCTAGCATTTTAGTAATAAGCCCGACATCACCAAAATTGCTACTAACAATAATTTTTGTACCAAGCGGCAATGATTTTAATTTACCGACTTTTTTATTTCCAATCTGTGCAAGCTCAAGACTTCCACCTCCAAGATCAGCTACAATACCGAAAGCATCACTAATACCGGAAATTAACCCGGCAGCAGTTAAATAAGCTTCACGTTCACCTGAGATAATTTCAATATCAATATTGAATCTCTTTTTAATTATAGCTTTGAATTCATCTGCTTTAGGATGCCCCCTAAGTATAGCTGTTGCAACACATCTAATATTAGTAACGGACAGTTTGGTAAAAATATGAATAAGATATTGTAGAGATAAATATGTTTGATGTTTTACGTCTAAATTATCTAAATTAAGTAAATTTGTAAGATAATTTCTAAATTTATAATTAAAAATTTCCGGCGCTCCAAGCTCATCACTTTCATAAACTACAGCTCTTAAAGCATTTGAACCGATATCAATAATAGCTGAACGCATTTTACTCATTATTTTCCGGAACAGTTATTGTTTCGGTCTCTTCAGAAGCCTCATTATTATTTGCCCTAGGGTCAAAAGGTACTTGAGTAGGTACAAAAGTCGGCGGTAATAATCTACTAGTAAAAAACTTATCTTCGTAATACTTAATTTTACGAGATTTTATAGGCGGAAAGGATTCTATTAAAACAATTTGCTCATCTCTCGGTAACTGTATTACTTCTTGAGGTAAAAGTAAAGCTCTTTGAACCTGAGAAACGTTTTGAGTTCTAGTAGAAATATTAAGATCAAAAAATAAAGGTTTACTAAATGATCTTTGTTCTACCGTCTTATTACCGACAAGCTGCGATATTAAATTTGCCGTTTCATAGTTATTAGCGGCAAAAGTAATACGATATGTTGCATTAGATAAGAAAGAATTCATCCCTGCATCTTCATATGTTCCTTTTAACTGCTGTGTATCTTGAATAATTAAAAATAAACGAACTCTATAACCTCTAAAATAAGCTATACCGGCTTTAAAAGTATCCATCTTCCCGAGCGTCGGGAACTCGTCAAGTAAGAACATTACTCCATACGGCTCTTCCTTTAAATCCGGCATTTTGCGGCTTAAAAATTCTGTCGCCTGCTGATAAAACACCTGCATTAATTTTTGTAAACGCTGTATATTATCGGGTGTTAACCCTACATATACGGTTGTTTTTACTTTTTTAAATTCTTGTATATTGAAATCAGAAGATGCTGTAGCTGAATCAATAAGTGGATTTGCCCATAATTCAAGCGATGAGTTCATTGTAGATATTACGCCGGAACGCTCTTTATCGGCTTTTTGCAAAAATGCAGCAATATTCATATATGCAACAGGATGTATTACACCACCAAGCGTATCGAGTACGACCGCTAGATTATAAACTACGTCGTCACTCCTCATAGTACGCACTACTTCACCGAAAGATTTAGTTTTAGTAGGATCGGCTATTAAATATAGAGTTACGCCTAAAAATAAGCTTCGTGCCTCATTATTCCAAAAATCCTTTTCCGGCATTATAAGATTTGAAATTTTTTGAACGTCATCAACCATTTGCCCAGGCTTAGTACTAACCCAATCAATCGGATTATAACAATGAGTAACACCATCAGGATTAGAAGGCTCCCATACAAAAACTTTCTGCCCTTGCTTCTCACGCCAACCACTTGTCAACCCGTGATTTTCGAGCTTTATGTCATGCACTACTACCGAATCACTCCAAAATAACAAGTTAGGTATCACAAACCCTACACCTTTACCTGAACCGGTAGGAGCAAATAATAAAGCATGCTGGAACCCGTCTGCAACAAAATATCCACCGGCATCAACACCGATCAGCATACCTTTCTTAGATCTAAGACCTGCAGCCTCTATATCTGACGGATTAGCCCAGCTTGCATCTCCATATACTTTTTCATCTTGTTTGAAAAATTGTAATGATTTTATTCTTTCAAAATTTTTAATGTAAAATATTATAACAATAATAGCCGGACTGAGAAGAGAGGCAAGTAGCTTCAATTTTAAATAATTATAGTCGGCAATTTTTAACTGCCCCCAAACGTTAATAAGCCAGTAAGCCCACTTATAAGCAATATTTATAGCATTTATATTTACACCTAAAGCTCCAACCTCATTAGTAAAAATTGCAACAAATGCACCGCTTATCCAAATGGTACAAAAAATAACAACCGGATGAATTATAGCATGACCGAATATATTTCTAGTAACTTTAAGTATCTTATGCCATTCCATGAATTGATATTCCTAGTTTATGCTTATATATTAGTTTTTGCGTGGAGTCATTTTTACGTCATTGCGAGCAACTAAAAGGAGCTTGGCAATCTCAGGATTGTGTCCTGAGATTGCTTCGTCAATTACTTCGTAATTTCCTCGCAATAACGTTTTTAAACCATCCCCTCAGCGTTCTTGTTCTTCTTATAATATACTTCCGAAACATATCTTTTCCCGCCGCTACCGCGTTTTAACTGCACAACGATATCTACAACGGTTAAAATATACTTCTTTACTTCTTCAGGCGGCATACCAAGATCTGCTTGCATAACCATAAGCTTTAACTGCTCAATAGCCATAGCAGGACTATCAGCATGCAGTGTTGATATTGAACCGGGATGACCTGTATTAATAGCACGCAAAAAACTAAAAGCTTCCTTACCTCGAAGCTCACCTACTATAATCCTATCTGGTCTTAAACGCAAACAGGCCTCTATTAAATCTTGAGTAGTAACATTTGCACGCCCCTGTCCTCCTTTGGAAGCCAGTAAATGCACTCTGTTAGGATGGCTTGATAGCACAACCTCACGAGCATCTTCTACAGTAATTAATCTTTCTATTGCAGGTATTTCAGTGAGTGCCGCATTAGTAAAAGTAGTTTTACCGGTTGAAGTACCGCCGCTAATTATGATATTTTTCTTTGAAACAACTGCATGTCTAATAAATTCTTTAATCTTTTTTTCAGCTAAGAAATTATTTAAAATTACTGCATCTTCATCTATTAAACTCTCTGTTGCAGTATCATCAAATGCCCCCATTTTAGCATATTCATCTAAAGTTAGATTCATACCGCTAGGCTTTCTTATAGCATAAATGATTTGTCCTATCTCACAAGCAGGAGGAAATACTATTTGAATACGGTAGCCATTCGGCAAAGTTGCCGAAAGAAGCGGTTTTTCTTCTGAAATCATCTGTTCGGTAGATTGAGCGACTAAACTCCCTAATGCAAGTAGATGTTCGCTATCCAGTTCCGGTATTTGCTTAGAATATATATCGCCTTTTTTTTCAACCCATACTTCTCCGGGCTTATTAACCATAATTTCGTTAATACCGTCTTCAGCAAATAAATTTTTAAAAGGAAGTAAAAACGTCTCTAAGGCTGCAAATTCTTCATTCATTTCATTACCTTCGATTTTAATAAAACGGATTTTGGGAATTTATAATCCTTATTAACGTATATTCTAACCGGCGTACCTTGATTAACCGTTGTCGTCGGCTTAAACTGCTGCTGAGTTATCATATTTTTTACAACATTCGTTACATCCGTAAAAGCTTGAGTAGAAGCTTGTTGTGCTTGCGTCGGAGTTGATGCTATAGAGGTAGTAGTAAGCAAACTTGAAGCTGCCGTATTAACTGCCTGTACTAAGGTTTGAAGTCTCTGCTCAGCAGTATTCACTGAAGAAGCAGTTTGTGCGGTTGTACATGCTTGAGTCATAGTAGTATAAGCAGTCGAAGTTTTATCGGTAATAGCAGCAAGTATATTAGTACAAATTGTAACTATCCTAGTATTTGCATCCATAGCGGTATTAGACGCAATAGTTTGAGCAGTATTTAACAATTGTTTTGCCGTAGCACTATTGGTAGCCGCTGCCTGAGAAGCTATAGGAGGCGGCACTAACTTATCAAGGACTTTAGCAAGCCCTATATTAAAGCCGGATTGTAATACGGCATTTGCAAATTGTTCTTTATATTTATTATCAACTCTTCCTTGTAATCCCGGTCTACCTAAATTATCAACTGCAGGTGAGTCGAATTCTATAGTATAACCGTTAGTTAAATCGATTCTATCCCATATTATAGAAACTCTACCGTAACTATCTGAAGAAGTTGAGGTTGCATATTTACCGAATATTTTTGATCCTTTCGGTATCAATATAACTTTATCTTTCTCAGAAAATACGTCTCTACTAATAATGGCTCTTATTTCACCGCCAAGATCACTATTTATTGCCGTTTCAAGGACTGCATCAATTAATTTACCGCGTCCGAGAACCAAAGACATATCACCGCGATCTTTAAAGGTCGCTTCTGCCGTAATCTGTTCCGGTGTTTTTTTAGGCTCTACACCACCAATTAACACTATCGCTGATTTTCTTTTTGCTTCACGACGTTGCTTCTCTGCATCGCTCTCAACTAACGTTCCTGAAGTCGAAGGCAACGAAACCGGCGGCAATGGAAGCGTTTTGTCTTTATTCTCTTCTACAGGAGTAGTAGGAGGTAAGACCGGTGGAACTTTTACTACCGGAGGGGGAGGCGGTGGAGGAGCAGTGGGCATCTCAAGCTTAGGCGGATCAGGTAACTTTGGAATCTCCGGAATATTATCATCAACCTCCGTAACAGGTTTTACAATATTACTCGGTATCTGAGTCTCCGGTATTTCTTCTTTTTCAGTACCGAAAAAAAGAGTATAAAAAATATATATAAAAATACTACAAATTACGACTACTATCGCAATACTCTTATTAAAGCTAACCGAAACTTTTGATAATTCTCTTTGTACTTCAGGAAAATCTGCTCCTGATAAAGAACCGGTATTATGATTGTTATTTTGCTCTTCAGCCATATCTAAATTATATTAGTTAAAGTATTTTTATTGTCATTGTTGCGTGGATCGGTTTTCCATCATTGCGAGGAAACCGCAGAGCAATTGTAAGTCCGCAATCTCAGGAGTTTGTATTATTTCATGAGATTGCCACGCAGCCTACGGCTGCTCGCAATGACGTATCTACACAGAAATGACATCGATTAAAATCTTGCCATGTAATTACTATTTTTCTTAGGGTAGTAAAATTTAATTACATATACTAAATCCCTTTCGTTACCCATCATAAGTTCCGTAGAAGCGATATCAAATTCATATATTCTTTTATTAGTTATAATAGTCATATTTGTACGAATATCTTTTTCAAGAGGCTTAATAAATAATCTATTTGCCAAAGGAGTTATTTTCCAAGCATAAGCATCCCCAAGAATTATATTTTGGATTTCTTCGTTTTTAGCAAATTCTATATGAGATTGAAAGCCAAAATGCAAAACTAATAAATAAACTTCATTTGGATTATATATATAAGTTTTTATCCTATTATCTTTAGTTATAGATAAATCATCTACATAATTATTACTACTATTACATGGATCATCTACAAGTGGACATTCTCGTTGTACTGTAAAACCGCTTAATAATATAAAAACTAAAAAATAAAATCTAACTATTGTCATCGTCTACCCTATATCCGTTCACTTGAAACCCTACAGGATTTACATCAAGTTCTGAATCTGTTAATTGCATAGGCACATAAGCATAACTTACTACCGCTATTTTATTATAAACTAATTGGTTTCCTGATGTTTCATTTACGGAAAATCTAACTATATATTTATCTGCTGCGATTTTTGACCATGATTTTATTACTAAAAATGTAGTATTCTCTTCTTTATATTTTAAAGTAGGATCAAAATCTTTATTTCTTATATAGCCAAGATAATTGTAATAAACACTGCTTGTTGAAAATAATCTTATTGTCGTACGAGCTATCGTCGCAAAATCAACCGGATTATATGTTTCCCGTGCCGTTATGTATTTCTTTATAAAATACCTTGTAAGAGACTCATCCGCCGTTAACACTGGTGATGAAATAGGTTCTACCACCGAGGCACGTCCGGTCTTACTATTAAGCTGAATAACAAAAGGCTCAAACTGTTTAGATTTTACTACAAAGGCTATTACTAAAGTTGCTATAACCATAAAAATGGTTAGTAGTATTATTAATATGATAAGTAAGTTACGTTGAACAAGTAACTTATCAGATCGCTCTTCATACCAATTCTGAGTAATTTTTAAAGGATTAGCCGATTTAATACTTTCTTGCGTTTGTGTATCTCCTGAACCGATTTGCGAGTTATTACTTGATTTAAAGAAGCCAAATAT
This sequence comes from Rickettsia fournieri, assembly GCF_900243065.1. Classification (NCBI taxonomy): domain Bacteria; kingdom Pseudomonadati; phylum Pseudomonadota; class Alphaproteobacteria; order Rickettsiales; family Rickettsiaceae; genus Rickettsia; species Rickettsia fournieri. The sequence continues at coordinate 175,880 of NZ_LT978484.1, forward strand.
ATTATTCATATCAAAGGTATTTTTATTATTACATTGTTATTGTGTAAAACTATTACTTTTATACTATATTTACTGAATTAACAGGTCTTCTTATACAAGGATTTACGCTTACACTCGAGCCATCATCTATATCAGCAGAAACACACGGGCTTTTAATTTCATAAGGAGCTGAAGGGGTACATGACAACAATTGAGCAAGCATAATTAATACTAATAGAAGCTTTAATGATTTTAACATTCTAATTATACATTATTAAATTATCTTGTTACTATTTTAAAATTACCTTACTATACAATAGTTCACAAGCATTTTTTGAAAAAATCTATTTATAAATATAAAAAAATATTAAAAAGATTGTAAACTATTATACTCTGAAGTAAATAAAGAGTAGTTATACGAAGTTCAGCTTAGGAGAAGAGCATGTACTTAATACGTGGCTACCTGCGGACTTATAAGACATTGTCGCCAATTTTTCAAGTAGGACGCGTATAACATAATAACTACCATCAATAATTGTTATTGTATAATTTTAATTTATAATTTATTTATTTTAATTTTAAAGTTAAATATTTGGTATTGTAGCAACAATATAAACTTATTTTATAGCTTAAATAACATTAAATTAACAATCATATTATAATAATTATGATAGAGTTTTAAAACAGAATAAAATTAGATATTAATCTAGTAATTATGGACCCATTAACCAACGCAATACAAGAATATATAAAATCCGGCGAATATTTTATTGATGCAAGAAAATGGTATAATTTTAAGTATATCTTACCATTAAGTCATAGAAGTCTTCTGCTTTTAATATGCACGATTTTTACCTTATTATTAACCTTAATTTGTATAAATATCAATATATTGCTACCTATAAACAAAAAAGTAAGTTATTTAATAAAAGATGATGCCGCAAAACAAGCTGCCGTTACTAATACTAAACATTCAACATTAACAAATCCTTATATCTCTATTGCAAATATTATGCTTCAGAATTATGTAAAGCAACGAGAAGAATACAATTACGATATATTAAAAGAACAATTTACCTTTATCAAAAATACTTCTACGAGTATTGTTTATATGCAATTTGCTAATTTTATGAATATTGATAACCCATTATCACCGGTCATAAGATATCAAAAACTATATAGACGCTCAATTAATATATTATCAATTAACAATATAAACGATAACGAGGCAGTTGTTACTTTTGAATCATTGGCAAAAAATAGTACGGATGCAATTTTAGAAAATATGGTATGGGAAGCAAGAATCGGATTTATAATGGATTCTATCAGTACAAATACATCACCTGATATGCCGTTCAATTTTACCGTTACTAGTTACAAGCTAAAGTTACTAAGGAATAAAAATCAGAAATAATATGAAGCAACTAATAATATTTTGTACTTTTATAATACTTACATTAGATGTATTTGCTCTTACTATATCACGACCTCTAGGTCGAGACCCACGTCTAAGAGTTATGACTTATAACCCTGACGATGTTTTCAAATTCACAGGATATTACGGCTATCAAGCAAGTATAGAACTAGCAAGGGACGAGGAAATAGTAAGTATTTCTATGGGAGATACTACTTCATGGCAAATAGTACCTGCCGGTCATAGGATTTTTATTAAACCGATGGAACCAGATGCTACTACTAATATGACTTTAATTACTAATAAACGGACGTACTTCTTTGAACTATATGCCGCCGAAACTCTTGATATGCGTGATCCTGAAATGGTCTTTAACGTAAAGTTTCTTTATCCGGATGACGAAAATGACAATATGAGCGGTCATATGCAAACTTTTTCTGCTGCCCTAGCAAGTCCCGACCTGACTCATCCTGAAAAATATAACTTTAATTACTATATTAGCGGCAGCGAAGAAATAGCTCCTATTAAAATTTTTGATGACGGTGAGTTTACTTATCTGCAATTTAGAGATAAAAACGCTGAAATTTCCGGTATTTTTGCTGTAGATGATTCACTTCGAGAATCTTTAGTAAATTATCGCCTTGCTCAAGATAATCCTAATATGGTGATCCTTGAACAGGTTTTTCCTAAGCTCGCTATACGTAAGGGCAAAAAAGTCACATGCGTATTTAATCAGTCTTTCAAAGCGTATTAATGTCTACCAACGTCATTGCGGCAATGACGATGAAACTGATTCACGTAACAATGCTTTTCTTACAATAACAATATAATTATGCATCATTTAATATATTTCTTTGCCTTGATCTTACTAACTAGCGGCTTATTTATAATGCTTACAAGTCGTAATTATATTCATAAAATTATCGGGCTTGGAATCTTTCAAAGTTCGGTGTTAGTATTTTATTTAAGTATCGGAAAAATTAAAATAGGCGGTGTACCTATTTTCCAAGAGGGCGTCACTACTTACACTAGCCCTTTGCCTCATGTATTAATGCTAACTGCTATAGTAGTTGGGTTTGCTACTCTTAGCGTAGCTTTAAGTTTAATATATCAAATTTATAAACATTTTGGTACAATATCAGAAAATGAAATTAATTTTGATAAATGATTCTAGCTAACCATGTCCCTATCATACAAATATTATTCCCTTTATTTGGGGCTTTACTCTCAATAATATCTTTTCGCTTTATTACATTTGCACGAATAATTACTACGATTTGTATTTTATCTAGCCTTTTGGTCAGTGTTTATGGATATAGCATTATACAAAATACGGAGCTATCTTACACCATGGGAGGATGGACTTCAAAAATAGGAATAGAATATCGGCTAAATGCACTAAACCAAGCTATTATTATTTATCTTAACTTGGTTTTATTATTCTTTTTAGTTTTTTGTCATAAGATTACTAATCAAACTATCTTAAAATATATAAACCATAATAGAAAATCTTTATTTTACGGTATATTATTATTCGCTCATACGGGCTATTTAGGGATGATTGCTACTCACGATTTTTTTAATCTATATATATTTATAGAGATTTCGGCACTTAGTAGCTATGTCCTGATAGCCTCAGGTAATAATCCAAAATCTTTAATCGGAGCTTTTGATTATTTGATAATAGGTAGTATCGGTGCAACTCTTATTCTTATATCTATAGGATTTTTGCTAAGCATTACAGGTAGTTTGAATATGGCAGAAATTGCAGCGTATTTACAAGAACATACTAATTCCCGTATAATCACTATAGCTATCGGTTTTTTCTTAATAGGTGCTATTTTAAAAACAGCTTTTTTCCCTATGCATTTTTGGATGATGAGAGCTTATAATAACACGGCTTCAGTTATTTTAGTATATTTAGCAGGGATTTCTACTATAATAGGAATATATATAATATATAAATTTACTTATATTATTATAGGCTATGAGACAATTAAAACGGCTATTACAAATTTTATAAAACCTATCGCTTTAGCTACTCTTATTATAGCCCCGTATTTTGCTTACCAAACAAAAGATTTCAAGAATATTATAATTTATTCATGTTGCACTCAAATAGGTTACGTATTTTTATTATACGTAACCGAAAACGGTATAATAGTTTTACCAAGTTTATTACTTGCGGATAGTATAAATAAAATAGCTCTTTTCTTGATAGATGCTTATAATGAAAGCTATAAAAGAGAGCCTAACAAAGTTTTAATAATAATTGCTATTATGTGCAGCTGTGGCTTACCTATCAGTCCATTATTTTTTATCAAAGTAAATATTCTTGAATTATTATTAACACAAAATCTACTATTAGATTTTATTATAATTTTACTTAGCTCCGTAGGATCGTTATTTTACCATTATAAAATGATACTATTGTCATTCCCGCGAAAGCGGGAATCCAGTAATTAAAAAATATAAACACAGTAAGTTTTTAAAACTAAAAGCACGATTTATCTCGCTTTTTCTGGATTCCCACTTTTAGCTAGGCATGACATAGAAAGCCATACAGGTAATGCTCTAACCATACTATCAAAAAAAGTATAACAGCTTATCATGATTACACAATTTACTACTCCGAGTCTTTTGATTCTATCAACTTTGCTAGTTGGTGCATTAAACTTAACTAGCCCGTATGCCACTCAAAAAGATAGCTTTATACGTAATTTTTTACTTATTACTATCGCTATTTTTTTCTTCGGTAATATTTTAATTATAGACTGGTTGTTTTTAAAAGGTATTAGAGCAGGATTTGAATTTAATATATTCAGTAATTACTCTATAGGATTCCATCTTGAACCTTTAGGGCTTATTTTCTTAAGCTTAATAGGCTTTTTATGGATTTGTGCTTTACTTTACACTCCCAAATATCTTGCTATTAATAATATAGACTATTCTTCTAGATTCTTATTTTTCTTTAACTTAACTATTATAATCGGTGTTTTAATTGCTTTATCTAGCAACTTATTCACGATGTTTATTTGCTATGAGCTTTTAACTATTTCTACAGCTTTTTTAATAGGACATACCAAAAATAATATAGTACTTAGAGGGTTATATAAATATCTAAAAATTCTGATGATTTCTGCCACAATATTATTTTTACCGGCAGTGATAATTATTTATACTAAAACCGGTAACGGAGATTTTGCAAGTGGGAGTTTAGTAGAAAATTATTTTTCCAAAAACCAGTCAATTATTTTATTGTTAATGTTTATTTGCGGTATTGCTAAAACTGCAATTTTTCCGGTGCATTCATGGCTTCCTGCTGCAATGGTTGCACATTACCCCATTAGTAGTTTGCTGCATGCCGTAATAGTGGTTAAAACCGGATTATTTTGTATTTACAAAATCCTATTATATATATTCGGTTTATCGTATTTACAAATGATATTTGCCGAGTTTAACTGGTTAATTTTTATACCGATAGTAAGCATATTTTATAGCTCAATCAAAGCCCTAGACACGGATAATATCAAAAAAATACTCGCCTACTCCACTATGAACCAATTAAGCCTTGCATTGCTTAGTGCTTTCATGTTAACACCTAAGGCACTTGGAGCCGCAATACTCCATTTAGTTTCACATTCTTTTACAAAAATCTGCTTATTTTATAGTATGGGAAGTATTTACAGTTTAAAGAAAGCCGATCAAGTACAGAATTTACATGGTACATCCAAAGAATTTCCTTTAATTTCTTTTATTATATCTATCTCTTCATTATCATTAATCGGTATACCTATCTTTAGCGGATTTATTAGCAAATTCTCAATATTACTTGCCGCAAGCGAACAGAATCAAATCATTGTTATGATTGTCGTAATAGCTAGTAGTATATTCTCAAGCCTTTACCTGCTCAAAATATTAAGCTCTATTTATAAACCTTCTTTAGTAGAATCTAGCGTAACAAAACCACTCCCCTACTCTATGCAAATTAGTATAATAATGTGCTGCTGTGCCGTAACTCTTTTCTATTTTATTCAAATCTTAATCAGAGAATTTTTAGCTTATATTACATAAACATATTTACATAATCTACACATAATCATATAATATGTATACCTTTGATACTTCAAAAGTTGGAAGTCAAATAAGCAGTGCGCCTACACAGCGTACAATAGTACGTGAACACAGGCGAATCCCGAAATTTGACGTACCAAATCTTGAAGTATCAAAGGTATACATATGGTAATTATTTTTGAGTATAAATATGGCACAAATTATTAGAGCAACAGAATTTGTACGATCTTTTTCAGATATTATGAATAGAGTTTACTATAAAGGCGAAAGCTTTGACGTTCAAAAAGGTAATCATATCGTAGCAAGGATTACGCCTGCAGAAATCAAGCCTTCTGTAGCAGTAAGAGACTTAGAGGAAGCTTTTAAAAATGGTCCACATCTTGATCCTGAAGATGCTGATCAATTCATGAAAAATCTCGAAGAAATAAGACGCAATACTAAACAAGATATTAAAAAATTGGTTGAAAGATGGGATTAATTATTGATACTGCTATAATCATAGCTTTAGCAAGAGGAAAGGTAAGTACTAAGCAATGGTCACATTACGGTCAGACTTATATTAGCCCTATTGTGTTAACTGAACTATTAATAGGAGTAGATAGAGTCAAGAATGAGAATAAACGTATAAAATGTTTAGCTTTTATAGAATACGTAAAAAGTCTGTTTACTATATTACCTTTCGGTATTGAAGAAGTATATACATATGCACGTATTACTCATGATTTATACACACAACGTATAACTATAGGAACTCATGATATGCTTATTGCAGCAACGGCTATTACAAAAGGTTTTCCGATATTAACTCTAAATGTAAAAGACTTTAAAAGAATCCAGGGACTAGAGGTTTTAACAGTTTCTTCTAAGGATTAAAATGTTTATTCAAAATACCAAGTGTACATTGCCGCTTACTAATTTTGAGCTTATGTTTGATTTTCACCCACAAAATCAGCTAATAGCTCTAGCATTTCTAATTGTTACTGCTATCTTAAGTCTTTATACAATTTCCCAAAATAGAAAATTAGAATGCTTAATCGGTAGTTTATACTGTTTATCCTCTATTATATGCGTATTTGCAGCTGATTTTATTTCCATGATAATCTCGCTTGAATTCATGACGATTTTTGCCTGCATAATTATTTTTTGTGACCAATTAAAGATAAAACCGGCACGTCAATATTTCCTCACTCATTTATTCAGCAGCGGGCTAATCTTAATCGGTATGACTCTTCTAATCCAAACAACAAGTAATACGACTTTTACTTCTTTAACGGAATCAGTAAATAATTTTGAGTTACCAGCAGTATTCATACTTGCAGGTTGTTTAATTAATGCCTCGGCTATTTTTGTAAACGGCTGGGTGGTTCATTGCTATCCTATAGCTTCAAGTAGCGGTATTGTATATTTAATTAGTTTTACTACTAAAGTTATTTTAATTATCATTTTAAAATTATTTAGCGGTCTTGAGATATTAAAGTTTTTTGGGATATCAATGATCATTTACGGGTTAGTATTTTCTCTAATTGAAAAAAAACTTAAACGATTAATATGTTATCTTACCGTATCACAGCTTGGTTTTATATTAACGGCTATTAGCATAAACTCTCCAAATATAGCTTATCTTATTACAAGCTTTATATTCATACATATATTATATAACGGATTATTTGCTTTATATTTCGCTTATATAGAAGATGAGTATGATATTAAAAATTACCAAGATCTTCAGAATACTCAAATTAATTTTATTTTATTAAGCGGATTTGTTATTAGTATATTGATCTATACATCTATACTGCCTATTAGTTCTTCTTATATTAAAGATGAAATAGCTAATATTTTAAACGAGAATAGTGTAATGCTATTTTCCAAGATAGCGACTTGTACCGTATTATTTGGGTTGTTGATGGAGAGTTCTACGCCATTCCTGTCTCTCTTTATGTCATTCCTACGAAAGCAGGAATCCAGTAAAAACCTTAAAAATAAAAGCTTTATAATATTTCTGGATTCCCGCTTTCGCGGGAATGACATAAGAACTATAACCTACCTCTCTTTCTGCATCATAACTTTATGCATATGTTTATTCTACCCTATTCAAATATCACATACTGCTAACTTTAAGCTAGTCATCCTTGCAATCTCACTGTTATTGGCTTTAATATTTAGAAAAATACCACGCATTTCAACAGAAAACATAAACCTTGACCTATACCAATATATTGAAAAATTTATATATTTCAGTATCGATAAATATAAAGAAACGGCAGACAATAACGAAGATGTGGCAGAATATCTTAATTTTAAGGTTATTTGGGATAATATTTTAAGTAAAATATCTGCTTGGCATAATCAGCAAGCTGCTATATTGATTGTATTATTCCTATTAATTAGTTTGATTTTAACACTACAATAATTCGATGTCATTGTTGTATAGATACCAAAATCGTCATTGCGAGAAGAAACTGTAAGTTTCAACGAAGCAATCTAGTAAACAATTCTGATTACAGAATTTTTTTATTATTTTACTAGATTGCCGCGTCGCCTACGGCTCCTCACAATGACGACTTTAGGCATAACAACACAAAAAAATAAAAAACATGAAACCACCAATAACAGACAAACAAAATTACAGCTTTGAAGTTCACGAAGCAACAATAAACGATGATTATCACTGGCTGCGTGATCCTAAGTGGCCAAATGTAGAAGACTCTAAAATTTTAGATTATTTAAAAGCTGAGAATCAATATACCGAAAATTTCTTTGCCGATCTGCAAAATGATAAGGAAAAGATTTTTGAAGAATTAAAAGGACGGGTTAAATTAGACGATGAATCGGTTTATGTTAAGAACAAAGATTATTACTATTACCATAGAGTAGAGGAGAATAAAAATTATCCGATATATTGCAGAAAGCATAATAATATGGATTCAGCGGAAGAAGTAATATTAGATGTCAACCTTCTTGCTCCAAATAGCGGTTTTACTGATGTTGCTACAGTTGCAATGTCACCTGATCACAATTTAATGGCTTATAGTGTTAATTTTACAGGTAATGAACAATACAATATCAAAATATACAACCTTAAAGAACAAAAATACTTACCTGATGAATTAGGCAATGTACAGCTAAATCTCGATTGCTTCAGACAAGATGAATTTCAGGAAAAGCCTGCGGAACGTACAAATGTACGTGAGCATAGGCGAATGCCGCAAAATTCGCTTGTATCAAGCGATCGAGATTTAGCTGTAGCTCCTACTATAATTTGGCATGAACACTTAAACGGCTTTTTCTATATTACTATTAATGAGAATCAACGCTGGGATAAGGTAATGTTTCACCGTCTAGGTGAAGAGGTCACTCAGGATAAATTAATATTCGAGGTAAAAAACCCTCTTCATTTTATCAGCTGCAAGAAATCAGCAAGTCATGAATATATTTTTATAAATTCAGGCGATCATAATGAAAATGAAATTTACGTAATTTCTATGCAGGATGACAGTTTTACGCCTAAATTAGTACGAGCTGCAGAAAACAAAATATTCTATGAAATAGAATATAATGGCGATTATTTTTATATTAAAACTAATTATAAAGCTAAAAATTTCCATGTTATAAAACTGCCGGTAAATAATTTTGAAAATACTAGCTGGGATGATTGGGATGATATTTATATTAAGGAAGAACAAAACAAATATTTAAAAAGCTTTAATGTTACAAATAATTATTTAATCTTAAACTATCGTGACCAAGGTTTACCGCTAATTAAAATAAAGCGGTTTAAAGATTTACAAGAAAACACAATTCATTTTCCCGACGAAAGTTTCCAAGCAAGTAGTTTTTCTACAAACTTTGAGGAAGACGATATCAGAATAGATTACTCTTCTCTAGCAAGACCCAATACCACTTATAGCTACGATTTTAATAGCGATAAATTAACGATATTAAAGAGCCACGAAATACCTTCAGGCTTTAACCCGGAGGAGTATAAAGTGGAGAGAATATTTGCAGATAATGAAGATGTAAAAGTACCTATAACCTTGTTTTATAAAAAATCTTTATTTAAAAAAAACGGTTCAAATCCTTTATATCTAATGGGTTACGGTGCTTATGGCATCGCTATGCCCGTCAATTTTAGAAATACAGCAGTGACACTTGCCGATCGCGGTTTTATTTACGCAGTTGCTCATATTAGAGGTGGCGATGATCTAGGTCATGATTGGTATGAAGCTGCTAAGTTTTTAACCAAAAAAAGAACATTTGAAGACTTCATAGCCTGTAGTAGAGCTTTAATTAACGAGCAATATACAAGTAACAACAATATAGTAATAATGGGCGGTAGTGCCGGCGGTATGTTAATCGGTTACATACTCAACGAAAAACCGGAAATCTATAGAGCAGCAATCGCGCATGTACCGTTTGTTGATGTTTTGAGTACCATGCTTGACGAAAGCTTACCGTTAACTCTCTTGGAATATAATGAGTGGGGTAATCCGAAAGAGAAAGAATATTTTGAATATATTAAATCATATTCCCCTTATGATAACGTAAAAGCACAAAACTACCCTGCTCTATTCGTTACTTGCGGTATATCCGACCCACGTGTAGGTTACTGGGAACCTGCTAAATGGGTAGCAAAATTACGAGCACTAAAAATGGACAATAATCCCTTATTATTAAAAACAAATATGGATACGGGACATAAAGGTTCTGCTGGTCGTTTTGATTATCTGAAAGAGATAGCTGATGAATTAGTATTTATTTTTAAGGTGTTTGATGTTGAGGTTTAGTTAGCAGATTTGTTGCAGGAATGACATACAACACCTCTACTGAATACAAAAACAATGCATAAAAATTATCTAGAACAATTACAAAAATTACCGATTACTTTAATTTTACTAATTAGCTTAATTTGCTGTATTGGTTTCATTGTGCTTTATTCTGCAGCAAATAGCAATTTGCAGCCCTGGGCTTACAAACAAATTATAAATTTTTGTATATTCTTGCCTTTAGCTATTATTATTGCATTAATTGATTTACGCATAATATTTAGGTTATCGTATATCTTTTATTTGTGCGTACTCGCTTTACTAGTAGCCGTGGAGCTTTTCGGCTCAACTGCCATGGGCGGTAAAAGATGGATTGATATCGGTATAGTTAAGCTTCAACCTTCTGAACCGATAAAAATCGCCGTTGTACTAATGCTTGCTAGATATTTCCATTCACTAACAATTGATGATCTTACAAAATTTCATAAAGTTATTATACCGATTATAGGAGTTTTCATACCGGCTTTTCTAATAATTAGAGAACCAGATTTAGGTACGGGAATGATTGTTTTAATTGTTGCGGCAATTATATTTTTTGCGGCAGGTTTTAGAATAAAATATTTTATAATACTAGGTCTTGCTGCTCTTATTAGCCTACCTATCGCTTGGAATATGATGTATGATTACCAAAAAAAACGGGTAATGGTTTTTTTAGATCCCGAACATGATCCGCTCGGTGCTAGTTATAATATTATTCAGTCTAAAATCGCTATAGGTTCAGGTAGCCTATTTGGACGCGGTTTAAATCAAGGTAGCCAAAGCCATTTGGATTTTCTTCCCGAACATCAAACTGACTTTATCTTTGCTACCTTCGCTGAAGAGTTCGGCTTTATAGGAGGAATGTTTTTACTAATATTATATTTTGCACTTATAACTATTTCTTTATTAATTGCCGCAAATTGCCGAGAGATTTTTAGTAAATTAATGGTAATAGGTATTACTTCAATCTTATTTAGTCACGTATTTATTAATATAGCTATGGTTATGGGCTTGCTTCCCGTAGTAGGCGTACCGCTACCGTTTATTTCTTACGGCGGAACAATGATCGCATCCATGCTAATCGGCTTTGGGCTTGTGATGAATGCTCAGGTACACGGGCATACCGCTTTAAACTAGTGCAATTATATTGACAAAATGGATAACATAAATTAATAATAAGTTGCATTTCACTTTCTGATTTTCGTATAAAGCGAAATTTCCTATTGACTTTTATATAAAACAGTATAGATTTCTTTACAATTTAATTTTTTATAAAGAATTTATGCTCGGCTATGAGAAAGCACCAACAAATTTAAATAGAGAACAAAAGCAAGCATGAGGTATTTTGTCTATTGGAACTTTTCTTGAATATTTTGATTTATATTTATATGTACATATGGCAGTGCCTCTCAACGAGCTTTTCCTCAAGCTGATCCTCAGACTGCTCTAATCTATGAAGCAGCTGCATTATGTTCAACATATGTATTTAGACCGATAGGAGCATTAATCTTTGGTTGGCTTGGTGATAATATAGGAAGAAAATCAACTATAATAATAACTACTTTGCTTATTACTATAGCTTGTTTTATTACGGCAAATCTTCAACTTATAATGAAACAGGAATTGTAGCTACATGGGTTACGATAGCATGCCGTATGACACAAGGCATGTCCTCAATGGGAAAAGTAATAGGAGCAGATGTATATTTAACTGAATGTACTAAATTTAGTTGCCGATGCACATCAATATTTTGTTTTGTCGAATGCTGAGGGAAAAAGACGCCTAATAAAAACTGTGTTTTCAATTAAATTAACAGGCAAAAAGCTTGACTTTATGCTGCATTCACCGTTTGATGCATTCGTAAAGTTGTCAAAAATCGAGGAATGGCTCCCCGGGCCGGACTCGAACCAGCGACCGAACGGTTAACAGCCGTTTGCTCTACCACTAAGCTACCGAGGAACATTAGAAGCATCTGGAAGATTCAGATACTTCCTTATAACAAATCTTTATTATAACGTCTAGCGTTTTCTTTATATAAAATAAAAAAGTTTTATTCATCACCTATTTTTAAAGCTGCAATAAATGCAGATTGCGGAATTTCGATATTACCGTACTGTCTCATTCTCTTTTTACCTGCTTTTTGTTTCTCAAGTAATTTACGTTTACGACTTATATCACCGCCGTAACATTTAGATAAAACATCTTTACGTAGGGCTTTAATAGTCTCACGAGCGATAATACGACTACCTATACTTGCTTGAATTGCTATATCAATCTGCTGTCTCGGTATTAAATCCTTTAACCTTACGCATAATGCCCTCCCCCTTTGCTCGGCACGTGAGCGGTGTACGATTGTGGATAGTGCATCAACCGCCTCTGCGTTAACCAAAATCCCAAGCTTAACAAGTTCGGAAGGTTCATAAACATCCATTTGCCATTCAAAACTTGCATAACCTTTAGAACAGCTTTTTAAACGATCATAGAAATCGTAAACTATCTCATTTAGCGGTAATTTATAAATTATTTTAGCCCTATTTGCTATATAGCTATGATCAAGCTGCATCCCTCTCTTTTCCGTACAAAGCGATAGTACCGCACCTAAAAACTCATCAGGTACCATTATAGTTGCCTTAATCCAAGGCTCTTCCATTGATTCGATTTTTTGTAAATCAGGCAAATCTGCTGGGTTATGTATCTCTAAGTTCTCACCGTCCCGCATATGAATTTTATACACCACACTTGGAGCGGTAGTGATTAAATCTAAATCGAATTCCCTACTTAAACGTTCTTGGATTATCTCTAAATGTAACAGCCCCAAAAAGCCGCATCTAAAGCCTACTCCGAGTGCCGAAGAGCTTTCCATTTCATACTCAAAACTAGCATCATTAAGGCGTAATTTAGCTAGTGAATCCTTTAGATGCTCAAATTCCGAGCTATCCGTTGGATAAAGACCACAAAACACTACAGGTAAGTTTGGTTTAAAACCCGGTAGAGCTTGCTCACAAGGCTTTTTTTCATCAGTGATAGTATCCCCAACTTTACAATCCGCTACTTGCTTTATAGCCGCAGTAAAGAAGCCGATTTCGCCTGCATGCAGAACATCCGAAATATGTTTTTTCGGAGTAAAATAGCCAACATTCTCAACGGTATAAACCGAGTTAGTAGCCATCATTTTAATACGCATATTCTTACGTAAGTAGCCATCAATAACACGTACTAAAATAACCACGCCAAGATATGGGTCATACCAACTATCAACAAGCAAAGCTTTCAAAATATCAGAACTACTTTCTTTTGGCGGAGGTAATTTATTTACTATAGCCTCTAAAACTAAATCAATCCCTATACCGCTTTTAGCAGAGATTAGCACAGCCTCACTTGCATCGATTCCGATTATATCCTCTATTTGCTGCTTAACCTGTTCAGGTTCTGACGCCGGTAGGTCAAGCTTGTTAAGCACCAGTACAATCTCATGATCGTTCTCGATTGCTTGGTAAACATTGGCAAGCGTTTGTGCTTCTACTCCTTGCGTACTATCAACTACCAATAACGAGCCTTCACAAGCAGCAAGTGACCTACTAACTTCATAAGCAAAATCGACATGCCCGGGAGTGTCCATTAGATTCAAATAGTAGGTGTTACCGTCTTTAGCTTTATATACAAGCCGCACGGTTTGTGCCTTAATAGTTATACCTCTCTCTTTTTCAATATCCATCGAATCTAGCACTTGCTGGCTCATTTCCCTAGCCTGCAAGCCGCCGCAATGTTCAATTAACCTATCGGCTAACGTAGATTTACCGTGATCAATATGGGCGATTATTGAGAAGTTCCTTATATATTTTTGATGATTCATAATTATTGTGATATAATTTGCATTTGTTTATTGTCTGTTAGCCCGCGATCAAGTCGCGGGATGACACTAAACCACGATAATATATAACAAAATCGAAATTTATAACAGGAAAAAATAATGCGAGCTGAAATAGAAAATTATGTAAAAAAAATTGAGCAGTCTTTAGAACTACTTTGGAGGTCACTTTGACGTTGAAGCATCAACTGAAAGACTGAACGCGTTAGAAGAGTTAACAGCCGATCCTAGTTTATGGAATGATCAGGCTAATGCTCAAAAATTACTGCGAGAAAAAAGTAATCTAGAAGAAAAATTAAACGCTTTTAATAAACTCAAATCCAATTTAAAAGATGCTTTAGAACTTGAAGAAATGGCTGAAGCCGAAAACGATTTAGAAATACTTTCACAAATTGAACAGGACTTAAAAAATTTAAGCATAATTGCTGCCAAATTTGAAAAGGAATGTTTGTTTTCAGGTGAAGCAGACGGTAATAATTGCTTTTTAGAGATTAATGCTGGAGCCGGGGGAACTGAAAGCCATGACTGGGCGTCTATTATGATGCGTATGTATTTGCGTTTTGCCGAAAGACTCGGCTTTAAAACCGAAATAATCAATATGATTAACGGCGAAGAGGCAGGCATTAAATCATGCACGATTAGGATAATAGGAAAGCGTGCTTACGGCTGGTTTAAGACCGAAGCTGGCGTTCACAGATTAGTGCGTATTTCTCCGTTTAATGCAGCCGGTAAAAGAATGACTAGCTTTGCAAGTAGCTGGGTATATCCCGAAATTGATGATAATATAGCAATTACTATTGAGGATAAAGATTTAAGAATCGATACTTTTAGAGCATCGGGAGCCGGCGGGCAGCACGTTAATACTACCGATTCAGCTGTACGTATCACTCATATACCGACCGGTACGGTAACACAATGCCAAAGCGATAGATCGCAGCATAAAAATAAAGCTCAAGCTATGAAAATGCTTCAAGCCAAACTCTATGAGCTTGAAATGCAAAAACGTACCGATAGCGTTAACGAGCAGAATGCCATTAAAACCGATAATAGCTGGGGACATCAAATTAGATCATATGTTTTGCAACCTTATCAAATGGTAAAAGATTTACGTACCGATTATGAAACTTCCGATACTAAAGGAGTGCTTGACGGTGACCTTGAAGAATTTGTTTCCGCAAACCTTGCTATGAATGCGGGTGGTAAGAAGTAGTGAAAATCAATGAGCAATACTTTAAGTAATGAATCATATACTGATTTAATTAAAAATTTAAAACACGAAATTAGCAAAGCTCTTATTAGAGCCCATTTAGCAGTAAATAAAGAATTGATAGTTCTTTATTGGAATATAGGAAAATTAATTTTCGTCAGAATAAAGAAAAATGGGGATCAAAAGTGATTCAAAATATTTCTAATGATTTGCGTAAAGAATTTCCTGAAATGAAAGGATTATCATATCAAAACCTTTCTTATATGCATCAGTTTTTTGCAGAATATAATAATGACCAAATTCTCCAACAGGCGGTTGGAGAAATCCCATAGAGTCATAATATTATTATTTTTTCAAAACTAAAAAATATAAATCAAAGAATTTGGTATGCACAACAAACCATCGAAAATGGTTGGTCAAGAAATGTATTATCTTTGCAAATTAAAAGTAATTTACATGAAAGGTCAGCGAAAGGTATAAATAACTTTTCCAATACTCTACCTGAGCTACAGTCTGATTTGCCAGGTCGATTATAAAAGAACCGTATAACTTAGAATTTTTAGATATTCAAGGTAACATAATAGAACAAGATTTAGAAAATAAATTGATAGATAATATTAAAAACTTTTTATTAGAGTTAGGACAAGGTTTTGCATTTGTTGGCAATCAGTATCATATAGAACTTGAGGGAGAAGATTATTATTTGGATTTAGTTTTTTATCACACAAAACTCAAATGCTATGTATGTTGTTATTGAATTAAAAACCGGCAAGTTTAAGCCGGAATATGCCGGTAAACTAAATTTTTATCTTAATTTAATGAAGCGCACAATTAAAGATAATTCGGACAATCCTACAATTGGGTTAATTTTGTGCGAAGAAAAACAAGGTATTACTGTAGAATACGCTATAGAAGGCATCCAAAAACCAATAGGAGTATCACAATTTAAGCTTACAGCAACATTACCTAAAAAGCTTGAAAAATTCCTGCCTACCCCTCAAGATCTAGCAAAGCTAAAAAGCGAATAAATTACTAAAAGTTATTTTTCTTGATATCATGGTCAAGCTTTGGTATGACCTTTTCATATTTCAACCTTATTATTTTTATCGCAACATGAAAAACTAGAAAAACTTTACTACTGCTATTTCTATATTTATTATAGCTATAGCCTCGGTTCTAGGATTTCAGAGTTATCAAAAATTTACTCAAGATAAACATTTTGAGCAGGTAATAACCGTAAATAATCTAGAGTTTGATCCTGCTAATGAAAAAATCCACAAGACATTCTTATACCAAAATACCTATCAATTCCGATACTCAAAATATAGAGGCTGCAGATAAAGAGGACGGATATAATAGGATGAGGCTTGGCATAGATAGAGATTGCAAGAGAAGTAGCAGCTAAAAAACTTGATAAGCAAATATCTAGCCTAACATATGAAGAATTGAAAAAATACGGACCGATGATTTTGTTTAACGGCGGAGCGTATGATAATAAATTACTACAAGAAGCGCTTGATAAAAATATTATTACCGATTATCCAAAAGAAAATTTTTATATTTTTACGCTGCCGGAATACCAAACCAATACCGGCGCGGACAATTTAACACTCTATATAAAGAGCATGAAAACAGTAATATTGACTTAAGTAACGCCGAAATTGCTATTGTTACTCATGCTTATCATTTTCCTCGTGTTAATCGATATTTTGATAACAAACCGAATTTTGACTTCTTCTTTATTCATAACACTAAACCTATAATTTTCTTAGTCGATCGAAAATTTGAAATCATAGGAGTAGATAATGAACTAAAGCAGGAGCTAATAAAATTACCTAACTATATAGAGAAAGGTTTTGTTGCAGAAAAATTAAATGCTAATATTTAGCAATGGTTGATTAATCAATGACTATCTCTCTTGCTTCTTGTTCTTTAATCTCAATACGAGGTAGAATAATAGTAAGTATTCCATTCTTAAGGCTTGAAGAGATATTTGCCTGATCTACATCTTCATATAATGATATTACATAATTAAAATTTTTATTCATATAATTATCTGAATCATCAGCTTTATTTTTTTCTTCTATATTCCCTGTAATAAATAATTTATTACCGTTTACTTTAACCTTAATTTGACTTTTATCAAAGCCAGGTACTTCCATAACAATAATATACTGCTTATCTTTAGTAATAAAATTGCTTTTTATGCTATTAGATTCATAAAGCGGCAATCTATTTTTAAATAAATTATCAATATTTGTAATTTGATTATCTATTAAATCTGCTACCTGACGCAGTGGCGTTGCATTACCGGAATCATAATTCTTATTAGCTATTGCAATATTACTAGATAAAATCATAGCTGCTATAGACGGAATATATAATCTTACGCTCTTTAACATAAAACCACCATTAATTTTGTTAGTTATATATTTAAATATATAAAATTATCTATTTAAAATTCAAGTCTTACATTTCCATAATTTACTGAAAGTACGCTGCCCAAAATAAAAACTAATAATCTCTGCAAAAATAGTTTGATCTTCTATGCTCCATAATATATCTAGATATTCAACTAGCAGAGCAGAACTTTTTAACGATTTATATTGAACATATTTAACTCCTACATACATTGCAAAAAAGCTATAGGCAAGCACGGGTCTTACCGAGCCATTTAAAGCATCAACCCAACTAACACCTGATTTATAAGTGGAGTAAAGAGAATATTGCTCTGCCATTTCTTGTGATATGGTAAGCTCTGTAAAAGTTTTAGACTGATTAAGTTTTTGTTATTAGCAATTTGACGGTCTAAAATATTTATCTCGTGTTTTTTGTCGTTAATATCTTTATATATTTTCAAAATTTCAGGAATTATTGAACTAATAAATCCTGTTATCGCCGCAAGTAAAGTAATCATAAATATCTATCTATATAAATTTTAGGATAAGTATAGCAAAGATAAGTCATTATACTAAGAAAGAGGCAAAAAGGGGCAGCATGGACTGATTATTTATGTCGTTCCTGCGAAAGCAGGAATCCAGTTTTTTAATCTAATTATATACTAAATTTTTATATAGTTTGCTGTGTTTTTATCATTTTTTACTGGATTCCTGCTTTCGCAGAAATGACATCGAACATGTTTAATGATCCATGCAACAACGCCAATAATAGGAAAACTGATCCACTCAACAATTACTTTAAATTAGACCAAATGCGGTTTTTTGCAATATAGAAAAAGATAGTAAATACCGCTAAAAACATCATAACTTTAAGACCCATAGACTTACGATGTTCCATTTCCGGCTCAGCTGCCCATTGTAGAAATACCACAATGTCTTGCGACATCTGCTCTACACTTGCGTTAGTACCGTCCATATAGGTTACCTGCCCGTCTGTAAGCGGCGGCGGCATTGCTATTTGCTCGCCAGGGAAATAGGGATTATAATGAGTTCCCTGCATCAGCTTAAAATCTGCCGGCGGTTCAGTATAGCCGGTAAGTAGCGAATATATATAATTAGCTCCGTCATGACGTGCTTTTATTATCAACGATAAATCAGGAGGATGGGCACCGTTATTAGTTGCTCTTGCTGCTTGCTCATTAGGGTAAGGAGGTACAAAACGATCAGAGGGAAGAGCGGGGCGGTCAAACATCTCACCGTCATCATTAGGTCCGTCTTGTATCGTATAGCCTTTAGCAATCTCTTTTATCTCGTCATCCGAAAAGCCGATATCTTTAAGATTACGGTAATATAAATTGTTTAAACCGTGGCAGACACTACAAACTTCTTTATAGACCTGAAAACCTCTTTGTGCTGCTTCACGATTAACTGTACCAAATACGCCGCCAAACGACCATTTCATCTTTTTTGGACGTAATACTTCTTCGTTGGCTAAACTTAAGCACGACGTTAGTAGTATGATGATAGAGATAAGTAGTTTAGTTTTCATAAATTTTTTTGAGTCGTCATTGCAAGGAAAAATTGAAAATGTTGACGAAGCAATCTCAGGAGCTTATATATTATTTTATAAGATTGTCGTGTTGAGGTTTTGTCTTTACTTGCAATGATGTTTTTATTACAGAATAATTTCATTATACAAATCATCCCAATTTATATTTGTTTGTTCTATTAATTTAATTTTTTTGTCTCTTAAAACCGGCTTTAATTTGTTTTTCTCTATTTATTGCTGAATTCATAGTTGATGAATCTCATAAAATACTAAAATTTTGCAATTTTTACTAAACCCCTTAATTGTATCATTTTTGTGTTGATATATTCTTTTTATTACATTAAAAGTAACACCAGTATAGCCATTTTTCTTGTTAGTTACTATAATATACTATTGGTTACTTCATAAATTTGTATAATACAAAAAACGTCATTGCGAGCAGCCATAGGCTACACGGCAATCTCATGAAATAATAACAAACTCCTGAGATTGCTTCGCAATGACTTAACTCTTACAACTCCTCCGGCAATGGCAGCGGTTTTTCATATTTACCTATAAGCGGCAGAGCTACTAAGACATGAAAAAAGTAATAACAAGCAGCAAAACGGCTAATGGTAATATACGGCTCTTCTGCCGGCTGCCCGCCTAAATAACCAAGCAATAGACAATCTGCCATAAATAGCCAAAAAGCCATGCGGTATATCGGTCTATAATTGCTACTTCTAACTTTTGAAGTATCAAGCCAAGGTAGTAAGAATAACACAAATATACTTCCGAACATTAATAGCACCCCACCAAGCTTAGACGGCACGGCTCTAAGTATTGCATAAAACGGCAGAAAATACCATTCAGGGACAATGTGGGCAGGCGTAACTAACGGATTTGCCGGAATGTAATTATCGGGATGTCCTAAATAATTAGGTTCGTAAAAAATAAAATAGGCAAATATTATGAAATAAACTCCGAAACCGACAAAATCCTTTACGGTATAATAAGGGTGGAACGGAATAGTATCTTTAGGGCTTTTAACATCTATACCTTTTGGGTTATTTGAACCATGCTGATGCAAGGCCACTAAATGCAGCATCACTAAAGCAACAATAATAAACGGCAATAAATAATGCAGTGAGAAGAACCTATTTAATGTCGGGTTATCAACAGAAAAACCACCCCATAACCACGTAACTATGCATTCCCCTATTAACGGAATAGCGGAAAATAAATTAGTAATAACCGTTGCTCCCCAGTAGCTCATCTGCCCCCAAGGAAGCACGTAACCCATGAAAGCAGTAGCCATCATGGTTAGAAAAATGATGATACCGATATGCCAAAGCAGTTCTCTAGGTGCTTTATAAGAGCCGTAATACAAACCTCTTGCTATGTGTAAGTATACGGCGGCAAAAAACATCGATGCACCTACCGCATGAGTATAACGCAGTAACCAACCGTAATTCACGTTACGCATGATTCGCTCAACACTATCGAAAGCATGATCAACATGCGGAGTATAGTGCATAGCAAGTATGACGCCGGTGATTATCTGAATCACTAACGCAATACCAGCAATAGAGCCTAAATTCCACAAATAGCTAAGATTTTTCGGAGTTTGATAATGACTAAAATGCTTTAGGAACGCAAAAATAGGAAGACGATAATCTATCCATTCTATAATAGCATTAGGCTTTTTAGGGGTAATATCTTCATTCATAAATAATTACCCTATTCTAATTTTTTTGTCGCTAATAAAAGTGTAAGGCGGCACAGCTAAATTTAAAGGGGCAGGCCCTCTTCTAACTCTACCTGAAGAATCATATTGTGAACCATGGCACGGACAGAACCATCCATCATATTCACCTTGATTAGCAAGCGGTACACAACCTAAATGCGTGCAGATCCCGATCGTCACCAGCCAATTATCATGCCCTGCTTTCACACGTGCTTCATCTGCTTCAGGATCAATCAGCTCTGACATTTTAACGGCTCTTGCTTCAGCTATTTTGTCAGGCGTACGGTTAGTGATAAAAACCGGTTTACCTTGCCATTTAACCGTAACTGTTTGACCTACCGCAATATTTGATAAATCAACCTCAATTGATGATAAAGCTAGCACGTCCGCAGAAGGGTTCAAAGAATCAACGAGAGGCCAAAGAGTACATGCTGCCCCAACTGCTGCAACACTACTAGCCGTTAGAACCATAAAATCACGACGTGTTGTTTGTTTGTTTTTATTCTCTTCAGTATCCGACATATAATATTAAGGTGACATAAATTAACGATTATTATTACTACCGCTTGGGGTATTATTAAGATTATTTGGATTTTCTAGTGCTTCATAAGGATTTATTATAGGACGTTCAGCGTCTGCAGCACTATCTGCTTGTTTTGGCGTAAGCTTATTTATTTCATCTTCTAACACTTTTGCTCCTGTCCCTTCTTCATGCTTATATTCGCCAGGATCACTTAAGCAATTCCAAAAACTAACTAAATGATTCCAATTAGGACCGAGTTTTGTAGTACAATTTTGAGCAACTGCTTTAGTTGTATCTAATATCTCGACTGTAGTTTCAGTAAAATAATCTATAAACCCAATTTTTTTTAAGCCCAATACTGTATAATATAAAGTAATTAAGGAAGCAACTGCTATAATTAAATACCATTTAGTGATAATAGACCACAGAAAAAATCCCATAGGATTTGCTGCCATTAACCTTCGTAAAGCCTGCCACATATATTCTGCTCAAAAAAATTTATTAATAATATTCATCTTATTTTATATCACTACATTAGTAAAAATAAAGCAAAATCACGTAATATTATAAATATTTTTAATTAAACAGGAACTCAAGAAGAATGAAATCGGTAAAAATACTAAATTAATTCCTATCATAATAAAAATTAATTGTAAGTTATTATCTTGTAATATTAAACCTGTCATTATAATATTCGGAATTAATAACGGCATGATAAACGTACCGACAAAGTTAGCATTCTTCTTAAAATAACATTGCACGCTACCGGATAACACTACTAAACTACTTGATAACACTAATATCATCCATACACTAATAAAGAAAAATATTATCTCAAGCAAAGTTTGATCAAACAAAACATAAATAATGGGTAAAACAAAAACCAGCCCTATCGTACTGCTGATAAATATAGCAAAAAATTTAGCCAATATAATTTTTTCATGACTAACAATTGATAATAATAACTCTAAGCTTCCGTCTTCCAAATCAGATTTAAATATCACCGAAGAAAAACCGATTAATGAAATTAATAAACAAATTACCGAAAAAATTAAACCGAATTTGTTAATATCCCTTTCACTGTTAATTAAAACAGTACTAATTATGCAAAATAAAAAAAATATAACTAGATATTTAATTATATTATTAATGCGATTCTGCACTATCAATTCACGCTTAATTAGTACAAATAGACTATTCATAATTATTAAATACGTTGTAAATTAAGTACATAATAGCTGCAACAGTTAAACCTATACCAATTTCAACAATAACTATCGCAATATGCTGAGCAAGTAGCCTATCATTGATAAAATTTGTTAGTGAATAATAATTTAAATAATTATCGTTAAAAAAGAGTGATATTGTTCCTACAATTGCATATATTGCTACACCTAAAACCGCAATACAAACTAACACGTTAGATCGGCTTAATTTTCGATTACTGTAAACTAAATCATAAGCAATAAGGCTAGATGCAAATATAACACCTGCTTGAAACCCACCACCCGGCGAAGACTCACCGTTAAGCTGAATATATATACTATATAAAATTATATAAGGTATTATAAAACTAGTAATATATTTTATTATTGGATTTGTCATCCCGTGGCTTGACCACGGGATCTTGTATCGCCTGCTGTGTCCTGAGATACCGCGATCAAGTCGCGGTATGGCATCATCAGACTTTCTTGAAAATATCAACAGCACGGCAATTCCTGCAATTAAAATTACGCTAGTTTCACCTAAAGTATCATATCCACGATAACTTGCAAGAATAACCGCAACAAAAGAAGGTATACCTATATCTCTAGAGGTATTTTCGATATAATATTTACTTGAATGCATATGAATAGGAGCATTATCATCACCGTAATTCGGTAATTCTAGCCCCATATAAGCAAGAGTTACTACAAACAATAAACATATTAAACTTGCTGGAATAATATTAGTTCTCTCAATATTCTTTAAATCCGAAGGTAATTTACGCAACAAATTCAAATATACGCATGTTGATAAGCAAGCTCCAAGTGCTGCCTCGGTCATTGCGACATCAGGAGCATCCATAATAAGATAGGATACACCAATTAATAAGCTAAATACAGAAGCAGCAATCACTGCATTTAGTAAATCTTTAGCAAAAATTATTTTTATCGAGATTAAGATCAATAAAAAAGCAATTAAGTTAAGTAGGTAATTGCCGAGATCAAAATTTAAAGCTGTCTTTACTGTCATATGGTTGTTAAAATTTAACGTCATTGCGAGGAGAAACGTAATTTCGACGTGGCAATCTTATCAAGCATCCTGAGATTGCTTCGTCAATTACTTCGTAATTTTCCTCGCAATGACGGTACTATCAGCTCTAATTTTCATAAATAAAGATGCTTTACCAAGTGCATGAGTTGCTACCGGATTTAGTATAAAAATCAATAAAGCCGCTAAAATTAATTTAACAGAGTTCACAATATCTGCTTCAATGCACGCAAAACCTATTAAGCAAATAGGCACGCCGAAACTCTCAATAACACTTGCTGCATGTAATTTAGTATAAAAATCAGGAAATCTAAAAAAACCGATTATCCCTGAAAATATAGCAAATAATCCAATAATTACTAATAAAATTCCTATATAGTATAGTGTCATTGTGTTTATCCTTTTTTCATCATTGCGAGGAAATTATGAAATAATTGACGAAGCAATCTCATGCAAAAGTCCTGAGATTGCCGCACGAACTAAAGTTCACTTGCAATGACGTTTTTACTCACCTTGAGCCAAGCTATAACCTGCAACCCCGTCAAATTCAAACAGATTCTCTACTTTGATAAAATCGATATTTGCTGTGCTTAAAGCTTCAAGCAATCTTGTTATATCTAAATGCTTTATTTCTGTGCCGTCTTTATTCATAAAACGACAACACCAATGATCGGAAACAGTTTCAAACCTTGTATCACGAGGCCACAGCTTTAATCCTTTTGACGAGATTGTTTTTAACTCAAAATTACCAAGATCAAGTTTATTAATTTTATCTGCTATATCATGAGCGGAAGATACATTCATATTCACAAATATATCCGTACCGACCAATTTCTTAACTTCTTTAGTATCAATTTTATAATCTATATTGCTTTCTTGTTTCTCAGCAATTAAGGGATAATCTGCTTTAGGTAGCTTTGTCGGTAACTGTCCTAATCTTTTCGTTACTTCTTCGGCAAATTCTTTTGTACCGACTTTTTTACTAGAACTCTGCTCGTTATATATATCGGCTGTATGAACGCCATCCTCTATAGTTTTTTTCCAAGCATTTTCGATTAATGTAGCGATATCACCCTGCCCTATATGTACTAGCATCATTATTGCAGCATTTAAAAGCCCTGACGGATTTGCGATATCTTTACCGGCAATATCGGGAGCACTTCCATGTACCGCTTCAAACATCGCATAATGCTGCCCAATATTTGCAGAACCTGCAAGACCTACCGAGCCTGAAATTTCAGCAGCTACGTCAGATATTATATCACCGTATAAATTAGAAGTTACGATAACGTCAAATATTTCTGGTTTGGTAGCAAGCCTTGCCGTCCCGATATCGATAATATAATGCGCGTTATTAATTTGCGGGTATTCTTTTGCAATCTCATTAAATACTTTATGCAAAACCCCATCGGAAAATTTCATAATATTATCTTTGCTTAAACACGTGATTTTTTTACGGTTATTTTTTACTGCATATTCAAAAGCATATCTAATAATCTTCTCACATCCTGTATGACTTATCAACTTCATTGACTCATACATATTATGCGTTTGACGGTATTCTATACCTGCGTATAAATCTTCCTCATTCTCACGTATAATAGTTAGGTTCAAATTTGGATGTAATGTTCTAGTAAAAGGATGAAACGAAACGGCAGGACGAATATTAGCAAAAAGCTGTAATGTTTTACGAATCGTGACATTTAAACTTTTATATCCTCCACCTTGCGGAGTAGTAATCGGGGCTTTAAGTATAATACCAGTGCGTTGTATTGATTCCCAGCTTTCCTCGCTTATGCCTGAAGTATAATGCTTCTTGTAAAGCTTTTCACCTACTTCAATGGTTTCTAAACGAATACGAGCCTCGGCTTTACGTAATATATAAAGCACTGCCTCCATTATTTCAGGACCTATACCGTCCCCGTATGCAATTGTAATCGGTGTAAATTCTGCCATATTAAATACTCTCTTGTTTATATCATTCCCGCGTAGGCGGGAATCCAGTAAAACCTATAAAAACTAGTTTTTATAGATTTATTTTATCAAATATGTAACTTCTGTATCAATATTGAAGTTATTTTTCTGGATTACCGCCTACGCAGGAATGACACACAAAAATCCATACAACACTATCAATAGTTTATCGTTACTTCTTTTAATCTCTCATTCAACATAAAAGTCACTTCGGAAGTTATATTCAAATTATTTTTGGCATATAAGACTTGAGCACTTGGAATTACCAAATTAAGGTTATATTTCTCGGCAAGTTCACTAATTATTGTAATAGTTGTTTCATGGACTCTACTCATAGCCTCAGCGTGGGCTTGTTCAAGCTTTGTTTTCTTAATCTGAATTTCTTTTCTAACATGGCTAACTTTTGCATTAAATTCGTTTACTTTATGCTCAAATTCGGTTTCACTTAAATGAGAACGCTCATTTAGCAGCTTCTCTTCCAGCGGTTTAAATTCTGCTTCTTTTGCAGCAATATCCTCTTGAATTTTATGATTAAGCTTTTCGATTTTATTACGCAAATCTTTTATAGCGATCGAACCTTCCAATATAGATTGTACATCAGCAACAGCTACTCTAACTTTAAAATTATCTTCTTTAATTGGCACATTTTGTGCCTCCGTAATCGTTGAGAAATTTATTATGAATATGTATAAACATAATATTCGGTACATCATCCTTGATCCTTTTAGGTTAAACGGTGTCGGCTAGGATTGTCATCCCGTGACTTGACCACGGGATCTTGTGTCACAAGCAGTATCCTGAGATCCCGTGATCAAGTCGCGGGATGACATTCAAGATTACTGGATTCCCGCCTACGCGGGAATGACACTGGAGCAACACCCTTATTAATCTAAGAATAAATAACATCAAGCAATTTGTCTATAATTAAAAACTTAACCTTTACCTAACATTGGCACATTCCCGCCTCCCCATGGTGTATATTCGCCATCCGAATAATAATCACTAGAAATAGGTTCAAACGAAATAGATTTTATTGCTTCAGTACTTAAAATAGGTGCTCTCTCCATCACTAAGCAAAGGTTCAGTAGCCGGTTCTTCTAGCTCAACATAAATTTCATGCTGTTCACTAAATTCATATAAAAAAAAGCTTCATGAATATGCTCTGTTCCTTTGTTCTTAACCAAAACTACTGTAATACCATAGTCTTTTGCAGCATTGACATGTTTAATATCATCATCCATGAAAAATACGTTTTTTTATTAGTTATTTCGGTATTATTAATTATTTCTCTTATATATTCTTTTTTAGTACAATTTTGTATTTCTTCAAAATTATTAGAAGGTAAAACTGATTTTATATAAATTTTTGCTGCATCTTCCTTTCCTAGTAACCTTTCTAATGCATATTTTACAGCATGAGGATAATCATTAAATGATGCTATAGCTATTTTATGACCGGATAATATAATATTCTTAAAAAGGCGTGCTATTTGCTCTTCATTTTTCCAACCTAAATTTTCATTATCTAGGAATTTCTCCATCAGCTCTATAGAAAATTTTTGCTCAAGCCTAACTTTTTCTTGCTCTCGTTCTTCATAGGAGCCAAAAAAGCGATTTTGTATATTACGTGCTATTAAACCTCCTAACCTCTCTCCGATATAATTATGCGAATGTCCAACTAAAGTATTGTCACAATCAAATATAAATAAAGCTGTATTATCGTTCATTAATTTCTCTTATTTTAAAGTTTAAAAATTCTTAGTAATTTTTATTCTGCAGTTAAATCAATTTCTTTTTCAAGAACTTATATTCCAATTTTTGGTATTTTAGTGTATAATACGAAAAACTATTGTAAACTTGTGAGAATTTTTAAAGATGACATCTATTCGTAATATAGCAATTATTGCCCACGTTGATCATGGGAAAACTACGCTTGTTGATAACATGCTTAAACAAAGCGGAACATTTAGAGCTAACCAAGCAGTTGCTGAGCGTGCTATGGACTCTAACGATCTTGAGCGTGAGCGTGGAATCACGATACTTGCCAAATGCACTGCTCTTATGTGGAACGATATCCGTATCAATATAGTTGATACGCCAGGACACGCCGATTTTGGCGGTGAAGTAGAACGCATCCTTAGCATGGTTGACGGTGTAGTGCTACTTGTCGATGCATCGGAAGGACCAATGCCGCAAACAAAATTCGTGCTTTCTAAAGCGTTAAATCTCGGCTTAAAACCTATTGTCGTTATTAATAAAATCGATAGAGATGACCAAAGAATTAAAGAAGTTATCGATGAAGTATTTGAGCTATTTATGGCACTTGAAGCAAACAACGATCAACTTGACTTCCCTATAGTTTATGCATCAGGTAGAGCAGGTAGAGCATCTTTAACCTTTGATGATAAAATTAATCCTTTAGATAATTTAGCAGATGATTTAGCACCGCTTTTCGACCTTATAGTACAGCATGTACCAAAACCCTTAGCCGATGACAAAGCACCGTTTTCTATGCTTGTTACTACTAGAGAATATAATTCTTTCTTCGGTAGGGTTTTAACAGGTCGTGTACAAAGCGGCACTGTTAAAATTAACCAAAACGTAAAAGTATTAAATCGTGAGAATAAAGTACTTGAAACCGGACGTATCACTAAAATATTAGCCTTTAGAGGCTTAGAACGAATCGCTATAAATGATGCTACAGCCGGCGATATTATTGCCGTATCAGGCATTGAAAACGCCAACGTTGCCGATACTATCTGCTCCCCTGAGGTAACCGAGGCCGTACCGTCTCTACCTATCGATCCGCCGACTTTATCCATGACTTTTAGCGTTAATGACTCACCGCTTGCAGGAAGCGAAGGGACAAAAGTTACGTCGAGCTTAATTGGAGCTAGGTTAATGCGTGAGCTTGAAAGTAACGTTGCCTTAAAAGTTACTGAATCTGCCGAGAAAAATGCTTTCCAAGTTGCAGGGCGTGGTGAGTTACAACTTGGTATCTTAATTGAAACTATGCGTCGTGAAGGGTTTGAGCTATCTATTAGCAGACCCGAAGTATTATTCCAAACTGATGAGAAAGGTAATAAGCAAGAACCGATGGAAGAAATCCAAGTTGACGTTGATGATAATTATGTTGGAGTAGTCGTAAAATCTTTAGCACTGAGAAAAGCCGAAATGACTGATATGAGGCCATCAGGCGGCGGTAAAAGCCGTGTTACGTTTATCGGACCGTCTAGAGGGTTAATCGGCTATCACAGCCAGTTTTTAACCGAAACACGAGGCACAGGGATTATGAATCGTATTTTCCATGGATATGCTGATTATAAAGGAAATATCGAGAGAAGACGTAACGGCGTGCTTATCTCTAACGGTGACGGGGCAGCGGTCGCATATGCTCTATGGAATCTAGAAGAAAGGGGGAAAATGTTTATAAACCCTAGTGACAAAGTATATAGAGGCATGATTATCGGCGAACATAATCGTGATAATGATTTAGAGGTAAACCCACTAAAAGCGAAACAACTGAGCAACGTTAGAGCGGCAGGTAAAGACGAAGCCATAAGGCTAACTCCGCCAATGCTTTTAACGTTAGAGCAGGCAATCAGCTATATACAAGATGACGAGCGAGTTGAAGTAACACCGAAATCTATTCGTTTACGTAAAGCTCTACTTGACCCTAACGACCGTAAAAGAGCTGCAAAGTAGGTATGCCTCAAAAAGTTGACATCGTCATTGCGAGGAAAAACTGTAAGTTTTGACAAAGCAATCTCTGGAATCTTGCTTTATGAGATTGCCACGCTCCTTTCAGTTGCTCGCAATGACGAAAAAACTAAGCTAATACATTAAATACTATAATAACAAACCTTTTTAACGGCTTCTATTACATCGCTCTCACTCGGCAGAGCTAGTGTTTCTAAATTAACAGCATAAGGAAGGGGAAGATCTTTGCCGCTTACCATCTCTATCGGAGCATCTAAATAATCAAATGCTTCTTTCATAACAATAGAAGCTATACTTGCACCAACACCTGCAAAAAACCACCCTTCTTCCACTACAACTAAACGATTAGTTTTTTTCACTGATTCTATTATTGTCTCAGTATCAAGCGGTTTAATAGTGCGAAGATCAATAACCTCACAATCAATATTATCATTCTGCACAACATTTGCAGCATCTAAGGCAAGTTTTACTTGAATCGAGAAAGTTACTATAGTGACACTACTACCCTCTCTTAAAATTTTTGCCTGACCAAAGGGTATAGGCTCGATTGTTTCCGGCACGTCAAAACTATGACCGTATAAAATTTCATTTTCTAAAAAAACAACGGGATTATCGTCCCTAATAGCTGTAAGCATAAGTCCTTTATGATCTTCTGCACTATAAGGAGCTACTACTTTTAATCCCGGAATGTGGGAATAGCAAGCTGTATAATTTTGGCTATGTTGTGCAGCTACTCTACTTGCTGCTCCGTTTGGTCCTCTAAATACTATCGGACATTTGACCTGCCCGCCTGACATGTAATGCGTTTTTGCAGCTGAATTAACTATGTGATCGAATGCTTGCATAGCGAAGTTAAAGGTCATAAACTCCACGATCGGGCGAAGTCCTGCAAAAGCTGCTCCGACTGCAAGCCCTGCAAAACCATATTCCGTTATCGGTGTATCAATTACCCTCTTAGGACCAAATCGCTCTAGTAATCCTTGAGTTACCTTGTAAGCTCCTTGATATTCTGCAACTTCCTCGCCTATGACGAAAACCTTGTCGTCTCTTATCATCTCTTCTTGCATGGCATCACGCAACGCTTCACGTACCGTTATTTGCATTTTTCTTTTTTATTTGATTAAATTAAACGTTATTGCAAGTAGGCTTGCCTGCGTGAACGTCATTGCGAGCAGCCGTAGGCTGCGTGACAATCTCATGAAATAATAACAAATTCCTGAGATTGCTTAGTCAAAACTTACAGTTTTTCCTCGCAATGACGCCTTAACAGTACACCTGTGTATACAACTCCCCTTCATCAGGTAGCGGTGAATTTTCTGAGAATTCTACTGCTTCTTTCACAATTTCTTTTACCGACTGTTCTATTTCTTTTAAATCCGCTTCGGTTACATATTTATTGTCGAGTATCGTTTTTCTTATTATTACCAACGGATCACGCTCTTTATATTGCTCAACTTCTTCTTTACTGCGATATTTTGCCGGGTCGGACATCGAATGCCCACGATAACGATAAGTTTTTACCTCTAATATCAGCGGAAAGCTATTTTCTCTAACATACTCGGCTGCTTGCTTAGAGCCGTCATACATTTCTTCAAAATCCATACCGTCTAGCTGAAATCCTTTAATCCCAAACGATGCCCCTTTCTTATATAAATCACGCATAAAGGTAGAACGTGCTACAGACGTCCCCATCGAATATTCGTTATTTTCAATAATATAAACTACCGGCAACCCCCATAAAGCAGCCATATTAAAAGCTTCATATACCTGACCTTGATTAACGGCACCATCACCTAAAAAAGTAAAACAGATATTATGCGTATCGTTATATTTTTCAGCAAACGCAAGCCCTGTGCCTATCGGTACTTGAGCCCCTACTATACCGTGTCCACCGTAAAATTTGTTTGGTACATTAAATAAATGCATCGAGCCACCCTTACCTTTCGAACAACCTGTAGCACGCCCCATAAGCTCGGCAAAAACATACTTAGGCTCAGTTCCTGCTAAAATAATATGAGCATGGTCACGATAGCTAGTAATAGTGCTATCACCTTTTTGTTTAACCATATCTACTGCAGAAATTACTGCTTCTTGCCCTATATATAAATGACAAAAACCACCGATTTCTCCCATTCCGTATAACTGACCGCATTTTTCTTCAAAACGACGCAGTAGGAGCATATCTTTAAAGCTTTTTATATATTCTTCCTTTGTCGGCTTATATTTTCCTAACTTAATATCCACTAATTACTCCTTAAGACTATTGTCATCCCGTGGTTTGACCACGGGATCCAGTCTTTTTTTTTATTTTGAACTGGACCCCGTGGTCAAACCACGGGATGACATTTGTAAATTAAAAGTCACAAAATATGGCACATGATCCGAAGGTGAAGGCCAATCACGTGCTTCTGGTAGTAAATGCATAGAAAATAATGCACCTTTTAAATTATCGCTAACCCAAATATGATCAAGTCTTCTACCTCTGTTAGATTTTTTCCAATCTATATTTCTATAACTCCACCAAGTATAAAATTTTTCGTCAAGCGATACGAAATGTCTGCTACTATCAATAAAACCTAACGCATTTTGTAGCTCTACCAATAACGAGCGTTCAATATCGGTATGGCTGATAACATTTCGCAACTGCTTACTAGACCATACATCATGTTCATACGGAGCAATGTTCAAGTCCCCGACAATAATCATTTTATCGTTTTTAGTACGGTTAGTCGTTAACCATTCCTGCATTAACCTTACATATTCGAGCTTATGCTTAAATTTTGTAT
Source organism: Rickettsia fournieri (assembly GCF_900243065.1). Lineage (NCBI taxonomy): Bacteria > Pseudomonadati > Pseudomonadota > Alphaproteobacteria > Rickettsiales > Rickettsiaceae > Rickettsia > Rickettsia fournieri. The sequence continues at coordinate 208,156 of NZ_LT978484.1, forward strand.
TTACCTCGATATCAGGTATATCACCGCCGGCAGGAACATAAAAATTATGTATTTCTATATCATTAACTATAGCTGCTATATGCCTTTTATCACTATTATATAACTCCAATGAAAAAACATTATTCAAAGGAAATTTTGAAATAATAGCAACACCGTTATATGATTTCTGCCCTGAATATATTACATGTTCATAGCCTATATTTTTAATAACTTCAAGAGGAAATAATGAGTCAGCTACCTTTGTTTCTTGAAGTAAAATAATATCCGGCTGATGTTCATATGCTAATTTTCTTAATAAATCGATCCGTAGACGCAATGAATTAATATTCCAAGTAACTATCTTCATTAGACTTGTTGTATAACCTCCTTCTAAAGGTAATTTGTATGTCAATCCGGTACTCGCATCCTCACGTACTAAGTGTACGCTGCGGTACTGCGTTCCGTGTTTCTTTCAAATTCCTCTTTATAAAATAGCTTACACAACAAGTCTATTTAATTTTTTATAGCTGCCCCTATTATTGCATCTCTAAAATAAATTATTCCAAGTTGATTTAAAGGATTTTTCATATCAATTTTATCTTTTTCTTCTTCAGGAATTTTTATCATAGTATTACTAAGTATAGCAAAATAAAGATTATCAGGCAAAACATATCCTGCTTCACTTTGTATTCCAAGGGCTTTTCCCGTATAATGAATCATTAAACGCTTAGAATCAAGATCAGTAAGAAAAATACCGTAACCCATATAAGACTTACGACCTTCTATATCTTTTGCTAAAAAATATTTAGTAGTCATAAGTTTATACGACTTCTTAGAAAGAATTTTCTCCTCATTTAATGCCCTATACCATCTAATAAGATCAACCGGTGTTGATATTATACCACCGTCAGCACAAGGAACTGCTAAAAAATCAGCAGTTACAGGAGTAAATATAGGTTTATTACTATTATTAGGTGTTAAAAAATATCTTACCGGATAATTAGAACTAATAACGTTTTTTTGGATTCTAGCGGCTTCACTATATGAAGCAAAACTAGTAGATTTCATATTAAGCGGTTTAAAAAATTCATCATAAAAAAAGTTAGCTAAATCTTTTTTAGCCACCTTTTCTATAATCATACCGAGTATAACAAAATTAGTATTACTATATTTAAATTTTTTCCCTATAGATATTTCTAAAGGCTTAGAAGAAACAAATTGTAATATTTTCTTGTGAATCTCTTTCTTAGGCATATTTAAATCAAGTTTAACAAAACTAAAATATTCAGCAATACCACTACTATGCGTTAATAAATTATGGATAGATATTTTATATGCCCAATCCGGCACTTTTCCACCCCACATTTCCGGATCAAGATATTTATAAATTTTATCGTTAATATTTAATAATTCCTGTTCTTGTAATTTTAAGATTCCCGCTGCTGTAAAAGGCTTTGTAGTAGAAGCAATAGGCATCATTTCATTTGCTTTTAATTGCTCACCATTTAAAGCAAAAATTCCTTTAGCACCGGTTAATAAAGGTTTATAATCATCGGCAAACATAAAAACGGCATTTAAAAATCTATTACTTATATATTCTTTTTCTGCTTCATTGATTCTTTGCTGTATATCTGCAAAACAATCAATACAATTAGTCATAAAAAAAAGCAGCAATAAAAAATATCTACGAATCATAAATGCAACACTCCACAAACTTATCAATAGACGTCTTACATAACGCAGCTAATAAAAAGAAATTTGAAGGAGACACGGAACGCAGAACCACAGCGTACACTTGACATGAGGATTCGAGTACCGGATCGACGTACAAATTACCTTTAGAAGCAAGTTATGTAAGACGTCTATTAAAATAAAACGGTAATTTTGCTTCTAACTTAATCTCTTGACCAAAAATTTTTTCAGATAAACATATAGTATTAGCATGCAAGAACATATATTTACTATACGGCATTATTTCTTTATTACCATATTTATCATCTCCAAGTATCGGACAACCTAATAATTTAGCATGCAACCTTAATTGATGCATTCTACCTGTAACCGGCGTAAATTCAATTAAAAATAAGTTATTATCAAGTGATTTAAGTACTTTATAATAAGTAATGGCAAGTTTACCATTTTCACTATCAATATCAGTAATTTTAGGTGTACTTCCTTTACTCTTTTCTATATTACTTCTAACTTCGCCTACATTTTTAATTGGCTTCCCATAGGTTACGGCAAAATATGTTTTTACAACCAATTTTTCTTTAAAAGCATCATGAAGTTTTACACTACTTAAATAATTTGTGGCTATTAAGAGCAAACCGCTTGTTTTTTTATCTAATCTATGTACTAGCTTAAAATCAGCACCTTTATAATTCAAATATTTTAATGCAGAGTCAATAGATAAATTTATTTTACTGCCGCCTTGAGTAGCAAGACCTGCAGGTTTATTTATAGCTATTAAATTATCATCTGCATATATCAAATAATCGGTAATAATTTTCTTCGCTAGCTTAATTTCAGCGTCGGTAAAAACTAATTTTTCAGGTTGCTTAACAGGTAAATTAAACTTATCGTTAATAAAAATTTTATCGCCGCCCTTTACTCTTAAACTCGCTTCTGCTTTCTGAGAATTAACGGTAATTTGTTTTTGACGTAATGCTTTCTCTATTACTCCTTGAGTCAATAAGGGATATAGACGTTTTAAATATTTATCTAATCTAGAAGAAATAGGAGTATTGAAATCGATGATCATATTTTTAATAAATTAGGAACTTTTTATTAAAAAATAGCACCAAATTATTATAGATAAAAGGATTATAGCAAAAAGCTGATGTATAGAGGCAATTATTATAGGTACAGAGTATAAAAGAGTAATTATTCCGGTAGATACCTGCATAAATAATGCAATCATTAGAAAATACGCTATCTTATTTAATTTCGGATGTTCTATTTTTAACAAGCAAATTATCAAAACTACAACAACCAAAAATACGCTATAGCCGCCTAAACGATGTATGAATTGTATAAAAACCGGATCATACCAATTTTTAAGATCAACGAAATTATCTTTTATCTCCATCGGGATAAAACTATCATCCATTAGCGGAAAACTATTATATATCAGCCCTGCATCAAGCCCTGCAACTAAAGCACCTAAAAAAATTTGCACATATACTACAGTAATAGCAATACCGGAAAATATTAATGGTAATTTAAAATCTGTTTGTGACGGGATTAACAAAATATCACAACGATTTTTTATTAGTTGATAAAAAAGTATGTGATAAATAATTACGGCGATAATTAAATGAAAAGCAAGTCGAAAATGACTAACATACGGGCTATTCAACAAGCCGCTTTTAACCATATACCACCCCATAAAGCCTTGTACGCAAAATAACAACAAAACAATTATATAAGGTATGTCACGATTTTTTATAACATCTTTAAAATAAAAATATATTAAAGGTACAATATATATTAAAACTGTAATTCTACCAAGTAATCGATGTATAAACTCTAACAGATAAATAAACTTAAACTGTGATAAAGTAATTCCGTAATTAACGGAGTTATATTCAGGAAAAGCTTTATATTTAGCAAATTCCGCCTGCCAGCTTTCAAAACTAAAAGGCGGCAAAATACCAGTTACCGGACGCCACTCAACTATAGATAAACCAGAACCGGTAAGCCTTGTTATCCCCCCTATAACAATCGTCGCTATGACCATTATACAACTTATACACAACCATTTTGTAATTAAACTTTTCTGCACTTTTATTTTAAGTTTATGTTTTTTATCGCGTCATTACGGCATTGCTATGTCATCCCCGCGTAGGCCTTGTTGCGTGGATAGGTTTATCATTTATCATCCCGCGACTTGATCGCGGGATCCAGCTAAAAATACTAATCATATTAGTATTTTTTATTATTTTTATGGACCCCGTGGTCAAGCCCACGGGGTAACATTAAAGATTACTGGATTCCTGCTTTCGCAGGAATGACATATTATAAACCCTCAAATCAAGACTCTGCATTCTTTTCCGTATCTTCGACGGTATTAGAAGGACGTTTCTTATTTGATGTTTTATTACGATATCTACGTTTTGTCTTTTTTGGAGTAGCTTGTGCTGCTTCTAAGCCGGCATTACTTTCTACAACTTTCACCTCTTCCACAACGCTTACGGTTTGCTCTACCGATTCTTTTGCCTCTAAACTCTTATCTTTTACTTCATTAGCAATATTATTACTATTATTAGCTGTTTTCCATTTATGTTTATTTTTGCGTAACTGTTCTTTTTTCAGCTCTTCTTCAGTATAATCGGCATTATGATTCTGAATTACCGGCTTAACAGAATTAACATTATTGTTATTTTTCTTGAACAGCTTCACTTTTTCAATCGAATAACTATCTGATGTAGCATTAGGATCGGAATAAAAATTAAGCTTTATATTATATTTTTCTTCAATAAATTTTATCTCAGCACGTTTATTATTAAGTAGATAAATAACTGAAACGATATTGGTAAAAACATTTATTACATCAATTCTTTCTTCAAAAATTTCATTCTCTATAGTACGTAAAATTAACATAGCATTAGCGTCACTTGCTCTAATGACTCCTTTACCGTTACAATGAGAACAAATTGCCGAATTAGTTTCTAAGAAAGAAGAACGTAATCTCTGCCTTGAGAATTCAAGTAGTCCAAACTGACTAATATTACCGGTTTGTATACGAGCACGATCACGACTTAAAAACTCTTTAAAGGATCGTTCAATAATTTTACGATTCTTAGCTTCGCTCATGTCTATAAAATCAACAACTATCAAACCTGATAGATCTCTAAGCTTTACTTGCTTTGCTACTTCTTTGGCTGCTTCTAAATTAGTTTTTAGTGCCGTTTCTTCAATATTTTGTTCAGAAGTTGATTTACCGGAATTTACATCAATTGAAATAAGAGCTTCTGTAGGATTAATAACGATATATCCTCCTGAAGGTAACGTCACTACAGGCTGATATAATTTAACTAATTGCTCTTCTACTTGAAACTTAGTAAATATAGGAGTTTTACTTTTATGCTCTTTCAGCTTTGCAAGCTCTGAAGGTAATAAATCCTGCATAAATTTTGAAGCGTCTTCATAACCCTCTTGTCCTTGAATTACCACCTCTTTAACATTGTGATCGCACATATCACGTATGGTTTTACGTATTATACTATCTTCCTCATGAATAAAACACGGAGCCGGAAATTTAATAGTACTTTTACGAATTTTATTCCATAACCTTGCTAAATAATTATAGTCTTTCTTTAAATCTAAGGTGCTACTTCCTCTACCTGCGGTTCTAACAATGACGCTATAAGCATTTTTGTCACCGCTTACTATTTTATTTAAAATATCTTTCAGTCTTTTTCTTTCTTCCCCGTTTGATATTTTACGCGATATACCGTTTTGCGAACCTTTATTAGGCATTAAAACACAATATTTACCAGCCAAGGATATATAAGTAGTAAAAGCGGCGCACTTATTTCCTCGTTCTTCCTTAGTAACCTGCACTAATAATATTTGGTTTTTTCTTATTACTTCTTGAACTTTATATTGTTTATATTGCGGAATATTTGACTCAGAGGTACCGCTTTGAATCATTTCAATATCATCAGCCGCTTCTAAATTAAGTTCTGACTGGAATTTACTCTCTACTAAATCTTCTATGGTTTTTAGGTCAATTTCTTCACTATCAACCAAAGAATCATATATAACAGCCGGTTTCTCTTTATCATCCTCAACCGTAATATTTGAAAGAGCTATTTCAGGAAAAGCATTAACTGGAAAATTTCTCTCCGAGGTAGGCAAATTGTAATAGTTAGGATGGATTTCACTAAACGGTAAAAAACCGCTTTTATCCATTCCGTACTCTATAAAAACAGCTTGTAGCGACGGTTCTATTCTTGTAACTTTTGCTAAATAAATGTTACCTTTATTTTGTTGTCTTACGGTTGTTTGAAATTCAATATCTTCTATATTGTTGCTTTGTCCTAATAAAACTACTCTTGTTTCGCTTGGAAAATTAGCATCAATTATAATCTTTTTATTCATTTATCTTGCTCACTAACTTGAAGAACAAATAATTAATATAATGCTTGTATCTTAAGAAAAATCATTGTTTATCTTGTATTAATTTATTTAAATAGATAATTTATCTATGAGTAAAGAGCAAAAATGAAATTCTAGATAAACTTCAAATAACACCTCTTTAAAATACTAAAAAATATATTATTATTTTTCTTACATTAAAATATTTTCATATTATTTAATTCATTAATTTTTTTAAAAATTCAACAATAATTATATACAAATTATAAATAAGACTACCATACTTGATTAAAAGCTGATAATCTAATAACTATCTATATATACTTAAATAATGGAATTACGAATCTCTTTAATTTTTAAGATAATAATCTTAATCATTATAATTATGAGTTATATACAATGTATTTATGTTTAGCAAACACTTAATTTATGACTTTAAAAACGATTACAAAACTATTTTTTTCTCACTTTTGGGAATATTTATTTTTTCCTGTATCAATGCTATAAATTTTTATAATTTTAAAATCTTTTTACTGCTAAATAAAAATCTAGGCGGAGAACAAATAAATCATATAAATCAAACTAAATTTATAGGTTCGATAATCGCAGGCTTTGCCTTAACACAGTTAATTAATAAGTTAAGTAATCAAAAAATTATTTTAATTAGCTTATCTTTATTAATTATTTGTACAATAAACCTAATTTTATTAAATAATTATACTCTAATTAAAATTAATTTTATTGTAATTAATTTTGGAACATTTTCATATTTCACTTCTATAACATTAGACATTATTGAGAGTAGCAAAGAAAAGAAATATTTTTTTTTAGCTTGTATAATGTTGTTATGGGCGGGTGGAAACTTAATGGTAGATTTATTAAATCCATTTATAACACCGACAAATAATACTATAGTAATTTGTGCATTATTATATTGTATCAATATAATAACCGAATTTCTGCATTATAATCCTACATCTCATAAATTAAATTTAAATTCCAAATTTTCATCCTTAATAAAAAATGTCGAATTACAATTATTGACAGGCTTCGTAGTTGCTTATGTCACCTTGGATATATTATGGTATTATGAAGCTTTTGCATTAAAGAAAGAATTAGCATTAATTAATTTAAGACTTATACTAAAATATATTTTTCTAGCAATATGTTTTTCTATAATTCCTATATGCTATATATTAAGCAAAGTAAATAAATATTTGGCTAATTTATCACTAACTATAATTCTGCTCGTCTGCTTTATTTTACTACCGCTTCATGGAACTAATAAAAACCTTAATATATTATATATAATACTAATCGGTAGTTGTTTAGGATCCATTTATATTTGCAATATTTTAATACTAATTGATAAATTTAGGGATTACGAACTTAGAACAGCTTTATTTTCGTATTTTTCAATGTGCAGCATCGGTACATATGCCGGAGCTTTATCATCTCATGTACCTTACGGCACTATTAACGGCAGTGATTTCTTATTTTCTGTTTTTGCCGTAGTCGGTAGTTTTGTAGCTTATCATTTTTGGTATTTTATTAAGTATACATTATATAGATTTTAATAAGACTTCTTGCATAACTTGCTAATAAGGGTAATTTGTACGTCGATCCGGTACTCGAATCCTCACGTTACTTGCGTGTACGCTGCGGTTCTGCGTTCCGTGTCTCCTGCAAATTTCTCTTATTAGCAAGTTATGCAAGAAGTCTTATACTAACATAGACGAAGATCAACTTCAAAAAGAGCAAGGAATCCACAAGGTGAGGAGCGGCGCGTATACTTAATACGTGAGTATCGCAACTCTTGTAGGATGACGCAGCCAATTTTTGAAGTTCATCGAGTATATGTGTAATATTCTGTAACATAATATAACTTGTATAATTTGGCATTAAATATTAATATTTAAATATATTTTTACAATGCCTAAAATGCAGCAAAGTACATTATTAAAACCGGTTAGTTGTTACGGAATCGGGGTCCACTCAGGAAAACGTACCCAGTTAACTATAGAACCCGCTAAAGAAAATACCGGAATTATATTCATTAGAACCGATATATCTTCTGAAAATAATTATATTGAAGCTAACTATTTCAATGTTTCCGATACCTTGTTATCTACCACTATCAGCAATGATCATAAAGTTCAAATTTCAACAATTGAACATTTAATGGCAGCACTTTGGGGATGCAGCATTGATAATGCAATTATTAAAATTGACGGTCCTGAAGTACCAATTATGGACGGCAGTAGTAAACCTTTTGTGTTTATGATTGAGTGTGCAGGAAAAAAATTACAAAATGCTCCTAAAAAATATCTAAAAATTTTAAAAGATATAAAAGTAGTTCATAAAGATTGTGAATTATATTGTACTCCTTCCGATCACATGACTGTAGATTTAACCATTGATTTTAGTAGTAAAGCTATAGGCAGACAAAATCTAAGTTTTAGGGATCAAGAATCTTTTACTAAAAATATTGCGGATGCTAGAACTTTTGGCTTTATAAGAGATGTTGATTATTTGAAAAGCAAAGGGCTTGCCCAAGGTGCCTCATTTGAGAATGCTATAGGAATAGATGAGCAGGATAAAATCTTAAACCCAAACGGCTTACGTTATGAAGATGAATTTGTTCGCCATAAACTATTAGATTTATTCGGTGATTTATATACCAACGGCACTAGCATTGTAAGTGCAATTAAAGGCTACAAAACCAGCCATGCTCTTAATAATGAACTATTGCATAGAATATTTAGCGATACTACCTCTTACAAATTTGTAACTAGCAGTGAGTTATAATAATCATTTCATATTGTTAAATTTCGATTTCTTTTTTGCATCCTTTTTAAATTTTCACTTTTGGTCCTTTTTATTTCAGCATTATTAACTTTATCTTTATCCATAGCTTTAGTTAAAGGATTATATCCTTCGGCTTTACTAGGATTTTCATAAAATGGATTCATTACATTTTGAATATCTTTAACATAGCTCTCTTTGCTATTATCCATTGTTATTTTATTTTCTCTAAAAAATTCTTCTAAACCGTTTCTTTTTATTTCAGAATTAAAACTGCCTATTATTTCTCGAAATTTTTGTATTTTTTGGTCTTTATTCATACTCCAATAATTCTTATCCGTTATTAATTTTTTTAAAGCTAATGTTTGCAATACTTGATTTTTAGTATAATTCTCTAATTGTTCTAAATTTTCATATATAGGAGTATCTTGTTTTTTATATTCTTCATTTATATTTAATTTAAATATTGCTTTTATTTCTATTTTTTCCTTTTCAGTAAGACCGTCGATAATTAATGATGCGGTTGTCACTACACCGTAACCCGTAGCTTTTAATATATCAAGCACATTACCGCTAGCACCTTTAATAATAGAAGCGGCCAAATTTGCGGCTCCACCTAAATTATTTCCAAATATTCGTCCTGTACTTTTCAATTTATTTACATTTAACTCATACTTATCTTGAGTAGCATACTTACCTGCCGTTTGCGGCGTATATAATTCATTTTTCAAAATATCTTTTAAGCTCGGTTCTAATGATAATATATAATCTTGCTGACTTTTAGCATTTCTGTTATGTACTAATAAATTATTCTCTTTATGAAGTTTACGCAAATCATGCACTTTCAAAGTCTCATTTACAGCTTGAATTCCTAAGCTAACTCCTGAAACAACAGCTACAGCTATAATTATCGGTGATATAGGAGTAAAAAGCCCAGAAACTGTAATTGCTATAGAAGCTATGGAAACTGCATAACTTAAACTATTGCTAAATAATATTTTACCGATTTTACTTTGTCTAAAACTAGTCCAATAAGATTTTAACTTATTAAATATTTTTCTAACCCTTGATTTTTTTGACATTTATTTTTCTCTCCAAAGAACAAATATTTTTATAAATTTTTCTTTTATTTATTTAATTAACTTCTCTTACAACTTAAATTATAGTATAAATTCTAATAAAAAAAACAAAATAAATGTCTGGAAAAGAATTAAATAAAATTGTTGCAGCCATCTTATTGGCTAGTTTAATTGCTATGATGGTTGGATTTGTTGCAAATATATTATACAAGCCCACTCTAGAGTTACAACATCACGGCTACAGTGTTGCGGTTCAAGAATCATCAGAAAATCAAAATACTACTGCACTAGAGCAAGCACCGGTAAATATACCAGAATTAATGAAGACTGCTAACGCCGATAACGGTCGTGAAATAGCCAAGAAATGTTTAATGTGTCATTCTCTTGATAAAGACGGTCCAAATAAACTAGGACCGCATCTTTGGGATGTAGCAGGCAGACCAAAAGCAAGCATAGCAGACTATAAATATTCCCCTGCTCTATCAAAACTTGGCGACGTATGGGATGATGATAGTTTATTTGCTTTCTTACATAAACCAAGTATCTATGCACCAGGAACTAAAATGTCCTTTGCCGGTATCTCAAAACCACAAGACATAGCTGACGTAATATTATTTTTAAAAACTTATGTTCATGATAAATAATTATCTCACCGAAATATGGTTAATAATAGGCATAATTTGCATAGTTGTTGAATTCTTTGCAGTTCCAAGTATTGGATTCTTATTCTTTGGGCTTGGAGCGTTATCAAACACTCTTGTGGTATATAACTACCCTCTAGTTAGCTTAACAAATCAAATAACATTTTTTGGTATATTATCGCTTATTTGGTTTTGCATATTATATTATCCTCTTAAAAAATATGTTTATAATAAAACTGATAAAACAAAAAATTACTCGGATATGATAGGCAAAACGGTAGAGGTTTATAGTTCTACAGTTTCTTCTGATACTATAGGACAAGTAAGATGGTCCGGTGCTATTATGAATGCTTACCTTGTTCCAAATGAAATCGATGCAAAAACAGGCGACCGACTTTTTATTATCGAAGTTAAAGGGAATGTACTAATTTGTTCTAGAGAAAAACCTAATAATAATTCTTAGCAAAATATTTCTAAATGACATTGCCCGCGTAAATACAAGTACTCATTGCAAGTAGGTATTGTTGAGTGGATCATTTTATGTCATTCCCACGGAAGCGGGAATGACACTAAATGCATTTTCCAGTCCAACGCGGGCAGCCTCTCTAAATATTCTCTTTAAACCAATCAAAAGCTTTTTTAAAGAAGCTACTATTTGCATCAAGTCTAGTATGAGCAAATTCTTTTTGCTGTTTTAGAGCATGAATTTTTAGCATTCCTATAGTTGCTGAATACATGGCCGGATTATAGTCTTCTATAAAACCGGCAATAATCTCCGGTTTACCGATTCTACTCTGTTTTTCAAAAATTTTATTTGAAAGCTCTTTAAGTCCTCTAAGCTGAGACCCGCCGCCGGTAATTACAACTCTAAAAACTTCAACCTGCCCTTTTGTTGCTTTATCATATTCGGCTTTTACTATTGATAATATTTCTTCGGCTCTTGCTCTTATTACCTCCGCCAATTTATAAATTGTTACGGAAGTATTTAAAGTATGATGAGTATCAACCTGAAAATCCTCCATATTTATAATACTATCTTTCTCAAATAAAGGTATCATTGCATTACCGTATAAAATTTTTAATTTCTCTGCCGTAACAAGATCAATACCAAAGACTTTAGCAATATCCGAGCTAATATGAAAACTACCTATATTTACATGCCCCGTATATATTAATTTACCGGCAAAAAAAATGCCGAAAGAGGTAGTTTTATCCCCCATGTCGATGATAATCGAACCTAGATTTTTTTCATCATTCGTAAGACAGCTAATAGCAGAAGCATAAATTGCTAGAGTAATATTTGTGACTTCAACATGACATTTAGCGAAGCATTGTACAATATTTGATAACATATTTGAACTAGCAGCAATAATATGTAATTCACAACTAAGTTCTCTACCGTACATACCTATAGGATTCTCGACTGAATTATTATCAAGGGTAAATTCAAGAGGAAAATAATGAATAATTTCTTGGTTTTTAACTTTAAATTCAAGTAATGCTTTTTGTAGTAACTTTTTAATATCCTGCTGCGTTACGGTTTGCCCGTTAACTTTAATGGTATAATTAATATAATAAGATTTAGTGTCGGCACCTGATAACGATAATATAACTTTTTTTATATTTTTACCGCAATCTTTTTCAAGTGCGTAAATTGCTGAAACAATGCTAGTTTCAGCATTTTTTAAATCTGATATAACTCCTGATTTAATACCTTTAGAATGATGCAAATTTTGGCTAGCTACTTTAATTTCACCTTTTTTACTAATATAGGCAGCAATTACGGCAATCTTACTACTACCGAAATCAAGTGTAACAAAATTTGATATTTTCTCTTTCATTTTTTTATGCTTGTTATTCCAAAAACGTCATTGCGCGAAGAATTACAAAGTAATGCGACGAAGCAATCTCAGGATGCTTGATAAGAGTGCCACGTCGCAACTACGTTTCTCTTCGCAATGACGATTCTCAGTACTTCTCTATATAATACTTATGCTTATCCCTTAAATCCAAAACCTTATAATTTTGGTTAAATAGCTTATTAGCTTTATTTAGTGCATCGACATATTTTAATGCTTCTTCAAACTCTTTTTCAGGTAACTTAATACTTATATTACCTTTAAGATTTAAATCCCACCTTCTATCTCCGAGTCTTACAGCAGCTGAAGTTTTATTCATTAATGCCGGATATTTCTGCAGCTCTAATACTAATGTACCTGCATAGATATTCGCCCCTTCCCCTACAACATGTAATAAATGAGGAAAAGGTTGAATATTTTTACTAATTTCGTAACCTTCTTCATCGACTAAGAAAAGCTGGTTATTAATTTGCCAAATAGCAATAGGTTCTCTTTCAAATAATTTTATATATACCGTATTTGGTAATCTTCTACTGACATATACTTCCTTGATCCATTTATTTTTCTTTAAATTATTTCTAATTTCGTCTAATTTAAGAGCAAAAATAGGACTGCCCTTATTCGCATTTAAAACCTTTAATATTGTAGGCTCATCGACATTTTGCTGTCCTTCAATGATAACATTCTCAAGTTTAAACCCAAGTTTTGTTGTTGTTTGGTATATATTTGTTGTTAAGTAGGTTTTTATGCCGGCAAAATATTTTGTAAAAACAAATAGACATACAAAGATAATTAAAGCAATCTTAAGCCCTAATATTGCTTTTTTGTAAATTAGTCCTAATTTTCGGCGTAATGAGATATTATTAGTTTTTTTTGTTTGTTTTTTTTTATTGGAGCTTGTTTTTTTTCTCATGATTCAAAGCTTGCAGTCTTTATAATTTCTTCAATTAAGTTAGTAAAATTTATCCCTGCATAAGCTGCAATTTCCGGCACTATTGATAAAGGCGTCATACCTGGGTGAGTATTTATCTCCAAAGCATATAACTTGTTTGTTTGCTCTTCTAAAATAAACTCTGCTCTAGCAGGACCTTTACAATTCATTGTTTTATAAATTTTTTCTGATTCTATAAGTAATTTCTCATATAAATTAGCAGGTAGCGGAACAGGACAAAGATGATCAGCAAATCCTTCGGTATATTTAGTTTCATAATCATAGAAACGATTCTTTAGTAATTTAATCTCTAAAGCTCCAAGAGCTTTGCCGTTTAATACCGCTACTTGTAATTCTCGCCCTTTTATATATTGTTCTATTATTACCTGATCACCGTAAGGAAAATCATAATCGGCAAAGTTAAAATCATCTTCTGCAAATATCACCTCAACACCAATACTTGAACCTTGCGTAAGAGGCTTAATAACGTACGGTCGTTTCATAGGATCATTTTTTATATTATCGCTTTTATTTACAACAATGCTTTCTGCAATATTATTCGTTAAAAACCAGCTCCTAGAATGTATTTTATTGAATGCTAAAGCTGAAGATAACACGCCGCTATGAGTATAAGGAATCCGCATTATATTAAGTAATCCTGGTAAACAACCGTCTTCACCATATGTACCGTGCAGACAATTAAAAACGATATCAGGTTTTATTTCTTGTAATCTAACTGCAATATCCGCTCCCATATCAATAAAGGTAACTCTATATCCTAATTCAATTAAAGCTTTACTAACTCCTTCGCTTGACACTAACGATACTTCACGCTCAGCAGACATACCGCCCGCCATTAATGCTATATGCTTTTTACCGGTACTACTTAATATTTTAACTATAGAGTGTTCTACCCAATGTGTTTGATATTTATGCATGTTTTTTTCTTTCTTATTAAATCCATTGTAATTCCTAACTAAAAGCGGCCTTGTTGCATAGCTCGAAAAACCTACTCGATGTCATCCCCGCCTTCGCGGGAATGACATAAAACTAGCTGCAACAACGCCATTTTTAATTAGGGATGACGTCCGATTCTCTTAATCTCCCACTCTAACTTAACCCCGCTATCTTCAAATACTTTCTGCCGGACGAAATCACCTAAATCTTCTAAATCCTTAGCGGTAGCATCACCGTTATTTATCATAAAATTACAATGAAGTTCTGACATCGAAGCACCGCCTATTCTATAGCCTCTAAGCCCCGCTTTGTCAATAAGTTCCCAAGATTTACGCCCTTCAGGATTTGCAAAAGTACTACCGCCCGTACGCTCTTTAATAGGCTGTGTAGATGATCTTGCGTTATTTATTTCATTCATCCGTAATAATATATTTTCACTATCGCCTTTATTTATTTTAAAAACAGCTTTGAGAATAATTAAATTCTTTGGTAAATTATTACTGCGATATTTAAAACCGATTTCTTCATTTGTTAATGTTAAAAAGTTTCCTGCAAAGTCAATCGCTTCAATCTGCACTACAATATCTTTAAATTCAGAGTCGTAAGCACCAGCATTCATAGCAACACCGCCGCCGATAGTCCCTGGAATACCTACTAAAAACTCAAAACCGGAAATAGCATTTGCTTGACAAAATTTTGCTAAATTATAATTAAGGCAGCTGCTACCTACTATTAAATGATTATCTATAAACTCAATATTGCTAAAATTCTGACCAAGTTTTATAACGACCCCTTCTATGCCGCCGTCTCTTATAATAATATTTGAGCCTGCTCCAAAAGTCTTTATAGGTAATTTTTGCTTATTTTGTATTAAGAAACTTTTTAAATCTTCGCTATCTAAAGGTTTAAAGAAAATTTCAGCATTACCGCCTACTTTAAACCATGTTAAGTGTTTTAAATTATAATCTTTTTTATACTCGCCTTTTACTATCGGTAAAATTAACATATTTAGTCCTGCTATTCGCTTTACTGTTATCTTCACTCTTTTGTCCCCTAGTTCGCTTGACCCTATGTTATACGAACAGATGTCATTCCCGCGAAAGCGGGAATCCAGTTTTTTAAATAAATTATATAAAAATTTAGTATATAATTTTCTTTGTTTTTATCATTTTTTTCTGGATTCCCGCTTTCGCGGGAATGACATAAGAGCTATGCAACAATACCAGTCAAACCACGGTATGACAGCTAAAGCCACGGGATGACAATCTCCCATCTAATTCATTAGCAAAACTTGAAATATTACCTGCTCCCATCATAATTATCATATCACCGGAAGCTGCATTATCTATAATAACTCCAACCGCATCATCTAGCTCTGCTAGAAAATTTGCTTTATCGTGATGTTTATGCTTAGTAATCTTATCAACTAAACTTTGTCCTGTAATTCCTTCTATAGGGTTTTCACCTGCAGCATATATATCGGTAATATAGAGTATATCGGCATCAGCAAAGCAAAGCATAAAATCATCAAATAAATACTGCATTCTTGAATATCTGTGAGGCTGAAAAATAGCAATAACTTTACCGTTTTGTTTATTTGCTATATTTTTAGCCGTCGCAAGCGTTGCTTTGATTTCCTCAGGGTGATGAGCGTAATCATCGATAATTGAAGCCTTATTATATTCAGCTACTTTAGTAAATCTCCTCTTCACTCCTTTAAAATTATTAAAACCGTTTTTAATAGCTTTAATACCGAAATCTAATTCTATCCCAACGGCAATTGCAGCAAGACTATTTAAAATATTATGTCTTCCGGGCGTTGGAATAGTAATTTTTTCAATAATCGTTGTACCTAGTACATTTGGTAGACTAATTTTTACGTCAAAAGTAGAGGAGGCAATATCAGTGTTAATATTAAACGCTATAATATGAGCATCTTCCGAATCGATGCCGTAAGTAACAATCTTCCTTTCAGTAATATCGTCTACTAACTTACGAACTATTTTATGATCGACACAACAAACGGCAAAACCGTAAAACGGCAAATTATTAATAAAGCTTCTAAAAGCACCAATTAATGTTTCAAAATCTCTATAATAATCTAAATGTTCAGGATCAATGTTAGTTATTATCGCAATAGTTGATGGAATATGAATAAACGTTGCATCCGATTCATCGGCCTCCGCAATTAAATAATTACTTGAACCAAGATATGCATTAGTCGATTTATTATTGATGATCCCACCGTTAATAACCGTAGGACATAAACCGGCTGCCTCAAATAAACAAGCAACTAAAGAAGTAGTAGTGGTTTTACCGTGCGATCCCGAAACTGCTACTGAACATTTTAATCTCATAAGTTCAGCAAGCATGTCCGCACGTCTAATAATTGGAATTTTACGCTCCAAAGCTTCTTTTATTTCAGGATTCTTTGGATTAATTGCCGATGAAATAACAACATACGACACATTGGTAATGTTCTGCTCGGCGTGTCCTAAAAATATTTTAATGCCGTATGACTCAAGCCTTTTAGTATTATAATTTTCTACTAAATCGGAACCTTGTACTTTATAACCTAGATTATGTAATATCTCGGCAATACCGCTCATGCCAACGCCGCCGATACCTATAAAATGTATAGTTTCTAAGGTTTGATTAGTTTTTTTTAATTCAAGTAACAGCATTTAAGTTTAATCATTTAAAATTGAGTTCTGCATATAGGTTTTAAGTAACATTGTCAAGCACTAACTGTGTCATACCGCGACTTGATCGCGGTATCCAGTTTAAAATATTAAAATCATTGATATTAAAAGTTATTTTTATGGATACCGTGATCAAGTCACGGCATGACATCGGAGTCTTTTTCAAGAGCCAGGCAACAAAACCGGTTCAGTATGACAATCATTAAACCTCATCCACCCTATCAAATTTTGCTTCGGAATAGAAGTTTCCTTGTAGCCCACCGACTTTTAGATCAATTAAAAATTTAGCTATTTCTCCGTTTTCTACGAATTCAGCTACCGTTGCAATACCTAAATCTTCTGAAATTTTAATTAATCTTTCTACGAAATACCTACTTTGTACATCACTTGTAATACTACGCACATATTTACTGTCAATTTTGATAATATCAATTGGTAAGCTTTGAAGTTGTTTAAAAGAAGTAAAACCCGCACCAAAATCGTCTAATGCAAATTTACATCCGTACTTACGTAGTTTATTAATAAATAAAGTTATTTTATCGTAATGCTCATTGAAAGAAGTTTCCGTAATTTCAATAATTAAACGATCCCGAACATTATGAGCTTTTAATAAGTTTTCTGCTATTTCCCATAAAGCTTCATCGCCTGTTCCTATATTTGAAATATTAACGGCTAACATTAAGTTTGGGTTGCGGGCAAGTTCATTAACAGTCATTTCTAAAACAATTTGATCAATTATAAAAATTAATCCTTTATTTTCAGCAATAGGGATTATAGGACCTACGGAAACATAAACACCGTTCTCGTCAGGTATACGAAGCAGACATTCATAATAATGAATCTTCATAGTATTGCGATCTATTATAGGCTGATAAGCAAATCGCATAGTCTTTTTTGCTAAGGCTTGTCGTAGTAAGTTAAGCTGAAGATTAGATTTTCTTATATTTTCCAAATCATGTTCTGTACTGCTATATTCACGGTAATAATAATTATTATTTTGTGAAAGTAACATATTTAATGTTTTTTCAATTTCTTTAGCATTATTACTTACTTTTGGAAATTTAATACTAGCAATATAACAATTCATATAAATTGCCGGCTTCTGTTCATTAATATAAAGCTGCAAAAATAAATATAATTTTCTAGCAAAATTTTTAATTAAGTCAGAATCAGTAGTATTTAGGATAAATAATATTCTATCTTTCTTTATTTTCTTAAACTTTGAAAAAATATTAAGTTCTTTGCTTACATCTTCAATGATTTGATCTAAATCTTCAATTATAAAATGCTTACCCTGCTCTATAAATTCTATTTCATCATAATTAACTAATCTACAAGCAAAACATACGCCTTTTTCCAATTTATCTATCGCATCTTGTAAATCTTTATAATCCGTTATTAATTCCGACATTGCCATGTGTATCATAAAATTATATACTTAAGAATATTAGGACATTTTTACTGTAAATGAAATAAAAATATGAACCGCATAGAAAGGATACAAGAAAAATTAAGTGTGTTAAAACCACATTTTCAAGAAATAATAGATGAAAGCTATAAACATGCTAGTCATTATAACGGAATTCACAGCCATATAAAAATAAGAATTTCTGCAGAAACATTACAGGGGAAAAGCCTCATTGCCAATCATCGCACTATTAATAACTTACTTGCCGATGAATTTAATAGCGGCTTGCATGCTTTATCGATAGAGGTACTATGAAAACAAATAATATTTTAAAAGTAGCCGTTGGAGCTAGCAGCGTAGCACAAAAAGCCTTAAATAGTATAACGGATAAAAGCTGTGGCATAATTGAGGATAAAATACTTAAAGGGAATTACGTCACTCGCGAAGAATTTGAAAAATTACAAACTTTAGTAATAAAACTCAAGAAAGAATTAGCAGAGTTAAAGAGCAAATAATTAATCAACTAGGAGTCAATCATTTTTTTTGTGTAAGTTCATTTTTTATTTTCCAATAAATCATATTTAAAATTCCCACAAAGTATTTCAAATTGATTTAAAGCTAATGACCAATCTTTTATAGGCATAGTCCATTTTTTAGCCGCATTTTGCAAGGCTAAAAATATTATCTTTTGAATTGATTTATCATCTGGAAATACACCTTTATTTTTAATAATTTTCCTAATTTGACGATTTATAGACTCTATGGTATTCGTGGTATAAATCACCTTTCTAATCTCCTCAGGAAAGGCAAAAAATAGTATTATTCCTGACCAACTACGCTGCCAAATATCAGAAATTACTGGATATTTTTTATCCCATTTTACACTAAATTGTTGCAGTTTTAAACGAGCCATTTCTTCGTTATTTGCCGTGTAAATTTGTTTTAAATCTGATGTTACCTCTTTTAAATCCTTATGTGACACGTACTTTACTGAATTGCGTACCATATGCACTATACATAGTTGTACTATAGTAGCAGGAAATATGCTACTGATAGCCTCAGAAAAACCTTTTAAACCATCAACGCAAGCAACATAAATTTGTTCTACACCTCGATTCTTTAATT
Organism: Rickettsia fournieri; assembly: GCF_900243065.1. NCBI lineage: Bacteria > Pseudomonadati > Pseudomonadota > Alphaproteobacteria > Rickettsiales > Rickettsiaceae > Rickettsia > Rickettsia fournieri. Next base: position 227,744 of record NZ_LT978484.1, read on the forward strand.
CAGTTATACTTGCATCCAAAATTTAGAGCCTTCATTTTTTCCTATCCAAATGCCCAATAACTCCTTCTTGCCTTCTATATTAACCGCAATTGCCAAATATACAGCTTTATTTATTACTATATGATTATCTCTAGATTTAACATATATGCAATCCAAATACAATATTGGGTATATCCTATCTAAATAGCGATTTTGCCACCTAGTTACCTCCTCTAGTACTCCATCTGTTATGGTTGATATTAAATCACTAGATACTTCAGTTTGATATATTTCTTCTAAGTGACCACGAATCTCACTGACTGTCATACCTCTACCATAAAGTGAAATTACCTTCTCATCAAATCCATTAAATCTCCTCAGCCCTTTTGGTATTAATTGTGGATTATACTCACCTTCCCGGTCTCTTGGTACTTCTAATGTCAACTTACGACCATCATCATCAATTACTGTCTTTTCATAGCTACCATTACGACGATTATTGTCTACTTTTTCTACTTTACTATGCTTTGAGTAGCCCAATTCATGATCTAACTCACTTGCTAATATTTTCTCAACTATTTGTTTCTTTAGCTGTTGAAATAAACCATCTCGACCAAATAACTCTGATGGGTCTGCTTTTGATAATAATTCTTCTACTAGCTGATTACTTATGTTTAATTTTTCTTTATCTTTACCTATTTCTTTAGCCATAATTTCCCTTTGTTTTAGTTACTTCTTTTTACAGTAATCTCTTACTGCTTTTTTTGCAACTTACACAAATTTTATTATAGACTCGATTCAGTAAGAACAATACCATCCTGAGCCATCTTTGCTTCTAATGCTTTAAGCCTTTTACTGATATTGTTTAAATCATTACGTAACCAAATTGATCTCACTCCTCCAGGCGATACAAGTATACCGCTCTTCTTAAGCTCATTTTATACTCTTAGCTGTCCATATGCTGGATATTCTATTGCCATATCCATTACTGCTTTCTCTATCGCTGGATCAACTCTATTCGCTATTATTGGCTTTCTTCGACTAATTTCATACAATGCCTCTTCGCCACCAGTTTCATACAGTTCTTTAAATCTGTAATAACTATCTCTACTATAGCCCATCGCTTTACATGCTGACTATATGCTACCAAGACTCTTAGCTAGTTCTAGTAACCCTATTTTTGGCTTTATTATTTTTTGATTTAAGTTCATTTTTCATCTCCATTTAATAATTAATTTATTTTACTAAATGTAAGATTTAATCTCAACTATTACATGTCATTTCTTAGCTAAAAGCGGAAATCCAGTAACTATTAATCTCATCCTGCGACTTGATCGCAGGATCTAGTCTTTTTTAAATTTTTTTCAAGTACTGGATTTCCGCTTTTAGCTAGAAATGACATACTATAGGCCAAGTTGCGGTATGACATAATAACATACAACAACTATAAATTCTTATTCTTTTTCTGCATTTTTTCTAGCAGACGGTGAGAGCATAATGCTTAGCTCTTTTAGAGCTTTATCCTCTACATAGCTTGGGGCGTTCATTAGTAAATCTTCAGCCTGCTGGTTTAAAGGAAACGCTATTATTTCCCTTATATTTGTTGCTTCCGCAAGCAGCATAACGATTCGGTCAATACCGGGGGCTATTCCACCATGTGGTGGAGCTCCAAACTTAAATGCTCTAATCATCCCTCCAAATCTCTTATCAACTTCCTCTTCACTATAACCTGCTATGGAAAATGCTTTATACATAATTTCCGGCTTATGGTTTCTAATAGCACCGCTGGACAGTTCAATACCGTTACAAACAATATCATATTGGTATGCGGTAAGTTCTAATAACTCTTCAGTGGTTTTAGCTTGCTCTAAAGCATCTATTCCGCCCTGCGGCATAGAAAACGGATTATGGCTAAAATCAATTTTTCCTGTTTCTTCATTTAACTCATAGAATGGAAAATCGGTAATCCAGCAGAATTTAAAACAATCTTTTTCAAGTAAATCAAGCTCTTCACCAAGTCTTATTCTAACCTTACCGGCAAGTTTAGCAGCTTTCTCTTTCTTATCGCTAGCGAAAAATACAGCATCACCGTTACTAATACTAGCTGTAGCTTTTAGACTCTCTAATTGCTGCGGGCTTAAGAATTTTACTACCGGTCCCTTTGCTTCACCGGTTTCACTAAACTGAATATAGCCAAGTCCACCTGCTCCTTCTGATATCGCAAACTCTATCATTTTATCGAAGAAACTACGAGGCAGTGCAGCTGCCTTAGGTGCAGGAATTGCACGAACTATGCTACCTTTTTTAATATTCTCTCTAAAGATTGTAAAATCGGAATCTCTAAATATCTCAGTTACATCGGCAATTATAATAGGGTTACGCAAATCAGGCTTATCAGAGCCGTATTTTAGCATAGATTCATTATATGGAATACAAACGAAAGGAGTCTCTGATACTTTCTTATCCGTGAATTTAGTGAATAAATCATACATCACAGGCTCAATAGTACTAAATACGTCTTCCTGTGTAACAAACGACATTTCTACATCTAGCTGATAAAACTCGCCGGGTGATCTATCGGCTCTTGCATCTTCATCCCGAAAACAAGGAGCAATTTGGAAATAACGATCAAAGCCTGATACCATCAATAACTGCTTGAATTGCTGAGGTGCTTGCGGTAATGCATAGAACTTACCCGGATGCATTCTACTAGGTACTAAAAAATCCCTAGCCCCCTCAGGTGAGCTTGCTGTTAAAATCGGAGTTTGAAATTCGGTAAAACCGCTTGCCGTCATCAAATGACGAATATGAGAAATAATTTGTGAGCGGAGTATTATATTATTATGTAATTTCTCACGTCTAAGATCTAAAAAGCGATGTTTAAGCCTAGACTCTTCGGAAGCGTCTTTTTCGGTATTAATAACAAAAGGTAGAGTGTCCGCAGCTGACTCAACACTAAATTCCACAGCTAGCACTTCAACATGACCTGTCGGAAGCGTATTATTAATCGTGTCCTCTGATCTTGCTACAACTATACCCCTTACCGTAATTACCGACTCATAACGCAAACGACTTGCATCCTCCATAAGCTGAGGGTTTTGATCGGTAAACACGATTTGAGTTATACCGTAATGATCACGTAAATCTATAAAAACTAGATTCCCGTGATCTCTTCTTCTATGTACCCAACCGGATAGCTTAACTTCTTTTTCTACATCGGATATTTGTAATGCGTTACAATTATGAGTTCTGTATTTATGCATTTTTATTTTTTTATTATACGATTTCCCCTATATTATATACATAAAATCGCAAATTTTCGCAAATAAAAACTAAAAATTTATCTTGCCAAAGTTTTATCTTGATATTGCAGCAGCTTTTGGCTTTGATGGGTGTTGCTGATAATTTTGTTGTTGAGGTTTTACTTGATTTAACTCACCTTTAATCCATTCATATATTGCTTTCTTAGGATTTTTAATTATCTCTGCAACATTTTCGACTAGCTTTATTATTCCTTTAACTAACGATAATACATCTTTTGCTATTTCACCTATAGAATTATTACCTGCTTGTAGTTTTTCTTGGTCTTGCTTAGACAAATTACTACGTATCCTATTCATTCTTGATTTAAGCTCATCTTGTTCTAGCTCTTCTTTTGTAAAATGTGACTTAAGTTTTCTATCAACAATTTTTTGTTCTTCCGGAGTTAAATTTTTATATTGATCAACAAGCTTATTAACTTTTTCTTGTTCTTCCGGTAGTTTTGAAATATTTTCAGCAATATTTGGCATTTGTTTCTCTTATAAAGTTAAAACATATTAATTTACATTATATATATATTTTAACTTTATACAAGAAAAACTTTAATAGAAATTAACCTTTGAACGCAGCCTTAATACCTAGAAAGTCTAAAAAATTTCGTAATTCTTGACGTGCAAGCACGTGTGAGCTATTAAATTCTCTATCATATTTTGCAGTTTTTAGATCAAGTAATGTTAGACCTTGTAAAAATAACTCTCTATATATTACACGTTCACTAAATCCTTCTGCGAGTTTAAAGTTAATTCTTTTAGCAAGTTTAGCTAATACATTTCCTACGCGTCTTTTATTTAATGCATCAAGATTACTTAAACGATTACGAAGTATTACCCAATCTATACTAATTCTATCACGACTAGCACGTTCCATTTTCTGTTCCCAAATCATTTGACTATATATTGATGGGCTAATAATTTCATCCTTGCTATCGACTTTTGCTATTACGTCTAAATCTAGAAAGCTATCATTAATCGGTGTAATAATTGTATCGGCGTAAGAATGAACAACCCTTGATAAAGGAGTATGACTGCCTGGGGTATCAATCACTATATAATCGACATCCTGATTATTTTTGAGTATCGGCTCAAAACTCTTTGCTTGCTCTTCTACTTTGCTTTCCGATATATGAAAATGTTTCGGTACTAATACAGGTTTATCAGGATTGTGTTTATTATATAAATCTCGATTTTTTAAATAATTCGTTAACGAACTTTGACGTGAATCGGTATCTATACTTACTACCGAATAATTTTGATAAAGCAGAGCGATTATTAGATGCATAGAACAGGTAGTTTTACCTGCTCCGCCTTTCTCATTACCTATAACAAATATATAAGGTTTATTTATTGTGTTCATAATTATATTCAGAATAAACGAATAGTAAATAGACGAAGTTTAATGTCATTCTTAGCTCAGTATTACCCATGTGGATAGTTTTTTCTGTCATTGCGAGAAAATGACGTAAGTAAATTGACGAAGCAATCTCAGGATATTTGACGAGATTGCCACGCAGCCTAAGGCTGCTCGCAATGACGACTCGGTATCCATGCAGGCAATGCAACGCAAGAATAGCATTTAAGTATATTCTTTGATAAATTTCTCTAGTAATCTCACGCCGTATCCTACTGCCCCCTTAGGACCGAGTGCTGAAACTTTATTACTATTTGCAACGCCTGCTATATCTAAATGAGCCCAATCTACTCCATCTTTAATGAAACGTTTAATGAAATTTGCAGCTATGCAGCTTCCGGCAGCTCTCGGTACGTTCCCGATATTTGCCATATCGGCTATGTCGGAGTTAATCATTGTATCGTACTCATCATGCAGCGGCATTCTCCAAAGTTTTTCATTAACTTCTTCCCCTACTTTTATTAACTTATCAGCTAACTCATCATTATTGGAAAAACAACCAGCATATGTATTACCAAGTGCTACGGTTATTGCTCCTGTTAGAGTTGCAACGTCAATCACGCATTTAGGCTTAAATTTTTCTTGTGCATACCAAACAGCATCAGCAAGTACTAAACGCCCTTCTGCATCGGTATTTAAAACTTCGACAGTTTGCCCTGACATGGTAGTTACTACATCCCCTGGACGTTGTGCATTACCGGATGGCATATTTTCGACAAGCCCTACAACACCGACTATATTTATAGGTAATTTTTGACCGGCAACCGCAATGATGGTACCCACAACTGCTGCAGAACCTCCCATATCGTATCGCATTAAGTGCATATCACTTGACGGTTTTAATGAAATACCGCCTGTATCAAAAATCACTCCTTTACCGACCAAAGCAATAGTAGGAGCATCTTTACTGCCACCTTTATATTCCATCACCACTAACTTTGACTCGTTTTGTGAACCTTGCCCCACACCAAGTAATGCTCCCATACCAAGGTTTTTCATCTCACGTTCACCGATAACATCAACATCTACCCCTAGCGGTTCAAGTATATCAACTATTCTTTCGGCATAAACTTGAGGAGTTTTAATATTTGACGGTTCATTACTTATATCTCTTGTAAAAAATACTGCTTCAGCAATTAATTTTTTGATTTCAAATAATTTTGCCGTTTCAGTGCTATTATCGGTAAAAATTTCAATTGACTCTACTGCGAACTTCTCTGCTTCTTTTAAGGTAGTTCTATATTTATCAAATCTGTAAGAAGCAAGAAACGCACCGCTAGCAACTAAAGATGCAAATGTTTGAGATGTAAACCTGCTAATTCTATTTGTAAGTTTTAAGCCGATAGTAGAAATTTTACAACCGGTTGCATGCTGTAAGATTTTGCCGCCTAACTCTTCAATTTTTGCTTCAGTTAATTTTTCTTCATTCCCAAGACCTGCTATTATCAAATATCTAACCTCGCCTGATTTAATGACGGACGGAATAACCTTGATCTGTCCATATTTACCGGTAAATTGCAGTTTATTCTGAATAGTTTTAGAAATTAATCCATGATGTTGTTGATCAAGTAATATTAAATTACTATCAAGCTTTAACTGTTCATCAATAAAAACTACTAGACCTTGATTAGTAGATGATTCTTCATTCACAAAATTTATATTAAGCATACTTACTCCTTATATTATTTTTGACTTTGGATCATTCTATTTATCTTGATAAAACTTTGCAAGTATTATATAATTGATTTAAAACAAAATCTCATTAAATAGCATTTGACAAATGTTAACGTTTTTTATATCTTACTGACGAATTTAGTTAAATTTAAGTAATAATATGCCAGTATATGACATCACTTCTCATTTAATTGAGCAGAAGTATAAAATGATTAAAACATCATGTGAGTTAAACCAAGATATGGGTGAGATTTATAGTCTCACTCCTCATCCAATACGGTATACTTGCCTTAACTATTTAAAGTTATTATCTCTACCTATATCGCTAGCATTTTATATAACAAAGCTTTGTTTTACGGCTAATCCGGTATGGACATGGATCGGGGTTAATATTTTGTATGAGAAGATGGGTCAAGCAACAGCCAAAAAAATATTACACGGCTTACCTGACGAAGCAGAATCAGATCAAACTATACCTAAAATTGTCGAGTATGTATTTAGAAAATATGAAGAAAATCCTACATTAACCCCTCTTATTGAGCCTACATTTATACAAAAATTTTTAGCAAAGGCCGGTAAATATATTCCTGCTTTGTCTAAAATAGTAAAGTTTTGGAATGAAGGAGGAATTAACTATTCTGATGAAATGCAAACAAAACGAGCATTAATTGACGTTATTTATAAACAAATTATTGCTAAAGCTTATGAAGTAGGTAAAAAAGGAGGAAAACTTGAAATAACGGATGTGACAGCACTTTTCCCAGAGATAAATTTTGAAGAAAAAGTCAATGCTGCATCAGCAAATCTTGCAATAGAGAAGGTAGAAGTAAGCAATGAAGAGTCTTTAATTTCTGAATTGCCTGTTAGACATCTTTCTAAACCAGCTTATAGAGAGGAATTTAAAAGAGATACGGAACATAGCACCGCAGCGTATATAGACATACGTGAGGATGCGAGTACCGGATCGACGTCTAAATTACCTCTAGAAGCGAAGTTTGGAAAGATGTCTATTGATCAAAAACACGAAGAAGCTACGATTACTACTAATGCAAATAATAGTATTAACCCATTAGTAAACTTACTCATGTTAAAAGCTTTACATGATGCAATTCGTCAAGAAGTACTGAAAACTTATGTTGAACATTGTTTAGCAGAAATTCAGATATCTAAAAATCAAGAAACACTTGAAAACTTCCAATATGACGATTCTTTAGCAAGATTACAATTATACGGTAATTATAATTATGATAACAATAATACGTATATCTTTGAACAACCAGTATCTTATTTAGGTAAAACCTACGAGCATTTAACAGCACCGATTGCTTGTTATTAAAGCGTCATTTCTGCAAGCGGGAAATAAGAAAAAGCCTATAAAAAACCAAGTTTTTTATAGGCTTTTTTTTCAATAATGCGTAGTAAGGTTATTTTTCTGGATTCCTGCTTCTAGCTAGGAATGCATTGTTGCGTGGATACCACCCCGTCATTGCAAGGACATTAAAAAGTAATTGACGAAGCCAGCTTAGGAGTTTGTTATTATTTCATGAGATTGCCACGCCAGCATAAATGCTGGCTCGCAATGACGGGTTTTTTATAAACTATCCGATACATACGAAGATCAGCTTGGAAAAGAGCAAAGGGTCTGTAAGTCGAGGAGCAGAGCGTATATTAAACGTTCAGCATCCTAGGACTTACAAAGACGACACAGCCAATTTTTCAAGTTCTATCTTAGTATATTTATACATTCTCTTCATCAAGCTTTACGGCTGCTTTACGCATTTTATCCATAAAGTAACCGGTTCCAGCAGGTACTAATCGTCCAACTATCACGTTTTCTTTTAGTCCTCGCAACTTATCTACTTTACCGGCAATAGCTGCTTCAGTTAAAACTCTAGTAGTCTCTTGGAATGATGCCGCAGAGATAAACGATCTAGTTTGCAGAGAAGCTTTAGTAATACCTTGTAATATTAATTGTGCTTCAGCAGGTTTTAAACCGTTTTTCATAGCTTTTGCATTTATCTCATCAAATTCATATCTATCTATTTTTTCACCTGCTAATAACGTAGTTCCGCCTGAATCCGTAACCTCTACTTTTTGTAACATCTGACGGATAATAACTTCTATGTGCTTATCATCAATCTTTACACCTTGTAGACGATAAACGGCTTGAACCTCCTTAACAATATAATTTGCAAGAACCTCTACGCCCATTACTTTTAAAATATCTTGAAGTACCGGATTACCGTCAATCAATAAATCACCTTTTTTAACAAAGTCACCTTCGTTAACTACAACATGCTTGCCTTTTGGTACCATATACTCAATAGACATTGTTTCATCAATCGGATGTATAATAATACGTCTTTTAGATTTATAGTCTTTACCGAATTCTACTCTACCGTCAATTTCGGCAATAACTGCATGATCTTTAGGGCGTCTTGCTTCTACAAGCTCGGCAACTCTTGGTAAACCACCGGTAATATCTTTAGTAGTGGTTGATTCTTTTGGTATACGTGCAATGATATCACCTACTGATATTTGTACTCCGTCTTCTACGCTTAAAACTGCTCCAACCGGCAAGTAATATCTAGCTTCTAAACCGTTTGATAAGGTGATAACTTCACCTTTAGCATCTAAAAGCTGTATACGCGGGCGTAATTCTGCACCGCGTGAATATTGCTTTGATTCAATAATAACTTTACTCGGTATTCCGGTAGCTTCGTCAGTTACGTCACGAATAGAAATACCCTCAACCATATCTTTGAATAAAACTTTACCTGACTTCTCCGTGATAATCGGTATAGTATAAGGATCCCACTCTGCTAGTTTTTGAGTTTTAATCACCATATCACCGTCATCAACAAGTAATCTAGCACCGTATGGAATTTTATGACGAGCCTTTTCATTACCGTTATTATCAAGCAATAATAATTCACAATTTCGGCTCATAACAATTTTGCGTTCTTCAGAATTAATAACAATGTTACGACTTATAATTTTCACTTTTGCGTCATAGGAAGCGTCTACGGAAGAAACCTCAGCACCTTTTGTTGCCGCTCCTCCGATATGGAAAGTTCTCATTGTAAGCTGCGTACCCGGTTCACCGATAGATTGAGCAGCAATAATCCCGATTGCTTCACCCTCCGATACTAATGTACCGGTAGCAAGATCCCTACCGTAACATATGCTACATATACCGGTAGTACTTTCACAGGTTAATACGGATTTTATCATAATTCTGTCGAGTCCTGCCGACTCAATCTGCTCTAACTTTGATTCATTAATAAGCTCGCCTTTATTGAGAATTAGATCATTAGTTACCGGATGAAATATATCAATAGCAGCAGTACGACCTAAAATCTTTTCAGCTAAAGGTACTATAACTTCTCCACCTTCAATAACACTCTTAACTTCAATTCCTTTATCAGTTCCACAATCTTTTTCAGTAATAATACAATCTTGTGCAACATCTACTAATTTTCTTGTTAAGTAACCTGAGCTTGCCGTTTTTAAAGCCGTATCTATTTGCCCTTTACGCATTCCGTTAGCAGAATTAAAACACTCAAATTCAGTTAATCCTTCCTTAAAGTTAGAGATAATAGGAGTTTGTATAATTTGACCGTTTGATTTGGTCATTAAACCTCGCATACCGCCTAGCTGCTTAATTTGCTGGAAAGAACCTCTTGCTCCGGAAATAGCCATCATATATATAGCATTTATTTTCTGATGATTTGGAGCATCATTAACCGGCGGCGTAGCAATCTCTTTCATCATGTCGTTTGCTACTCTATCGGTACATCTTGACCAAGCATCGACTACTTTATTATATTTCTCTCCGTAAGTAATTAAACCGTTTGAATATTGTTGTTCAAATTCTTTTATTTCAAGCTGAGTTTCGTTGATATGAGTACTCTTAGATTCCGGTACTACCATATCGTCCATTCCAAAAGAAATACCTGAAGAACAAGCATATTTAAAACCTAGTTTCATTAGCTGATCGGCAAAAATTACTGTAGCTTTTTGACCGCAGTGACGATAAACTAAATCTATAACTAATGATATGTCTTTTTTAGTTAGTTGTTTATTAATAAACTTGAATTCTATATTAGGGTTAGAAGGCAATAACTCACCGACCATCAACCTACCGTAAGTAGTATCAATGATAACAGGGACCATTTTACCTTCGGCATTTAACTGATTTCTGCGATATTTTATCTTTGTATGAATAGTTATAAATTTATTATATAAAGCATGTTCCATCTCAGCTAAATCTGAGAACATCATCCCTGCGCCTACTTCATTATCAAATGCAAGGGTTAGATAATATAAACCAAGCACTATATCTTTATCCGGTACAATTATAGGACGACCGTTTGCGGGGCTTAAGATATTATTTGTAGACATCATAAATACCCTAGCTTCAAGCTGTGCTTCAATCGATAACGGGATATGTACTGCCATCTGATCACCATCAAAATCCGCATTGAACGCAGCACACACAAGCGGATGAAGCTGGATCGCTTTACCTTCAATTAATAGCGGTTCAAATGCTTGAATACCAAGCCTATGTAACGTCGGAGCCCTATTAAGTAAAACCGGATGCTCTCTAATTACCTCTTCAAGCACGTCCCACACTTCGGATTTTTCAGCTTCCACCATTCTTTTAGCGGCTTTAATAGTTGTAGCGATGCCGTACAACTCAAGCTTAGAATAAATAAACGGCTTAAATAACTCCAGAGCCATTTTTTTAGGCAAACCGCACTGGTGAAGTTTAAGCTCAGGTCCTACCACGATAACCGAACGTCCTGAGTAATCAACCCTCTTACCTAGCAAGTTCTGACGGAAACGCCCCTGCTTACCTTTAAGCATATCACTTAATGACTTAAATGGACGCTTATTAGCATTTTTCGCTGCTCTACCGCGACGACCGTTATCAAATAACGCATCCACTGCTTCTTGTAACATTCTTTTTTCGTTTCTGACTATTATATCAGGAGCTTTTGACTCTATTAATTTCTTTAAACGATTATTTCTATTAATTACTCTTCTATAAAGTTCATTTAAGTCTGAAGTAGCAAATCTTCCGCCGTCAAGCATAACAAGCGGTCTAATTTCAGGAGGAATAACCGGTAAAACATCCATAATCATCCATTCCGGCTTGTTTTCCGACTCTAAAAAATCCTCTACTAATTTTAAACGCTTTACTAATTTTTTCTTTTTGACTTCTGAAAAAGTGGTTTGTAATTCCTCGTATAATTCTTGCTTTAACTTTGAAAAATCAAGCTCTTTAAGCATTTGTTGTATTACTTCTGCACCTATAGAGGCAGTAAATGCATCTTCACCGTACTTATCTTTTGCTTTCTGTAATTCTTCCTCTGTTAAGAGTTCGCCTTTTTGTAAAATCGATAGCCCTGGGTCAACTACTACATAATTTTCAAAATAAAGAATCTTTTCTACATCTCGCATTGTCATATCAAGAAGTGTACTAATTCTTGAAGGTAGCGACTTTAAAAACCAAATATGAGCAACGGGAGCTGCAAGTTCAATATGCCCCATTCTTTCACGTCTGACTCTAGAAACCGTAACTTCAACGCCGCATTTCTCACACGTAATTCCACGGTTTTTCATCCGCTTATATTTACCGCAGAGACATTCATAATCTTTTACCGGACCAAAAATTCTTGCACAAAATAAACCATCTTTCTCAGGTTTAAAAGTTCGATAGTTAATTGTTTCAGGTTTTGTTACTTCACCGAAAGACCACGAACGTACCTGATCGGGACTTGCTATATTAATCCTTATCTGATCAAATTGTTGAGTATTACTTAATTGTCCGTAAAAATTTACTACGCTCATAAAAATACTTTTCCTTAAAAATTACTCGTATATACTCGGTGAATTTCAAAAATTGGCGTTGTCGTTCTACAAGTTCTGCGGTGCTCACGTATTAAGTATACGCTCCGCTCCTCGCCTTGTGAACTCCTAGCTCTTTTTGAAATTGACCTTCGTCTACCCAGAGTTCTTATTGCACCCTATATGTCATTCCCGCAAAAGCGGGAATCTAGTAAAACAGATAAAAAACAAGTTTTTTATCTGTTTAAATGACCTGTCTTTCTTAACTTGAAGTTACTTCAAGCTTTACGTTAAGACATAAAGATCTAAATTCTTTTATCATAACATTAAATGATTCAGGAATGCCTGATTCAAAATTATTTTCACCACGTACTATAGAATCATAAGTTTTGATCCTACCGTTTACGTCATCCGACTTAACCGTTAACATTTCCTGTAACGTATAAGCTGCACCGTAAGCTTGTAATGCCCAGCATTCCATTTCCCCGAAACGCTGTCCGCCGAAATGAGACTTACCTCCAAGCGGTTGCTGCGTTACTAAGCTATAAGGTCCTATAGAACGGGAGTGAATTTTATTATCGACTAAATGATGCAATTTCAGCAAATATTTCTGTCCGACGGTTACTAGACGATCAAAATATTCACCGGTTCTACCATCAATTAATTTCACTTGTCCTGAAGGGTCTTGACCGGCAAGCTTTAGCATATCTTTAACGTCCTGAACTTTTGCTCCGTCAAATACAGGAGTTGCAAAATGTACGCCTTTACTTACTTTCTTACAAAAAGAAATAATCTCTTCTTCCGGTCTTTCAAGTATAGAATTAATATTTTCTCCATACAGTTCAATTAAGAATTTCTTAATCTGCTCAATACCTATATGTTTATTTTTATATTTCTTTACTAAGGTAGATATTTTTTTTGCTAAATTTATTGATGCCCACCCAAGATGCGTTTCTAAAATCTGTCCTATATTCATACGAGACGGAAGACCTAGAGGGTTAAGAACGATATCTACCACAGTTCCATCTTCTAAAAACGGCATATCTTCTTCAGGTACGATACGTGAAATAACACCTTTATTTCCGTGTCTTCCTGCCATTTTATCCCCGGGTTGTAATTTATGCTTAGTTGCAATAAATACTTTTACTACTTTTAAAGCTCCCTGAGGTAAATCATCACCACTTTGCAATTTCTCTACCTTAGTAGCAAATCTTTTATCAAGAGCCTCTTTTTTCTCATCATAATGAGTCTTTATCTGCTCTATTTCATTCATTACATTTGCATCTTCCACGGTAATCTGCCAAAATTGCCCTTTATATAAGCCTTTTAGCATTTCAGTAGTAATAGTTTGTCCTACTTTTACTTGCTTAGGACCGTTAATAATCACCTGCCCTACTAAAAGCTTTTCAAGCCAACTAAACACAAAATGCTCAATAATTTCTAATTCATCGTCTCTGTCTTTTGCAAATTTTTCAATTTGTTGTTTTTCAATAGCAATAGCGCGCTGGTCTTTTTCTACACCTCTACGAGAAAATACCCTTACTTCTACTACAGTTCCACTAACTCCGGAAGGTACATGCAGCGATGAATCTTTTACATCAAAAGCTTTTTCCCCGAAAATAGCACGTAGTAGCTTCTCTTCAGGAGTAATAGGCGATTCACTTTTTGGTGTTACTTTTCCAACTAAAATATCACCGGCTTTTACTTCTGCACCTATATAAATTATTCCGACCTCATCAAGATGACGCAACGCTTCTTCACTTACATTCGGTATATCACGGGTAATTTCTTCAGGACCAAGGCGTGTATCTCTAGCTATTACTTCAAACTCTTCAATATGAATAGATGTAAATACATCCTCTTTTACTATACGTTCGGATATTAAAATGGAATCTTCAAAATTATAACCGTTCCAAGGTAAGAAAGCCACAAGCACGTTTCGACCTAAAGCAATTTCACCATTATCCGTACTAGGACCGTCAGCTATAATATCGTTTTTCTTAACGTAATGACCGACCTTAACTAAAGGCTTTTGATTTATACAAGTATTATGATTGGATTTTTGGAATTTTAGTAAGTTATAAATATCAACCGAAGGAGAACCGTCAACTTTTTGTTCTAGAGTTCTAATCACGATTCTATTTGAATCTACCTGCTCAACAATACCATCATGTAATGCAAGCACTGACGCTCCGGAATCTTTAGCTACTACCCCTTCAACTCCGGTACCTACAAAAGGTGCATCCGTTTTAATTAAAGGAACGGCTTGTCTTTGCATGTTTGAACCCATCAAAGCACGGTTAGCATCATCGTTTTCTAAGAAAGGTATAAGAGAAGCCGCAACCGATACTACCTGCATAGGAGTCACATCAATGAAGTCTACCTCATACGGTTCTACCATTACAAAATTACCGCCTTCAACACGGCAATTAATAAACTCTCCTTGCAGCTTTCCGTCTTTATTAACTTTAGAATTTGCTTGTCCGATTTTGTATTTACCTTCTTCAATAGCAGAAAGATATACCACTTCATCGGTTACACATCCATCTTTAACTCTTCTATACGGACTCTCTATAAAACCGTGTTTATTTATTCTAGCATAAGTAGCCATAGAGTTAATTAACCCGATATTCTGACCTTCAGGTGTTTCAATAGGACAAATACGACCGTAATGAGTCGGATGTACATCACGCACCTCAAAACCTGCCCGATCTCGACTAAGACCTCCGGGACCGAGTGCCGATAGCCTTCTTTTATGAGTTATTTCCGATAATGGATTTGTTTGATCCATAAATTGGGATAATTGGGAGGTACTAAAAAATTCTTTTACTACTGAAACTAAAATTTTAGAATTTACTAAATCATGAGGCATTACGGTATCAACATCACCTGCCGACATCCTTTCAATTACAGATTTTTCCATTCGGACTAAACCTATTCTAAATTGATTTTCTATCAATTCACCTACCGATCTAACCCTTCTATTACCTAAATGATCAATATCGTCTATGATACCTTTACCGTCTTTAAGCTCTACTAAAACTCTTACGATATTTTTAATATCATCAATTGTTAAAACCGTAACTTCTTCAGAAATATTCAGCTCTAACCTAGAATTCATTTTTATTCGCCCGACTTCTGAAAGATCATATCTTTCCGTATCAAAGAATAAATTATAAAACAGACTTTCAGCCGCTTCGATATTAGCAGGTTCGCCTGGTCTTAGAACTCTGAAAATCTCACATAATGCTGCCTCACGATCCTGATTTTTATCAGCAAATAAGGTGTTCCTTATATATGGACCGGATTGAGGATTGATTACTAATACGTTAACATTTTTAATTTTAAGATCATTAATAACATTTAGCATATCAGCAGTAATCATTTCACCGATTTTTGCTAATACTTCATCGCTTGCAGGATCTCTTAAATCTTCGGATAGATATTTGCCGATTAAAGTTTCATGAGCTACTAAAATATTATTAAGCCCTTCCCCAAAATATTTTTTAGCCAAACGCGGAGTAATTTTTTGTCCTGCTTTCAGTAGAATATTTCCGGTATCTGCATCTACTAAATCACTTGTTAAACGATGAACAGTAATATGCTGAGGTATAAATTTAACCGCCCAACCTTTATTTTTAACAAGCTTATAAGTTACTGAATTATAATAAAATTTTATAATTTCTTCAGTACTCATACCTATAGCTCTAAGCAAAGTAGTAGTATAAAGCTTTCTTTTTCTATCAATCCTGAAATAAATAACATCCTTAGCGTCGAATTCTAAATCAAGCCAAGATCCTCTATATGGAATAACACGAGCAGAATATAAAAGCTTGCCAGAAGAGTGGACTTTTCCTTCATCATGATAAAAGAATACACCAGGTGAGCGATGCATTTGTGATACAACTACTCTTTCCGTACCGTTGATAATAAAAGTACCGTTTTTAGTCATTAATGGGATATCACCCATATATACTTCTTGCTCTTTAATCCCTTTAATTTCTCTAGTACCAGTATCCTCATCTATATCCCAAATACTTAATCTTAAAGTAACTTTAAGAGGAGCAGCATAACTTAAACTTCTTTGACTGCACTCTTCTACATCATATTTTGGAGTATCGAATTCATATTTTACAAATTCTAAATTAGCAATATTGGAGGAATCTGAAATAGGAAAAATTGAGTTTAATATAGATTGTAAACCTTTGTTTTTTCTTTCAGAATCTTTAATATTTAACTGTAGAAAGTTTTTCTCATATGAATTTTTTTGAATTTCAATCAAATTCGGTATATCTGCTACTAAATTTATGTGACCGAAATTTTTTCTTATTCTTCTATTATGTGACAAGGGTTGTGCTTCTATATTATCCCTTAATGAAACCATATAATCTCCTGACTGATAAAATTACTGCACGTATTACAGTGATTAGGTCCTATGCACTTTTAATAGAATAATCATAATTATGACTCTTTTTAGCTGTAAATCATAAGATTTTTTTGAAATAGTAATAAACTCTCCTCTCAAAAATCTTATTAATTTTCGCTTAAAAATATCTCCTAATTATAATCATTAATCAAAAGTGTTCAGAACCTAGGTTCTGTATATAAAATTTAAATTATTTATATTTTAAACAATAAAGTTTTTATTGGAATAGATACCTATTTCAATAAAATGCTTATAATTTGCAGTAAAATAAAATATATTGTTTTAAAATTTTTCACATAGAACTCAAATTAAAGAAACCTAGTAAGTTTCTTATTTAGATCTTGTGTAGGCTCTACGAACATTTCCAAAAAGATTTGATTTTGGTTATTTATTTGTTGCAACAAATTATAATATTTTTTAAAAATAGGTAGCTATTCCTTCAAAAACCTCATTAATTTTCACTAAAAATCAATTATAAATGTTCACAGAACCTAGAAAATTTTAATAATTTAAATTTCTAGACTATGGTACGTTAACAAAATTATTTTAATCAATAAGATTTTTAATGTAATAGCTTTATCCTATTTCAAAAAAATAACTTAAATTAGCTTTAAATTAACTTCTTAAAATCCAAAAAGCCTTATTCAAATTTAATTACTAAAATAAGGCTTTTTGGATTTTAAGAAGTTAATTTAAAGCTATAAAATATTTCATCTGTAATGCAAAAACATTAGGTCCTGTAAAAAAAATTAATATATACTTAGTTGTTTTTGATTGAAAATTATAAGATTTTTCTTTGAATAAAAACAACTGTCTCAACAAAAATCTTATTAATTTTTACTTACAAACATCTAAAATACGAATAATTCAACTTTTGCTCCAGCAGCTTCTAACTTACCTTTGATTTCGTCTGCTTCTGCTTTTTTCACATTGCTTTTAATCGGCTTTGGAGCTTCATCAACTAATTTCTTAGCTTCAATTAAACCAAGACCTGTGATATCTTTCACAACTTTAATTACTTCAACTTTCTTGTCACCAGCAGCTGTTAAAACTACTTCAAACTCAGTTTTTTCAGCTACTGCTTCAGCTGCAGGAGCTGCAGCACCGGCAGCTGCTACAGCTACAGGAGCTGCTGCAGATACACCCCATTTTTCTTCTAACATTTTCACAAGCTCAGCTGCTTGCATTAACGTTAATGATGATAATTGTTCTTCAATTTTAGCTAAATCTGCCATAATTTTTTCCTTTTTACTTTTTTTATATTGAGAGATTACTACATCAGGCATTTTAAAGTTAATTAAATTCTTTTGTGCTTCAAATTATAAGACTTTTTTAAAACTATAAAAGCTCTTTAATTATCAATTAAAATACCTGATGCAGTAACCTTTAAGTTAATTTTTACTAGCATGTGCTTGTATTACTCTCGCCATACTCGAAGACGGGGCTTGTAAAACACCTACAACCTTAGTAGCCGGTGCTTGTAATAACCCAACAATTTTACCCCTAAGCTCATTAAGTGCAGGTAGCTTAGAAAGTTCTTTTATTGAATGTTCATCTAATACGTGATTATCGACTATTCCACCGATAATATTAAGATTATCATTAGCCTTAGCAAAATTAACTACTAATTTTGCCATCTCAACCGGTTCTTTAGAATAAACAATAGCAGTAGGACCCGCAAATAAATTAGCAATACTATCAAGCCCTGTTTGATTTGCAGCTATTTTTGCTAAAGTATTTTTAACTACTTTAAAACCTGCTTCTTTAGATTTAAGTGATTCTCTAAGCGAACTCATTTGACTAACGGTTAACCCGTGATAATGAGTAATAATTATAGAGGGCGATTCTTTATAAATATTTACAATATCCTCTACTGCTACCGATTTTTCTGATCTTAACACCTTTTAATTCTCCTTTTATCATACAGTTTAATATATTTAAACTGATACAAATGCTTAAAATAACAAAATTTTTTTATTATTACTATACTACCGTTAAACGGCTATAAAAATTATGCTATACTAGTTAAATCTATTTGTACCGATGCTCCCATAGTAGAAGATAAATACATTGCTTTTAAATAACTTCCTTTTAATCCGGCAGGTTTTGCTTTAATTACTGCCTCAATAAACGCATTTAAATTTTTTAATAAAGCTTGGTCTGAAAAAGATAATTTTCCAAGCCCTGCATGAATTATACCTGCTTTCTCTGCTCTATATTCTACCTGACCGCTTTTAGCATTTTTAATAGCATTTTTAATATCTAAAGTTACGGTACCAAGTTTAGGGTTAGGCATTAAACCTTTTGGTCCTAAAATTCTTGCAACTGAACCTATAGCTGCCATCATATCGGGAGTAGCTATACATACATCAAAATTAATTTTCCCTGCTTTAATTTCATCAATAATATTTGTTGAACCTACTAAATCTGCTCCGGCACTTTTAGCTTCTTCTTCTCTTTCTTCTTTACAAATAACGGCAACTCTTACGGTTTTGCCTGTACCGGCAGGTAAATTAACTACACCACGTACCATTTGATCGGAATGCCTAGGATCAATTCCAAGCTTCATAACTATTTCTAAGGTTGGATCAAATTTAACATATGATGCTGATTTTAATCGTTCAACTGCATTTGTTAAATTATATAAAGTATCTGATTTTACTTTTTCTCTAGCTTCTCTTATGTTTTTACCGCCGCTAATTTTTACAGCGACATCTTTCTTATTTGACATAATAATTAATTCCCTACTACTTCAAGTCCCATAGATGCAGCACTACCACAAATAATTTTTGTTGCTGCTTCAATATTTTTTGTATTTAAATCAGGCATTTTTAACTTTGCAATTTCACGACAATCATCCATAGTAACTTTACCTACTACTGCTTCTTTTTTAGTAGCACTAGAACCTTTAGTAATTTTAGCATACTTCTTTAAAAAGTACGAAGCAGGAGGAGTTTTTATTTTAAAAGAAAAACTACTATCTTCATAAACGGTAATTACGGTTGGCAGAGGTATTCCTTTTTCCATACCTTGCGTAGCATCATTAAAATCTTTACAAAATGCTGCAATATTAACTTTTCTTTGTCCTAGGGCCGGTCCTATAGGAGGTGCAGGAGTGGCTCCAGCAGCCGGAATTATCAAGTTAATATAACCTTTTATTGCTTTCTGAGACATTTATAAATATCCTTATTTTTCTCTTAAATTAATATTACTTTGTAACAATTGCATGGATCTTGTTTCCCATCATTGCAAGGCAAAACTGTAAGTTTTGACAAAACAAGGAAGAAAAAAAATTCTGTAAATCAGAAGTTTTGTATTATTTCTTCTAGATTGCCACGCAGCCTACGGCTGCTTGCAATGACGACGCATTATCCCGCAACAATGACATCCTGAACATTAGCACAATACAGCTTAAGTAATTTATAAACCGTATTTAGTCCAACTTTTAATCATTTTTCTTTACTTGATTAAAATTTAGTTCTATTGGAGTTGCTTTACCAAATATTGCAACTGAAACTTTTAACCTATTTTTTTCTTGATCTATTTCTTCTACTGTACCCATGAAAGTTTCAAAAGGACCGTCTATAACAGTCACTATTTCACCAACTTCATACAATTTAGAATTCTTTGCTTCTTTAGCTTCTGCTTCCAAATTATTAAAAACATTTTGTATTTCACTTTCTGTAAGAGCTTTTGGCGTGGTTTTGCTTCCTAAAAAGCCGGTTACTCCAGATATATTTTTTACTAAATGCCAAGATTTATCAGTCATATTCATCTTTATCAAGATATAACTCGGCATTAGTTTTTTTTCTACCTTGACATTTTTACCGCGTTTAACTTCAGAAACTCCAAAAACAGGTATTAATATGTCTTCAAAAAAATCCGTCATGTTCTGTTTAGCGATTTTTCTAAGCATATCTTCTTTAATGCGTTTCTCTGCTCCTGATGCCGTATGTACTACATACCACTGCTTTACATTTTTTTCAGAAGAAGGCAATATATTATCTATACTCGTCACAATTTATTCCTTATACTATTTGCCGATATTAAGCAAAAGCTGCATTATGTTATGTATACTATAATCAAGTACCAAACAAATTAGGCTAAAAATAAAAACTGCTACTACCACTACTAATGTTGAAGCAACAAGCTCTTTTCTAGTTGGCCAAACTACCTTATAAGTTTCTTGTTTAACTTGTTCAAAAAACTTATAAATTTTATATTCTTTAAACATATTCTTGTTAGGTAATTTATTAGACTTCTTACAAAATTCTACTTCTAGAGGCAATTGAGACGATGATCCAGCACTGGAATTCTCACATACTAGTATGTACTCTGCGATTCGAGGTGAAGTACCTCTTTCAAATTTCTCTCTATAAGCAAATTTTGTAAAATTCTATATTTTATAGCAAAAAAGCTCTAAGCCTATAATGGCAGGAGCGACAGGTATCGAACCCGCAACCTCCGGTTTTGGAGACCGGCGCTCTACCAATTGAGCTACACTCCTATCATATTTTTAATAAAAAATCAATAAAATTTATTAAAAAATTACTATAATAAACAGTACTTCTAATTTATAAGCTGCCACGGTAAAACAACATTTATTTCTGTAAGACGTGACACCTCACCCCTAAATTATTTTTTAGCCTTAATAAGATCAGCTACTTGACGCGGCACTTGATCATAATGAGAGAATATCATACTAAACTGAGCTCTACCTTGCGATAAAGACCTAAGCGTATTAACATAACCAAACATTTCCGCTAAAGGAACATTCGCAGTGACTACTTGAGCATTCCCTCTTGGATCCATGCTTTGAATTTGTCCTCTACGACTATTTAAATCGCCTATAATATCACCCATATATTCATCAGGAGTGATAACTTCAACTTGCATAATCGGCTCAAGTAATTTAGGATTACATTTCGGCATCCCTTCTCTAAATGCTGCCTTTGCAGCAATTTCAAACGCAAGTACACTAGAATCTACATCATGAAACGCACCGTCAACTAAAGTTGCTTTAAAATCAATCATAGGATAACCGGCAATAACACCGGTTTCTCTAATATTATTTAATCCTTTTTCAACACCTGGTATATATTCTTTAGGCACGGCACCGCCGATGATTTTACTTTCAAAGACAAAAATTTTATTTTTATCTTCATCTTTTAGATCTTTTACCTCTTTTAGAGGCTCAAAAATAATTTTTACACGAGCAAATTGTCCTGCACCGCCGGATTGTTTCTTATGGGTATAATCAATTTCACAAGCTTTTGTTATAGTTTCACGATATGCTACTTGAGGAGCTCCAATATTTGCTTCGACCTTAAACTCTCTTCTCATACGATCAATGATAATTTCTAAATGGAGTTCTCCCATTCCTTTTATCACTGTTTGTCCTGTTTCATGATCAGTTGACACTCTAAATGATGGATCTTCAGCTGCTAAACGAGAAAGTGCGAGGCCCATTTTTTCTTGATCGGCTGTTGATTTAGGTTCTACCGCAAGCTCAATTACCGGCTCTGGAAATTCCATTCTTTCTAAGATTACTTGCTGATCAATATCGGATAACGTATCACCTGTGGTAGTATCTTTAAGACCTGCTAAAGCTACTATATCACCTGCTGATGCTTCTTTTACGTCTTCACGATTATTAGCATGCATTAATAGCATTCTACCGATTTTTTCTCTTTTATTCCTTACGGTATTAATAACAGTTGTTCCTGAAGTAATTTTACCTGAATATATTCTAATAAAAGTTAATGAACCGACAAACGGGTCATTCATAATTTTAAATGCTAAAGCTGCAAAAGGCTCAGTTACCGAAATAGGGAAATCTTTTTCTTCACCAGTACTTACTTCCATACCTTTTACTATACCTATATCAATAGGCGAAGGTAGGAAATCTACTACGGCATCAAGTAAAGGCTGTACCCCTTTATTTTTAAAAGCACTACCACATAAAACCGGATAAAATGCTGCTGAAATAGTACCTTTTCTGATTAATCTTTTAATCTCTTCTGCTGTTACTTCTTCACCTGATAAATATTTTTCCATAACATGATCATCTAACTCAACAACCATATCAAGTAATTTAGCACGATATTCTTCAGCTTTATCTTTCATATCGGCAGGTATATCTTCTTCAAAATACTCAGCTCCAAGTGCTTCATCTTTCCAAATCACTGCTTTCATTTTAACAAGATCAATTATACCTTTAAAATTTTCTTCAATCCCTACAGGCAACTGAATAACAAGCGGTTTTGCTCCTAAACGATCTTTGAGCATTTCAACGCATCTATAAAAATCTGCTCCCATTCTGTCCATTTTATTGACAAAACACATTCTAGGAACATTATATTTATCTGCTTGCCTCCAAACCGTTTCT
The DNA here is from genome assembly GCF_900243065.1 of Rickettsia fournieri. Taxonomy (NCBI): domain Bacteria; kingdom Pseudomonadati; phylum Pseudomonadota; class Alphaproteobacteria; order Rickettsiales; family Rickettsiaceae; genus Rickettsia; species Rickettsia fournieri. The sequence continues at coordinate 250,792 of NZ_LT978484.1, forward strand.
GACTGCGGTTCAACACCTGCTACACCGTCAAATACTGCAACCGCACCGTCAAGCACACGAAGCGAACGCTCTACTTCGATAGTAAAGTCAACGTGTCCAGGAGTATCGATAATATTAATTATTTTATCTTGCCATCTACAAGTAGTAGCAGCTGAGGTAATGGTTATACCGCGTTCTTGTTCTTGTTCCATCCAATCCATGGTAGCACCGCCCTCATGAACTTCACCTATTTTATGCGATTTACCGGTATAATATAAAATACGTTCGGTAGTTGTGGTTTTACCGGCATCAATGTGAGCACATATACCGATATTACGAATATGCTCAAGTTTATTTATTTTACTCATTATACCCTACCTTATTTCATTTTTTTAGGGCTAAAATGAGAGAAAGCTTTATTAGCTTCGGCCATTTTATGAGTATCTTCTTTCTTCTTAATGGCAACGCCTCTATTATTAGAAGCTTCAAATAGCTCTTCAGCAAGTTTATCAATCATCATTTTTTCAGAACGTTTTGACGCAGCATTAATAATCCAACGGCTAGCAAGGGCATATCCTCTTCTTTCATCAACATGCGTCGGAACTTGATAATTAGCTCCTCCAACCCTAACCGAAGTTACTTCTAAATGCGGCTTCACGTTATGCATAGCATTATTAAAGGTTTGATACGGATCAACTCTATGCTTCTTTTCAATTTTATTAAAGGCTGAATAAACAATTTTCTCTGCAAGGGCTTTCTTCCCTTCTTTCATAATATTATTGATAAATCTTGACAGTAAAATACTGTTATATTTCATATCAGGTAAAATTACTCGCTTTTCCGCGGCATGACGACGTGACATTTTATTTTTTCTCTCTAACTAATAATTTATTTTTTTGTAACTGCAACTTGTTTACGAGGAGCACCGTAACGTGATCGACCTTGCTTACGTCCTTTAACTCCGGCAATATCATAAGCACCAAGTACGATATGATATTTCACCCCCGGAAGATCAGGAACCTGACCGCCTCTTACTAACACCTTATCATGTTCCTTTACACTATGCTTTTCACCAGGAATATATGCATTTACGGTTCTTTTATTACTTAAACGCACCGTTGCAATCTTACGAAGTGCAGAGTTAGGCTTTTTAGGGGTAACGGTTTTTACAACTAGGCAAACACCGCTTTTAAAAGGATTAGATTCTAAGGCAGGAGATTTGGTCTTACGAGTTTTTGACTTTCTCCCAAAACGTACTAATTGATTATATGTCGGCATTAAAAAAATACTCCAAAAAAAACTTATATATACGATAATTAAAGGGTGAAAAATACTTCCACCCTTTATTTTCCATCATTTCTAAATACAAATTATAAGAATTTGTAAATTACACTAAATTTAAATTATAATTACTTTTTCCATAAAAGCAAGTATGTTTTAATTAACAATCATTTTTTTCTCAATTATTTTTGCTATAAAGCTGATTAACATCACTAAAATATAGTAACAGCACGCAGCAATAAGCATTGGAAAAAAATAATTATATGTTTCAATTGATACAATTTGTGCTCTACGCATTAAATCCATTTCTCCAAGCATAGAAATAATGGCTGATTCTTTAATCAAATTTACAAGCTCATTTACTAATGACGGAAAAATATTTTTAACTGCTTGCGGCAGAATTATATCTTTCGTTATTAAAAACTTTGGAATAGCAAGAGCTTCAGCCGCTTCAAACTGCCCTTTATCAACTGCATTAATCCCTGCCCTGATTACTTCGGAAACATATGCTCCCGAATTAAGAGAAAAAGAAATAGCTCCCGCCATAAACACACTAAATTTAATGCCTATGATATAAGGTGAAGCAAAATAAATAATACTTAATTGAATTAATAAAGGCGTTCCTCTGAAAATAGAAGTATAGAAATTTGCAAAAAGTCTTAAAGCACGATTTTTATTTACCTTACAAATAGCGAGCAGCATCCCTATTACTAAACCGAATATAACGGCAATAACGCTATATTTTAAAGTTACCAAAGTTCCCTCTACAATAAAAAAGATTTTTGGATAGAATTTTATTAAATACTCAAACATATTTTATATATATTTTTTTCTTGTCATACCGCGGCTTAACCGCGATATCTAAAAAATAAGCATTTTTGGATCCCACGATTAAATCGCGGGATAACATTAAAGGTTTCTAGATTCCTGCTTTCGCAGGAATGACATAAGAACATTAATCAGTAAACTCTCTTCACCGGCGGGACTGCTGTTACTTCATCGGTTAAAGTAGTTAAAGTCACAGGTTTATAATCAAGAACTACTTTACCTGCTTCATCGATAGAGCTAAGAGTATGCTTCATCCAATCCCCATCATTACGATCAGGATAATCTTCACGTGCATGAGCTCCTCTGCTTTCTTTTCTTGCAGCTGCCGAATATACCGTTACTAAAGCTTGATCAAGTAGATTATCTAGCTCTAAGGCTTCCACTAAATCGCTATTCCAAATTAAAGATTTATCGTTAATTTTTATATCTTTATAGCCGCTTCTTATTTCACTAATCATTCCTGCTCCTTCATCTAGTACCTCTTGAGTTCTAAATACCGAAGCATGGCTTTGCATAGTTCTTTGCATTTTAAGCCTTAACTCTGCAACTAAAATATTACCGTTAGCGTGACGGACTTTATCAAATCTATTTATAATTTTTTCAAGGCTTGCTTCTTTTATAGACTTGTGGGGACTCACAGGCTTAATAAGCTCGGTTGCTTTTAATGCAGAACTTCTACCAAATACTACTAAATCAAGCAAAGAATTTGATCCTAATCGGTTAGCACCGTGTACCGATACGCAAGCCGCTTCACCGATTGCCATAAGCCCTTTTACTACGCTATTATGATTTTTACCGTCTTTGATTATGACTTGACCGTGATAATTCGTCGGTATCCCACCCATATTATAATGTACCGTAGGAAGCACCGGTATCGGCTCTTTAGTCACGTCAACACCGGCAAAAATTTTAGCCGTCTCAGAGATACCGGGCAAACGACTATGTAAAATCTCAGGCGATAAATGATTTAAATGTAAAAATACATGATCTTTATGCTCGCCGACTCCTCGCCCCTCTCTGATTTCTATAGTCATTGCTCTTGAAACTACATCTCTTGAAGCTAAATCCTTTGCAGCAGGAGCATAACGCTCCATAAAACGCTCACCGTTTGCATTAACGAGATATCCCCCTTCACCTCTTGCCCCCTCGGTAATAAGACAGCCTGCCGAATATATACCTGTCGGATGGAACTGTACAAATTCCATATCTTGCAGTGGAAGACCGGCTCTAATCGCCATGCCGCCCCCATCACCCGTACAAGTATGAGCAGACGTCGCCGAAAAATAAGCACGCCCGTATCCGCCCGTTGCAAGCACTACATTATGAGCTCTAAAACAATGCAGACTACCATCATCTAAATTCCACGCAACTACGCCTCTACATTCACCATCTTCCATCAATAAATCAATAGCAAAATACTCAACGAAAAACTGTACTTTATGTTTTAGTGACTGTTGATATAAAGTATGAAGTATGGCATGCCCCGTACGATCTGCCGCAGCACATGTACGCTGAGCTGCTTTTCCTTTGCCGTACTCTGTTGTCATTCCTCCAAAAGGACGCTGATAAATTTTTCCCTCTTCAGTTCTTGAGAAAGGTACGCCGTAATGCTCTAGCTCTAAAATCGCATCGGGAGCGTTTTTGCACATATACTCAATGGCATCCTGATCGCCTAACCAATCAGAACCTTTTACCGTATCATACATATGCCAACGCCAATCATCTTCGCCCATATTCCCAAGAGCCGCACTAATTCCACCCTGAGCAGCCACAGTATGACTACGGGTTGGGAACAGCTTAGTTATACAAGCGGTATTTAGCCCTTCTTTAGCCATACCGAATGCAGAACGAAGACCTGCTCCGCCTGCACCTACAACTACTACATCAAATTTATGATGAATGATATTATACGCTTTGGTCATTAAATTAATTTTTTATTATTTTGATACGTGAATTGTCTACCTCTTTCACCCCATGGCTTGACCACGGGGTCCAGTAATTCAATACACAATAATGCTATAAATTGTTTTCTGGATACCGCAGTCAAGCCGCGGTATGACAATTTTTACCCTTTATAAAACAGCGCTACTACAAAAGCTACAATAGTAACAATGCAAAATAATTGCACTATTATAATCAATGTATTACGTAATTTGTAACAACTGATATAATCCTCAATTACTACACGCATACCAAGCATCGCATGATACAACGAAATAACCACCGTAATTAACAAAGCTACTACATTAAAAGGCTTTTTAAGTTCCCACATAATAATATTTATATCATTATTTTTGTTGGTTAACGTAAAATATATTAGCCACACAGAACATAAAGCTAATATAATCCCCGTTACTCTTTGCAATAACCAATGATGAGAACCGCTTTTAGCAGAACCGCTATTTTTTGCTTTTACAATTTCTGCTTTAAAATCATATACCATTAATTTTCTCTATTATTTGTTTTAGCTTTTCGTCATTGCGAGGAAATTGCATAGCAATTGACCAAACAATCTCAGGCATTTGTTATTATTTCTGAGATTGCCACGTCGATGCTACGCATCTCCTCGCAATGACGTTTTTAATTACTACACCCATAACAATACCGTTAATAATACAGATCCTACCACTACACACCCACCGGTGATATTAACCAATTTTATAGAAAAACCGTAACCGATATCCCAAAATAAATGCCGAATGCCGTTACATAAATGATAAAACCAAGCGTAGCTAACAGCTACTAAGCATATTTTTATAATACAGCATTCAGCAAGCTGTAAATAATTATTGTCATATTTACTAAGAATCAACCACCACACCAAGATTGACACCGCAAAAAACAAAGCTACGCCGGTCATACGATACAAAATTGATAATGTAGAACTTATTTGCGTCTTATATATAGTTAAATGCGGTGAAGTTGGACGCTTATTATAAATTTCTTGTTTGGTTTTAGTCATATATTTCTAATAAATAAAAAAGGGTTATGTCATTCCCGCGGAAGCGGGAATCCAGTAATTAAAAAATACACATATACTGAATTTTTAAAATTAAAAGCTCTCTTTTTTCTGGATTCCCGCTTTCGCGGGAATGACATACTACACGTTTCAATCGGTCAACGACATCTATCTCTGCAACCAATGTCTTTCTACGGGCGATAAATCATCTGTCACTGCTCTCCTATCATCGAAGACAAAACATTTACCTTGCCATAAATTGTTCTTATTTTGTGTATCTTCTAGATATTGCAGTATTCCACCCTTTAAATGATATACCTCATCATAACCTATGCTTTTAAGTAAGCTGGTGGATTTTTCACACCTGATACCACCTGTACAAACCATAGCAATTTTCTTACCTTTGAGCAATTCTTGATTCTGCTGAACCCAAGCAGGAAATTGTTTAAATGTTTTGGTATTAGGATTAATTGCTGATTTAAATGTACCAACCTCTATTTCATAATCATTTCGAGTATCTATTACTATAACATCTTGTTTTGTGATAAATTCATCCCAATCTTTCGGCTCTATATATTCGCCTTTAAACAAATCAACATTTAAATCATCAACGTTCATTGCTACGATCTCTTTCTTAAGTCTGACTTTCAATTTCTGAAAAGGATGAACATCACTATAATTTATTTTAACGTTAACATCTTTGGGACCGGTCAGCTTTATCAATTCTTCAAGTACAAGATTTACATTTTCATATGAACCTGAAAAAGAACCATTAAAACCTTCATTAGCTAATAAAATAGTACCTCTAACATATTTTCTTTTACCGATAAGCAAAAGTTTCGGTATCAAATTCGCCGGTTCTTCTATATTAACAAAACTATATGCACTTAAAATTGCTATTTTTTCATTCATAAATTATTTAGGTATTATTTTTACATTCTATGTCATTCCCGCGAATGCGGGAATCCAGCAAAAGCTATAAAAAACTTATTTTTATAGCTTTATTTTATTAAATATGTAATTTTTGTATCAATGTTAAGGTTATTTTTCATTCCCGCCTTCGCGGGAATGACATAGAAAACTATATCTTACATAACCTGCAATGGTACGAACATATTACTACTACCCCTTTCAATCAGGAGCAAAATATTTTGCTTATCTGATTTTTTAGCATTTTCATATAATTCTTCTAGCTTACTTATATCGTCTATGCTTTCCTGATTAATATTGGTTATCAGATCACCAATTTTGAAGCTACTTTCTTCTTCATCAATATTGGTTATAACTATTCCCATTTTATCTTGAGGAATAGTATATTTTTGTCTTAGTTCTTCAGTCAAATTACCAAAAGTAATATTATTTTTAGTAATAGATAAATTATTTTCTTCTTTATTTGTTATTTCTTTCTTATTGGTCTCTTCTGTAGAATCTTTGGTAACCTCTTCATTATCCGAAGTAATTTTAATAGGTAATTCAAGCTCCTTTTTATCGCGAAGTATTTTTACTTTTACTTCCTGATCAATAGGAGCATCTGCAATAATTACACGTAATTTTTTAGTATTTTTAACCGGTATATCTGCAAACTCTATTATTATATCACCTGTTTTAATTCCCGCTTTATCACCTGGACCATCTTCTTGTACTTTAGCTACTAACACCCCCCTAGTATTTTTAAGTCCTAGCCCTTCAGAAATTTCCTCGGTTAAATCTTGTATTGTTACTCCAAGGCGTCCTCTACTTACTTTTCCATCTTTCTTAAGACGTTCGATTATAGGCTTTGCAGTATTTGACGGTATTGCAAAACCGATACCTATATTAGTACCGAGCGGTGAAAAAATTGCCGTATTTACGCCGATTACTTTCTGATCCAAATTAAACATAGGACCACCGGAATTACCGTTATTAATTGCAGCATCCGTTTGAATAAAATTATCGACTATATTGTCCGTATCTATATCGATATCCCGCCCTTTAGAAGAAATAATACCGCTTGTCACCGTACCGCCTAGATTACCGAACGGATTACCGATCGCAATAACCCAATCTCCTACTCTTGCATCATTTGAATCTCCAAACTCAACAAAAGGTAGAGGTTCCTCGCTATCTATTTTTAAGAGAGCTAAATCGGTTTTAGTATCGTTACCTATTAATTTAGCCGATAATTCGGTATTATCTGCAAGTTTTATATTAATTTTATCAACATTTGCAATTACATGATAGTTTGTCACTATTAAGCCGTTAGGTTCAATAATAAATCCTGAACCAAGCGGGACACTTTTCGGAGTTTGATCAACCTCTTCCAAATTCAGCGGTATATTAAGCTTTTCTAAAAAATCATTAACTTTTTCTTGCAGAGGATCTTTCTCGGCATTTTCTGATTTACTATTAACATATTCTATTGTTGAAATATTAACGACTGCAGGAATTAACGGTTCAACTATATCGGCAAAGCTATAACGGGCGGCTTCACTTACTTTTAAAGGAGCAGAATTTATTTCCGTAAATTCATTCTCTTCTTGAGCTGCTACTTTTAAAGACTTACTATTTTCTTTTGCTAGAACAACGTTACTTGATATTAAAACTATTATAACAAGAACTATTTTCAGATTAACCATATACTCCAAGTAAATAAAAAGTAGATAGACTAGTATACTACTTAGTTAGATTTAGATATTTTAAAACTTCAGCATCCGGTGAAATTACAAAATTAGTATTCTCTTTCTTTAAAGAATTTTTATATACTAAAAGTGATCTATAAAATTTATAAAATTCCGGGTCAACTGAATAAGCAGAATTATATATTTTTGCTGCTTTCTCATCGCCGTCACCTTTAATAATTTGTGCATCTCTATAAGCTTTAGCAAGTATTATTTTACTTTCTTTATCTGCTTTTGAACGAATACGCACGCTTTCTTCTTGTCCTTCCGCTCTAATTTGGGTTGCTTCTTTTTCACGTGCCGTTTGCATACGACGATAAATAGCCGCACTATTTTCTTTTGGTAAGTCTGCTCTTAAAATTCTAACATCTACAACATCAATACCGAAGCTTTTAGCTTCACCGTCCACTTGATTTAAGATATTTAACATTACGTTACTACGTTCCTGACTTAAAAGGCTACTTAGCGAGATTTTACCTATCACCTTACGCATTGACGATTCAAGATTACGAGTCAGCCTAATTTTCACACCTTGATAATCATGTACCGTTTTATAAAACATTACGGGATTATTAATTTGGAATTTGGCGTAGGCATCAACAATAACTCGTTTACCGTCAGCAGCCGTTAATTCTTTTGCCTCAACCTCAACATCTAAAAGACGCTTATCAAAAAATTCAACATTTTGAATAAACGGGATTTTAATATTCAGTCCTGGATTTTCTATAGTTCTAACTGCCTCACCAAACTGGAATACTACTGCAGATTGGCGTTGGTCAACTGAAAATAAGGAGCTAGAAATCAGTATCAGCCCAAAAACAATTGTAAAAATTATATAATAAATCTTTTGTTGCATTTAATATTCCTTGTTGTTTAGATGTCATTTGTGTATAGCGTGAAAAACACTCTTGATGTCATTCCCGCTTTCGCGGGAATGACATAGCACCCCTATGGTTTAATAGCCATGTGCGGCAGTAGTGCATTATTAATAATCGTTTTATTTGAACCGCCTAATATCTCTTCGACTACTTCTAAATATAATCTATCTCTAGTTACTTGCCTACCTGTAGCATATTGTTTATAAATAGCATTAAATCTTTGGCTATCACCTTCTGCTTTCGATATAACTTCTGCTCTATAACCTTCTGCTTCTTGTATAATCTTTGCAGCCGCTCCTCTAGCTTCCGGCAAAATCTTATTATTATAGGCTTGAGCTTGATTTATTTCTTTTTCTTTATCTGCTTTTGAAGTTTGCACGTCTCTATAAGCGTCTATTACTTCGGCAGGAGGCTCGGCTTTTAATAATTGTACTTTCTCAATCATAACGCCAGCATTATAACTATCCAATATCTTCTGTGCTAATTTCTCTATTTTATAAGTAATCTCCTGTTTTTGATCGGATAATACCCAAGAAATAGGAGTATTGCCTATGACTTCCCTAACGGCACTCTCGACTATTGCTTTTACTGTTTCTGCAGGTCTTTGTACGTTAAAAATAAAATCTTCAAGATTATTAATATGCCACATTACGTCACAATTTAAAGCAATGATATTTTCATCACCGGTGAGCATTATACTTTCACCGGCAATATTTTTAGTATTATCGCCACCGCTACGCAGAGAGCTATTTGTACGATAACCAATCTCAATCCGACGTGATTGTTTAACTTTCTCAACTATTATCTTTTCAAAAGGCGCCGGTAAATGATAATTAAGCCCGGGGTAGCCCTTACGCACAAAACGCCCAAATCTTATTACCGCTGCTTCTTCACCTTCTTTTATTTCATAAATACCCGAAGCGAGCCATAAAGCAACCACTGCGACAACAGCTAAAATTATTGTTTTAGCATTGAAATTAAACGGGCATTGAAATTGATCAAAATTAAATTGATTTTTACGCGGTCTTGTAAATATGTTATCTTCTTTATCAGAATCAAAATCTTTCCATGGGGATTTTTTTAAAATTGAGATATATTTTTTATTAAGCATTTGCTTTGTTGTTTTATATTATTTTAAAGATGAGATAATTATATATATTATAGTATATAACGTCAAGTTACGAGCTTAAACAGCTTTAAAAAGGAAATTTAATTATGGCGAATTTACACCAACGACAAATTATAGATAAAATTCAGCATATTACCTTTAAAGACGGTACTTTTTTAAATGAAGTTATATCGGATATTATAATTAAAGGTAATAATATCGGTTTCTCAATAGATATATCAGGTAAAAACAAGTTAGAAGCCGAAGAAATTAGACTTAAGGCAATTAATAAACTTAACGAGATTTCGGAAGTAAATAAAATAACAATTGTTTTTACCGAAAGTAAACCGATGGAGGAAAAAGTTCAAAAACCAAAACATTTTGTAGAAAATGTAAAAAAAATTATCTTAGTAGCGTCAGGTAAAGGCGGAGTCGGGAAATCTACAATATCGGCTCTTATCGCTCAGCAGTTAAGTCTAGCAAATTACCGAGTCGGGATAGTAGATGCAGATATTTACGGTCCGTCAATTCCGCATATATTCGGCATTAACGAAGTACCGCAAACGAAAGATGGACGAATAATACCGGTACTTGCTCAAAGTATCGAAATTATATCTATAGGCTTCTTCGTTAAAGACCACTCGGCAATTATTTGGCGTGGTCCTATGGCGAGTAAGACTATTTATCAATTATTATCGGTAACAAAATGGGATAATTTAGATTATTTAATTATCGATATGCCGCCGGGGACAGGTGATATTCATTTAAGTATACTAGAAAATTATCATTTAGACGGCGTAATAATCGTAACTACACCACAAAAAATATCAGAAATAGACGTAATACGTTCTATAGATTTATATCAAAAACTAAATTTACCTATTTTGGGAATAATTGAGAATATGAGCTATATGCTTAAAAATAATAGTGGCGGACATTTATCACAAAAATATAATATACCACTAATCGCTCAAATTCCTATCACACCGCAAATAGCCAAGGCTTGCGATAAATCACTACCTCTAACAAACTTATTAACATTACCTTTAGAGAAGTATTTACAATGAAAATACACGTATTAGCGGATGATAGAACAGGCAATACCCATCAGGCTATTGCACTTGCTGAAAAATTAACGGAAGAATATACAACAATTAAGCTTGAATATAATTGCTTAGCTAAGCTACCGAACTTTTTACTAAAATATTATCCTATTCATATAAAAAGTGAGCTATTGCAGTATCTTTTGGATAAGTCCCCGCCTGATATGATAATTACCGCTGGAAGAAGAACGGCAGTACTAGCATTTTATTTAAAAAAGAAATTTAAAGATATCAAGTTAATACAAATAATGCAGCCTCATCTTCCTTACAATGCATTTGATGCCGTTATTCTGCCTTATCATGACCAACGTCATTGCGAAACCACAAAGTGGCTGAAGCAATCTCAGGGCTTTTTTACTAGATTGCTTCGTCAATACTTCGTATTTCCTCGCAATGACGACTTTAAAAACATCATCCCCATCAACGGAGCTATCAACAACGTAACCGAACAGTTCGCCGCAGCGAGCTTGGAACTCCAAAAACATTATCCTAATCTTAAACAGTTTATTGCAGTGATAATTGGTGGAAATAATAAAAAATTTAATTTCCATAAAGATGAAGCAGTTTTATTTGCTTCATTATTAAATAAAATATATACTAATCAAAAAATACCTTTTTTCATTAGCTTTAGTAGACGTACACCACACACTGTAAAATCAATTATTAAAAATAATATGCCGTCCTCCACAATTATTTATGACCCGAACGAAGACGCAGGCTATAATCCTTATATAGCTATGCTCTCCAAGGCAAAATATATAATCTCTACGGCCGACTCAATCTCAATGTGCAGTGAAGCAGCTTCAAGCGGCAAGCCTCTTTATATATTCTGCCCACCAAACTTTAATTCTTCAAAGCATAAGATTTTTATAAAGCAGTTAGTAGAACAGAAGATAGCAAGAATTTTTGATAAGTCGGCTATTGATCTAGAAGAATATAGCTACAAACCCTTAAATGAAGCAGAAAGAGTAGCTGAAATTATTAAATCTTTAATCAAAAGCTGGTAATTATATGGATAAAGATATACAATCATATATATTCATTAATAAGCTAAAATCTTTACTGTTTGTCAACGAAATATGGTTTTTTGGCTCTCGTGCTAGAGGGGATAACGATGAGCGTTCCGATATTGATATTGCAATTATCTGCCCTAATATTACAGATCAAGAATGGCTAGAAGTTATGTCTATTATAGAGAATGCTGACACGCTTTTAAAAATAGATTGTGTAAGGTTTGAAAGTACTAAAATAAGCTCTGAACTTTATAAAAATATATTAAAAGAAAAAAAAATTATATATATCAAAAATAAACCTTAAACTTGAAAAATTTCGTAAAGCTTTTATGACGCTTGAAGATATTTATTTAAAACCGACAACAGAAGATAGGGCTTATATTGATGCCACTATACAAAGATTTGAATTGACTTTTGAACTCGCTTGGAAGTTTTTAAAAGAATATTTTTCTCAAAAAGGCACAGTTCTTCACTATCCTAAAGAAGTGATAAAGGAAGCTTTTGTTGCCGGTATTATAAATGATGAGAGTTTATGGATTTATATGCTTACTGATCGTAATATGACCTCTCATACTTACGATAAAAAGCTTGCTGATGAAATATATAACCGAATAAGAAATTATGTTCCTGAACTTAAGAAATTACTAAATATCATTGATTTAAAGATTTAATAATACCTTGCAGAGTTTGGACTTCAGGGGAAGAGAAACTATTTATACGTGTAAATATATTAGTGATATTTTGTTGCATAGCAGTTTTTTTGTCGGGAGCCTTGAAGAATCCGGCTTTATCGAGTTTGCCGAATAAATTTACTAAAAAATGCTCTATTTCTTCTTTAGTAGCTAATTTTTGAATGTTATGTACATCCTCTCTGGGCGTAGAATTACGAAACAACTCATAGCATATAATAATAACCGCTTGAGCAATGTTTAATGAGCTAAATTCGGTTGTATTAATAGTGATAATCTTATTAGCAAATGCGATTTCTTCGTTGCTAAGCCCATTATTTTCCCGCCCGAACATTATCCCGACTTTTTCAGAATTTGGATAATCTAAAGGTAAATTTTGTGAAAATACATAATCTTTATTCATAGCCCTTTTAATGCAAGTAGTAGCATATAAATATTCGAGGTCTTTAATGCTATCCTCTAGGCTATCAAAAATTTTTGCATGATCTATAATATTAACCGCTCCGACTGCATTACTACGTGCTTGCTCATTAGGCCAGCCGTCTCTTGGAGCCACGATTCTAAGCTCATTTAAACCAAAATTCTTCATTGCTCTTGCAGTAGCACCGATATTCGCACCCATTTGCGGGGCAACTAATATTATTATTGGATTCATTTTAATAATTTTTTGTAACTAAGCAGGTATAGGCAATCGCTACGGCGTCAGCTTCATCAGAATTGGTAATTAAGGCAGTGCCAGGCAGCAAAAGCTTTATCATATGCAAAATTTGGTCTTTCTCTGCATGCCCATATCCTGTTACGTTTTTTTTTACCGTATTTGGCTTAAACTCTCGCATGTCCAAATTATATCTACCGATCAGCGACATTATCGCCCCTCTAGCATATCCAAGCTTTAAAGAAGTCACGCTATTAGTATTAACAAATGTTTCTTCAATCGCTGCCATATTTGGTTGATATTCTAATATTACTTTTTCTAATGTACTATTAATAAAAGCAAGTCTATGATGAATTGCATCCTTACTATTTGTTCTAATAATACCACTAGCTAAATATTTCAACTGTGCGGTCTCCTTTGCCACTACTGCCCATCCAAGACTCCCAAGTGCCGGATCAATCCCAAGTATTATCATGATTATTTAATGTTATTTTTATTGGCATTATTATATGGCTTTTATGTCATTCTCGCGAAAGCGGGAATGACATCGAAAACCATCCAACAAAGCCTGTCAAGCCACAGGGTGACAGCTTTATATCTTCATATACTGATAAAATTCTTGATTATTCTCCCACAGCTCACGCACCTTAACGAATAAAAATAAATGAACAGGAAATCCAAAAAACCTCTCCATTTGCATTCGGGATTTTGCTCCTATTTCTTTGATTTTAGAGCCGTTTTTACCGAGTATTATAGTTTTATAGCTCTCTCTTGAAACTACTATAACTTGATTAATCTTTACGGATTTGTCTTTAAGCTCTTCCCATTTTTCGGTTTGTACGGTTAATTTATACGGGAGTTCTTTCTGCAAATTTAAAAATAACTGCTCTCTTGTAATTTCTGCTGCAATAAAACGCATAGGTAAATCCGTTATGTCGTCTTCCGCATAAAGCCAAGGAGAAATTTTGGCCTTACTTGTTATATATTCAAGTAATCCATCAATATTTTTGCCTGATAAAGCAGATATAGGAAAAAGCAAGCTATCAGGATGATTTTCTGTTAAAAAAGCTTTAATGTCATTTAGATATTTTGATTCGATGTCTATTTTGTTCAATAAAAATATCGGAACAATATTAAGTGAGCGAAGCTTATCTAAAATATTATGCGTTATATCATCAAACGACTTTAGACTATCAATAATTAACAGAACTAAATCTGCACTATGCAAACTAGACCACGCACATCTTACCATTGCTTTCTCTAAGCTCCCTTTCGGCTCAAATATACCGGGCGTATCGTATAAAATTACCTGCGTATCTTTTAAGGTAATAATACCGGTAATAATTGACCTAGTAGTTTGAACTTTTTGGGTAACGATTGAAAGCTTCTCACCGATTATTCTGTTTAATAAAGTTGATTTTCCGCTATTAGGTCGCCCGATTATACAAACCGATACCGTTTTCTGATTAGATATCTTCCCAAACTTCACTTCTAGAGGTAATTTAGACGTCGATCCAGTACTCGCCTCCTCGCGTACTAGTGTGTACGCTGCTGCGGGTGCTTCCGTGTCTCCTTTAAATTCCTCTCTATAAGCTGGTTTGGCAAGATGTCTATTAGTCATTTTTAAGTCTATGCAATAAGCTTCGTGCTGCGTTTTTCTCTGCTTCTTTTATTGTGTGACCAGTGCCTGTTTGTTCATAATCTTTTACTTTTACAAGAACCGTAAAAGTCGATGAATGGGAGGCTCCTTCTCTTTTTATCAGACGATATATAGGTAGGTGATGATCACTAGCTTGAGCCCATTCTTGTAAAGCAGTTTTTGGGTCATAATCCGTTAAATTCTGAACTTTTATAAATTCTGCCCATAACTTCTCGATAATATCATGGATTGTTTCAATATTGCTATCAAGATATATAGCTGCAATTAAAGCTTCCGTGGCATTTTCTATATTATTAAGATTATCACGCCCGCCTGCTACTTCTTCGCCATAAGTCATAATTATATAATTTTTTAAAGTAAGTTTAGCTCCAACCATGCATATTGTTTCTTTGCAAACCAAATATGATCTAATTTTAGCTAAATTCCCCTCATTATAATTTGCAAAATTTCTAAATAAAATTTCTGTGATTACTAAATTTAATACGGCATCACCTAGAAATTCTAATCGTTCATAATCTTTATCATCCTTGTACTCGTGATGTTGTCTTAAAGACGGGTGACTCAACGCCTCTATTAAAAGCTCTTTATTTTTGAAACTATAGCTAAGTAGCTTTTCTAACTTCTCAAATGATTCCATTACGCATCCGTGTTATAAAGATTTCTGAAAATTCGATTTAACCTAACAGATTCAATCCATGGCTTTAACTTTAGTACTAGATTAATAACTCCTATATCATTATCCCACCAAGTTATTTTTGTTGAGAACCAAATAAATTGTGCTTTAGCAATAAAATTTTCAAACGGTACAAATCCAAGATTTACTCTACTATCATTTGACTGATCTCTATTATCCCCTAAAAAGAAATATTTCCCTTCAGGTATATAAAAAACATCCGTATTACCGTATCTATCATTATATATAACGCCATAAATAGGAGCAAGCTTATAAGAAAAATATGTTCTACCGTTTGGCAGTGTTTCTTTAAACTTTAAATATTTTATTCCCTCTTCGCTTATATAAGTTCCAACTTCCGTGCGTTCTATTTTTTTGTCGTTAATATATATTACGTCATCAATCAATTGAATTTTATCGCCGGGTAGCCCTATTAAACGCTTTATATATCTAACACTCATATCGTTAGGCGGACGAAAAACTACAATATCGCCACGCTCCGGTTCATGAGCAAATATTCGCCCTTGAAAAAGAGGAATAAAATCAAAAAAAGATAAAGAATAATTACTATAACCATAACTATATTTCGTAGAAAATATATAGTCATTCTCAAGTATGGTTGCTTTCATAGACCCGGTCGGAACTGTAAACGGCTCCATAATAAGTATTCTAATAAGTAAAGCAATACATATTACAAAAGCAAAAGACCCCCACTCTTGCTTAGCTGTTTTATTAGTGTTTGATTTTGTATTATCTGTTTGCATAATCTCTTAATTATTTATAAATTGGAATCGTCATTGCGAGGAAATTACAAAGTAATTGACTAAGCAATCTCAGGAGTTTGTTATTATTTCATGAGATTGCCACGCTCCTTTCTCCTTTCAGTCGCTCGCAATGACAGCTTAGTATCCACGCAGGCAATATCTCCTCGCAATGACGATAAAGTCAAACCACGCTATAACTCTTTATCCTCGCCTCAATCTCGCTTCTAAAATGGCGTATCAGCCCTTGAATCGGCCAAGCTGCCGCATCACCTAAAGCACAGATAGTATGCCCCTCTATTTCTTTCGTAACGTTAAGGAGTTCGTCTATCTCAGATTTTTTGGCATTACCTTTAACTAGCCGCATCATGACTCGCCACATCCAGCCCGTACCCTCACGGCAAGGAGTACATTGCCCGCAAGATTCATGCATGTAAAATTTACTAAGCCTTGCTATTGCATAAATAATATCGGTAGATTTATCCATCACTATAATACCGCCTGTACCAAATCCAGAACCTGCGGTTCTTAAACTATCAAAATCCATATCCACTTCACATAATGACTTAGGAAGTAAAGGCACGGAAGAACCGCCCGGGATTACGGCTTTAAGATTATCCCATCCACCACGAACACCACCCGCATATTTCTCAATCAATTCTTTTAACGAAATGCCCATTGCTTCCTCAACATTACAAGGCTTGTTAACATGCCCTGATATGCAGAAAATCTTAGTTCCCGTATTGTTAGGTTTACCTATACCAGCAAACCAGCTAGCTCCTCGTCTTAAAATGGTTGGCACTACTGCAATAGACTCAACATTATTTATAGTAGTCGGGCAGCCATATAACCCAAAGCCGGCAGGAAAAGGCGGCTTTAAACGAGGCATACCTTTTTTGCCCTCTAAGCTTTCAAGCAATGCCGTTTCTTCGCCACAAATATAAGCACCCGCCCCACGATGTAAATAAATATTACAATCAAAGCCCGAACCGCAAGCATTCTTTCCTATTAACCCTTCTTTATAGGCTTCATCTAAGGCACGCTGAATATTAGATGCTTCATTATAAAACTCACCTCTAATATAGATATAACAATTATTCGCTCCTATAGCAAAGCTTGCAAGCAAGCAACCTTCTATTAATTTGTGCGGCTCAAACCTTAATATATCACGATCCTTACAAGTGCCAGGCTCAGACTCGTCGGCATTTACTACTAAATAGCAAGATTTCTCTAAATTTTTAGGCATAAATGACCATTTCATACCGGTAGAAAATCCCGCACCTCCTCGCCCTCTAAGCCCTGATTTCTTAACCTCTTCAACGATGAAATCTCTACCTTTATCAAGCAAAGCTTTAGTATTCTCCCAATCGCCTCGCTTCTTGCTAGATTTCAAATCATGGCTTTGCTGCCCATGCAGGTTAGTAAAAATTTTGTCTTCTTCTTTTAGCATAAACTATTCTCGTTATGGCTTAAAAACGTCATTGCGAGGAAAAATTGAAAATTTTGACAAAACAATCTCGTGCCAAAATCCTGAGATTGTCATGCAGCCTACGGCCATTCGCAATGACAATGAAGCCAGTCCACGCAACAATGCCTGCTCGCAATGACGATTCTTTACCTTTCTATTACTTTTTTATTAAACTTCCTATTAACAAACATTGTAAGTATCGGAGCAGAGATAAAAATTGAGGAATAAGTACCGGCTATTATCCCAAAAAATACAAGTACACTAAAACTACGGATTGCCTCACCGCCAAAAAGAATAAGGGCTAAATTGGCAAGTAGCGTGGTAATGACAGTTAAAATAGTTCTTGATAAAGTCTCATTAATACTTAAATTTATAATTTCCGTGATATTTTTTTTATGATATTTACGTAAATTTTCTCTAATCCTATCATATATTACTACCGAATCATTAACGGAATAACCTATAATAGTTAACACTGCAGCAATAGTACTTAAGTTAAAATCAAGCTTTGTCATACTCATAAACCCAAGAGCGAGTATTACGTCATGCACTAAGGCGATAAGTATACCAAGACCGAAATACCACTCAAAACGCACCCAAATATAAACCATAATCGCTAAGAAAGAGAATAGCATCGCCATAGCTCCCGCTTCTATTAGCTGCCTACCGACTTGCGGACCGACAAAATCTACCTTACGATATTCAAACTTACACGGAAAATTACTTTGCAAAGATGCTTTAATTAACTCAATATTTTTCATGAGATTTTCTTCACTACTACTACCGAATCTAATTGATAAATCACGCTCACTACCGAAATTCTGTAAGACCACCTCACCTATTCCAAGCTTGCCTAGAACCCCACGCATTTTTGGCAAATCAGGAGCTTGATCAAGCCTTACTTCAATAACTATACCGCCGGCAAAATCAATACCGAAATTAAATTTATATATACCGATCCAAATAAAGCTAATGAGTGATAAAATAATTGAGAAAGTGTAGCTAACTTTTTTAAAATTCATAAAATCAAAATCGATTTTATTAGGTAAAAGTCTTAAAGGATAAATTTGCATTATTATATATTTTGTTGAATAAGGATTATATTTGTATTATATAGTAAATTCAAAAAGGTTAAATGATTTTTTATGTCAGAAGTAGTAGTAAAAGAACAATTAGAGCAATATATAAGCAAAATAGAAAGATTAGAACAAGAAAAAGCTGATTTATCTCAAGAAGTAAAAGATATCTTCCAAGATGCTTCTTCACATGGATTTGATGTTAAAGCTATGAAATCTATATTGAAACTAAAGAAATTGGATAAAGATAAACTTGCCGAGCAGGACGCTATGCTTGAGCTTTATAGAGATACTTTAGGGATTTGAGGCATACGTCATTGCGAGGAAATTACGAAGTAATTGGTGAAGCAATCTAAGGAGTTTGTTATTATTTCATGAGATTGCCACGCAGCCTACGGCTGCTTGCAATGACGTATTTAGTATTCACGTAGCAATGCACTCTTTCGCAGTAATGACATAAGAGATACAAATATATTTAAGATTTTGCTGCCTTAGTTTTAGCAATAGGGATATGTCGCTCTTTAATTCTAGCCGACTTACCGCTTCTATTTCTTAAATAATAAAGTTTAGCACGACGAACTACTCCGTATTTTACTACATCAATAGAGTGTACTATCGACGAGTAAATCATAAAGCGTCTTTCGACCCCTTCACCGTGGCTAATTTTACGTACTAAGAAAGATGAAGTAATACCGCGATTTCTTTTTGCGATAACTACACCTTCATAGGCTTGAAATCTTTCCGTTAATTTTTCCTTACCGTCTTTCTCAATCGATCTATCAATAATTTTAACAGTTACCTTAACTGTATCGCCGGCTTCAAAATCAGGAATTTTTTTATTTGCAGTACGCTTTGAAATATTTTCCTGTTCAAAGCGGTCAATAATATTCATTTTTTCACTCCTTAACTCTATAAATCTTTAAGTAACTCCGGACGGCGTAATTTAGTAATCATATGTGATTGCTCTTTTTTCCATTCATTAATTAGCCTGTGGTTACCGGATAACAAAACACTCGGTACAGCTCGATCACGCCAAATTGCAGGTCTTGTATATAGGCTGCATTCAAGCCCGCCCTTAAATTCCCCGTCTTCTTCAAAAGACTCAGAAGATAAGGTATTTTGGTTCATTAAAACACCTGGCAGTAGTCTAATTAAGCAATCGAGAATGGTGAGGGTAGGTATTTCTCCGCCGGACAAAATGTAGTCGCCTACACTAATTTCTTGAACATTATACTCTTCAATTACACGTTCGTCAATCCCTTCGTAACGTCCACATAAGAATATGAGGTTTTTATTTTTTAACATCTCTTTAGCAAAGCTTTGGGTAAAGACTCTACCGCGAGGTGAAGGATAGTACATTTCAGCATTAGGATTTAAAGCAAGAGCATGATCTATGCTACTGCCTAGAACATCAGGACGCATTATAAGCCCGTTACCACCGCCATAAGCCTCATCATCAATATTTTTATGCTTAGTTAAACCGAAATCTCGAATATTAATAACGTCATATGACCAAATATTTTTATTTAGTGCTTGTCCTGCTAAAGAATGTCCTAGAGTTCCAGGAAACATTTCAGGAAAAACGGTTAAGATTGTGGCATGAAGTATAGACATACGTTTAAAATAGTAGACAGTACCAATTAACGCAATAAAATTATAATTTAATTATTTACCCCACCCACCTGTCCTATAATCTCTTTTCTTTGTTTTTTAGCAGCAGCTGTTGTACCACTCCTAAATGCTTCAGTTTTTTGTTGATGCGTTTTATGAGCTTGATCACTTTGAAATTTTTGAAATTCTGCTTTCTTAGCAGATGCTATATAACGGACTTGTTATTTTCTCTAAGCGTCTCATAGCATCTTTATCTAAACTAATACCTGCTTCTTTTGCTTGCTGCTCTATTTTTAATGCTGTCTTATAACCTGCTGCTGCGTTTTTAGCTATAACTTGCCTCTGCATCAATCCACTCTAGAATCTTTCTTCATTGCATCATTATATGGATTTATCTTATTATTTTTAATATCCTTTATTTGTTTTTCTGCTTTCTTTTTATCAAAATCTTCTGGCATAACTTCCCCCCAAATTTAAGTTAAAAATATATCTATAGCTGTATATATTTCAAAAAAGTTAATAAAGAAAAATAGAGGTATAAGTAATTAAAAATTAACCAATTTGTGTTATAAAAACTTCATCATTTCCTCAGCGATGATTAGCTCTTCGTTTGTCGGCACAGCGAAAACTTTAACCTTACTGCTTTCAGCGCTTATTAGATGCTCATTTTTTTGGTTTTTTGCATCATCTATTTTAATGCCTAGCCATAAAAGTTTTTCAGTAATCATTTCTCGTATTACAGCGGAATTCTATCCAACACCGGCAGTAAAAATTAGACAATCAACTCCCTCAAGTGCAGCAGTTAGCTTACCTATTTCAAGTACAATGCGATACACAAATAAATCTATAGCAAATTTAGCATCAGGTGAGTTACTGGCAAGCAAAGTACGCATATCGGAGCTTTCACTGGACATACCGAGTAATCCTGATTTCTTATATAGTAACTCGGTTACTTCTTTCGTAGTCATTTGCTCATGATCAATAAGAACACCACTCCAGGATCAAGGTTACCTGTCCTTGTACCCATCATAACACCGTCAAGTACGCTAAAGCCCATGGAACTTGTTAAACTAAGACCGTTTTTAATAGCACCTAGACTACTACCGCGTCCTAAATGAGCTATAATTCTTTGTAGGTAAATCTTCCTTTGTCATTTCGTTAAAATGGCTGCTAATATATTTATATGATAACCCATGAAAACCGTAACGAATTATCCCTTTATCATAATATTTTTTCGGTAAACCGAAAGCTTTTGTAATAGGAGGATTGGTAAAATGAAACGACGTATCAAAACAAGCTATATGTGAGATTTCTTTATATTTTTGAAGAAATAAAGCCAGTACCTGCAAATTATAAGGTTGATGTAAGGGGCTTAGAGGTATTAATGCTCTTAAATCTTCACTAACTTTTTCATTAACAATAACCGGTTTATTAAAATTTTTCCCGCCATGGACAATACGGCGACCGGTTGCAATTAACTTGAGATTTTCTTGTTTTTTCCACCAATCTTCAAAAAGATCAATAATCATTGCAATAGCATCATCTTTAATGTCGGTAGCAGATGCCTGTTTTTTATTTATATGAAATAATATTTTATTATCATTTTTTCTAAAAAAATATTATAAATTTTATCCTTAACTTTTTTATTCTGAATTTCAAAAATAGAAATTTTCAAACTAGATGAGCCGACATTAGCTATTAAAATAACATTTTTCATTATTTACCTGCTTGGATATGTAGCTTCGCCTTAGTGTGATTATAAATAAATGCAGCAAGTACACAGGAAATAATACGCATATCCATAGGATCAGCTCTACTTGTTAAAATAATAGGCACACGGGCTCCAAGAACGATACCCGCCATAACCGCTTGACCCAAATATTTTAGCTGCTTTGCAAGCATATTGCCTGATTCAAGATCAGGTACTACTAATATATCAGCATTTCCTGAAACTGAAGAGCTAATGCCTTTTGCTTCTGCAGCAAATAAAGAAATAGCATTATCAAACGCAAGCGGTCCGTCAACTATAGCATTCGTAATTTGCCCTCTATCTACCATTTTCGATAAAGCAGCAGCATCAAGGGTTGTAGGGATTGCAGAAGTTACCGTCTCAACTGCCGATAATACCGCAACTCTAACCTGCTTGTCTTCTTTGATCATATGCATTAAATCAATAGCATTCTGCACTATATCACGCTTATCTTCTAGAGTAGGACGAATATTAATAGCAGCATCGGTAATAATAAACGGTTTTGGAAAGGTAGCAACTGCCATTAAGAAAGCATGGCTTATACGACGTTCAGTACGTAGTCCATTCTTCTTATGAACTACCGCAGACATAAGCTCATCAGTATGAAGAGCCCCTTGCATAATAGCCGCAACTTCCCTTTTCTTCGCAAGCTCTACGGCTTTTTTTGCTGCTTCGTGGCTATGCTCAACATTAATTACTTGATAATCCTCAAGATCGACATTATTAACTTTTGCTACTGATTCAATTTTATGTTGCGGACCAATCAAGACCGGTTTTATTACATTAAATTGTGCCGCTCTAACTGCACCGAGTAATGATTCTTTATCGATCGGATGAACTACTGCAGTTTTAACAGGCTTAAAGCCGTCGGCTCTAAGTAATAGATCGATGAAATGCTTTGCTGCTTCATCAAAGTCAGGATCGTTGATTTCTTTTGGAGGAGTATAAGTAGTACCTAATTTCTTAGCTAGAATGGCATCTAAAAAAGTCTCGTTTATTATATGTTGCTTCTTCATAAACCCCTTAATAAATAATCACTAACTTAATTAGATAGTATATAAGTTAATTAATAAAGGGAAAACTAATTATTGTTTTTAGCGGGCATTTCTTAAATGCTATTAACGCAACAGTGTATATTCGTATTCCGTGTAGGCATTGTTGCGTAGTTTGAAAAATACCCTTAATGTCATTCCCGCGGAAACGAGAATCCAGTAAAGCATAAAAAAACTTGTTTTTTATATATACTATAATTGTTTAAAAAACAATTATTAGTTATTCTACTTCATATTTCTTAAATGATCTTCTAATTTTCTTAGCTTTCTACCCTCGTTTACTATAGGCTTTACATAGGTTTGCATTTTGGCATTTTCTCTATATTTATTAATCTGATCGATCTGAGCATTGACTTCATCGGTAATGGCTTGCTTTCTATCCTCTATTTTATTTAATATTTCAGTACTATATTCATAATTTTTAACATCAGCATTAAAGTTATTAAGCTCTTCAGTAATCTTTTGGTCTATTTCAGCTCCCTCGGCGGTATCTTTAACTTTTTGTGCTATTAATGCCGGCATTTCTTCGATCTTGATATCATCTCTCTTGAAATGATCTTTAAGCTCTTTATAAGTTTGCTCTAAATTTTCCTGGGCTTTCTCGTGCATAATATCATAATGCTCTTGGCGACGAATATATCGATCTCCATCTATAAATTCTGCATGTTTTCTATGAGCGTTATCTATCATATCGCGCATCTGAGAATCAGTAGCTTTCTCACGCATAAATCTGTCGCCCATCATTACCGGTTCACCTTCCTCAAATAACCTACCATGCACCTCATAAATAAGCTTTCTTTTAGCTAATTCTTGATAATATTCCACATCACTGTGTCTACCTGCTTTTTCTAGTCTTGCTAGATATTCCGGTGATAATATATCTGCTTGAGCAGCTAGCGCCTCCTTATTAATATGCATTTGGAGCTCTTCATGTTCTCGTGCTTTTTCATCATCTTTTAATTTTTCGCTATAAGTTCTAAGCCTTGGATCGTTATATTCAAAATCATGCCATTCGGCACTGGTTAGATTACCCTCATAAGCATCACGTAAATCTTTACCGACTATTGCAGTTAAAGCTCCTCTTTTTATTCCTGTATAACCTGCATATATTTTTTCGCCTATACCTACACGCTTTTCTTCTTTTAATTTACGTTTTGTATCAACACGATGCTCTATCTCTTGCCAGCTTCTAAGAACTCCTATATTCTTACCGAACAGACCAACACCTCGCCCAGACATTTCTTGGTGAGCATTTTTATAAGCATCTTGATAATCTCTAGTAAAGTTTGCATCGCTAGCGAGTTCACGTAAGTTAGCATCTTTTAATGACTTATCAAGCTCAGCTTTTTGTTCTTTACTTAAAGCAGCGTAATCTTTCACTCCATATTTATTTGCAGCAATTTTATCTCGAAGCTGAGTAAACTTCATTTGCGATAGTTCTTTTGCTTTTAATTCATTCCCCTTAGGTAAATTCTTTAATAATCCTGCAATACCGTTTTCATAATCCGTAATAGCATTCATTTTTACATCTTTAGAATCTATACCGTATTTTCTCTTAACCTCATTTTGTACGGTTTTATTTGCTGAAGAACCGAGAGCTTGCTTTTCAAGCCTTCCCATCATCATATTTTCAAATTTCTCAGCAAAAAACATACGAGCTTGCTCTTTCCCTGCACTTACACGGCTAGTTACAGGTGCACTTACCGTCTTAGCCACATAATTTAGCGGTCTATTCATTTGTTTCGCTGCAGATTCATAAGATTGCTGATTAACTTTTTGTATGTCTGTTAAATTACCTGAAGTACCGGCAATAAATTGTGCCGTCGATATAGCAGTATCGTTAAATTTACTTAGCAAATAAATAGACACAAAAATTAGTAATATCCCGTCAAGTTGGACAAATTTCCCATTTATAAAATTACTAATTCTTTTTGCATCTTTAACTAAATCTAAAAACGGTAATTCAATATAGCGTTCATCTATACACTCATACGCAGCACAATGCTTACATTTATCAGGGTCATTCTTACAAGAATCATCTACTATTATATGATCTTTAGGAACTAATATATTTGCTTTGTGGAAATTATTTATACCGCCTTTCATCGGTACTGGGAACCACCAATAAAATATTGAATGACCCAGGCTTGGATCTATATCCTCAAGGAAGCTACCGAATATTTCATTTATCGGACCTAAATTAGGAAAATCATGTTTACATACCGCAAAACCAAGCGTTGAATATATTTCGGTTCTGATGATCATTGAAATAAAAGCGATACCGGCAAATAAAATTATAGGCTGTAATGCATATGATATTAATTGTCTTAACCAATTCTCAAATAACGAACGAGTTATATTAAACAACATGAAACAAATAAATATCGGTCCCATAATTATAATCATACCGATAGTTATAAGAGCGGTTAGATAGATAATAGTGGCTTTAAATATAAGAAAGAAAATAAAATATAAGGCTATTAAATATAGAATGATATATATAAAACCAAGCCAATCAACAAATAGTAAAGAAAATAATTTAGATAAAGTTTGAGGAGAAATAAGTAACCCAAGCAAGCTTTGAGAACCGGGACCAGTAGCCGAAGCTTCATTAATTATTTGCAGTATTTGCTGAACCCCATCAATAAAAAATACGAATAAATAATCATGAAAAAATGTCCAAGCTTTATCCGTACTTAATAATATTGAGACTATACTAACTTTTAATATTCTAACTATAAGTTCGACATGAGTAAGGTTTATATTACCTATTAAAAAGGAAAAGCCTGTAAACATTATATATAGAGTTAAAATAGCCGAGAGACTCATCCTATAACCCGACGTATCAATTATTTGTTGATAAGTTTTCTTTATAATCCCATCCTTACCAAATAATACTCCTTTTATTAAATCCGTTAAAAATTGTAGCGGATCGGGTCTAGTATCAGTAACTCCGGACTTTATTACTAATCTATATTGCCCGCTATTATCATTATAAAATTTATCTATAATCTTAAAATAAAGAGGAGATTGAGCATATTTTGACTTATCTTCACCTTTATATTGATAATTTATACCGCCGGCTTCCAAGAATTGTCCTGTACTACTAATACTATAAAATTCATAGCCCGAAGTAAGCTCCTCTCCTAAATGCTGAGTTATACCTTGCGGTTTACGCTGTGAGTCCGGTGAAATATTGGGATCGGTATTTTTAGCGGCAATAAGAAAATAAAGCCCGACACCGTCTGTCATTATACATGGAGCATTACTAATCATTGCATCATTTTGATTTGCGGGATTAGGAGTACACATATCAAGTCTAGTATTATCCCAAAAAGTACACGGTTGTAGCTTAACGCAAAAAGCAGCCAAAGTAGTTGTGTTATTTTTTTGACCATACCATGGACACCATGCAGATAACTGACCTGAAGTATTTTTATCGCCAAGTATATAACTCCACGGTCTTACCATAATGGTTAAAGGATAGCCGTTTACTTTATAAGCACTATCACGCCATGGTGCTACCTGATCACCTTCCTGTCTTGAAGTAATTTCTTCCGGATCATATCTAGCAGAGACATTGACTTTGATAAAACCGAAATCATCAGGGTCAATACAAGTATCGCCGGTACAACCGGAAAGCAGCAATAGCGATATTAATAATGTAATAAAAATATTTTTGTTCATTTATTATGTGTTATTTCCATATGTCTTAATTTCAATGTCATTGCGAGCGACCATAGGGAGCGTGGCAATCTCATGAAGCAGTACTAATTTCCTGAGATTGCTTCGTCAATTGCTATGCAATTTCCTCGCAATGACGGTGAAAATATTTACAATTATTCTTTCTTCTCTCCTTCCTCTTTCTTCACATCATTACGCTCAGCAAGAAATTTATTTGTAAATTCACCACCTCCTTCCGGTTTTCTAGCTTTATAATTTTGATCAATTATCTTGTCTTTGAAAACTCTAGCCGGAGCCATTGCAGCCTTTTTAATCGGTTTTGTTACTGAATCTATATCCTGCATAACGGCTCCCACAGGATCAGAACGTTCTTGATAATTTCCTGATATTCGTGCCGGTGTAACATTTGTAAGCATTCCAACTACTATATTTACAAAAGTTACTAAACTATATGACATCAAGCAATATGAATAAAATAATAAAGCCGTAGTAAATAATACTAAGAAAGTATTAGCATTGTTCGTTAGAATATTCGAGCTACTAATTTCTGGAACATCCGGTACATAGAAAGGTATTCCGGGTAGGAACGGTAATGTAAAAGAGAAATGAATCGGAATACCAAGATTTGTTAAATCAAGCCCTATTTTTATTGGTATAAGAGTATCCCAACAGGCTCTAACTACCACTTTTAAAAGCTGCTCAGATAAAACCTGATCTATCAATAAAAAGAAAATCAATAATATTGTCGGCTGCACTACATAGCTAAGCAATGTCGATATCCAATTATCAAATAAACTTTTAGTTTTTTCAAATAACATTAATATTATAAAAAACGGTGCCAATGAAATCATAACAGTTACCCCTATGAATGCAATAACATAACCTATTATAACTTCTAAAATAGCTCTAAAATAAGTAATAAGTGAATAAATGGTTATAATAGCGATAAATGCTAAACCATTATGTATCTGTAATAATTCAATAAATAGTAATCCCCAAATTCTACCGTTAGTATATTTATCAAATATAGGATCAATAAAACCAAAAATATTAGATCTAGAGCTTGTAGCACCTACTACGTTAGTTACAAAGAAATCAATACCGTCAGTAAATGCACTAAAGAAGTATGTATTAAAGAAGCTCCAACTTTCTTCTCTAATTAAAAAAGCTACTATAGCTATTTTGCATATACGTGTTATTACTTCTACGGCAGTTAATTTTAATGCTCCTGCAACGAACATTAGCCCAAATATAGTAACATAAAGGGTTAATGCAGCTTTAGCTAAATTCTGCACTGCAGAATTTTTAACTAACTTAATATAAAAGTTTTGACTAAAAGTTCTAAACTGATAGGTAATAGGTTTAATAGCACCGTTATATATTATATCAGAAAACCAAGTTGTACCGGTATAATTAGCATAATTTACACTAACTACCCCTTGTATATTACTATTAGGATTTACCACCCTTAACCATAAATATCCATCTTGCGGGGCATCAGTCGCAAAGTTATAATCTACCGGCATACCACGAACAGATGGATCAGGTAATGTACCATCAGACGTTATTAAATATTCTAACTTTATATTTTGTTGATCACCAGGATTAATTGAATTTGCCCCATTACCTATTTCAACAATCATCGAATAACGACCAAAATATAAAAAATTAGCTGACCAATCATTCTTATTTATATAATCTACAAAACTAGCATAATTTGAAAAATTTCGGCTCCAATCACTCATTAAAGCTGAATTACTAAACATGTTACTAACTTGCCAATCGCTAGTAAAATCCATAGTACCACCGCTGGTGGCTTGATAATATATAAAGCTACTTTGAGTACTGCCTGAATTTACAAAACTCTGATCTCGTCCCTTAATAACCTGCCCGCCTACTTTAATTATCATCCCTCTACCTTGATCGTAATAGCAAGCAGGGCTAGTATTTATACCGGCATTAGCAGGACAAGCATTAATTAAGCCCATGAAATACTGTACCGCTCCCGTTATCATAGGCTTACCGACTATTACTCCATTATCGGTATTTTTATACTTTGTAGCAGTACCCGTGCCGCTACATACACTTTTTCTTTCCTCATCTATCATATTACACACCTGCTCTGCAGAAGAATAAATTATTCTATTATCAAAATCTCCAAGGTTACTTTGAGTATAAAGTGCAGAAGCAGCGAATATCGAGCTATCAAGTTCCTGTGTTAAAATATTATCTACGGTATTAGGAAGTTTTAGAGTATTAGGGCTAAAAAAATTATCTTTACCAACTAAACTAATATTTACTACATCGCCGGCCTTAACTTCAATTCTCGAATTACCGTTAGAATAGTTAAAATATTTAACAGAATCAGACATTTTAGTAAATGAAAGTGCATCAAGGTCTTTATCAGGCGGTATAGTCCCCAGTGTTTCACTGTTATTGTCCGTAACAAAACGAGGAAATCCTAAAGCTTCAAATTGTAATTTAGAATAATTATAAGTTTTAATGAAAACTTGCGGCATACTAAACCTTGGATCAATTCTATATAATACTAGATATTTTCTAGGTTCAGGAGTAATACCTGAAGTAGACCAATTTATTTTTAACAATTTACCTTTCTGAACAGTATTACCTGTTGATTGCCAAATTCCGGCTGTAGATAAACTAATTCCTATATTACCCTCTTGAAAACTTGTAAATTTAGGCACTTCTAAACAACCGAATAAGCTTTTTAACCCGCCAAAACTGGTTGACATCCATGAAAAAGCATCATCGGCTTTAGCTGGCATCGCCATAAACAAAACTAATAAAACTAAACTCTTAAGAATTTTCATAATTTTAAATTGTTATCCAACACGTCATACCGTGGCTTGTCCATAGTATTAAAAGTAAACCCGTCATTGCGAGCAGCTGTATGGCTGCGCGGCAATCTCATGAAATAACTCCTGAGATTGCTTTGTCAATTATTTCATAATTTCCTCGCAACGACGATTTTCGATTCACCCTCTATTTCGGTGTTTCAGGTTTAGGTGGTTCTTCATTTGTCTTTTCACCCCCTTCTTTTGGCGTATTTTTCCTATTTTTCTCAGCCTGATCTAATGTCTTATTGCGTTGTTTTAATCGTGCTTCCGCTCTGCCGGTAATACCTTGTCTTGTTTTATAATCCATTCCTATTGAACTTAATGCTTTTTGTCCTGCATCATGAGACATTTTACCACCAATTTCAGTAGCCGAAGGTCCAACAGCACTAGTTAATTTTACTACCATACGTCCTGAAAATTCGACATAACCGTACATACCGTAAGCAATAATAACTAGAGCTACGATATTTTGCATATTTACTCCCATCATACCCGACATATAATCCATTCCCCAAGGGGCAAACCAATTAATACAGAAGATAGGTACATTCAGCAAGGCAATAGGTAAAATAGTACCGATAAACGGAATTTTTATCGGTAAAGCACATTTCCAACACACGCTATAACCTAAAACAAAATCTAGATAAATGGTAAATAGTTGTGTTAGCACTATAATACCTGCCATCATAACTACCGGTTCTATCATATAGCGGATCGTAAACCTCACCCAATTATCAAATAAATACCTAGTAAAATCAAATAATAAGAAACTAATAAATAAAGGGGCTATACCGATTAATATACAAGTTGCCATAAATGCCATAATATAAACGGCAACAGCTCTAAGCACCGTAATAATTACTATACCAACCGCAATAAAAGTAATTATAAAATATATAATACCGCTAAGCCCAAGAGAAAGAAGTGCAAGTAATTGAGCGATAAAGGTTTGACTAAAAAATATTTTACTCATTACTGCATCTAAAAACATGAAAGGATTAGAAATAGTATTAGTAGAAGTAAACAAACTATATCCACTCATATTAGCAATAATTGAGTCTGAAAAATTGGTAATTGTATCAAAAAGATAGTTATTGAAAAACTCAAAGGTATTACCGTTCATAAGTCCGCTAACTACCCCGATTTTTGCTATTCTAATTACTAGCTCTTTTTGGTTTATCTTAGCAAAACCAAGCAAAAACATTGCTCCGTAAGTCATCACATACAGAATTAAAATTGCTTTAATATAGGTAAAAAAGTTAGTACAGGATGAGCTATCATTAGCTTTATAACATACCATATTTTTAAAAATAGAAGTAGCAGCCCCTTGCACTTTAGTTTTAAATAACTGAAGTAACGGATTCATTACTTTAATAGTAAAACTTCCTACTGTTAAGGATGTTGAGAAATGTACTTTATAGCTACCTTCACTATCTTTATAGTCCCTTAAATTATTACCAGGATCATTTAGAATTTTCATCCATATATAACCCGCCTCATTTGCGTTAAAGCTATATTTACCTTCACTATCAACGCTAATTCCTTGAGGTGAATAGGTTTTACCGCTAGTATTCGGGTTTTCCGAAGGCTTTACTATTATGTATTGCACTCGTCCTCGATCATCAAAAGTATCGTTAAAACTATTACCGTTTTCTCTATAGCATTTAGTCTGTTTAATATTTAAAACGTATCCTCCCGTATTCTTACTACTATCTTGTGAGGTAGGAGACCACAGCCTATATTGTAAATAACTTTTTGCAATATTACTGTTAAAAGGTATATTATATATAACTTTATATAAATATTTACCGTCTTTATCTTTATAGTCAGGCGGTTGATCTGTATCTGCAACAAATTTAGCAAATTCTAGCTTAGAAGGCAGAGCTTGACTTACAGAACCCGCATCATTCATTTGATATATTAATCCAGTTGGTCCTTTGCCTCCTTTACCGTCCGCCGTATACCAAAATCTCCGATTCTTTTGAAAATCTCCATCGCTACATATGCCCGAAGTACAATTTACACCTCCAATATAATCTTTATCTTTTGGACTACGATTGCGAACACTATCAGGACATTTATCATCTGGAGGAATATTAGCATTATAAGAACATTGAAGGGCTGAATAGTCGATAAATAATTTACCTGTGTTGTCAGACCACGAAAATGTGAAACTCTCATCATCTAGGTAGTTTTCTGGTGCTGGTCTAGTTATATTAACCCAAGCCATACATTTCTCTGTACATTCTCGTATCTTATCACAATAATAATTACAGCCTAATGCTCCCCAATCGCAACCTGCTTGCTCCCGCCAGGTAGGGCACCTCCATGTGACTTGACAATTCCAATAATTCTCTTTTAACTCGCAAGCATTGACATACTCACCTGAATAAACAGAATATTTTCCACAAATTGGATTATAAGTAGTTTTATTCTCTGAACAATCTTTCGTAACTTCAGCACCTTTAAAAGCATCCTTAACTGTCGCATCCGTATTAGCAAAATTAGGAGATACGGAAACTAAAACTCTATCATTGGCGTATAATTCGGCAATATTACGCCATTCATTATTTTTTGCATCCATTATTAGAGAGACAGGTGGATTATTTGTATCGTTAATACGAGGAATCGGAATCATTTGACCGTTATCGTCTAAATTAGATCCAGCCCCTGTACGTTGTAAATTATCTTTCGGTATATAAGCTAAACACAAACTAACCTGACCGACCACTTGTAAATTCACCGGTTGGCTGTTTTCTACTAGCACCTGAGTATTTAGCCATTCACCGTAACGAGTAGGATCAGGAATAAGCAGAGTCGTGCCGTCGGGCAACATCTTAGAAGTGTTTACATAATTAGCATTAGCATTAAGGGTTATAGTACCGGTTATTGAATCCGCCCCTCCTTTACCGTCCGACGCATATCTCATGTAGCAGCTGTCACCGACTTTTACTGCTCCTATCATACCAAGTGCTGCAAAAATAAAGCAAACTAACGTTGCTACTATAGCAAGTACTCCTAAAACTTTTAATAAGTTACCCTGCATATTCTATCATTTACCTCCACCCGAACCGCTTGCTAAATCAGCTCCTTCGCCTGTGCCGCTTTCTAAATCCCCGCCTTGCTGCTTTCCCTCTTTACGCTTACCTCCAACACCCGGCTTATCTCCTACCAGCGGCTTACCTTGCGAAGCCATAGCAGCATCCTTAAGGAAAGCT
Organism: Rickettsia fournieri; assembly: GCF_900243065.1. Taxonomy (NCBI): domain Bacteria; kingdom Pseudomonadati; phylum Pseudomonadota; class Alphaproteobacteria; order Rickettsiales; family Rickettsiaceae; genus Rickettsia; species Rickettsia fournieri. The sequence continues at coordinate 283,753 of NZ_LT978484.1, forward strand.
GCTCCTTTCTTTACTAAACCAACGATTTTAGTGGGACTTGCCGTTACTGCATCCATATTAGGACCATTAGTTAAATCAGAAGCAAATCGCCCTATAGATTTAGAGAAGTAATAAAAAATAACCGAAAATACTAATACGCATAAAAGTTCCGCTAAAATAGATACAACATCTCTAACAATTGATTTTATTGGAAAAAGTATCAATAAATGCTCTTCCCAACCTTTACCTGCATAATATTCTAACATTTTATATCCAAAACTTTCCTGACATTGATCTGCCCCGCTAACAGGAAGCCTTAACTCAAAAGTACTAAATCTAATATCCCCTTTTTCATAATCATATCTAAGGAATTCACAATTTTTAAATATTGCGGAATCATACATAGTTATTAATAAAGCTATAAAACCTGCTACTATTGCCGGCTGCAATGCACATGAAATACATACTTTTAGCCACCCGTCAAAATAAGCTTTTGTACGAGTAAATAGAGCCATAGGAATGAATATAGGAGAAATATATGTCATAACGTAAATAGTAATCATGCAAACTAAATAATGCGTAATAAAATATAAAAGTATAGATAAAAATATTACAGAAAATACTAAACCTGCTGCAAGTATAATAACGTTTCCGGACATAAAGAATCCAAACATAACGGTAAAAAATCTAAGTGCTCCTGCTTTACTTAAATCCTTCGGTCTGTCATTTTTGCCGTCAGGATCAAAATTAGGTATAGGTATATTATTACCACGGGGACCATTGCCTACCACATTCCCTAACACTCCATTCTTATCTATATTATAAAGTAAATCCAAACCAAGATAATAACCTATACGGCAATCAATCGCGTCCCATAAACCGTAAAATTTATAACCGTCCTTATACTTTGAATTATCAAATTGACATAATCCTCTAGAACCTGCTGCATTAAAGATCATCTGCGCAAAGTCCGGTGCTGCTCCTGTCAAAAGAGGTAATCCATATTTTAACATACCGTTTTCTTTTGTCGGCTGACCGCCGCTAAAATCTAAAGGTCCAAGACCGATAGAAAAATAAGCAACAAATAAGAATTTTATTACAAAAAGAGCTATTTTTTCAGTACTTGCATATTCTGTATTTAGAGCCATATTAAAGGCAAAAAACATAGTATAAAGAATTAATGCCGCACCTATAATTCTCTTTAAATAACCTTGAAACGTAGAAAAAGCAGCAAGATTAGTTATTCTAGAATTTTGATCTTGAGCACTACAACTCTTTCCAGCAAAAAATATTTTATTAAGCGTTGCGCTCAAACACTGAACTGCAAGACCGGAAAAATTAATTAATGATTGACTATAATTTGCTCCCGTATAGCAACTTTTTCCTATATTACAATTCTCATCCTCAGAAGGAGGTGGAGTCGGTGTAGCACTCAAAGATTTACATGCTACCGGCATCGGTCCCCTTGACGTAGGCATAACTAAACATAGATCATTATCCCATTTTTGAACCGTTAAAACGATATTCTTTAATACAGGATTTGCTCCAAGATCAGGATTATTATCGGTACTTAAATCACTAATCTTTTTAGAGTCACCTTCATTTAAAGTATACATGGTGCAAGGACTACTACTACCTTCTACATTTTTAAAACAAAACGTTATACTAGACGCAACTGAGTTACAATTACCTCTCGGATCTTTCATATCAATATTACGAATTATATAGCCATATGCCGTGTCCGTTTCTAAATACCCATCTGAAGTAGTCGGTAAACTAGAACATGATTCTCCAAAGCCGGCAAAGCTAGCTAAGCTTACAGACGCTATACAAACTATAATAAATAGCTTTAAGGTTTTAAGAGTTTTCATTAGAACTATTATCTTTTTTTTCTGTTACTACGCCGCTTTTTACTAACTCATCCCATGCCTTTTCAGCATTTGCACGTCGTTCTGATATTTCTCCTTCTTCTTGTTCTCTTACTCTTACTCTTCCTCCTCCGCTTGCTACTAGTTCATTCCATGCTTTTTCTACTTTTACACGTTTATCTCGAATCTCTGCATTTTCCCGTATCTGTTTTATGCCTATCGGATTATCATGTTCCTTTAAGTTAAAACTATAATCAATTACTCCTGTACCTTTACTTGTGCTGTCAACTTTTTCGTGTAGAGCTGCATTATCAACTTTTTCCTGTGAAGGCGGAGTATTATCAATCTCTTTTTTACTTTCTTGATTATTATCTCTTATGATTTTTCCAACACTTTCAGCTGCAATATTACTTTGTGGTGCAGGTGTAGAAATAGAAGTTCTAATACTAGCAGGCGGTGGTGAAACAGCTTCTGTAGGAGCAGGAGGAGTAACAACATCTGATCTTGCTTCACTACTTACAGTTTTTGGGCTAGAAGTTGCTACAGAAGACGAAGCTGTCGGCGTTGTTACCGTAGGTGCCGACGTACCTCCGCTTGCAGCAATATTATCATTTGGTAGTCCGCCTTTCCCTACCTCTAAATCACTTGCTCCTCCACCTTGACCAGCTTTTAAATCACCAACTCCTCCTCTACTTGCTATCTGATCACCCCCCTTAGTTGCAGCACCCGCAGTAGCAAGTACTGCCATAGCTGCCTTAAATATTGCTTGCGGTTTTATAGCAACATTATTAAGAGCTACTCCTTCCGTCATATCTGCAGCAAATTCAGCTAGCTGACTACTAAAATTATACATCAAATACAATGTAAAACATGCCGTAACTAACGCAAGCAAAATATTTTTAATTTTCTCAAAAAGCACTTTTGGAGACATGAAAAACATTCCGGGACCCAAAACTACTCCTGATAAAAACTGGAATTTAGCAAGAAATTTATCGGTAGGGGTATTACCCGGTTTACTATCGACAATTTCACTTACACTATCTTTTGCAAAGTTAAATGCCGTGGTAATAGGGTTATTTAACATATAACCTAAACTATTTTGACAGCTTTCTACGGCATCTTTATCAGGATATTGTGACGTATCATCCCAATCATTATTAATGTAAAATATTAAAACATCCCTCTTAGAAGTAATGCCACCTTGAATTTTGTCTTCTATACTATTGTGAATTAATTTGCTCTTATATTGACATTTACCGTAGAAACCATAATCATATACCGAAAACATCGTGATCATAAAAGTAACTACCACCATAGGTTGTAGCAAGAACGAGATCATTAGTTTAACCCAGCTATCAAAATAATTTCTTGTATATGAGAATAAAAACATAGGTACAAAAAGAGGAGCCAAAATACCGAGTATTACTATAGATATCATACACATAATCGTTGCATTAACCATAAAGGCAGCAACCGAAATCACAAGTAACGGATAAGAAAGAGCGAGTGACACCAACATCATATTACCGGAGATTATCGCCGGAATTAGCAAATAAATATATGGTGGAGCACTAAAACTAAAGAAATCAAAATTTAAAAAATCATGACTGCGATAAGCATTTTCGACAAGTAACGTAGATAATATATCAAGCCCTAAATAATGAGCTACCCTACAATCTAATGCATCCCATAATGCAATATAAGAAACGGTACCATCATAAGAAAGATTGTTAAATTTACATAAACCGGACGGAGCAGCATTCATAACCCAACTTGCTAAACCGTTTATACCGTCAAGTAAGAAAGGAAACGCCCACTGAATCATGCCATCTAACCGGTCATACGGAGAACCATTACCAGGGGTTATATTAATTCCTATTGAAAAATAAGTTACGAATATCATTTTCAATATAAAATTTATATACTCACTTTTTGGCGGCACTTCACCTGCAAGTAATAGTTTAAAGCCAAAAAACATAACATATAAAGTTAGAAAAGCCGTAACTATTTTATACATTCCTACTTGAAACTGAAAGAATGCACTATCTTGCCTTGAAACCAAATTAACCACTTGGCTTACATTATCAAAACTACAAACATCTTTACTAATTAGTAATCTAGCAATCATTTGCCTCATACATTCTATAAGAGGAGAAGTCATGACTACTGCAGTTTTTGAAGCATTATAAGCTTTTTGATAACATCCATCACCCGCTGCACTACAGGAAACTAAAGCTAAAGGATCGGTGGGAGTTTTATTTGGATCCTCAATAAAATCCTTATCTGCTACATCCATAAAGTTATTATACATGGATTTTGGAAACGGCTCTTTCATATATTTACAGCCGACGGGAACGTCTCCTGTAAATCCTTTTGTCGATACGCATATTCTATCTTTATCTTGAATAACTTTCCAATATATTACAGGAAAGCCTAAATCAAATGCAAAACCGTCATCACCGGGCTTACCACTATATGGAACATGATATTCCTTTTTTTTATTTGCCCACGCTGTCTTTATATCATCCCAAGGGTCGCTCCCTGTTAAGACGGCTTTAGCAATAGCAAGTGCCGATTCTGCAACAGATTTTGCCCGAGATACAATTAATTTAGCATTATTACATAAAGCAAAGCGTAATTCTGGATTTTTAGGATCAATTCTGTTTTCACGAGTACATTGACCTCCGGGGAAATTCCCAAAGTTACTATCGTTAAATAAATCACTGTCGTTTATTTTAAGCTTTAAAAACGTATTCATGTATAAAACGGGAGAGACAAGATTCATTACCGCAAAAGTAAAGAACGGAGCAACAATACATGTATGAGAAAATTCAGCACGCAGCAAATCGCCTACGCCTTGGGTTTCGCAAGTTAAGCCACTCAAAATATCTATAATGCTATCAAGAGTATCTTTAGCATGAGTTTTAGTAACTAGCCCTAAATTTAGGGCAAAGCTTAATACTAATGTTATAAGTATACTACTAGGAAATAATTTCATAACTAGTTACTTGCCTCGCATTGTAAAAATGTCATCCCGTGGCTTGTCCACGGGATCTCAGAATACACTCTGTGAGACAAGATCCCGCGGTCAAGCCGTGGGATGACGGACAGGCATTTATAATGTTTTAACTGCTTCATAAAATATAGGTAACCATTTATCCGGATCATTGCCGTGTTTCTCTCTAATTTGATCGAGCAATATTACAGTCTCAACTCTACCGGATAAAACACTGATTATGTTATCCATACCATCTAAGCTAACTTTTGCCACTACGGCATCTATTCCTTGTTTTATTAAAAAATAACGTGTAGTAGGGTCGGTAGTTTTAATTAAAATATATTCTCGCTGACTCAACATAAATGCACTACGATAAATATCCGTAGCTTTCAAATTAGGTAAAAAAATCTGCGTAGCTGTTTGTTGAATCAACGTATCACTAATTCTACTTTTTGCAGCATCTTCGACACTCTGCGTAGCAAATATAACAAAAGTATTTAATTTTCTCAACACTTTTAACCAATCTTTGATCTTAGGTGCAAATACCGGATTATCGATTAAAGCCCATGCTTCATCAAGTACTATCATAGTTTTCTGCCCATCTAAAGAGATATTAATACGATGGAAAATATATAGTAATACCGGTGCAAGGCTTACAGGATCTTTAAGTAATTCAGTCATATCAAAACCGAATACTCTTGCTTTTTGTAAATCAATATCATCTATTTCATTGTCAAATATCTTAGCGTGTGAACCTTTACCAACCCACATTGCAATCCTACTTGCCAAACTATTTGGTGTATCAATACCAAGAAATGCTATAACATTACTAAGCCTTCTGTCTTGTTTTGCTAATCTAAAATTACCGCTTACCGCTTGAGATAAGATTTTATTATCTTGTGCAGTTAAACTTTCACCGTTAGAAGTTACAAGCACGCGAAGCCACTCTAAAATAAACGTTCTATTCTCACTAGTATCTTCAAGCTGTAAAGGGTTAAAGTTGCATTTTAAACCCGGATTAATTACTGTATAAACTCCGTTTAAAGCACGTATAAATATTTCTGCTCCTCGATCTTTATCAAAAAAGAACATACGAGGTTTGAATTTTTGTGCTTCAGCACATAAGAAATTCATCAGAACTGTTTTACCGGCACCGGTTGGACCGATAATGAGAGTATGTCCAACATCTCTTACATGGAAATTAAAATAAAACGGTGTACCTGAAGTAGTATCAAGTACTGTGACATATTCTCCCCAATGGTTATCTCTAATTTTACCGAGCGGATAATTATGTTGTGAGGCAAAGCTAGCCATATTAAGAGTATTTATAGTGGATTTACGCACTATATAATCTATATTTCCCGGCAACTGTCCCCAATAGCTAGGTTCCATGTTAACTTTTTCTCTAACCGGCTGAATTCCTGAATTAGAAAGCTCAACTGCTGCCATTGACAATATATCTTCCAAAGCTTTAATATTATTTGCGGAACATAAAAGCGATAAATGATGCTCACCGAAAGCGATATCACCGCTAGTGGCCATATCAAGGGCCGTATTAATTTCAGCAATTTGTGAAGTCGCTTTATCACCGGATTGTATCATTCTATTTTGCTGTAATTGCATTTTACCGATCGCTACTGTTCTATTAACAAAAACAAAGCTTTGCGTCATAACAAATTCAAAAGGCATTTGCAGGAATCCATCAAAAATTCCTGCCGAAGTATTAGGACCGTATTCAAGTATACTGATCATTCCGGCATATTTCTTGCCAAGCGGACTTCTTGCTTCAATAGTACGAGAATCAAAAAATAAGCGATGAGTCGGTAAATATTCGTCAATAGTACCACGCGGTAATGCTATAGGACCCGGTGAATCGCCGCAATTGATTAAAGATGAAAGGAATTCTAAAATTTCACAATAACTACCTGACTGCGTTTGACGAACTCCAAGTAATCTTGCTCCGTAACTTCTGAATGTATTAATCACTCTAGTTGACATTTCTTGAAGATTTTCTTTCATCTCTTTCATGTCGTTTTCCCAAGCGGTTTTATTAGATTTCTGTCTAAGCTTCTTTAGAAAATACTCAACTATAGCAACACCGCCAGTATCAGGCTTATATAAAATACTAACATATAATTCGTTAAAAAACGACCTAGCCCCAGCATGTTTCTTACGCCATTCTGCACCTAAATAAGTAATAAAATCATTAGGGACTTTTACGGTAGGATCATAAGTAAATTCCGTATCGTCAAATATTACTGCTTTACGTCTTCTAATAGTATGGAAATACATAATGATATTTCCCGAAGCCATATTTTTAAGTAAGGCATTTCTGATATTCTTTTTAATGTCTAGATCTTCATCATCAGCAGTTTCAAAAGAAAATCCATTTATTTTAATAACTTGTAATAAAGAATTATCTTTTGTTAAAATAGTATTACTATCCCAATGACATTTATAAGGAATAAAATGCGAAGTGGGTCTTTCTTGTTTAGACCTTAATTCTTTAGCTGCTCTAGTTCTAAATAATTTCATTACCTCACCTGATTTAACTATTTTGATTTATTTTGTCAGTTATACCTCTTTTCATGTCATTCCCGCGTAGGCAGAATCCAGATTTTTTGTTGTCATCCCGTGGCTACGACCACGGGATCTTGTATCACAGACTGTGTCCTAAGATACCGCGATCAAGGCGCGATATGACATTAAATGTTACTGGATTCCCGCCTACTCGGGAATGACATAAAACTCAAATATTATACGAATTTGCTCCGTAGTAAAATTTATTAGGACATTGGCTAGTTCTTGACATTTTATTTAAATATAGCTCTATGAATCTCGGTTCTTTAAAACATATAATATAAGCTACCAAATGCAAAGCAGCTGCAATGAATAAAACCATAATGCCGTTATTCCAAATAAATACTATCATCGTCATTATCATATTTAATGCAGCAAACTTAATACTTACTCCAAATATCATCGGCGGTCTAGTTAACCCTACAAATAAAAGATCGGATGCTAATGCTCCTGCCATAAAAAACCTCTATTAATTTATATTAATATCAAACATAGTTGACAATATTGAATTCGGTGCTTCACTATTCACAAAATGTACGTAACCATTATTATTTTCAAGGGCATTAACTGCTATCTTAATTAATGCTTCTTCGATGAAATTATTACTATCATCTAACATTGATTTCAACAAGTTAATATCTCGTATTTTTATATTATACGGAAACGTCTCGGATACCTGTAATATCTCATATGGCAATATTAAATGTTCTGCACTTAATGCAGAAGTAATTGTTGCTACCGTTAAGTTAACATTTAATAAATGCGTTTTCTCCTGATCGTCGCTCGCAAACGGTGCTATCACGGGTATAATATTATTATCTGCAAAATTTAATAAAAGCAAAATTTAATAAAATTTCTGGATTAATCATAATAGGCTCGCTTAAAAAACCAATATTTATAACATCATGATTTACAATTTTTCGGTAAGATAGTTTTGATTTTTTTGCTTGCAGTAAATTAGCATCCTTACCTGAAATACCAACTGCATAACAACCTATACTACTTAACTTTGTTACTATATATATTTTAGCACCGCACATCTCAAGCAATCTAACAGATTCAATAAAAGCCGTAAATAATTTATCGTCAATAATAATAGTAGCAGGTAATTTTAGAACTATTGCTTGATTCTTCAACTCACTACTACACTTTATTATATTCTTAATTATAGCAATGTTATTTAATGAAGAAATACTATCTACCTCTTTATTTTTGAGGTTTGATGCATTTTGCCAAACTAGCTTTAAGTTCTCTTGCACCTTCTTTACTCCTGCTGCTTACATACATAACATTACATGAGTAGTTTAAAGTTGCAAGAAAATTCTGTGCTTCATCGTTAAGGTTTTTATGATCCGTAACTTTATCGGATTTTGTGAAAATAATTTGAAATTCTCTTTTATTTGCAAATAATAGATCAGCTACTTTCTTATCATTTTCTTTTATACCCCTTCTTGAATCAATCAATAAGTTAACTAACCTTAAATTATAACTATTTCGTAAATAATAACTAATTAACACTCCCCACTGCTCTTTGACTGATATAGGAACATTAGCAAAACCATAACCGGGAAGGTCAACTATAATAAGTTTATCTGCAAGGTTAAAGAAATTGATTTGCCTAGTACGCCCTGGAGTATTAGAAACTTTAGCAAGATTTTTATTATTACATATCGTGTTTATTAGGCTTGATTTGCCGACATTTGACTTACCGACAAAAGCAATTTCCGGTAATGAAAAATTGGGGATTTGATTTATATTCATAGCACCGACTACAAATTTAGCTTGATGACGAAAAAGCTTACTGCCATCAGTTGATTTTGTAGGCACTATTTTCTGAGTAGTCATAATTTGCTTTCGTATTGGATGTAATTAGGCATTGCCTGCGTGAATACCAAGTCGTCATTGCGAGAAGGCATTATTTCGTGGTTCGGTAAAATTCGCTGTGTTACCCCGTGGCTTGACCACGGGATCCAGTTAAAAATACTAAAATTATTAGTATTTTTTATTGTTTTTATGGACCCCGTGCAAGCCACGGGGTAACACAGCGAATTTTACCGAACCACGAAATAATGCCTTCTCGCAATGACAGAAAAACCAAACCATGCAACAACACTGAGTTAGGAATGGCATCAGCAGACTTCAATAACACTATAAGTGAGCTAGCATGACATTAAAAAATATGGTAGCGGGGGCTGGATTTGAACCAACGACCTTCAGGTTATGAGCCTGACGAGCTACCGAGCTGCTCCACCCCGCAATAATTGAATTGACGATTTATCTATGTTATATTTTGACTTAGTCCAATACTACGTGAATATTGTTAGTGTCATTCTTGCGTAGATACCGAGTAGTCGTAGACTGCACGGCAACCCAGAAAAAATAATAAAAAAATTCTATAAATCAGAATTGTTTACTAGATTGCTTCGTCAATTGCTATGCAATTTCCTCGCAATGACGATTTGTTATCCACAAACAAAGCCTAGCTAGCTTCTTTCTTACTACCGAAAGAAAGACCTGAGAATCTTTTATTGAAATCACTAATACTTTTGTTCGATTGATTTACTACATTTCCGGAATCTTTATTCCATGCCGGATGCTTTCTAAAATCAACATCCATTAAAATTTCACCTGTAGGATGAGTAGACATTGTTTCAAAAACATCGCTTCCTACTTTAATCAAAAACTTTTTATATTCTGGATGTATACCGCTTTTCATAATGATTTTGCTGTTTTAGTCTGAATTATTTTTTTCTTAATAGCTCTAGCGTTACTTGATAAAACATTATCATCGGCTTTTAGAATATATGCATCAAAACCCCCGGCTTTTTCCACTGAACTAATACATCTAGCATTAACCGATAATCTATATTCCCCGGCTGTTATATCACTTGTAAACTTAACCGACCTTAGATTAGGTTCAAAACGTCTTCTAGTTTTACGCTGAGAATGTGATACATTGTTGCCGTATAAAACACCCACACCTGTGAGTTCGCACTTACGAGACATAAGCTAAATACCTTAAAACTTATAAAATATACTTCAAGTAAATGAAGAGTCATATACGAAGATGAACTTCAAAAAGCGCTAAGAGTTCACAAGCCGAGGAGCGGAGCGTATACTTAATACGTGAGCACCGCAGATCTTGTAGAACGACGTAGCCAATTTTTGAAGTTCATCGAGTATATACAATAGATAAAGAATATAAAGCAATACTCCCCTAGTGTCAAGAGATAATTATTTTGTAGCTACGTATTAGCTAATGCTTGATTTTTATTAAATAACAGAGTTTTATATAAAAATATAAATTAATTAAACTATTATAAATCTATGCTTATTAATGGGAATCCAGTTCAAGGTAATATCACCGGACTAATTAAAAAATTAGGAGAGTTGCCTTCAAGTTTTCCTGAATATATTAGTAATCTTACTCCAAAACCATTAAGTATAAAGGAGCAAATTGATCATAATCAAGCAGCTTTTTGTATAATGAAGGATTAAAATTATATAGCAAAGACAATCATCTTGTTGCTCTTAAACCACTACAACAAGCTGAACAAATTGCTATAGGTCAAACTGACAGTAATTTTCTTTCCTATATCTAATACTATGATAGGACGTAGCTATCAACAACTGGGACTGTTTGATAATGCTATTCAACAATTTCAAGATAGCATAGAGAATTCTTTTGAAGCAAAGAAATATTATAATGTAGAAAATTCATACAAAGAATTATAGTCACTGCACATCAACAACAAGGAACATTAGCCAAGCTAATAATGACCAAGCTAAAGAATTAATGGCAAGATTAGCTTTAGGAGCTGCTTATAAAATTCAAAACCGTAAAGAAAATTCAATAGCGCAGTATGCATATGCTTACTCATTACAGCAAGGTATAGTTGATTATGAAGCTGTTCGTGTGGAACAGTATAAAGTTGGTTTTTCTGATAAAGAAAAGATAGGCACTGATAACATTCAACAATGCGTTGCTGTAATTTTACATGATCCATTAACTAAAAAAACTGCATTAGCCCATGTTGACAGATTTACTGATGCTAGTTCTTTAACACATGATGTAATAAGCCACTTTCCTCCTAATACTAAATTAGAAGCTTATTTAGTAGGAGGGTGTGATAGATCTGCAGTATCAATTGCGGTATCAGATGGTAATATTCGTAAAGTAACACAAGAATTAAATAACCACTTTAACGTAAATATAAAATCTACAGATATAGAAGACAAGGGAGCCCCATTAGGAATTATATTTGATCCAATAACATGTAACTGTTCCGGGTAGAGAGGATAAAACAACCGCTGCTAGACAAGTACATTTAAGTATAGGAAGTAATACTCCTGTACTTTATAAAGCTTTTGATTTAACTAAAAATAAAAATATACCTAATCGCTCTTTAAATGAAATCCAACAAAAACATATTATTCAGCAATATTTATTAGGATCTAATCAAAATCCTAATTCTATGGACAAATGGCAATCTAATCAAATATCAAGACCACTTACTAAAGTAGCAGAGGAAATTCAAAAAACTAATCCAAAATTAGTAAAAAATGTAGTAACTAAAAATATTAGTAATCGAGTTCACGAATTGAATCTAAATGATCAAGAACAAACAAAAATTGTAAATAATTTAATAGCTAAAACTGATTATTTATTATCTAACAATTTAAATCCGTTGGAAAGTGTACGTTCAGAAATTAATAAAACATTAGCACTTACTCATTCTACCTACCAACAAGATAGTAATATTAAAAAATCCTAGATACAAAAAAGTGTACAAAAAATAAAAGATTTGTTCATAAATATTTTTAGTAGTAATAAAACAAAAAATGAACCAAAATTAAACTTAACAAGTGATAAGATATTAAAAAAATATAAGTACTAAGACAAAAATAGCTGCACCTAGCTATACTCTTCCCAATAAAAATATTGCTTTACACAAAAATAATCAACAAAGTAAATAAACTATGCAAATTGAAATTAACTCACAAGAATATAAAATTTTTGATATAAATGATGATTTAGTAATTTATACTAAAGATTTAAATGAAGAGATTGCCTGTAGTTTCTTTTCCATAAAATTAAATAAAATAGCATTAGCTAGAAATATTAATTCACAACAGTTAGAGCAATTAATTACTGACTTTAATCAGAATGAATTGATAGAACAAGATTTAATAAAAGTGCGAATAATTGGAGGTAATGATTCGCCTGAATCATCTAAATACTTGGAAGATATTCGTACTACTTAATGGTATTGATAATAATACTAATATGATTAATATAATAGGTTTAGATGCATGTAAAAATATACATCCCAATTCTTTTGAATTAGATGGCTATCACGGGGGAGTTAGAGCTTTAGATTAATTGTAGAATATTAAATTGATACTATTAGAAGAGAAAATAGAAGAGATGTGGGGCATCACTAATAGCAATATTTATCTTTATGGTCCATTTAGTAAAGAAATAAAGATAGGTACGATGTATTTATACGTGAAATAGGCACAAGACAAGCCTAACATAGTACCGATAACGATTATACGGAATTTTGCAGGACTAAAAATTAAAATAACTATTCCAAGAATAATTACTATTTTTAGTATATCATCTGTCGTATAAGAGCTAGAATTTATAGCATAAACATTTAGATTTATACCTAGAAATATTATTATACATAATAAGTTCTTAAACATTTTATACCTCTATAGGCCCAGTAGTTAATCCATTTATAAATTGTTTTAAATAAGGATTATCACTATTACGCATTTCATCTTTACTACCGTACCATTTAATTTTTCCTTGATAAATCATAGCTACTTCTTTAGCTATTTTTGCGGCACTAATCATATCATGAGTTATAGTAATCGTAGTTGCCTCTAACTCTTCTTGGATTTTTATAATTAATTCGTTGATAACATTTGCCATGATAGGATCAAGCCCTGTGGTCGGTTCATCAAGAAATAAAATCGACGGTGTACTACAAATAGCCCTAGCAAGGGCTACTCTTTTTTGCATTCCTCCCGATAATTCGGCAGGGTAAAGCTCGAGTATTCTAGGGGATAAACCAACGGAATTAAGCTTTGCACCGGCAAGGTCGTTTTTTTCTTTCTTAGATAATTTTTTAGTCTCGAAAGTAATATTATCACGTATATTTAAGGAGTCAAATAATGCTCCGCCTTGGAATAAAAAACCTATACCATCCATAATCTCAAATTTTTGTTTACTTGAGATATCTTGGATTTCTACATTATCAATAAAAATTTTACCTTTATCAGGTTTAATCAATCCTACTATATTTTTAATTAGAACTGATTTGCCGCTACCGGAACCACCTAAAATAACTAATGAACTGCCCTTTTTTACATCCAAATCTATTCCGTCTAACACCTTATGATTAGCAAATGATTTATATAATGACCGAATTTTAATTTTAAATTCTTCTACACTCATGCATACTCCAAATAAACAAAAAAACTGTATACTCGTTTAATTTGAAAAATTGGTTTTGTTGTTTTATATTTTTTGACCGCAGCGTACATAAACGTACGTGAGGATCAAAAAATATAAAACGCCTAGCTCTTTTCCAAATTAAACGAGTATACCTATACTTTAAAAAATAATTCAGTTATTAAATAATTACTGATTAAGATCAGGATAGAAGAATTCACTACTGCCGAGGTAGTTGCTCTTCCAACTCCCTTAGCCCCTTTACCTGAATAATAGCCGCTATAGCAACTTATTATAGAAATAATAAACCCAAAAACTCCCGCTTTAACAAGACCAGAAATTACGTCAATCGGTTCTAAATACTGAAAAGTACTGGTTAAATAAGCTGCACTATTAAAATCAAGTTTATATACCCCTACCAAATAACCGCCCATAACACCAATTATATCCCCGATTAAAACAAGACAAGGCATTGTAATAATAGCTGTTATTACTCTTGGAAAAACTAAATATTTAATAGGATCGGTAGATAAAGTATATAAAGCATCTACCTGCTCTGTTACTCTCATTGTGGCTATTTCGGCGGCGATTGATGCCCCAACTCTTCCCGCTACCATTAGTCCAGCTAAGACAGGTCCAAGCTCTCTAGTCAGCGACAATACTACTACCGTTGCAATAGAGCTTTCAGCTGAGAAACGGGAAAAACCGATATAGCTCTGTAATGCAAGTACCGCACCTGAGAAAAAAGTCGTCATCGCAACAACCGGAAGCGAGTGAAACCCGATAAATAATAATTGTCTGATGATTAAACTCAAATATAAAGGCGGTCTTATGATACTGCTAACGGCAGCAAAGCTAAATAGAGAGAAACTACCTACACTTTGTGCAAACTTTACAGTACGTTTACCGACCGAATTAGCTATATTGAATAACATTTGTATTTTTTCTATTTAAGTACGCTATGTCATTTCTGCGAAAGTAGGAATCCAGTAACCTATAATGTCATCCCGCGACTTGATCGCGGGAACCAGTCTTTTTTAATTTTTTTCTGGATACCGTGGTCAAGCCATGGTATGACACAGATATCTACCCGATATACTTTCTTTTATATCTACTACCAAGGTTAGTTAATACCTCATACCCGATAGTACCTATAATACTCGCTATTTTATCGGGCGTGCAATAATTTCCGATAATTTCCGCTTCCTGCCCTAGAAAAATCTCGGACGGTGGTAGATCGGTAACATCGATATTTATTAAATCCATCGATACCCGCCCTACTATAGGAACGCTGCGACTGTTAATAAATACTTCACCTTGATTGCTAAAATTACGACTAAACCCATCAGCATAACCAAGCGGTAACGTTGCAATGACACTATCACGCTTAGTTGTAAAAGTCATATTATAACCGATATGGCTATCTAGTGTCAAATTCTGTAAGTGAATTATAGGAGCTTTTAAGGTTACGGGATTCTTTGTTAAGGGATTAAGACCATATAAGGCTGCCCCCGGTCTTGCTAAATCAAAATGGTAATCCTGTCCTAAAAATATGCCGCCGGAATTAGCAAGGCTTGCTTTGACGTTTGGGAAATATTGTAAATAAGCTTTAAATCTGTTTAATTGTTCTAGATTATAAGGATTATCTATTTCCTCGGATATAGCTAGATGGCTTATAATATATTGTAAATCTAGCCCTTTTAACAAATCACGATCATTAATTAGCTGCTCTATCTCATCAGAGCTTAAGCCAAGACGATTAATCCCCGTATTGAAATGTAAATAACAAGGCAATAATCGGTTTTTCAAATTACTAAATTTTTGCCAAATTTCTATTTGTTTTAAGTTATTTAGGACAGGTGTTAAATTATATTTTATCAGCTCTAAAGCATCATGTTCAAAAACGCCGTTAAGAACTAAAATATTAACATCTAATCCTAAAGCGTTGCGTAAATTCACTCCTTCTTCACTTGAGGCCACAAAAAAATGCCTACAATTTTCTTCTATTAAAGCTTTAGAAATTTGTACTGCTCCAAGACCGTAACCGTTAGCTTTAACGGCAGCACCGACTAATGAGGTTTTGCAAATATCTTGTAATAAAAGGTAATTATTTTTTATTGTAGATAGATTTATTTCTACAGTACACAAGCTCATAGTATATTTATTAACTCTTTTACGATGATAGACAATACGGATATTATATGAAATTTTGTAGATAAGTCACTTGTTTCTATAGTATCCGTGATAAAAATATTGTCTATTAGACCTCTTACATAACTTGCTTCTAAAGGTAATTTGTACGTCAATCCAGTACTCGCATCCTCACGTACTAAAGTGTACGCTGCGGTGCTGCGTTCCGTGTTTCCTACAAATTCCTCTTTATTAGCTTCGTTCTCCAAGAGGTCTATTATCGAATTTTTAGAACCGGCAGAAAGCACTGCATGAGTTATAAAAGCACTAACCGATAAAGTCGAATGTTCTTTTAAAAATCTCGCTGCTTTTACGATTGTTTCTCCACTATCTATAATATCATCAATATGCAATTTTTGCCCTTTACACTACCTGTTATTGATATCATCTCGCAATTATTATTTATATCCATTTCTTTGTTTATATAAGCTGAATCTATATTTAGTAAATTACTAATTTTTTGAACTCGATTGATACTTCCTTTATCAGGTGTAACTATAACGAAATTGCTATAAGTTCTTAAAAACGGGATATATAAATTTATAGGTTCAAGATTAGAAACAGGAATATTAAAAAATTTCTCTATTTTATCGGAGTGTAAATCAATAGTAATTACATGGTTTACTCCGAGCTTCTCTAAAAAATCTGCTATTAACTTAGCAGGAATTATATTTTGAGAATTTATATTATCTTGCCTTGCATAACCAAAAATAAGGCATTACTAAAATTATTCGATTTGCTCCCGCTTTTTTTGCTGCATCTACTAGCAAAAACAACTCAATTAAGCGATCATTAACGGGTTTTGATATGGATTGTACTATGATTATATCTTCATTATGAAACGATTTTTGAATTTCTACTTTTATTTCGGAATCATTGAAATAGGTAATTTTCGGCTCAATATATTTAATATTTAATGCTATAGCTAAACGCGTTGCAAGTAACTTATTACTACTGTCTGCTAAGATTTTCATGTGAATGATTTATGTTGTTTAACGCTATTAGCGAGCGGGCTTTGTTGCGTGGCAATCTCATACAATAATAACAAACTCCTGAGATTGCTTCGTCAATTGCTATGCAATTTCCTCGCAATGACGACGAGGTGTCTACACAACAATACCTCCTCACAATGACGATTTAAGATGACAGTGAAATAAGCTTAAGAACGACTTTCTAATTTTTGTATTAGTGCCTTAAAGCCTTGATTTTTTAAAGTATTGGTAAACTCGTCTTGTTGAGCTCCAATAAGACTTACACCTTCCGTAATTATATCAGAAACTTTAAAAACGTCTTTTCCGTTTCCTTTCATTTCACGTACAAGATATTCTACTTTAATAGGGTCTTGCTCTTTATTACTAATGATATTCATAGCAACCATAAAATCGGTTGAGCTTAAAGGACGAACTCCTACTATTTTAGGCTGTTTGCCTTTATAATCTTTTATTAAATCAGTATAAGATTTAGTAACATATTTAGAGTAAACTTTGATGAATTCCTGAACCTGCCCACCTGATAAAGTTTTTATCCCATTTCTGCCTAATGTATATTTAGCCATCCAATCAAAATCTAGGTTCTGAGACATTAACTCACGTGCTTTAGCAATTTTTACTCGCTCAGATAATTTACTATCGTTTAATATACTAGAAGCTTCATTTACTAAATTAGTAACGTAACTGTTCAAACCGGCAGGCACTTTTTCATTAGAATAAGCGGAAAACGTCATCACTAATAAAAATAAACCTGTAATAATTTTTTGCATATAATCCTCTTTAATTTCATTAATTCTTGGGTTTAGGACATTTAAAATTTTCAGGATATTGAACCGATGCTTCACGAGCACGATGTAATGCTGATCTAATAGCCAAATAAGGATCGGTAGAATTCTTCATCACATAATCACTAAACGGTAATACAACATATCGATCGTTTATTTTACTAACTGCTAGTACTCCTAAGTCAAAATCATTATGAGTGTAGTACATTAATGGATTAAGAGCATAATTAGTAATTACCGAATCCGTCATATCTCTTGCGTTAGTACTACCGATTATCGGCAATACTAAATAAGGACCTGGGGCAACTCCATAATGTGCGAGGGTACTACCGAAAGTTTGACGATCAGACGGCAAACCTACTTTACCTGCCACGTCAAATAAACCGCCTATGCCAAGCGTAGTGTTAATGAAAAACCGCCAAACGCTTTTCATAGTTTTATCGTAATTTAACTGAAGCCCGTAATTTACCGCAGTAAGCGGTGTATCGACATTACTGACGAAACTATTAACGCGTGCTTTTACGTAATCATTCGTGATGTTCTTATAACCTATCGCTAAAGGACGCAATATTATATAATCTAACACAGAATTAAATACAAACACTTTACGGTTAAATTTTTCATATGGATCATAAACTTCCACGCAACCGTTTTCATTGCTTCCACCATTATATTTATATATGTCATTATCAACATATTCAAGATCAGCTCTTATCGATAATGAACATAAAATAATGGATAATATAATTAATATTCTCATTGATTTATGCTGTTTTCTTACAAATAATAATACTATATTTATTGTTTTCCGCTAGTATTATTTCTTCCGAAGTTAATATGGTAAAATTATGTTTTTGTAAAAAATTATTTATTTCATTCAAGTTAAAAATAAATTCTTTGCGTTTTACTGAAAATTGTGTCTTCGTCGCATTCGGTAAACAAAGGGCAAAATACCCTTGTTTATTAAGAGATGAGTATATTAAATTAAAATATTCTATTAAATTGTTAGTAAACGATAATCCGCAAAAACTAAAAATAATATCAAATTTATTAGAGTTTTGTTTTAAAAATTCATCGATAGCAATATTATATATTTGATCGTAAATTTTAGTGTTCGGGTAATATGTTTCTTGTAACTTATTCATTAAAGCAGAAACTTCTACACCGGTTAAAGTAAAACGTTCCGGAAAACGTTTTTGTATTTCATAACCTACAAGCCCTATATTACTTCCAAGTTCCAAAATAGAGTAATTATCCGGTAAATCAGATATCTGCTTAAGTGCTTCATTAACAAACCTATACGGAAGATGGATATTTTTATCGTTATTAAAAATAGTAGGATAATATTGTGCAGTTAAATCACGATATTTTCCACAAATTTCTTGAGGTATTTCAATAATATCCTTATAATTTTTCAAAAAATTTATAAATATAGTTTTATATTTTTCATTAGATTTTTCTAAATATTCTATAGCTTGCCTGTAATTATTTTTTAAAAAATAAACCCATCCGAGTTGAGAATATACTTTAGAATCATTAGGATTAAAAAATTTATCGACTAGTTTAAACCTAAGTAATGCATCATTTAAATTACCTCTATATAAATGATCGAGTCCAAGTTGATAATTAGTTTCGGTTAAATGAGAGAATTTATATTTACAATCACTTATATAATTTTTAAATTCTAAAATTTTATTCTTAATAAAATTCGGTACATTTATTATAGTTAAGCAATAATGTTTGATTTTGTCTTTTATTTTACCGAGCATAGTTTAATTACTAAATTAATATTACTTACTATAATAAAGCATATATTGATAAATTTTTAAATAAAATAATAATTTTACTTGTAAATTAATGGCATTGAAGCTAGGATGTACATGTTATATGTACATCAGTAGGTAGCTCATGAACTCAATTAGCGGCACTTCATTTAGAAAAAACTTAAGCTCTGTACTAAATACCGTAGAAAACGATCATGTCCCTTATCTTATTAAAAGAAAGAATCATAAGAATATTATTCTTTTAACCGAAGAAGAATATGAATCTACAAAAGAAACATTATATTTATTATCTAATCTGGCTAATGCAAATCGAATAAAAAAATCTATCGAACAAGCAAAAAGAGGAGAGTTTGCTAAAGTTAATTTAGATGATTGAGATTGAGTGGACACTAGAAGCAGCGGAGGATTTAGTGTATTGGAAAAAATACGATATTAAAAAATATGAACGTATTAAACTTCTAATAAAAAATATCCAAGAAGCATCGTTTACAGGTATAGGTAAGCCCGAACCTTTAAAACATATATTATCAGGTTTATGGTCACGTAGAATTAACCACGAACATAGACTAATATATTCTGTCAATACTAAACAAATTATAATATATAATTGTAGATTTCATTATAAGAATTAATATTTATTTCTTGAAATTACCGATTTTACTATAGCTTTCATTTAATACGGACTCAAATTATGTCAATTATTTCTACGAGGCTAAGTTCTATAAAACCGTCGCCGACCCTTGCAGTCGTTAAAAAAACTCTTGAACTTAAAAAAGCGGGAGTTGATATTATCACACTCGGTGCCGGTGAGCCTGATTTTGATACGCCTGACAATATTAAGGAAGCGGCGATTAAAGCGATTAAAGACGGCTTTACTAAATATACTAACGTTGAGGGTATGCCTCTTTTAAAGCAAGCAATAAAAGACAAATTCAAACGTGAAAATAATATAGATTACGAACTTGATGAAATAATAGTAAGCACCGGCGGTAAGCAAGTTATATATAATTTGTTTATGGCATCTTTAGACCAAGGGGATGAGGTAATTATTCCAGCACCCTATTGGGTTTCATATCCTGATATGGTTGCACTTAGCACAGGAACACCTGTTTTTGTAAATTGCGGAATTGAAAATAACTTTAAATTAAGTGCAGAAGCTTTAGAACGTTCAATTACGGATAAAACTAAGTGGCTTATTATTAACTCACCTAGTAATCCAACAGGTGCAAGCTATAATTTTGAAGCACTAGAAAATATTGCTAAAGTTTTAAGAAAATATTCACATGTAAACGTAATGTCCGATGATATTTACGAGCATATTACTTTTGATGATTTTAAATTTTATACATTAGCCCAAATAGCACCTGATTTAAAAAAGAGAATATTTACCGTAAACGGAGTATCTAAAGCTTATTCTATGACGGGTTGGCGTATAGGCTACGGTGCAGGCTCTAAAGCTTTGATTAAAGCAATGACTATTATTCAGTCGCAAAGTACTTCAAACCCTTGTTCAATAAGTCAAATGGCTGCTATTGAAGCATTAAACGGTCCTCAAGATTATATAAAGCCTAATGCTTTAAATTGTCAAAAAAAGCGTGATCTTGCTTTATCAATTTTGAAAAGAGTAAAATATTTTGAATGCTATAAGCCGGAAGGAGCGTTTTACTTATTTGTTAAATGCGATAAAATATTTGGGCATAAAACTAAATCAGGAACAATTATTGCAAATAGTAATGATTTTGCCGAATATTTACTTGAAGAAGCAAAAGTTGCCGTAGTACCTGGTATCGCTTTCGGCTTAGAGGGATATTTTAGAATTTCTTATGCTACTTCTATGGAAGAGCTAGAAAAAGCTTGTATTAGAATTGAGAGAACAATCGATGTCATTCCTGCTTAAGGCTTTGCATGGATACCACATCGTCATTGCGAGCAACCATAGGCTGCGTGACAATCTCATCAAATATCCTGAGACTGCTTCGTCACTTACTTCGTAATTTCCTCGCAATGACGGAAAAGTTAAAAAGCCACCTAAACCAACAAAAAAATAATGCGGAAAGTTTTTAAAAAATTTTTAAAAAATAATAAATACGTACTTAGTATAATTACTATTTTACTATATTGGTATTTGCGTTTTGTTTACTTTACTTCAAAGCAGAAATTTATATTTTACGATAACGGCAATAAGGAAAAATTCCTAAACGAACAAGGGGTAATCTTTGCATTTTGGCATAATATGCTTGCCTTAAGTCCGGCTATGTTTATAGGACATAGAAATCTCTATGCTTTAATATCACCGCATTTAGACGGAAAAATTTTAAACGATCTAGTAGGAAAATTCGGTTGCAGAGTGATAGTAGGTTCTACTAATAAAAATCCAATTGGAGCTTTACGTAATATTATAGGTAAGTTATCTCAAGGTGCAAATATAATAGTCACGCCGGACGGTCCTAAAGGACCGGTATATAAAGTAAATAGCGGTATTACCGAAATTGCCTATAGATATAACACAAAACTTATTACTATAGTCAGCTCCACTTCTAGATGTTTCAGATTAAAAAGTTGGGATAAATTAATAATACCCCTACCGTTTGGTACCATTAAAATCATAGTTGGCTTGCCTTTAGAACTCACAAATGATAAAATACAAAACCATATAAGCCTTGAAAAACAATTAGCAAGCTTAACAGAGAGTTTAAAGCAATGATGTTATTATATTATGCTTTAAGCTTTATATTATTACCTGTTTATTTTATCATAATTCTTATACGTTTGTTAATAGGTAAAGAAGATATAAGACGCATCCAAGAGCGTTTTGCTATTGGCAAACACAGACAAGACGATTTATTAGACTTCGTGCAAACGTCCGCTAATAAAGAGGAATTTAAAGGAGACACTTCACTGCGAACCACAGCGTATACACTAATACGTGAGGATGAAGGGTTAGGACCGACGTATAAATTACCTTTAGAAGCAAGTTATACACGAAGGCTGATATGGATTCATGCAGCAAGCGTTGGCGAGTCTATGGTAGCTTTAACATTAATACATAATATAAGTAAACGCTACCCTGACGTTCGTTTTCTAGTCACTTCTTGGACTAACAGCTCCGCTAAAATATTAACTACCAAATTACCTAAAATAGCAGTTCACCAATTTTTACCGATAGATAATATTATTTTTACTCGAAAATTTTTAAGAAATTGGCAACCTGATTTAGGCATTTTTATAGAATCGGAATTATGGCCGTGTACTATTAATGAGGGAGCAAAGCAGTGTAAATTACTACTAGTTAATGCTCGTATTTCCGATCAATCGTTTAAAGCTTGGCTAAAAAGAAAAAGCTTTTTTCAGCTTATTCTCAAAAATTGCAGTAAAATTATCGTGCAAAGCGAGCGTGACTTACAAAAATTCAATGAACTTGGCGTATCAGATGCAGTGAATTTAGGCAATATTAAATTTGCCAACGAAAAACTTCCGGTCAATCAAGAAGAGTTATCAAAATTAAGCTTACATTTAGACAATAGGCGAGTCGTGCTATTTGCCAGCACTCACCCCGAAGATGAAGAGGTGATTTTGCCTATAATCAAAAACCTAAAAGAGCAGTTTTTAGACTGCTATATTATCTTAATTCCAAGACATCCTGAGCGAGTTAAATCAATTATCGATAATTGTAAGTCACATAATTTATCCGCTACCGCTAAGTCGCAAAATGATTTACCTGTTTTAAGCGATGATCTTTATATAGTTGATAGGTTCGGCGAAATGGGACTATTTTTTTCTGTATCTACAATTTCTTTTATCGGCGGTTCTTTTAAACAAGGCGGGCATAATATTTTAGAAGCAGCATATTTCTCTAATTGTATTATATTCGGTCCCGATATGAGCAAAAACACCGATATCGCTAAAGGCGTACTGCAAAATGAAGCAGCTATCCAAATCAAAAACGGTGAAGATTTACTAATTAAACTAACATATCTACTCAGGTCTAATAATACTCTAGAACTTACAGCTTACCGCGAAAATGCTTTAAAATTTGTTAAGGACAACCAAAAAGTCCTAGATGAATATTTAAAAGTAATTACGAAGTTTCTTTGATAGAATTTAACTAAAAACTCTTATTCTCCTAAAAGCTCTATAGTAAATTCAGGATCTACGTGACTGATTTCTATACTTCCGTTATTTTCTAGTATTTTCTTATTCAAATACCTATAATACCACTACTTATAGGCAAAGAACATAATTCACCTTTATAAACGGTTAAGGCCGGATACCATTGGTTATGAAAAATTATAGGTGGGTTTGGCAACGATAACTTATTTAATTTTCCGTCTCTACCGTAATGTATCTTTAAAAAAGCAGAATCTGCTTTAGGCATGTTTGCCCCATCAGAATATTTTAAAATTAGCGAAATATCAAAAGTGTCTCCTGTATCTTCTGTAGTATCAGGGACAATCATGCTTCTAAATTCTTTAATCTTAACTATACACTTGTTATTCAATCTTAATGTTAAGGAAGCTTCAATTGCCTCTTCCAACACAATACCGCACTTATAACCGTTTTCGGTTTTAAATTCTTTTTGAACAACTTTACGCTTAGTAGGTTCAGAAAATATAAATTTTTCCTTACCGTTACTGTTAAAATCACTTCCTGGACCGACGACTTCTATTGTACCGGTTGTCACTTTATAAGCGTTTGAAAGGGTTTTAGCTCCAATCTTTGTACTATCTACCAGTTTTTTTCCGTATATTTTAGCCTTTTCTCTTTTAGAGGTAGGAGTATTAGGGGGATTTTGCTCTAAAGGATCTACAGGATGAGTTGTCATCGACTGAGTGGGAGTACTCGTATTACCTCGAGACGAAGGATGCTTTGTTATATAAGTTATTTTACTTTCGGCATCAGTACCGAGTACTGCTATTTGTCCACTTCCTATCTTATAGGCGTTTTCTATAATTTTACTTCCTGTGACGGTAACTTTTACTGCCCCTTCTACTGCTTTATAACATGCATAACCGGCACATACTATAATAACTCCAAGTAATTCGGCATCATTATCACTATAATTAGCTTGTCTCCTACGATGCTCTTTGACAGCATAAATTTGTGCAGCATATTCCTCTTTTGTCCTTGACATAAAACGCTCTTCATTTAAACTAATAATAACAATTAATGTAAGATTTTCTATGATTAAGTCAATATAAATCTTTTATTATAAAGTAAAAAACCGAAAATTATTTATTAATAGATAGTTGATTGTAGTTAGAGAGATATTATAAATACGAGTTTAGAATAAGCACTTATCCTAAATTTGCCTTTGTTTGCTTTGAAAAGGTGTGAGTAAGTATTCACGAGTTTTTTACTGTCACCTAGTTCAATTGACCACGGGAAGGTATTATTGCGTGGATAGAAAAACGCATTCGGTGTCATACCGTGGTTTGACCACGGTATTCATAAAAATAACTAATACTAGTTGTTTTTATATTTTTACTGGATCCTGCGATCAAGTCGCGGGATGACAGGATAGAATTGTGTCTACACAACAACACATGCTTGCAATGACGATTTGGTATCCACGCGGGAATGACATTGAAGCTATGAAACAAGCCCATTAACCTTGCGTAATGGCAGCTACTTCATCGGCAAAGTTTTTTTCTTCATATTCTATACCTTCACCAAGTTCGTATCTAATAAATTTGGCGATTTTAATTTCTGCACCGAGTTCTTTTTCAGCATTTTTAATTACTTCCGCAACGGTAAGTTTAGGTTCAAATAAGAAATTTTGCTGAAGCAATACAACTTCCGAGAAGAATTTACGTATTCTACCTTCTACCATTTTTTCTATAATATTATCAGGCTTTCCTTCTTCTTTAGATTTTTCAAAAAATACTTTTCTCTCACGCTCTACGAGTGCTTGATCCAAGCTTGAATCATCTATACTTTGCGGGTTATTTCCTGCTACATGAACAGCAATTTGTTTAGCTAAAGCTTCTAGTTTTGCTTTATCTTTTGCGTTAGACGCAAGACCTACTAATACGGAAATTTTTCCTAAATTCGGTACAACTTCATTATGCACGTACGAACCGATTGCTCCTTCAGATATCTCTAATATATCCATACGACGTAATGTTAAATTTTCACCGATTGTAGCGATATTTTCTATAATTTCTTCTTCAACTGATTTACCGCTTTGCATTTTAAATGTTTTTAGCGTGTCTATAGTTTTTGCAATTACTGCAAGATTTGCAATATCCTTAACTAGATCCTGAAACTGCTCATTTCTAGCAACAAAATCCGTTTCGGAATTTACTTCAATTACCACTCCGGTAAGCCCATCAACTTTTGCAGCAGTTAAACCTTCAGAAGCAATGCGTCCGGCTTTCTTTGCAGCAGCAGCTAAACCTTTCTTACGAAGAAAATCAATAGCTTCTTCAAAATTACCGCTGGTTTCTATTAATGCTTTTTTGCAGTCCATCATACCTGCACCAGTTTTTTCTCTTAATTCTTTAACCGCTGCAGCACTTATATTTATTTCACTCATACCTTACTTTCTCCTTAATTATTATATTTGGCTTGGGTTGTAGCTCGAAGAACGACCTCGGTGTCACCCCGTGGCTTGCTCCTGGGGTCCATAAAAACAATTTAAAATACTAATATTAGTATTTTAAGCTGGATCCCGCGATCAAGTCGCGGGATAACAATGGAAAAGCCTATCCATGCAACAACACTTATGCATTATAAGAATTTTTATTTTCATCGGCATCATTTAATGCTTGCTCAAATTCTGTATTTGTCTCTTCATCAATATTTTTCGTTTTAGAGAATTTTTTAGCTTGTTTTAATTTAGAAACATTTTTAGAAGTTAACGCCTTATCTGTATGCTCTTGCATAGCACCCATATCAACTCCTGAAGCTTTCATTGATTCTTCAAGTCCTTGTAATGCCGCATCTGCAAATAAACTACAATAAAGTCTTATTGATCTTATAGAATCATCATTACCCGGAATCGGATAATCTACATTATCAGGATTAGAATTAGTATCAACTACTGCAACTATAGGAACATTAAGCTTTACCGCTTCATTAATTGCGATATGCTCTTTATTAGTGTCAATAACTACTAGAAGATCAGGTTTAGAATTAAGATTTCTAATACCGGCAAGAGATAGAAGTAATTTATCTTTCTTACGGCTCATATCGAGTATCTCTTTCTTAGTATAACCCATAAGTGCTTCTTCGTTTTCTAAGGTTTTGTCTAACTTATTTAGCTTTTCTATTGAACCCGCAATAGTTTTCCAGTTAGTTAGCATACCACCAAGCCATCTATGATTTACGTAATACTGCCCGCATTTTTCGGCATATTCCGCTATAATATCGCTTGCCTGTATTTTAGTACTTACAAATAATATTTTACCGTCTTTTTTTACGGTTTCATATATTGCATTCAAAGCAACGTTCATTAAAGCGACACTTTGTCTTAAATCGATTATATGAACATCATCACGTTCACCATATATGTAAGATGCCATTTTAGGATTCCAACGTGAGGTCTTGTGACCGAAATGCACGCCCGCATCTAATAATGCTTTAATGTTAACAGATGGTATTTTTGACATTTTTAAATTCTCCTAATTGTTAGTTTATACCTCCGTAAGATGTCCATTCTAATGAACTAACATATATCTTACGTGTGAATTTTTTACTTAAGTTTTGGATAATCGTCATTGCGAGCAGCCGTAGGCTGCGTGGCAATCTCATCAAATATCCTGTGAGATTGCTTCGTCAATTATTACATAATTTCCTCGCAATGACGACTTACAAGCCTATAATTATATACGCATATTGCGTAATTTACAAGCTTTTATTCTTTTCGCCAAATAGTAGTACCATCAGGTTGATCTTCTAGAATTATTTTTTCCTCTAATAACTGGTTACGAATTTGATCGGCTAATAACCAATTTTTTTGTTTTTTTGCTTCCAAACGCTTATTTACAAGCTCATTTATATAGAGTTTATCCACACCGCTATTAAACCACTCGTGTGGAGTCTTATTCATTAAACCAATAAAATTAGCACAAGTAATAATAGCAGAGGCGTTAAGCTGCCTTTCTTCTTCAGTTTTAGAAATAAAAACAACTTTAGCGTAGTCATTAATGATTTTAACAGCAAGCGGCGTATTTATATCATCAAGTAAGCTTTGCATGAAATCATGAGGTAAATCTATTTTCTGCACATTAATATTTTCTATAGCTCTATACCAATAATCTAAAGTTTTCTTAGCATCTTCTATAGCTTTATCATTATAATCAAGAGGACGCCTATAGTGACTACTTAATAAAAATAACCTTACTACTTCTCCTTGAATTTGCTTATCCATTAAATCCCTTACGGTAATAAAATTACCAAGAGATTTACTCATTTTCTCACCGTTAACCGTTAGAAACCCATTATGTACCCAATATTTAGCATAGGTAGAATTTGGAAAAGCACATCTACTTTGAGCAATCTCATTGGTATGATGCGGAAAGATTAAATCTGCTCCGCCGCCGTGAATATCAAAATTCTCACCTAAATATTTGTAGCTCATGGCTGAACATTCAATATGCCATCCAGGGCGACCAAGTCCCCAGGGGCTTTCAAAATTCATATTTGCCGATTCATTTTGCTTTGCCGGTTTCCATAATACAAAATCTTGTGGATTTTTTTTGGTTTTACTATTTTCTACATGCACTCCCTCAAACATTTCTTCTAAATTGCGGTTAGATAATTCCGTATAATTTGGCGCTGATAAAACATCAAAATAAACATGATTATCAGCAATATATGCGTGATCTTTTGCTATTAAGCGTTCTATTATTGCGATCATTACATCAATATGTTTTGTAGCTTTCGGCTCAATACTAGGTAGCATACAACCTAAATATGCCATATTTTTATGAAACTCTTTCGTAACTTTATCAGTCAACTCATCAATAGTAACACCAAGTAGTGCAGCTCTATCGATAATTTTATCGTCAACATCCGTAATGTTACGTACATATTTTACTGCCTTCTCACCGAATATTTTTATAACTATACGATAAAGTAAATCATATACTACTCCCGACCTACTATTGCCTATATGAGGATTATCATAAACAGTCGGTCCACATACATACATTTTTACGTTAGCTTGATCTTGAGGATTAAAAACCTCCTTAGTACGGCTAAGAGTGTTATATAAGTGAAATTGAATTTGCATATTTTATTTACCAAAAACTGAAGTACATTTCTTTCAAAAGTATTATTACATACTCCTTTTGAAAAAAGTTTAAAATTTGGAGTATACATTAGCATGTGATATATTAAACACATTTTGGCTAGAAAATTCATTGGTTAAC
Organism: Rickettsia fournieri; assembly: GCF_900243065.1. Lineage (NCBI taxonomy): Bacteria > Pseudomonadati > Pseudomonadota > Alphaproteobacteria > Rickettsiales > Rickettsiaceae > Rickettsia > Rickettsia fournieri. The sequence continues at coordinate 312,763 of NZ_LT978484.1, forward strand.
AAAAATTAGTAATTAATAGTTTACATAGGTTAACAAATATTATATAACTCGCCTCGTTTGTATTTTAAAAATAATAACTAATCGAGGTTTGAATGAATTTACAAAATTCCCACTCAAAAAAATATGTTTTAACTTTTTTCATGTCAACATGTTTGTTGACTAGTAGCTTTTTAAGTACAAGTGCTAGAGCGGCAAGCTTTAAAGATTTAGTTAGTAAAATCCCGGCATGGGAAAAGCACAATTCAACACAGCAACAAAATATTTGGAAAGATTTGACTCCAAATGAAAAAATCAAAAAATGGCAAGAAGCAGATTTAGTTCCTAGTTTTACTCAAGCACAAGATGATCTAGGAATAAAGTATAAGGAAACAGATTTATCAAGTTTTTTATATAATACTAGACATAAAGCAAGACAAGCAAGAGCTGAAATTTTATTATACATCGAAAGAGTAAAACAACAAGATTTTGATACAAAAAAACAAGAATATATTAATCAAGGTGTAGTTCCTACAGATATAGAAGCAGCAACAAATCTTGGAATAAGTTATGACCCTAGCAAAATAGACAATAATGTAGAACACAATCAAAAGGTACGTCGTGCAGAAAAAGACAAAAAAGCAATAATCGAACTATATATCAGCTCAATAAACAGAGATATTAAATACAAACATTATGTTGATAATGATATTATCCCTGAAATGCAAGAAGTAAGGACTGCTCTTAACATGAATAAAGATGATGCAGAATCTTTTGTTGCTTCAATAAGAACTGAAATTATGGAAAACGCAAAGGGACAATATATAGCCGATAGCCATATTCCTACAGAAAAAGAGTTAAAAAAGAGGTTTGGTATATCTCGTGATGATAATAGAGACGGCTATATTAAGTCAATAAGACTTAAAGTTATGGACAAAGAAAAGCTACAATATATAGCCGATAGCCATATTCCTACAGAAAAAGAGTTAAAAAAGAGGTTTGGTGCTGATAAAGGTGAGGCAACAAACTATATCGCATCAATAGCAACTCAGATGATGCTTGGTAAAAAATCGTACTATATAGATAATAATATTATCCCTAACGCTGACGAATTAATGAATGAATTTAAGATAGGGGTAGTAAAAGCAAATTCTTATATAGACCAAATAAGAGCCGGAATAGCAGCAAACCAGTTGCTAAACAACAATGAAAACAACCATAATTATAGACCACATAAAGGTATAAATAATACAGGAACATCTTCAGGGATTTTCACGGGTAGAAAAAAGAAACAACAATATTTTTTTGATCCTATAAGTACTTTTAAAAAGCACTTTAATACTAAAGAAAGTAAGGGTAAATTAACGCACTCTCAACACAATCTAAATAGAATAATACAACAAGAAGAAAATATTGAAGACTTTAAAAATCTTATTAAAACAGATCCTATAGCAGCATTAACTCTTCAAGTAGATAGTATTTATAAACAAGAAGCAGTAACGACTATCTTAAGTGATTTTAATGATGATACTATTCAAAGGGTATTATTTAGCAATGATAAGGGACAATTAGATTTCAATACCAATATTGACGTTAAAAATAGACCTATTTTAAAAGAATTATTAGAAAATAGTTCTTCTGAAGAAAAAACTATATTTGCTGAAAGAATTCAAGACTATGCAACACGAAATATATCTAATAGTCAATTTGAAGAAAAGGCACGATTAGATCTTATCAAACTAGCAGCAAGTAAAGATAAGAGTTCAGTAGAAAACTTTTTAACTCTGCAATTAGAGTTAAAAAACAGAATGCAACCCTATATTGTAAAAAGCCTCTATATTTTAACACCAGAAATAGTAAAAGAAATAAATATAGAACTAAAAAATAAAGGGCTAATAAGAGATAGTTTAACTAAAGACGATATGATAAAACTAGCCAAAGAAGTAAATAACCACACATTAAATTCAGTAATTAAAGTAATATTATCTGATAGTAAACTCAGCAATGAAACCAATAAAATTTTAGGGTTAGCAGTAGGTAATAATGCAAATAATTTAGAACAAACACAAAGCGGCATTCCGAATCCACCACCTCTACCGCTAAATGGAAGCATGCCACCCCCACCACCTCCCTTAAATTCTCAAGGCTTTAGTAGCAACTCTAACCATTTTGATTTAAATCAGTTACAAGCAGAATATCCTCACATACATTCATTATATATTCAGTTTACTCGCAATACTACTGTTCAATCAAAAGCACCACTTCAACCTACAGCTTCTAGTGCAACCAGCACAGACAGAAGCACGCCAGATACAGCTTATGCCAAACTATATGCAGAATATAGAACTGAGACAGGAGGTACAAAAGCTAATGATTTACAAGATCAGCTTATAAAAAGACAAGCTGATCTTACAAATGTTATACGTCAAATATTAACAGAATCATACGCCAACCAAGGAGCTGACGAGAAAACTCTTGTAAATTTATTTAGCATTTCAACCCCTGAAATCGCAGAAAAAGCTAAAGAAGCTTTTAACACCCTTGTTCAAGACCAGTATATAAAAGATATAACCGTAAATGGTAAGAAAACAATAACAAGCGAAGAGATAATTAAAAATCTTTTCAATGAAGACACTGATGATGCAGTAAAACGTATTTTATTATCGTCATGTAAAATATCTGAAGAATTAAAGAGACCTATTAAACTTGAATTCAATAAATCAGAATTGATTAGAGAGTTACAGAGCAAACAAAATCCGTTTGAACAATTAGTATTTACCTATACTAATGCAAAAAACTTCGATCAAGATATATTTGGCAATAGAGTCGAAGAGTTAATTAACAACCCTAATATATTAACTATAGTACAACAAGCTAATTTTTTAATAACAGAAGATACAAACTTAAGAAAAATAATTAATTCTGATCAAGCACAGGCTAAACTTGATGATTTAAGAACAGCTATTTTAAACACAATAAAATTTGAAGAATTAATTACAGCAAATTTACCTCACAATGAGTTTATTACTATAGTAAAGGAAAAAGCCCCCGAATTATTAAAAGAGCTTTTAAAAGCTTCTACTATCAAACTAACAGGTAATAATAATTTAGATCAATTAAGATCAGCTTTGCCTTCATTTACAGACATGAGCAATGAACAAATAAGCATTCTTGCTAGTAAATTAAAGGGGCCTATGATATTAAAAGCTATTAAAGAGTGCTCGCAAGAAAAAGCTAAAAAACCCATCCATACCGGAAACATGCCACCACCGCCACTGCCTGATTCACAAGATTGGGAATTAGCTTATCTAAAAAGTTTAGGGATTACTCAATCCAATACAAATACATCTACTTTTAAAACAACTCCAAAAATTTATCACTTTAGCTCCGATATAGCTTTAAGATATGAAGAATTTACTTTATCAGGACAAAAATCAGCAGGACATAAAGCAAAATACTCCGATGCCGATTTATTTAAAAAAGCTATAGTGGAATCAGTAGCATTGGAGCATTCAAAAAATTTATCTAAAGCTCATCAAAATAATAAGTATTTTGAAAAAATCCAAGAAGCAGTCGACACTATGCACTCTAGATTTATAGGTCCTAGAACTGAAATAGGGCAAGAAGTACATAATATTTATACTTCTAAACTTTTGGAATTAACAAAAGATAAAGAATTTATTAAATATGCTGAAAATAATATTATACTTAGCAAAAAATTAACGGAGGCGGTTACTTCCGCTCACTCTGATTTTATAGGTCCTAGAACTGAAATAGGGCAAGAAGTACATAATATTTATACACAGCTATTGACAAAATATCCAGAAGAAGCGGTAAAAGAGGTATTTAATACTGCTCACTCTGATTTTATAGGTCCTAGAACTGAAATAGGGCAAGAAATACATAATATTTATACTTCTAAACTTTTGGAATTAACAAAAGATAAAGAATTGTTTCTATTTGTTAAACAAGTACTAGCAGAGTCTACTGAACTAGAACAAAAATATGGTAGTGATATTCAATCAGAAAATAGTAACAATAAAAAGAAAATAGGACGTTTAGATTCGAAAAAATTACGATTATTCCAACAAGAAAACAAAGCTACAAATGACGAATCCTCAACAAAGGATGATACACAACCTGAAGATAGCAATAAAAAGTCAGAGCAATCTGATTCAAAGTCAGAGCAATCTGATTCAAAGTCAGAGCAATCTGATTTAAAGTCAGAGCAATCTGATTCAACAACCGCTTTATCACCGAGATTATTGAGTTCTAACGATAGCAAAAATGATAAATCATCAGATGACAAAAAATCACTTCTAGCATTAAGATCTAGTGATGAAGACGATGAAGGGTATGCAACTGATGAAGAAGAATTAGAAGAAAGCAATAGCACCACTGACGAAGAATTAAAAAAAGATATAGTTTTAGAAAGCGAAGATGAAGCTATCGATGTGTCATTCAAAACTGAAGCAATTACAGAACAAAATGAGGCGACACAGAGACAACAGGTATCTGATGATACTAGTGGGAAAGTAGCAATATTAGTTAAGGCGACTTCAACTCTTCACAAACCTGTTCACTATAATATAAGTGATAGATTAAAGGTTACTGCAATAGGGGCCGGTGATGAAGAAACTAGTATAAACAGAGGGGTATGGATTAGCGGCTTATACGGCATCAACAAACAAAGCACTTGGAAGAATATTCCAAAATATCAAAATCGTACAACCGGCATAACTATCGGGACTGATGCTGAATTCATCAATAGTCATGATGTTATAGGAATAGCTTATAGCCGTTTGGGATCCCAAATTAAATATAATAAAAAACTAGGGAAAACAGTAGTTAACGGTCATCTTTTAAGCATTTACGGTCTAAAAGAACTAATTAAAGGTTTCTCATTGCAGGCTATAACATCTTACGGTCATAATTATATTAAGAATAGATCTAAAAGTATTAATAATATAATTGGAAAATATCAAAACAATAATTTAAGTTTTCAAACTTTATTAAATTATCAATATCGTACAAAATACGATTTACATTTTATTCCTAATATCGGTTTTCAATATGATTATTCAAGAGCTAGCAACTATAAAGAGTATAATGTAGATATAGAAAATCTCATGATTCAAAAGAAATCAAATCAATTATTTGAAAGTAGCCTTGGCGGTAAAATAGTGTTTAAGCCTATAGTGACCAAAAACAATATAGTATTAACACCAAGTTTGTATGGTAATATTGAGTATCACTTCAATAATAAAAATACAAAAGTTAATGCAAAAGCGACTTTTAAAGGACAAACATTACAAGAAACAATTATTACACTAAAACAACCTAAGCTTGGATATAATATCGGTAGTAATATACTTATGAGTAGAAAAAATATCAATGTTCTACTTGAGTATAATTATTATACGCATAGAAAGTATCAAAGCCATCAAGGACTTATTAAACTAAAAGTCAATTTGTAAATCACCAATAGAAAATTTAAATAAGGATAAGCTTTTCCTAAGAGCTTATCCTTTCTTAATGAATAAGCTTATTAACCAAACTCCTGCATAGAATACTGGAGTACTAAATATAGTAAAAAATAGTTTAAATGAATAGCTATTAAGTACAAGATGACCTAATTGGTCAAAAGGAAAAATATTAAATAAGCTCATAATCCCAATTACAATAAAAGTATCGATAAATAAAGAAATTGCCGTACTAAAATTATTTCTTATCCATAAATATTTACCTTTAGTAATTTTACATATCCATAAATAGATATTAATATCAACAAGTTGAGCTATATAACAGGCAAAAGTTGATGCTAAACAAGATATTAGTAGCTTCCAATTTATCCATGAGACTTATTATTAAAACTACTATTATATTAAAAATAATAGCAAGCTTTACACAAAAATTGGCTCTTTCTTTACCGTAAAACTCAGCTATTAAATCCGTTAATAAAAAAGTTAACGGGTAAAAAATTGCTCCTATAGATAATTCAAGAATATAAAAATTAAAAATATTAAGGTAAACAAATTTTTGATATATTAAGTTTCCCTACTATAATAAGGACTGTAAAAAACGTACATAAAATGATATAAATTTTTTCTTTTATATTAAATTCTATAGACATTTCTAAAATTATTTTGAGTCTATAATAAAATTTGTGTAAGTTGCAAAAAAAGCAGTAAGAGATTACTGTAAAAAGAAGTAACTAAAACAAAGGGAAATTATGGCTAAAGAAATAGGTAAAGATAAAGAAAAATTAAACATAAGTAATCAGCTAGTAGAAGAATTATTATCAAAAGCAGACCCATCAGAGTTATTTGGTCGAGATGGTTTATTTCAACAGCTAAAGAAACAAATAGTTGAGAAAATATTAGCAAGTGAGTTAGATCATGAATTGGGCTACTCAAAGCATAGTAAAGTAGAAAAAGTAGACAATAATCGTCGTAATGGTAGCTATGAAAAGACAGTAATTGATGATGATGGTCGTAAGTTGACATTAGAAGTACCAAGAGACCGGGAAGGTGAGTATAATCCACAATTAATACCAAAAGGGCTGAGGAGATTTAATGGATTTGATGAGAAGGTAATTTCACTTTATGGTAGAGGTATGACAGTCAGTGAGATTCGTGGTCACTTAGAAGAAATATATCAAACTGAAGTATCTAGTGATTTAATATCAACCATAACAGATGGAGTACTAGAGGAGGTAACTAGGTGGCAAAATCGCTATTTAGATAGGATATACCCAATATTGTATTTGGATTGCATATATGTTAAATCTAGAGATAATCATATAGTAATAAATAAAGCTGTATATTTGGCAATTGCGGTTAATATAGAAGGCAAGAAGGAGTTATTGGGCATTTGGATAGGAAAAAATGAAGGCTCTAAATTTTGGATGCAAGTAATAACTGAATTAAAGAATCGAGGTGTAGAACAAATTTATGTTGCTTGCGTTGATGGTTTAAAAGGTTTTTCTGAGGCTATCAGTAGCATATTTCCTGCTACTATAGTACAACTATGTATAGTGCATATGGTACGCAATTCAGTAAAGTACGTGTCACATAAGGATTTAAAAGAGGTAACATCAGATTTAAAGAGTCAATCATTTTTTTTGTGTAAGTTCATTTTTTATTTTCCAATAAATCATATTTAAAATTCCCACAAAGTATTTCAAATTGATTTAAAGCTAATGACCAATCTTTTATAGGCATAGTCCATTTTTTAGCCGCATTTTGCAAGGCTAAAAATATTATCTTTTGAATTGATTTATCATCTGGAAATACACCTTTATTTTTAATAATTTTCCTAATTTGACGATTTATAGACTCTATGGTATTCGTGGTATAAATCACCTTTCTAATCTCCTCAGGAAAGGCAAAAAATGGTATTATTCCTGACCAACTACGCTGCCAAATATCAGAAATTACTGGATATTTTTTATCCCATTTTACACTAAATTGTTGCAGTTTTAAACGAGCCATTTCTTCGTTATTTGCCGTGTAAATTTGTTTTAAATCTGATGTTACCTCTTTTAAATCCTTATGTGACACGTACTTTACTGAATTGCGTACCATATGCACTATACATAGTTGTACTATAGTAGCAGGAAATATGCTACTGATAGCCTCAGAAAAACCTTTTAAACCATCAACGCAAGCAACATAAATTTGTTCTACACCTCGATTCTTTAATTCAGTTATNAGTGAGATTCGTGGTCACTTAGAAGAAATATATCAAACTGAAGTATCTAGTGATTTAATATCAACCATAACAGATGGAGTACTAGAGGAGGTAACTAGGTGGCAAAATCGCTATTTAGATAGGATATACCCAATATTGTATTTGGATTGCATATATGTTAAATCTAGAGATAATCATATAGTAATAAATAAAGCTGTATATTTGGCAATTGCGGTTAATATAGAAGGCAAGAAGGAGTTATTGGGCATTTGGATAGGAAAAAATGAAGGCTCTAAATTTTGGATGCAAGTATAACTGAATTAAAGAATCGAGGTGTAGAACAAATTTATGTTGCTTGCGTTGATGGTTTAAAAGGTTTTTCTGAGGCTATCAGTAGCATATTTCCTGCTACTATAGTACAACTATGTATAGTGCATATGGTACGCAATTCAGTAAAGTACGTGTCACATAAGGATTTAAAAGAGGTAACATCAGATTTAAAACAAACTTACACGGCAAATAACGAAGAAATGGCTCGTTTAAAACTGCAACAATTTAGTGTAAAATGGGATAAAAAATATCCAGTAATTTCTGATATTTGGCAGCGTAGTTGGTCAGGAATAATACCATTTTTTGCCTTTCCTGAGGAGATTAGAAAGGTGATTTATACCACGAATACCATAGAGTCTATAAATCGTCAAATTAGGAAAATTATTAAAAATAAAGGTGTATTTCCAGATGATAAATCAATTCAAAAGATAATATTTTTAGCCTTGCAAAATGCGGCTAAAAAATGGACTATGCCTATAAAAGATTGGTCATTAGCTTTAAATCAATTTGAAATACTTTGTGGGAATTTTAAATATGATTTATTGGAAAATAAAAAATGAACTTACACAAAAAAAATGATTGACTCGGGCATTGTTATTAGAATGACATCGCAACGTCAAACTTTTAATGTTAATCATTAAGTTGCATAGTTGCTCCACCTACCTAAACTTCGTCATTATTATCATAAGGAGGACGCTCTACTTCATTACTATTAACGTTATTATCTTTATCTTCTTCGTTATCTGAAGCATTATTATCTAATGTTAATATAAACATGTTGTTCTTGGACTTGTTGAGAGCTATTAAACTTTGTTTTAATGTTTCAAACTTGAGATTTTCTTAAATTTAGTCCTTGTCCTTTACATTGCTCCGTAGAGAGAATTTTAAGACCTTGAAATTGTCTTATTAACTCATCACATACCAAAACTCCGCAGTCCGAAGTATTTCCTTCTTCTTGTTGTTGAGTTTTTAAATCCATTATTTCTGCATCAGAGCAAACCTCGGTAATAAGTTTTACTAAGTCAGGACGATCATTTAACGATCTGCCCAAAGGATCATTATAAGTAAATATTATCTTATTTGTATCATTATCTCATATTTACCCAATGCCTATGTCCTGTATTAATCAGCATTTATTTACTTCTTGTTGATCATTAGTCAATTGCTCATTTTGATTTTGTTGTACTTCTGGCCACTCCTTGGCTTGCGGCTCCGGCAGTGAAACAAAATCATTTATTATAGTCTGTGTATCACTTAAAAATTTTGTTCTGTCAGCCTCTTTAGTAACTATACTCAGATCTTCCATCTTACCTTTGTCAAGCATTGAGCGTATAAAAGCAGTATTTTCCTCCATCTCCGTACTATAAACTTTATGAACTTTTAACAATAATTTTTGTTCTTCCTGAGGGCTAGCTATACTTGCAGACTTTAAATATTCAAAAGCAGCTAGCGGTATTAAATTTAATTTAAATAAAAATTCTCCTAAAGATATATAAAGATCTTTTTTTAAAGATAGATAATTCTCTACTTCTTTTTTATTCTTAGGGATGTTAAAAATTTCTCTAAGAATAAAACTACACTCTTCTATCGGGTCTATACTTAAACTTACCTTGAAATATTTTATTGCTTCAAGAAGCAATTTAATTACTATTTCGCTTTTATTTTCGTCCTTATAGAATCTCCCTAAATTTAAAATAATCCACCTATTTTTTTACAAATATTGCTAAAAATGTACGGTATCATGGTTATAGAGAAAGTTAAAATCTTTCTCAATTTCCAGAGCACTAATATATTCTCTTATTGCTCTAAACCAATCTAATTCCGATTTACTATTTTCATAGATCATACCTAAATAATAATGAGCATTGGCTTTTATTTCATTTATAGATATAATAATATGCTCAGCTTGCGATCCCGTAAGTTTATCAAGCCATTCTAATGCTTCTTTATAATATTTTTTTTGTTCTTTATTAGATTCTACATTATCGGTTACTTGATAAGGTTTTAATTTTATATTACTCGTTCCTGTTTAGGACTACCAAGCAGTGTACTGCCAACTGCTTTTATTTGATTCCATATAATAATTATACCTACAAATTATTTGCATTTATACAAATAAAAACATCTTTGATCTATAAGCTGAATAAATAAATATTAATACTATTTAAAAAAATTCTAAATAAGTAAATTTACAACAAAGATTTAAAGGCGAATTTGTGAAATTCTAACGATAAGAAAGTTCTATTTTTTATATTGTAAAAAATTATTACTTCTATTTTAAAATTGAATTAATAGGGGATATTTATATATATATTTTTAAAGGTAAAATTTGAAGTTATTTTTCTTTTGTAATTTTATCATATTTTTTTAGTTTGATAAGAATGGATTCTAGATTATCCAACTTCATCATACATGGACCGTCGCTTGGAGCGTTATCGGGGTCTTGATGTACTTCCATATACATACCGGCGATACCTACAGAAGTTGCCGCCTTTGCAAGTAACTCTACATATTTTCTTTCTCCGCCGGTACTGCCTCCTAACCCGCCCGGTTGCTGAACGGAATGTGTGGCATCAAAAACTACAGGTACATTTAACTCTGCCATTATTGCAAGACTACGCATATCAGATACCAAGTTATTATAGCCAAAACATGCTCCTCGCTCTGTAAATAATATATCCTTTACTCCAAAAGCTTCTAGTTTTGTTTGCACATTTTTCATATCCCACGGAGCTAGAAACTGTCCTTTTTTTACTTTTACTATTTTACCTGTTTTTGCTGCAGCTTGAAGCAAGTCGGTTTGTCTACATAAAAATGCCGGAATTTGTAAAATATCTGCTACTTCGGCTGTTTCGGTACATTGACTCTCTGAATGAACATCAGTAACAATAGGGCAATCGAATTCAGATTTTACTTTTGATAAAATTTCTAAACCTTTCTCAATACCAAGTCCTCTAATCCCATGTACGGAAGTTCTATTAGCTTTATCAAAAGAAGATTTATAAATAAATGGAATCTCAAGCTTGCTAGTTAATTTAACAAGTTTTTCTGCCATAAACAACGCATGATCTTTTCCTTCAATCTGACAAGGCCCTGTAATTAGAACAAACGGTAAATCATTTCCTATTTTGATATTGTTAAGTTTTACTACTTTTTGCATAATTCTTAGATTTAATTAATTGAACGAGGCACGGATTAGTGTTTCTCTGTTATATCAGGTACTGATTCATTTTCTATTAAGTCATTATTAATTATTAGTGTATAATATTTTTCTTTTATTGTTGTTAAATCATAACTACCATGATAATAACCTTCTAGGTTAATAATTTTTTTTAAATAAAAATTTACCTGCTCTGTTTCTAACGGTTCATCTATATTTTTTACAATAGATGACTTAATATTAATTAAATACGCTTTTATTTTTTTTAATTCTTTAATAATTATAAAAATATCATGCGGTTTTGTTACCAATATTCCTACAAACAAAATTAATAATATTTGCGTTAAAGACATATTTATATTAATTTCTTATGTTTATATTTTGGATTTAAAATACTTTCCCCGTTAGTATTTAGCATATATTCATGATAATCTTGATAATTTCCTTCAAACCATGTAGCATTATTTTCTTTATCATATGATATAATATGAGTGGTTATTCTATCTAAAAACCATCTATCATGACTAATCACTAATACACAACCTGCAAAATCTAAAATAGCATCTTCAAGCGCTCTTAACGTATCAATATCTAAATCATTAGACGGCTCATCTAATAATATAACATTTGCTCCTTCTTTTAGTAATTTTGCCAAATGTACTCTGTTACGTTCTCCACCTGAAAGTTGTCCAACTTTTTTTTGTTGATCACCGCCTCTAAAATTAAAAGCTGCACAATAAGCTCTACTTTTAATTATTCTATTACCAAGTTGTAATTCATCTAGACCTTCTGAAATTTCTTCCCATATAGTCTTATTATCATCTAAATGATCCCGTGATTGATCGACATAACCTAATTTTACCGTTTGACCAATTTTAATAGAACCACTATCTGGCATTATTTTACCTGTAATAATATTAAACAAAGTAGACTTACCTGCTCCATTCGGTCCAATAATTCCTACAATAGCTCCACGTGGAACTTTAAAACTAAAATCTGATAATAATATTTTATTATTAAATTTTTTAGCTATATGTTCTGCTTCAATAACAAGATCACCTAAACGAGGTCCGTTAGGTATAATTATTTGAGTAGGATCAGTTTTTTGTTCTTGTTGTTTATTTAATAACTCTTGATATGCTGTAATACGTGCTTTATTTTTTGATTGTCTAGCTTTTGGAGTTTGACGAATCCATTCAAGTTCACGATTCAATTGTTTTTTTCTATCATCGTCTTCTTTACTTTCTAAAGCTAATTTTTTTTGCTTCTGCTCAAGCCAAGAACTATAATTTGATTCCCACGGTATACAATTTCCACGATCTATTTCTAATATCCATTCTGTAACATTATCTAAAAAATAACGATCATGGGTAATTACTATTACAGTACCTTCATAATGCTTTAAATAATCCTCAAGCCAAGAAACTGATTCTGCATCCAAATGATTTGTAGGTTCATCAAGTAACAACATATCAGGTTTCTCTAAAAGCAATTTACATAAAGCCACTCTTCTTTTTTCTCCACCGGAAATTTTTGTAATATCTGCTTCTTTTGGTGGGCAACGTAAAGCAAGCATTGCGATCTCTATTTCACGTTCTAGATTCCATCCATCACAATTGTCTATTTTTTCTTGCAATTCTGCTTGTTTATCAAAAAGCTTTTGCATTTCTTCATCAGTGATTTCAGCAGCAAATTTGTTACTTATATAATTAAATTCATCAATAAGTTTTTTCTTTTCATGAAGACCTTCTATGATATTATCAAAAACATTTTTACTAGCATCAAGATACGGTTCTTGAGGTAAATATCCTACTTTTATACCAATTTTAGCTGTTGCTTTACCTTCAAACTCTTTATCAATACCTGCCATTATTTTTAATAAAGTCGATTTGCCCGCTCCATTTGGACCTATTATACCGATCTTAGCTTTTGGTAAAAATGATAAATTTGTTTCTTTTAAAATTCGTTTACCATTTATAATTTTGCTTAAACCAACCATTTCATAAACATATTGATATGACATAAATTACTTATTTCCTTATATTATTATTTTACACTGATATATATATATTTACTACTGTATTGTATGAATTTATTGCTCTATGATCATATAATTCAAAATCAGAAATTGTAATTTCTATCATTGTTTTTCTCGTTTAGATATTTATCTTAAGAAATAAAATGCTGGCATTTTAATTTAATTTTAATAATATCAAGTCTAATTCTTCCAAATCTTTATAATGAAATATTAATTTTCCGCCTAATGGATAATTTTCTATTGTTATTTTTATACCAAATTTTTCTGATAAAGCTTTTACTAATAATTCTAAATCATTATCCGTAGCTTTGTCCTTTAAAAAACGCTTTCCTATTTTGTTATTATTGTTCTGGGATTTTGTATACTCATTCTTATACCATTGTCTTACTAGTTCTTCTGTTTGACGTACATTTAAATCATTATTTATAATATGATCGGCTATTACTTCTGCATGTTCATGATTTATTAAACACCGAGCTTGACCCATACTTAGTATATTTTCATTTACTTTATCTTGAATAGACTGCGGCAAATTATTAAGCCTTACTAAATTAGCTATATGACTACGACTTTTACCAAGCCTTTCAGCTAATTTTTCTGCCGTATAATTAAAATTTTCTATTAAATATTTAAAGCCACGAGCTTCTTCCATCACTGTTAAATCAGTTCTTTGTATGTTCTCAATTAATGCTATTTCCATACTCTCTCTAGCATCTAAATTTTTTATAATTACCGGTATCTCTAAAACTTTTGCTAATTTACATGCACGCCAACGTCGCTCTCCTGCTATAATTTGGAAATTATTATCAACAATAATAGGCTGTAATAAACCATTATTCAATATAGAATCTGCTAATTCTTTTATTTTATCATATTCAAAGTTTTTTCTAGGCTGATTTTCGTTTGGTCTTATTTTATCAATATTGATTATTTGTACTATTTCTGATTCTATAGAAATAACTTCTTCTCCAAGTAATGAAGATAATCCTCTTCCTAGTCCTTTATTTTTCGCCATATCTTTCTAAGATTTCTTTTGTAAGTTCTATATATGCAACTGCTCCCGAACATTTATAATCATATATAATAGCCGGTTTTCCATATGAAGGAGCTTCAGATAGTTTAATATTTCTTGGAATAACGGTTTTAAATACTAATTCTCCTAAGCATTTTCTAACATCATCTTCTACTTGTTCAGTTAAACGATTACGCTTATCATACATTGTAAATAATATACCTGCAATCTTTATCTTAGGATTTAATTTTTTCTCTACAATTTCAATTGTTTTTAACAAATGACTTAATCCTTCTAAAGAATAAAAATCACATTGCATTGGAATCAGTACTTCATCGCTTGCAACTAAAGCGTTTACCGTTAATAAATTTAATGAAGGAGGGCAATCAATAATTATATAATCATATAATATTTTTATTTCTGCCAATAGCTTCATTAAAATATATTCTCGGTCCTTTAATTTTGTTAAGTCTAATTCAGCCGCAGATAGATTAGTGTTTGAAGTAATTATTTCTAAATTTGGTATATCTGTAGAAATTATTGCATCTTGCAATTCTATTAAATTTGTTAATACTGGGTATATAGTATTTTTGCGTTGTTGCTGACTAATTCCAAAACCGGTACTACTATTCCCTTGAGGATCAAGATCTATAACTAAAATTTTTTTATTTACAGCAGCAAAAGCTGTAGCTAAATTTACAGTAGTTGTAGTTTTAGCTACCCCTCCTTTTTGATTAACAATAGCAATTACTTTCATATCATTTTTGTTAAATTACTAACTTCTAGAATTTTCCCTTCTTCACAAGTAATACTTTGATGTATTAAATAACCAAATAACCATCTCTCTTTAGCTTCTACTATTTCAGTTAAATAATTTTTTCCTTTTAATAACAAAAATTTTTCTCGTACTGAAATATTTTTTATGCAATTAAATATTGTATTTAAGTTAGAGAAAGCTCTACAAGTTAATATACTACAATCTATTTCTACTTTTTCTATTCTTTGATTGATTATTTGTATGTTATTATTTGATATCTTTGATGCTTTTTCTAAAAATATACATTTACGTAAATCAGCTTCTATTAAACTTACTTGCGTTACCCCCGCTATAGATAATACTATACCAGGCAAACCGGAACCGCTTCCTATATCAACCAAATGTATGTCTTTATTATCAATATATTGTATTAATTGTAATGAGTCTAATATATGACGTTGCCAAAAATTATGTATAGTATTATCCGATACAAGATTGATTGATTTATTCCATTTTTTAACTAACTTTTGAAAAATTTCTAACTTTTCAATTATTTCACGTGGAACTTCCATCACTATATTTAGTTTTTAAATAAATTATAATAGCCGTAATTGCTGCAGGTGTAATCCCTGGAATTCGACGTGCTACACCAATAGTAGTAGGTTTATAGGAAGAAAGTTTTTCCTGTATCTCTAATGATATACTTGGTATTTTAAAATAGTCAATATTTTTAGGTATGAACTGCGCCTCTTCACTTTGAAATAAATTAATATCTGCGTGTTGTCTAGTTAAATATGAAGCATATTTTGCTTCAATATAGAGTAATTGCAAAATGTTATTATTTTGTGTTTCTTTAAGCATAGGAAAAATTTTAATAGCTTGTTCAACATTAAAATTAGGTATTTTAAATAAGTCTAATACTGTTTTATATGTACCATCCTGTGCAACCTGTATACCCATTTTAGCAAGTTTACTAGTAGTTAAAGACAAGGTATTTAATAATGATTTTATTTTTTCTATATCTTCACATTTTTTTGTGAATATTTTTTTACGTTTTTCTGATACGACTCCAATGTTCATACCTAATTCCGTTAAACGTAAATCAGAGTTATCTGCTCTTAAAGATAATCTATATTCTGAGCGAGAAGTAAACATACGATAAGGTTCTATAGTACCAAATGTTGTTAAATCGTCAATCATTACTCCAATATAACTGTTTGCTCTTGTTAACATAAACGGTGCTTGATCTTTTACTGCTAAAGCAGCATTTATACCGGCTATTATACCTTGCCCTGCGGCTTCCTCATATCCTGTAGTACCGTTAATTTGCCCGGCCAAATACAATCCAGCTATTTTTTTTGTCTCTAGCGTAACACTTATTTCACGTGGATCAACATAATCATATTCTATAGCATAACCTGGACGTAAAATCTTTACATTTTCTAATCCTGGTATTGTTTTGATTAATTTATGTTGCACATCTTCAGGCAAAGAAGTAGAAATACCGTTTGGATAAATCGTATAATCATCTAACCCTTCAGGTTCTAAAAATATACGATGTTCTGATTTTGTACTAAATCTGACTATTTTATCTTCAATAGAAGGACAATATCGCGGTCCTATTCCTTCTATTTGCCCTGAATACATTGCGGATTTATCAAGATTCTCACGTATAATATAATGAGTTTCTGAGGTTGTTTTTGTGATAAAACAATTTATCTGAGAAACATTAACAATATTTGTTAATTCAGAAAAAGGACGAGGAATTTTATCGCCGGGTTGTAAAATTGTTTTACTATAATCAATAGTACGTCCATCAATGCGAGGCGGTGTACCTGTTTTTAAACGAGCCAGTTTAAAACCTATTTGTTTTAATGTATTTGATAATCCATACGAAGGCTCTTCATCTACTCTACCGGCAGGAATTTTTTTTTGTCCAATATGAATAAGACCTGATAGAAAAGTACCTGTAGTTAATATAATTTTTTGACAAAGAATTTTGCTACCGTTATTTAAAATAACCGCTTCAATTTTAGAAGATTTAATTTCTATATCTTCCACTTTTCCATATAATATATCTAGATTAGGATAATTTGTTAATATTTGATACATCGCTTTTTTATAAAGCTTTCGATCAGCTTGAGCTCTAGGTCCCCAAACTGCTGGTCCTCTAGTCTCATTCAGCATTTTATAATGTATACCGGCTTGGTCTATAACATAACCCATTAACCCATCAAGTGCATCGATTTCTTTAACTAATGTGCCTTTTGCAATGCCACCGATTGCTGGATTGCAAGACATTTCGCCTAAATTTTCCGGTTTTAACGTAATTAAGAGAGTAGGAACTCCAAGACGTGCAGAGGCAGCGGCTGCTTCTACGCCTGCATGTCCACCGCCTATAACTATTACGTCATATTTTAGCATTAATTATTCTATAATTTCAGATTTATTAAAGAAAAATTCGATTTCTCTTTTCGCACTATTTTCACTATCTGAACCATGAATACTATTAGCCTCAATTGATTCACCTAAATCTTTTCTAATAGTGCCTGCTTCAGCTTCAGCAGGATTAGTTGCACCCATAACGGTGCGGTTTAAAGTTATAGCATCCTCCCCCTTAAGCACTTGAAGTACTACCGCTCCTGAAGTAATATATTCAACTAAGCTATTAAAAAACGGTCTTGCTCTATGCTCATCATAAAAACATGCAGCTTCATATTTAGTTAAAAATTTCATTTTCTGAGCCACTATTTTTAAACCGGCATTTTCTAAGTAAGTATTAACTTGCCCTATTTTATTCCTTTTGATAGCATCAGGCTTAATCATTGAAAAAGTATATTGTATTGTCATTTTGTAACCTATTTATTATAATTATTAAATGTATTTTTTAGCTGAACGATTCCATATTAAAGCAAATAATCCTCCTCCTAAAAGAGCAGAAATACTGAAAAATATAAATACCCCATTCCAACCATAATTATCGCTAATCCATCCTACACCGACTCCCGCAATAGCCGCTCCTAAATAACCAAATAACCCTGATAATCCATTAGCCGTACCAACAGCCTGACGGGTACTAAAATCAGCAGCTGCTATACCTACAAGGAGCTGAGGTCCTGAAACAAAAAAGCCTATTAAAGAAAGAATTACTATACTTAATAATTCACTGTGAATAGGAAGTTTCCAAAACAAGACTAACAATAAGCTAAGCAATACCATACATATGGATGCAACAGGACCTCGACGACCTTGAAATAGTTTATCAGATAAAACACCTGCTATTAATGCCCCTGGGATACCTATCATTTCATATAAACCGATTTGTAAGCCTGCATTTGCAAGACTTATATTACGTAAATCTTTTAAAAATGTTGGAGCCCAATAAATTACTCCGGAACGTATTATATAAACAAACATGTTTGCTAAACAAACATACCATATTAGCTTATTACAAAAGACCATTTTAAGTAATTGTGGAGTTAATAGCTTCTCATAATCTCCTATAGCTTCAGGCGGATATTCTTTATATTCCTCTACAGTAGATAAACCTACTTCTTTTGGAGAATTACGAAGCCTATTATATAAAAAAAGCGATACTACACAAGCAACTACACCTGGGACAAAAAAGGCAGCTCTCCAATCAAATTTATCGATTAAATAACCGCAGCTTATCATAGCAAGGGCACCACCTATTTGATTAGAAGTTGCACCCATAGCCCATTTAGTTCCAAGTTCTTTTGAAGCGAACCAGTGAGTAAGCATCTTTGTTGCAGGAGGCCAGCCCATAGATTGAAACCAGTTACTGGCTATCCATAAAATTCCTATAAGCCATAAAGAATCTGAAAAACCTATTAGCATAGTAATGATCCCGACAAATAAAAGACCCAAAACCATAAATATCCGAGCATTAACTTTATCGCTAATAAACCCGTTACACGCTTTACTAACTCCATACATAATAGATGAAGCAGTTAATATCCAGCCAATTTGTGTTTTAGTAACCCCAAAATATTCTCTTATAGCAGGAGTTGCTATATTAAAATTCTGACGACAAAAATAAAAAGTTGCGTAACCTATAATAATAGAATACAAAATCCTTACTCGCCAACTATTATATTTTTTTACATATGGCGATCTTGGAGTTTTAATTTTGGATCTTGTATTTGTCATATTATAAACTCTCCGACTATAAAAAAAGCAAGTTTAAGAGTCTAGCAGTAAATAAATTTTCATTAATAATTAAAGAGCTTTTTTGCTACAAATTATAAGATTTTTGTGAAATATGAATAATATTCTTTCAAAAATCTTATAATTTGTAGCAAAAAAGCTCTTTAATTATTAATGAAAATTTATTTACTGCTAGACTCTTAAACTTGTTTTTTTTTATAATATTAAATTTTAACAAATTCTATTTTTCGGTTTTATTTACCAAAACTTTATACTCTTTATTTAAACCTTTAACGGCATATATCCATAATATTACTATTACAAAGAATATAGAAGCAAAATAAGGAGTTGCCTCTACAAAACCAAATGCAGGAAATAAAATAAAGAATGTAGATTGAATAATAGCACCGCCTGATTTACCAAATCTTCCTCCGATAACTTCAACAGCAGCTTGCCCTTTTACTCGTAAATCCTTATCAAGCGGAATATACGCCATGTTTTTAGTGGCATCAAATAAAGAATATTTTACACCTTTACTTAAAACATTTTGAATCATACCGATCATAACAGCAAGTGCTAAAGGACCTGAAGCAAGAATACCTGTTAAATGCATAGCAATAACACTATCAAAAAAGATAAATGCAAAAAACGCTGCACCGGTAATTAACATCATTAATGGAGTTATCATAGCTGCAGTTAACCATGATACTTTTCTTAAAATATTACTACCTATAAGCATGAAAGCAATTGCAACCCAACCCTGATAAAATTGGAACTTACCCATATATATAGTATAAGCCTCTTTAGTCGGATATAATTCTTTTACTTTGGATTTCCAAACACCTTCAACTAAATTTACTGAAACACCGTAAGCAATAAGTAACAATGCAATATAACCTACATACTTAGAAGTAAAGATCATTTTAAAACTGTCTATTAATGACATTTTAGCTTTAGCTTTCTTTTCTTTTACTAATGCCGGATCATAAAGTCTAGGATCGGTTAGAACGTTTTTATTCATCCATCTATATGTTAATATTACCAAAAAGCTACTTGTTATCATTATAACAAATAAAGGCACAAATTTTAGATGTTCTGCAACTATTTGAGTTTTTTCATGCAAGCAATATCCAATAATTACGGATGTTACAGGCAATGCTAAATTAGCAAGTAAACCAAACATTGAGTAAAAACGTTTAGCTTCATCGGTTTTAGTAATTTGGTTAGCAAATTGCCAAAATAATAAACTAAGCATAATTGTTCCCCAAAGCTCTGCCATAGTATAAAAAGATGCAAAACTCCATTTCCCAACTATTCTTATAAACCATTTGAAATTAGGATAAGCTAAACTCCAAGATTCTATGGTTTCAGGATCAGGATGAACTAAATCAGGGTAGGGGTAAAGAACAAACGCAAATAATGCAAAATACCCTAAGAAAAATGAAGTAATAACATAAAACACGTTTTCTTGCTTTAAAATATCGCAGAGCTTAACATAAATTACCATAGCGATTACGGCAGAAGGTAGTACTATATATGTTTTTAAGAAACTTATTGCTTCTGCCCCTATATCCGTTACTACAAACCCGTCTTTAATTGAACGAAGCGTTGAGTAGTTTAATAAAATACAGAACATCATAAACGCCATAGGAAGAAACTTCTTATTTTCATATCTTTCTATAGGCCAAATTACCTTGCTTAGTTCCGAGAGATAATTGTCACTTTTGGGAGTATTCATAAATTAAATTTTTCTATTTATTTTGAAGATAAATATTCTACTAGAATATGTTAGAAAAGTCAAACCTATTGATTTTTTCTCAAAAGAAATTAAATAAAATTATTAACTATAGGATGCGTAAAAGTAATATGACAATTTATTTACTTGATTTTAGTTTCTATCTATAATTTTCTATTTATATATTATAATAAAATATATGTCCAAATTAAAAACAGCTCTATTATTAACTGCTATAATTTTTATAACAGGTTGTAAAAGTAATATGAAAAATGAAAACAATATTTCATTACCGCAATATGTAACTTTGAACATTCAAACCTTAAATAGTTCAGAGGATAAAACTATTAGAATAAAGGCAAAAACTTTAAACTTTCCTTTATCTTCAGAAGATTTACGTGATATATCTATTTTAGAAAAGAAATATGATCAAGAAGAAAATTGTGCAGGACTTGCTGCACCGCAAATAGGCATATCAAAATGTATAATAATATTTGCAGTACATGAAGATGCAGAGTTAAAAAAATGGCGTCCTGACCTTAAGGATACAATGCCTAAAACTATTTGTATTAACCCCTCATATAAACCGATAGGTATTGATAAACATGAAGATTACGAGGGATGCTTTTCTGTTGAAAATGCTACAGGACCGGTAGCAAGATTCAAGAAAATTCATTATCACGCATATGATATAAATGGCAATCAAATTCAAGGTATCGCAGAAGGATTTTTAGCAAGAGTTATCCAGCATGAAATCGATCATCTAAACGGAAAAGTATTTTTAGATTATGTAGCTCCCAAAAAAATAATGACTAAAGAAGAATATTTAGAAATGCGTAAAAAAGCAATGGAGCAGGAAAATATAAAATCTTAGAGTTCTCTAAATCTCAAATATCATTCTAGCTAAAATTTGAGTATGTCATTCCCGCGAAAGCGGGAATCTAGAAAAAAGCGACATTATCCAAGCTTTTAATATGAAAAATTAAATATATTTGTATCTTTTAGTTACTGAATTCCTGTCTTCACAAGAATGACATTGTTCCATGTTAAGGCAACGTAAATTTACTTTATATTATTTGGTATAATACTATTGCATCGGATACGGGACGCACGAGATGTTCGCCTAAAGCTTCATCTTCATCACCTGTTACATTATGGGACTGTTGCGAGATGAGAGGATAGCAGGTATAATTAAAAAAAACAAAAAATATGTTCATATGTCTGAGTATCAAATGATAATGGTAAGTTTAGATGAGTTAATAAGTGTGGATCATCAATATCGTAAATTCAAAAGTTTATTCAATTTTAAAGCAGTTGAAGCTGAGTTATTAGCAGTAGAATGCGAAGCTAACTATAAAGGCTATGGTATAGTGAGGCTGTTTAAATGTTTGCTGCTGCAATTTATGGAAGACTTATCGGATCGGGAATTGGAACGTTATTTAGCTGATAGCACAGCGGCAAAATGGTTTTGTGATTTTGCTCTTACAGAGAAGACGCCTGATTATAGTGTATTTAGTAAAATACGTAAAAAAATAGGCACTAATTTACTATCAAAAATATTTGTAAAATTCCGAGATCAACTACGAGCACAAGGCTATATGGGTGAAGTATTTACCTTTGTAGATGCTTCTCATTTAATCTCAAAAGCTAATCTTTGGGAGGAACGTGATAAACTAAGAACACAAAAATATGATAAATTGAATAATGAGACTCTGCCTAAGGTTGTAAAGGATAAACAAGCTAAAATTGGCTGTAAGGGAGCAAATAAATTTTGGTATGGTTATAAAAAACATGTGAGTGTCGATATTCAATCAGGAATGATCAATAAGGTTGCAGTTACCCCTGCAAATGTTACTGATAGCAAAGGTTTTAAGCATGTTATGCCAAGCTCCGGTGCTACATATGTTGATAAAGGTTATTGTACAATCTCTGCCAAGAATGCAGCAGCTAAAAAGGGGTTCCATCTTTGCTCAATAAAGAAAAATAATATGAAAGATAAGAATTTTGACCTTGATAAATATTATACGAAAATCAGAGCACCTTTTGAGAGGGTATTTTCAAAAGATAATAAACGGGTTAGATATATAGGAATTGCCAAAAATCAATTCTCTGAATTTATGAATGCCATATGTTTTAATTTAAAACGATTAGTGGTTTTAACAACTTTAATAGCTTAGAGAAATTTGTTAATAAAAATCCTAACTCTGTAAACAAATCTCTATTAAATTACTATACTATTGAATAAATTTTATCTCAATATTAAACAGAATTTCTTTTTAAAAATATTTGGACAGAGCTAAATATTTATTTATCTGTTTTCCTCTCATTTTACTATTAAAATTATCTCGCAACAGTCCCAATATAGAAAACGATAAACAAGAATTCTTTGTTGAAAATGACGATAATATAAAAAGTTTGACTGACGCCGGTGTTAGTGTGAAAGAATTACTTGCAATGGAACCAGAAACTCTTTATTGAAAATAGTTATAAGGTAAAAAGCTTATCTAAGGCCAGGCTCACTACGAAAGAATTGTTTAATGTGATAACATGCCAACAAGAATCAGGTAATACAAATGAAAATGATTGAACTCAGTTTCATAATACGGATCACAATGCATTAAAAGTAGAGGTGATAGGTGATGCTACAGAACAAGCTTAGGTGAGCGTGGAATATAATTCAAGTATAATAGAATTATTGCATAACCTAGCTAATAAGGAGAGATCCTTTTGGAGACAAATAAGTTATACAATAATTCTAATGCTTATGGTCATGGTGGTGGGTATAGAAGCCTAGAGCAGAAAGTGCATTTGAGAATTCAGAGTTAGGAGTTATTTCATTTGGTATTCCGCTGCAACATATGTGACCGTTTAAGCATATCACTTGATCGGAGTTTTTTATTACGGTAAATAAATCATGAGAAATCATAAAAACCGTAATATTGAGCTTTTTACGAATCAAATTAATAAGCTGATAAAATTCTTGTTGGCTTGTTACGTCTAAAGACTGTAATGGTTCATCTAAAATAATTAAGTCGGGATTATTAACTATTGAACATGCAAGAACTACCTTTTGAAACTGCCCTCCTGAGAGCTTAGAAATTTCTTGATCTTTTATATGTTCCAAATCAATAAATGAGTTAAGCTCTTTAATATTGTTATTAAAATTACTCGGTGCTAACAACTCTAAAAATTTTTTTACTGTAATAGGTAAATCAGGGGTTAATCCGAACTTCTGCGGTACATATCCAATTTTTAGTTTGGGATCAATTATAATCTCGCCGCTTGTAGGTTTTTCAAGTCCAAGCATTAATCGTACTATGGTAGTTTTACCTGCACCGTTAGGTCCGATTAAAGTAGTGATATTATTTTTTTTGACAGTGAAACTAACGTTATTTATCGGAAATTTATTACCGAATTTTTTAGATACGTTACGAAACTCGATTATAGGTTTTTGCATGTGTCAGTTCACTTCTGTCATCCCGTGGCTTAACCACGGGATCCAGTAATAAATACTAAAGTTATTAATGTTTTAAGTTATTTTTCTAGATCCCGTGGTTAAGCCACGGGATGACACAGTGGGCAATAAATAGCATTCATTAAATAGAATAAATGCCGATTAGTGCTGCCTCGGCAAGTAAATGTTTTTGCAGGGCTAATACTAAATCTTGCTTGCTAGCATTCTCATCAAGCTCAAGATAATCATTTAGAGCATATAGTTTAAAAAAATAACGATGAGGTTTGCTGGCAAGTGGACAAGGACCGCCGTATTTTTTTTCTTGCCAGCTATTATTTAAAATTTTAATACTACTATCTATTTGTCCTTCTGAAAGCTTAGTAATAGAAGCAGAAATATTATATATTACCCAATGATCCCATATACCGTGTGGCGGTGCTATTTCTACCGGTGCATCCGAATCATCCATTATAAGTGCAAAAGATTTAGTATCTGAAGGAGCATTACTCCATTCTAGATGCGGTGAAACATTTTGTCCTGTACAAATAAATTTATCAGGAATGCGATCATTATGTTTAAATGCCGTACTATTATGAAAGTCATAGGTTGCTCCTTTTGTTATAACGTCATTGCGAGCAGCTATAAGCTGCGTGGCAATCTCATGAAATAATAAAATTCCTGGGATTGCTTCGGCAATTACTTCGTAATTTTCTTCGCAATGACGTTTTGTCTATCAATTCACAACTTGCCATTGTCCGTCAGGTTGGCGGCATGCATTACCGTATGCTTTTTGTTGTTTTCCGCCTATTACAACTGTTTGAGTGTACTCACGGCAATATTGACCAGTGCTATTTCTATAAGTTTTATTAGGTGTTACGTAACCGTAATTGCCGTTATCCGGATTACGCCATTCTACGTTACTACCACTAGGAGCTGTTTCTAAAGCTCTCTGTGAGGTAAGCTCTGCAAGTCTTCTATCCTGCTCATCCATACCTGCACCGATTTGTCCACCAAGAACTGCTCCAAGTAATGCACCTACACCTACTCCCACAAGCTGTCCTGTGCCCTTACCGAATTGAGAACCAAGTAATGCGCCGCCAGCACCGCCAAGAAGTGTTCCTGTACCTTGTTTATTCATACCGCCCGGACCATTACAGGCTTGTAACATAGAAGTTGCAAGAGCTATAATCATAATTTTAGATAATAGTTTCATACAATTCTCTCTAAATTAATATATAATTAATAAGTATATGGTTTTTAGAATTTTGTAAAGCTAAAACTAGATTCTGTAAACAAAATTTAAATTATTTGTATTTTAAAATATTATTTTTAATTTTGTTCACAGAACCTCATTATAATTGAATTTTATATTTTCTTTGTTAAACTACAAATAAATAAATTGGAAAGATTTGTCATGGATACTAATAGCCGTAATCGGTTAATAAAATCGGCATCTTATTTATCGGTTACTACGGCATTAATTATTTTAAGTATAAAATTATATGCTTGGGTTGTTACCGATTCGCAATCAATCCTTGCTTCTTTAATTGATTCAATGCTTGATATAACTTCTTCCTTTATTAATCTAATAGCTTTAAGATTTGCCCTGCAACCGCCGGATCATCATCATCGATTCGGGTATGAAAAAATGCAGGATTTAACAATTTTTTCTCAATCGATATTTTTCTTTGCTTCAGCTTTTTTTGTAGGCTTTTCTTCGGTTAAATCTTTATTTGAAAAAACAAAACCGGAGAATATTAGCGATGGTACTACTGTAATGTATGTATGTATATTCTTAACAATTATTTTAGTGCTTTACCAAACTTATGTAATTAAAAAAACAGGATCGGAAATAGTAAAAGCCGATAAGCTTCATTATTTCACAGACTTACTAACTAATGTTATAGTAATTATCTCTATAAATTTAAGTGATTATTTTTGGTTTGTTGACCCATTATTTGGTGTAGTTATTTCGTTATATATATTTCACTCTTCTTATTCTTTATTTAAAAAGGCATTTAAAAATTTAGTAGATCATGAATTACCCGAACAAGATAGACAAAAAATTATCTCGATAGTTAATAACCATTTAGGGGCAAAAGGTATGCACGAAATGAAAACTAGATATGCCGGTCAAAAAGCTTTTATCCAGTGCCATCTGGAAATGGACGGCAATATGTCGCTTTATAATGCTCATAAAATTAGCGATGAGATTGCTTTTGAAATATTGCAGGAATTTCCGGAGGCTGAAATAATTATCCACCAAGATCCTTTTGGAATCGAAGAACACGTAAATTACCGTGAATATATTGTTAGATAAAGAAGCTAATTTTAATAATTTTTTCATGGAGCAAGCTTTAAAACAAGCCAAGATTGCTTTTGATAAAAAGGAAGTCCCGGTCGGGGCGGTAATTGTAGATAGGTTAAATCAGAAAATTATTGCTAGTACCCATAACAATACGGAAGAAAAAAATAACGCTCTTTATCATGCTGAAATTATTGCTATTAATGAAGCATGTAATCTTATATCTTCTAAAAATTTAAATGATTATGATATTTACGTTACTTTAGAACCTTGTGCTATGTGTGCGGCAGCTATAGCTCATAGCAGGTTAAAACGTTTATTTTATGGGGCTTCTGATTCCAAGCACGGAGCAGTCGAAAGTAATTTGCGATATTTTAACAGTAGTGCTTGTTTTCATAGACCGGAAATATATAGCGGAATTCTTGCCGAAGATTCGGGGCTATTAATGAAAGAGTTTTTTAAGAGGATAAGAACTGTTATTTCTAGCCACAGAATGACATAGAGGATTGCAAGAATGACATAAAGAAGTAAGAAAACATGCTAAAACTATTAACCCCCTATTATTTTAATAAATTATCAAAGGTTATAATACCTATATTAGCTATATCTACTTGCGTAATGATGATTATAGGTCTTTATTTAGCCCTCATAGTTTCGCCGGTAGATTATCAGCAAGGTGATTTTGTACGCATTATGTATGTTCATGTCCCTGCCTCTTGGATGGCTCTTGGTGTTTATGTTTTCATGGCAGTATGCAGCTTTAGCTATTTAGTATGGAAAACTACTATTAGCTATTTGCTAGCTGTAGCTTCTAGTTACGTTGGGGCTACTTTTACTTTGATTAGTTTAGTAACAGGTTCTTTATGGGGAAAACCTATATGGGGGACATGGTGGGTTTGGGATGCAAGACTTACCTCCATGCTCATATTATTTTTATTATATTTAAGCTATATTATTATAGTGAATAGTGCGGATAATATAAGAAAGGCACAAAATCCTTCTTCTATTATTGCTCTTATCGGACTGATTAACATACCGATAGTAAAATTCTCGGTAAATATTTGGTATAGTCTGCATCAGCCTGCTAGTGTTTTAAGGCTAGGGAGTCCAACTATTCACTCTTCAATGCTAAAGCCTTTAATTATCATGTTTATTAGTTTTATATTATATTTTCTATTAGTATTACTTTTAAGAACTTCTATATTAATCGACAAAATCAAAAACAGATAATAAAATGACTTATGTTGTAACCGATGAATGCGTAAAATGTAAATATACCGATTGTGTTGAAGTATGTCCTGTAGATTGTTTTTATGAAGGTGAAAGGGAAGATGATTTTATGTTAGTCATTAACCCCGATGAATGTATAGATTGCGGCGTTTGTGTTCCTGATTGTCCTATAGGTGCTATTAAACCTGAATCACCGGGGTTAATAGAATGGGTAGAACGTGCAAAAGATTTTATAGAAAATAAAGGATGGAAAAATATTACCAAAAAAAAACCTGCTTTGCCTGATGCCGATAAATTTAAAGATGAGAAAGATAAATTTAATAAATACATAGGTTCTGTGAAGATTTCTAATTGATTTGTTATTTTGAGATATTTTTAAGCGAAAATTATAAGATTTTTGAAGGAATAGTTAATCCTATTTCAAAATAACAAATCAATTAGAAATCTTCACAGAACCTAAAATAACATGAATTAACTATATGTGTTTATTTTGTCACAAAACTTAATAAAAGCTTTATTATTATGAATCTAGTTGCCGATTAAATATAGAACTAAAAAATATAATATGTTATATATGCCATTAAGATAATGTTTAATTATTTAATTTGAGGTGCTAATCATGAAAAAATTACTTTTAATAGCTGCTACAAGTGCAACAATTTTATCTTCTAGCGTATCATTTGCTGAGGGCATGGATCATGAGTGGTATTTAAGAATAGATACCGGTGCAGCAATGTTTAATGAAGAAAAAGATAAGGCAACCGGTGTTAAATTAAAATCTAATACAACTGTTCCAGTTGATTTAGGTATCGGTTATTATATTTCCGAAAACTTTAGAGCCGATTTAACTTTAGGTACTATAATCGGTGGTAAGTTAAAGAAATCCGGAGCTGCGACTAATGCACCTTTTACCGGTACTAATGTTTCAGCAAGCCATAAACCTACTATTACACGTTTACTTATTAATGGTTATGTAGATTTAACTAATTTTGATATGTTCGATGTTTTTGCTGGTGCCGGTGTTGGTCCTGCATTAGTTAAAGAAAAAATTACATATAATGGGATAACCGGTCTTTCATCTAACACTAAAAACAGAACTAATATTTCTTACAAGCTAACTTTAGGTACTTCTGCACAAATTGCCGACGGTGTTAAAGTAGAACTAGCTTATAGCTGGATAGATGATGGTAGAACAAAAAGTAAGAATGTAATTTACCAAGGAACAAGTGTACCAACCGGTGGTATGCGTTATCAAAGCCATAACTTAACAACCGGTATAAGATTTGATATATAATTAACAAGAATATATTAATAGTTTTAGGTAATAACCTAATATCATACCATGGCTTAACCACGGTATCTAGAAATAAAAAAAAACTGGATCCCGGTGGTTAAGCCACGGAGTGACATTAGATGACAACTCAGAAATGTCACTTAAAGCTATTTTTTATCGAATTTAGGTGAAAATTGTAAAATTATTATCTAATATCGTTTTTACTAACAACTAATAAAATTTAAAGGAAAAATTTAACAATATGAAAAAATTACTTTTAATAGCAGCTGCAAGCACAGCACTTTTAACTTCTGGTCTTTCATTTGCTGATTGCGATATGAATTCTTCTGTAGATTCATCTACTAATTCATCGATGTCATCATCTGTGGAAAATCAATGGTATTTAAAACTTAATGCCGGCGGTGTGATTTTTAACAAAACAAAACCTAAAGGAGCAGATTTTAAGTTAAAGTCTCATATAAATAATACAGGATTTACAGGTGAGATCGGTGCGGGTTACTATATCATGGATAATCTAAGAACCGATTTAACAATTGGAACGGTAGCAAGTAGTCATTTAAAGAAATCAAAAACTTATCCAGACGGTAATTCTTTCTCAGTAAAAAATAAACCTACTATTGTAAGTTTATTACTTAACGGTTATGTTGATTTCGTCGATTTAAGCATGTTTAAAGTATTTGCAGGTGCAGGTGTTGGTGCTGCTTTTGTAAAGGAAAAAATTAACTCTAAAGATATTAAAAATGGTGTAACTGACACTTTCAACGGTACTACTAAAAACAAAACTAACTTTGCTTATCAATTATCTTTAGGAACTTCATTTGAAGTTGCACAAGGTGTAAAAGCTGAACTAGTTTATAGCTGGAGAGATTACGGTAAAACAAAAAATACCACCAAAACTATTGACGGGGATAAAGTTAAATTTGGCGGAACCCGTTATAAAGGTCATAACTTAATGGCAGGATTAAGATTTGATATGTAATTAGTCTTAAATCTTTTTACAAGCTATTAACACGAAAAAGGAGTCTTTAATAAAGACTCCTTTTTTTGTTTGTATGCCTTGGTATTGCCTACGTGGATACTGAGACGTCATGAGCTAAGCGACTGCAAGGTATTATCGCATGATGCAGCTTTTTCGTCATTGCGAGGAAAATTACTAAGTAATTGACGAAGCAATCCAGTAAAAAATTCTGATTTACAGCATTTTCATTATTTTTCCTAGATCCTACGGCTGCGTAGTTGTTGTATGGTTCGAAAAGCCCGTACGATGTCATTCCCGCGGAAGCGGGAATGACATAAACTGAGCCAGGCAACAACACCTACAAGCTTGCGGAGTTATAGTAGAGATGGCATTGATATTCATGCCAATAAACTCTTAATCTAAAGACTCTTTTTGCCTTTATAAAACGTTACGTTCATTTTATGTATTGCTGCAAAGCCTAAATAAATTTTAATACGTTCTAGAATAATATCTTGATAATAAGG
Source organism: Rickettsia fournieri (assembly GCF_900243065.1). Classification (NCBI taxonomy): domain Bacteria; kingdom Pseudomonadati; phylum Pseudomonadota; class Alphaproteobacteria; order Rickettsiales; family Rickettsiaceae; genus Rickettsia; species Rickettsia fournieri. Next base: position 343,395 of record NZ_LT978484.1, read on the forward strand.
TAATTTTGCTGCAGTAGCATTATCTTCAGCTTGTATAAACAGCGTATTAATTTTTTGTTTTTTATAAGTATAGGTGGTGATTTTTAAAGGTAATGCTTTAGTGCTGAAGTTAAACCCGACTATTTTATTCCAGTTAATCATGATTTCAGGCAGCAATGGATGTTGTTTAGCAAATATACGTCTAACTATTTTATCGATATCCTCTTTAATGAGCTTCATTTTAATAAACTCTGCACTGTTAAAGTTATGACGGCTAAAGCAAGCATTATAGATATTACGGGAAAATGTAAAGATGTAACCGATATGATCATTAAAAATATATTACAAACTGCTATAATCGATACTACTTGTTTATGAGATTTACCTTTTTGTACTGCTTTTTGAAAAAAATGCTTTAAATGAGGCTGCCAAATTTTTTCTTTATTGAGTAGCCGAATTAATATGGTTAGCACTGCATCAGTGATGTAATATAAGCTAGCAATAGCACAAGCTATAAATAAATTAGTGCTTGTAAGAGCCAGCAGGAGCAAACAAAGACCCGTTAAGAATCCAAGACTAATACTTCCCACGTCTCCTAAAAATATTTTTGCCGGATGCCAATTAAATATTAAAAAACCACAAGAACAACCAAGAATAATAACATTTACACTAGCTATAAAATATGGATTATTAATAGTCGGAAATTGTAAAAAACATAATATAAGCATAGTGCTAGATAGATGGATAGATTCCACACAACTCATACCGTCTATACCGTCCATAAAATTATATATATTAATAAAACCGCTTAAAGCTATAACTAAAATAGAATATATTAGTATATGTACAGAGTTTAGCTGCGAAAAAAGAAAAATAGCAAAAGCTGCACAAATTAAGTGAACTATTAAACGAATTAGAATAGGTACGGCTTTTAAGTCATCTAAAAAGGAAATCGAAGCAATTGCCAATAATAACGGTAATATTTTTATTGAATTAACAAAGTTATTGCTCATTATATATTCAAACCCGCTCAAAGCAATCATTACAACAACTACAATAGCAAGACCGCCGCCGCGCGGTGTTATCTTATCATGAGAACGACGGTTACTTGGTATATCAACTAAACCGATAGTAGGAAGATATTTAGTTAATATATATGTTAATATAGCGGTGGATATAAAAGAAAAAATAAATAATGTGCTGTAGCTATTTATATTCATAGGAACATATTAGATTTAAAACTATAATATTTACGGTTTGGCATTTCTCTACTATCTTATTTGTCATATGAATGTTGGCTTTTGAAGGTTCAGGGCTACCGCTTGGATGATGATGCACAAGTATAAGGCTGCTTGCTTCGTTAAATAAAGCTCGTTTAATTATCTCACGTGGATATACCGCAGCTTGGTCTATAGTTCCTTGACTTAAAACCTCATCAGCAATTAAAATATTTTTCTTATTCAAAAATAATATACGCAATTGCTCGAGTCGCATATTGCCCATATTAACTGTTAAATAATCAATCCAAGAACTCCAAGAAGCACTAATATTTTTATTTATTATTTTTTGTTTCAATACTCTAATTTATCAGCTCACGTAGAGCAAAATTGATATATAAATTTTCATTGGTGCCTTTAATACTAAGTAGCCTTTCCTTATCAAGGTTAATTAAATCCGTAATATCAAAATGATCAAGTAATTTTTTAGCAAGAGGTTTTATGTCTTTACGAGGGATAGCCGAAAATAACATTACTTCAAGTAATTCGTAATCAGAAAAATGTTCTGCTCCAGCGGCAACGAAGCGTTCTTTTACTCTTTTACGGTGACCTATATAATGATGCGTATCTATTTCATCATTACTAAATTCTAACAAATTATTTTCTAACATTCTTTATGTTTATTCAAATTATAAATAAGTAAAATGTTGCTGATGTCATTCCTAGCTAAAAGCAGGAATCCAGTAATCTTTAATGTCATCCTAGCTAACTTGATCGCGGGATCTAGTCTTTTTAAATGCTTTTTGGATCCTGTGGTCAAGCCACGGGATGACACCGAGTGCGTTTTTTGATCCACGCAACAATGTCCCGCGGGAATGACATAGATAGCCATACAACAAAGTCAATTTTTACCCTACAGTTTAGTATGGAGGATAATCAAGTTTTTTAGGTGATAACGTAAATATTTCAAAACCGTCTTTAGTCACGCCTATAGTATGCTCAAATTGAGCCGATAATGATTTATCACGTGTAGTAACTGTCCATCCATCTAGTTTACTTAATATAGTGTCATAATTACCGGCATTTATCATAGGTTCAACGGTGAAAAACATCCCTTCTTCTAACGTTAGACCCGTGCCGCTGCGACCGTAATTTAATATTGATGGTTCGTCATGAAAAACTCTTCCGATACCGTGACCCGTATAATCTCTAACCACAGAATAATTATGTTTCTCGGCATAGCTTTGAATAGCATGTCCGATATCACCGAGTTTAGCACCGGGTCTAACTACTTCAATCCCTTTCATCATTGCATCATAAGTTACTTGAATAAGACGCTTTGGCTTAATTGCTACGTCACCGACATAATACATACGGCTAGTATCACCGTACCAACCGTCTAAAATTACCGTAACATCAATATTTACTATATCACCGTTTTTTAACGGTTTATCGTTTGGAATGCCGTGACAAACCACATGATTTATAGAAGTACAAATCGATTTCGGAAAGCCTTTGTAATTTAACGGTGCAGGAACGGCATTATGAGAAGTAATAAAATTATGACAAAGGCCATTTAAACTATTAGTAGTGACATTCGGTTTTACGTGATCAGTAATAAAATCGAGCGTCTCTGCAGCTAATTTTCCTGCTGCCCGCATCTTTATGAAATCTTTTCCCGTGTGGATTTTTATGGTCATGAATTTTGGTTACCTTTCCCTCAAAAAAAATATATTTTTCATAATACAAAATGGCTCTTTTAATGTAAATAACTTATCCTATTATTGAGAAGTGCTGTTATGTTACTTGATGTAGGTTTTGGATATTATATAATTGCTAATATAATTATTATTTAACATAATGGGTGTAGTTAGGTTATTATTTGCTCTTTCTGTTATGGCTGCACATTCAACTTCTCATCCATTGCTTAAATTTATAGGTACAACAATTGCAGTACAATCTTTTTTCATGATTTCCGGCTTTTATATGGCTATGATTCAGAGCAATTATACAAGCAAAATAAAATTTTGGAAACATAGATATTTAAGGCTTTATCCTACTTATATCTTTTGTATTTTAGTTACTTTCTTCTTGCAGCAAAAATTTTCTTTTTTAAGGCAATTGTGTAATCTTCCATTTCCGGCTGGTTTTTTTTATTGTTGCAAACCTAACAATGTTGTTGCAAGATGTAACAATGTTTATTGGAATTAATAATAATACAGTACATTTTACAAAATACTTTATTGACTCCACGCCTCCTCTTTATCAATTTTTGTTGATACCTCCTGGTTGATCAATTGGGTTAGAAATTTCTTTAATGGCACCTTGGATTCTAAAAAAGAAAAATATCTATATTTTATCCATAATTTGTATATCTTTAATTACTAGAATTATTCTTAGTTTAATGGATTTATAGGAGATTCTTGGTCTTATAGATTCTTTCCTTCTGAACTTGCAGTTTTCTTAATTGGTAGTCAAGCATTTTATATTTATACTAATCAAGAAATAAACGAAAAAAAGTCTTGGCTTAGTCAATTACTCTATTTATATATTATATTAATAATTATTACTTTTCCGTTTATCCCAATAGAGCCTCAACTAAAAAAATTACTTTTTTATTGTTTATTTGCTCTATCTTTAGGAAAAATATTTGACTTAACCAAAGATAATAAGTTAGACAAATTAATTGCTTTACTCTCTTACTCAATATATTGTTGTCATTTAATTGTCTTGTATAATATATTACCTGCTATTTCATATTTGGCTGATAATGGGATATTTCTTAATACGTTGGTTACTTTTATAACAGTAATAATTATTTCTTTATTGAAAAGCCTATAGAGTATTATAGAAAAAGATATAAAACTCATAATTTAGCTTAATATTTAAAACTATGCTATATTACATAAATAAAATTCTTTCAAGCAATAAGGTACAAGCGGTTATCTTAGGGATAATCGGGCTTGGGATTGTTACTGTTCTCACGTCATATAATATAGACGATCCGTCGTTTAACTCGGTCACAACAGAGTACCATAGTAATTTAGTCGGAATTTTTGGCTCTTATTTATCGGATTGTTTATATCAATTTTTTGGGTTGGCTGCTTTTATCATACCGCTTGCTTGCTTTGTTTGGGGGAGAAATTGTTGGTATGGAAGATATCGCGGCTCATTTATCCGTATGTTTGTAATGTTGCTTGCTCTCGTTAGCAGTAGCACATTATTATCTAAGATTAAGCTAGAATTCATACCGGCAAATGCAGGTGGAGCTATCGGAATAATAGCTTCTAATTTTTTTGAGCGATTTACAAATCAACTATACTTATTATTAATATTTTTTACCTTTATTATATTAGTTGTTTTATTTGAAATTAAATTTACTTCTTTAAGTAATTTTATTATTAAGCTAGGTAAATTTTTAATCTATCGGATACAATCTTTTTTACATAATGTATTTTCACGATTGTCGTCGATAAGATTATTCCCTACTAAAAACAATGATAAGATAAATATAACTTCTTCTTACCAAAAGCCTGTAAGTGAAAAAGTAAAATTTCCTAAAGAAGCGAGATCCGTACCTGCAAATCCTATAAAATTCTTTAGCAAACCTGTTAGCCCTAAAATATCTCAAAGCGAAATAGCAGAATTGCCGCCTATTTCGTTATTACGTGATCCTGAAAACCATCATGTAAAAGGAGCTTCTTCCTCAGAGCTTAAACAAAAGGCTGAAGAGTTATTAACCGTGCTGAATGATTTTGGAGTTAAAGGGCAGATAATTAATATCAATCAAGGACCGGTGGTAACTCAATATGAATTTGAGCCGGCAGCAGGCACGAAAACATCAAGGGTAGTAGGATTATCTGACGATATAGCACGCTCACTATCTGCTTTATCAACAAGGATAGCAGTCATACCCGGCAAAAACGTACTTGGTATTGAGCTTCCTAATAAGCAGCGTGAATTCTTTTGCTTAAAAGAACTTATAGAGACCCCAGAATACCAAGACAAATCAACTTTATTGCCGTTAGTCTTGGGTAAAGATTTAGCAGGTAAGCCGCTGATTGCCGATCTTGCTAAAATGCCTCATTTATTAGTAGCAGGAACCACCGGCTCAGGTAAATCCGTCGGTATTAATGCGATGATTGTGTCGCTCTTATACCGCTATACTCCCGAAGAATGTCGCTTTATCATGATTGATCCGAAAATGCTTGAATTATCGGCTTATGATGGAATACCGCATTTGCTAACTCCCGTGGTAACCGAGCCTTCTAAAGCGGTAGTTGCTCTTAAATGGGCAGTTAAGGAAATGGAAAACCGTTATAGAATGATGAGCAATATCGGTGTTAAGAATATCGCAGGTTATAATGCAAAAATCTTAGAAGCGGTTAAAGAGAAGAGAGTAATTGAGCGTTCGATTCAAACTGGTTTTGACCCTGAAACAGGTAAGCCTATTTACGAAACCGTTACAATGAACATGGAAAAACTGCCTTACATAGTGGTTATTGTTGATGAGATGGCTGATTTAATGCTAGTTGCCGGTAAGGATATTGAAATGCTGATTCAAAGGCTTGCTCAGATGGCAAGAGCGGCAGGCATCCATATTATTATGGCAACGCAAAGACCTTCTGTAGACGTTATTACTGGTGTCATTAAAGCCAATTTTCCAAGTCGTATTAGTTTTAAAGTTACCTCTAAAATCGATAGCCGAACGATTTTAGGAGAGCAAGGCTCCGAGCAGTTACTCGGTATGGGTGATATGTTATTTATGGGGAGTACTTCCAAGATAAGTAGGGTACACGGACCGTTTGTTAATGAAGCCGAAATTGAGCAAATTACGGAATATTTGAAAGAGAGCGGTACGCCTGAATATATCTCTGCCGTTACCGAGCAACCTGAAGAGGACGATAGTAGCATTGATATCGGTGACGGCACCTCTGATGAAGTACTTTACAAAAAAGCTGTGCAGATAGTGCGTTACGAACGCAAATCTTCCATTAGCTATATCCAAAGGTCGCTTAGAATTGGCTATAACAAAGCTGCCAACTTAGTTGAGAAGATGGAGAAAGAGGGAATAGTCTCACCACCGAATCATACAGGTAAAAGAGAGATATTATTGCCTGAGAGGTAGGGTATTTTTTCGTCATGCGCTACGCAGCCGTAGGTGTTGTTGCATGGCTCTTATGTTATTCCTGCGAAAGCAGGAATCCAAGAAAAAAGTATAGATACAGTAAATTTTTGAAATTCAAAGCTCGATTTATCTTGCTTTATGCGCTGGATTTCTGCTTTCGCAGGAATAATATATACATAAAAATATCATCCTAAAATTATTAATTATAATAGACATATTAAAAAAGTTGCGTTAGAATTATAACACTTTTTAATTGATTTAATTTTTATTAAGGTTTACATATGGCGAATATTTCTCCAAAATTATTTCAAAAAGCAATACAACAAGGTCTTAAAGCCGCTTTATTCACCACCTCAACCGCAGCGATAATGCTGAGTAGTAGTGGGGCACTCGGTGTTGCTGCAGGTGTTATTGCTACTAATAATGATGCAGCATTTAGTAATAATGCTGCTGCCAATAATTGGAATGAGATAACGGCTGGAGGGGTAGCTAATGGTACTCCTGCTGGCGGTCCTCAAAACAATTGGGCATTTACTTACGGTGGTGATTATACTATCACTGCAGATGTAGTCGATCGTATTATTACGGCTATAAATGTTGCGGGTACTACTCCCGTAGGTCTAAATATTGCTCAAAATACCGTCGTTGGTTCGATTATAACGGGAGGTAACTTGTTGCCTGTTACTATTACTGCCGGCAAAAGCTTAACTTTAAACGGTACTAATGCTGTTGCTGCAAATCATGGTTTTGATGCTCCTGCCGATAATTATACAGGTTTAGGAAATATAACTTTAGGGGGAGTGAATGCTGAACTAATTATACAATCTGCAACCCCGGCAAAGATAACACTTGCAGGAAATATAGATGGAGGAGGTATAATAACTGTCAAGACAGATGCTGCCATTAACGGAACAATAGGTAATACAAATTCATTAGCCACGATAAATGTAGGAGCAGGTACAGTCACGTTAGGGGGAGCGGTTATTAAAGCTACTACGACTAAATTAACAGATGCTGCGTCGGTATTAACCCTTACAAATGCAAATGCAGTATTAACAGGTGCGATTGATAACACCACAGGCGGTGATAATGTAGGTGTCTTAAATTTAAATGGTGCATTAAGTCAAGTAAGCGGGAATATAGGTAATACAAATTCATTAGCCACGATAAGTGTAGGAGCAGGTAAAGCCACGTTAGGGGGAGCGGTTATTAAAGCTACTACGACTAAATTAACAGATGCTGCGTCGGTATTAACCCTTACAAATGCAAATGCAGTATTAACAGGTGCGATTGATAACACCACAGGCGGTGATAATGTAGGTGTCTTAAATTTAAATGGTGCATTAAGTCAAGTAAGTGGGAATATAGGTAATACAAATTCATTAGCCACGATAAGTGTAGGAGCAGGTAAAGCCACGTTAGGGGGAGCGGTTATTAAAGCTACTACGACTAAATTAACAGATGCTGCGTCGGTATTAACCCTTACAAATGCAAATGCAGTATTAACAGGTGCGATTGATAACACCACAGGCGGTGATAATGTAGGTGTCTTAAATTTAAATGGTGCATTAAGTCAAGTAAGCGGGAATATAGGTAATACAAATTCATTAGCCACGATAAGTGTAGGAGCAGGTAAAGCCACGTTAGGGGGAGCGGTTATTAAAGCTACTACGACTAAATTAACAGATGCTGCGTCAGCAGTGACATTTACGAATCCTGTAGTGGTGACCGGAGCGATAGATAATACCGGTAATGCAAATAATGGTATAGCAACGTTTACTGGTAATAGTACAGTAACTGGCAATATAGGTAATACGGCAGCATTAGCAACAGTGAATGTAGGAGCAGGTTTGCTACAAGTACAAGGCGGAGTGGTAAAAGCGAATGCAATAAACTTAACGGATAATGCGTCAGCAGTGACATTTACGAATCCTGTAGTGGTGACCGGAGCGATAGATAATACCGGTAATGCAAATAATGGTATAGCAACGTTTACCGGTAATAGTACAGTAACTGGCAATATAGGTAATACGGCAGCATTAGCAACAGTGAATGTAGGAGCAGAAATAACATTAAAAGCTGAAGGAAGCCTAGCTGCGAATAATATAGATTTTGGAGCCAGGAGTACTTTAGAGTTTAACGGACCTCTTGATGGTGGTGGTAACACAATCCCTTATTATTTTAAAGGAGCTATAGCAAACGGCAATAACGCTATATTAAATGTTAATACAAAGTCACTTACGGCATATCATTCAACTATAGGAACAGTTGCAGAAATCAATATTGGAGCCGGTAATCTTTTTGCAATTGATGCAAGTGCTGGTGATGTTACTATATTAAATGCTCAAGATATTAATTTTGGAGTTCTAGATTCTGCTTTAGTACTTTCTAACTTAACCGGAGTCGGAGTAAAAAATATATTATTAGCAGCTGATTTAGTAGCTCCCGGTGCTGATGAAGGTAATGTAGTCTTTGATGGTGGGGTTAATGGCCTGAATATTGGGAGTAATGTAGCAGGTACCGCTAGAAATATCGGTGATGGAGGCGGTAATAAATTTAACACTTTACTTATTTATAATGCCGTTACAATAACTGACGATGTAAATTTAGAAGGTATACAGAACGTGCGTATTAACAATAATGCAGATTTTACTAGTAGTACAGCATTTAATGCTGGTATTATACAAATAAACGATGCTACTTATACGATTGATGCAAATAATGGTAATTTAAATATACCGGCAGGAAATATTCAATTTGCACATGCGGATGCTCAATTAATATTACAAAATAGTTCAGGAAACGACCGTACGATCACACTAGGTGCGAATATAGACCCTGATAATGACAATGAGGGTGTAGTAATATTAAATTCTGTAACTGCAGGAAAAAAATTAACGATAGCCGGAGGCAAGACGTTTGGTGGAGCTCATAAGTTACAAACTATAGTTTTCAAAGGAGCGGGAGATTGCAGTGCGGCAGGTACCACTTTTAATACAACAAATATAGAGCTTGATATTACAGGTAAATTAGAACTTGGAGCTACTAAGGCAAATGTAGTTTTATTTAATGATGCTGTTCAATTAACTCAAACCGGTCATATTGGCGGTTTCTTAGATTTTAATGCAAAAAACGGTACGGTAACATTAAATAACAATGTAAGTGTTGCGGGAGCAGTCCAAAATACCGGCTGTACTAATAACGGTACGTTAATAGTTTTAGGTGCAAGTAATCTTAATAGAGTAAACGGGATTGCTATGTTAAAAGTAGGTGCAGGAAATGTAACTATTGCCAAAGGCGGTAACGTTAAAATCGGCGAAATCCAAGGTACAGGCACAAATACTTTAACATTACCTGCAAACTTTAACTTAACAGGCAGCATAAATAAAACCGGTGGTCAGGCTTTGAAGCTAAACTTCACGAATGGCGGTAGTGTTAGCGGTGTTGTAGGGACTGCGGCTAATTCGGTTGGTGATATCACAACGGCAGGTGCTACAAGTTTTGCAAGCAGTGTTAACGCAAAAGGTACAGCGACACTTGGCGGTACTACAAGTTTTGCCAATACATTCACTAATACAGGTGCGGTTACTTTAGCCAAAGGTTCTATCACTAGTTTTGCTAAAAATATAACAGCTACCAGCTTTGTAGCTAACAGTGCTACTATTAATTTCGGCAATAGCCTAGCCTTTAATAGTAATATAACAGGTAGCGGTACTACACTTACTTTAGGTGCAAATCACGTAACATATACTGGCACCGGTAGCTTTACCGATACGCTAACCTTAAATACTACTTTTGATGGAGCAGCTAAGTCAGGTGGTAATATCTTAATTAAATCAGGTAGTACTCTTGATTTATCAGGGGTTTCAACTTTAGCACTTGTTGTTACTGCTACTAATTTCGACATGAATAATATAAGCCCAGATACAAAATATACGGTAATATCTGCAGAAACAGCAGGTGATTTAAAGCCTACTCCTAAAGAGAATGTTAAAATAACTATTAATAATGACAACCGTTTTGTTGACTTTACTTTTGATGCATCGACTTTAACGTTATTTGTAGAGGATATAGCTGCAGATGTGATAGATGAAGATTTTGCACCGGGTGGACCGCTTGCAAATATCCCAAATGCTGCAAATATAAAGAAATCGCTTGAGTTAATGGAGGATGCTCCCAATGGTTCAGATGCACGTCAAGCTTTCAATAACTTTGGTCTAATGACACCGCTACAGGAAGCAGATGCTACAACTCATCTCATGCAAGATGTTGTAAAACCTAGTGATACTATAGCTGCCGTTAATAATCAAGTTGTAGCGAGTAATATATCAAGTAATATAACTGCTCTAAATGCTAGAATGGATAAAGTACAAGTAGCGAATAAAGGTCCTGTTTCTTCCGGTGATGAAGATATGGATGCTAAGTTTGGTGCGTGGATAAGCCCGTTTGTCGGTAATGCAACGCAGAAGATGTGTAACAATATAAGTGGTTATAAGTCTGATACAACTGGTGGCATTATAGGTTTTGACGGCTTCGTTAGCGATGATCTAGCACTCGGACTTGCATATACAAGATCCGATACGGACATTAAGCTAAAAAATAATAAAACGGGCGATAAGAATAAGGTAGAGAGCAACATCTATTCTTTATACGGTTTATATAATGTACCTTATGAAAATCTCTTCGTTGAAGCTATAGCATCTTACTCAGATAATAAGATAAGAAGCAAATCAAGACGTGTTATTGCAACGGCACTAGAGACTGTCGGTTATCAAACTGCAAACGGTAAGTATAAATCCGAAAGCTATACAGGTCAGTTAATGGCTGGTTATACCTATATGATGCCTGAGAACATTAACTTAACACCGCTAGCTGGGCTTAGATATTCGACTATCAAAGATAAGGGCTATAAGGAAACCGGTACTACTTACCAAAATCTTACCGTTAAAGGCAAGAACTATAATACTTTCGACGGTTTACTCGGTGCTAAAGTATCAAGTAATATCAATGTCAATGAAATAGTGCTAACACCTGAGTTTTACGCAATGGTCGATTATGCATTCAAGAATAAAGTTTCGGCGATTGATGCAAGATTACAAGGTATGACTGCTCCTCTCCCAACCAACAGCTTTAAGCAAAGCAAAACAAGTTTTGATGTCGGTGTCGGTGTTACTGCTAAGCATAAAATGATGGAATACGGGATTAACTACGATACCAATATCGGAAGTAAGTATTTCGCTCAGCAAGGTAGTGTAAAAGTTCGTGTTAATTTTTAATTAACCGTTCTATAATCATAAAAAAAGCCTATATAGTTTGACTATATAGGCTTTTTTGCTTTATAATGTAGTCTTGAGAAACGTCATTGCGAGGAGCAAAGCGACGTGGCAATCTCGTCAAATATCCTGAGATTGCTTCGTCACTTACTTCGTAATTTCCTTGCAATGACGATAAAAACTTAAATAAAAAATTATGTTAGATAATATTAGAAAAACTGCCGATAGTTTTATAATGCGGGTTTTATTCGCAATGATAGCTTTTGCTTTTGTCGGCTTTGGTATTAAAGATGTATTAAATGGAAGAAGAAGCGGCGATATTGTTACTTTTTCTCATGTGAAAAATATCTCCCAGGAAGATTTTTTGAGAGCAAAATCTTTAGAAATTAATTCTATAAGTAAGCAAACGGGAACAAGTTTAACAGATGAAGAAATAGCACAGTTAAATATTGATAACCGAATCCTAAAAAGGCTTGTTTACGATAATGTCTTAGATTATTTAGTGAGTTATTATGACTTAGATCTCAGTGATGATACAGTTAAAATTTTAGTTAAAGAATCACCGGTTTTTAAAAATGAGCAAGGTGTTTTCAATATAAAAATTTTTAAAACTTATTTTAGAAATTCTTATATGGATGAAGAAAAATATTTATTAAACTTCAAAGAAAAAGCTCTAAAAAATATTTTTGTTGGTACTTTTATAGAAAGTTTCTATGTTCCTAAAGCTATGACTGACAATATAGTAGATTATATGGCTGAAAAAAGAGAAGTAGAATTAATACAAATAGATTTACAAAATAAACCGAAAGATTTACAAATCCCTACTCCTACCGGTCAGCAATTAAAGGATTTTTACCAAGATAATAAAACCGCGTTTGAGGTACCTGAGAAACGCAGCTTTTCTTATATTAAAGCTAATATTAAGGATTTAAAAGTCTCAGTTACTCAAGATGAGTTGTTAGAATTTTATAATGAAAATAAAGATGAATTCGGTGATCAAAGTTTTGAAGCGGTACAAAAACAATTACATGATTTATTAAAGGCTCAAAAAATTGACATACTTAATATGGAGTTTGCTAAAAAGCTGGAAGATGAGACGGCAGCCGGTTCTAGCTTAGTTGAAATTGCCGAAAAATATAAGCTACCGATACAAAACGTTAACTATATCAGTTATGCAGAGCTTATTGAAGATAAAATAATTGCTGAAAATGCCGATAGTATTTTTGAGCTTTCGGAAGGTGAATTATCTTATCCTATAGAAACAGAGGATAAAAGCTATCTTATATTGGTAGAATTAAAATCTATTCAGCCGGCAAAAATACCTGAATTTGATGCTATTAAAGAGCAGGTAAATAAAGCTTGGATAAAGCGGAATATTGCAGATGTAAACTTAAAAATTATCAAGGATTTAGCAAAGGAATATAATTCAGATCAAGAGAACATAAAAGAGCTTAAAGCTACCGGAATAAAAATAAGCAAAAAAAGCTATATTAGATCCGAAATGGAAAATGATCTAACACTAACTCCTGAAATATTATTATCAATTTTTAATACTACAATAGGAAGTAATACGCCTGTATTTCAAGTAGGTGATGAAGTATATTTTGCACATATTAAATCTAGCAGTGTCGATGAATTAACAGCTAAAAATATTCATGTCAATTCAGAAAAAAATATAATATATAATATTAAAAATTCTGTAATTGATGAGCTAATTAACTACACAATCATTCAGAATGATATGCAGGTAAAAGCTAATTTTAGTAAGTAGCGAAATCCATCAGGTCATACCGTATCGTCATTGCGAGGAAATTACGAAGTAATTGACTAAGCAATCTCAGGATCTTTAATGAGATTGCCACGCAGCCTATGGCTGCTCGCAATGACGATAAAATAAGCCGCACATTATAAACAAAAAAAAAACTATGAGCTTTAAAGATTTACCGGAGTTTTTAAAATTTTTAGAAAAAAACGGTGAGTTAAAGCGTATTGCTCTTGAGGTTAAAACTAACTTAGAAATTACTGAAATTAGTAGAAGAGTATTAGCACAAGGCGGACCTGCATTACTTTTTGAAAATGTTATAAAAGTCGACGGCATTAAGTCCGACATACCTGTTCTAACTAATCTTTATGCTAGTATAAATCGTATTTGTATGGGGCTTAAACTTAAGTCACCCAAAGAATTAAGAGAACTTGGCGTTTTACTAGCATTCCTTAAACAGCCGCAACCTCCCGCATCTTTTAAAGACACATTGTCAATGTTACCGCTTGCTAAGCGTATATTTGCTATGTCTCCTAAAACCGTATCAAAAGCAGCTTGTCATGAAATCGTCATTGACAAACCGAATATCAATATATTGCCGATCCAAAGATGTTGGCCGGATGATATTTCTCCTTTAATTACTTGGGGTATAGTATTTACTAGAGGTCCAACAAAAGATAAAATCGATAATTACAACCTTGGCATATATAGAATGCAGGTTATTTCAGAAAATAAGCTATTGATGCGTTGGTTAAAGTTACGGGGCGGAGCAGAGCATCATAAACGTTGGAAAGAAGCAAAAAAAGAACCTTTTCCTACTGCTATCGTTATCGGGGCAAATCCAGCGGTAACTTTGGCAGCAGTTATGCCGATACCTGAGAATATCTCGGAGTATAATTTTGCTGGTTTACTCGGTAATAAAAAAGTAGAGTTGGTACAATGCAAAACTATTGACCTCAAAGTACCTGCACATAGTGAAATAGTGCTGGAAGGCTATGTAAGTTTAGAGGAGTATTTACCTGAAGGTCCTTTTGGGGATCACACCGGATATTATAATGATGTTGAGGAATTTCCTGTATTTACGGTTACCGCAATAACGATGAAGAAAAATCCAGTATATTTAAGCACCTATACAGGAGCACCGCCTGATGAGCCATCAATCTTAGGTGAAGCATTAAATGAAATTTTTATTCCTATATTGCAGCAACAATTTCCGGAAATAGTCGATTTTTGGCTTCCACCTGAAGGTTGTTCATATAGAGTTGCGGTAGTATCGATTAAAAAATCCTATCCCGGTCATGCTAAAAGAATAATGCTTGGGATTTGGTCTTACTTACGGCACTTTATGTATAGTAAGTTTATTATAGTTGTAGATGACGATATTGATGTTCGTAATTGGCAAGAAGTAATTTGGGCAATAGCAACAAGAAGCGACCCAAGGCGTGATACGAGCTTTATAGATAATTCCCCGATAGATTATTTGGATTTTGCATCTCCTGAGTCAGGCCTTGGTAGTAAAATGGGAATAGATGCAACCGATAAAATATACCCTGAGACAAATAGAAAATGGGGTAAAAAAATAGAAATGAGTCAGGAAGTTATCGACAAGGTTAATAGTATGTGGAATAGTTTAAAGATATAAGGTATACTCGTTTAATTTGAAAAATTGGCGTCGTTGTTTCATATTTTTTGATCCTCACGTACTAGTATGTACGCTGCGGTCCAAAAATATGAAACGCCTTGCTCTTTTCCAAATTAAACTTCGTCTACTGTTTATATTAATTGTTAATTTTTTGAAATATCTTGGCACTAAATATGTATAACATCCCGCACGAGACGATAAGTAATAATTTCAAAGAAATTGCCGATAAATATCAAGAGCTTATTTCGCATTTCATGCAAGGTAGGGGGAGTATGATTCCTAGGAGCCTAATTGATAGTGATAAAAACAGAATTATAGCCTCTTTAATGGTAGAACAATTTTGGGCAAATCCTGAAAAATTTTGTCAGCTTAATATTGAATATATTGATAAGTTAAGAGAGCTTACAGCGAATAGCTTTGCAAAATTTGTCGGTAGTCCGGCAAAAGCGGTATTTTCTCCGGATAATCGAGATAAAAGATTTAAAGATTTTTCATGTGAGGATAATGCTTATTTTGACTTTGTTAAACAATATTATTTACTATCTAGCGAGTGGCTTAAGAAGAATATAGAACAGTATGAGCTGTCAAATGATCTCAAGCAACATTTAGAGTTTGCAACTAAACATTTTATCGACGCGTTTTCACCTTCAAATTTTGCTTTTTGTAATCCAAAAGTTTTGCGTGAGACATTAGAAAGTGGCAGGCAAAATTTAGTACAAGGGCTAGAAAATTTCTTAAGAGATATAAAAAGTTCAGGTGATATATTAAATATTAAAACTACCGATAAATCTGCTTTTAAACTCGGTAAAAATATTGCGGCGACAAAAGGAAAAGTTATATTCCAAAATGATTTAATGCAATTAATATGTTATGAGCCGAAAGAGAAAGTGCATAAGAGTCCGCCATGTATAAATAAATATTATATACTCGATTTATCTCCGCATAATTCTTTAGTATTTTTCTTAGTAGAAAATAATTTTCAAGTTTTTCTTATTGCATGAGTTAATCCTGATATCTCTCTATCAGAAAAGGCTTCGAGGATTATTTCAAAGACGGTATTTTAGCACCTTTTGAGTATGTTAGAAATCTTGGTTTTGAGAAAATTGATTTTGTCGGATATTGCATGGGAGGTACATTCCTTGCTATAATTATTGCCTACTTCAAAGCAAAAAAATAGATTCCGTTCATAGTGTTACTTTCTTTACTACTTTGCTTGATTATACTCATCCAGGCGAGCTTGGAATATTTTTTAATGAAGCTACGATTAACTACATTAAGGAAGATATAAAACTAAAAGGCTATTTTGATGGGTAATATTTATCAAATAGCTTTAGTTTACTAAGGGCTAATGATTTAATTTGGACGTTTGTTGTCAATAATTACTTACTCGGTAAAAAACTGATGCCTTTTGATTTGCTATATTGGAATGCGGATCCTACTAACTTGCCGGCAAAAATGTATTAGGAATATTTACAAAATACATTGCAATAACTTGCTAAAAGAGTCTAATAATTTAGAGGTACTCGGAACAAAAATAGCTCTTGGAAAAGTTGATTGTAACTCTTTTTTCGTAGCCGTAAAAGAAGATCATATAGCTCCATGGCGTTCAATATATGATGGAGTAAAATTATTAAACGGACATAAGATTTTTTGTTTCACGGATTCAGGGCATGTAGCAGGTGTAGTTAACCCTCCCGCTAGTGCTAAATATCGGTTTAATGACGACTTAAGTTTAAGTAGTCATGAGTGGCTTATGAAAGCTACGGAATATAAAGGCTCATGGTGGAATTATTGGCTTATAAAAAATAATGATAATAAGCTAGTAGATTCTTTAGATTATCAGAACCTAGAGGCTATTGAAGAAGCTCCAGGAAATTACGTAAGGAAGTAGGTGTTGTTTGTGGGGATACTAAATCGTCATTGCGAGCAGCCATAGGCTGCGTGGCAATCTCATGAGATTGCTTCGTCAATTACTTTGTAATTTTCCTCGCAATGACGGAAAAGCCGATCTATGCAACGCCTAAAATATAAATAAGTCATGAAGAGAAAAAATAATAAATTTATAGAAATATCTATTGCCTTTATCTTGGGAATTGCTTTAGGTATTTATGGACAGAATCCGGATTATTTTACTAATCTAATAAGTCAAAAATCATTAGCTTTATCTACTCTGCAAATAAAGCATTACAATATTTCAGAGCTTTCAAGAAGTAAAGTTAGTACATGTTTTATTCCGCCTGCCGGTTGTACTAAGTTTATAGCCAATCAGATAGATAAAGCTGAAGAATCTATTTATATGCAGGCATACGGTATGAGCGATGCGTTAATTACTACTGTACTTATTAATGCACAAGCGCGAGGAGTAAAGGTTAGAATATTGCTTGATCGTAGTAATTTAAAGCAAAAATTTTCTAAATTACATGAATTACAACGAGCAAAAATTGATGTAGGTATAGATAAAGTACCAGGAATCGCTCATAATAAAGTTATAATTATTGATAAAAAGAAAGTAATAACCGGTTCGTTTAATTTCACGGCTGCTGCCGATAAACGTAATGCTGAAAATGTAATTATTATAGAAGATCAGGAGCTAGCAGAATCTTATTTACAAAATTGGTTAAACAGAAAGGCGAGCAACTTATAGGAGATTCCCACTATCTCATTCCTGCGAAAGCAGGCATCTAGTAGCTAAAAGATATAAATAGATTTTAAACATTTTTGATGACATTCACTAGCTTGTTTGAAATCTTTAGAAGTTGCTGCTTCTTTAGTAGTATTCAAAATAGTATTAACATTATTTTGTATAATTTCGGAATTTTTCTTAAGCAAAGATTGCATGCTTTCTGTAGCAATTTGGTTAGTTATTAAAAGAATATTCATAGCTCTTTGCATTGTATTTGTGATAGATGCAAGATCTACACTAGGGATATTTTTCATAGAACTCATATAAAATTCTGGATTCATATAGGATTTCATTAAATCTAAAAATTGTGTATTATTTCACATTATTCATTCTCCTAAAAAATTTTTTATGTTTTATAGGTTACGTATATGTAAACATAAACCCTCAATTCATGCTAACATTTATAAAATTATGAGTCAATAATTGTTAGCATTAAGAATAATATTAAAAATAGTTAAGTTTTTATAAATGTTAGATACATCAATTCAAGCATTAATAAATAAGTGGCAAAAATACCTCGTTTTGCAAAGAAATTACTCTAATCATACAGCAATTTCTTATAATAATGACCTTAAGCATTTTCTTGAGTTTATGAATTATTATAATTCAGAGCTTGTAACGATAAATCATATTAAAACCGCAGATATAAGATTAATCCGAAGTTGGCTTGCAAAACGTAACTGTGATAATTTTACCGCTTCTTCAATTTCACGTGGTTTATCTGCAGTAAAAAATTTTTATAGGTTTTTAGAGAAAACAACACAATTAAATAGTCATATAATTTTTTCTATAAAATCTCCTAAAAAGACTAAATTGTTACCAAAAGCTTTATCGGAAGATGATGTAGTAATATCACTTGAACATATTGAAGAATACGGGAATGTTAAATGGGTAGAACTTAGAAATAAAGCCCTACTTGTCCTTATATATGCTTCAGGTCTACGTATATCGGAAGCATTATCAATTACGAAACTTCATCTACAAAATCTAGAATTTATAAGAATAATAGGTAAAGGTAGTAAAGAAAGAATAATTCCGTGGTTACCGATTGCTAAAAATTTAATTACCCAATATTTAGAAATATTGCCATATAAGTTAGGTGATAATGAACCCATATTTAGAGGAAAGCAGGGTAAGAAATTGCAACCACCGGTATTTAATCGTGAATTAATTAAATTAAAGCATTTTTATGGTTTACCGCAGCATTTAACTGCTCATTCATTTAGACATAGTTTTGCTTCACATTTGCTTGAGCATGGTGCAGATTTACGCTCTCTTCAAGAGCTATTAGGTCATAAAAGTCTATCTACTACACAAAACTATACTAAAACAAGTATAAAGCATTTAGAAGCTGTCTATACTACCGCATATCCAATTAAAAAATAAAATATATTAATATTCATAATCTTCTTGCATTAATTTTAAGTTATATATTATTTTAAAAATCTTATAAACATAATATATTAAAGTTAATATTGAGATGTTAATATGCTAGAAACACCTAAATTACCTATGGGATATAAACCTTCTCAAGATGAAGAATATATGTGTCCTAATCACCTAGAATATTTTAGACAAAAACTTTTAAGATGGAAAGAGGATTTATTAAAGGAATCTCAAGAGACTTTAAATAATTTAAAGGAAGAAAATTTAAAAGAATCCGATCTTAACGATTGTGCTACTCATGAAACAGAAAGAGCTTTTGAGCTTCGTAGTAGAAATAGATATTGTAAATTAATGAGTAAAATAGAAGAAGCATTATCACGTATTAAAAATGGGGAATATGGTTACTGTGAAGAAACAGGCGACCCAATAGGTATAAAAAGATTAGAAGCACGACCTATTGCTGCATTATGTATTGAAGCTCAAGAGCGTCATGAAAATTATGAGAGAAGTCATTTGGATGAGCCTAGGAATTAAGTAGTTAGGTAATTTATGTGCGTGGATCGCAGGAATCCAAAAACATTTAATGCCACCCCGTGGCTTGACCACGGGGTCTAGAAAAACAAATTATTATATTAATAATTTTAGTATTTTTAACTAGATTCCGCGATCAAGTCGCGGAATGACAATAATTCATTTTTGCAGGCATGACACTTGAACATCTAAAACCTAAAGAAGTTAGAGCATTTACTGTTTCAAATAAAGGTAATCCCATAACATTTGAATATGAGCCGGAAATAAATGAGATAAAAGCTTCTGCATAACCGGAAATTTTACATCCGCCTGCTTTATCTATTCCCTCATCCAAAGAACAATAAAAATTAATCTCTTCCTCACTTAATTTTTTGAACTTAACAATAGTCTGAACTATTTTTTGTCTAACTGTAAGCTGATCATTCTCTTTTTTGATAATACATAAACCGGTATAGACACGATGACGACGCCCGGATAACATCTTAATACAATTCTTGACTTCTTCATAAGTAGTAGCTTTCGGCAATATTCTTCTACCTACTGCCGCTACGGTATCGGCAGCTATAATTATAGCTGATTCCTCTATTTGAGATGCAATTTTTATAGCTTTTTCGTAAGCAAGTCTCATGGCTAAGGGAGCGGGTAATTCACGCAAATTAGGTGTTTCGTCTATATCTGCCGGAATAATTTGTGAAGGGATAATTTTGATTCTGTTTAGTAACTCAATTCTTGCAGGAGAGCTTGATGCTAATATAATCGGTAGGTTTTTTCTGTTCTGCTTCATACTTATAAAGACTAGTGACGATGAATCACACGACCCTTAGTTAAATCATAAGGAGTCATTTCTACCATCACTTTATCTCCTAGTAATATTCTGATACGATTTTTACGCATCCTACCGGAAGTATGAGCAATAATTACATGATCATTCTCAAGCTTTACTCTGAAAGTAGCATTAGGTAAAAGTTCAAGTACTGTACCTGTAAACTGAATGAGGTCGTCTTTTGACATTATAATTTATGTTTTTATGGTCGGGGCGGAGAGATTCGAACTCCCGACCCTCTGGTCCCAAACCAGATGCGCTACCAGGCTGCGCTACGCCCCGATAATTAATTATGTCTATACTATATACTCTATTATTCGTAGCAAATCAATTTGTTTATGTAAAAATTTATAGATTTTACCTAGAAAAAGTGGTTTTGTTAGGTTCTAAGCGTCATTGTGTCAGTCCTGTGGCTTTGTTGTATGGCCCTTATGTTCATGCCCGTGGAAGCGGGAATCCAGTCTTTTTTGCTGTCATACTGTGACTTGACCCCGATCTTGTATAACAGACTGTGTCCTGAGGTCCCGCAATCAAGTTGCGGGATGACATTAAAGATTACTGGATTCCTGCTTTCGCAGGAATGATATAAGAGGTACAAAAATTAATAAAGTTTTGCGGTTTTCACTAAGAAGCTAAAATAGATAGGTTTTACCCTTGTATTTCTTAAGTTTTATATACGATTTACCGAATTTCTATAAAAAGTACATAAAGTTTAATTTATTTCAAGCAAGAAAAAGTAATCATAAGTTAGAAAAATTAAGCCCAAATTTAGGAGATATTATGTCAAGTCAACGATAAAAAATTTAATACAAAAAGGCATGTTTGCATCAATTGCGGCATTGATGCTTGCTAGCACTAGTGCCCTTGGTACTGCTAACCGAATCGTAACAGTAGGGGGGGCTCAGTAGCTGATGGTAGTGCTTTTGGCGGAGGAGCATATGTACCAGGTTCATTTGTAATCCTTGGCGAAGTAAATAATTTTACTGCAGATGTGCCAGCAATTCCTGCTATATATTTAGATACCTTTAATAATGCAACAATGACTGTGCCAAATAACATAACTCTTGGACCGGTTATACCTGTTGATCTTACTAAAGAAAATGTCGGGCGCGTTGTAGATGTCCCTAACGCTATAAACATCACTTTAACAGGTACGCCAGTTACAAATGCACAAGCACTTGCAACGGTTCCTCCTTTCGCTCCAGGACCAGGAGAAGCACCAGGGAATACTTACTATTTTAACAGCTTTAATTTTAACGATTTAGCTAGTACTTTGATTTTTCAGGCTACATCACTTTTTCCTCCTACTGGTGATAATAGAATCGCCTTTATCTCAGGTCCAGGTAGTATAGTAACTTCTGTTCAAGGCCAGGCAGATCTTACATTACAGATTGACACTGACTTTCAATTTAAACAGCCAAGTTGGATTAAGGCAAAAACTTTTAATAGTGCAAATAATCAGCTACTTAATTTTGCTACTGATACTTCACCAGCCTCAGGTCTTTACGTTAATGAAGTTATGGATATACAACCTATAGAAAATAGTATCAAGTTCGGCGGCCAAAATGCTACTTATGACGTAAGTAATGAATCGCCAAATGCTGAAGAATTTGTGGCTAGCTTCAGCCTAGTTCCAGCAAATGATGTAGATGATCAATTAAGAGTACACGTGGCTTCCGGTAGCCGAGAAATTGCACTTAATGCAGATAGCAGTAATGGAACAGGAGGGACAATTTAACACAACAGTTATTACAGGACATACTGATTTTAAAGGGTCTGCAGGTACGGTTAACGTTAATGATACCGGTACTTTAGCAGCAGTGACAAGTAGTGCAGCAACTAACAGTAATTTAGTATTTTTAGGAGGCGGTAACGTTACCGGAATCATAAATAATATTGGAGCAATTACTGTTAATGCAGCAGGTAATAAAACGGTTATCTTGCAAAAAAGTATATCCGCTACTTCTTTAACACTTGGTAACAATGCTGTGGCGAATTTACAAGACTCGCTTACAACAAGCGGTAACGTGGATTTTACCAATGGCGGTGTTTTAGAGTTTTCGGGAGCAAATCCTGCAGGTTATTTACTTAACAGCCAAATCAAAAACGGGAACACAGGAACATTAAACGTTTATACTACCGGTACTACTTTAACGGCTACTGATTCAAGTATAGGTATGGTAAACACAATTAATATCGGGCAGGGAAATGCAGTTGCAGCATTTACGATAGATGTATCTAACAAGGCTTTAACGCTAGGAAGTGCTATTAATTTGAATAATACTAAATCCGTATTTGGTTTAACTACTAGCAAAAATCAACAAGTTACCTTTATGAATAGTGTCGATGGTTTTGCTGGTGGAGGCGGTAGCGTCAATTTAAGTAGTACTTCTAGTACTATACCTAATAACAATGTGTTAACTTTGCAGGGTAATTTGGGTAATGAAACTCTTGGCACAAAGGCAAATCCCCTTGCTGTTATAAATGTTAGTGGTAATGTCGGCGTTGTTGGTACTAATGCTACGTTAGGTACAAATGGACTTGATGTGAGTAATACAGCAGTGCTTAATATTGCTGCTGGTGGGGTTTTTGCCGATGCATCACTTACCTCGGCTAAGATTGCCAAAATTAATATCGGTGAGGTTAATGCTGGACCAGCCGTTTATGCCCTTGATGCATTAAACGGTGATTTTCCATTAGATGCACCAGGTGTTACATTCGTGAATCCCGCATCTGTTTTAAAGTTAATGACTACCGTAGCTAGTGGCAAGAACAGTACTATAGAGTTAACAGGTAATATAGAGCAAGTTGTTCCAAATACCGGTGTAGTTGAGATAAATGCAAGAAATACTAATACCAAGTTAACAATAGATGGTATGGCTAATAAGTATGCTATCGGAACAAAAGCAAATCCGGTGAGTAAAGTACAACTTACAGGGTACGGAACACTGGTAATAACTGCTCTTAATACCCCAAATATCGACGTATCCGTTGCAAAAGTTGCTATAGGATCAGTTTGGATCAAATGTTTTTTTCTCGACTCCTTCCGGTCCTATTAATAGCGAGCTTGGGGCTGTAAAGATTGACGGTAATATGAATTGCCAAAATAATGCCGGTACCGCAATATTTGCTAGTGATATAGAAAATAATATAACATCAGCTATTACCGGTAATATAACAAGTACCGGAGGTACTAACGGTACTATAGGTACAGTTGACGGTAACGGAAACTCAACGAATACAATTACGAACCTTGCAATGTTAAAAGCAGGTGTTGACAACAGCACTGTTACGATTAACGCCGGCGGTAATATGTCAATTGCTGAAATCCAAGGAACCGGCACGGGTAATATAGTGTTTACTCAAGTAACTAATTTAACCGGTAGTATTAACATCACATGTGGTAAAGCTGTGGATTTAATGTTTACCGGTCCAAGCAGCGTTAGTGGAGCTATAGGTAGCAGTACTTCAAAAGTGGGTGATATAACTATTAGCGGTGATGTATTAAATTGTACCGAAGGTATTAATGCAGGATATGTAATATTAATAAATGGTGGCGACATAAAATTTAAGGGAACAACGAATAGTTTAGATATTTCTGAAGGATCAAGCTTTTCTCTTTTTGCTTTTAAATCCTGAGGATAGAGCATGGTAATTTTTGATGAATTTACCGCTATTACTTATTCCGGTAGTATAGGTACTAAAGGAATGGTCGATATAGTTCAAATAGACGGGGGTGATGTTACAATTCAAGGTACCGTGAAAACAGGCTCGATTTCATTTACTACTGCTCAGTCTGCAACTTTAAGCCTTAATAATACAAGTATAATAAATGAATCAATTACGACCACAGGTAATAAAATCCATACTCTTGCAATATCAAATGATTTAACAACTGGAGCTAGCGGTAGTGGTTCAGTAGGTTCAGACTCAAATCACCTTAAAACCGTTCAGTTCAACGGTGTAGACAGTAAAATCACAATCGATAGCGCAGATTTTTACTCGAGTATAACAACCAAGACTTAATAATCAAGGTACGGCAATATTTAACGCTAATAATGGTTTGACCGATGATTTAGGCGGTGAGAATTTAAACCTTAAACTAGTTCAGTAGTAATAAAGGCACAGTAAAAGGGGATAGCTATGCTAAAGATATTACTATTGATGCCGGTAAATCAGCGGTATTTACCGGTTATAACAGTAGAAGTTTAGACATTTCGTCAGCCACGGTCGGCGGTGTTAAAGTGCCAAGAGCAACAACAAAATTTCATTACAAAACAAAAATCGTTTCAGAGAACTTCAAAGGGAGCAGCAGCAACTCTTCAGCGGAATACACTAATGCTGCACTTGTACAAGCACCGATTAACTGCGGTAGTCATAAATTCGATGATGATGTATGGTTACAAAAAGTGGTAATAGGCACTAATGCTATTACTTTTGCACCGAAGAAAACCGCTTTTATTGCATCGGATTTAGGAGCAAATACTATAAGTTGCCGATCAAGCAACAATGATGTTTACCTGTGATAATACTAGCGTAAATGTCGGGGGCAATATCTCAGGAAGTAATATAACTTTCGATCTTGGTAATAATAAAGTTACTTATACAGGCTCTGCTACTCCTACCGGTGAGCTTATTATAAATGTCTTCTATGATACTATAAATGCAGGGCAAACAGGCAATGCTAATAGCGGTCAAGTAGTTGGGGGTTATAATGATCTATGGAAAGAAACTTCATTTGCACCGATGGCAGGAATCAGGCTTACTAAGATTAAAGATTCCGGTTATCAGGAATACGGTACTTCTTTCCAAAACCTAACTATTCAGAAACGTCAATATAACAAGGTTGAAGGTATACTCGGCGGTGAAATTAAGACAACCTACTATAAGGATGAATTCATAATTAGACCGCAAATTCATGCCTTTATTAATTACGATTTCAAAGGTAAAACACCGGCAATCGTTGCAGATCTTAACAGTCTTAATGAGCCTCTACCGGTACCGCCACCTAAACCTACTAAAATGCTATATGATTTAGGGGCAGGTGCAGTAATTAAGAAGGGTAGAATGGAGTACGGAGTGCATTACAGTCGGAACTTAGCTAAAAAATACCATGCCCAGTTCGGTACGCTAAGACTTAAAGTAAACTTCTAAAAACCCGCATCAATTAAGAATAAGGATTTTAAAATCCTTATTCTTAATTACACACCGAATAGCGGATTACTATATAATCAGCTGTTTGCATAAAATTAAATAATAAGTTGAATTTATATAAGGATTATTATATTAATATTTGTAATTATTTTTCAGGAACTGCGATAGTTTTTATGGTAATTGCATGTAGTTTTTTATTTAATATTTCAGACAGGGCGTTTTTTACTAATTTATGTTGATTAATTAAAGAAAGTCCATTAAATTGAACGTCTGATATTTCTAAGGCATAATGGTCTTGATCGCCTACTAAATCAGTAATTTTCATTGTACTGTTCGGAAATGATTCTTTAAGTATTTTTTCTAACTCTTCTACAGATATTGCCATTATTTTATCAATATTAATTTAAGTATTAATTAAGGTTTTTTTGCTTAAAGTAAAGCTTTATGTGAATTTTTATTATAGAATTTTAAACATTCATTGATAAAATCGACTCTTATGCATATAATAATTAATATTATTATGTCATTTATTAATTATTATGAAAAAAGAAACTGAAGAATTAAAATTATTTATCTTAGAATGTTTAAGTGAGAAAAAAGCAGAAGATATTGAGATAATTGATTTAACAGGAAAACATAAATTAGCCGATTATATTATATTTGCTAGCGGTCGTTCGACTAAAAATGTTGGAGTAATTGCTGAATATGTAGCTTTAGAATTAAAAAATAATGCTGGTATAAATAGTAATATTGAGGGGCTTGGTAAATCAGAATGGGTACTAATAGATGCAGGTACTATTTTAATTAATATTTTTTATCCTGAAGTACGGGAGCATTTTAAGTTAGAAGAAATTTGGAAAAGATGAACGATCATATTCTTATTAACGTTATAATTTTACTCGGTACTGCGGTTTTTATCGTGGCTATACTTAAGCGTCTTAGATTAAGTCCGGTACTTGGTTACTTAATTGCCGGAGCTGCAATAGGTGATCACGGTTTAAAAATCGTAACATATGACCAAACTAAGTTACTAGGTGAACTTGGTGTAGTATTTCTATTATTTGCGATAGGACTTGAGTTATCCTTCGAGCGATTAAAAGCTATGAGACGATATGTATTTGGTCTCGGTAGTTTGCAAGTTTTAACAACCGCTATAGTAATTGCCGGTGCAATGGTGCTTATAGACGGCAATAGTAGTGCGGCTATTATTACCGGCGGTGGTCTGGCCCTTTCATCTACGGCACTTGTTATGCAGGTTATTGAGGAAAATCGTAGTCAATCAACGCAAATAGGAAGAGTTTCTTTAGCTATTCTGTTACTACAAGATTTGGCCGTAGTGCCATTGCTTGTGATAGTTCCGTTACTTGCCGGTAACAATAAAGCCTCGCTTGCAGCGGCTCTTGGTATTGCACTCTTAAAAGCCGTAACGGCCTTACTTACAATATTTATTGTCGGTCGTGTTTTTCTTCGTCCTGTATTTTCATTCATTTCATCAGAAAGTAATAATGCAAGCGAGTTACCTATTTCGATGACTTTGTTAATAGTACTTTCTGCTGCTTGGGCTACCGAAACATTTGGTTTATCTTTAGCTCTAGGAGCATTTGTTGCCGGAGTATTAGTTGCGGAAACTGAATTTAGATTGCAGGCAGAGGAAAGTATTTATCCTTTCAAAAGTTTATTTTTAGGATTGTTTTTCATGACCGTGGGTATGAATATCGATGCCCTAGAAATGTATGAAAAAATATCTCATATTCTTACTTTATCTATTGCTTTAATAGGTATAAAAACCTTAATCATAACGGCTTTTTGTATTTTATTCGGTTTTAATAAAGGAGTTGCTTTTTATTCAGGCTTATTATTATCGCAAGGCGGAGAGTTTGGTTTTATATTATTCAGTTTAGGTAAAGATAGTGGAGTATTAGAAGAAAGTACTGCCGATATATTATTACT
This sequence comes from Rickettsia fournieri, assembly GCF_900243065.1. Lineage (NCBI taxonomy): Bacteria > Pseudomonadati > Pseudomonadota > Alphaproteobacteria > Rickettsiales > Rickettsiaceae > Rickettsia > Rickettsia fournieri. Next base: position 370,923 of record NZ_LT978484.1, read on the forward strand.
CGTAGTTACTTTTTCTATGGCACTTACTCCATTACTCGCAGCTTTAGGACAAAAGATTGCCGAGAAAGTTGATAAAGGACTTGGTAAAACTCCGACTCAAATGATTGAGCTTGGGGCAAGAGATTTAACAAACCATATTATTATTGCCGGACTCGGTAATACCGGTAAAATGGTAGCAAGAGTTTTGGAAGCGGAAGGTATAAGTTACGTAATACTTGATTTAGATGATGATAGAGTAAAAGAAGAGCTATCAAACGGTTTGCCGGTTTTTAAAGGTGATGTATCGCAAGCCGATACTTTAAAGGCATTAGGTACGGAAAGAGCATTCGCTATAATACTTACTATGAATAATCAAGTAACTATCAAGAAATCGCTTAAAACAATTAGCGGTAATTATCAGGATATACCGGTTGTCGTTAAGTTAAAAAATTTAAAAAATGCTAGAGAGTTTTATGATTTAGGTGCCACAACTATTATTCCAGAAAGTTATGAGACTGGATTACAAATAGGTGGAACAGTCCTAAAAAATATAGGTATTAGCGAGCAGGAAATTAATAGAATAAAAGTACAATTTAGGCTTGGTAATTATATAATAGAAAAAAAAGAGGATGCTTTATCTGAAGCGGAAGATAATGATTAAAATTCTTATTACTTTAATTATTGTAATATTATCAACAACAATTAATGCCGATAATAAAAAATTGCCTATTCCGAGATTTGTTTCAATAAAATCTAATGAAGTAAATGCAAGGAGCGGACCAACTACTAAATCTACCGTAGAATGGGTTTTTGTTAAAAAAGGCGAACCGGTAGAAATAACTGCAGAGTACAAGCAATGGCGACAAGTACGTGACATTAACGGTGAAGGCGGTTGGATACATTCAAGCGTTTTATCAGGTAAAAGATCAGTAGTTATTACTTCTGATAAGGAAATAGAACTTACCAAATCCGCAGACCCTAAAAGCCGAGTTATAGCAAAATTAATGCCAAAAGTTCGTTGTAGTTTAAAAAAATGTAAAGAACGATTCTGCCAAATTACATGTAAGGATTACACAGGTTGGATTTCCAAGAAAGTAATTTGGGGAGTGTATGATGATAATGATAGGTATTAATAGGCTTCTTGCATAACCTCCTTCTAAAGGTAAAATTTGTACGTCAATCCGGTACTCGCATCCTCACGCACTTTTATGTACGCTACAGTGCTGTGTTCCGTGCTTTCTTCAAGTTCCTCTTTATTAAGATAGGTGATGCAAGAAGCCTAGTACCGATAATAAATTGTAAAAGTAATTTACTATTTGAAGTTAATTTGCTATGTATAAAAATTCACCAAAGATATAATTATTTATCCAAAGATATTTAGACGGTACAAATGATGTCGCATTTAAAAAATTATTTAGCGCTAAAGTAAAATTAATAAATTTATTGAACTCTCTTCTTAGGTTATCGCAAGGAGATAGAATCATAGATTTAAGCTATATAACTACTGAACAGTTACCTTTATTTCTTGAAGGGCAAAGAAGTTTGTTCGATCTACAAGTTAAAGATGAAACCGGTAGATGGTATATAATCGAGATGCAGCGTAAAATGGAGAAAGATTATCTTAATAGAACGCAGCTTTACAGTTGTTATACCTACGTTAGTCAAATTAAGAAGGGTATGAAACATAAGGATTTATTGCCGGTAGTAATAATTTCTATCATAGGAGCAAAAGCTTTGCCTGATGAATTGCCGTATATTAGCTATCATCATATAAAAGAAAGTAATACCCATAAACAATATTTGTTTTCATTAACTTATGTATTTATTGAACTAGGAAAGTTTAAAAAAAATGATCTTAAAGATAATACCGATGAATGGTTGCATTTATTAAAATATGCTTCGCAAGAATAAGAACCGCCAAAAGAGATTAAAAATGAAATTGTGTTATCGGCATATGCAAGTTTAGAGCAATATAAATGGACAGAACAGGAGCATGATGATTATTTTAGAGCTGAAATGGCTATATAAAAAGAAATAGACAAGTTTGAAGAAAAGTTTAATGCCAGGATGGAGAAGGGCATAGAGAAAGAGAAAATTGAAACTGCAAAAGAAATGCTAATAGAGAATGAACCTATAGAGAAAATAGCACGATATACTAAGCTTACAATAAAAGAAATAAAAAAGCTAAAAGCAGAAAAATATAAAGTATAGATATTTAAATGAAAACCACCTTACCCGAACGTTCTCTTAAAATTAGAGCAAGGCTTAATTTTATAGTGCAGCAGATTTTAGATATTGCACAGGAAAAATCGCTATGATTATCTTGTACGGCTCTTTTGCTGGAGGAGATTGGGTACGTGATCTACCTTACGGCTATCATAGCGATACTGATATAATTCTGAAAAAAGGTAAATATAAAGGATACACTGCTTTAAGATTAAAAGATAATATATATATAAGATTAGAAAACACAGGAATAATAAACCCTAAGCAAATTATTCCGTATGATTCAAGAATATCGATAATTCTAGAGTCAATAGAGGAAATAAGTAGGCAGTTAGAAAAAGGACGTTATTTTTATACCGATATAAAAAAAGAAGGTATTCTTTTATATGATAGCGGTGAATTTATACTTAGCGAGGCTAAAGATTTACCTTGGAGCGAGATGAAAGACATCGCTAAAGATTATTATGAATATTGGTTTGGTAGAGGTAAAGGTTTTTTAAAAGGGGCAACTACTTATTTAAACGATTTGGAGTATGCTTTTTATCAGCCTTTGCCCTTCATCAAGCTACGGAAAGTCTTTACAGTACTATTTTATTAGTTTTCTCAAACTACAAACCTAAATTACATAATTTACAAGAACTAGGTAGCATGGCAGGAAATTATGACAATGAATTATGGAGTGTATTTCTTCAATTAACCGAAGAACAAAAAAAGTGTTTTGAGCTTCTTGAAAAAGCTTATGTTGATGCAAGATATGATAAAAACTATAAAATTACTAAAGAACAGCTGCTTTGTCTTATTGAAAGAATAGAAAAATTAAAAGAAATCACCGCAAGAATCTGCACAGCAAGAATTAATCCGTAAGGATTGAGTGTCATTCCTAACTCAGCATTACCTGTGTGGATACCGAGTCGTCATTGCGAGCGACTGCAAGGAGCGTGGCAATCTAGCAAAAATAATAAAAATCTAAATATTAGCATTTTTAACTGGATTGCTTCGTCAAAACTTGCAGTTTTTCCTCGCAATGACGGGGGCTTTTAAAGATATCTATAGTTATTGAGCAATGCCCATCAAGGTTTTAGTTTAAAGATTGATATAAATATAGTATAATATAAAACTTTTTATAGTATATTCGATGAACTGCAAAAATTGGCTGAGTCGTTCTACAAGAGCTTCGGTTCTCGTGTATTACATTACAGCTCATCTTGCCTTGTGAACTCTTCGCTCTTTTTGCAGTTGATCTTCGTATACTAGGCTTTTAGTTTAAAGATATATATAAAAAATTATGAGTAAGAAACTTTATATTAAGACCTACGGATGTCAGATGAATGTTTATGACTCCGTTAAGATGCAGGATTTGCTTTATCCCTTTGGCTATGAACCTACTGAAAATATTGAAGAAGCAGATGTTATTATTCTAAATACTTGTCATATCAGAGAGAAAGCAGCCGAGAAAACTTATTCTGAACTCGGTCGTATTAAGAAACTACAAGATACCAGAACAAAACAAGGTTTAAGTTCTGCAATAATAGTTGTATCCGGTTGTGTTGCACAGGCGGAAGGGGAGGAGATTTTTACAAGAACTCCTTATGTTGATATTGTTGTCGGTCCGCAATCTTATTATAACCTACCGGAATTAATCTCAAAAGTCGTTAGACACGAAAAGCACTTAATCGATCTTGATTTTGTTGAAGAAGCAAAATTTGATCAGCTACCTGAGCAATTATATCCGCAAGGAACAAGTGCCTTTATATCGGTACAGGAAGGGTGCGATAAATTTTGTACTTTCTGTGTAGTACCTTATACTAGAGGTGCTGAATTTTCAAGAAATGTAGAGCAGGTTTACAGAGAAGCACTAAAAGTAGTTAGTAGCGGTGCTAAAGAAATTATGTTACTTGGACAAAATGTCAATGCATATCATGGTAAAGGTCCTGCAGATAAAATATTTAGTCTAGCCGATTTACTCAAACATCTAGCACAAATTCCCAATTTAGAGAGATTACGTTATACCACCTCACACCCGATAGATATGAATGATGATCTAATAAAGCTGCACGGTACCGAACCTAAATTAATGCCGTTTCTACATCTACCGGTGCAGTCAGGTTCAAATAAAATATTAAAAGCCATGAACCGCAAACATGATTGGGAATATTATTTTGATATAATTAATCGCTTAAGAGAAGCAAGGCCCGATATAGTTTTATCCTCTGATTTTATTGTCGGGTTTCCCGGTGAAACAGATGAAGATTTTGAGGATACGTTAGATTTGGTCCGCAGAGTAAAATACGGTCAGTGTTATTCGTTTAAATATAGCCCACGTCCCGGCACACCTGGTGCAACTAGAACCGACCAAATACCTGAACATATAAAATCAGAGAGATTAACTATATTACAACAAGAACTCATGGCTCAGCAACTAGCTTTTAATGCAAGTTGTGTTGGTAGTACTATGAAAGTTCTATTTGATCGCAATGGTAAATTCGACGACCAGATAATAGGTAAAACTCCATACATGCAGTCCGTATATATCCAAAACCCTAATAAATCTTTACTTGGTAAAATCATTGATGTAAAAATTACTAAGGCTTCACTTAATAGTTTAACCGGCGAAATATTATAAGTCATGTATAAATCTCTTCTTTTTTGTTTAAAAATTTTTGTCTTCCTTATTTTAGTAGGTTGCGGGATTACTGCTTATATAATATACCACTATTCACGTGATTTGCCTGATTACTCACAGCTTGCACGTTATTATCCACCGTCGGTAACGCGTATTTATTCCCGTGACGGCAAATTAATGGAGGAGTACGCTTTTGAACGTCGTGTATTTGTACCGATTAATAGCGTACCGAGTTCGCTAATAGAAAGTTTTATTGCAGCTGAGGATAAGAATTTCTATAACCATCCCGGCGTTGATTTGCTTGGAATAGTTAGAGCGGCATTTTTAAACATATCTAATTATTTACATCATAGGCGTATGGAAGGAGCGTCTACCATTACTCAGCAAGTGGTTAAAAATTTTCTGCTAACTAACGAAGTTTCTCTTGAACGTAAGATTAAAGAAGCGATTCTTTCTTATATGATTTCAAGAGTATTTACTAAGGATCAAATTTTAGAATTATATCTTAATCAAACATTTTTTGGTCGTGGTGCATACGGTGTTGCGGCAGCTGCACAAAATTATTTTAATAAATCCGTAGAGGAACTTACTATTGCAGAATCAGCTTTTATTGCGGCACTGCCTAAAGCCCCTTCCGAACTTAATCCTGAGAGAAACTATGCTAGAGTAAAAGCTCGTCGTGATTACGTAATAGCACGTATGTTTGAAGATGGTTATATAACAAGAGACGCTGCGAAAGAAGCTATGGATAGCCCGATAGTTTTACGTAAACGAGCTAAGGAAGAAACTGTTACGGCAGATTATTATGCTGCACAGGTCAGAGAAGAAGTAATTAGGATGTTAAATAGTAAGGAAGAATTTTATACCGGAGGTCTTACTATCATTACTTCTTTAGATGCAAAGATGCAGCAATTAGCTGAAAACTCTCTAAGAAAAGGTCTAAGGGAGTTTGATAGAAGGCGTGGTTTTAGAAAGCCTATAGCTAATATTTCTCTTGATAATTGGCAAGGAGAGCTAAAAAAACTACCGACTCCTCCATCGCTTTTAGAGTATAAATTAGCTGTAGTTCTAGATGTAGCCGATAATCATGTAGAGATTGGACTTATAGACGGCAGCAAATCTAAGATGCCTATTGCTGAAATGAAATGGGCAAGAAGTAATCTTAAATCAGTTAAGACCTTGCTTAAAAAAGGTGATGTGATAGTGGTTGAGGCTATAAAAGAGGGGTATGCTCTTCGTCAGATTCCTGAAGTAAACGGTGCTATTATGGTTATGAACCCAAATACCGGACAGGTACTTGCAAGCGTCGGCGGTTATGATTTTTCCACAAGTAAATTTGATAGAGTAACTCAAGCACTGCGTCAACCCGGTTCTTTGAGTAAAACCTTTGTGTATTTAGCAGCTCTTGAAAATGGTGTTAAGCCGAATCAGATTTTTAATGATGGACCTATTGAGATTTCGCAAGGTCCAGGGATGCCTAGTTGGCGTCCTAAAAATTATGAGGGTAAGTTTTTAGGTGAAATCACTATGCGTACTGGTCTTGAAAAATCTCGTAATCTTATAACCGTAAGAGTTGCAACTGCCGTAGGACTTACAAAAATCGTTGATATAATTAAGCGTTTCGGTATTAATAATGAACCAAAAAAAGTTTACTCTATGGTACTTGGTTCAATTGAAACCACACTTAGCAGAATGACTAATGCTTATGCAATTATTGCTAACGGCGGTAAAAAAGTGGAGCCTCATTTTGTAGAATTAATTAAAGATCGTAACGGTAAAATTATTTATAGGCGAGATGATAGAGAATGTCTTGCTTGTAATGTTTCGGATAGTAATTTAGATACCGCAATATTAGAAATACCGAAAGAATATATCTATAGAGTTACGGATGAAGCTAGTGATTATCAAATTACTTCGTTTTTAACCGGAGCAATAGATAGAGGTACCGGTTATGCTGCGAAGAAGTTAGGGAAAATTATCGGCGGAAAAACCGGTACTAGTAACGATAGTAAAGATACATGGTTTATAGGTTTTACACCCAAAATAGTAGTCGGCAGTTATGTGGGTTATGATACACCGAAAGAGCTTGGAAAAAGAGCAACAGGTTCAAACGTAGTATTACCGATTTTTATTGATTTTATGAGTAATGCTTATAAGGATAAGCCATCGCTGCCTTTCAAAGTTCCAGATTCAATTAAGCTAATCGCCGTAGATAGAGCAACTGGTAAAATTACACCAAGCGGTACTGTTATAGAAGCATTTAAAGTAAATAATGTTCAGATGCTTGAGAATGAAGATATGATTGATAATCAAGATAATAATGATATTTTTGATTATGTACCGAGTAAGGAAGATCAATCTCAGGAAATTTACTAAACTGTATAATTAGTTTAAGCCAATGTCATCCCCTGTGCTCGATGTCATGCAACAAAACCACCTATTTTTATTTTAACCTATGAAAAAAATTATTTTATATCTCACTGCCCTAATATCACTTACTATACCTTTTATAACTCAAGCGGATTGTTTTTTAGTTAATGAAAATTATAAAACAAGAAGGTAATTGCAAGTCTCGTTATGCTCCATGCTCAACATTTAAAATTGCTATAAGTTTAATGGGTTATGATGATGGGTTTTTAATTGATGAAACTCATCCAAAATTACCTTTTAAGGAAGGATATGCTGACTATCTTGAAGTTTGGAAACAATCCCAAACACCTAAAGATTGGATGAAGAATAGCTGTGTTTGGTATTCTAAGATTATTACTAAAGAATTAGGTATTGAAAAATTTCGTGATTATGTAACATAATTTGATTATGGTAATCGTGATATTTCAGGAGGAGATAAAGGAAAGAATAACGGTTTAACTAATGCATGGCTTTCTAGTTCTTTAAAAATTTCACCGTAAGAACAATTAGCTTTTCTTCAGAAACTAGCAGAGAATAAATTGCCTGTAAGTGTTCAAGCCCAAGAAATGACTAAAAATATTTTGTTTATTGAAGATTTTGTAGATTGTTGGAAGCGTTACGGTAAAACCGGCAGCGGTAATAAACTTAGCCAAGATAGAACTGTAAAGTTAAAGGATCGTAAAATCGGATGGTTTATAGGTTGGCTACAAAAAAATGACAGAACAGTTTTCTTTGTACATTTCATTGAAGATAATAAAAATTATGATTCTTATGCAGGGCAGCGTTCTAAAGAAGCAGCGAAAGAAAAGCTAAAAGAATTGATAAATAAAGAATTGAAATAAATCTCAATTTTTATTTTCGAGGAACAACCAACAGTGAATTTGCTATTGGTTGTTGATTAAAAAGCAATACTATAGGTTGTCTATACTAAAGTACCAAGTTACCCCTACACCTATTATAACAGCTATGGAGGCAACTACAGTTGTACCAATGCTTATATATTGAGCAACCAAGGAATTATCGTTATCACTCTCATCAAACATATTTTCTTGAGAGTTGTAAGTTGTATTGAAAGCAGTATTAGTAAGGTTTGCTACGGTGTTATTAATTAAATTTATTCCCGTTTCAGTCCAACTTTCAGTGTTATCGGAAAAGATTGATTCAGCAATTTTGGCAGTAGAGCTTGTTATTGTGTTATTAATCGGATTAGCTGCTATTTCAGATAAGTCTTTTGTTATGAGTTCTAATAAGTTTTCTATTGTGCTAGTACCTTGAGTAGTGCCTAGATATCGGGTTAGATATTAAATCCTTTATTTCTGAAGAAATTCCATTCAAATTATTTCCTTTAAGTACCTCAAATATTTTGTATCCTTTACTATAACCTATAGTAATAGGGTTATTAGTTGCTGCAGTATTAAGTATATACAATAGTAGGGTTTTAAATTTTAGTATAATTTTGTGGATCAAAATAATAACGAAAATTTTCTTGACATATTTTCATCAATGCTTCCTCATAAATAAAAGTATTATCACCTTGTTTTTTTTTAATATGGGACTGTTGCGAGATGAGAGGATAGCAGGTATAATTAAAAAAAACAAAAAATATGTTCATATGTCTGAGTATCAAATGATAATGGTAAGTTTAGATGAGTTAATAAGTGTGGATCATCAATATCGTAAATTCAAAAGTTTATTCAATTTTAAAGCAGTTGAAGCTGAGTTATTAGCAGTAGAATGCGAAGCTAACTATAAAGGCTATGGTATAGTGAGGCTGTTTAAATGTTTGCTGCTGCAATTTATGGAAGACTTATCGGATCGGGAATTGGAACGTTATTTAGCTGATAGCACAGCGGCAAAATGGTTTTGTGATTTTGCTCTTACAGAGAAGACGCCTGATTATAGTGTATTTAGTAAAATACGTAAAAAAATAGGCACTAATTTACTATCAAAAATATTTGTAAAATTCCGAGATCAACTACGAGCACAAGGCTATATGGGTGAAGTATTTACCTTTGTAGATGCTTCTCATTTAATCTCAAAAGCTAATCTTTGGGAGGAACGTGATAAACTAAGAACACAAAAATATGATAAATTGAATAATGAGACTCTGCCTAAGGTTGTAAAGGATAAACAAGCTAAAATTGGCTGTAAGGGAGCAAATAAATTTTGGTATGGTTATAAAAAACATGTGAGTGTCGATATTCAATCAGGAATGATCAATAAGGTTGCAGTTACCCCTGCAAATGTTACTGATAGCAAAGGTTTTAAGCATGTTATGCCAAGCTCCGGTGCTCTACATATGTTGATAAAGGTTATTGTACAATCTCTGCCAAGAATGCAGCAGCTAAAAAGGGGTTCCATCTTTGCTCAATAAAGAAAAATAATATGAAAGATAAGAATTTTGACCTTGATAAATATTATACGAAAATCAGAGCACCTTTTGAGAGGGTATTTTCAAAAGATAATAAACGGGTTAGATATATAGGAATTGCCAAAAATCAATTCTCTGAATTTATGAATGCCATATGTTTTAATTTAAAACGATTAGTGGTTTTAACAACTTTAATAGCTTAGAGAAATTTGTTAATAAAAATCCTAACTCTGTAAACAAATCTCTATTAAATTACTATACTATTGAATAAATTTTATCTCAATATTAAACAGAATTTCTTTTTAAAAATATTTGGACAGAGCTAAATATTTATTTATCTGTTTTCCTCTCATTTTACTATTAAAAATTATCTCGCAACAGTCCCATATTTGTTAAGTACAGTACCAGCTTCGCTTAATTTGCCTGCTTTATAAAAAGCTTTTCCTAATAAAACATCAGTATCTTTAGGTTTAGATTTATATAGAGCTGCTTGTCGTAATGAAGCTACTGCCTTAAGGTAAAAGGTCTGTTTGTTCAACATTATTATAATACTCTCCCCAACACAAGTAAGTGATGCCTTCATAATAATAGAATGTAGAAAACCTTTATATTGTTTAATTTAAGGTAAATATATTAAGTGCTTCTTTATATTCATTTTTACTGAAAAGTTCTCTTCCTTTAGAGATTAATTGGTTTACGATCTCTTTCATATTCTAATCTATTATTAGTTAATTGTTTAAATCATATTATGGCCGCCGTTGATAGAAATAGTCTCACCTGTTATAAATCCGGCATTTTCATCAACTAAAAATGCCACGGCTCTAGCTATTTCTTCCGGCTGTCCTAGTCTTTTTTTGGGGATATTATTAACGATTTTAACAAGCACGTCTTCGGGTACTGCTCCTACCATTTCGGTTGCAATATACCCTAGAGCTATACAGTTAATGGTGATATTTTTAGAAGCAGTTTCACGAGCAAGGGCCTTAGTAAAGACGATAATTCCAGCTTTAGCAGCAGAGTAATTAGTCTGCCCAAACTGCCTTGCTTGAGCATTAATTGAACTGATATTTATTATACGACCGTAATCTTGGTTTCGCATCTGCTCCATTACGCTACTAGACATATTAAAGCAAGAATTGAGATTAACGTTAATCACATCATTCCAATCTTGATGACTCGTTCTATGTAGCATTTTATCTTTGGTAATACCGGCATTTACAAGAATACTTACCGGTTTTTTAAACTCCTCTTCAATTTCCTTTACTGCTTTTCTACATTCTTCAAAATCTGCAACATTCCAGCGTTTGGTTTTTATACCGTATTTTTCTTCCATTTCTTTAGCAGTGTCGTAATTGCTGAAAAAATTAGCAACTACCGTAAGACCCTTATTTTTTAATTATAAAGCGGTAGCTTTATCTATTCCTCTAGTACCGCCTGTTACAATTGCAAGTTCTGACATTATTTCTCCATACCTATATTTTGACGTTTATTAAATTTAACCGGTGGGGTTATACTTGGTTTAAGCTGTGATACCGATTTAGTTAACGGTTTAACAATTTTCCTATCACTGCGTATTGCGATGGATTCTCTAGGGTGATTTTTTTTCATATTCTGCATCTATCTTTTTATCCATCTTTTTTTTGTCTGCAATTTTATTTATCAGTTAATGCCATTATAACAGCAAGTGTTTCTTTTCTACTTTTTGGAATGACTCTTTTATTTTATTTTTTAGTGCCGTAACAACCTATTTGTTGCACCGCCCGTATAAATACTACCTGCTTGCTGAGCAATATCACAGTTTTTAAGTAATTGTTTATCGATGTCTGTTTCTTTTTATACCGGTATATTTTGATACTGCTTGAGATATTTTATTATGTTTATTAAGCCCTTCTCTATCTTTACCGCTGGCACACATTGTTAATATTTCTTCCTGAGGTAAATTTATTAAACTAGTGGTTTTAGTTTCTTGTTTATTTTGTCTTATTTTCGCTGTTAAATTACTTAAGACATCTGATATATTTAGATTAATATTTTCTTTATCAAAAGATATAAAAGGAAGTTTTGTCTCGAAGGATACTCTAAAAGGAATATCTGCTTGCTCAATATTTTTTCTTAATGTTACAGCTTTTTTAAATATTTCTTTTTCCTGATCCGTTAAATTTGCATTGTTAATTGTTTCTGCTGCATTTCCTTTAGGTTTATTTATCCTAAAAAAACGTTCAAATTTGCTTCTAGGTTTAATATGTGCTTTTAATTCATCAATTCCTTTTTCAGTCGGTAAATTTTTTGCTATTTTGTTTAAAGTATCACTCACTCCTGCAAAGTTATTTGTTACTCCTATAAGCCTAAATAAATTAAGAGGAGTATTAGTATTTTTCCCACCGACATTTTCCATAGATTTTTTTGTCTGATCAACAATTGTAGGATCATTGCCACCAGCTCCTATAGGACCTGAGTTTAATGTATTAGTATGAAGAGTAACGCCGTCTTCAAGCCATTCTTGAGCTTGGCGTGCATTTAAGTCGGTAATTTTTTGTCTAGAATCTATATCATTTGAAATCGAGGCTTAATGTACCTGCATGTTTAGATGTAAGCAATGTTTCAAAATTTTTACCGTCTTTGTCGGTTATTGCCCCAATTTTCTCAAAGGCGTTTTTCATGCCAACAATTTGTCGTAACTGGGTTGGGATAACATGCCTACCGTTTTAAATTGTATCAGTATACTGATCAACAAGCTTCCTCTTCCATTCAGGCATTACATTATACCAGTTTTTACCGTCTCTATTTTGATATTCTTGCTTTTGTTCTTCTGTTAAGCCTTTAAAAGCTACTTCCGCTTCGACTACAATATGCTCTTTTCCCTCATCATTGATGACTTTTGACAAAGTTACTATATTACAATGCTCATCATTGAAATTTTGAAAATCTTTAGCAACATTTAATTTTTTATGAGCATTTTTAATACCATTTTTTCCTAGCAATTCAGCAACACTGTCAATTTCAGCTTGCATATTTTTTTAGATGTTTTCTTGTGATTTTTCCATGTTCAAAGCATTAAAACTATTAATAAATTTTACTGCTTCTTTATTTAATTTCAGCACAAGCTCAGGTTTATTTTTGCCCTTTGCTATGTTTATCGCTCCTCTGATAGCATTTAAATATTGCATTTCAAAAGCTTTAGTGCCTAAAACAATTTTTTCATTGGGATTGTTACGACCGTCACGTATTAATATTGGAGTTTCACCGTTTTTCCCTTCAATTTTAGTAAGCTTTATACCGGTTTTCTCATGACGTAACATTGCTAAACCCTGTAATGCCTCGGTAAAGCTGCCTTTTTCAACAGCTTCTTCAATTTTCGCTCTATTTATTTCTAAAGTAACGCCTACTCCGGGTGTGGTTAAAAATTCTTTTGTATGATTTAATAAAAACTCCTTATCGTTATCAAATTGTTTTTTTAATGATGAAAGCATTATAAAATTCTATATGTAGTTGTGCATCTCTTGTTATTTTAATTAAAAATTATTATATATAAAAATAGTCTAGTTAAAAATATTTAACTTTATTAATTAAAATATATTATTTATATGAATATTGATAAATTTACTACACATGCTAAATCAGTGATAGCTAGTAGCCAATCACTTGCTGCTAAAAATGATCATCAGCAAATATTACCTTTGCATTTATTATCTAGTCTTTTAAGTGAAGAAACAGGTATAATTCAAACCCTTATTAATAATACCGGCGGTAATATAAACTTATTAAAAGATCAAGTTCAGCTAGAACTAAATAAAATCCCAAAAGTTCAGGTTGAGGGAGGGGGACAAGTTTATTCTTCTGCTGAAGCTCTTAAAGTTTTAGAAAAAGCTAGTAGCATTGCTAAAGACAGTGGGGATAGCTTTGTAACCATAGAGCGTATATTTGAAGCATTAACTTATGATAATACTATAGCCGGTAAAATTTTAACGAATAAGGGAATTAATAATAGAAAAATAGCAACAGCTATTTTACAGCTTCGTAAAGGCAAAAAAGCAGATACCGAATCGGCAGAAAATAGTTACGATGCTTTAAAGAAATACGGCAGAGACGTAACAGAGCTTGCCGAAAGCGGTAAGCTTGACCCGATAATCGGACGTGATGAAGAAATAAGAAGAACGGTGCAGGTACTATCACGACGTATGAAAAATAATCCTGTATTGATCGGAGAACCTGGAGTCGGTAAAACTGCTATAATAGAGGGGCTTGCACAACGAATATTTAGTAAGGACGTACCTGAATCGCTTATTAATTGCCGTATTATTGAGCTTGATATGGGAGCTTTAATAGCGGGAGCTAAATATCGAGGCGAATTTGAAGAGCGTCTTAAAGCAGTGCTTAGCGAAATCAAAGAATCAAGCGGTGAAATTATTTTATTTATCGATGAATTGCATCTCTTAGTCGGTACGGGAAAAACCGACGGTGCTATGGATGCCTCGAATTTACTAAAGCCGATGCTTGCTCGTGGTGAGCTACATTGTATCGGTGCTACTACTCTAGATGAATATCGTAAATATATCGAGAAAGATGCGGCACTTGCTCGTCGTTTTCAGCCTGTTTACGTGAGTGAGCCAACGGTTGAGGATACTATATCAATACTTAGAGGAATTAAAGAAAAATATGAGCTGCATCATGCAGTGCGAATTTCCGATAGTGCAATAGTTGCAGCAGCGACGTTATCAAACCGTTATATTACCGATCGTTATTTACCTGATAAAGCTATTGATTTGATTGATGAAGCTTGTAGCCGTATGAAAATAGAACTATCAAGTAAACCAGAAGAGCTTGATGAGCTGGACCGTCGTATTATTCAGATAAAAATAGAGCTTGCAGCACTTAAAAAAGAAAATGACGAGCATTCTAAAAAGAAAATAGAGCATTTAACTACAGCATTAGAAAAATTAGAGTCTAAATCCTATGATATGGGAGCTAAATGGCAAGCTGAAAAGTCTAAACTACAGCAAACACAAAAGCTCAAAGAAGAACTAGACCGTAGCCGAAACGAGCTTGAACGTGCCGAACGTGATGCTAATCTTGCTAAAGCTAGTGAGCTAAAATACGGAATTATACCTGAGATTATGAAAAAGATTCAGGAAGCCGAAAGTATGGATAATAAAGGGCTGTTAAAAGAAATTGTATCGGAAAGCGATGTAGCAAGTATTATCTCTCGTATTACTGGTATTCCAATTGATACGATGCTATCAAGTGAACGTGAGCGTCTGCTTGTGATGGAGCAGAAATTACGAGAATCGGTAATAGGGCAGGATGAGGCAATTAAAGGTGTTAGTGATGCGGTAAGAAGATCACGTGCAGGGATTCAAGATATTAACCACCCGCTTGGTTCGTTCTTATTCTTAGGACCGACCGGAGTCGGTAAAACCGAGCTTACCAAAGCCTTAGCTGGTTTTCTTTTTGATGACCGTAATGCAATACTTCGTATAGATATGTCGGAATATATGGAGAAGCACGCTATTTCTCGCCTGATAGGAGCTCCTCCCGGCTATATCGGATATGATCAAGGCGGAGTGTTGACGGAGGCAGTAAGACGCCGTCCTTATCAGGTAATATTATTTGATGAGGTTGAAAAAGCCCATCCCGACATATTTAATATTATGCTGCAAATACTTGATGAGGGAAGATTAACAGATAGTCAAGGTATAACGGTTGATTTTAAGAATACTATAATAGTTTTAACATCTAATTTAGGTGCTGAGATACTCGTTAATCAGAAAGAGGACGAAGATACATATAAAGTAAAGGATGAGGTTATGGAATATGTAAAAGCAGTATTTAAACCTGAGTTTTTAAACAGACTAGACGAGATTATATTATTCCATCGCCTAAATCGTAATAATATTCATGATATAGTTAAGATACAGCTTGAAAGCTTAAAGAAAATTTTACTAGCACAAAATATTATTCTTGAATTTGATGAATCTG
The DNA here is from genome assembly GCF_900243065.1 of Rickettsia fournieri. Classification (NCBI taxonomy): domain Bacteria; kingdom Pseudomonadati; phylum Pseudomonadota; class Alphaproteobacteria; order Rickettsiales; family Rickettsiaceae; genus Rickettsia; species Rickettsia fournieri. The sequence goes on from NZ_LT978484.1 coordinate 386,507, forward strand.
CCTTAAATTATTTAGCCGAAAAAGGTTATGATCCAAGCTTTGGAGCAAGACCCTTAAAACGTCTTATCCAGCGGGAAATACAAAATAATTTAGCCAAAATGATTTTAGCAGGCGAAATAAGTAGCGGTAAAACGGTTAAAATAAATGCAAAGGATAAAGAATTGAAGGTAACAATGAGTTGATTAATTTTTTCCGAATAACGAATTATTGCATAATCCACTATTCTTGTTAAAGGCACTGTTTAATAATTATTGATTTTGTCATTGCGGGCTATTAAAAGATTTGTTGCATAGCTCAAAAAACGCGTTTGATGTCATTCCCGCTTCCGCAGAAATGACACAAAACGAGCAATGCAACAAGACCACAACTAAAAGGAGTATGGTCATCTAGAAAAAGTAATAAAAAAATTCTATTAATTAGTATTAATAATATTCAATTTCAGCTAATGTTATACTTTCAGTACCTGATAATTTATAATAATCACTACTAGTAGAGTTAGGAATTTGTAAGTCAAATAATAGTGCTTTTTCTTCTTTATACGGATCAACTAAGTAAGAATTTGTAATATCTGTAACTATTGGCGATAAATAGGTTGTTGTTTCAATAAGCTTATCAATAGCATTCTGTCCGTCTTTTAATATTTTATCGACTAGTTTTTTATCTTTATAAAAAGTATTTACTGCCCCTATTAAGGTTGTTGATATCTCATATATAATAACACCGTTTTTAATTATATTGGTTATATTAGAGTCTAATTTTGCTGTTTTAGAAAAAATTAAAGAAATAACAGTAGGATATTTATTAAATACATTAGGTAGTTCTAAAAAAGTATTTACGGCTGAATAGGCAGAATTGGTTGCTTCTGAAAAACAATTAAATGCTTTGTATATGTTTTCATAATTGCTATTGCTCATAAACTTACCTCTTTTTTATATATGTAATTGCCATGTTTCATGGTAATTACATATCATACTACTAAATTAAGAAGTGTCAATATTAAAAAATTATATTTCTTCTTATAGGATATCAGTAAATAAATTTTAATTACTAATATCCTCTAAACTCCACCTAGCTTTTGGACAGAAATTCAAAGGAGTAAATAACTTATTATTGTAACGCTCAAGTCCTGCATATGCAATCATTGCAGCATTATCGGTGCATAAGTGGATAGGTGGATAAATAAGCCGATAACCATATGTTTTAGCACAACTACTTAATACTTCTTGTAAATATTTATTAGCAGCGACACCGCCGGCAATAACTATATTCTTCTTATCAAAATTATTTGTTATTTGTTCATATGCTCTAATAGCATCTTGTACCTTACTACTTAGAATTTCTCCTATAGTAAATTGAAAACTTGCCGCTATATCATTGATTACAGTGTCATTAATTTCCTTTAAATTCATTATTAAAGTACGCACGGCAGTTTTAAGCCCTGAAAAGGACATATTGCAATTACCGCTGTTAATTATAGGTTTTGGAAATTTATATTTATGAGGATCGCCAAGTTTTGCTCTTTTCTCAATTTCAGGTCCTCCGGGAAAATCTAAGTTTAGCATTTTAGCTACCTTGTCAAAGGCTTCGCCTACGGCATCATCTATAGTAGATCCTAGTATTTTATATTTTCCGAGACCTAAAACTGCTACAAATTGGCAATGTCCGCCCGAAGCTAACAAGAGTAAGTAAGGATAAGGAATATTATCGGTTAGTCTTGCGGTTAAAGCATGACCTTCTAAATGATTAATTGCAATAAAGGGTTTTTTTAAAGCACTGCTTAGCGATCTTGCAAACATTGAGCCAACTATAACACCGCCGATTAAACCTGGACCGGAAGTTGCAGCAATTGTACTAATGTCCGTTAATTTAGTGTTGCTTTCTTTTAAAACATTTTTTAATGCTTTATCTAGATGTGATAAGTGAGAACGTGCAGCAATTTCAGGTACTACCCCTCCAAAAACTGCATGTTCTGTATTTTGTGAAATGATTATATTAGATAAGATTTCTCGATTTTCGGTGATTATAGAAACAGCTGTATCATCACAGCTTGATTCTATACCTAAAATTTTTATCATTAACACCCGCTTGCAATCACGATATCTATCTTTAATAATGCCTAATTTAAGATACCTTTAAGGTATTTAATTGATTATACAGCTTATAAATAGATTGTTCGGCATCAATAATTTTTTTATTAACTATTTTTAATAGTTTTTCCGAAGGTCTTTCTGTTATTTGCGTTGCAGAACTTACTTGCTCCGCTAAATTTTTAAGTGATTCTTGTATTTCTACAAAAGATTTTTTAAATTGTTCTTTGATAGTAATAGATGATTCTTCAAGCTCTTTAATTTTTAAGCATAGATTTTCTAATAAATGATCTATTTTAGTTTGCATTAAAGTCAATTTTTGCTTTTGTTTTTCACTAAGATAGCTTAAAGTTTCTTGTATTTTTGCCTGTATACGTACTTTTGTAGTACGTTCAAGTTCTGAAGCTAAACCGATTTTACTCATTAAAAATATTATCCATTTGTGAACGTCCAAATGATACCATTTTGTACCGTTACGATAATCTGAAGGAAAAGCATGATGGTAATTATGCCAATTTTCACCTAGTAAGAATAATGCCATCCACCAAATATCTCCGGCAGTGCCTTTGTAATATTTTTTACTACCGGCAAAGTGGCATAAAGAATTAACGCAGAAGGTTGCTTGCTGCTGTAGGAATCTACCAAGCCCCATAAATAAAAATCCTGCATATGCCGATTGCATAGTACCGCCGACTAAGTAACCGATAAATAAAGGCACGACAATATTCATAAAAGCTGCTATTTGCCAATAATATTTTAGCTGCCATTTTAATAAATTGTTTTTCCCGTGCTTAGCCCAAGTAATGCGATCAATAGACTTATAGCTACCGCTTCCGACTAGCATCCATACTATATGAGACCACATAAAGCCTAAAAATTTATTATCAAATTTTAAAGGAGTATGCGGATCTTGGTCTTGATCCGTATATCTATGATGTTTATAATGATTCGATGCCCAAGATAAAGCTGGTCCTTGTAATGTTCCTGCAGACAGCATAATTAAGACAAACTCGGCATATTTATTTATTTTATAGGAATTATGAGACCATAACCTATGCAAACCGATCCCAACGGTAATATTATTAATATAATAACTAGCAATTATAAAAATAACTTCAGTTAGCCCTATTCCATAATCAAACGAATATTTAACTACAAGAGATATAATAAAAATAGGATAAAATATTAAAGCAAATAAAGCGGGCTTATTTAGTTTACTTAACATAAAATTTACAGTTTTTAGTTATAAAATATATAAATCGGCAACGAATAAAATCTTAATTATATTATACATAAATATTAATAGATATTAACATACTTAATGCATAAATACAAAGAAAATTTTGACAATAAAATTCTAGTTATCCTTATTTAGACAATAACCGATAAAACGAACGGTTGTAATAATTAAATTGTCTTTCCCTAAGGCCTCTCTAATCCTATTTATATGAACATCTATGAGACGTTCATTAAAGGTCTCTTCACTTTCCCATAAATATTTTATTATTTCTTGACGCAAAAATACTTCATTTGGAACCTGAAAAAAAAGTCGTAAAATTTAAAACTCAGTAGGACCTAGACGAATATTCAGTCCGTCTTTGTATACTTTTTCATTATTTAAATCAATATTTAGGTTCTTAAATTTAATAATATTATCTTGTACAACTGACTTGGAACGTCTCAATAAGCTCTTTAAAGTACCTACTATTTGCTCAGATAAGAAGGGCTTATAAAAAATAGCACGTTATCGTCTATTTCTGTTAAACGTTATTTATTGTTATTAAAGGATTTTCTTGTAATTCTGCACTAATAATCATGATAGCAAGCAGCTGACTAAAAAAATAAGTTAATGCTTTTTTTAGAGTTGAAGCCCTCATTATATTAAATCCTGCTCTCTCTATATCATTACTTAAAGAAATATTAACACTTTTTTTATTTTTTTTCTATAATTAAAACTTCAGGTAATAGCTTATCAAATACTGAATTAATCTTCATTAATATTTAGTAAATAATTAAAAATTTTTGTAATAATTTTCTAATTTATTAGGGTTTATAGCAAACTTTTTATAAAAAGAAACAAAGAAATAATAATTTTTTAAAGATAATACTTGAATTTAATAGTTTTAGTTGCTATAAATAGCTTTATTTTAAAGTTTGTTTGTTGGAGATTCTTATATATCATGAGCTTTTATGAATCAGTTTTTATTATACGCCAAGACGTATCATTAAACGATGTAGATAAAATCGTTGATGATTTTGCTAAAATTATTAAAGATAATAATGGCACTATCATAAAAAAAGAATATTGGGGGTTAAGAACTTTAGCTTACAAAATCGGTAATAACAAAAAAGGACATTATTATTTTTTAGGTCTAGATATTACTGGTAATGTAAAAGAAGAGCTAGAAAGAAAAATGAAGCTTAACGAAAATATCATTAGATTTCTTACAATTCAAGCAGATTCAATTAGTAGTGCACCTTCACCGATATTAAAAAATCAAAGTACAGAGAATACTCCGGTAATTGACGTAACGATTAATAATTAAATTTGTAAGAATTAAGGTTAAAGAATGTTAAAAAGTAATAATTCTAGTGAAACAGCTGCTCGCAAGGTAGGAGATAAAACTGCTAAAAAAGTATTTTTTAGAAGACGTAAAGGATGCCCTCTTTCTGTGCCTAATGCACCTGTTATTGATTATAAAAACCCTGAGCTTTTAATAAAATTTGTCTCTGAAGGCGGTAGAATGTTACCAAGCAGGATCACAAATGTTTGTGCAAAAAAACAAAGAAAGCTAAATAATGCTATTAAAATTGCAAGAATTTTAGCGTTATTACCTTTTGTATTTCAAGCTAAATAAAGGCATAATACATGGAAATTATATTAATAAAACCCGTAAGAAAATTAGGTAAAATTGGCGACATACTCAAAGTAGCAGACGGGTTTGGTCGTAATTATCTTTTACCGCAAAAATTAGCTATTAGAGCTACTGAGCCTAATAAAGAGCTAATAGTTAAACAAAAACATGAATTTGAAGCAAAAGATAAGCAAATAAGAGAAGAAGTAGAAAAAATTAATGCTCTTATTAAAGATCAAAAATTAGTTTTTATCCGTCAAACATCAGATGACGGTAAACTTTTCGGTTCGGTTACTAATAAAGAAATAGCCGATAAATTATCTGAAAATGTATCTTATAATATTTCTCATTCAAATATTATTCTTGAGAAACAAATTAAATCTACCGGAATTTATACAGTTGAAATAAGACTCCATGCAGAGCTTAATGCTATAGTTACGGTTATTGTTGCAAGATCAGAATCAGAAGCACAAGATTATTTATGCGAACAAAAGACTGAAACTTTAGAAGATTTAGCTGAGTCAGCATAAATTTTTTTTATCATCTAATTGTGTAGTTTTTTGTTACCATTGCAAAAGCAGAGCATTGTTGTATGGATTGAGAAACTTGCTCGATGTCATTTCCGCGTAGGCGGGCATCCAGCATAAAGCGAGATAAATCGAGCTTTTAATTTCAAAAATTTGCTGTATTTATACTTTTTTTCTGGATTCCTGCTTTCGCAGGAATGACATAAGAGCCATGCAACAACGTCCCGCCTACGCGGAAATGACATACTACTACGTTTGACCACAATATCCAAACACTTTATAATACTAACATTTTTCAACCATGCTATATGAAAAATTTGAGTATAATATCAATAATCTAATAGGTAATTTTGGCTTATCTAAAATATCGATTGCAGTATCTGGTGGGAGCGATTCGGTAGCACTTCTTTATCTTGCTAATATTTGGGCAGAAAAAAATAATATAGAATTATTTGTTATATCGGTTGATCATAACTTACGGGAACAGTCGAAGCAAGAGACCCATTATATCCAAAATATCAGTAATAGTCTAAATCGCAAGCATTATAGTTTATCTTTTGACCATCAAAATAATTTTTCCAATTTACAAGAAAGAGCAAGAGAAGGACGCTATGATTTGATGACAAATCTATGTCTAGAACTCGATATATTAGTACTTTTAACTGCTCACCATGAAGATGATTACGTAGAAAATTTTTGTTTAAGATTAGAGCGTAATAGCGGTATATTTGGACTTAGTAGCAGTAATATCAATTGGTATAATAATATACACATAATTAGACCGCTATATAATATTCCAAAAAGTGAATTAGTAGAATATTTAGTCAGTCATAATATAACATGGTTTGAAGATGAGTCAAATTCATCTGATAAATATAGACGAAATGTTATTAGGCAAAAATTAGCTAAAGGTGCAGATTATATTAGACATCTTTCCAAACCAGCTTATAGAGAGGAATTTAAAGGAGACACGGAACGCAACACCGCAGCGTATAAAAAAGTACGTGAGGATGCATTGTTGCGTGGACCGGTAAAACTCACTGTGTCACCCCGTGGCTTGACCACGGGGTCCATAAAGACAATAAAAAGTACTAATAATTTTAGTATTTTTAACTGGATCCCATGGTCAAGCCACGGGATGACAGAGGTAAAATTGATCCATGCAACAATGCCACGTGAGGATGCGAGTACCGGAACGGCGTCTAAATTACCTCTAGAAGCAAAGTTTGGAAAGATGTCTAAAGCTGCAATAATCTCACAACAACTTAAAACCAACAAACTTATAGAAAACGAGTTTAAGCCTGAATTAATATCGGCGATAGCTGAAGCGGTCAAGATTTTTGAATATGGCTTTGCTTTTCTTGATTTAGTTAAATTTGATAAGTTTTCAAATGAGGTGAAAGTACAAATAATTAATTTTTTACTGATAATAATTAGTGGACAATCTAGAGCAGCTCGTTTTTATTCGGTAGAACCTATTTTGAAATTAATTACTCAAGACGTAAACTTTAAGAATACACTTCATGGTTGTATAATTAAGCGTATACAAAACGAGTTACTTATATACAGGGAATTCGGCAAAAAATTACCTGAGAGTAAAATATTACTAGATAAATTCGTTATTTGGGATAATAGATTTTGTATCACAAAAAATCAAGAAACTCCAAATTGTTTTGTAACTCATCTATCGTTAGAAGATTATAAAATAATAAAGAAACAATTAGATTTAGAACCTTTGAAAAATCTATCCTGCAAAAACCACAATGCAGTTTTATTGACCTTACCTATAATTAAAATACTTGAAAAAGTTATAGCAATACCACATATATCATATTATGATAACGACATGTGGAACTTTGAAGTATCTTTTTCTCCAAATTTTGTATCTCGTTTCACCCATTTTTGCTAACACCGGTATTTAAGAGGTTATCTGTAAATAAATTTTAACTACTAATTAAAATTTATTTACAGACCTCTCTTATACCAATAAAAATTTTTATTAGGTTTTATATCGATGAATAATCAAGGTAGAAGTATTTTAGCTTGGGCAGCACTTTTTATTTTTGTAATATTACTTTTTAATGTGTTCCAATCTGACGGTTTACTTGGCGGAAGAAATAATATAACTTTCTCGGATTTTTTAACACGAGTTGATGAAAAGACCGTTAATTCGGTAAAAATTCAGGGTAGAGTAATTGAAGGCACTTCAAATGACGGCTCTACTTTTAACACTTATGCTCCTGATTATCCTGATTTAGTAAATCGTCTTACTAGCAATGACGTTAATATTGAAGTAGTGCCTCTTGAAACAAGAATGAATACCTTTTTAGGCTTTTTAATTTCTTGGTTTCCTATGCTTTTATTGATAGGTGTTTGGGTTTTTTTCATGCGTCAAATGCACGGAGGTGGGAAAGCCATGGGGTTTGGAAAATCTAAAGCTAGGTTGCTATCAGATAAAGGACCAAAAATTACCTTTAAAGATGTAGCAGGTATCGATGAAGCAAAAGAAGAATTAACTGAAATAGTAGATTTTTTAAGAGATCCAAGCAAGTTCCAAAAGCTTGGCGGTAAAATACCGAAAGGCTGCTTACTTATAGGTCCTCCCGGAACCGGTAAGACACTTCTTGCTAAAGCAATTGCAGGTGAGGCTAATGTTCCGTTTTTTAGCATATCCGGCTCTGATTTTGTTGAAATGTTTGTAGGTGTCGGTGCAAGCCGTGTGCGTGACATGTTTGAACAGGGTAAACGTAATGCTCCTTGTATTATCTTTATCGATGAAATTGATGCGGTAGGTCGCCATAGAGGTATCGGTATGGGTGGCGGCAATGATGAACGTGAGCAAACCTTAAACCAAATGTTAGTCGAAATGGATGGATTTGAAGCAAACGAGGGAGTTGTGATCATTGCAGCTACAAACCGTCCTGACGTTCTTGATCGTGCATTACTGCGTCCCGGTAGGTTTGATCGTCAAATTGCCGTTGCAAACCCTGATATAAACGGTCGTGAGCAAATTCTAAAAGTACATTTAAAGAAAATTAAATATAATAGTACGGTACTAGCACGAATTATTGCTCGCGGTACCCCGGGCTTTTCCGGTGCTGAACTTGCTAACTTAGTTAATGAAGCTGCTCTTATTGCTGCAAGGCTTGGTAAGAAAGAAGTAGATATGCACGACATGGAAGAGGCAAAAGATAAGGTGCTGATGGGAGTTGCACGTCGCTCCATTGCAATGTCGGAGAAAGAAAAAAGGTTGACTGCATATCATGAAGGCGGACATGCATTAGTAGGACTTTATTGTCCTGCAGCATCACCTATTCATAAGGCTACGATTATACCACGTGGTAATGCTCTTGGGATGGTGCAAAGACTTCCTGAAACTGATGAATATTCTCAGAATCGTGAACAGATGGAATCATCTATAGCAGTTTATATGGCAGGAAGAGTAGCGGAGGAAATTATTTTCGGTAGAAATAAAGTTACCTCAGGAGCTTCGTCGGATATAAAAGGTGCAACTAATATTGCAAGAGCGATGGTTACAAAAGCAGGTTTAAGTGATTTAATAGGACCGATATTTCACGGTTCAAGTGGTGACGATATGTATGGTAGACAACCTAATAATGAAACCTCGGAAGCTACTGCAGAGTTAATTGATGCTGAAGTTAAAAGAATTATTACGCAAGGATATGAATTTGCAAAAGATATTTTAACAAAACATATAGATCAACTTCATACCTTAGCAAATGCTTTAATTGAATATGAGACATTGTCCGGTCAGCAAATTAAAAATTTACTTAGTGGTAGAGCTTTAGATTCAGAAGAGGAGAATAAATTTCCTTTTAATGATTCATCTACTATAAAAATAGATAAAGAAAAATCACCTGAGAAAACAAAAACAACTAAAGCTAAAAAAGAAAATTCCGCTTCCTAAGTTTAGTAGTATAATTTATGTATAAATTTATAGATTTATTTTGTGGTATCAGTGGTTTTAGAAAAGCCTTGGAAATAAAGGGTCTTGAATGTGTTTTTTCTTCTGATATAGACAAAGACGTACAAGAAGCATATAAAAGAAATTTCGGTGATAAGCCATACGGTGATATTACGGAAATATCAGAAACCAAAATCCCTAAACATGATATTTTATGTGCCGGTTTTCCTTGCCAATCTTTTAGTATTTCAGGTAAGAGGCTTGGTATAGGAGATGTAGACTCTTGTATGAAATAATCAGAATAGTACAATATCACAAACCCTATATATTATTGCTTGAGAATGTTAAAAATATTCTGAATATTAATAATGGCAGCGTAATTGAAACTATAGACCAAAAATTAGATGAGATTGGCTATAAAGTATATAGAAATGTATTAAATGCTTCATTATTTGGAGTACCGCAAACAAAGAGAAAGAGTTTATTTTGTTTGTTTACGAAAAGATTTTAGCAGTGAATATACACTCAAATATGTAAAACCGGAAGAGTCTTATGAAATGATTTTTCTTAATGATATTTTAGAACAGGATGTTGATAAAAACGTATATATTAATAGAGATGATGTTATTTTAGATAAAACACCGGTTGAAAACCAATTAGGATTGGTCAAGTTAATAAAGGCGGTCAAGGTGAAAGGATTTACAGCCCTTTCGGTCATTCACTTTATCAGCTTTTGGTGTTGGTGTCGGTGCTAGAACCGGTCTTTATTATATAAGTGATAAGATAAGAAGACTAGCAATCAATGAATGTAAATATTTAATGGGTTTCCCTCAAGATCATTATGTTGCAGATGGATTAAAGGGTTATAGGCAATTCAGTAATTTCATAAATAATAGCAAATATATATGACTCAATAAAAAGAGCAGTTTAATGTATAATGGAATATACTCGATCAACTTCAAAAATTGGCTAAGTTGTTCTATAAGTACTGCGGTACTCACGTATTAAGTATACACTGTGTTCCTTGTCTTGTGAACTCCTGGCTCTTTTTGAAGTTGATCTTCGTATATGGATTGCTAACTATAAATATCGTCATTGTGAGTAGGCATTGTTGCGTGGACCAGTAAATGCTCTTGATGTCATTCCCGCAGAAGCGGGAATCCAGTAAAACCTACAAAAAACTTGTTTTTTTAGGTTTATTTTGTTAGTACTAAGACTATTTTTTTGGATTCCCGCTTCTGCGGGAATGACATCGGTATCCACGCTGGCAATATCTTGTGAGTAACTGTAAGTAGCATGGCAACCTAGAGATATTAATGTCATCCACGTAACAGGTATGAAAGATTGTGAATTAGCTAATTATTTTGTATAGTTCTAAAAACAAATTTTAAGAGAGTACTTAAATGGCAGAGTTAAGGTTACCGCCAAATTCAGTAGTAAAAAAAGGTAGAGAGCATAAGGAACAAGAGGAAATGCTTAAACCTAGAAAGATAAAAATTTATAGGTATGACCCTGATCTTGATGAGAATCCTACTATCGATAGTTTTGAGATAGATTTAAGCAAAACCGGACCGATGGTTTTAGATGCTTTAATTAAAATCAAAAACGAAATTGATTCTACTTTAACTTTTAGGCGTTCTTGTCGGGAAGGAATTTGCGGTAGTTGTGCAATGAATATTGACGGTACAAATACTTTAGCATGCATAAAACCAATAGAAGATATATCAGGCGATATCAAAATCTATCCGCTTCCTCATATGAAAGTAGTGAAAGATTTAGTACCTGATATGTCGCATTTTTATGCACAATACGAATCTATAGAACCTTGGCTCAAAACCGATAGCCCTACCCCTTCAAACTCTGAAAGGTTACAGTCGATTAAAGACCGAGAAAAGCTTGACGGTTTATATGAGTGTATATTATGTGCTTGCTGTTCTACTTCTTGTCCTAGCTATTGGTGGAACGGTGATAAATATTTGGGTCCTGCGATTTTACTACAAGCATATAGATGGATTGCCGATTCAAGGGATGATAATACCGGTGAACGTCTTGAAGCTTTAGAAGACCCATTTAAGCTTTACCGTTGTCATACGATTATGAACTGTACTAAGACCTGCCCGAAAGGCTTAAATCCTGCTAAAGCTATCGGTAAAATAAAAAGTTTAATTGCAGAACGTCACGGTGTGTGATGCTTAATTAATTATTTTTAAAAATGATAAAATAATGAAAAAAGCAAGTATTTTCTGTTGATTGTAATAATACCATGACACAAGGTGACATGAATTATTGTGTCGCTGCAGAATATAAGAAAGTTGATAAGAAACTAAATCAAATATACCAAGAAATATTAAAACATATTTCAGACAAACAAGAACAAGTTAATTTACTTAAAAAATCCCCAAATTTATGGATTAAGTACCGAGATGCTGATTGTGAATTTCGAAGTTTTAGGGTTTATGGCGGTTCCGTATATCCAATGGTACTGCTTATGTGTCTTACAGGAAAAACCGAAGAGCGTATAAAAGAATTTGAAGCCATGCTGAAATGTGAAGAAGGGGACTTAAGTTGTCTATTTATAATCAAGACTTAGAACCTAGGTTTTTTTGTGGACATTTCTAGTTGATTTGCTATTTTGAGGTATTTTGTAGCGAAAATTAATAAGATTTTTGCTGGAATAGTTATTCATATTTCAAAAAAATCTTATAATTTGCAGCAACAAATAGCCAAAATTAAATCTTTTTAGAAATGTCCACAAAACCTAAATTAATTCATAATTTGTAATACTTTAAATAATTCTCCCATTTGTTTCGGTGATATTAGTCTTTCTACCTGTCTTTCTATTATTTGTGTCTGCTCAGACATCTTTCCAAACTCTACTTCTAGAGGTAATTTATACGTCGATCCGATACTCGCATCTTCACGTACTAAAGTGTACGCTGCGGTGCTGCGTTTCGTGTCTCCTTTAAATTCCTCTCTATAAGCGAATTTGAAAAGATGTCTATCATTAAGCTTGTCTTGCAATGTTTGTTTGCGTAATAAGATTCCATTTTCTATTAAAAAATCTCGTTGCGATATTGTATCTATTACGTTTATTTTGCTGTTTTTAGCTACCGTCTTTAATGCATAAAAATCCACATGTGCCGATAAATCAGCTTCTCCAAGATTTTCAAGGATGGGGCAATATTTATGGTTTTTAACCGCTTGTAATGTTTGATTATATTGATATCTAGTTCTACCATTCGGAGCTATATCATAGCCGTAATCTATTATTAAGCCACTGCCGCTTAGTCTTTTTAGATGCTGCGCTATAAATTTTATAATTTCTATCGATTTATAAGATTCTTCAAGTATTGCCCCGTCTTTTGCTTCAATATGAGTACGCAGCAGATATTCTTGTAATTGCTTATTAACGCTTGTTTTATCATATTTAATTCTTTCGTCTACCGGCTGCACTACAAATATTCTTTCATACCATAATTCCTTGACTTTAATATATTGCTTTATAGGTATAGCATCAAAGAATTCGTTAGCTATTATTATAGTAGGTTTTTTTGGTATATCTTCTATAGATGATTGATGACTAATCGGTAAATTAATATCTTGTAAATTAGCCTTTTGATGAGCAATAAAATTTTTATTAATTTCTATTAGTTCAATTGATAAAGCTTTATAAAATTCTGGTACTAATTTTGCAGTACGTAGTAAATCACGCATTAATAGACCTCGACCAGGACCAAGCTCTACTAAACTAAGACTTTTTGGGCAGCCAATTCTTTGCCACTCTCTGATACACCATAAGCCGATAATTTCACCGAATAGCTGTGAAATTTCAGGAGCCGTAACAAAGTCACCTTCGTTAGCCAATGATTTTACTTGCTTATAATAGGAAGTAGGATTTAAGTTTAATACCTCCTGCATGAGGACATCGCAAGTAATATAACCGTTTTGATCAATTAATTGTCTTATTTTGGATTCGATTGACATATTAAATAACTTCCTAAAAGTAACATAGGTACAGATAAAATTTGTCCCATAGTTAAGCTATCTAAAATAAACCCGATTTGTATGTCGGGTTCTCTAAATATTTCAATAGTGATTCGGAAAAGACCGTAAAATGTTAAAAATATTCCTGAGTTTAAACCGCACTTTTTAAGAGTTTTGTGCTTAAATGTTGCATATGCTAAGATACTAAATAATACTAAACCTTCAAAAAAAGCTTCATATAATTGACTAGGATGTCTTGGCATAAAATCGCTATTCGGAAAAATCATACCAAAAGAAGAATTTGTAATACGTCCGTATAGTTCGCCGTTAATAAAATTAGCGATTCTACCTAAAAATAATCCGATAGGTACTACAGGGGCTATTATATCCGTGAGACTTAAAAAATTAATTTTATATTTTCGGCAAAACAAATAAGCAGCAATAGTCCCCCCTAAAGCTCCGCCATGGAAAGACATCCCGCCTTCATAAGTTTTTAAGATATCTATTGGATTTGAAAAATATCTAGAAGGGTTATATAATAAAACAAACCCTAGTCTGCCTCCGACTATTATGCCTATAACGGCATAAGTAATGAAATCTTCTAGATTTTTTTTGGTAATTTGAGGCTTAAATTTTTCTATAATTTTATTTGCATAGAACCAGCCTAGCAAAATTCCTATTACATATGAAAGAGAATACCAAGAGATAGTAAGTGGATCTATAGAGAAAATAATTGGATTGATATTAGGAAATGTCATAGATAAATAAGTTATTTAATTCATTTAACGTCTGAGTTATGGAACATTACGTAAGTAATTGACGAGGCAATTCAGTTTTTTATTATTTTTATGGGTTGCTGCAGTTGCTTCGTGGCTTCGCAATGACAGTATCTATATTTGCTTAGCAATACCAAATTCTTTTGAGTTAAAATTATTGATAAAAATAAAATTCTTAGTAATAATAAAAAAGATTTATATTTATAATAATAATGATAGGTAAAATATGCAATATTTAATGGATCTATATCATACCTCAAGTACTGAGTTAGTATTATTGTTTGTTATGTTAGTATCTCTTATACCGGTGATATTTCTAATTAAAAGATTAATTTTTATTCCTGTAAAAAATTATTTAACTAGACATCATTATGATGATTATGAAAGGATAAAAAAATATCCTATATTTCGTTATTTATTACATACTTTATTAGCACTTTACTTTGTATGTTGGGGAAAGATTTTTCATTCTACTTCTTTTAAAGCACATGTATTACTGGGAATCAAAGATACTATAGTAATCTTATATACTGGTATATCTGTGACGATGTTATTATTAACGCTTATAGATGCTTTTGCAGATCTGTATCACAATAGAATCAAAGCCGTTACAAAAAATGCACCGCTTAGCTTATATTTTCAAATATTAAAAATTATTGTCATAGTTATTGCAGCAATGGTAACTATTTCATATATATTAAATATTTCGCTTAGTACATTCTTAACAAGCTTAGGTGCAGCCGCAGCTCTTTTAACATTTGTTTTCAAAGATATCGTTTTAGGATTACTTGCAAGCTTGCAACTAACTACTCAAGAAATTATTAATATTGGAGACTGGGTACGTATAGGCGCAATTGAAGGAACAGTTGAAAAAATTACTATTTCCGTAGTAACAATTAGGAATTTTGACCAATCTATTTCCACAGTTCCTACTTACAGTATTTTAAATTCTAACGTAACTAATTATAGAGGAATTAGTGAATCAGGAGCAAGAAGGGTAAAGAGAGTATTTAATATTAATATGGCAACTATTAACTTCTGTGATGCTACTATTTTAAAAGCACTAAAAAAATCTCCTTATATATCAAAGGATGTAATAGATAAAATCACTCTTGATAAAGAAGAGAAAGATTTAACCAACATTAAACTATTCAAATTATATATTCAGGAATATCTAAAAAATAATCCGGCAGTTTATACCGAAGGGTTTACTTTTCTAGTAAGACAGCTTGAACCTACGATTAATGGGTTGCCTATAGAAATATATATCTTTGTTAAAGAAGTCAATTTAGTAGGTTATGAAAATATACAGGACAATATTTCTGAACATTTCATTTCTATACTTCCTGAATTTAAATTAAAAATATTTCAGAATGTAGGAGTGGTATAATATATCCGAAGTAAAATGAAAAGTAGTAAAAATAAAAAAATAAATTAAATTTGTATCCAAGATGGAAGTTGTCTTTCAGCTTGGATATTCACTACTTTTGAAAGCAAAGCAGTATATATACTACTTGATTATTTTCTCTAAATGCTTTAAAACTTAAAGCTTTAAAAATATTAAAATTTAAGACCTAGGAATGAATAATAATATAATTAATTTAATAGCCGCTATTATACTGTCTTTAAGTATAATTTTCGGTTGGCAGTATTTTGTTGTAAAACCTGAACAAAAAAAACAGCAACAGCAAATAGCAGTGCAGAAAGCAGAAAATTTAAAGAAACAACAGTTAAAAGCTTTAGTCGCACCTGCAACTGGTATTGTTGTTCAAGAAGAAAGTCAAGTACAGCGTATTAAAATAGAATCTGAATCACTTACCGGTTCTATTTCATTAAAAGGACTTAGATTTGATGATTTAATATTAAAGAAATATAAACAAGATTTATCTAAAAATAGTCCTGAAGTGAGATTATTTGCACCGGCTAATACAGAAAATGCATATTTTGCTGAAGTTGGTTTAGTTAGTAATTTATCTAGTGTAAAACTCCCTAACAACGATACTATATGGAATAGTGATAGTGAAATATTAAGCCCTGAAAAACCTGTTCATTTATTTTGGGTTAATGAAGACGGAGTTAAATTTTTAATTACTATTACTGTCGATGAAAACTATTTATTTACTATAGAGCAAACCATCGTTAATAATAGTGATAAAGAACTTCCTGTGCAATCTTACGGTTTAATAAATCGTAAATATATTGCCGTAGAGAAAGCGGTGAATATATTACATCAAGGACCTATCGGGTGTATAGACGAGAATCTTAAAGAATATTCTTATGATGATATTAAAGATAAGAAAAGTGAAAAATTTGCAGCAAGTAAGGTTGACTGGATAGGAATTACCGATAAATATTGGTTATCTTCCTTGATTCCGGATAAATCAAGTAATTACAGCTCGAATTTTAATTATGCTCTTAAGCAAGGGACTGAAAGATATCAGGTAGATTTTATTTCACCGGTACAAATAATAAAGCCCGGCGAAAATTTTTCAATTAAAAGCAGAATTTTTGCTGGAGCAAAAAAAGTAGACTTGCTTGATAAATATGAAAAGCAATATGATATTAAATTATTTGATAGAGCTATTGATTTCGGCTGGTTCTATATAATTACCAAACCGGTTTTCTACGCCATGAATTATTTCTATGGCTATGTCGGTAATTTCGGTGTTAGTATATTAATTGTTACGGTTATAATTAAGCTATTAATGTTTACTTTAGCCAATAAGTCTTATCGTTCGATGAAAAAAATGAAAAATTTACAGCCGGAAATCGATAGGATAAAAAATTTATACAGTGATGATAAAGCACGTTTAAATCAAGAAATTATGGCTTTATATAAAAAAGAAAAAGTAAATCCGGTAGCTGGTTGTTTACCTATACTTGTTCAAATTCCAGTATTTTTCTCCATCTATAAAGTATTGTATGTAACTATTGAAATGCGGCAAGCACCGTTTTACGGCTGGATTAAAGACTTATCTGCACCTGACCCTACTACTATTTTTAATTTATTCGGCTTATTACCGTTCTCGCCGCCGTCATTTTTAATGATTGGAGCATGGCCTATTTTAATGGCTATTACTATGTTCTTACAGCAAAAAATGAGTCCTGAACCTGCGGATCCTATGCAAGCTCAAGTAATGAAATTTATGCCGCTAATTTTTTTATTTATGTTTAGTAGTTTTCCTGTGGGACTTTTAATATATTGGTCTTGGAATAATATTCTATCCATCATTCAACAATATTATATTAATAAATTTAATTAATTAATGAGAATAGATAAAAATTTACCTAATTATCTAACTATTGCTCGAATAATGGTAATTCCAGTTATTATACTGGTATTTCATATAAATAATTCACTTGCACGTAAACTTGGGGCATTATTATTTGTTTTAGCTAGTATTACGGATTTTTTTGACGGTTATATTGCAAGAAAATATAATTTAGTTACAAGTTTCGGCAAGATGTTTGACCCTATAGCAGATAAGCTACTTGTAGGTTGCGTTATTATCATGCTACTAAAAAAAGATAATGTAGATGAGATACCTTGCTTATTAATTTTAGCACGAGAATTTTTAGTTAGCGGTCTTCGGGAATTTTTAGCTCTAGTAAAGGTTAGTGTGCCTGTATCGAGACTCGCTAAGGTAAAAACGTTTTTACAAATGTTTGCTTTATCGATATTGATACTAGGCTCAAAAGGTTCAGGAATTATTTATTTAGATATAGTAGGGGAAATAATTTTATGGATTGCCGCTTTTTTAACAATCATTACAGGTTATTCTTATTTTAAAGCCTGTAAGAAATATTTTTAAATAGGAGAATTTTATGATACATGTAAAATATATAATTTTAGGGTTTATTATAGTGTCTAGTTTAAATCTTTACGCTGCTAACAATGATATAATTGCCAATAAGAAAGTTGTAAAGGTAGAAGTAAGTAATGAACATTTAAAAACATTAAATGAAGCTTCTACTCTTTTAATTAGTTGTGTAGATTTTAGATTAATAGACGAAACAGATAAATTAATGAAGCAATTAGGATTAGAAGATAATTTTGATAAAGTATCACTGCCCGGTGCATCGCTTGCTCTCGTTAACGACAAATATACTTATTGGGAAAAAACAATAGAAGATACTATTGAGATTTTGCAAGAATTACATAACATAAAACAAATTGTTTTTCTTGATCATAGAGAATGTGGAGCTTATAAAATACTTATAGGTCAGGAACAGCTAAATACCAAGGAAAAAGAAACGGCAGCACATGCAGCAATTTTAAACAAGGCCCGTGATATAATAAAAGAAAAATTCCCTCAATTAAAAGTTTATACTTTTTTAATGGGTCTTGATGGTGTAGTAGAGCAGATTTATGAAATACCTAGCTAAAAGCGGAGTTGTTGTATGGATAGGTTTATCTGTCATTGCGAGGAAATTGCGTAGCAATTGACGAAGCAATCTCAGGAGTTTGTTATTATTTCATGAGATTGCCGCACAGCCTACGGCTGCTTGCAATGACGATTTTTGACCCGCACAATAACGGCTAAGAAAAGTAATTTATTTTGTATCTTTGCTCTTATTATCATTAGAATCAGCAGTATTATTCTTTTGGTCGTTTTCTGCCGGTAGTTTAGAGATAGATAGTTTTTGTTTATATTTTTGTTGCTCTGCTAAAAAATTTTGAGCCTCTTTGGAAAGGCTGTTATATAGTTCACATTTCTTCTTATTAATCTTGACTATTGCTACTCTATATTTTTGTATTTCCTCCCGTACTTCCGGTTTTATAGTACCGGCGTAAGTAGAAAAATCATCTATAATTTTTTGTGTTGTAACATCGTTAGTTTTTGCTGCATCTTTTTTTGAGCCGTCAGAAGTTGTACTATTGGCAAAGCAGCTTGTACTAAGTAAAATAGCTATTCCAAATATTATTTTTTTTATCATATAAACCTTAAGCCTTATTCTTGATAAGTAGACCATTTTTAAGTCTAATAGTCAATAGACTTCTTTTGGCACTCTACTTCTAGGGGTAATTTGTACGTCAATCCGGTACTCGCATCCTCACGTACTAGTGTATACGCTGCGGTGCTGCGTTCCGTGTGTCCTCCAAATTCCTCCCTATAAGCGAGTTCGAAAAGAAGTCTAATATATAATGGGACTGTTGCGAGATGAGAGGATAGCAGGTATAATTAAAAAAAACAAAAAATATGTTCATATGTCTGAGTATCAAATGATAATGGTAAGTTTAGATGAGTTAATAAGTGTGGATCATCAATATCGTAAATTCAAAAGTTTATTCAATTTTAAAGCAGTTGAAGCTGAGTTATTAGCAGTAGAATGCGAAGCTAACTATAAAGGCTATGGTATAGTGAGGCTGTTTAAATGTTTGCTGCTGCAATTTATGGAAGACTTATCGGATCGGGAATTGGAACGTTATTTAGCTGATAGCACAGCGGCAAAATGGTTTTGTGATTTTGCTCTTACAGAGAAGACGCCTGATTATAGTGTATTTAGTAAAATACGTAAAAAAATAGGCACTAATTTACTATCAAAAATATTTGTAAAATTCCGAGATCAACTACGAGCACAAGGCTATATGGGTGAAGTATTTACCTTTGTAGATGCTTCTCATTTAATCTCAAAAGCTAATCTTTGGGAGGAACGTGATAAACTAAGAACACAAAAATATGATAAATTGAATAATGAGACTCTGCCTAAGGTTGTAAAGGATAAACAAGCTAAAATTGGCTGTAAGGGAGCAAATAAATTTTGGTATGGTTATAAAAAACATGTGAGTGTCGATATTCAATCAGGAATGATCAATAAGGTTGCAGTTACCCCTGCAAATGTTACTGATAGCAAAGGTTTTAAGCATGTTATGCCAAGCTCCGGTGCTACATATGTTGATAAAGGTTATTGTACAATCTCTGCCAAGAATGCAGCAGCTAAAAAGGGGTTCCATCTTTGCTCAATAAAGAAAAATAATATGAAAGATAAGAATTTTGACCTTGATAAATATTATACGAAAATCAGAGCACCTTTTGAGAGGGTATTTTCAAAAGATAATAAACGGGTTAGATATATAGGAATTGCCAAAAATCAATTCTCTGAATTTATGAATGCCATATGTTTTAATTTAAAACGATTAGTGGTTTTAACAACTTTAATAGCTTAGAGAAATTTGTTAATAAAAATCCTAACTCTGTAAACAAATCTCTATTAAATTACTATACTATTGAATAAATTTTATCTCAATATTAAACAGAATTTCTTTTTAAAAATATTTGGACAGAGCTAAATATTTATTTATCTGTTTTCCTCTCATTTTACTATTAAAAATTATCTCGCAACAGTCCCATATAAGTTAATTTATCTTAACTTATAATTACAAGAGAATTTGGTTCTAATCATTGAAAATATAACAGATTTTTCATTTTTTGTGTTTGTTTAATATTAACCTTTACTAGAAATTCTAATATATTTTTACAGTTTACTTACTGAATGATTATTGCTTTTATTTTTGGCATATTCATCTCTAAATATCGTGTAATTTACATAGCGAAATGCTTTATAAATCTATCATCACTAAAATTAGCGGTAAAATAGAATCGATAAAACCGACTATTATAGGAGGATAAGTAGTATTAAGTCGCATAAAGATAGAAAAAATTAATCGTAACTTACAAAAAGTTAAAATTAGTATACCGAAAAAATATATACAAGAAATTAGGGTAAATAACCGAATTACTTTGCTTGCTAAGCTCTATAAGCCGCAAAATAGTATACTACCCGGGGGTTATGATTTTGGTTTTTACGCTTATCTATCGGATATTGGAGCAAACGGCTATGCGATGTCTGAGCCGCAAATTATAGAACGTAATGAAACAAATTTTGATAGTTTTATTTATAGAGTGCGTTCCTATATTTATAATAATTTAATAGAAAAGCTAGGAAAAGATAAAGGGAATTTTGCAGCTGCAATATTACTTGGCGAGACAAAAGGTTTAAACAGGCAAGTAATGCAGGATATGAGGCAAAGCGGTATATCACACGTGCTTTGTGTTTCAGGATTGCATCTATCTTTAGTTGTGATGATTATTTTCCTTACTACAAGGTTTTTATTATATCTTTCAAATTATTTGGCATATAATTTCAATATAAAATTAATCTCTGCTTATTGTTCGCTAATAGGAAGCTTTGGTTATTTAGAACTAAGCGGTATGCAAATAGCAGTGACTAGAGCTTTTATTACTGCTGCAATTTTTATTTACGGTATTATATTTACCGGACGCTCTTGCTTTCCCCCTTCATTCACTTGCAATTGCGGCTTTTATAATATTATCGTTAAATCCCGAATATATTTTTCATCCAAGTTTCCAATTATCTTTTATCGCCGTATTATCGCTTGTTGCCGGTTATGAATTTTACTTAAAGAATTCATGGTTACTTGGAGAAAAGAAAGGCATTTTTGGAGCAGTAAAATTTTATACAGCCTCAAATATTTATTCAAGCTTCTTAGCAAGCATCATAACGGCACCTGTAGTAATTAATCAATTCTTTATATTTGCTACTTACTCAGTACCAGCTAACCTCATTGTCGTTCCGATAACGTCATTTTTTCTTATGCCGCTTGCTTTGTTATCTCTGCCTTTTACCATGATCGGGTTTGATAACTATATCCTAAAGCTTATGGGATTCTTTATTGATATAATAATAAAATCAGCCGCCTATTTTAATAGTTTACCAGCTGCTGTATGGTATTTCGGTTATATTACCAATTTCAGCATATTACTCTTTTTATTCGGCTTTTTTGGATTTGTATATGGAAAACTGCTTGGCGTTTGCTTGGTCTTGCAATCATGGCAATATCTTTTATATTTATGTTCTACTCCCCAAAGCCGGAATTAATATTTGATGCAAATCATATGGCGGTAGGCGTTAAAGATAGAGAAAATAAACTAGTAATACATGCTGATACAATGCCTGCTTTCAATAGAACTCACTGGGCTAATTGGTTTGGACAAAAAGATAGTATGGTGTTACCTTTAGAGAATAATATTTTTTAACCAACTACGGACAAAAAATTGTCATTAATAAAGATAATCATTGTGAGAAAGCCGAAATTCATATTAATCTCAATTATAAATCTAAATGCCGCGGGAGCTTAATAACGATTAATAAAGATTTTTTTAAAAAAAGCCCTGTTACACTTATCTTTTGCAATAAAAAGGAATGTACGGTAAAATCTTAGTACCGGACTGTTTTTGTTCTATGTCATTCCCGCTCGGCATTGTTGCGTGAATAGGTTTATCCGTCATTGCAAGGAAAAACTGTAAGTTTTGACTAAGCAATCCAGTAAAAAATGCTAGTTTTTAACATTTTTTTATTATTTTTCTGGATTGCCACGCTCCTTACAGTCGCTTGCAATGACTACTCAGTAATGCCAAGCGGGAATGACATAAACGAGCCATATAACAAGGTCCAGTTTTTAGCTAGGATGACATCAAAGTCTTTTTAAAATATCCGATACTTTAGGTAAAATCGAATAATGCAAGTTACACACAAAATACTAAAAATCCCCTCAAAAGGATATAGAAAAATCTTGAGTCTCTTAAATGAAAAAGGACAAGCAAGACTTATAGGCGGCTGCGTACGTGATGCGTTACTAGATCTCTTACATAACAAAACTAATAAAGAGGAATTTGAAGGAGACACGGAACGCAGAATCGCAATGTACATAAACGTACGTGAGGATTCGAGTGCCGGATCGACGTACAAATTACCTTTAGAAGCAAGTTATCCAAGAGATCGACTTGAGAAAGGTAGCTACGATATAGATATAGCTACTAATTTGACACCTAGTGAAGTAACAAATATTTTATCTGGAGCTAAAATAAAAACTATTCCGACCGGTTTAAAATTCGGCACGATTACGGCTACTTTAAATAATGAAAAATTTGAGATCACGACTCTTAGGAAAGATATTGAATGTAACGGCAGACATGCCAAAATAATATTCACCAACGATTTTGCCGAAGATGCCGCAAGACGAGATTTTACTATTAATGCTTTAAGCTATTGTCCCTTTAAGAACGAGATATATGATTATTTTGAAGGGTTTAAGGATTTGCAGCAGGAAAAGGTTGTATTTATAGGGGAAGCTCTAGATAGAATTAAAGAAGATTATTTGCGAATTCTACGCTTTTTTCGGTTTTCTAGCTATTATGCGAATCAGCTTGATGATGGCAGCTTTAAAGCATGTAAAGCTTTAAAAGACGGCTTAAAAACTTTATCACGAGAGCGAATTAAAAGCGAAATGGATAAAATTATTGTTTCAAAAAGAGCAGCACAAATTTTAAAAGCTATGTTTGAAATAGGAATATTAGAACTAATATTCTCTATCCAAAATTATGAAATAAAATTTTTTGAGCAGGCAAATGATTTTAAATTAGAATTAGTTACTCGATATGCACTCTTATTATATTGTCAAAAAGATTTAAATTTAAAGGTCTTTCTAGATTGGAAATTCTCAAAACATGAAGCAATACAAATATTATCAATAACGAACTTTCTGAATGACGCTAAATTTAACATGAAAAAAATTTGGTTTGAAAAAAAGAATTATAAGGAATATTTATTATCAGCTAGCATAATCGGTAAATTAAATCATTCACAAGTAAAAGAATTTATTCTTAAATATGATGCGTTATTACGTCCTAAATTCCAAGTAAACGGTAATGATTTGTTAAATATGAATATAGAAAAAAAAGAGATAGGAGAAAAACTAGAATATCTAAAAAATTTTTGGATAGAGCAGGATTTTAAACCTAGTAAATTAGAATTGTTGGCGAAATTATGAGAGCTAGTAAGTCAAACCGTCATTGTGAGGAAAAATTGAAAATTTTGACGAAGCAATCTCGTGCCAAAATCCTGAGATTGCCACGCTCCTTTCAGTCGCTAGCAATGACGATTTGGTATCAACGCAAGCAAGCCTTCACAGAGATGACATACCTAACATTACTATTCCTTACATTCCTCAGCCTTACTAGCTATGCTAAGCCTAAGATAGTTGTAAGTATTATGCCAATCGGCAGTATTGTTTCGATGCTTGTTAAGGATAAAGCGGATATCGAGAGCTTAGCTATTAGTAGTGACTGTCCACATCATTATAATTTAAAACCTAATGATTTAGTAAAAGTCAAAAATTCTGATATAGCAATTTATATTAATGAACAATTTGACGGTTTTGCCGAGAAATTAATTGATAATCATAGCAAAAACATTATAAAAATCAGTGATATTAAATCTTTAACCACTATAAAAGATAATTGGCATATTTGGCTTGATCTTAATAATGCTGTGATTTTACTACAGGAATTTGCACGAATATTTAGTGAAAATTTTCCTGAGCTACAAGAAGATATTAATAATAACCTTTCAACAGCACTTAAAGAATTAAATAAGCTACAAGAGATTAAAAATAATGAGCTTGCAACGATAAAAGACGTAATTTTATTAAGTGACAGTAGCGAGTATTTTTTTCTTAATACTAATATTAAAACTGCAAAATTATATAGCGACAGTCAAAAAAGCCTCCGATATATAAGCAAGCTAGAAGATTTAATTAAAGAGTCTAATAACAAATGTCTTGTTTTAAGTAATGAACAAAATTCACGGTTATATGACAAATTAAACGCTAAAATAATAATATTAAATAGCGAAAACTGGAATGTGCAGAATATAGGTTCCAACACTTTTCAGAATCAATATTTACAAATGATTTATCAAGTTAAAAAATGCATACACTAAATAGCGAAGAAGAGACAAAGAAGCTTGCAAAACTTTTAGCACAAAGCTTAAAACCAAATGATATAGTTTTACTTAACGGTGACCTTGGAGCAGGTAAAACATTTTTTTGTCGTGAAATTATTAAATATTTTTGCGGTGAAAATACAAGCATTATAAGCCCGACTTTTAACTTACTGCAAACGTATAAAGCATCTAACTTCACTATATATCACTATGACCTGTATCGTCTTAAATCACCTGAAGAAATTTATGAACTTGGATTTGAAGAGGCATTAAACGGCAATTTAATTTTAATAGAATGGTCTGAAATTATTAAGCATTTACTTACTCCGCCTTTAATCGAAGTAAATCTAGAAGTATTAAATAATAATAAACGTTTATGTAGTATAATAACAAATCATAAAGAAAATTCACAATAATCTTCCCTTATTGATTTTTTACAAGATTCTCCGCTATTCGATACAAAACTTGATATTCAAAGAGATAAAAGGCCTACTAGAAAAGTTAAGTTATAATTATGAACTATTTAATTTTTCTTTTAAATAATTTATAAACTTCTCCATCATTTCTTTTTCCTATAAGAAAGATATTTAATATCTTATTTAAAAAATCCTTACTCTCTTCCTCTGATAAAAAACCGCTTTTACTCGCATTTTTTGCTTGCATTGCCCAATACATATCTTCAAGCTGATTAATTTTCTCATATTCTTCATGTGATATAAGAACAACTATGGGCTTACCGTATTATTAATATCTAACTAATCAATTGTCATGTAATAAAAACGCCTTTTCAATAGGAAGTAATTTTAATTCCGGTAACATCGGCATAATTAAATCTATTCCGGCTTTTTCGTTACTATTACCGTGTACCAATATAAAAGAACCATTTTGAACTTTTTCACCTTTAGCAAGCCATGCATTACTCCCAAGCGGAATAAATCCCAAATCTTTTAGTTTTTCTATTAATGTTTGATCGGAAACTAATCCAGGAAAACGAAAGAAAGGTGACGGAGCAATATTATAACTTACTAATATTTTCCCTGCTTCTAATACTTCATTTTCAAAATCATCTTTATTGGAAAGAAGGAAATTATCTTCAAGAGGTTTATCTTTAAAATAAGGATGACTAAATGAATGATTAACCCATGTTATTTGTAAATAACCGTTTTCTTGTTGTTTTAATAACCATAAGAATTCTTCTGTATGCTTATTAATCCATAATCCTGAAACACATATAGCAATCGGAATAGGTTTATTTAGTTTGATCGATAATTCTACGAGCTTTTTAAAAAAATCTTCTTCAAAGCTTTTGGAAGAAGGACACATGTCAATTGTCAAGAACTGTCCTTTTACTTTATACATGCTACTCGTAGCACCGTAATTTTGTTGTATATAAGGTGTAGAACTATATTTATTTAAAACTTTAATATACGGAGTTTTACTTAATTTTTTTAGAAGATTTTCTTTTTCTATTTTATTCGTAGGTAAAATTACCAGCTCTTGTAGGGCTATTTCAGTTTTAAAAGAATTCGGATCTACTAAAACGAAATATGATTTTTCATTATTTAAATAAGAACGAATAGCAATTCTTATTTTTTTATTTTCAGCAATTACAGGAAAAAATACCGGTTTATAATCAGTTATAATTACTGCTTTTTCACTTGCATAGCTTAAACTAAAAAACAATATTACAAAAATAAAACTTAAAATTCTTTTAATTTATTCGTCTCCATAACGCTCGTATAAAATTCCGCAATTTTCTCTTTTACAGCTAGAGGATTGTTCATTAAATTAACAGCACCTCTAAACTCTGCTGAATTCGGTAAACCGCTACTATACCAGCCAATATGCTTACGTGCAATAGGTACGCCCACAGATTCACCATAATAATCAAGTATTGCCTCATAATGCTCGGTTACGATATCTAGCTGCTCTGCTATAGAGGGAGCAGATTTTTCTTCACCTGTTTTAAGATAATGATCAATTTGTGAAATAAGCCAAGGTTTGCCATATGCTCCTCTACCGACCATAATACCGTCTGCACCGGATTTTTGTAGGGCTTCTTTTGCCTTAGCAAAATTAGTAATATCACCGTTAGCAATAACCGGAATCTTTACCGATTCTTTAACTGATCGTATAAAATCCCAATCGGCATTACCGGAATAAAACTGGCATCTAGTTCTACCGTGAACAGTAATCATCTGAACACCTGAGCTTTCAGCAATTTTGGCTAAAGTCGGAGCGTTTTTCGTATTATCATCCCAACCTATACGCATTTTAACGGTTACCGGCAATTTAACCGCTTCAACGGTAGCTTCAAAAATTTTAGCTGCCAGCTGCTCATCCCTCATTAGAGCCGAGCCTGAATAACCGCCTACTACTTTTTTCGCCGGACAGCCAAAATTAAGATCGATAATTTTTGCCCCCATACCCTCATTCATTTTAGCAGCTTCTGCTATCACATTCGGCTCACAGCCTGCTAGCTGTACGCAAGCACTTGTTTCATCATCACGCATAATGGCACTTTTTTTTAGTGACTGTCTAGATTCCACAATCATTGCTCTACTTGCTACCATTTCAGAAACTACAAGCCCTGCACCAAATCTTTTCACCAATCTTCTAAATTCCAAATCCGTAACACCCGACATTGGAGCTAGTATAATATTTGAAGAAAGCTCAATATTGCCAATTTTGATCATAAAAACCGTTATAAAAATAAACACTCATAATATCATAATTAAGTATTTTTGTCTAATATTACTAATTAAGAATAGACAAAAGCCGATTAATCTATTATAAGCTTAAGTTATATTTCTTGTTCTTACACCCTAATAAATGAAAGAATAGTATAGACGAAGATCAAATTGGAAAAGAGCAAGGAGTCTGTAAGCCGAGGAGCGGAGCGTATACTAATACGTGAGTATCTGAGGACTTACAAAGACGACGAAGCCAATTTTTCAAGTTCATCGAGTATATACGGCCACGTAGCTCAGTCGGTAGAGCAAAGGACTGAAAATCCTTGTGTCGTTGGTTCAATTCCAACCGTGGCCACCACCATTCCTTACTTTAAATCCCGTTATTTTATATCTTCAATTAAATTTCTATTGCATCTGTAAACTTATTTTTGTAATTTTAATTAACTTTAGGTTAATAAGGATAAATTATGTTTATACGTATAAAAAAATTTTTGGAATACATAAAGAATCAACACCTGAAGAATCAGATGAAATATTATATAATCAACTAATATCTTTACTAGAAAAATTAACGTGTGTAATACACACAAAAGATGAAGATAAAAAAGAAGTTGAAAAATTAATTGATAAAATAAAAAATACTAATTTATTTAATCAATCCGATGAGGATGGTAATACAGCCTTAATTTTAGCTGCTGATGCAGGTTTAGAAGAAGCTTGTTTAAAACTTATTCCCAAGATGTCTGACGGGCTATTAATACGATCGAGAATATACGTGGTCAGCCTGCATTAACAAAGGCTATGTGGCGTGATTTAGATAATGTTTGTATAGAGCTTATTCCAAGAATGTTTGGGGAAAATATTAACGCTATTGATAAATTCGGAAGGACATTGTTAATGCTTGCAGCCAAAAAAGGCATGATAGCAGTTTCTCTAGAGTTTATTAAGCTGCTGCCACCTGAGATGATTATTCGTGCTGATAATAATAGGAATATGGCTGCAAGCTACACAGATACGGACAAAGCATTTGCCGAGGTAAGGGAATTATTGCAAGAAAAACAACAAAACTTATTAAAAAATTTAGCTTCATTTCTAAATAAAACTTTTTTATAACAATGGTTTAGATAATTTTTTTAAAATTGCATATGCTACAAAATTCTATAAAAAAGTGAAAGTAAATAAGGAACTATTAGCATCTTATTTACAAGAACAAAATAATAATCCTGAATCTATTATAATAACGATGAATAATTTTATGAAATTATTCCCATTTGCCATTGCAGGAGTATATAAAAAATTCAACTGGAAATTCAATCGGATTCTAAAACCCTTTTTTACATTTATCATGCTTACCAAATGAAGCAATATGTTGTATTATCTCCCACTTAGAAAATGAAAAATGGGGATAGATGTTGAGTTGTCTGGAAAAAGTAGCGCTACATAGAATTAATAAAAAGGGACAATTTTGCCTTCATCTTTAATTTTTATGATGCTTATAAATTTTGTTATACAAAAAAGTATTACTTAATATACTATCGCTTGGTGGAGCAAATCATCTATACTCTTCTGCTTTCAAAAATTGCTCTTTCATTTTATCAAGGATTCGCATCCTCACCTCTCAAAATAAAATTCAATTCTTGAAAGCATTTGAGTATGCTTGCCTCCACCATTTAAATTCTGCTTATTTAATTACTCCCAGTTAATCAGTTTTTTAAAGTAATTAATTTTAATATAACAAAAAGTAATTTTCATTACTTTTTAAAGCTCGTATGTTCAATACAAAATCATTCTTATCATAGATAAAAATTTTAACTAAGTTTAGATATAATACAGTGCCAAGAATAATTGAACGAAATAAACCAAGCGATGCTTTTAAAAGTTGTTTATCGATTATAAGTATAACTTTTGGTATGGTAAATTGAATAAATTTCTAATTAATTTGTAGTAAGAATATGATGTGTAAGGTTTTTTAACTAAAATAAATTCTATTCTTAATTCCCTATTTATACCATTTGGATAAATTTCACGTAATAAGTATTTGTCTTTAATAAAAAAATCTAGATATGGCTCAATAATAGCTATTTCTACTGTTTTAGTGTTCATAACGGCTTAGTTCTCATTAGTTAAACTTAAATGATTCAAGTTTGATCACCAAGAAGCTAAGTTAAAGCCCGATTGGTGATCAGGGAGTTAGAAACACCGTCAACAAGAACAGCTGAGTAGTTTTTAGGCTTAAAGTTAATACTCTAAGCCCTGAACATGACTACTACCTCCCCGACCGTAAAATATCGAGGAATAAACCAATTTAACGGTGATTTTACCGCCTGTTGATGGAGGTTTCTATACTCCAGAACAACCTTAGCTGTTCCAAGATGATTCTAAGCAAAACTTTAAACAAGTCAATATGATTATTGATTTCAAAAATTGGTATTGCTCACATGACTCGTTTTATGTAATTCCCGCTTTCGCGGAAATGACATCGAGCGGGTTTTTCGAGCCATGCAACAAAGCTTACAGTCGTTTGCAATGACGATATCAATCTTTATTTTGCAATACCTTGTATGCTATCTGTAAAACAAGATTAAAGCGAATAGCGGGTTATCCACTCGCGTTGTTATAATACAAGGCTATCATTAGAATCATTTACTCCTAGTCCTGCAAGCATTATATTCTCCATTCTCGTCACATAGTCATAAGTTGCAGAATAACCTGAATTTATTAATGTTTCTTTTTGTTCAGCTGTGATATCAAAACTTAAAGCTGATATATTATGATCATCAATAAAAACTGTTCTATCATGATTCTGAAAACAACTTATCAAGTCAAAGCTTGTGAGAACTTCAGCTAATGCATATAGTTGATCCACAACAGTAGTAGTATCCACAAACGGTTTAGGTTCTGTACCATTCTGATAAGCTTCTAATATTTCTTTATTGATTGGTTTAAACCCAAGAGTTTTATAATTTTTATTATATGTTTGAGGGAGGCTTCGTGCTGCAGTTTTATCATCAAACACCTCAACCGGGTAATTATTCGTAACTCCACCATCCACATATGTTGAAACTACTCCTTGAACAGTTTTTTGTACGGACTGAAAATATATAGGAAAAGCCCCTGAAGCGTATACGAATTTTATGACTTTCTCATCAGAAGCATTTTCATAAGATAGAATTTCCGGAAATTGAGTACTGAGATTAGTACACACTAAGTATAAATCTATATTTGTTTTTTGACTGTCATGTAGCTGTTTAAAAGTAATATCGGGGTCAAATCCCTTGTCTTTTATATTGCCCTAAAAATTCTTCTAGATATTTCTCAGAATTTAACCCTCCGTAGAATACAAGATTATACACTTGGTCCCATTTACTAGTATGATCTGAAAATTTATTAAAATCAATTTTCTTAAGTATATCCTCAATTTCTTCCGGTTGATATCCTAGTGCTATGGAGAAAGCAGCTATTGCACCACCGGAAGCTCCAACTACTTTCTGGATATTTTTTTAAACAATCTTTGTCTTTTAATGCCTTTAGAGCACCTGCATATACGATGACTTTTACTTCACCACCTGCAAAGGCTAAGTTGTTTATTTCTAACATTTTCAATACCTTGATTTAGTTAATATAATTTAGGCTTTATTAAAAGAAATTAGATTATTAATATTTTTGTAAAAATTGATAAGATTTGTACTAAAATAGCTACTTCTATTTCAAAAAAGCTTTATAATTCAGCAACAAAAAATAGCTACAATATATTAATTTAATTCTTCTTAATAAAACGTAAATTAATATTAACTAAATATTTTTCTAGATATTAAGATAAATATTAGGTTTATATTAATAAAAATTAATATTTGTGACTTTTTATCTAGATCTTACAATCAAGTAGACGTTGTTGCGTGGATCGGTTTTTCCGTCATTACGAGGAATTTGCATAGCAATTGACGAAGCAATCTCAGGAGTTTGTTATTATTTCATGAGACTGCCACGCAGACTACGGCTGCTCGCAATGACGATATAATTCTTTACTTAGCAATACCTTTTATGCCACCTGTAAATTTTGTTGCATAATAAAACTATCACTTATATACTATCGCTAATGATTAATTTGCTTAAAGTTATATGGTAAGTAGTAATTTTTATAAAAATCTAGGGCCACGAAAACTAACAGCAATTATAGATTTTTTACACGATATTATAGCACCTCCTAAGATTCATGAAGATATAGCTATTCATGATATTAAAATTCTGCATGAAGCATCACCAAATGATATTAGCTTTTTAAGCAATCCTAAATACTCCGAATTTTTAAAAACTACCAAAGCTGCTGCTTGTATAGTGCCGAAAAATTTTACGGGAGAAGCAAATCCAAATACTGTTTTATTACACGCCCAGAACTCATATTTTGCTTACGGCAAATTAATAGATTTTTTTTATGCTCCTATTAAATCATACCCTGCTAAAATAATGAAATCCGCTATTGTTGCAGATTCGGCGACTATCGGAAAAAATTGTTATATAGGTCACAATGTAGTTATTGAAGACGATGTTATTATAGGTGATAATAGTATTATAGAAGCTGGAAGTTTTATAGGTAGAGGCGTAAATATCGGCAGAAACGCTAGAATAGAACAACATGTTTCAATAAATTATGCAATTATAGGTGACGACGTCGTAATACTTGCAGGTGCAAAAATTGGACAGGATGGGTTTGGATTTTCTACCGAAAAAGGCGTACATCACAAAATATTTCATATAGGAATAGTTAAAATCGGCAATAATGTTGAAATTGGTGCAAACACTACTATTGATAGAGGATCACTTCAAGATACAATTATAAAAGATTTATGCCGCATAGATAATTTAGTACAAATAGGGCATGGCGTCAAAATAGGTAAAGGCTCTATTATCGTAGCACAGACAGGTATAGCAGGAAGTAGCACGATCGGTAAATATTGTGCTCTTGGAGGGCAAGTAGGAATCGCCGGACATCTAAATATAGGCGACGGGGCACAGGTAGTGGCACAAGGCGGTGTAGCACAAAATATAGAAGCAGGTAAAATTGTCGGCGGCAGCCCTGCAATTCCTATTATGGATTGGCATAGACAATCTATTATTATGAAACAATTACTAAAGACCTCTAATAGCAAATTAAAAAAGTAACTTGCTATTGAAAAGAGCTTTGTTGTTGCATGAATACCTGAGTAGTCATTGTGAGCTAGGCTACGTGGCAATCCAAAAAAATTAGCAAAAAGTGCTGATTTTAGTACTTTTTACTAGATTGCTTCGTCAATTGCTATGCAAATTCCTCGCAATGACGGAAAATTTACATTAAAGAAGAGATCTAAATAAATGATCATAGATATTACTGAAATCATGGATTGGATACCTCATCGCTATCCATTTTTATTAGTAGATAGAGTACTTAAAATTGATCCTAACAAATCAATAACAGGTATTAAAAACGTTACCGTTAACGAACCGCAATTTACAGGACATTTTCCGGCAAGGCCTGTTATGCCTGGTGTTCTAATGGTTGAGGCTATGGCACAATTAGCTGCTATATTAGTTGCTAAATCTTTAGGTTCTACTAAGAATAAAGAAGTGTTTTTAATGGCTATCGAAAATGCAAAATTTCGTAGAATTGTTCAGCCGGGGGATACTATGCATATCCACGCTGTTATTGATCAGCAAAGAGCTAACGTATGGAAATTTTCAAGTACGGTTACGGTCGAAGGTGAAATAGCTGCAGAAAGTAAGTTTACCGCAATGATTAAAGATAAAGCATAGGGACATAGTGTCAAATTCTAATATCCATACTACAGCTGTAATTGCAGAAGGTGCAAAGCTTGGTAAAAACGTAAAAATCGGACCGTATTGTATTATAGGTCCTGAAGTTGTGCTTCATGACAATGTCGAACTAAAATCCCATGTAGTAATTGAAGGGATTACCGAAATCGGCGAAAATACCGTAATCTATCCTTTTGCATCAATAGGTCAACCTCCACAAATCTTAAAATATGCTAATGAGCGATCAAGCACGATAATTGGCTCTAATAATACTATTAGAGAATATGTTACGGTACAAGCAGGAAGCCAAGGCGGTGGAATGATGACAAGAGTAGGAAATAATAATTTATTTATGGTCGGCGTCCATATAGGTCATGATTGTAAAATCGGCAATAATGTAGTATTTGCTAATTATGTAAGCCTAGCAGGTCATATTGGGGTAGGTGATTATGCAATAATCGGCGGACTGTCTGCCGTACATCAATATGCTAGAATCGGTGAATATTCGATGATCGGCGGGCTATCACCGGTCGGAGCAGATGTAATACCGTTTGGGCTTGTAAGTAGCAAACGTGCGGTGCTTGAGGGCTTAAATCTAATCGGTATGAATAGAAAAGGGTTTGATAAAGTAAAGTCTTTAAGTGCTTTAAAAGCTATCGAAGAAATCTTCTCAGGTGAAGGTAATTTTGCTGAGCGTATAAAACAAATTGCTGAGAAATATAACAATAATTCTATAGTAATACAAATTATCGATTTTCTTAATCAAGATAGTAGTAGAGCATTTTGTCGTTTTGAGAAGTAAATTTATTTAACTAGCGGTATGTAACACTTTGTGTTACAATTAAATATTATAAGGAGGATAAAAATGACAAAAAGTATTACGACTAGTATACGCTTAGAAATAAATAACTTGAAAAAGCAACTTATGATTTACACCGTGAAAAAAGCTGGATAATTAGTGAAGCAATACGTATATATCTTAAACAACTAGAAAATTTAGACCTAGCCAAAGAAGCTAAACGTCAATCCTTATTAGCTAGTAAAGAAAACAATCCTGATGCCGACTTATGGTTAAAACACAATGAAGAAAGTTGGTTAGATGAATGGAAATAATAGAAATTAAAAAAAGATATATTGTGGTGTAATATCTGGAGATTATGGTAAACCTCGCCCCGCTTTTGTTGTTTAATCTAATTTATATAAAAATCATCCCTGTATAACAGTTTGCCCTCTAACAACGGATTTAATAGATGCCCCAACTTTTCGCCTGTTATTGACTCCTACAGAGCTAAATGGTCTTAATTTAGAATCTCATATTATGGTTGAAAAATTAGTGCTATAAGAAGTGATAAAATTCAAAAAAAATTGGTGAATTATCACCTGAACAACTAGAAGAGTTAATTGAAGCTATTAAATTATGGATGAATTAGCCACTAATTTTCTCATTTTTTCTTGCAAAGAGTTTTGGCGTAAACGAGTTTTCAAGCTCTTAAAATCAACTATTTCTGCATTTTGATTTTGCTGGCTACATGCAAAAATATATTTCTGCTCTCCTTTAACTTTTTGAATACATTGTCCGCAAATTCCTTTCATCATACATTGCATCGATGAATTAACGCTAACTATTATTTTTGTATTTTCACTGAATATTTCATTTTTTAGACTTTGCAATTCTTCTATTATTTCAGGAGAAGCATTAATTATTACTATATCCACTGAAACTAATTTACGGATTTTTATATCAGGATAGGTAACAAATATAACTTCATTATTATTTTCTTTTAGAACTTTTAATAAGCCTATATTACCGGCTTCGAAATCAACAATAACTATTTTTTTATTTTGAGGTATTTCTAGCGGCGAACCTGTCGGTCCCATTAAAACTACTTTCTCATTTTCGGATAATGTTTTACATAAGCTAGTAGATTTACCGACTTCAAAAACTATAAAGCTAATTAAGCCTTTTTCTACATCAATATCGATAGGACTTAAGGCTACAGGCTCTATTAACTTAGCAGCATCTTCAGAATAATTTTGTAAGCGAAAAAACTGTCCGAACTTAAAATTTTTAGCAGCAAGCGGCGAATGAATTATCAACTCGAAAGTTTTATCATCTAAAATATTTATTTTATTAACCCTAGAAGTCAGCAAATAATCAAGCTGCGTACAAAAATCTTTATAACTACCTTTAAAGCTAGGATTATTATTTATAAGCTTTTTGTTAATAGCGTCGTACCCTTCTTTGGTACTAGCAAGAGCCTTCACTACACTACTCGAATATTTAGGATTACAATCACCGAAATAACTATATTTATCCTCATCGAATTGAGTGTTATTTTCTATACCGATTGCCATAATCACGGTTTTGGTTTTAATGTCATTGCGAGGAAATGCGTAGCATTGACGCGGCAATCTTGTTAAGCCAAACTCCTGAGATTGCCACGCAGTCTTTGACTGCTCGCAATGACGGTTTCGATTCTCAAACTCCACAGATTCCACATGACCGTATTTATCAACATTAATCCTTAAAGGTTGCATATTTTCCTTAAAATCAACACCGAGTGCTAATGCATATATTAGCTCTTCGTGATTTAATTTATATGCCGGCGAATCTTGCAATCTTCCACGATAGTAGACAGTAGCACCCCCAAGCTTATTAAAAACCTTTCTTAATTCTTCATTATTCTTAGCTTCTTTAAACAATTTTGCATGAGCAATAAATTCTTCAGCTATTTCTTTATCTTCCTCCGTTAAATCTTTTTCTATATAATCTTCGGCAAATTCCTCTACTTGTTTTTTATAGTAATATAAACTTTCCGTTGCTGCGTCTAAGGAAGTAAGACCGCCGCCTATTACCGCAATCGGCATCCTAATTACCATATTAGTACTAGAATTTTTCAAAAATGCCCCTCCGTTTTGCAAAGTCATTAAGAAATCAGAAGCCGTTTTTACGCCCTTAGCTTCAAAATTTTCTATATCCAAAACTTTCGGCTGACCTGCTCCAATGCAAAAAGCTATATAGTCAAAACCCAAATCGAAAGCTTGTTCTTTCGTTATATTAAAATCTAAAGCTACTCCGTCATAATATTTGAAATTATTATTTCTCTCTAATATTAGCCGCAATATATCGAGATTGTTTTTATCCCACCGAACGGTAATCCCATATTCCGCTACCCCTCCAAATCCTCTTGGCATTCTTTCCGATAACAAATTTTTATATTCATGCCAAAATTTTATAGGCTTATGAACGTCAAAAGGCAGTAGAGTAATTCTTAAACCGTCAATAGCCACAACATTATGACCTGACCGTAATAAATAATAGCTAAGACTAAAACCTGCAGGACCAAGACCGGTAACTAAAATATTATAATTAGTAGGTTCTTTCGGAAGCGGTGCATAAATATTAAGCGGATTCCAACGAGTAAGCAGTAAATATATCTCTAAGCCGTAAGGTAATTTAAGCGTTTCTTCTAAAATATTTGATTCTATTAATGGGATATTTACCGGATCTTGCTTTTGGTAAATACAAGCTTTTGAGCAATCATTACAAATCCTATGACCTGTTGCTGCAACCATCGGATTATCAATAACGATAATAGCAAGAGCACCTAGGTTAAAACCTTGTGCCTTAACATAGTTCATTTCAGAAATTTTTTGTTTTAACGGGCAGCCTTGTTTTAAATCCGTCATTGCGAGCGACTGCAAGGAGCGTGGCAATCTCGTCAAATCTCCTGAGATTGCCACGTCGCTTCGCTCCTCGCAATGACGATTCTGAGGTTGCAGTAACCCCTTAGAACAGCTATCCTTATCTTGCTTATGGCAATAAATACAATAATGAGAATGGTTTAAAGCTTCATCTAGATTTAAAAAAGAATCTGTATAGTCAAAATCTACTCTCTCATTTTTTTGATATTTTAATATTTTTTTATCGTCTATTAGATTTTCTTTATCTAGTTTTTGTGGGAGGTTGAATAGGATGTTATCCTGTGGCTTGATACCCTCACACAAATAAACCCTATACGCAGCATACCTAGCTGCTATGTCTAATTCTTCTGCAAAACTTTCTTCTGCCTGTTGCCATATAACTATTTGTTTGGCAAATTCTCTAGAAGTAAAATTCGCACCTATTAAATCAGTTAGCTTTAAATACACATCTTCAAAATCAATATCTTTTATTTTTTCCGGTGGATATTTTTTTACGGCAACACGTTGAACAAATTTTCTTTTACATTCATAAATAATATCAAAATCTTTATGTTTTAACCTTGATATCGTTATTTCTTTTGAAATACAAAATAACTCTGCTAAAAAATCGTCTAAATGAGGGGAAATTTTTAGCAAAAATTCGGAATAATCTTTTGGAATAATGGAGAGAGGAGTCGATCTAAATAACATTAAATCTTTATGCAAAGATCTATCGGCTTTAAAGAGATAATCTAAAAATATTTGATCTAATTTTTTAAGTCCGGTTAAATCTAATTCATTAAAATCTAGATTAAAACCAAGTTTCATAAATAATAAATAACTCTTTTAGAAAATTGTCTATAAATTAAATAACTAATACAAACAGTACTAAATGCAACTATAATAGACTTAACTATCAGCATCATATCCGGTAATGTTCCGTCAATCACCAACGCTTGTACGGGTCTTATAACTAAAAAGAACGGATTAAATTCAAAATATATCTTTTTAGACTCCGGAATTAGCGAATATGGATAAACTATCGGTATACTCCAATAAATAACTCCAAGAATAACACTCAACATTTGCGGAATATCTCGAATATACGGCGTTAAAAATGCTACTGCGATAGAACCGCTAATCACACATATTATTAAGGGCAAAATTAATATCGGCATAAATATTATTTGCCAAGAAAATTTTTCTGGAAATAATAAAATAAAAGCAAAATACATTGCCGAAAATGAGCAAATTAAAGTATATAATTGCCCTAAACTATCCGCAACAGGAAAAAAAGTCTTAGAAATTCTAACTTTTTTTATTATTTGATCACGTGTAACTAAAGAACTTGAACAAATCGTTAAGCTGCTTACTATAAAACTCCACAAAGGAATACCACCGACTAAGTTCATTACCATAAATTCTCTCGGCTGTCTTAATAAAAAACCAAAAAAATATGAAATTACCATTATGTGAATAAAAGGCTGAATTAAACTCCATAAAGAACCTAAAAAAGAATCTTTATTTTGCCTAATTATAGAAGCTTTAACTAGTAATGCTATTGCCCGCCAGTATTTTTTAGAAAAAAAATACTTTATCATTTATGAATTTCCTTGTTGTTGGTTATAGATTTTAAACATTTCCGATGGTGTACCATCACCTATAATATTGCCGTCTTTTAATAAAATACATCTATCGCAATTATCTTTTATAATTTCTTCTTGATGGCTTACTATTATTGAAATAGGAGTATTTTTAAATTTATTCTTCATTAAACTAAGAGATTTTTCTATAAAATAGCTATCGCCTGCCGCAAAAACTTCATCAAGTAATAGAATCTGCGGATTTTGAAATATCGATACAGAAAAAGCAAGACGTGATAACATACCGGAGCTATAAATTTTTATCGGTAAATCAATTTTACTACCAAGTTCTGAAAAATCTATAATTTCTTTTTCAATTTTTTTGCTATATTTATCCAGCATATTATTATATAGCATTAACATTTTTATATTTTCACGACCAGTTTGCTCAGACTCAAAACCAACTCCCATATCTATAATTGCCGCAATATCTCCATGAACTTTGACTGTACCGGATTTTAACGGATATATTCCGGCGATTAGCTTTAGAAACGAACTTTTTCCCGAACCGTTACTCCCTATAAAAGCTATTTTTTCTCCCTCATAACAAGAAAAATTAATATTGTTTAATATAGGTATATTTGGAGAAAGAGAGACTCCTTTTTTCAAGAAGAAATGCTTTAAACCTTGAGCTCTTTTATGAGTATCAATACCTTCAACATAACCATTAGTTATCTCTATAAATACTTTTGGATGGCTAAGTGACATAAAATAAATATTAAATAGATTTATTAATCCAATCTAAAAGAGATTTTTTTTGTTGCAAACCTATTTTAGTATCTTTTTGTTCACCATTTTTAAATAACATTATCGTTGGAATACTACGAATACCGTATTCTGAAGGAGTGTTAGGATTTTCATCAATATTCATTTTAAGTACTTTTACTTTGCCTTGTAATTCTTTACTGATTTCATCTATTATCGGTGTTAACATTTTACACGGTCCGCACCATTCTGCCCAAAAATCAACCAGTACAGGTAAATCCGATTCTAATACTTCCTTTTTAAAAGAGCTATCCATTACGTTATTTGCCATAAATTCCTCTATGTTTTTGTAGCATTGTCCATATATGGACAACATCTATATTTATAAATAAAATTATAAAGTACAGACTTCTACTTGTAAATAATGAAAATCTTTTTATTTATTATATTTATTTTTTCTATTATAATATATTTGCATTATTAAAGCTGCTGTTTCCTCTATTGATCTAGTCGACACATCAATTACCGGCCAATTTCTTTGATCACAAATTTTTCTGACTTCTAGGCACTCTTTTTGTACTATATTAAAATCCGTATAGCTTTTATTTTCGTTAATTTGTAATAGATTTAATCTAGCTTCTCTTATCTCAATTAACCTATTTGGATTAATAACGAGTCCTACTACCAATTGATCTATATCTTTTTCTATAAAATCAGGAAAGGGGCAATTATAAACATAAGGAATATTGGCAGCTTTTAAACCGTTATACGCTAGAAATACGGAAGTCGGTGTCTTAGAAGTTCTAGAAGGACCTATTAATATTATATCAGCCTCTGATAATTCATTAAGCATTTGTCCGTCATCATGTCTTATAGCATAATCTATGGCATTAAGTGTATCAAAATAAGTTTTATCAAATTTATAATTGTAATTCTGTTCTTTTTCTATTTCAATACCTGAAAAAACAGACATTTCTTTAATAATTTTACCTATTACAGAAATACATGGAATTTTTAATTCATAGCAAAATTTCGTTAAAGCTTTTCGGAGTTCTTGATCAGCAATCGTGTATAATACTATCCCATGTTTATATTCTATTTTACTTAATACTTCATTTAGCAATTCCAAATTTCTAATCATTGGCCAATGATATAATTTTGGTTTTAAGGAAGTAAATTGTGTAAGGGCAGAATTTGCTGCATATTTTGCAGTTTGCACGGAAGAGTCTGAAACTAAGTGAATAATTAGCTTTGTCATACTTTACACATGTAATTGTGGATAAATTTTTTAATAACTTATTATTTTTCCTATTAAAACCTATTAAAAATTTCCTCAAATCCTTATTAAATCAAGTAAATCTAGTGTATTTTCTTTTAAATAAATAGTTTGTGGATAAAATTGTGAATAAATATCATTTTTCTTTGAAAAAATAGTCTTTTCTAAGCTATAAATGAATTTTACACTTAATTATCCACTTGTATAAATTCATTACAAACTTATGTGAATAATAATTTAAAATGCCTATATTTTTAAGAAAATTTTAATGAAAATTTTGTTGATAACTCTGTTTAAAACATTTAATCTACATAATTCTATTTACATAAACAACAAATAATAAATATATTTATTATTTTAATATTTTTAGTAATAGTATGAAGCAAATTATAAATCCATTAAAAGGAAATAGTAATAAAATACCTATTTGGTTTATGCGTCAAGCAGGTAGATATTTGCCGGAATATAAAAAAGTAAGAGAAACAACAAAAAATTTTCTAGATTTTTGTTATGATGTTAGCAAAGCAACGGAAGTAACCTTACAACCGATAAAACGTTATGGATTTGATGCAGCTATTATTTTTTCCGATATATTAGTTTTACCTCATGCTCTTGGATGGGAAGTGGATTTTAAAGAAAATATAGGGCCTATATTAAAGCAATTCAAATCACAAGAAGATTTTAAATATCTGCAAATCAATCCGAATGATAAATTAGAAAAGGTTTATGAAATAATAAAAAAAGTAAAAAAAGAATTACCATCCCCCATTTCTTTAATAGGATTTGCAGGTAGTCCTTGGACAGTGATGAGTTACATGCTAGAAGGAAAAGGAAAACAGGATTTTAAAACGAGCAAAAAATTCATATATGAAAATAAAATACTTGCTGAAGAATTATTAAATTTTATTACGGAAAAAACAGCTGATCATCTTATAAATCAAGCAAAATCTGGAGCAGATGTTTTAAAGCTTTTTGATTCATGGTCAGGAGTACTTGCAGAAGAGGAATTTACTGAATTTGTAATAGAGCCGACAAAAAAGATTGTACTAAAAGTAAAAGAAGTTTTTCCAAAAACTCCTATAATTACTTTTCCTAAAGGAGCAGGATTATTATACGAAAAATTTATAAAAGAAGTACCGATAGATGTTTTAGCCGTAGATCAAATGGTCCCTCTTGAAAAAATGAAAGAGTGGAGTGATAAAGTAATAGTACAAGGTAATTTA
The DNA here is from genome assembly GCF_900243065.1 of Rickettsia fournieri. Taxonomy (NCBI): domain Bacteria; kingdom Pseudomonadati; phylum Pseudomonadota; class Alphaproteobacteria; order Rickettsiales; family Rickettsiaceae; genus Rickettsia; species Rickettsia fournieri. Next base: position 428,478 of record NZ_LT978484.1, read on the forward strand.
GATCCGGTTGTATTATTAACTAATAAAGAAATTATTAAAGAAAAAACTTATAAAATTCTTCAGGCAATGAAAGGAAAGAATTTTATCTTTAATTTAGGACATGGTATTTTGCCTGAAACACCTACGGAAAATGTAGAATTTTTGACAAAATATGTTAGGTTATATGAAGAAAAGAATAGCAATAGTACTTTTTAATTTAGGCGGTCCAAAAGACCTTAAATCAGTGAAGCCTTTTCTATTTAATCTATTCTATGACAAAGCTATAATTAATCTACCAAATCCTTTGCGTTATATTATCGCTAAAATAATTTCTATTACTAGAGAGAAAAAATCTCAAAAAATTTATTCTTTAATTGGTGGTAAATCTTCTTTACTTCAGGAAACAGAGGAGCAGAAATTAGCACTAACCGAAAAGCTAAAGCAACTTATAAAAGAAGATTTCGCTATTTTTATAAATATGAGATATTCAGCACCGTTTGCTAAAGAAGTAATAGGTCAAATAAAAAAATATAATCCAAGCGAAGTAATATTATTGCCTCTATATTCTCAATTTTCAAGTACCACGACAGGATCATCGGTTAAAAATTTTTTACAAAACCTTGATATTGATATTCCAATTAAAACAATTTGCTGTTATCCTCTAGAAAAAGATTTTATAAAAGCCCATGTTTCATTAATTAAAGAAAAACTATACGATAAGAATTTTCGTATATTATTTTCTGCTCACGGGTTACCCGAAAAAATAATAAAAGCAGGCGATCCTTATAGTTTTCAGATAAAAGAAACAGTACAAGCAATAGTTAAAGAATTAAATATAAAAGATCTAGATTATAAGATAACTTATCAAAGTAGAGTAGGACCTATAGAGTGGTTAAAACCGAATACGGAAGACGAAATAGAGCTAGCAGGAAAGTTAAAAAAAGACATAATTATCGTACCTATATCCTTTGTATCCGAGCATGTTGAAACACTAGTAGAGCTTGATATTGAATATAAATTAATCGCAGATAAATATGAAATTCAATATACCCGAATTCCGACACTTGGAACAAATAAAATTTTTATTAATAGTTTGACAAATATATTACTACGATTTATTAATAAGGTTGATACTAATTTAGTTATGAGTAGCTCTAGTACAAGAATATGTCCAAACGAATTTACTAAATGTTTGTGTAAATTAACAAGTTAATAAGGAAAAGAATGGCAAGTTACTATCTATGGTTTAAGTCAGTCCATCTGATATCTGCTATATGTTGGATGGCAGGACTTCTTTATTTACCTAGAATCTATGTTTATCATATCAAAGCTAAAATAGGTAGCGAGCTAGATAGTACTTTACAAGTAATGGAGCTAAAATTACTCAGATTCATTATGAATCCGGCAATGATTAGCACATTTATTTTTGGTTTAATAAATGCTCATATTTACGGGTTTGTTGCTCTTGATACTTGGTTTCACGTTAAAATGTTTGCAGTATTAGTTTTAGTGATATTTCACGGTTTACTTGCAAGATGGCGAAAAGATTTTGCAAATGGTAAGAATGTCCATTCAGAAAAATTTTATCGCATAGTTAATGAGATTCCGGCTATTTGCATGATTGTTGCAGTAATTATGGTTATAGTGAAACCATTTGACTAGTATACTCTTTTTATTTGAAAAGGGATTGTTAAAGATATATCGTCATTGCGAGCAGGAAATAATAACAAACTTCTAAGATTGTGCTTCGTCAATTACTTACGTAATTTCTCTCATAATGATGTTAAAACCGATCCATGCCGGCAATGTTTTTCCGTGAAAGGAAAGTAGGAATGACATAATAAAGCAATGTCTGCTAATCTATATTTTAGCAATACCAAATATTGCTTCTAATTCTGCTAAGCGTTTTCTCTATTGCGTTGATATCTCTCTTTTTCAAAGGTCTTTCTAGCAACTCTGCTATCTCAACTTTTAGGATTTCTAAATTTTCTTTTGAAGTAAACTCTGCTACGAGTTCAGGTAGGCTCTTGTTAGTTTGGTTGGATATGTAGTTACTCCCGATTAATTAAACTTAAATTGCTTAAGTTTCAACCACCGAAGAGAAATAAACCCTTGGTGGTCAGGGAGTTAGCAAAACTGCCAAAAGTCAGCTATAATAGGTTTTGCTTAAAGCATTGCTTTTAAGCTCTGGACATGCCTATTATCCTCCGACCATAAGGTCGAGGATTAACATCAATTATGTGAGAGATGTTCTCACTTTTGGTAGAGGTTGCTACACCCCGAAATAGTGTTTTACTATTTCAGTTAAAGCTTATACCTAACTTCCTTTAAAAGTCAATCTATAACTTAACTAATAGTTTATTTATCTAAAGGATTTTTTATTTCTAATGTAAGTTGTAAAATTTATTTAGAATACCTATAATTCATAAAAAATAATATGGAACATTATGAATAATAGCGATAAACTTAATAAGTTAGTAATCTTTAAAGATAAAACCATTAGAAGAATTTTGCATAATAACAAATGGTGGTTTTCAGTAGTCGACGTAGTAGGAGCATTGACTGATAGTAGTGACCCTGGAGCTTATTGGAGAAAATTAAAACAAAGGTTAAACGAAGAAAAAAGTGAGGTCGTGACAAATTGTCACGGACTGAAATTAACTGCCACAGATGGAAAAAATATATAACAGACTGTGCAAATACAGAGTCATTACTTCGTATTATACAATCTATTCCGTCTCCAAAGGCAGAACCGTTTAAACAATGGCTTGCTAAAGTCGGTTATGAGAGGATTCAAGAAATTTCTGATCCGGAAAAGTCAATTGATAGAGCAAGGGATAATTGGAAACGACACGGTCGTAGCGAGAAATGGATTTAACAATGTATGATGGGGCAGGAAACACGAAATAAATTAACTGATTACTTGGAAAAACCATGAAGTAACAAAAGAGAATGAATTTGCTATATTAACTAATATTATTCATCAAGAATGGGCTGGTATAACTTAAAGAACACAAAAATATAAAAGGCTTAACAAATCAAAATTTACGTGATCACATGAATGAAGCAGAATTAATTTTTACTGCTCTTGCTGAATTATCTACTCGTCAGGTAACAGAAACTAATAATGCAACAGGAATGGAAGAAAATAAGGTTGCAGGTAAAATAGGAGGAAGTATAGCTAAAAACGCTAAAACGGCTTTGGAAAATAAAACTGGTAAAAAAGTAATCTCAACAAAACATTATTTCCCGCCTAAACTTACAAAGTAAAAATTTTTGTTATAGTGAAATGCATTGAATTAGGTGACATTTTTTAATTTTTAAATAATATATCTCATATCGTAAATGGGTTGGCATTCGCTATATCCTTAAAAAAATAAAATATTTCTTATAAATATCATCTAATTCAATGTATTTCACTATAAACCAAGGATTGCATCGGTTTTGTGGAAAATACTCTCACTTTTTACAGAAGTTTCAACACACCGAAATAGCATTTTGCCGTTCCGGTTACGATTTTAAAAAAGTCAATTAAACTTTACTTCAGGTGGCAATGACATTAATATTGCCTCGACATTTCCATCGGTCATTAAGCCGAATTTAGTACCGCGGTCATATAGCAAATTAAATTCTACATATCTACCTCGCTTTATAAGCTGGTATTCTTTCTGCTCAGCTGTCCAAGGTAAAAATAACTTACTTCTAACGATTTCAGGATATACCGACAACAAAGCCTTACCTACGTCCTGTGTAAAGGCAAAATCCTGTTCAAAATTACCGTTATTTAAGTAATCATAGAATATTCCGCCTACTCCTCTCGGCTCTTTTCGATGCTTTAGATAAAAATATTCATCACATTGCTTTTTGAATTTAGGATAATAGCTAGAATCATACTTATCGCACGCTTCTTTAAAAGCTGCATGAAACTTTACAGTTTCGTTTTTTTCCGGATAAAAAGGTGTTAAATCGCCACCGCCGCCAAACCAACTTTTAGAAGTTTCTATATAACGAGTATTAAAATGCATAGCGGGAATTAGCGGCGATTTAAGATGTGCGACTAATGAAATGCCTGTTGCAAAGAATTTCCCGTCTAGCTCTGCTCCTGGAATTTCGCTGCGGAATTCGGGAGAAAATTCACCAAATACGGTAGATATATTAACCCCGACTTTTTCAAATACTTCTCCTTTCATGAGAGACATGACACCGCCACCGCCGCCGTTACGTTGCCAGCTTGAGCGTATAAACTTAGCCGGTTTTAAACCTTTGGTTTGTGCATATTCTTCTTCGATTTTTTCAAATTCTTTGCACAATAAATCACGTAAATTAGTAAACCAACTACTTGTTATTTCTTTATTTTCTATGTTCATAATTATTAAGCAACGATTTAATTACTTTCCTCATCATATACATAATCACTAAAAATACGGCAGCAATGATCATAATATAAAAAGCCGGAGCATAAAATAAGCTTGTGCGCTCTACAAGCCAACGAGAAATAATAGGTGAAGTTCCGCCGAATATCGCTATTGCAAAATTGTAACTGAAAGCAACACCGGTAAATCTTTGTTCTGCCGTAAACAAGGATATAACGAGTATATAAGCTGTACCTGCTATGCTTCCTGCGAGCATACCAAGTATTGTAAGAGCTATAATTTGTTGCCATATCTCTTCTGTCGACATAAGTAACATGGTCGGTAAAATCAATATCAAGATAGCAACACCAACAAGCATTGCCATTTTAAATTTTCCGATAATATCGGAAGTACCGCCGGCAAGCGGCATCGCTATCATAGCAATAAACGAACTATACGCTAAATATGATAAAGCAATAGTATTACTAAGATGCATTACATTATAATAGAAAACATTTATATATGTTTTTACTAAATACATAACGCTGCTAGCGATAGCACCTATACACATAGTTAAAAACATCGATCTCCAAGCAGTTCTAATTACATTGGAAAAAGGTGCTTTAAGAACTTGTTTCTTTTTCTCAAGCATTTTAAAAATCGGTGTTTCCGATACACGCAATCGCAAGTAAAATCCTGCAAGACCCATAAATCCGCCAAGCAGAAAAGCAAAACGCCAAGCAAAATCTATATGAGAGAAATAACGTTCTATTATAATACCGATAAATGTTGCAATTAAGGTACCGGCGATATTTGAACCATGTACTAAACCTGCCGTAAAACCCGGTCTTAAATTTTGACGATGTTCAAGGATAAAAATAGCCGCTCCCGTTCCTTCACCGCTAATACATAAACCTTGAATAAGCCGCATTATAACTAGAGTTATAGGGGCATAAATCCCAATACTTGCATATGAGGGTATGAGACCCATAATAAAGGTCGGAATAGTCATACCTAGCATCGAGATTATTAAAGCGATACGTCTACCGTATCTATCACCGATATAACCGAATAATATGCCTCCTATCGGTCTTGTCAGAAAGCCAACCGCAAATACTCCAAGGCTTAGAAGAATTCTAATGAATTCTGATTCGCCTGGAAAAAAAACTTGTCCAATAATCAGCGAAAAAACTGAATATACCGTAAAATCATAATATTCGAGTACATTACCTGAAATAGCAGATAAAAAAATGAACTTAGACCTATTCATCGAGCTTTAAATAACTTAATTACTAATTAGTTATTATAGACAAGTTACATCATTTATAAAGTGTAATTTATAACATTATAAATTAACTTTTATAATATTTAATTTTTTATATATTATTAATTAACATATGTAGTATAAATATTTAATTGTCGGCATTTTAATTCTTGTGGTGATAGTAATATGTTTTTGTGGTTATAAGTTCTTGTTTAATAAACAACCTGAATCAGTTGCAAATGATTTTGAAAAAGAATTAGCAAAATGTGATAAAGCTATAAAACAAAATCCGAATGATGCATATATTGGATATGGATTTAGACTAAGAATACTGGGACTTAGATTTCCTGAAAAATATGAGTTGGCCCTTGAAGCTTATAACAAAGCAATTGCACTAAACCCTAATCATTTTCAGGCTTATCTTAATAAAGGAGCGATATTAATTCAGTTGGGAAAATACGATTTAGCTTTAGAAGCTTATAATAAGGCAATCGAAATAGATCCAAGTCATCCTTATGCTTATAACAATAAAGCAGAAATATTAAGAAAGCTTGAAAAATACGAACTAGCACTTGAAGCATAAAATAAAGGAAATGAGTTTAATCCTAATGACGCTAAAGCATATTTCTATAAGGGTTTAGCTTTAGATGCGTTACAGGAATATGAAGAAGCTATTAGATCGTATGATACAGCATTAGAGCTAGAACCGAATGAGCCTGTAATATACTTTAATAAAGGAAATATATATTTTAATATAGAAGAATATGATTTAGCTATTAAAATGTATAATAAAACATACAGCTTAATCCTGATGATTTTAGAGCTTACGTGAATAAAGGAATAGTTTTAGGAATTCTTAAAAAATATAATTTAGCATTAAAAGCTTTTGATGCAGCACTTAAATTAAATATCAATGATTATAAAGCACATCTTAATAAAGGTCTTACTTTGGAAAAATTAGGCAAATACGATTTATCTCTTGAATCATACAACAAAGCATTAGAATTAGAGCCAAATGACTTTTGAGACACAAGCTCAAATACAAGCTATATTAGACATGCAAAAGGCTAAATAATAGTCATAATTTATTATGACTATTATAACGTACATATTAATTTGGTCATAACTATTATAATATACACGTTATAATGGTCAAGCACTTATAACCTAGTTATCCTCTAGTGGGAACTACCGGAATTCCTATTTTTGCAGCTTCTCTGCTACCTTTAAGAGCACTTTTTACGGGCTTTGTGTTAAGATTCGTAACATCTTTTGAAGTCTTAATACTTCAAATCTTTATCAAAATATTTTACGTCTGTAGCAATACTTAAATGGTAAACTCCGCTACCTTTTTGTATAAACTGATTTTGTAAAGCTTTACCTTCTAAATCTAAGAATTTACCATTTTTTTTGAAGAATAGTTTCATCAAGCTTAATATTCTCATCTAATACTACTTTTCCAAAATCACCTACTTCTCCAACTTTTGTACCACTAAGATCATATGCGTAAAGTTTTTCTTCATGGAAATCTAGGTTGTTCAAAAAGTTCTCTATAGAATTCTTATCATTAGTAAAATTGCCTAATTCATAGGTGCCTATAATTTTCTCTTCTTTGCTTACTACTTTTTTCGTATTTTTAATAATTCCAAGATAGGCTAGAGCTTTTTTAAACTTACCCAAATTACTTCTACGGGTCTAGAAAATTCTTTTTCTTTTACTTCTTCAACTTCTCCTATAACTAATTGCCCATCTATGGGGCTGCCCAGTTCATCTTTAAAATGAATTAATTTGGCATTTTTACTCTATTTAATTCAGTTTCTTCAGTTTGAAAATGTAGATGTTTTTTTTCTGGCATAAATTCCTCCTTGAATAAATTGTGGTTTATTTCAAGTGTAAAGGAGTAAATTAAATTTTTGCAAGAAGTTTTTATTGTTAGTTATTTCTCAATAACTAACAAATATTAAGAATTAAAAACTACTGTGCCGTCCAGCCGCCATCTATCAAGAGTCCACTACCTGTTATTGATGATGCTTTTTTGTCACATAAGAATATTACTAAGTTTGCTATTTCATCAGCTTCTACAAATTTTTTCGTAGCTTGAGATTTAAGGATTACATCCCTTAACGCTGATTCTTCACTGATATGTCTAGCTTTAGCAGTATCTGCTATTTGATTCCTTACTAATGGTGTGTTGACGTAACCGGGACAGATAGCATTAACTGTAATATTATTCTCAGCCACTTCTAAAGCAATGGTTTTGGTAAGCCCAAGGATACCGTACTTTACTGCTACATATGCCGACTTGAAAGGTGATGCGACATATGCATAAGCGGAAGCGATATTAACAATTCGCCCGAAGCCGTTTTTTTTCATAATCTGTATTGCGTATTTTGTAGTATAGAAAGATGCTATTAAATCTATACGCAAAATTTGCTCCCATTTATCTTCAGGAAATTCATCGATAGCAGCAACATGCTGAATACCTGCATTATTTACTAATATGGGACTGTTGCGAGATGAGAGGATAGCAGGTATAATTAAAAAAAACAAAAAATATGTTCATATGTCTGAGTATCAAATGATAATGGTAAGTTTAGATGAGTTAATAAGTGTGGATCATCAATATCGTAAATTCAAAAGTTTATTCAATTTTAAAGCAGTTGAAGCTGAGTTATTAGCAGTAGAATGCGAAGCTAACTATAAAGGCTATGGTATAGTGAGGCTGTTTAAATGTTTGCTGCTGCAATTTATGGAAGACTTATCGGATCGGGAATTGGAACGTTATTTAGCTGATAGCACAGCGGCAAAATGGTTTTGTGATTTTGCTCTTACAGAGAAGACGCCTGATTATAGTGTATTTAGTAAAATACGTAAAAAAATAGGCACTAATTTACTATCAAAAATATTTGTAAAATTCCGAGATCAACTACGAGCACAAGGCTATATGGGTGAAGTATTTACCTTTGTAGATGCTTCTCATTTAATCTCAAAAGCTAATCTTTGGGAGGAACGTGATAAACTAAGAACACAAAAATATGATAAATTGAATAATGAGACTCTGCCTAAGGTTGTAAAGGATAAACAAGCTAAAATTGGCTGTAAGGGAGCAAATAAATTTTGGTATGGTTATAAAAAACATGTGAGTGTCGATATTCAATCAGGAATGATCAATAAGGTTGCAGTTACCCCTGCAAATGTTACTGATAGCAAAGGTTTTAAGCATGTTATGCCAAGCTCCGGTGCTACATATGTTGATAAAGGTTATTGTACAATCTCTGCCAAGAATGCAGCAGCTAAAAAGGGGTTCCATCTTTGCTCAATAAAGAAAAATAATATGAAAGATAAGAATTTTGACCTTGATAAATATTATACGAAAATCAGAGCACCTTTTGAGAGGGTATTTTCAAAAGATAATAAACGGGTTAGATATATAGGAATTGCCAAAAATCAATTCTCTGAATTTATGAATGCCATATGTTTTAATTTAAAACGATTAGTGGTTTTAACAACTTTAATAGCTTAGAGAAATTTGTTAATAAAAATCCTAACTCTGTAAACAAATCTCTATTAAATTACTATACTATTGAATAAATTTTATCTCAATATTAAACAGAATTTCTTTTTAAAAATATTTGGACAGAGCTAAATATTTATTTATCTGTTTTCCTCTCATTTTACTATTAAAAATTATCTCGCAACAGTCCCAATATGTCTATTTTACCGAATTCTTTTATTATCCTCTCAAACATAGAATGAATTTCATCAGGTTTTTCCAAATTTATTCCTTGATAAAATACAGCCCTTGCCCCAAGTTCTTTCAATTCTGCTGAAATTGTGGCTACTTCATCTTCTTTTGCAAAACCGTTTTTGCAAAATGTTTTGCTATCTCAAGCCCGATACCGCTAGTAGAACCGGTAATAACTGCTACTTTGTCTTTCATTTTTATCTCCTTATAAAATATGCACTGTCATACCGTGGCTTGTACCAGCCAGCTAAATCGTCATTGCGAGCAGAGTCATAGGCTGCGTGGCAATCTTAGAACTTTGGCACTAGATTGCTTAGTCAATTACTTACGTAATTTCCTCACAATGACAAGAAAATTAGAATCATGCAACAAAGCTGATCAAGTCACGGGATGACATATTTAATCAAGTAATATTTGTCTTTTATTTAAAAGTAACTTATATTAGATTACACTTAAAGAAATAATGTATAAATCTATGGAAATTGTTAATAGTGTTGATGCATCTGTATCTTGCCAGGGCAAAGAACCTCCATATGACCATCCGAAAGTTTATTTAGAGATAGATAAAGAAAAAAAGGAAGTTATCTGCCCATATTGTAGTAAGAAATTTAAACTAGTAACAAAATGACTATAAAATTTTTGTCAGAAAGTACTATCAACCGAATTGCTGCCGGTGAGGTTATAGAAAGGCCCGCATCGGTAGTAAAGGAATTAGTTGAAAATGCTGTTGATGCAAGTAGTACTAAAATAGATATTATTTTAGAACGTGCCGGTAAAAATCTAATCATTATTTCCGATGACGGTATTGGTATGACTGATAAGGAATTAGAAATTGCTGTTGAACGTCATACAACTTCTAAGCTTGATGAAAGCGATTTTCTAAATATTAATACTTTCGGTTTTAGGGGTGAAGCACTGCCGTCTATTGCTGCTATTAGCAAAATGCTAATTACTTCTAAAAAACGAGATGCCGACAAAGCATTTCAGATTAAGTTAATCGGCGGCAATGAAAAACAAGTTACTATTTCTGTTCATAATGAAGGTACTAAAATAGAGATACGTGATTTATTTTTCGCAACACCTGCACGTTTAAAATTTCTTAGAGCCGATAAAACAGAGCTTGCAGCAACTGTAGATGTGGTTAAGAAAATCGCTCTAGCACATCCTGAAATTTCTTTTAGTTTAACACATGACGGCAAGAATTTATTAAAACTAAAGGGACAAAATAAAGATGCTGAAACTAACCTAAAACAGCGTATAATTGATGTAATAGGTGATGATTTTATAAAAAACGCCGCTTATATAGACTTCAAAACACCTGATTTCTCTATTTGCGGCTATACTAGTAGCCCGACATATAATAGAGCTTCAAGTGAAGATCAGTTTTTATTTATTAATAATAGACCAGTAAAAGATAAATTATTACAGGTAGCTTTAAGGGTAGCATATCAAGATTATTTAGCTCGTGATCGTTATCCGCTATGTGCTATATTCTTACAAATCGATCCGCAACTTGTTGACGTTAACGTACATCCGGCAAAAGCAGAGGTTAGGTTTCATGACCCGAATTATGTGCGAAACTTATTAATAGAAGCAATTAAAAATGCTTTAACAAATAAAAGCCATGTTACTTCTACTACTATCGACTCTGATGCTCTTGAGTTATTTAAAAATCCTTTAGTTAACAAACAATCGCCAGTAAGTAAAGTTATAAATGTTAATAGTAAATCGGCAGATTATAGACCTACTACTCATTCTACACTTAATACAGTTCCTCAAAATCATGTTTGTCAAAAATTAATCGATACATTATCACATGCTAAAATAGAACAAGAAGTAGAAGACCGTATAGAACATGAACAGCAAACCCGTAAACAATATAAACTTGGGGCAGCTAAAGCACAACTTCATACGACTTATATTATTTCACAAACCGAAGATAGTATAGTGATTACCGACCAGCATGCAGCACACGAACGTTTAGGGTATGAAAAAATAAAAGATTACCTTAAAACGGAAGAGTTAATCAAACAGCGTTTGCTTATCCCTGAGATAGTAGAACTGCCAAATGAAAAAAAAGCAGATTGTTTATATGACCATAGAGAAAAACTATATAAACTCGGTTTAACTCTAGAAAAATTCGGCGAAAAATCTATTATAGTAACTGAAATTCCAAATATCCTTGGAGATGTAAACGTACAAAAGTTAATTCAGGATCTCGCCGATCATTTATCAGATTTTGGCAAGAATATAGCTTTGACAGAGTTAATCGAGCATGTAACGGAAACTTATGCCTGTCATTACTCTATTAGAGCAGGACGAAAATTATCGGCAGATGAAATGAATGCCTTACTGCGTCAAATGGAAAATACGCCGCTTTCAGGTCAATGTAATCACGGCAGACCTACTTATATTGAGTTGAAGCTTAAGGATATCGAACGCTTATTTGGACGGTAACTCGTTTAATTTGAAAAATTGGCGTCATTGCGAACGACTAAAAGGAGTGTGGCAATCTCGTTTTAATTTCCCGAGATTGCCACACTCCTTTTAGTCGTTCGCAATGACGTATCTCTCTTTATTTTGCAATGCCTAGTTTTTACTTGACTATTTTTCAATTTCGTTTTATTCTGCTTTTCTTAGAATAATAAAATAATATCTTGATTTAAGGTGTCAGCTAATGGCAAAGAAAAATAAAAATGTTTTGGTAAGGCTAGTAAGTACTGCCGGCACAGGTGTTTTTTGGGTAAAGAAACGTAATCCGAAGACCCAAACCGAGAAGCTTTCTTTTCGTAAGTATGATAAAGTAGTTAGAAAACATGTTCTTTTTAAAGAAGAAAAAATAAAATAATTGTAAGTAATATATGGCAGTAAAAATTCGTTTAGCTAGAGGCGGTGCTAAAAAGCGTCCTTTTTACCGTGTAGTGGTAGCTAACGCAACAGCACCTCGTGACGGTGACTTTTTAGAAAAAGTCGGAACTTATGATCCAATGCTTGCTTCAGATAATAGTGAGCGTGTTGTTTTAAAAAAAGATCGTATAGAATATTGGCTTGGCACCGGTGCTAAACCAACTGAGCGAGTCGCAAAATTTATTGAGCAAGCGGGTGTTACTCTTCCTAAGAAAGTTAAAAAGGAAATGGAAGTGAAAGCAAAAAACCGCAAAGCTAGACTAAGTAAAAAGGAAGCTAAAGAAGCTTAGTTATAGTGTATTTTCGTCATTGCGAGCAGGCATTGACTGTGTGGATCAATTCAGCCCCTGTCATCCCGCTATTTGAGTGCAGGATTTAGTAAATTTGACTGTTACAAGTTATTTTTCTAGATATTGTGGTCAAGACACGGGTATGACAGCACATATCTCTTCTCTATAATCATATTAATATGCCGGATTAGCTCAGTGGTAGAGCAACCGCCTTGTAAGCGGTAGGTCATCAGTTCAAATCCGATATCCGGCACCATCAAAATTTTTCTTGTCATACTGGGACTATCTTTATATAGATACCAAATCGTCATTGCGAGCAGCCGTAGGCTGCGTGGCAATCTTATGAAATAATAACAAACTTCCTAAGATTGCTTCGTCGAATTACTGTGTAATTCTTCTCGCAATGACGATTTACCGATCCATGCAAGCAAGCTTTCACAAGAATTATATAGAAAAAAACATACAATAGTGACATCCTTTAAAATTTTTATATATGATAGTAATCGATAAAACATCTTATAGAGCTGTGGGATTTAATAAACGTATTAAATTCCTAGTGCTACATTATACACAGTGTGATTTTAAGCAGTCTTTAGATTTTCTAACCGGTGAAAAGTTAAGTAGCCATATTTAATAAACAATGAAAACCCTGAACATATATTTCAATTAGTAGAAGAGCGTGATAGAGCATGGCATGCTGGAGTAAGTTTACTGGCAAGGTCATGAGCGTATTAATGATACATCAATCGGTATTGAAATCGTAAATCCTGCTTTTGAAGTAAATGCAAAAAACAATGATATAGTTTGGCTACCCTATTCGGAAAGGCAAATTAATAGTGTTATAAGTTTGTGTAAACAGATTATTGCTAGATATGATATTAAACCTACTAGAGTAGTTGGGCATTCTGATATTGCTCCAGGTAGAAAACAGGACCCTGGCCCGCTATTTCCTTGGAAACTATTATATGATAACGATATTGGAGTTTGGTATGATGAACAGGCGTTTAACGATCTATTGCCGCAAGTCGACATAACCGATATTGCAGCAATTCAGCAAAAATTTATTACATACGGTTATAAACTTGAAGTTACCGAAATTTTAGACTCTAAAATGAAAGATATTATAATTTCGTTTCAAATGCATTTTCGTCCTAGTAATTTTTCTGGCGATTTGGATGCTGAAACCATAGCAATTTTGGGACTGTTGCGAGATAATTTTTAATAGTAAAATGAGAGGAAAACAGATAAATAAATATTTAGCTCTGTCCAAATATTTTTAAAAAGAAATTCTGTTTAATATTGAGATAAAATTTATTCAATAGTATAGTAATTTAATAGAGATTTGTTTACAGAGTTAGGATTTTTATTAACAAATTTCTCTAAGCTATTAAAGTTGTTAAAACCACTAATCGTTTTAAATTAAAACATATGGCATTCATAAATTCAGAGAATTGATTTTTGGCAATTCCTATATATCTAACCCGTTTATTATCTTTTGAAAATACCCTCTCAAAAGGTGCTCTGATTTTCGTATAATATTTATCAAGGTCAAAATTCTTATCTTTCATATTATTTTTCTTTATTGAGCAAAGATGGAACCCCTTTTTAGCTGCTGCATTCTTGGCAGAGATTGTACAATAACCTTTATCAACATATGTAGCACCGGAGCTTGGCATAACATGCTTAAAACCTTTGCTATCAGTAACATTTGCAGGGGTAACTGCAACCTTATTGATCATTCCTGATTGAATATCGACACTCACATGTTTTTTATAACCATACCAAAATTTATTTGCTCCCTTACAGCCAATTTTAGCTTGTTTATCCTTTACAACCTTAGGCAGAGTCTCATTATTCAATTTATCATATTTTTGTGTTCTTAGTTTATCACGTTCCTCCCAAAGATTAGCTTTTGAGATTAAATGAGAAGCATCTACAAAGGTAAATACTTCACCCATATAGCCTTGTGCTCGTAGTTGATCTCGGAATTTTACAAATATTTTTGATAGTAAATTAGTGCCTATTTTTTTACGTATTTTACTAAATACACTATAATCAGGCGTCTTCTCTGTAAGAGCAAAATCACAAAACCATTTTGCCGCTGTGCTATCAGCTAAATAACGTTCCAATTCCCGATCCGATAAGTCTTCCATAAATTGCAGCAGCAAACATTTAAACAGCCTCACTATACCATAGCCTTTATAGTTAGCTTCGCATTCTACTGCTAATAACTCAGCTTCAACTGCTTTAAAATTGAATAAACTTTTGAATTTACGATATTGATGATCCACACTTATTAACTCATCTAAACTTACCATTATCATTTGATACTCAGACATATGAACATATTTTTTGTTTTTTTTAATTATACCTGCTATCCTCTCATCTCGCAACAGTCCCATTAAAGAGTTCTAAATCGTTGTTAAATCAAATTTTAACTACTACAAAAGAAGGATTAAGCACATCATGGGATTATATAAAGAAAACTACTCCCGGCAATGTAGAGTACGATTTATGGCAAATGGAAAAGCAAGTACCTGAATCTGAAATAATAACTGAGAAAGCAAAAAGCGGACAGCTGCGAAGTATAAAGATATCTTGCTTTTCGGTTGATTGCTCAAAACCACTTTTAAAAAAAATAGCGATTTCTTCAACCGGCATCAGAAGAGGAGTTGAAGATTTTCTTAATCAAAAATATTTTGCTGATAAATTTACTGAAGAAGAACAAGGTTGTTTTGTCTTATTCTTAGCATATAAAATATTTAGATATGGTAATAAGGTATGTCTCAAATATTTTAGCGAGCAACAGCCGGAGCTAATTACAAAAATTTTTGATGATTATCCTCATTGATTCTTTAGGAGAGAGGCAATTAACATCTGTATTAAAAATAAAGATGGTAGACAAAAAGCATTAGATGCAATAAAGTTAAAATCGTCAGATAAATTTTTTAAAGATTGCTTTGATACAGTATTCCCTAAGGTAGATGTTGTTGTAAACCTCATATTTGAAGAAGAACCTAAACCGAAGCACGTACCTAATGAACCTGAGCTTGTATTTAACTTAGAGCTCATACCTTTAAATATAGACGAAAATGATGATGTACTACCAACAAGTAATGTAGAAAATAACAACTAAATTTTTAAAATGACTAGCATATATCACATTCTTGACCGTGTTCCTGCTATTTATAAGCAGGACATGGAAATAGAGTATGAGCATTTGGCTATGCAATTAATTAAGTCCGGTAAATTACGGATAGATACCGATGATTGCTGCAATTTTGCAAGGTTTACCGAACCTGCTCTTAATATAAGCTTAATGGTTAGTCAAGAAGAGCTAACAAGCCCGCATTTAATCCCTGAAACTACCAAGCTTTTTCAAAATTTATACAGAAATTCCGCTTCAGATCAAAAAATAAAATCAATTTTCGATAATTTAAAAAAGCAAATACAAAAGCTACAGCCGGTTAAGAAAGAAGTAACCGAAATGCTAGCACGTATTTTTGTTCAGTCGGCTCATCCGATCGTAATAAGGTGGCTTCTTCTTAATAAGACGGAAGTATTTCTTACCTACTCACATAATATCGGCGATATGATGGATATGGTTAGCTGGCAACGAGTAGGCGGTAATAGCGGTATGCAAAGCACTAACGGCAAGGACGTAGCTATTTTTGTTTCATGCGGCGGTAATCCTTTTGCTGAAAACAATAAAGATCATCCGACTTACGGCAACGGCTTTGCTGCGGCAGCAAGACTTCAGATTATCGCAGCCCAAGAGCTTGGGCATTTTGCCGATATAAAAAGAGATGATAAAGGCAGGCAAATAACTCGCCATTCGGCTAATTTTTCCGGTACTAAAGCTACCGATAAAGTACGAATTGCTAGAAAAAATGACATAATACATTGTCATAATTTGCTGAGTAAGCTCCTTAAAGCAGGTATGAAAAAGCAATTAGATTATGAAACGAAACTTAAATTTTATAATGCAAATAAAGTTAGCGGCTTAAAAGTTTATGCTATAAAATTCATGATTTTTATATATAAATTTCGGCTTTTAAATTATAGCAGTAGGAATAATCTAATATTTGTAAGAAAATTTAAAACCGATGAATATATGGCATTAATGATTGATGCTATGTTTAAAGATATGCAAGCTAATTTATCACCGGCAGCTGACGTGTATAAAAATAAAAATCCTGAAATTGAAGAAGCGATAGCCTGC
The DNA here is from genome assembly GCF_900243065.1 of Rickettsia fournieri. NCBI lineage: Bacteria > Pseudomonadati > Pseudomonadota > Alphaproteobacteria > Rickettsiales > Rickettsiaceae > Rickettsia > Rickettsia fournieri. Next base: position 445,237 of record NZ_LT978484.1, read on the forward strand.
ATTGAAGCCTTAGCAAGAGTACCGCAACAAGCCGTAAAATGGGGATATTTAACTACCAAAGAAACTATGCATGACCTTTATAAAATATATTATAACGAGGTTATACCTTCTTTAATTACTAGCTATAATGCTATCACCGGTGAAAATTATCAACGTGATTTTAAAAAGCCCAAAAGTAATTTCTTTTCTAAAATCAATATCTTTAGTAACAAAAAGTTAGTACTAAAACCGGTTAGGGAATTATGAGTATACTGATGTGAAATGAAGAATGGTAGATGAAGATTAACTTCAAAAAGAGCAAGGAATTCACAAGGCGATGAGGCATTGCTGCGTGGATATTGTTTTTTCGTCATTGCGAGGAAATTTACAAAGTAATTTGAGAGTCAATCATTTTTTTTGTGTAAGTTCATTTTTTATTTTCCAATAAATCATATTTAAAATTCCCACAAAGTATTTCAAATTGATTTAAAGCTAATGACCAATCTTTTATAGGCATAGTCCATTTTTTAGCCGCATTTTGCAAGGCTAAAAATATTATCTTTTGAATTGATTTATCATCTGGAAATACACCTTTATTTTTAATAATTTTCCTAATTTGACGATTTATAGACTCTATGGTATTCGTGGTATAAATCACCTTTCTAATCTCCTCAGGAAAGGCAAAAAATGGTATTATTCCTGACCAACTACGCTGCCAAATATCAGAAATTACTGGATATTTTTTATCCCATTTTACACTAAATTGTTGCAGTTTTAAACGAGCCATTTCTTCGTTATTTGCCGTGTAAATTTGTTTTAAATCTGATGTTACCTCTTTTAAATCCTTATGTGACACGTACTTTACTGAATTGCGTACCATATGCACTATACATAGTTGTACTATAGTAGCAGGAAATATGCTACTGATAGCCTCAGAAAAACCTTTTAAACCATCAACGCAAGCAACATAAATTTGTTCTACACCTCGATTCTTTAATTCAGTTATACTTGCATCCAAAATTTAGAGCCTTCATTTTTTCCTATCCAAATGCCCAATAACTCCTTCTTGCCTTCTATATTAACCGCAATTGCCAAATATACAGCTTTATTTATTACTATATGATTATCTCTAGATTTAACATATATGCAATCCAAATACAATATTGGGTATATCCTATCTAAATAGCGATTTTGCCACCTAGTTACCTCCTCTAGTACTCCATCTGTTATGGTTGATATTAAATCACTAGATACTTCAGTTTGATATATTTCTTCTAAGTGACCACGAATCTCACTGACTGTCATACCTCTACCATAAAGTGAAATTACCTTCTCATCAAATCCATTAAATCTCCTCAGCCCTTTTGGTATTAATTGTGGATTATACTCACCTTCCCGGTCTCTTGGTACTTCTAATGTCAACTTACGACCATCATCATCAATTACTGTCTTTTCATAGCTACCATTACGACGATTATTGTCTACTTTTTCTACTTTACTATGCTTTGAGTAGCCCAATTCATGATCTAACTCACTTGCTAATATTTTCTCAACTATTTGTTTCTTTAGCTGTTGAAATAAACCATCTCGACCAAATAACTCTGATGGGTCTGCTTTTGATAATAATTCTTCTACTAGCTGATTACTTATGTTTAATTTTTCTTTATCTTTACCTATTTCTTTAGCCATAATTTCCCTTTGTTTTAGTTACTTCTTTTTACAGTAATCTCTTACTGCTTTTTTTGCAACTTACACAAATTTTATTATAGACTCTAATTTGACGAAGCAATCTCAGGAGTTTGTTATTATTTCATGAGATTGCCACGCAGCCTACGGCTGCTCGCAATGACGATTTGGTATCCCGCACAGGAATGATATTTTTAGAACAATATCTTTAACTTTAATGAACCTTTGGTGGCTAGTATATTTGCTGCGTAAATTACAGTTATACGTTGCAAATAGCTCAATATTCTTATGAGCGGTAAGTAAACTTGCACCTACATTATAGCCGACTTTCGGTGTGCTGCTACTTGTAGTGTTCTCAAAGTAATTATCTGCCCAAATAAATCTAGCTTTCACCTTAGGTTGCTTATTGCTAAAGCTATTTTCTACAGAAGCATGTAGTCCCGGTACTATTTGAGTATCGTTTGATAATCTCTTAGGAGCGGTTAATTTTATGCCTGCAATCCCTGTAGTTAAGTTACCGGACTTACCAGCGACAAAATATTATTGACACCTGTACCGGTTTGGGTATCTTTATATGTATTATATCTAATACCAATATTAGGCATTAAATTTATACCGTCCATGGCAGAGAATTGATAACCGACATTACCCTCAAAACCATAAGCTTTGCTTGTATATTTACCGCTAGCAGTTTTATAGCTATGAAGTCCTACCGGTCTTAAGTCCTTTTTGTTGATTTTACTGTTACTTGCTGAAAATATTTCTTGTAATATAAAGCCATTACTAAATTGTTGTTGACCGTATAGAGAAATAATATAGCTTTCTGCCGATAATTTATCACCAGTGCTTGAACCTTTAAACTTAAAGTCAGAGTTCATACGGCTATATGCAATACTGACAAGACTATTTTCCCCGATGTAAAGCTCACCGCCGATCGTGCCGCCGGATACCGTGCCTTTATAGCTAGGATTACCTTTATATGCATCTTGATTACTTGAACCGAAAGTACCGGCAACCCATAATCCTTTTTTAGTAATTATAGGGTTTGCTTCATCACCTGCTGCAACGGCTATCATAGTACCGCCTGATAAGTGATTATTAATACTAGTAGTTACTGCTTCAGCTGTAACTACACTAACCGATCTTGTTCCTTGCTCGGTTAAATGCTCTACTACTTTTTTTGCATTATCAGGTGCAACTTGAGCTAAGTTTGCTACGAATAATAAGGATTGTTCTTGTTTTGTTTTACTCACTACAACAGTATCATCATTAGCTACTTCTTTAAGCTCAGCTTTATTATTTACTAATTCCTTAGCAAGCTCTACAGCGTGTTTTTCAGGATTTTGCATAACAAGTGCAGATTTTTCTCTAATCACTTCTTTTGTGCTTCCGCTACAAAAGTATTTTCCGTATGGACAATGATAGCATTATTGATTGCCTCAGCTAATTTTTGCGACTCAGGTTTTTTAACATATTCCTCTGCTACTCTTATTTCGTTAGCTTGACGTTGCCGATACTCCGCTTGCAGTCTTTGCTGTTCAGCTCTTTCGTTAACGCTGAGCTTGTGCTTGTTGCTGTGCTTGTGCATCTGCCGGTACTACTAAACCGGCTAGGTTAGCTTGTGTCTCTGCATCAACTTGATCTTGTCTAGCTTGAACCAATTCTAGAGCTATATTATCAATTGGTTATTGTATCTCTCTTTGTCTAGCTTGTCCATCTCGCTGCAGTACTGCAATTTGTACCTGTACTTCTCTTTGTGCATTTGTTAAGTCCAGCTGTGCTACAAACGAAGCGTTACGAATATCAAATAAAGCTTGCTGTGCTCGATTTTAGTCCCCTATATCGCGGCTCCTGCACGTGCAGCATTTAATCGTTGCTGTGCATCTGCTAATTGTTGCGGATTCTCAGCTTGTATTCGTGCTAGTGCATTCTGTGCTTGCCTTAACCTTAAGTTTTCTCTGTCTACTTGTTGCTGCCCCCTCACCGGAGCCGCTACCATATCTTAGTCGTACTTGTCTCTGTCCTAACATATCTACTGTTTCTCTTGCTACTATTACGTTTCCTACTATCACTGCTTCCGCTCTTGCTTGAGCATGTGCCGGTTGTGCCGCTGCTTGCACTCCTACTTGTTGTACTTGTAATCCTTGCGGTAAAGCAACGGTTCCGGTAGCTGCAGTATCAGTATATCCATTAGGAACGAACTCCATTACTCATCCTCAAAATTGATAGTACGGCTACATCATTCGCCATGTGAGCCCTATTAATATTAATCACAATATTTGTACCGAATGCCGTAGGGAGATTTTGAAAAACTATACCGCTTTCTCCTAAAGCATTTATAGTAATATTGCCTTCAATAATAGTAAATACCCCATTAAAACCATAAAGATTAATATCATTAATATTAATATTTTTGGGCAAAATTAACCATATGGTTATTTTCTGCGATAATAATATTGTCATTATCTTGTGGAAGATAATGGTTGTGATTATATCTCAAATCATTCATCGTACCTATATTAGAAGATGGATTTCCCGCCGGAATAATATCCGCCGCAAAGCCTCCCATGCTTGCAAGCAGCCCGATACTACTGGTTGCTAGTAAAATTTTATTAAAAAAAAGTTTTGTTCTTATTAGTTATAATTTCCCCTATAACTTATTGCTTTTAATGATTTTACCACTTAACTTATCGGTAATTATACACTATTTATTTACGACGCACAATAATTAATGAATAAATTTACTATTAGTTAATATTTATTAATTATTTACGATGGCGTGATTTATGAAATTTAAGGGAAATAGGCTGGTTTAATGAAAGGTAGGGGTTATGGTGTTTGTTTGGTAGGTAATCGTCATTGCGAGCAGACATTGCCCGCGTGGATCAGTTTTCCGTTGTCATCCCGTGGTCAAGCCACGATGACACCGAGTGCGTTTTTCGATCCGCACAACAATGTCGTAATTTCCTCGCAATGACGTCAAAATAACATCCTATTCATCATATATATTAGAAAGCTCATCTTGTAATTCTCGAGAAAATACATCCTCATCATCGTTAGAATCATTCGATTTCTTAAGAGAGTTTTTGAAATTATTTAGGTCTTTATTTTCAAATATTTCAATAGATTTTAAAGTCTCGTTTGGAATTATAACTATAATATTTTTACTTAATTCATATAAATAATCAGTGGTAATGGAAACTTTCAGTACTCCTCCATATTTGCTCTGTTTGCTACTTACTACAAAATCTTTTAAAGATTTACTTTTAAAATAGTTTTCAGAAGTAAAGATCATTGTTATAAAAAATAGTACTAACGAGATAGTAATACCTACGGCAAATCCTGCCAATAGCCCTAAAAATCTGTCAATAAAACCGTTTCTCATAAATGAAATTATAGCAAGAAATTTATAAACTATAAAAACACATAAAATTAAAGCAATAACATAAGATATAACACCGGCAATAATTATTCTTATAATCTCATTATCCATATATTTCCCGATTAGGTCAGAAATATATGGATATAAAAAATATCCTAACATTATAGAAGTAATAAAACCGAGTATTCTAGTTGCAAACCCGATTATGCCTTGATATAAGCCGAAAAATGAGAAAAGAGTAATAATAGCAAAAATAGTAATATCAAAAAATGTGATCATTATTGTTAACTTCTATTGAATAATTGGATTTAAATCTTATATATTTAAATCTTATATAATTAAAGTTTTATTTATGGGCGATAAAATTTTTCATAACTTATCCGGTAAAACACTAGTTGCTACACCGCATGTAATTACAAAAGGCATTTACCATAAATCCTTAATTTATATGTTATCACACACGGAAGAAGGAGCAATAGGATTAATATTTAACCGCTTAGTAAATCATATAGATTTAAAATCGTTTTTTAAAATAAAAAATGACGAAATAACAACCCCGGTTACGGTTCCTATATATCTTGGCGGACCCGTAGAACATGAAAAAGGGTTTTTTCTTCATTCTAGCGATTATAATAAAAATTTGTTATTGGATTTCCATAATGATTTAGCAGTAAGCTCTAATTTAGAAATTTCAGAAGATATAGCTTTCGGTAGAGGACCTAAAAATAGCTTATTCATTGTCGGTTATACAGCATGGAAACCAGGGCAGCTTGAAGAAGAATTAGAGACAAATCTATGGCTGGTTATGGATTGTAATAAAGAATTTATTTTTGCCGATAATCCTGAAAGTAAATGGCATAATGCATTAAAACACTTAGGCATTGATGAAATACATTTCTCATCACAAATAGGAAATGCTTAGAGATTATCTGTTAACCATTTTTCGGTAAGCCTAAGCAATAATGCTTTAAAAATTTTCCCTGACTGCTAATTAAATACACAAAATTAGAATGTTGTAATTCATATTTGTTTGTTTTTACATCAAATATTTTGGATGTATAGAAGACCTTAAATTGATCTGCTAAAATATCTTGGACTCTCCCTGTTAAACCTATAAAATTATCATCTATTTTTTCTAAATATTTTTTTAATACTTCACTTGTATCATGCTCAGAATCTAGAGTAATAAAAACTACTTGTACTAAAATATTCTCTTTCTTCAAAATCTTAATAATATCTTCTACTCTTTTTAGTGTTTGATTGTCATATAAAGGAATAGGTAGTACCAAAATAAATCAAACTTAAATGACCTTGCAAATGGGTACTATCAAATTTCTTTCCTTCTTGATCTATAAGAGTAAACTTAATTTTAGGCGAATCGTCCATATTACTAGTTTTCGCACCAATCTTAAGCTTAGACGGAGTTAATGAAGAATACAATAAACATAAAAATATTATGCCCGTAATCATAGCTAGGGCTATAAAAATTTTTATAATATACATTTGGTTTTTATTATTTCTCATAACCTAAGTAATTATTAATATTTATTTATAATAAACCTTATTCTTATCATATATGCAATAAAAATCATCTTTCAGTATATTAAATATCGTAATATCTAAATTGTGATATTTTTAGTAAAAATTAATTAATTTATTAACTAAATTGAAATTTTTTGAGCTAAGATTATTAAATAAAAAAACAACTAAGAAACAGATTAATTATGTACAATTATACCGTTTATATAAAACGTTTAAATGATAAATTTAAAAAACAAGAACATACGGAAATAGTAGATAGTACTATTTCTGAAGACCATTTATTTCAAATACTAAATGACAACAACAATGCAACTCAACCGATACAAACACTCCTAAATCAAAATTCGTTTGAAATAACAAATAATATTGAACACAATAAAGCAGAAGATATGAGGGATATAATGATGTTGAAAAAAGAAGAAATAAAGGAAGCAGAAATGGAACATTTTATATCCGATATGTTAAAGGATAAAAATTTTATCGACTTAATTAATAAAGATAGTGAGAAATATGAATCTATTATTGATAGGAGTAATAAAGCTATAATTATATTAGGGCAAGAGAAAGAAGATTTAAAGCTCATAGCTAATTTTCTCAAAGACGGTGAATTAATATTAGAAAGTAATGAGTATGGAGATTGGGACTTCTCAAAAAAAGTCTAACAGCAAGTTCAAATATTTTAGATAGTTTTTATATAAAAAACGAAAAATATTTAACATATAACAGTTCTTATTTGGATGCTGCTAATTCATCCTCTGAATCTACTATTGACAAATTTTTCCTACAAAAAATTCTAAGTACGACTCCTACTAAATTTATATTAGCAATAAAAAATATTGAAACCAAAAACTCTAACTCTTCCCTTGTCAAAGCCAATCTAGAAAAACTTGTCGGTATATTTGAACAATTTACTAAATTATTGAGATATATTGATATAAATGAAGGTAATTTATCTATAGTAGTGACCGATAGCCCAAGCAAGCAATAATCATACTCGTATATCTAAAATTATTGATGACACTATAAAACTCGGTAATTTTAGCAATGAACAAAAGAGTATCATTAATAAAATAAAAGATTCTATTTATTACCTCAAGCTAGCGAACAAGCAAAAGACTATACAAAACTATACAAAGCTATTAAATATTAGAGATGATAATTATATCATTCTAGATGAATATAATAAAATAACAATCGACGACGAAAATTTAACATATATTTTGGGACTGTTGCGAGATGAGAGGATAGCAGGTATAATTAAAAAAAACAAAAAATATGTTCATATGTCTGAGTATCAAATGATAATGGTAAGTTTAGATGAGTTAATAAGTGTGGATCATCAATATCGTAAATTCAAAAGTTTATTCAATTTTAAAGCAGTTGAAGCTGAGTTATTAGCAGTAGAATGCGAAGCTAACTATAAAGGCTATGGTATAGTGAGGCTGTTTAAATGTTTGCTGCTGCAATTTATGGAAGACTTATCGGATCGGGAATTGGAACGTTATTTAGCTGATAGCACAGCGGCAAAATGGTTTTGTGATTTTGCTCTTACAGAGAAGACGCCTGATTATAGTGTATTTAGTAAAATACGTAAAAAAATAGGCACTAATTTACTATCAAAAATATTTGTAAAATTCCGAGATCAACTACGAGCACAAGGCTATATGGGTGAAGTATTTACCTTTGTAGATGCTTCTCATTTAATCTCAAAAGCTAATCTTTGGGAGGAACGTGATAAACTAAGAACACAAAAATATGATAAATTGAATAATGAGACTCTGCCTAAGGTTGTAAAGGATAAACAAGCTAAAATTGGCTGTAAGGGAGCAAATAAATTTTGGTATGGTTATAAAAAACATGTGAGTGTCGATATTCAATCAGGAATGATCAATAAGGTTGCAGTTACCCCTGCAAATGTTACTGATAGCAAAGGTTTTAAGCATGTTATGCCAAGCTCCGGTGCTACATATGTTGATAAAGGTTATTGTACAATCTCTGCCAAGAATGCAGCAGCTAAAAAGGGGTTCCATCTTTGCTCAATAAAGAAAAATAATATGAAAGATAAGAATTTTGACCTTGATAAATATTATACGAAAATCAGAGCACCTTTTGAGAGGGTATTTTCAAAAGATAATAAACGGGTTAGATATATAGGAATTGCCAAAAATCAATTCTCTGAATTTATGAATGCCATATGTTTTAATTTAAAACGATTAGTGGTTTTAACAACTTTAATAGCTTAGAGAAATTTGTTAATAAAAATCCTAACTCTGTAAACAAATCTCTATTAAATTACTATACTATTGAATAAATTTTATCTCAATATTAAACAGAATTTCTTTTTAAAAATATTTGGACAGAGCTAAATATTTATTTATCTGTTTTCCTCTCATTTTACTATTAAAAATTATCTCGCAACAGTCCCATTTTAAATTCTATAAATGTAATTAATAAAGAAGTACCAATTAGTATCAATGAGCTTAAAACATATATAGAAAATAATTTAAGTTTTGAAGATGTTTTGCCTAAAACAGACAAATTGAAACAATTAATAGATATAGTAAATTATTATAAACAGTTAGAAGACAATGCCAAAACTATAGGAATTTTCTTAGAAACCGTTAAAAAATTAAATCAGCTTTTAGAAACACTGAAATCAGAAAATAAATTAGAGAATCTTCTAAATTACCTTAAATATTTATCTAACATCAAATTTTCTGAAAAAGAAAATTTGGTTACACTTAATTCTGCAAAATGGTTTAACGATTTATTTACCTCGGGGCATATAACATAAAAGAAACGTTATTAGAATCATTTAAGCATACAATATGCAAAGATAAAGATTCATTTTATACAAATTAAATGAGACTATTGAAAAATTTTATGAAGATATCAAAAATAACGATGTTTTAGACTTAAAAGTAATCTATAATATATATAACTTAAAAAACTTTTTACAGCATTAACAATTCTAGCACTGATGTTGAAAATTTAGATAATATTAAATTATTTTTAACAAAGAGCTTTAAGAATTTTAATAATATATTAGGTATAACTATAAATAATAGCATTAGTAATTTAGAAAAACTAATAGGCTCAGTCAGCAAGCAAGAAGCTAAATCTCTTTGGAAGTATATTACCGCCTCTAAATCTATTACAGAAATATCTCAAAATCTCGATAAAGTAATATATGATAAGCTTTTACATCAGCCTGTGTTACCTGATCAAGCGCTACCTATTTATAATTTATTAGAAAAATTACTAAAAGAAACTCATAAATCTATTAATGGTTGTTATAAAAACGAAAACTTATATAAACATCAATTAGCAAAAATTTATTGTCAACAAGCACAAATCTGTACACCTAATGGCTCAACAAAACTATCTAAAGACTCAATAGGATTGTATGAAAACGCTGCTAACCTTGGTTCTGAAGAGGCAAATATAAAACTTGGGAAGATTGAATTTAAGAGCGGAAATTATGTAAAAGCTTTAGAATATTTTAAAAATACTACTCATATATCTTATGCAAAAGAAGCTTTTAATAAATTATTACATCTCAAAGAATCAGAACTAAAAAAGAAAATACAGCAAAAGAATCCGCAAGATATAGCTAAATTAGCATCAGAAATAATTGAATTATATTCAAGCCAAGGTGATTTTTATAACCAATATAATCTAGATATATCAGAAAAAAGTCTGCAAGATTCACTAAAAGTATTTTGTCTTAATACGAAAGCTCTCATAGCAGAACAAGGAATACCTAAACCTTATGGAATATTATATGATTTGTCTAAAGAGTTAACATCAATAATTTCTTCACCGTGTAGTCAACTTAAATTTATACAAAAAACTGAAAAAATATAAAAATTTAGCAGAAAAATTTAAAGAAGAAAAACTAGAAATTAATTATACGAATATTACGACAAGCCGGTCACATGATTCATACTTTAAAGAACCTTTACTTAAGTTCGATGATTTAAACCTTAATTCTTCATTTAGACCATATTATGATAATAATGAAGATTCTAGCAATATGTTAGGTGCTTGTTATAATTCCTCAGAATATCCTCAATGAGAAAAATTTAATATCTCTTAATACAATTTTTATAGACAAGCAGAAATGTGGTGCTAGTATAAAAATAGCTATATTTAACGATGAATTAGATTATGACAAATAATCAATTTTCCGAAGATACCAAAAAAATTGCTGATCAAATAAAAGATGCATTAATGGGTATTAGTGACGATCTTGTACTTGAAAGTAAAGAGGTAGAGGAAATTTTTGAAGAATTAAGCCAAAATGAAGAATTTGAGTATGAGATGGAACGAATGCTTGCTATCTTAAATGAACAAACTATGGATTTAACTCAACTGCAAAGTCGGATTATCTTATTAATCCGTAAGTATTTAGGTAAAACTAAAAACTTAAAGCTTAAAATGCTTAAAATGGATGAGAAGCTCATTAACAAGAATGTTGCCGAAGTCAGTAATTATTTAATGCATCAGCATTCTAAAATAGTTAAAGATGCTAATAAAAACCTAAACCCAAAAGACAAATTACAAGGTTTAACCAAACAAGCTAGAATAGACTTAAAACGTTTATTAAAAAGCTTTGCCGTTTACCAAATTTATATGTTTATGAACCCAAAAAGAATAGCAGGCGAAACGAAGCTAATGAACTTCGCCTATAATATGATCAAAGGGGGCATGAAACTCGCTAAAAAATATGAAGGCGGCAAGGAACAAGAAATTAAATCATATTCACCTAGACTTATTAAAAAACTTGAAAAAGCTCATGTCGGCTTTAAAAAAAGTGGCGGTATATCAATTTAACTATTGTATCTTTTATAAAGAGCTTATACTAAACTAACTTTAATATTATGATAGGTATCAAGCTTTCAACTTAAATTATTCATGTAAACTTAATATTTCAGAACTAATAACTTGGGTACATCTTGGCTGCAGTACTCAAGAAAAACACCACGCTCAACCTGTAAAAATTAACATAAAACTCTTTCTCTTAACTTCTCCCCTTGCTACTGTAACGGATAATATAAACTATACTGTTTGTTATGCAGAAATCGTACGGCTAGTACAAAAACTTTCTCAAGAAAATCACTTTAATCTTATCGAGTATTTAGCCGCACAAATATATGATATTATTTATCAAAATTTTATCGAATCTAAATTAGAAAAGATTTTTCTAAACGTAACCGTTACTAAATTAAAATCACCTTTGAAACACAAGCTATTCTACCACCTAATGCAGATAAAGCTTGGGATAAATCATATTTAAATATGGTGGTGCAGGGCAAAAGTACTTTAACGCCTAGTAAACTTCTAATTAAGCTTAAAAAGATTGAAAAACAACTAGGTCGAGCAAGCTCTTACGATAAATGGTCTCCAAGAGTTATTGACTTAGATATCCTACTTTGGAATAATTGCCATATAGATTTACCTGATTTAAAGATACCGCATCCTGAATTATTAAACAGACCGTTTCTTATTCATCTAATTGCAGGTTTAAGCTTGGAATGTCGTTATTCATGTCCGATCAATAATTTTTACAACAATAAAACCTTTGCAGAAATAGCACATTTAATTGAAAATCAAGGAGTTATACGCTCTCTTGTTTTAAATCCTCAATTTGTCGGTATTTTAAACATTACTCCTGATTCTTTTTCTGATGGAGGATTGAGTTTTCATAAAGGAGATGCCGTTAGAAATTTTGTACGCTTGATAAATGAAGGGCTACAATAATTGAGCTTGGATCACAATCAACACGTCCTTCTGCTTTAATTATTAATGAAGATGAAGAATATGCAAGGCTTAATAATGTTCTTGAAGAGCTTAAGGAAGTTATAGTCAGTATTGATAGTTTTACTCCTGAAGTAATTAAACGTGTTTTTAAAAAATACCCTATTTCCTGTATCAACTTGGTTAAAAATAATCTAGATGATTATACATTACGATTAATTGCCGATTATAATTGTAAAATTATTACTATGCATTCATTAACCGTTCCACCGCAAAAACAAAAATGTCTTGATTTCGATAAATCTCCGCTTGCTAGCTTAAATATATAGACAGAACAAGAAATGACAAAATTAGAAAAATGTGGATTTGATAGAAAAATATCATTCTTGATCCTGGAATTGGTTTTGGAAAATCCGTTTATCAAAATTTATATATATATTACAACATATTAAAGAATTTAAAAATCTAGTATGTGAGATATTGCTAGGACACTCACGAAAATCTTATATTTCTGCTTTTTATAATTCCAAAGCATCGGAAAGAGACTTAGAAATAATAGCAATATCAAAATATTTAATGGAAAACGTAGTTGATTATTTACGAGTGCATAATGTTATAGAGCATCAAAGATTTTTTGTAGCAGACCATATGATTCACTATATCTTATGAAAAATAGAAAAATCATCGGTATAATGGCATGTGATCCACAAGGGGTGATAGGTAATAAAGGTCAGATGCCTTGGTCTTATACTAAGGAGTTTGAATATTTTTATCAGACGGTGAAAAATAATATTATAGTCATGGGACGAAAAACCTTTGACTCTATACCTACAAAGATTTTAAAAAATTGTATTTGTATTGTTTTTTCAAGAAATACACCATTACAATCTTATAATAATATATTTTTTATTAAATCCTTAGATGATTTTTGGCAGGTAATAAAACCTTTTACTGATAAGAAAATTTTTATGGTTGGAGGGGCAGAAATAGCAACTCTTTTCCTAGAGCAAAATCTTATTTATGAATTTTTACTTACAAAAATAAATAAAAATTATGATGGAGATACTTTTTTGCCTCTTAATCTTTTAGCGGAATGGCATTGTGTAATAATAGATAAGACAAACAATTATCAGATTTATAAATTTACTAAGAGGAGGTAAGATGAAATTTTTAGAACAGCTTAATATAAAAATCTTGAGCAATATAACCTCTTAAATCATCCATTTTATCAATTATGGCATATGGGAAAACTTACTCATTCTACTTTACAAATTTACACAAAAGAATATTATCATCACGTTACAGCTTTCCCACGTTACATTCCAAATGTAGTGATATACAAGCTAGGCAAATATTACTTGGTAATCTTATAGAAGAAGAACAAGGTGAAGAAAATCACCCAGAACTATGGAAACGTTTTGCTGAAGGACTTTGTTTAAGAAACCAACGCACTTCAGAACCTAAATTAGACTCAACTCAAAAACTTGTTCAAGGTTATTAAATTAACAGAGAAATCTTTTTCTATAGGTCTTGGGGTACTTTATGTTTATGAGCGTCAGACTCCTAAAGTATCTGACTCTAAAATTCAAGGATTACAAAAATTTTATGGAAATTCAGATTACAGAACTTTACAATTTTTCATTGTTCATAGTAAAGTTGATCAATGGCATACACAAGAATGTGCAAATTTGATTAATAATTTAAGCTCAAAAGAACAAAAATTAGCATATCAAGGAGCAAAACTACTATGGCAATTTCTAGACGGTATAAATGCAACGTATCAATAATTTAACTATTATTCTTTCATAAAATGAAAAATATCTTCCTACATTCCTTAAGTCTTGAGAATTATCGTAATTTTAAAAATCTTGAACTAAAAACAGATAATACACCAATAATTTTAATAGGTGAAAACGGTAGCGGTAAAACTAATATTTTAGAAGCTATATCGCTATTTTATCCAGGAAGAGGACTGAGATCAGCAAAACTTGCCGATGTATTCAAAACTTCAGAAGATCATTTTCTAGTTAAAGCTCTATTGCAAAGTAAGCTAGGACTTGCAGAATTTACCACCCAATTTAAACGTAGTTCTAATAGAAGGATAACTGAGTATAACGAAAGTAAAATAGCCAATAATGAGTTAAGTAAATTCACTAGCATGGTATGGCTGACTCCGCACATGGAAGGAATCTTTACAAGCGGTAGCAGTGATAGAAGAAAATTTCTTGATAGAATAGTTTATAATTTTGATCCAAAGCATGCAGAGCTAGTTAGTAAATACGAATATTACATGCATGAGAGAAATAAAATTCTAGTAGAAGATATAAGAGATGATAATTGGCTTAAAATTATTGAAGAAAAGATGGCTGATATTTCTAACCATATTGCTAATAATCGCTTAAAAACCTTAGAATTTATGCAGCAAGCAATAGATGACCTTGAAAATGAATTTCCAAAAGCCGATTTATCGATTGACGGCATTGTTGAACAAAAAATATTAAACGGTAAAGAAAATATTGTTAGTTTTATTACTGCAGAACTTTATCAAACAAGAAGCAAAGATAAACTACTTGGTCGCACTAGTTTTGGAGTTCATAAAAGTGACTTTTTAGTAAAGCATCAAAAGAAAAATATCTTAGCCAAATTCTGTTCTACCGGTGAACAAAAAGCTATATTAATTGCAATAATCCTTGCTGAAATGAATTATGCTATAAAGCTAACTAAAATAGCACCGATTTTACTTTTAGATGAGGTCTTTGTGCATTTAGACGACAAAAGACGTCAATATTTAATCGAATTTTTTACCGGCTTAAACATGCAACTATGGGTTACCACTACCAATCTAGAGGGAATAGAAAATTTTGCAACTAAAGCACAATTGATTAAGTTATAGTTTGTTTAATAATGTCATTCCTAGCTAAAAGCGGTGTTATTTCATGGCTCTTATGTCATTCCTGCGAAAGCAGGAATCCCGCATAAAGCGAGATAAATCGAGCTTTTAATTTCAAAAATTTGCTGTATTTAATACTTTTTTGCTGGATTCCTGCTTTCGCAGGAATGACATTGAACACTTTTCTCGCACCATGTAACAACGCCCGCTAAAAGCGGGAATGACATCAAGAGTATTTTCTGATCCATACAATAAAGCACTATCCCAATCAGATTCACAAGAAAAATTTACAACATCCTTCTTGATTTTTATCGCACCTCTTAAAAAACCAAAATAACTATTATTATTTTTCATAAAATAAAATTACTCTTCACTTACATATTATATGAGCATTAGTTAAATTTAAAGTTTTTTGTATATAAATATATTGCTTAATCTTTTGAAACTGCTTAAAATTAATTTTTAATTTATGTAAATACTATGACAAAACAAGCTAATAAAATATCCTATGATGAAGTACCTTATTCTCCATTTACTTTCAGTTATACCTCCCCACCTTATTTAAGAACTATCGGCAAGCTATTCGGGCTAAACCCTCCACCTCTTGAAACTGCTAAAATACTTGAACTCGGTTGTGGAATAGGTGTTAATCTGCTTAACTTTGCTGAAACATATCCTAAATCACAATCTCTAGGTGTTGACTTATCCAAAACACAAATAGGATTAGGTAAAAAAATTATCAGTGATTTGAAAATAAAAAATGCCGAACTAAAGGCATTATCTATATTGGACCTTGATGAGTCATACGGTAAGTTTGATTACATAGTTTGTCACGGCGTATATTCATGGGTACCTGAAGAAGTACAAGATAAAATACTCGAAGTCTGTAATAAACTGCTAAATCCGAACGGCATAGCTTTTGTAAGCTATAATACGCTCCCGGGCTGGAATATGCAAAGAACAATACGTGAAATGATTATGTTCCATTCAGAGCTATTTAATACTAGCCATGATAAATTACAACAAGCTAAATTACTTTTAAAGTTCATCAATGACTCATTAGAAAGCTCCACAACACCTTATTCTAATTTCTTACGAGATGAAACAAAATTATTATCTGCATATACGGACTCATATGTATTACATGAATATTTAGGCGAAATTAATACAGGTATATATTTTCACCAATTCATAGAAAAAGCTCAAAAAAATCATCTAAATTACTTAGGTGATACGTCGCTTACTGCAATGTTTATCGGTAATTTACCTACTCAGGCAGCAGAAAAGCTACAAGCCGTTAATGATATTGTTCGTACTGAGCAATATATGGATTTTATCACTAATAGAAAGTTCCGCTCGACATTATTATGTCATCAAAACATACCTATAAACAGAAAAATTGAATTTAATAATTTAAAAGAGTTTTTTACTAGCCTTAATATTAGACCGGTAATTCTAGAAAAAGCTGTTGATTTAACTAACGAACAGGAAAATGTTAGCTTCTATTACGAAAATTTACCTGAGCCTTTTATTTCAACCACTTCGCCGATCATGAAAGCTATTTTATATGTATATGCCGAAAATATTAGCAATCCGATAAGCTTAGAACAAGTAGCAAAAGAAGCTTTTAAAAAGCTTGGTAAATATCAATTACAAGATTTCTTAGCAGCATTAGAACAGCATTTTATCATATTCATTTTTCAAGGTTATCTCAAAATATTTGAGACCAAACCTCATGCTATAGCAACTATCACCGAAAAACCTAAAACTAGCGAATTTGCAAGATATCAAGCAAAACAAGCATATTTTAATAATGTAACTAGCGTGTTTAGCGTCACTAATAGACTTAACGATATGGTAGGTATACCGATACATGAAAAATATATTTTAGAAATGTTAGACGGTACGCATAATATTGATGATATTAAGAAAGGCGTTCTTGAAAAAATTAATTCAAAACTTTTAACTGCTCGTGACGATAAAGGACAGGAAGTAACAGATCCAAAATTATTAAAAGAATTTGTTGACTATGTAGTTAATACATCCCTTGAGAAATTCCGGATGAATTATCTGTTAGTAGAGTAATTAAAATGTTCGTGGTCAAGTCTGCTTTGTTGCATGGATCAGCTTTTTCGTTATTGCGAATAGTCGTAGACTACAGCCAATCCATAAAAATATAATCCGAATCAATGAAGAGTAGCTATACGAAGCTCAACTTGGAAAAGAGCAAGGAGCCTATAAGCCGAGGAGCAGAGCGTATACTTAATACATGAGCATCCGAGGACTTACAAAGACGACACAGCCAATTTTTCAAGTTGAACGAGTATAACTATGCTACTAATTTTTCACGCAATACTTCAACTAACTTATTAATTGCTTCGGTTGGGTGGATATTTTCAAGGATAGCAAGCTCGCCTGCAAGTCTATTTAAAGCTGATTCGTAGAGTGTTCTTTCACTGTAAGAACGATCATTATCAACATTTTTATGTAAGTCCCGTAATACTTCGGCTATGGCTACAATATTACCTGAGTTAATTTTACCTTCATATTCTTGGGCTCTTCTACTCCACATTCTATTTCCTTGTTTTGGTTTACCTTGAAGAGTTGAATATATGACATCTAAATCTTTTCTGCTTGCAACCGCTCTAAGACCAACAACCGCAGCTCTACTAACAGGCACTTTTAATGTCATTTTATCCTGCGAAAAGGACATTACATATACTTTAATTTCAGTACCTGCAATAGTATGATATTCTATATTTGTTATCTCACCAACTCCATGTGCAGGATAGACAATTCTCTGCCCTATTTTAAACTCGGATTTTTGTTCAGATTGTGTTGTATTTGCCATTATTAATTCCTCCGTAGTGGTTTTAATGCCTAAGAACTTAATGTTAGACTATTATTTTCTATAGCATAGCATATTTTGCTTTTATTATAAAGTAGAGATTTTTATTGAAATAAAATTGATACGATCTTATTGTAGATAATATTAATAAGTTAAAGGAATAAATATGCGAAGTATTTTTATTGTACTAATATTTTTATTATTTTTGAGTAGCTGTTCAGAAGAAAAAGCACAAGATAAGAACCATGAGGAAAAACAAATAATAGAGCACGAAACTCTACAAAATAACGCGACTTCTAAAGAAACGAATCAGAAAGCCGTAAATTCTGAAAATACGGCTGAATCAATAGTTCCTGCTAATGATAATAATCAGACTGATGAAGTATCAACGCCGGCTTCACAAGAACAAAAAAATCCTGCAATAAAACCTGTTAAAGTCACTTTTAAAGTTGATGATAATGATATGGTTCTCGGTAACAAAAAATCAAATGTTATAGTAGTCGAGTATTTTTCTCCTACCTGTCCGCATTGTGCTTATTATCATCAAACAATTTTTCCGGAACTTAAGAAAAAATATATTGATACTAACAAAATTGCATATGTGGTTCGTGAATTTATTGCTACTAAACAAGATTTAGATGCTGCAATTTTAGCCCGCTGCAAGGGGGATACAAATAGTTTTACACAACTTCATAATATCATATTAATACAACAAGATAAGTGGGCATATAGCAATAAATACAGAGAATTATTAACTGATATAGGACAACTTGGCGGTATTTCTCCGGAAGAATATAAACAATGTTTAAATAATGATAAAATTACTGCAATACTAATTGCTAATACCAATTTTGTAGCAAAAGCACCCCAATTTATAGGTACTCCTTCTTTCTTCGTTAACGGAGTACAAACAGGAAGTTATAGCATAGATACTATTTCCACAGCAGTTGATAAAGCTTTAGAGGAGCAGAAAGAAAAAGCAAAAAATGAAATAAGCTTGTAATTTAGATCGTCATTGCGAGCAGTCGTAGACTGTACGGCAATCTCGTTAAATATCCTGAGATTGCTTCGTCGACGCCTATGGCGTCTTCTCGCAAGACGGAGATAAACTAATGAATACGGAAAAACTAAAAGATATCAAAGCAAGAATTAAAGACTTAAAAACTCCTAAGTTCTCTAATCCTAAAATTCGGCAAGAAATTAGCCCGTTCACTATCGCTGTAGATTTAGTTTCAGGTACAATGGTAGGTGTCGTAATTGGAATATTTACGGATAAATTTTTTAATTCTAAACCTTTATTTCTTATTATATTTACAATAATAGGAATGATTGCTGGCTTTAACATTATAAGGCAAAAAGTAAATAATAAAAAGTAAGGAAATGACTCATAGCCCTTTAGCACAATTTGATATCAAAAAATTAATAGACATCAAAATGTTCGGTTTTGACGTCAGCTTTACTAATTCGAGTATCTATATGTTACTTGCTAGCATCTTAGCTCTAACTTATTTTTACTTAGCTTTTTATAACCGGAAATTAGTACCTTCTAGATTACAAGTGAGTGCTGAAATAGTTTATAATCTTGTAGCTGATATGTTAAATCAGAATATAGGAGTAAAAGGACGTAAATTTATTCCGTTAGTTTTTAGTTTATTTATTTTCATTTTATTCTGTAATTTACTTGGTATGACACCTTATAGCTTTACTGCTACTAGTCATATTATCGTTACTTTTACCTTGGCAATTCTAGTATTTTTAATGGTAACTATAGTCGGTTTTGTAAAACACGGCTTACGTTTTTTAACCCTTTTTTTACCGCACGGTACTCCTTTATGGTTAGCACCGTTGATGATAGTAATTGAACTATTTACATATTTAGCAAGACCGGTTAGTTTATCATTGCGACTTGCCGCTAATATGATGGCGGGACATGTTTTATTAAAAGTAATATCCGGTTTTACCGTTTCATTAATGATTTACTTGAAATTTCTGCCAATCCCTCTTATGGTGATACTAATTGGATTTGAAATTTTTGTTGCAATACTTCAAGCTTATATTTTTACTATTTTATCTTGTATGTATCTTAATGATGCTATTAATTTACACTAGGCTTTTTGCACAACTTGCTTCTAAAGATAATTTGTACGTCAATCCGATGCTCGAATCCTCACGTACTTTTTTGTACGCTGCGGTTCTGTGCTTCGTGTTTCCTGCAAATTCCTCTTTATTAGCTTCGTTGTGCAAAAAGCCTATTATACAGATAATTAGATAAAATTTTTTGATTAATTAAAAGTGAGGTTTTTTATGGACATGGTTTCTTTAAAATTTATTGGTACAGGACTTATGGCTATCGGCATGTACGGTGCAGCTTTAGGCGTTAGTAATATATTTAGCTCTCTACTTAGTTCAATAGCACGAAACCCTTCGGCTACAGAAAACTTACAAAGAATGGCTCTGATCGGCGCAGGTCTTGCTGAAGCAATGGGACTTTTTTCCTTTGTAATTGCTATGTTACTTATTTTTTCTTAAAATTCATTTTTAAATAAGATGCCTCAATTTGATATTGCTACCTATTATTCACAAATTTTTTGGCTTATCGTTACTTTCGGCTTATTGTATATCTTTGTTTATAAATTTATAACTCCAAAAGCTGAAGAAATTTTTAATAATAGAAAGACAAATATTCAAGATAATATTACGCAAGCCGATACATTGACCATAGAAGTAGAAAAGCTAAATAAATATTATAACGAGGAAATAGACAAAACAAATACTGAAATAGATAGGCTAAAAAAAGAAAAAATAGACTCTTTAGAATCAGAATTTTTAATTAAAAAAAAGAATCTAGAGCAAGATTTAAAAAACGCTATAAATCAAAACATTGAAGATATAAATTTAGCTGCTAAGCAATTTAGAACTAATAAAAGCGCAGCAATCATAAAGCTTGCCGTTAATATTATTGAAAAAATAGCTGGCACTAAAGCAGATATGAATTTACTACAAAATATAAAAGTAAAATAATGAATTTCCTAGATGAGAGCTTCTGGCTTGCCGTTAGTTTTGTAATTTTTGTATATTTAGTTTATAGACCGGCAAAAAAAGCCATTTTAAATTCTTTAGATGCTAAGATTTTAGAAGTCCAAGAAAAAGTTCTAAAAGCTGAAAAGTTAAAAGAAGATGCTGCTTTGCTCTTTAAACACACCAACGCACAAATAAAGAAATTAGAAACTTTACGCTCTCAAATGATAGAAGAAAGTAATGAAGTTACCAAGAAAATCATTCAAGAAAAAACTAAAGAAATTGAAGAATTTTTAGAGCATAAAAAATCTGATGCTATACAGTTAATGCAAAACCAAAAATCAACCGCAAGTAAAGAGCTCCAAGATGAATTTTGTGATGAAGTGATAAAACTTGTATCCGAATATTTTCAATCAGTTAAGCTTTCAGAAAGCAACATTGCTAAAAATTTAATGGATAAATCTGATTTTCCTCAGGATGAGGGTAAAGCTACATAGCCACACTAATCACTAGCTAGCAATTTATTTAAAATTGCTTTATCATTAACACATACCCGTAATATTGAGCCATCAATAAAATATTCAGGATGTTCGTTCGTTATCTTATTTGTTAATTCAGGATAGGCTCTAACAAATTCTTTTACACAAGTGAAGTTTTTACTAGAGCTGTTAATCGCTCCTAAGCAAATCGCTTCAAAACATAACATTTTAGCTATTTCTATATTTTTAAGGTCAGATAAAACTCCTAGTTGTTTTGCGATAAATATCTATCGCCTAAATAGCCTTTCGCCCCCAATTTCCTAAGATTGAGAACTTACTATTCCACTTATCTTTATCAGCATTAATATATATTTTATTTAAAACATTCTTTTGTATTTTTTGTTTAATTTCTAATGTAACTTCCTCAAAATCGCCTCTTTGTAATATAAACTCCCTAGTTTCATTATTTTTTATAAATATAATAACCCATTTTTTGATATAAATTTGCCTTTCTACATTTATCCATTTCAATATCATCATTTAATATTTTTACTACATGGGGATAAAATATTTTAGAATTTTCCCAGTCTTCACTTGGAACATCTGTTAATATTGGAAATAAATCATCTAAGATTTCTGCTAGTCTTGTATAAATCTCTTTTTCATCTATCGCATGTTCTTTATATTTATTATGTTCTTTATATTTATTTATATATTGCTTTGTTATAAATTTGCTTTGTTATAAATTGCATTAATCTATGTAATTGTAAGCCGGCTTGTCTATTTTGGTATGTTAGATTCATTATCGATAATGCTTTTAACCTTTTTATAGGTTCTTGTAGCTTTTCTTCATCTATTAAAAATAATTCTTTGAAAATCTCTATACTGATAAAATCAGGGTCTAAATCTGCAGAATATTGTAAAATATCTGCCAAGCTAAAGGTGATTTTTCTAATAATTGTAGTAATAAAACGGTTTCTATATGGTCATCTTTGCTATTTTTAAAGTAATTAATGTAATCATTTACTTTAAGTAATTTATTTGCTTTTAAATATGCTACTGCTTTAGATAGCCTATAAGGGGACTGTTGCGAGATAATTTTTAATAGTAAAATGAGAGGAAAACAGATAAATAAATATTTAGCTCTGTCCAAATATTTTTAAAAAGAAATTCTGTTTAATATTGAGATAAAATTTATTCAATAGTATAGTAATTTAATAGAGATTTGTTTACAGAGTTAGGATTTTTATTAACAAATTTCTCTAAGCTATTAAAGTTGTTAAAACCACTAATCGTTTTAAATTAAAACATATGGCATTCATAAATTCAGAGAATTGATTTTTGGCAATTCCTATATATCTAACCCGTTTATTATCTTTTGAAAATACCCTCTCAAAAGGTGCTCTGATTTTCGTATAATATTTATCAAGGTCAAAATTCTTATCTTTCATATTATTTTTCTTTATTGAGCAAAGATGGAACCCCTTTTTAGCTGCTGCATTCTTGGCAGAGATTGTACAATAACCTTTATCAACATATGTAGCACCGGAGCTTGGCATAACATGCTTAAAACCTTTGCTATCAGTAACATTTGCAGGGGTAACTGCAACCTTATTGATCATTCCTGATTGAATATCGACACTCACATGTTTTTTATAACCATACCAAAATTTATTTGCTCCCTTACAGCCAATTTTAGCTTGTTTATCCTTTACAACCTTAGGCAGAGTCTCATTATTCAATTTATCATATTTTTGTGTTCTTAGTTTATCACGTTCCTCCCAAAGATTAGCTTTTGAGATTAAATGAGAAGCATCTACAAAGGTAAATACTTCACCCATATAGCCTTGTGCTCGTAGTTGATCTCGGAATTTTACAAATATTTTTGATAGTAAATTAGTGCCTATTTTTTTACGTATTTTACTAAATACACTATAATCAGGCGTCTTCTCTGTAAGAGCAAAATCACAAAACCATTTTGCCGCTGTGCTATCAGCTAAATAACGTTCCAATTCCCGATCCGATAAGTCTTCCATAAATTGCAGCAGCAAACATTTAAACAGCCTCACTATACCATAGCCTTTATAGTTAGCTTCGCATTCTACTGCTAATAACTCAGCTTCAACTGCTTTAAAATTGAATAAACTTTTGAATTTACGATATTGATGATCCACACTTATTAACTCATCTAAACTTACCATTATCATTTGATACTCAGACATATGAACATATTTTTTGTTTTTTTTAATTATACCTGCTATCCTCTCATCTCGCAACAGTCCCTATATATTGCTTTTTATTAATTTATTTATTATAATGCCCAACGTTATGTATATAAAATTTTAATTTAAATTGAGATATTTGTAATGAATAAGTTAACAGAACAACATTTACTAAAAAAATCAAGATTTTTAAAATATTCTCTGTTTGCCTCTATTTCAGTAGGAGCAATAATTACAATACCTTTTGAGGGTATGGCGATGAGTAAAGAAGCATTTCGTATCGACCTCAGTAATAAATTGTTGAATCACGTGTCACAATTAAACGGACACAAAGATACGACAAATACCCCGCAGCAGATAGGAACAGTAATTGTACCGGAACCAGAAATAAACACATATACTCCATCTGAAATAAGAGAAATGAAAATATCTAACAAACCTAAGGCATCTAATCCATTAAAAGATGTTCCTATAGAGGATCATTATAAAGTGGTAGTACATAGTAAGTCTGATGTCGAGAAAGCAAGAAAAGTACGACCAATTACTAGACGCAAAACATTTGCAGGCACTGAAAAAACAGCACAAAGTCAAAGTACTTATACTCCTGAATCGACAGAACAAATGCCTCAAAAATCAGAGATTATAATAACAGAGTCTTCGCCTACTTTTAGCCCAGATTCAAATAGTTTTGTCACTGCACCTAATACACCAAATACTACCCTGACATCACCTGAACATTATACTACGGCACCTGGTACTCCATCATCAACACCGGCGACTCCGTATCAGCCTACTTCAGATTCTAAACCAAATGATAGTTTAGGAGCTAATACACCACCAAACATAAACACAAACTCAAAGGCAGCACGAAGATTATCGTTTAGCAGTAGCGACCCGCAACAACAGACAGTGCAATCTAGCTCACAGGTTAAACCAGAAGTTCCTCTGAAGCCGACATTTGTACCGTTGCCTACAAAAAAAAGCAGTACTGAAATTGCAGCAGGAATGGTAAGTAATATATCACGAGTTAATGAGATGATAGGAATCAAGTTAGCTGAAGTAACACAGGCTATTAAAGATACCACAGGTAAAAAAAATAAAAAACCATTGCAGAAGTTGTATAAGCAGCTAACTTCAGCACAAAAAACAACAGAAGAACTCAAGTCAAGAGCTGAAGAGATAGAAACAAAAATCAAAATAGGTGAAAATAAAGATAAAATAAAGAAACTTGAAAAAGAGTTAACAAGTAAAAACAATAAAGCAGATAGATTATTTCAGAAAATAGAAAAAATAGATATTCCAGCAAATAAAGTTTCGATAAAATCGCAGGAAACAGTTCCGGTTACAACGGCGTCAACCAAAGTTAGTGCGTTTCAAGCACAGCAAGCAAGAATTAATGAGGCTCGGCAAGGTGTATTTAATAAAAATAAATCAAGCGGAGATAATGCAAGAAAAAGTAGTGCTAGAACAGAAATAGAAAAGAAAAAACAAGAAGCACAAAAGCAGTTATCAGAAATAAAGAAACAAGAAAAAGCTATAAAAACGGCATCAGATAAAGCTAAAGAAGTAGCTGCTAGTGCGAAAAAAGAAACAAGTAGAACGGCATTACGAGCCATGCAAGATAAAATGAATGGTGATTCTGACGGTCCTACTTATAAGCAGCCGCCAAAAGCAAAGCCAACCATACCATTAAGTCATGGGGTTCAGAGAATTTTATGTGAACAACCAGAGGATGAAGATGGGTACTTAGTGCCAAGAAAAGTTCAGCAGCAACCTTATACAGTAATGTTGCCGAATCAAGAAATAGAGGACCCTATTCCAAGTCATTCAAAAGATATTTACGAGTCTAAGGTTTCACAATACATTAATTATTTGAATAGCATACAGCCAAATCAGTCAAATCAAGCTCAAATAGATAGTGTAATAGATAGTTTAGCAACAGAAATGAGAAAGTTTAGTGCGGATCAATTTAGTCAAAAATTAGGTGAGATTGCACATCTTGCCAGTATAAAGGCATATGAAGGTTTGTTCGAGAAATTATATGAAATTCAGCAAGCTAGAATTTCAGAAACTCAAAAAGTATATGAGCAAGCGGAAATATTTCAGTCTTATGCAGAGTATGAAGAGAATTTAAGAAAAAGCAGTATTCCAGTATTATCACGCTCGTCTTCAGCTAAAAGTGTAATATCATCAAATTTTGAAGAAAAATCAGCATTGTTACAAACCACAAATACAGATGAAAGCTTGAGATCTGACAACAATTGGAAAAATCCTGCACCATATTCTTCAAGTCCAAAGCTTGACAAAAGAGGATTAGAATATTTAGATTTAGCTGGCGACGCGTTCGTTCAGAATCTAAAACAACCTGATACGTTAACTATAGAAACTCTTAGTTTAATAACGCCAACACAAAATACAACGGTTGCTAAAAGTGACTCATCGAGGAAAAATAATGTAAGTGGAAGTATTCCGGAGATACAACAACTGCAATCAGAAAAAATGCGTGCAGAAACTTTAGGTGTGCAGGATGATCTAGAGCTATATTTACATTATACACCTCAAGAAACTTTAACTGAAGAAAGTACCTATTTAGTTTCTAGTAAGAACAAACAAGGTAATATAATAAAGAGAGCTGTATCAAAAGTAGGGTCAATTTATGCAGAGAACAGAAAAAGGAAAAGAGATGGAGAAACCTCAAAGCAAAGAACAGTAGATCAAGAGGGAGAATTTGGCCACGCTTGGGGAAATGAGAATCATAAGGAGTCTAGTTTAAGTGTAGTTAGTGGATTCACAAAAAAGGCAACTCAGCTTATAAGCCTTTTAGATGCAAAGAGAACCGCAATACTGCAAACAACCAGTCCTTCACAAAGAAAATCACTTAGTTTAGTTTTACAGGAAATAGAAAATGATTACCGAGAAGCAATTAAAATCTCTCAAGAATTACAGAAGGTATTAATACGCAAACCGGAAGATATAAAAGCTTATAATGCAAAAGCAGAAAAAAAATTGGATGTTATTAAAAGTAGAGCAGATAAATACTTTAATAATATAGAAACAGAAACAGATGCAGATGTTGGATTTAATCCAAATGGGGGAAATAGTCATTCTATGCCGACTGCTAATATGGATAACTTACCAAAAAATTTAGCTGTAACCCCACCTATAAATGTAGGGTCACTATATAACTCTCCGCAAGCTCAACAATTTCGAGAAGATCATAAAAATATTATAATAAATGATAGATCACAAGGTAGACTAAATTTGGTTGATAGTACTATTAAAAAAGGTACACAGCCATTATCTAATTTATCTACTATATATAAGTCGGTTAGTTATGAGAATTTAGCATCAGAAACAATATATAAGACAGAGCAACCTAAGCCATCTATAAGTTACACGAATACTAGTAAACGAAAATTACCTATACCATTATTCAGAAGTGCCGAGCTTGACAAGAAATTAGAGTATTTGGATTTAGAAGATAAATTATTAGAAGTAGAGGAAGCTAGAATAGTTAAGGAAAAGCAAGCTATTGCCACATTGGATCAATATCAAGATCCAGAAAACCCAGAATTTAAACGGTTAGCTATGGAAGCACTAGACTTATCTTCAAAAGAATCACAATTAAAAGCAAAAAGGAAAACCATAGCAGCAGAATTTTCTTTAAATGAAAAGTCTTCAAGCACAGATGTATCAATATTACGTTCCTATTCAATTGATGACATAAGCAGTGTACTTAGTGATGCAGAATCAAATCTATCCCGTTCACCTTCGGTTAGTGGCTTAGAGGATTTAAATAATTCTAATGTTATGAAATTAGGGGAATTAAAATCTAAACATAAAAAAATAGCCAATGATTATAAAGCTAAGGAATTGGAGTTAGATACTTTAAATCATGATGATCCAGAAAAGATTTGGTTAGAAGGGGAGATAAAGCATCTAGATACTGAGTCTAAACCTAAGGTAACTGAGAGTAAGCCGGTATTTTCATGTTCATCTTCAGTTGGTAGCATAAACAGCTTCTCTAATGGTGATGATTTGAGTAGTCGTGATGTTGTAACTTTGGTAGATACTCTAACTAGAGAAATTGATAAAGATTATGTAGATACCTATATAAGAGTATTAAGCAATAAAATAAAAAAAATAGAAGAATTGCCTGGCTCAAGTTCTAGAAGTGAGGAACTTAATCATATTAAAGAAGCAATGGCTTATATAAGTAATCGTATACAGGATGTAGAGGAATTAGATGAAAAAATGCTTTTAGCAATAAATGCACGATTACAAGAACATGATGAAAAAATTTCTTCGTTACTTCTAGAGAAGTATACAGGCGAAGAAGCTGCAGATATTCTTGCTCAGTCATTGTTACAAGAAATGTTAGTGTCGGATGGTAAATCAGAATCTATCTTACCTGCAGGAGATGAAGAACAAGAAGACACAGAAGTAAGTAGACAATTATCTTCATTACCTGCACTTGCATCAAGTAATGAGTGTGCATTAGCATTAAGTGACGATAGAGAAAAGGAATGTTTAGCATTAGGCGATGGTAGCGAAGATGAAGAAAGTTATGATTCAGGGTTTGAAGAGGAAGAAGAAACAATAGGGCAATTATCCGATTCCGATGGGGGTAATCTTAAAATAACGGAAGTTGATACTGCTATTCCTCTTGAACAGGAAGCAAAAAAAGAAATGCAAACGCAAATTTCAGAAAACGCTCCTACTTTAAATCAAGCGAAAGTTGTTAATACTATTGTAAATAATATGATTCGTAACAGATTAGATGCATCTATGAATATGTCTAATAATATGGTAGCAGTGGGAGCCGGTGATGAAGAAGAGTCTCATATAAAAAGAGGTTTGTGGATGCGTGGTATGTACGGCACTAATAATCATGGACGCGTTGAGAATATGACCGGTTATAGAGGTACTAACAAAGGTGCTACTATCGGGTTTGATGCTGAAATCGACAATAATATCGTAGGTATAGCTTATAGTAATGTTCATTCAGTATTTAAATTTAAAAATAGTAAAAATAATGATAAAGAACTTATTAATAGTCATGTGGTTTCTATTTACGGACAAAAAGAATTACCGAAGAATTTTGCACTACAAGCTTTAGTATCTGCTTCTAAAAACTTTATTAAAGATAAAACAACTTATTCATATGGTGATACTAAAATTAGAAGTAATGTAAAACATCGTAATCATAGTTATAATGCGGAAGCATTACTGCATTATAATTATCTTTTGCAGAGCAAGTTCGTTATTACCCCGAATATCGGCTTAAGATACGGGAAGTCACGAGACGGGGTATATAATGAAATCGGTGTTAACGTACAAGAAATAGCTCTTACAATGAAAGAGAATAATATATTGTCCGGAATTGTCGGTACTAAAGTCACAGTACCTTTAAAAGATGCTCTAAAATTTAATAATTTAAGTCTAACATTCCAAGGAGCGGTAGAACATAATTTTAAAGAGAAAACCCAAAGAATAAATAGAGTTGTTAAAATATTTGATAATACATTCAAACATAATTATCTAATACCGAAGCAACCGAAAACATCCTATAATTTAGGAACGGGTATTATAGGCAGTATCAAAAATACTACTATTTCGTTGGATTATAATTATTATCTAAATAAACATTATAGAAGTCATCAAGGTAGTGTTAAGCTTAAGGTAAACCTATAATTTTTATACTTGCAATATTTGCAAAGGTGTTATATAAAACTTCTAACTTAATGTCATAGCCACGGTATGACTAATATATCTATATTGCTTACTTTAAATTAAGGCCCCTTCGTCTAGCGGTTAGGACACCACCCTTTCACGGTGGGAACACGGGTTCGAGTCCCGTAGGGGTCACCATTCTATATTTTCCTATAATATAAGATCTTAAATAATCTAATTTTAAATTCAGAATAAAAATAATAGTTGAAAATAATAACTTTTAATTTATGATGCTTCAAAAAAATCGGCTGAAAACACAAAGTTCAGTTCAATTAGTATTATACAATATTCTCAAACTATAAGTGACTATAAAACAATTATAGTGTGTCTAGAAAAGCATGCCCCTTCATTTGTTCATTTAGATTTTAGCAATCTACATTTAACGCTTCCGCAGCTAGAGGAAATAGCTGCTAAAATCCAAAATAATAATTTTATCGGTAATGTAAGCTGGGGCAAGGTGCCTAATGCTTCTAGTGAGCTTGTACAAAAGATTGAAAGTAAAATTATCTTAAATAATCAAAACTATAAAGCACCACCCTACCGACTTTGTCCATGGTTTATTTAGTTTACATGCTTATATGGATTCTACGGAAAATGATATTGTAGAGTTTGCTGTAGAAAAAGAAAATAATGAAAAGGTCAAAACCCGAAATGAACAATTAAAAGACAGGAAAGTATTTAAAATATTTAACAAGCCTGAAATAGGTAGATATTACGCAGTAAGCATATGTAAATGAAAAAGTAAAACAAATGGTACTTACCTATCGAGGTACTACATTTGAAAAATTAGATTTGCTCAAAACTAATTCACCGTTTAAAGCTCATTTTAAAAGTATTTTAGGTGGACAGATAGTGGCACAGCAAGCGGCCGCATATGAAGCTACAAAGGAGATTACCAAATATGCTGAAGAGAATAATTATAATTTATCTTTCACAGGTCATTCTTTAGGTGTATGGCTCGCAGAGCTTAGTTTATATTTTGCTCATAGAGATTTTCATTATCCAAAAGCAAAGGCAATCACATTCGATAGCCCGGGTTTAGCTACAGAAAATCTTTAGCCGCAGATGTATAGCCATGAAACTACCTTTGACGTAAAAATTTTAAATATAACAACTTATTTATCAGCTCCAAATTTTGTAAATGTCTGTAATCCGTATATTATGGGACTGTTGCGAGATGAGAGGATAGCAGGTATAATTAAAAAAAACAAAAAATATGTTCATATGTCTGAGTATCAAATGATAATGGTAAGTTTAGATGAGTTAATAAGTGTGGATCATCAATATCGTAAATTCAAAAGTTTATTCAATTTTAAAGCAGTTGAAGCTGAGTTATTAGCAGTAGAATGCGAAGCTAACTATAAAGGCTATGGTATAGTGAGGCTGTTTAAATGTTTGCTGCTGCAATTTATGGAAGACTTATCGGATCGGGAATTGGAACGTTATTTAGCTGATAGCACAGCGGCAAAATGGTTTTGTGATTTTGCTCTTACAGAGAAGACGCCTGATTATAGTGTATTTAGTAAAATACGTAAAAAAATAGGCACTAATTTACTATCAAAAATATTTGTAAAATTCCGAGATCAACTACGAGCACAAGGCTATATGGGTGAAGTATTTACCTTTGTAGATGCTTCTCATTTAATCTCAAAAGCTAATCTTTGGGAGGAACGTGATAAACTAAGAACACAAAAATATGATAAATTGAATAATGAGACTCTGCCTAAGGTTGTAAAGGATAAACAAGCTAAAATTGGCTGTAAGGGAGCAAATAAATTTTGGTATGGTTATAAAAAACATGTGAGTGTCGATATTCAATCAGGAATGATCAATAAGGTTGCAGTTACCCCTGCAAATGTTACTGATAGCAAAGGTTTTAAGCATGTTATGCCAAGCTCCGGTGCTACATATGTTGATAAAGGTTATTGTACAATCTCTGCCAAGAATGCAGCAGCTAAAAAGGGGTTCCATCTTTGCTCAATAAAGAAAAATAATATGAAAGATAAGAATTTTGACCTTGATAAATATTATACGAAAATCAGAGCACCTTTTGAGAGGGTATTTTCAAAAGATAATAAACGGGTTAGATATATAGGAATTGCCAAAAATCAATTCTCTGAATTTATGAATGCCATATGTTTTAATTTAAAACGATTAGTGGTTTTAACAACTTTAATAGCTTAGAGAAATTTGTTAATAAAAATCCTAACTCTGTAAACAAATCTCTATTAAATTACTATACTATTGAATAAATTTTATCTCAATATTAAACAGAATTTCTTTTTAAAAATATTTGGACAGAGCTAAATATTTATTTATCTGTTTTCCTCTCATTTTACTATTAAAAATTATCTCGCAACAGTCCCATTATATAAAGCACTTGATATTTATTACCTTTAGCAAGCAATCTAATATATAAAAATGCTACTGCAACGACATTTGGAAGCTTCTTAGAGGTAATCGATCAGCTTATATAAGCGGTAATATTGCAACCGGACAATTTTTAGGGGTTTATAAGCGTTTAGAAAATAATGCCGCACAAGGTTGCCCATCAAAAGAGATCATAACCCCTGAGGGAAAATTTGAACTTTCTTACAAAGGTCATTATCGTATAAAAGAAGTAAATTTGTCTGTAGATATAGCAAATACAAATAATAAGGACAGTAGCGATTGGTATCTAGCACAGTTGAGCAAATTGAGTATAGATAAAAAAGAAATACCAAATTTAATAAAACAACAGTTAAAAGTAATAAAAGAACTATATGAAATAAAACCTCAATATGGCAAATATTATATCTTTACAAACTTACCTAAAGTTAAAGTAGATGATTTAAGAGAGCAAATTTTAAGGTTAATTGAAGTAAGTAGGGAAGCAAAGGAAGTATTAGAAGACTGCAATGCTTATACTCCTAATGAATCAATTAAAGTTACAGAAAATATAATTAGCAATTTACCCACCTTTATCAACTTATAATCTGATCGTCCATAATGAAATATTACAACAAATAGAAGAAACTTTAAACGAAAAACGATTTGTAACAGTTAGTGCTTTCGCTGGAGCCGGTAAAACCACTCTAGCTATAAAATATGGAGATAGACAAACACAAGCGAAAAAGAAAATAGTACGTTTTATTAACACAGATTCTGCGGACAAAGTCCTTGAAGCATATAGACAACTTGCTAAAGAATTTACTATTTACGTAATAGATGAAAAGGAAGAAAACATAATAAGATTAGTCCATGAGAGGATTGCTAATTTAAATTCAGCTATATTATTTATTTTTGATAATGTTGAAGATCATAAATATATAGAGCCTTATCTTAACAGTATAATTAATATACTTAATGATAAGGTACAAGTGATAATTACTACTAAAAATAATAATTTAAGTGATGATATAGAAAATATTATATTAGAGTCTTTTAGTAAAAAAGAAGCGATATTATATTTAAAGAAATCTCTAAAAAATAGATTAACAAGAAAGATATTGATAAATTAGTAGAAGACTTTGGTAGTAACGATGCTGCATCACCTTATGGGACTGTTGCGAGATGAGAGGATAGCAGGTATAATTAAAAAAAACAAAAAATATGTTCATATGTCTGAGTATCAAATGATAATGGTAAGTTTAGATGAGTTAATAAGTGTGGATCATCAATATCGTAAATTCAAAAGTTTATTCAATTTTAAAGCAGTTGAAGCTGAGTTATTAGCAGTAGAATGCGAAGCTAACTATAAAGGCTATGGTATAGTGAGGCTGTTTAAATGTTTGCTGCTGCAATTTATGGAAGACTTATCGGATCGGGAATTGGAACGTTATTTAGCTGATAGCACAGCGGCAAAATGGTTTTGTGATTTTGCTCTTACAGAGAAGACGCCTGATTATAGTGTATTTAGTAAAATACGTAAAAAAATAGGCACTAATTTACTATCAAAAATATTTGTAAAATTCCGAGATCAACTACGAGCACAAGGCTATATGGGTGAAGTATTTACCTTTGTAGATGCTTCTCATTTAATCTCAAAAGCTAATCTTTGGGAGGAACGTGATAAACTAAGAACACAAAAATATGATAAATTGAATAATGAGACTCTGCCTAAGGTTGTAAAGGATAAACAAGCTAAAATTGGCTGTAAGGGAGCAAATAAATTTTGGTATGGTTATAAAAAACATGTGAGTGTCGATATTCAATCAGGAATGATCAATAAGGTTGCAGTTACCCCTGCAAATGTTACTGATAGCAAAGGTTTTAAGCATGTTATGCCAAGCTCCGGTGCTACATATGTTGATAAAGGTTATTGTACAATCTCTGCCAAGAATGCAGCAGCTAAAAAGGGGTTCCATCTTTGCTCAATAAAGAAAAATAATATGAAAGATAAGAATTTTGACCTTGATAAATATTATACGAAAATCAGAGCACCTTTTGAGAGGGTATTTTCAAAAGATAATAAACGGGTTAGATATATAGGAATTGCCAAAAATCAATTCTCTGAATTTATGAATGCCATATGTTTTAATTTAAAACGATTAGTGGTTTTAACAACTTTAATAGCTTAGAGAAATTTGTTAATAAAAATCCTAACTCTGTAAACAAATCTCTATTAAATTACTATACTATTGAATAAATTTTATCTCAATATTAAACAGAATTTCTTTTTAAAAATATTTGGACAGAGCTAAATATTTATTTATCTGTTTTCCTCTCATTTTACTATTAAAAATTATCTCGCAACAGTCCCTTAAAGCAAGTATTGAGTTGGAACAAATGCCTTTAAATGCAAAATATTCTAAAAGGATACCGGAATTCATAAATACAAAAAGCGGTAAAATAAAGTAATTTACAAAAGGACGAGTTAAGTTTTCAAGTTTTTTAAAAGAAGTATTAAATTCTCCTTTTATATTAACAGGTATAAAAAGTGCTATAATGGCTCTGCATAAAGTATCGTGAATACCTGACTCCACCATACTAATCCATAATAATAAACCTACAATTATATAATAAAATAATTGTTTAACTTGTCGATAATTCAATATAAACAAGATGAATATAATTATAGAGGAAATTAATAATGCCGGAGTATTGATTGTTTTAGTATAAAACAAAGCTAGTATAATTAACGTAAAAGCATCGTCAATTAATGAGAAACCTATAATAAAAGCTCGTAATTCTAAAGATATATGTCGGCTGAAAAAAGATAAAATACCAAGGACAAAAGCAGTATCAGTTGCGATAGGAATAGCCCATCCTTTTATTAATCCCGGTTTATCGTAATTAAAAAACATGTATATTAAGACAGGAATTACCACACCTCCAAGGGCTGCCGCTGCAGGTAATATTAGTTTTTTTATTTTTATGTTCACCTTCTACTAGGTGAAATGTCATCTCTAAACCTATTAATAAAAAGAAGAAAGTCATGAGACCGTCATTAACTAACTCTATAAAAGTTGTTTGTAAACTTACATTTCCTATTGTTAAAGAAAATTTACTGTAAATAAAAGAAGAATAATATTTTGTTAGGAAAATGTTATTGCTGACAATTATTGCTAAGGTAAAAGCAATAATTAATAATATACCGGCAAAAGTACCTGATTTAATTAATTCTCTTAACTGGTTATTTATACTCATGATTTTAATATTAGTTATAACAAGCTCATAATAATAAGTTATTTAAATTCATTAAGAAAGTCAAAAATCTATATAAATCCATAGCAATAATTTATTTTTTAGTGAGATAAAAAGTTGTTTTTTGTACTTTTATAAGCTTGTATAATAAGTGTAAGAAGATATAATTATTAATTACAAAAAAAAATATCTAAGCAATTCTTATGTTAGCAGAACAGCAAACCGAATGGATTGAATGTATTATCAGCAATAACCTTGTAAATAAGGGATGGCATATAGATAATGATACTAAAAAGAATGTTTATTTCCAAAAACCAAAATCAAAAATAGAACAGACAAGATTAAACGGAAAAAGACCGGATTATATCTTATATGAAGATATAAAAGGCGATGGAGTATTTCTTAGAAAAAATTACATCAACGGAAAAATGATTTAGGCGAATATTTTACACCGAGAAATATAGTTAAAACCATTATTAATTTGGTTGATCCTAAATTTAAAGAAACAATTTATGATCCTTTTTAGGTACAGGTGGGTTCTTAACTGAAGTTTTTAATTATATCAAAGAAAATAATATAATTAATACCGGTGTAGAAAAATTAAGATTTAATACATCATATGGGCGAGAGTTAACCAAAACCGCTAGAATCGCTAAGATGAATATGATTTTGCATGGTGATGGACATAGCGGAATTCAGCAAATAAATAGTCTTGAGAACCCTAATGATGTTAAACCCTTAACTGATCAGCAGTTAAAGTTTTATGTAATTGTTGCTAATTGCCATTTTTTCAAACTATCACTAAAAAAACTAGCAAAAACGGCAAAACTATAACAGAAAATCATATAACTTCTCTTTTTATAACGGCATTGCAAAAAATAACGGTGATGCTGCTTGTGTTTTGCATTGCCTGCAAAATTTAAAAGAGGGTGGTAGAATGGCATTGGTAGTACCTGAAGGGTTCTTATTCAGAAAAGACACCGCTGCTGTTCGTCAATTTTTACTATCAAAAGCAAAGCTGCAACTCGTTATCTCTCTACCGCAAGGTACTTTTTTACCTTATACAGGAGTAAAAACGTCAATACTTTATTTTATCGATGCACATAAACCGAATAATTAAAAAGAATATTGGTTTTATGAGGTTAAAAATATCGGCGTTACATCT
Source organism: Rickettsia fournieri (assembly GCF_900243065.1). Taxonomy (NCBI): domain Bacteria; kingdom Pseudomonadati; phylum Pseudomonadota; class Alphaproteobacteria; order Rickettsiales; family Rickettsiaceae; genus Rickettsia; species Rickettsia fournieri. The sequence goes on from NZ_LT978484.1 coordinate 481,566, forward strand.
AGACAATAAAAAAAGAAAAATTGTCGGTATAAATGATTTAAACAGGCGAGGATGGAAAATTAAATTTATCTAAAATTCCTTTTATAGATCTCGATATAGATCTCGATTTTTATCAAATAGCTAAAAAGGATTGGTGAAAAACAATGATATTTTAATGTGTAAAGATGGAGAATTAACGGGTAAAGTATGTTTTGTAGATGATAAAATTTTACCGCAAATAGAAGTAATGGTTAATGAACATGTTTATATTTTAGAGGGAAACCGAATATTATACATCAATCTTATTTATTTTATTGTTTAAATAGCGATATAATTCAAAATCAAATTAATAAGAACTTAGCTTATAATAAAGGTGCTCAGCCTGGTTTAAATAGAGAACATATAAACTCAATTTATATTTCTCTTCTGTCTCTAGAAAAACAACAGAAAATTATTGAAGAATTGAATAGCTATCAAAAGATAATAGAGGGGGCAAAACAGATAATAGATAATTGGCATCCTTATTTTGAAATAAATAAACAATGGGAAATTGTTAAATTTGGCGATATCGTTATCAATAAATTAAAAAGTAATATTTTATCTCTTGAGCATAAGGAGTATACAACATTAATAGTATGTAAAAAAGGTAAAATGATTAACATTAATACTGCAATTAAGGGGATATTCCAGTAATAGCAGCTGGTCGGGTTAGTCCTTATTCACATAATCAATATAATTTTAACGGTAACATAATCACTATTTCTTCAGCGGGAGCGTATGCTGGATATATTTGGTATCATAATTCACCAATGTGGGCTTCAGATTATAACGTAATCTATTCAATTAATGAAAAACTATTGTTAACTAAATATCTATATTATATTTTAAAATCTCAGCAAAATATAATATACCAAAAGCAAGCTGGATCAGGTCAACCTCACGTTTATTTGAAAGATTTAGAGGATTTACAAATTCCTATCCCACCTCTTGAAGAACAGCAAAAAATGGTAACAGAGCTTGACAAAGTAAGATTGACAACCTTAAAAACTATATAAAACAATTTGAAAACAAACTAAAAACCACATTAAATTCTCTTTGGCAATAATTGATGTACATTAACTACTTAAAAGATTTGATTGGTTTTAAGTCTGTAACTCCTAAGAGCGATGGGGCTATTGAGTATATTAATGATTTGCTTAAACAGCACGGCTTTAAGACCGAAATAAAAATATTCGGTAATTCTAAAAGTGAGCAAGTCACTAATCTTTATGCTGTTTTTGGTAGCAATGAGCCTAATATTTGCTTTGTTGGTCATGTAGATGTAGTGCTGGCAGGCAATCATGAGCTTTGGCATAATGCGAGGCCATTTAAAGCTAGCCAGCAAGACGGTAAGATATATGGCAGAGGTGCGGTGGATATGAAAGGGGCTATAGCGTGCTTTCTAGCTGCCAGCTTAGATTTTATAAAAAATAATACCGATTTTAAAGGTTCCATTAGTTTCTTACTTACTAGTGATGAAGAGGGAAAAGCAAAGCATGGTACTAAAGAAATGCTGCAATATATTTATGATCAAGGATATAAGATAAATTTTGCTATTGTCGGTGAACCTACTTGTGAAAAAGAAATAGGCGATGCAATTAAGATTGGCAGAAGAGGAAGTGTTAACTTTAAATTAAATATAGAAGGCTTAAGCGGGCATGTAGCTTATCCTCATAAAGCAAATAACCCATTGCCTTGCTTAATAATAATATTGAATGAGTTAACAAATATAAAACTTGATGAAGGTACTGAATTTTTTCAACGTTCAAATCTTGAAGTAACGAATATCGAGGTCAGTAATAATACTTCAAACGTAATTCCGGCAAGTACTGAAGCATCTTTCAATATACGTTTTAATAATTTACATAGTGCAGAAACTTTAGCAAAACAGGTAGAAGAAATTATTAAACAGCATTGTAAAGAATATAAAGTAGATTATAAGTTAGAATATAGTAGTTCTGCTGAAAGTTTTATTCAGAACCCTAGCGATAAAATAAAAGAATTTGCTAAAGTAGTAGAGCATACGCTTAAAATAAAGCCTGAATTCTCTACAAGCGGCGGTACGTCGGATGCAAGATTCGTCAAAAATTATTGTCCGTTAGTAGAGTTTGGTTTATTATCCGAAACGGCACATAAAATAAACGAATACACAAAAATTAGCGATTTACAAAAATTATATGATGTGTATTATAACTTTTTGATGGAAATACTTTGATGTCATTCCCGCAGAGGCAGGAATGACATAGAATCCATGCAACAAGGCCACCTTTTTACAGGAATGGCATTACCATACGCGGATGTGATGGAACTGGTAGACATGCAAGATTTAGGTTCTTGTGCCGTGAGGCGTGGGGGTTCAAGTCCCTTCATCCGTACCACTTAAATTTTCTCATAAAAAATAACATAAAATTTTTATGCAGCAATTTAGTATTTATCAAACAAGCGATGAATTGCTTCTAAAATCGATATTGCTTCTGATAGAAAAATGCTATCACTCTGATCTTAAAAGTGTGATATTAACTGCAGATGCAGATCAACAAGAAATGCTCAATAAAAATCTTTGGACTTATTCACGTAAGCAATTTATACCTCACGGTAGTAAACTTGATCCGCAGCCTGAAAAACAGCCGATTTATATTACCGATGAGTTACAAAATCCTAATAATGCTAGTGTGCTTGTTATTATTTCGCCTACAGATATAGGAAAAATTTTACAAGCAAAAGAGTATATAAGAGTTTTCAAAAGGATAATTATAATAACCGATTTACCGGAAGATTTAAAAGAATTAACAGTTAAAATAAATAAATTTACCGGACAGGAAAACAAAATAGATTGTTTTACTCAAAATCCTCGTGGAGCTTGGAATAAAGTAGTCTAATAAATTTATATTCTTTTACGTACAAATAAATATAATCCGATCGTTAAAGCAATAACCAAATTGAAATAACAAGCAAAAATAAAATCTAGATTTTTTGAAGCAAAATTTTGTAATATAAAATGACTTGAAGTAACTAGCAATACTGTTAAGGCAGAAAATAATACCGGCATAAAAGTTGTTTTTTTGCTATAAGGATATCTCAAAAAAACTGCAAGTGCTACAAAAGGTAATACAAAATTGTATAAAGGCCAAATTATTCTTTGATGTGCTTCAGCAATTAATTTAATTTTTTTAGTAATAGCTAAATCATGAGGAGGGGCAAGTAATTCGCTTATATAATATTCGTTTGCTTCTTTATTATGTTTAGTTCTTTGCGATACTAAAGGATTATCATTTTGCAGTTTTATCATTAAAGAATCGAAAGTTAACTGAGTTAAATTACCGTTTACGTCATATTCTTGTCTTATGCCTTTATTAAGTTCAAAAATCGGGCTATTATCATATATATTAAGAGTACCTGAACCCGCAAATATTACTGATGGGTTATCAGCGTTGCGGTTATCAAATATTATTACGCCGTTCATAATATTTCCTGCTGATTTTTTATCTATAAAAACAGTGATATCTTTCGTTACTTTATTAAAAGTTTTCTCTTCAATCATACTTGAGATATAATTATTCTTTATAAAGTTTAAACGTGATTTTAAGTTTATATGAGATAACGGCAGGATGGTAGAAGATATATAATAAGCAAGTAGCATAACTATTAATGCGACATATAAAGCAGGTAGTGCTAGCTGTACATTATTAACTCCTGAAGCTTGTAATATAATTAATTGTCGCTCGACTTTTAAATTATTATAGATATAGATCACGGTAATAACCGTTATTACCGGTAACAGAATAAATAATAAAGTAGGAAGTACTAAAACTATTAAACTGAAGAAGTCTATAACTTTTATACCTTTATCAAATAAATATAAAAGTTTTAATATTTGCGTTATCCATACTATACTAGTCACTGAAAAAGTAACGACTATAAGCAGCGGTAAGATATTTTTTATAAAGTATTTTCGGTATAGTAGCATAATGTTTGTTTGGTTTTTTGATGTCATTCTCGTTTTTAGCTAGGAGCGACATCAAACGCTTTTCAAAGACTGTCCAGTACTATGGATAGTTAGATGGTTTTTGGGGGAACTCGTTCCCGGTTCATTTCAAAATAATTAAAAACCAAGTGCACTGTGTGAACCTAATCGTATTAACTCCAATGTGTCAGCATCGGGTTTTCTATAAATTAATACTAAATCCGGTTTAATATGACAATCTCTAAAATCTTTCCAATTACCTCTATAAGGGCATGATCTCTCATATGTATAGGTCATGTTATATCAGCAACCAAGTATCTAACTGCTTTCAGTAAAATATCATCCAAATTTATTCCACGTTTAAACTGTGCAGTACGTTTAATCGTTCTCATTTAAATCAGATAACAAATTATTGATATTACCAACATGAACTAATTTGCCGCTTCTTGCAGCTTTCATAGCTTTAATTGTTTCATCATTTGGGATAAGTGGATCAAACGGCAATGCTTTTTCACGAGCAACACGAAATAACAGCATACGAACAGCATCAGATAAAGTAAGTCCCATAGCAGCAAGCACTAAAGCTGCTTCTTCTTTCACGTCTTCATTAATACGGGCTCGCACAATAGAATCAGCAGACATAAAAATCTTCTTTCAATAATGTAGCTACATTGTAGCGCGCATATTAAAAACTTTCAAGATTAAAAAACAAGTTTTTTATATGTTTTTTCTTAATTACTGCCTCATTAATAGAAAATCCCCGATCTTTCTTATTATATGATTTGCAAAGATACGATAAATTAACTTACCTATCAGTATTGTTATAAATGCAATAATAATGCCGTAGATTATATCACTTGGGTAATGCATAGCAAGGCTTATGCGAGATAAAGACACGAGCATAATAACACAAATCATTAAGATTTTTAATGGTAATTTTATATAATTCCAAGCAAAATACGTTACTAACACGCTAAGAGCTGCGTGGCTGCTTGGAAAGCTTGAAAAGCATCTTTCGTTTGCAGTATTTATTATGGTCATGAAACTATCTACAGGAAGACTGCAATAAGGGCGAGGGAAATTAACTGAAAATTTAAGAGCGGTAAAAATTAAACCGAATACCCCGTATATTATACCGATTTCAACTAACTTATTATAATTGTGCCAGAATTTATTTTGCCGCTTCTTATCATTTTTGGTTTTCTTTAATTGAATATAAAAATATATACAGTATAAAATATATATTAAGGCGAAATTAGCGATATTAAAACAAAACGAAATTATTTTAAAAAAATAAGGTATAAAGCCGATATTAGTAAGTTTATTCAAAAATAAGAATATTTCTTGATTTAAGCCGCAAAAATTATAAAAAACTTCAAACATTATTTTAAATATTTATGTTACAAGTAACAATACTTGGGTGTGGAGCATCTATAGGCGTACCGGTGATCGGATGCGATTGTAGTACTTGCACATCTCCTTCAAAGTACAATAAAAGGACTAGATCAGCAATATATATTAACGATGAAAATAGTCAAATATTAGTTGATTTCGGTTTTGATATTAGAAATCAACTATTACGAGAAAAGATAAATAAGCTCGATTGTGCTATATTAACACATTATCATTCCGATCACGTTAACGGCATCGATGATTTACGAGTATTTACTTTTATGCAAGGCAAGCCATTTGAAATCTATACAGATCACGATAGTACGGCAAAGCTCCATACAAAATTTGATTATCTATTTAACAATAAGTTATTTAAGCTTGGGCGACTGTTCACAACTCAATCTGTTAGTTTTTTTGATAAAATTAAGATTAATACTATCGAAATACAATTTTTTAGACAGCATCATGGTCCTATAGATAGCTTAGGCTTACGTATAGGTGATTTCGTTTATTCGCCCGATTTAATCGATTTTCCTCCTGAATCAGATAAATTTTTAAAAGATATAAAAATATGGATATTAGATTGTATGGATTATAAATCAAATCCGAATCATGCAGGGCTTGATAAAGTTTTAGGATGGCGTGAAAAATATAAACCTGAGCAGATATTATTAACCAATATGAGACACACGATAGATTATCATGAGATTACGAAAATGCTTCCAAATAACGTTAAGCCGCTTTATGACGGTTATAAATTTATGGTCTAGTTTATGATTATTTTAGAAAAAGTTTGTAAGCGTTATGGCAAGAATTACGCAATTAAGAATATTGATTTAAGTTTTACTACTAAGGAAACTACTGTAATAATCGGTCCTTCGGGAAGCGGTAAAACTACTCTGCTTAGAATTTTAAATAATTTAGAAGAACCAAGTAGCGGTACTTTTTTGGTAGACGGGAAGAAGCTACTGCTTAAAGATAGAAGAAAGCTTCTTTTAAAAGTTGGTATGGTTTTTCAAAATTTTAATCTATTCCCGCATTTAACGGTAGGAGAAAACCTAATCTATACGCCGGTAAATGTTTTAAATTTGCCAAAAGAACAAGCAATTTCTATGGCAAAGGAATTGCTTGCAAAATTTAAGCTAACGCAAAAATTTGACTCATATCCGGCAAGCCTATCAGGAGGGCAAAAGCAACGTACCGCAATAGCAAGGGCTTTAATGATGAAGCCGAAAATTTTGTTATTCGACGAACCGACTTCGGCACTCGATCCTGAAAATATTAAAGATGTTATAGAGAATATAAATTTATTAAAAGATCAAATGAGCATGGTAGTAGTCACGCACCATTTGAAGTTTGCAAAATTAATAGCGGATCGTGTTATTTTTATGGATCAAGGACAGATTTTAGCAAATCAGCCTGCCGAGGATTTTTTTAATAAACCGGCATCGCATCGAGCTAGGTTGTTTTTAGAGAATATCGGCGATTTAAGGTGATTTTCTTGATAAAGATAAAATTATAGCCTATAAATTAGTATTTAGATTTAGTATTAATTATAGGTATCCTCAATGAACTTAAAAAACTGGCTACGTCGTCTAAATAAGTTCGCAGGTAGCCACGTATTAAGGATACGCTCCGCTCCTAGTCTTGCAGACTCCTTGCTCTTTTCCAAGTTGATCTTCGTATAACTTTCTTCGTTTACTTGGAGTCAATAATGGAACATATTTATGCAAATCTAGCAGTTAGTATATCAGAATTTAAAAAAAGCCCTACTACATTATTGGATAAGGCAAGTGGTGAGCCTGTTGCCTTATTAAATCATAATAAACCGATTGCTTATCTAATTCCAGCTGAATTATATGAGCAAATTATTGAAGCTTTAGATGACAAATATTTATTAGAGCTTGCTACTTATTAGATTAAAAGATAAAGAAAAGGCAATAGCGGTTAAAAGTAGCTTTTGTCATTCCCGCGAAAGCGGGAATCCAGTAAAAAATGGTAAAAATAAAAAAAATCATATAAAAATTTAGTATATAATTTGTTTAGAAAGCTGGATTCCTGCTTTCGCAGGAATGACATAGAATCAATAAATAATATCGCCATATGAATAAAAAGCTTATCCTATTTTTTAGTATAATGTTACTATTATCACATCGTACAGTTTTGGCACAGACATGAGTAGAATTACCGCAAAAACTAAAAAGCTTGAATTGCAAAAAGACGAATTACAAGGAGGAGCCATTGCAATTTTATACAAAGGTGAAGTTATTTATAAAACAACGTTTGGAAATCAGAAAGGTAATAGTGGAGTTATTTATGGATAAAACTTTATTTCCTTTAGCATCGGTTTTAAAAGCTGTTTCAGCAACGGCAATTGCATTAATGGTAGATCAAGATAAGTTGAGATTTTGACGGAAAATTCAAATTACCATACCTAAAATGCTATTAGTCTTAATAATATTTTAAGCCATACAACAGGTTATCAATTCTCAGGAAATATTGAAATTGAGCAAGGAATGAATCGCTCAAAGCTTTTAACGTTGCTAAAAAAACAACAAGCTAGTTGTAAACCCGGGCAATGCTATAAGTATAGTAACATATTTTAGTTTACTTGAAGAAGCTTTAAATTGTAAAAAATCAAGTTTAAATGCTGCAATAGATAATTTGCGTACAACGCTTAGAACGCAAGATATACAAATATTACCGCTAGGGCCGAATGTACAACTTGCTTATCCGCATTCTAAAGCAATAATAGACGGACAGGAGGTAATAACATTGCTGCCGTTTCCGCCTTATTACCCAAAGACGGTACCTGCATCTGTCGGTATTTTTGCATCGATAGATGGAATGATTGAAATATTCACACTTAGTTTTGGTTATAAACCGAATCTTATTGCTAAAAGTACTTTAAGATCGTATGTATAAAATAGTAGAATCAAACAAAGATGTTTTTGGATTTAAATGGCAACCGATTTGGCCTATTGATCAAAAAATGATTGAGTCATATTATGCTCTTGGATGGCGTATTCTTAAAGTAAAAGGATGCTCAAATAAGGATTTAATTTTTCACTCAGGCTATATAATTAACGGTATTAATTCTTTTTTTGGCTTTATACCGTCAGAAGAACTTGGAATTATTATTCTAGTGAACCAAGAAGGTAGTTTTCCACTTAAAAATGGGCTGGGACTTTGGTTTGATTATATAGATTAAAATTTATATACTCAGATAGAACTTCGTATACCTATTCTTTATTTACTTGTAATATATTATATGAATAAAAAACTCATAAAACTTATTTTTATCATTTGCAGCACCGTAATTGTAACCGGTTTATTATACAAATATATCAATCAACATTATCCAAAATTTTTTAAAGTACCACAAAATATAGGAAGTTTTTGTGCGTCATTATTAATATTATTTAGTATAATTTACAGTACTATTAGCCAAAATGAAATACGCAGATTTTGTTTGCAATTAGCAATGTGGGCAGTAATTTTCTTAGTTATAATAACTGGTTATGCTTTTAGGTTTGAGCTGAACTACGCTTATCATAGAGTAATGTCTGCTTTAATTCCATCATATAAATGGTCTACTGAAGTCGGAGAAATTATTATAGCCCGTAGCAGAGACGGGCGTTTTTATATCAATGCTTTTGTAAATAACGTTAAAATAAAATTTATGGTAGATACAGGGGCAAGTGATATAGCTTTAACTAAAGAAGATGCTCAAAAATTAGGCTTTGACTTAACTAAATTAAAATATACTAGAACTTATCTAACAGCTAACGGCGAAAATAAAGCCGCCCCTATAACCTTAAATAGTGTAGTAATCGGTACGGAATTTAAGAACATTAAAGGACATGTAGGTCTTGGTGACCTTGATATTTCGCTTCTTGGTATGTCGCTACTTGAGCGTTTCAAAGGTTTCAGGATTGATAAGGATTTATTGATCTTGAATTATTAGACTTCTTGCATAACTTGCTTCTAAAGGCAATTTGTACGTCGATCCTAATCCCTAATCTTCACGTATGTGTATATATGCTGCAGCGGCAAGTGCTTCCGTGTATCCTTTAAATTCCTCTCTATAAACTGCTTTGGAAAGATGTCTATTTTTTACAAATTTCCTTATTATTAAGAAATAGTTAAATTATTAATTATTTCTTGGCCTTTATATCAAAAAGTGCCAACATGCCTTTTTTAAATAAAAGGGGTTTTGTGTATCAATATAAATATGACGAAATCAATTTGTTTAATACTATTTACAATTAAGACATTAAGAAGATCAAAGAACTTGTCAATAATAAGATGGCTGTTTCTAATGAGTTTGCAGCAATACCACTAAATGAACACGATGATACACCTCTGCATATAGCTTCTATTCTAAGTAAAGAAAATATAGTTAAAATACTACTTAAGACAGAGGCTAATCCTGATGACGTAAATTGTGAAGATGATTTTCATAAATTGGCAGAAGAATGTAGAAACGGAAAATTTAGTAGAAATTTTCATTTGAAAAATTAATAGAATTTATAGCTTGGAAAGCATCAATAAAACTTTTGGATACTAATTATAATATTGATGTTGTTAAACTTTATCTACAAGATGCTCGTAATTTGAAAAGTTTTTTAGAAACCGGTAAAAAAGAGCTAACAGAAGAGCAAAAAGAAAAATTAGAGCAAAAATTAGATAAACTAAACGATATGATTATCCCGTCTCTTAGGTATAAAATAGGGATAAAACGCTATTGAAATATAAAGAAATATATAATGAAGAATATCAAATATTAAAAGAGAAACTTAAAGTTTTGCCTGAGATAGCGCAAACAGAGCTTAACAAGATGTTGGGGAATACATCTTATTATGATGATATTTTGTGAATAAATATGGATACCAAATCGTCATGAGCTAAGCGACTAAAGACGTTGTTGCGTGGAGCAGTTTTTCCGTCATTGCGAAGAATTCCTGAGATTGCCACGCTCACTAACGTTCGTATGCAATGACGACTTGTGTCCACTCAACACGATCTTTGCAAGAATGACATAAAAGAGCCGTGTTAAAACGGCATTTTAAAGCCTGGTGGTAAGCTCATACCGTTTAAAGCTCCTGATAAAGAATTTTGAGAATCTTCATCACATTTTTGTTGAGCATCATTAAAGGCAACTTTAATTAAATCCTCAAGCATTTCTTTTTCTTCTGCTTTTAATAAAGATTCATCAATTGAAATCTTTTCAACGTTGCCTTTACCGGTTGCAATAACCTCAACAAGTCCGCCGCCGGCTTTACCGGTATATCTTGCATTTGCCATTTGCTCTTGAGCTTCTTGCATTTTCTTTTGCATTGATTGGGCTTGCTTTAAAAACTGATTAAAATTTACCATAATTCTATCCTATATATTTTTAGCTTTTAAGTAAAATATCTGAAATTGTTATATTTGGGAAATGTTTTTTAATTAAACCAAAATCGTTACTTGCTTCAATCTTACCAATTAACTGATTCTTTAAGGTTTGCTTGTTCTGCTCTTTTATTATTACTATCTCAAACTTTTCATTAGTAAAAGCAGCTAACAAATCTTCTATTTGTCTTTTTATTTTGCTTGTAACTTCAAGACTTACGAACTCTAATCTATTATTACTGAGATTTTTAAGTTCCGTATGATTGAGCAGGAAATAATATATATCTATCTCATTATTTTTATATAAATATTCAAGAAAATCTACAATTTCAAATTTTTTTTTTATTTCTGGATTAATTGATTGATTTAAATTTTGATTATTACCGTCAAAATCTGTAAGCAAGGGTAGCGACGTCGAATATATAGATTTTATAACTAACATTTCCGTTTCTGTTAGTTGGTTATAGGAAATTTTTATTTCCCCTACTCCCTTATTATATATTTGCCATAAGATTGATAAGTGCGGCAAGCTGGTGTTATCTAATATGTTTTTAGTTCTATCATTAAATGATTCATATATAGGCAAACTATAATTAGGTAACATTTTTACTTTATTAAGATAAGCAATAAAATCTGATACCGATTCTATAAAAATCTCAAGATTAACCGAAGAACCGTAAAGTTTATTTATTAAATTTATAGCTTTTTCCGTCTCTCTGTGGATAATACATTCGACAAATTCTATTATAACCGAACTATCGACAAGCCCAAGCATTTGATTAATTACTTGAGGACTAATTATATTGTCAGATTTCGCCGACATACTAGCTGCTTGATCTAAAATAGAGACTGCATCACGTGCCGACCCTTCCGATTTGTAAGCTATAATTCTTAGTGCTTCTATATCGGTTTTTAAATTTTCTTGCTTAGTTATATATTCAAGTAGCTTAAAAATCTCTTCAAAACTCAACCGTCTTAAATCATAACGTTGACATCTTGAGATAATAGTTGCAGGTATCTTTTGTACTTCCGTCGTTGCAAAGATAAATATTATATGAGGTGGTGGTTCTTCCAGTGTCTTAAGAAGTGCATTAAATGCCCCTTTAGAGAGCATATGCACCTCATCAATAATGAAGATTTTATGCTTACCTTGTAGGGGCTTATACTCGGCGGATTCTATAATTCTACGTATGTCATCTACGCTAGTTTTACTTGCCGCATCAATTTCGATTATATCAGGGTGATTATGATTATTAAAGCTGATGCAATTCGTACATTCCTCGCATGTTTTAATAGTCGTATTTTCGGTAATTAAAGCAGAACAGTTGACGGATTTAGCAATAATTCGGGCGGAAGTAGTTTTACCGACTCCTCTAATACCTGTTAAAAGATAGCCTCCGGCGAGCCTATCGTTTAAAATAGTATAGCTTAAAACTTTGACTAATACCTCTTGCCCCTGAAGCTCGGCAAAGTTACTAGGGCGATATTTCCTTGCAAAAGGAATATATTGATTTGATGAATTTATATCTAGCACGATAGTTATAAGACTTTTTATATCATTTTAGCAGAAAACTGGCTTTATTGCATGGTTCTCTATGTCATTCCCGCGAAAGCGGGAATCTAGAGAAAATAACCTTGATATTGCTACAAAATACGTATTTTGTATATGTTTTACTGAATTCCTGCTTTCGCGGGAATGACATAAAACGAACCGCCTTGCTGTAGAAATGACAAAAATTAGAATAATGCTAGTAATGACCCATCAAATCCCACTCTGGCTGCTTCCTTTCAGACCTGACCGACTAAACAGGTACAATGCCCACTACTAGCATAATTAACATAACCTGTTTATTTTCAAGAAACAATATATTTTTTTTCTATTTCCGATTTTGTTAATCTTTTAGGAGGACCGAATATTTCAGGGTTTTTTACTTTAAACAAATCATCGGAAAATTTTTGTACTTTAGCTATTTTATCAAAAGTAATAGTGACTATATTATTATCTTCAAATATTTTTAATGCTTCAATTTGTTGAGTAGCTTTATTAAAAGTAATTTCGCTACGTTTTTCCGTTAGAGTATGATAGATAGTAATTTTAGAAATATTTCTTTCGTTAATTACTGATTCAAAAACAAAATCCTTGTCAAAATGCTCATTATCTTCTAATAAAAAATTAAATGTATTTTCGCTTCTATTAATACGGCTTACTTGCTCCATATCATAATCATACATCGATACGAAATTTTTAGTACCTATTATAACTAAAGGGAAAGGAGGATAATAATTACATCTAAAATTATAAGGTTTATGGATCAGTAATTTTCCTTTAACTATTTTACCGTACGAATCTTCTTGAGTAAAATCTATCGCAACCGATTTTATCGTACGTAGATAAGTTTTTAGCTCCGAAATAGCTGTTTTATCATCTGCCCCAAATGCTAAGCTTGAATTCACAAAAAGATAAATAATGATTAGAAAAAATATTTTTTTCATTTTCGTTGTTTTATATTTTAAATTATGTTTAAAATACCTTATGTATTCAGTTAATGCAAAATATAATTAGTATTTATGAAAATCGTTGCTTTAAAAGAAAAAGCCAAGCATGAAACACGAGCCGTTATAACGCCTGAAGTAGCAGGATTGCTAGTCAAAAAAGGCTATACGGTTATGGTAGAAAAAGATATAGGGCTTCATGCCGGTTTTCTTGATGAAGAATATGTTGCTCTAGGTGCTAAAATATCTTCGGTACCACTCGAAATTATTTCTGATGCTGATATTATATTAAAGGTGCAACCTTCATCCGTTACGGATAAATATAGTGAGCTTGAATTTGCAAAAAAAGGAGCAATTATTGTAGGATTATTATCGCCTTATTTAAATCATGAATATATAAAAGCGGCAGCTAAAAAAAACCTTACGACTTTTGCTATGGAGTTTGTGCCGAGAATTACTAAAGCTCAAAATATGGACGCTTTATCTTCTCAAAGTAACTTAGTAGGCTATAGAGCGGTAATTGAAGCAAGCTATCATTACACAAGGGCTTTTCCTATGATGATGACGGCAGCAGGGACGATTTCACCGTGTAAAACTTTAGTGCTTGGTATCGGTGTTGCCGGTCTTCAAGCTATTGCAACGGCAAAAAGGCTTGGTAGCATTGTTGCAGGATATGATGTAAGAGCTGCTACCAAAGAGCAGGTAGAAAGCTTAGGAGCTAAGTTTGTTTCACCGGAATTACAGGAGGATTTACAAGATAAATCAGGCTATGCTCACGAGAGTTCGGAAGATTATAAAGCTAAACAAGAAGAGTTTTTAGCAAAAATTATTAAAGGATATGATATAGTTATTACTACTGCACAAATTCCGGGAAAAAAAGCACCTCTGCTTGTTACGGAAAAAATGCTAGAATCTATGCAGCGCGGCTCAGTGATTGTTGATATAGCGACTAGTACAGGCGGGAACGTGGAAGGTTCAGAACCGGATAAGATCGTTACTAAGCACGGAGTTACAATAATAGGTTTATCAAACCTTGCTACTAAAATTGCTACCGACAGCTCAAAATTATATGCTAAGAATTTGTATAATTTTCTAACCTATGCATTGCAAGACGGTAAGTTTAATATGGATGATGCGTTAGTACGTGAGATGTTGATTACTAAAGACGGAAAAATTGTGAGTGAGAAATTAAATATATGAATCAATTACCGACGATGGCTAAACAGGCTGCTGAAATTGCCCATAATACCCAAGAATTATCAGATAAATTAAAAGATTTGGTAATAGATACTAGTTGGCAAACAAACACAAGTACTATAGATCCGCTAGTATTTGCTATAACTATTTTTGTATTAGCTTCTTTTGTGGGCTATTATGTTGTGTGGAAAGTAACGCCTGCACTCCATACTCCACTTATGTCTATTACTAACGCTATTTCAGGTATTATAGTTCTTAGTTCTATGATTGCTGCAAGTAGCTCTGCTTTTGGGTTTCCCGGTCTACTAGGGTATTTTGCAACGCTGCTTGCTTCTATAAATATCTTCGGCGGATTTATAGTAACAAAAAGAATGCTCGAGATGTTTAAGAAGAAGTAATTAATAATGTCATACCTGCGTTGTTGATACCCAAATCGTCATTGCAAGGAGCAGGGGTTTTTGCATGGATCGAAAAACCTACTCGATGTCGTTCCCGCGTAGGCGGGAATGACATAACAAGCCATACGGTTAACGTTTATAGTGACAAAAAAATCAAATTAAAGTTCTAGTTCTTTATATTCAACGGTAACTACTTCGTATGATTTAGATCCTTTCGGTGTTGTAACTTCTACAAAATCACCTACCGATTTTCCAATCAAAGCTTTTGCTATAGGAGAAGCGATTGAAACTCTTTTTCTAGTTATATCGGCTTCATATTCTCCTACAATGATATATGTTACTTCTTCTTCAGTATCGTCGTCGATCAAAGTAACCGTAGCCCCGAATTTTATGTTATCTCCCGATAATTTACCAATATCAATAATTTCCGCTCTTGCTGTCATATCTTCAAGCTCTTTAATACGCCCTTCTATAAATGCTTGTTTCTCACGTGCCGCTTCATATTCCGCATTCTCGGATAAATCGCCGTGTTCTCGTGCTTCGGCTATATCTGCACTAATTTTTTTACGTTCTACATGTTTTAAATGTTTAAGCTCGTGTTCTAATTTTTCAAAACCTTTAGCGGTGATAGGAAATTTTGTATTCATAATTATATTGTATAGATTTAGTAATTTTAGTATACTATTTTCAATAATATAGATTTCAGCAAGTATATTTGTAATAGTGAAATTTGTCAAATAAGCCTTTTTAATTATTTGGCATTGCCTAAATATCGTCATTGCAAGTGGTCCTTGTCTAAGCGGATTCTGTTATGTTATTCCTGCTTTCGCAGGAATAACATCGAATACTGCTCGCAATGATGTTGGCATTATTTCTCATATAACAATAGCAACAAATTAGTAATCTTATGGAAATTAAAGATTTGGACTTTGAGAAAAAGCGTAAAATTTTCCACCTATCGGCTATAATATTTCCGCTGCTTTATTTATTTATTCCAAGAACCGCTATTACGTTATTATTATTTATAATAACGGCTATTACATTATATTTAGATGTATCACGTCATAATAATGCAAAAATTAGCGAATTTGTAACTAGATTTTTTTCAAAAGTTATAAGGCTTGAAGAAAATAACGGTTCTTTTGCTTTAAGCGGCGTTAGCTTTATGATGCTCGGTTTTTTCTTAACTGCTCTTCTTTTCCCTAAAAATTTAGTGATTTGTTCGTGGTTGATTTTAATTATTTCAGATTGTTTAGCGGCTCTTGTCGGCGTTAAAATAGGAAATAGCTTAGGTAACGGTAAATCTATAGCCGGTTCTATTACCTTTTCAGCTTCTGCAATTTTTATAAGTATATTAGTGTATTTCTATTTAGGATATAATACAAGTTTTATTATTATTATTATAAGCTGCATAGGGGCTACAGTAGCTGAATTTTATTCAAAAGATTTAAGAATTAACGATAATTTGTCTATACCGCTTTCTTATTGTCTTTCTACAGCTATTCTTTCCTACATATTGTAATATAATGAGAGTTGCACCGGAATTTTATGAGTTCTTAAGAAACCGTATTAACATATCGGATGTAGTGCGGCAAAAAGTAGCTTTAACTAGAAAATCCGGTAACTATGTAGGTTTATGTCCCTTCCATCAAGAAAAGACCCCATCTTTTACGGTTAGTAATAGTAAGAGATTTTTCTATTGTTTTGGTTGTAAAGCAGCCGGTGATGTTATAAAATTTACTTCTAATATTAGCGGTTTATCTTATAATGAGTCTGCTATAAAGCTTGCAATCGATTACGGTATAGAGATACCGAAATTAACTGCAAAACAGAAAGAATTTTATGAAGAATCCGATGAAATTCTAAATATTTTAGAACTCGCCAATAAGTTTTTCAGGACACAATTAACACCTGAAATATTACATTATCTACACGAAAGGGGTATTACCGAAGAAACAGTAAAAGAGTTTTCAATAGGCTTTGCCCCGAAGAATAATAAATTTGAAAAATTTTTTCACGATAAAAATATAGATATTATAAAGCTTGGTAAAGCAGGGCTAATCGGCAAGCGAGAAAACGGTGAAATATATAATTTATTTTCTAACCGTATTACTATTCCAATTAGAAATATTTACAATAAAATTGTAGGCTTTGGCGGTAGAGTACTAGGGGAGGGGCTGCCTAAATACTTAAATTCACCTGAAACTACAGTATTTCAAAAAAGTGAAACTCTATACGGTGAGCATAAAGCGATAAGCAGTAGCTATAAAAAAAATCATTCGATTTTAGTAGAAGGTTATTTTGATGTTATAGCACTACATCAAGCAGGTTTTAGTGAAACAGTTGCGAGTCTCGGTACTAGCGTTACCGAGAATCACTTACATAAATTATGGCGTGCTGGCGATGAAATTATATTATGTCTTGACGGAGATAATGCAGGCATAAAAGCTAGCATAAGAACTATTAACTTAGCATTACCGCTGATTAATAGTGAAAAGAAAATTTCTTTTATTAGGTTACCAAGCGGACTTGATCCCGACGATGCAGTAAATAAAAACGGTGCTGATTTTTTTGCAAAGCTTATAGATAAAAGAATAAGCTTATCAGAAATGATTTGGCATATTGAGTATAGCGGCAAGAGTTTTAAAACTGCGGAAGAAAAAGCTAATTTAGAAAAAAATTTAACAAATTATTGCAGCAAAATATCGGATAGTTATTTAAAAGCAAGTTATTATAGGTTTTTTAAAGATCAAATATGGCAAAATTTAGTTACAACGCAGAAGAAAGCTACAACTAAAAACTCAAATTTGGCTCCTATAATTTCAAGTCACAGCTATTCGGAGCTTGAAATACTAGAACACGCTTTTTGTGCTTTGTTGGTTAAATTTCCTATAATACTTGAAGAAAAAGATATTAGAGATTTCATCTTAAATTTAAATTTTAATAATAAATCGCTTGAAGAATTCCGTAATTGGTATTTAAACGAGATTATAGATAATAACGTAGAAGCAAGTGAAATTACTGCAATTGTGGAAAAAACTAGCTTTTTTGATATTTTTTTATTATTATCAAAAACGGATAATTTGTTTTTAGATATCTCATTTAATAAAAATAATATCAGACTGGATTTATTATGGCAGTGGCTACATAAGAAATATTATCTAATAAATTTACAACAAGAATACGCTATTACCATAAACAGTACTGACAATCACGACTTTGAAAAAGTTTTACTATATAAAAAAGAAATTCTGAAGATTGCAAATGAACTGCAAGTTTTAAACGAATCTTTTATTAATCACACGATAACTTAATTATTTCAAACTTCTTTTAAAAGAAAAAAGCATATAGGTATTTAATGAGCAATAGCAATATAGACAATGATCTAGATAAAATAGATAGTTTACTTAAAAAAGCTAAATCTAAAAAGATACCGGTCACTTATGATGATATAAACAACGCTCTTCCTCTTAATAAAAATCCTTCAATAAGACAATTAGAGGAAGCTATATTAAAATTTTCTGATGCAGGAGTAGATATTTTAGAATCTAATGAAGATGATGAAATTAAGCTTGATATCGGAATGGATGAAGAATTTAAGCTATCTACCAATGTTGATAATGAACCTGAGGATGAGGTAGAAGAAGAAAATATAGGTACTACTGATGATCCTGTAAGATTATATCTTAAGGATATGGGGGGAGTCGATCTTTTAACTCGTGAAAATGAAGTAGAAATAGCAAAAAGGATTGAGGAAGGACATAAAACAATGACTGCTTCCTTATGCAGAAGTCCTATTGCTATGCGTTGTTTTATAGTATGGTATGAAGATTTAGTTAATGAAAAAATGTTACTACGTGATCTGATAGATTTAGAAGCTAACATGTTACATGACGAAACACCCGAAAATGATGAAGAACATAGTAGTGAGACCGAAGGAGAAGAGCATGAGGATAATCACTTATCTATGTCTAGAGTAGAAACGCAGATATTACCTAATATTATAGAGCGTATGAAAAAGATTTCTTTTATCTGTGAAGAGCTACTCATTGAAGCTAAAAAATGTTATGAGAAATCTTTTGAGCCGAAGGTTTTACAAAATAGCAAAAAATATAATAATTTGGAATTATTAATAAATGAAGTTTCGGAAATACATTTTAATTCTAAAAGAACAGAAGAAATTTTAGGTAAGATGTATGGAATAAATCGTGATTTAATTAATAAAGAAACAGCTTTTTTAAAACTTGCTGAAAAATATGGAGTAACTCGCCAAAATTTCCTTGATGAATATATAGGATCGGTTATCAATGCAGCATGGAAAGAAAAAATGCTGAAAAATAAAAAAGTCGCTTGGAAAGAGTTAATGATTAAAGAATCGGATTATATAGATCAAATGATTGCTGAATTATCGGTTATAGAATCTAAAACCGGTCTTTTAGTTAATGATTTTAAAAAACTAGTGAATACTATACAAAAAAGCGAGAGACAAACGCTACAAGCAAAAAAAGATATGATAGAAGCGAATTTACGTTTAGTTATATCTATCGCTAAAAAATACGCTAATAGAGGATTGCAGTTTTTAGATTTAATTCAAGAAGGTAATATAGGACTTATGAAAGCGGTGGATAAATTTGAATATCGCCGTGGTTATAAATTCTCTACCTATGCTACGTGGTGGATTAGACAAGCTATAACAAGAGCTATTGCCGATCAAGCAAGGACTATACGTATTCCTGTACATATGATTGAAACAATTAATAAGATACTACGTACTTCAAGACAAATGCTTAATGAACTCGGATACGAACCAACAGTAACGGAAATCGCTAACCGTCTTTCAATGCCGCTTGATAAAGTGCGTAAAGTCATGAAAATAGCTAAAGAACCTATAAGTCTTGAGAATCCCGTAGGTGATGATAGTGACGGCGGTCAATTAGGCGATTTTATCGAAGATAAGAATGCAGTAGCACCGATTGATGCGGCAATTCAGTCAAATTTACGAGAAGTTACCACTAGAGTACTTGCAACCCTTACGCCTCGTGAAGAAAGAGTGCTTAGAATGCGTTTCGGTATAGGTATGAATACTGACCATACATTAGAAGAAGTAGGGCAGCAATTTAAAGTAACTAGAGAACGTATAAGACAAATCGAGTCAAAAGCTTTAAGAAAGTTACAACATCCTATTAGATCCAAAAAACTTAATAGCTTTAGAAGCGGAGGAAAGCGTGGTGACGGTAATCCATCGGATTTACTAGAAGCATGATAATACTTATACTGTCATCCCGTGATTTGGGATCTCAGGACACGGGCTATGATACAAGATCCCGTGGTCAAGCCACGGGATGACAGTGGGCTATTATGTATCGATATAAAATTACCATTGAATATTTAGGCACGGATCTTGCAGGTTGGCAAAGACAAGCAGGAGTAATGTCGGTACAGCAGATATTAGAAGAAGCGATTTATAAATTTTCCGGTGAACAGGTGATATTGTTTGGGTCAGGAAGGACAGATGCCGGTGTTCATGCTATAGGTCAAGTAGCACATTTTGATCTTTCAAAATATTTAGAACCTCACAAAATTATTACAGCTATCAACTATTTTGCAAGACCGTATGCCGTAGGAGTATGGAATTGTGAATTAGCCCCCAATAATTTTCATGCTAGGTTTTCAGCTACCTCTCGTTATTATATATATAGAATTATTAATAGACCTTATCCATCGGTAATTGATTTAAATAGAGCATGGTGGATTAGTTCACCTTTAGATGTTCCGGCTATGCAACAAGCTGCCGCCTATCTATTAGGCAAACATGATTTTACTTCATTTAGGGCTAGCTCATGTCAATCAAAATCACCGATTAAAACTTTAACTGAACTTAATATTATTAAAGAAGACGAAGAAATAAAATTATATCTTTCAGCCCCGTCATTTTTGCATCATATGGTACGTAATATTGTCGGCAGTTTAGTACTTGTTGGTAAAAATATTTGGCAGGCAGAACAAATTAAAGATGTTTTAGAAGCCAAAGATAGAAAAGCCGCCGGTCCTACTGCTCCCGCCTCCGGTCTTTATTTTGTGAAAGCAGCGTATTAACAACCATAAATTTTGTCATTACAATGCCTCCCTGCATAGGCATTGTTACGTGGATACCACCTTGTCATTGCGAGGAAATTACGAAGTAATTGACGAAGCAATCTCAGGATATTTGACGAGATTGCCACGCAAGTACTACCAATGACAACCGGGTATCCATCTACAAAGCACACTCGTAATGACGTCCTAAATTAGTACACTACGACACTGTCAATAAACTGTATAATTTTTCATGGATGTTAGTTAGCTTACCTATATCATTTCCACCGGCTTGAGCAAGGCTTGCTTGTCCA
The DNA here is from genome assembly GCF_900243065.1 of Rickettsia fournieri. Classification (NCBI taxonomy): domain Bacteria; kingdom Pseudomonadati; phylum Pseudomonadota; class Alphaproteobacteria; order Rickettsiales; family Rickettsiaceae; genus Rickettsia; species Rickettsia fournieri. Next base: position 502,811 of record NZ_LT978484.1, read on the forward strand.
CCTCCGCCGCTGCCACCTAAGAATAAAGAAAGTTTTTTGGCAATTATATCTGCATTGTATTTGTCTGTTATAGCTTTACTCACCGCAACTGTAATAGATAATTTACCAATTCCCTCGGCAATATATACCATTATCAAATCTTCTACTTTTTTTGTTAAATTTTCGGCAGCTTGACGTAATATTTTATTGTCTATATTTCCTACTTTTTTGTATAATAGTTTTATTCCTGTTATTTGTGCAGCTTGCTTTTCAATTTGCTCTATACTTAAATCTAAACTAGCTAAATGAGTTTTTTCTAACTCTTTTTCAACTTCCTTGTTACGCTCTAAGATATTATTAACCTTAGTAATAAGTTCATTTTTATTAGTTTTGAAACTGCTTTCTATCGATTTAAGTAAACTATCCTTTTCTCTCATTAATTTAATTACGAATTCACCGCAAACTGCTTCAATTCTACGAACACCTGCTGCTATAGCACTTTCGCTTGTGATTTTAAAGCAACCGATGTCACCGGTACGTCTGACATGCGTACCGCCGCATAATTCTAAAGAAGTCTCACCCATCTTAACTACTCTTACTTCAGAGTCGTATTTCTCGCCAAACAGTGCCATAGCTCCTTGTTTAACTGCATCTTCAGTTGCCATTAATGTAGTAGTTACTTCATGATTATCTCTAATAATCTCATTTACCTTATCTTCGATTAGAGTGATTTCTTCATTAGTCATAGCTTTAGAATGGCTAATATCAAAGCGTAAATAAGTCGGAGCGACTAACGAACCTTTTTGAGTAACATGTTTCCCAAGTACCTCATGCAGTACTGCATGTAATATATGCGTTGCCGAGTGATGAATTCTTAAATTTTGCCTATATCTTATGTCTATACTAAAATTAGCATTCTCGCCTACGTTAATCTGCCCCTTTTTCAAAATACATTTGTGGACTATAATAGAGCCTAAATATTTTAAAGTATCTATTACTTCTACTTCAGAATCTTTTGCAAATATCGTTCCGATGTCACCTATTTGGCCGCCTGATTCACCGTAGAAAGGAGTTTGGTTGCTGATTAGCAGGAATTGTGTATCTATCTCTTTTATATCATTAACTAAATTATTATTTTTGATTAATGCAATTATTTTACATTTTGCTTCATTAAGTGTATATCCTAAAAACTCCGTGCTACCATGTTGCTCTTTGATATCAAACCACAACTGATTGGTTTTTGATTCACCGGAGCCAAGCCAAGATTTTCTAGCACGTTCTTTTTGCATAAGCATTTGCTCTTCAAACCCTTTGTGATCAACGAAAATATCACGATTTTTTAGAATATCTTCGGTTAGATCAAGCGGAAATCCGTAAGTATCGTATAGTTTAAATGCTACTTCTCCTGATAATTCATTACCTTTTGTTAGCGTTTCTGTTTCTTCGGTAAGAAGTTTGAGACCACGTTCTAATGTGGCTTTAAATCTAATTTCTTCTTGTTCTAAGATACTGCTTATAAAGCTTTCTGCTCTTTTAAGTTCAGGATAAACATTCCCCATTAAATCAACAAGTTTTGGCAGTAATTTATACATTAACGGCTCTTTTGACCCAAGCATATGAGCATGCCTCATGGATCTTCGCATAATGCGGCGAAGTACGTAACCACGCCCCTCATTTGAAGGAATAATGCCGTCAGCTATTAAAAAGCTACTTGCTCGTAAGTGGTCGGCAATAACTCGGTAAGAAAATTTAGCTTCTCCCTCTACTTTCACTTTTACTATATTTTCTATAAAATTAATTATTTCCTGAAATAAATCTATATCATAATTGTTGTTAACATGCTGTAATACTGCCGTCATACGCTCAAGACCCATACCGGTATCGATAGATTTTTGCGATAATTCTATACTAGTATCTTTATCGATTTGTTCATATTGCATAAATACCATATTCCAAATCTCGATAAATCTATCACCGTCTTCATCTTTAGTACCAGGAAGTCCGCCATATATTTGTTCACCGTGGTCGTAAAAAATTTCGGAACAAGGACCGCAAGGGCCAGTATCACCCATTGACCAAAAATTATCGTTTGTTTTGATCTTTATGATGCGATCATCCCCAAAACCTGCTATTTTTTTCCAATAAGCAGCTGCTTCGTCATCAGTATGATAAATTGTTGCATAAAGCTTGTCTTTTGGGAGTTCAAATTCTTTAGTCAATAAATTCCAAGCGTAATATATGGCTTGTTCTTTAAAATAGTCACCGAATGAAAAATTACCTAGCATTTCAAAAAAGGTGTGATGTCTTGCCGTATAACCGACATTCTCAAGGTCGTTATGCTTGCCGCCGGCTCTAAGAGACTTTTGACTAGTTACCGCTTTGTTATAAGGTCTTTTTTCTTGTCCGGTAAAAACATTTTTAAATTGTACCATTCCGGAATTAACAAACATTAAGCTAGGGTCATTGTGTGGAATTAACGAACTGGCCGGTACATGTGTATGATTATTTGCTTTAAAGTAAGTTATAAATTTACTTCTAACTTCTTCGGTGGTAAATTTAGTCATGGTAAGATATATTATTTAATGTTATGTCATTCCGGAGAGGATCATTTTTCGTCATGGCGAGGAAAATTACTTAGTAATTGTACGTACGCAATCTCGTGCCAAAGTCCTGAGATTGTCACGCTCCTTATCAGTCATTCGCAATGACGGTTCGGGTATCCACGCAGAAATGACGTCCAGTATAGTAAAATACACTGAATTATGATTAAAATAAATTTATTTATGAAAAATATTTTTGATTCGATCAAATTACATTTTGTTCAATTTGCTACAAAATTAAAAATATTTTCTTTCAAAAGAAAAAAGATTGTGGTGTTACTAGGTAATAAAGGTGTATTTCTTAGTACTTTTCTTGATAATAAATTATTAGATAAATTATTTATCCCTACTCGGGAACAGATAGACTTAAATCCTTATAAAAACTTTTTTAGTAAATTTCCAAAAAGTGATATTTATTTTTTACTTGACGGCAGTGAATGTAAAACACGGCACGATCAAATACCTATATTACAGTCAATAGTTAAACTTGATCCTATTGAACAATTTATTGAAGGTTATTTTAATAAAGAAGACATTATAGCACATTGTGTTTACGAAATTACTACTACCCCAAGTGAAATTTGGTCGATTTTAATTATGTCGTGTCCATTTGAAACACCTTTAAGTGATATAATTTCATGCATTATAGATAAAAGATCTCTTGATTTAAAAGGAATTTACTTTTTAACGTTAGAGCTAAAAGTTATTATAAATAAAATAGTGCAGAATATAGAAAATGATAAATATAACGATTATTTTCAAATTTGTGTATATGCATCACAAGCTAGCGGTATAAAATTTATTATCAAACATAAAAATAATATAATAACAATTAGAAATCTTGAGTATCCATTGGATAAAACAACCGGCTATGTTCAAGGTATTATAGAACAAGAAATTAATGATTGTTTGATATTATTTAAAAACTATATAAGTAATCTTGACCAAAGAGCCTGTATAATTCTTATAGTAGATGAAGAGTTAAAATCTTTATTAGAATCAACAAATTTTGAAGAACGCCCTGTAATCTTTATACCGGTTGATAATATACTAAATAAGCAAACTCTAGAAAAAGAAAGATTTATAGATACGAATATTAGTAGACTGTTTCTAGAATATAAGAGTTTTCCCGCTTATAATAATAATTTAAAATCAATAAAAAAACTAGTTACTATAAAGGATCTGACATTTAAATTATATAGTGCATTACTTATAATATTAATATTAGTGGTCGGTATTATCAAATATAATACAAAACAAAATTACAAAGACATAAACTCTATTAATGAAAAATATTATGCAACAAATCAAGAATATGATGATATCATATATAAATATCCTTATATTAAAAATACTACTAGCCTAGCTGATTTATATGTAATAGAAAAATTACTAGAAACACCGGTACCACTGCCGTTTGATTTACTTAAAAGGCTAATAATTACTTTAAATCCGGCTTTTAAATTAGAAGAAATTAAATGGGAATTAACAAATATAGATAATATTTTGTTAGTTTCTAAGAGACAATTAATAATCAAGTTAATACTTAAATATCATACTAATAATCTATCGGTAGATGAATCTCTAAAGATGCTAGATGATCATATGACAAACGTAAAAAATAAATTATCTAATTTGCAGATAGATTATGTTATATATAGGGATAAAATACTTGATATATTCGGTAAGGTAGTAATTCCTTTATCGGTTAATATAGTTGATAATAAAACGTAATATTCCATGTCATTCTCGCGTAGGCGGGAATCCAGTACTTTAAAGCTTTTTAAAAGCTCGATTTATCTCGCTTTACTCTGGATTCCAGCCTACGCGGGAATGACATAAACCATGCAACGGCACTAATAACCCAAGGTAAAAATAATGTTTGAAAAATATATTATGTATTTAAAGAATCTTATATTTTTTCAATTTATTATATATTTCTTCTTTATTTCCTTAACTATTTGGATAATAAAAATTTTCCAGCAAGAATACAGTAAATCTATTCTTGATAAACAAGTTTTACAAGAAAATCTAACAGAGGAAGTTTTAAAGCTTTATTCTGTCATTAACTCTAAAGAAGAAATATTAGAATCGTACAAAAAATATGTAGATTTAAGTGTGCCAAGTAGTGTGAGTTGCTTAAATTATCAAGAACTAATTCCTAAAATAAAAAGCTTAAGCAATAAATATGATTTAGTAGAACCTATAGATGTATTTATAAATTCAGTATTTTTTAAAAATAATGTTCAGGCAATTGAAGGAGAAGGTGAATCGATTCATGTAAATAATTATAGCATAAATATAAAATATGCATGTGCAGATTTTTTGACTTTTCTAAAAATATTTTCTGAAATTTATTCTTATATGCCTCCTAATACTCTTATATCTTTTGTACGAGTACGTAATGAAGAAGTGTTAACACCTAAGAATATATATAAACTTTCAGTAAATCATGCTCCTAATCTTATTTATGCTAAATTGATATTATATATCAGAGAATTAGCCTCAAAATAAATTACCAAAATGAATAATGCAATAGTACTTAATAACGTAAATACTAATTTATTTAAAAAAGATATTGTTAATAATTTTGTCAATAATCTTATGAAATCTACTTGCTCTACTATTGCAAATATGCTTGCTATAGATTATACGCTAAGGCTTAATTCTAAACCAGAGGCTGAAAAATATATTAATAAATGTATTTCTAGACTCAAAAGTTATTTAGGTATGCGGGTTATTAACGATGATAATTTTTCTGTAGCATTAGAGTTATTTGCAATAATGATTACTTCTGAAGACGAAAATGAGCAAAATAAGAATAATATTTTAGAGCAATCACAAGATATAATAGCAGAAAATCTTGTAGAAGTTTATTTTGGAGATGAAATAAATAGTACCGAAAAAGAAAAAATTAAAAATATATTTAAAACTCTTTTAAAAGAGAAGAATTTTGATAAAATAATAAATTATGCGGAGTCTCACAAAAAATTATTTAAGGCTTCTGTAATGTATGCCATGAAGAAATATAATAATATTGATGAAGCAACCATCTATATAAAGAAAGAATTTAATAAAATATTAGAGATGTCTTTAGTATTGACACAAAAAAGTAATATATTTAAACAAGCAACTGGAAAAATCGCCGGTGCTGTTTGTGCTTTATTAGTCGGAGCAATCAGTGTTGCGACTGCAGGAGCGGCTTTTTCTATCATAGTTGTACCAGCATCAATTTTTGCCGTCAGATATGCACCTGAACTTGGTGAAAAAATTGGAGGATTAATTTTGAATAATGATAATGCAATAAAACTAGAACAAAGCAATATAGATAAGTTTATGAAAACATTACAAAATGATAAAGAAAGTCTTCTATCTCAAGAAAAAACAAAAAACATCAAACAAAATATTAAAGTTTCTCCTTCTCAAATCAATGCTAAATTAACTAAGAAAGTGGTTAATGAAAAACATAGATAGGGTATAGTCATTGCGAGAAGAATTACGCAGTAATTCGACGAAGCAATCCAGTAAAAATTCTGTAAATCAGAATTTTTTTAATTATTTTTCTAGATTGCCACATCGCTACGTTCCTCGCAATGGCGACTACGGTATCAACGCAAGCAAAGCTATTCGCATGAAATAAAGCTATTTTTACTTGAGAATATAAAATATTACTCTTATTATCTTTTTTTAAATCAATAAAATAACTTAATGAGAAAAGTAGTAATATCCGGCATGATCGGCAACGCTTTAGAATGGTATGATTATGCATTATATGCGCAATTTGCTTATATTATAGGGCAGCATTCCCGGATCCAGAAATGCGAGAGACGTTAACTTTTGCGGTATTTGCTGCAGGCTTTGTAGTACGACCGCTCGGCGGTATTATTTTCGGTAATATAGGTGATAGATTCGGTAGACGTACTGCTTTGGTGATGGGTATTATAGCTATGGCAATACCGACTGCCGGGATAGGGCTCTTACCAAGTTATAAAACTATTGGAATTGCCGCTCCTATTATTTTAACTATTATCAGACTCATACAAGTTTTTCTTTAGGAGGGGAATTTAGCGGTTGTATTTCGTATATTGTAGAACATGCTTCGTTCGAGCAGCGAGGACTTGCGGGGAGTAGCTCATTTGTTAGTATGTGCGGTGGTATGCTGCTTGGACTTGGTACAGCAGCCGGTTTTTCTTATTTTATGCCTGCTGATATGCTATTTGAATGGGGTTGGAGGATACCTTTTATTGCCGGTTTATTTATTAGCTCCGTAGGTTTATATATTAGAAAAAACCTAGCAGAAAGTCCTATTTATAAAAAAGCTAAGGGAACAAGGCGTTTAGCACGTTTTCCTTTACGAGAAACATTAACAAAATACCCAAAAGAACTTAATTATCGCACTTGGTCTGTATATTACCGTAACTGCTCCTTTTTATACTTCTACGGTTTTTATTGGTAATTTTATGCAAACACTCGGTTATACTAATCAGCAAAGCACAATTGTTAGTAGTATAATATTAATCGTAATGATGATAGTATTGCCTATATCTGCGTATGTTTCGGATAAGGTGGGGCGACGTCCTGTACTAATATGGGGGATTATCTTGTTAATTTTATCAGTCTATCCTATTTTTGTAGCCTTAGGGTCGATGAATTTTACTTTAGCTATAATATCTCAAGTAATATTTGCTGGAGTTATTAGCATCTATATGGGGCCTATTCCAACGGTTTTAGTAGAGATATTTCCGACTAGCATAAGATTTACCGGTGTTGCACTTTCATACAACCTTGCAGCTGCTATATTTGGCGGTACTGCTCCAATGTTAGCAATGATATTAACGAAAGTTACCGGAAACAATTATGCTATTGCATATTATTTAATTGCACTTGCCTTGTTATCTTCTATAATTCTAAAATTCTATAAAGAAACCTATAAAAAGAATCTAGTAAATTAATATGAGCGAAGTTTTTGAAATACCAAACGGTGAAAGCAAGGTTTTACTCCATTGTTGTTGTGCTCCTTGTGTTGGCCCTTTAATGGAAAAAATGATCGATACTGGCATTAAGTTTATGCTTTTTTTCTATAATCCTAATATTCATCCTAAAAAAGAATATGAGCTTCGTAAAAATGAAAATATTAAATTTGCCGAGAAACATAATATAGAATTTATAGATGCAGATTATGATCCGCAAAATTGGTTTAGGCGTGCTAAAGGGATGGAGCTTGAGCCTGAGAGAGGTATACGCTGTACAATGTGTTTTGATATGCGTTTCGAGCGTACGGCTTTATATGCTTATGAGAACGGCTTTAAAGTTATAACTAGCTCGCTTGGTATTTCTAGATGGAAAGATATGAACCAAATTAATGAATCAGGAACTAGGGCGGCATCTCATTATGAAGGGGTGACCTATTGGACTTATAATTGGCGTAAAGATGGCGGTGCTAGCAGAATGTACGAAATTGCCAAAGAAGAGAACTTTTATAAACAAGAATTTTGTGGCTGTGTTTATTCTTTCCGTGATACTAACGATTGGCGAGTAGCAAACAATCGTCCTAAAATCGAGATCGGCAAGGAGTATTATTAAGACCTCAAATTAATAAAAAAATATTTTATTTTTTTGAATCTTTATATTATAATAATCTAGACAATCTAGCTATATGAGGATTTTATATGAATAAATGGCAGTTACACGAAGCAAAGAATAAGTTAAGTAATATTATTGATATTGCAATGCATGGTACCCCTCAATGTATTACAAAAAGGGGTGAAGAAGCAGTTGTAATTATTAGTATAAAAGACTATAAACAACTTACTAAACAAAAACCTGATTTCAAAGAATATTTATTGAACATACCTAAGACAGATAATTTGGATATTCAGAGAGCAAAAGGATATGCTAGAGATTTTGAATTATGAAATATTTATTAGATACTAATGTTGTATCTGAAATTCAAAAGAAAAAATCCAATTCTCAAGTAGCAGCATGGTTTTCAATTGTTCATTCTAGCCAGTTATACTTAAGTTGTATTACTATCGGCGAAATAAGAAAGGGAATATCAAAATTAGCAAAGAAAGATAAAATAGCAAGTTTGAAATTAGAAAAATGGTTAGAAAGAATAATAATAGATTATAATGAAAGAATTCTTAATATTGACAAAGAAATATGTGAGGAGTGGGGTGAATTAATGAGTATTGATAGTACGAATGCAATCGATGCTTTAATAGCTGCACAGGCAAAACAAAGCAATATGATACTAGTTACTAGAAATATCAAACATTATAATATGTTTAATATAAAAATATTCGATCCTTTTAACTGATCAAAATTTTCTTTCCCAATAATAATACCCTATGAAAAAACTATCATTTCAGCAAATTATTCTGACATTACAAAATTATTGGCAGGATTATGGCTGTGCAATATTGCAGCCTTACGATGCCCATGTTGGAGCCGGTACGTTTCACCCTGCAACTGTACTTCGCTGCCTTGGTACTAAACCTTGGTCTGTTGCATATGTTCAGCCATCAAGAAGACCAGGGGATAGCAGGTATGGCATGCATCCTAATAGAATGCAGCATTATTATCAGTTTCAAGTTATATTAAAGCCGTCGCCGGATAATATTCAAGAGTTATATCTTAAAAGCTTAGAATGTTTAGGCATAGATTTAAAAATTCATGATATCAGATTTGTTGAAGATGATTGGGAGTCGCCAACCTTAGGTGCTGCCGGGCTTGGCTGGGAAGTATGGTGTAACGGTATGGAAGTATCGCAATTTACTTATATGCAGCAAATCGGCAGTATTGAATGCCGTCCCGTTGCCGGTGAAATCACTTATGGACTCGAGAGGCTTGCTTTATATATTCAAGGTGTTGATGAAGTAAGAGAGCTTGATTGGAATGGGCAAGTAGGCGAAAAAGCTTTAAAATACGGTGAAGTGGATTTCGAAGCTGAACGGCAATTTTCAAAATATAATTTAGAGCTTGCCGATAGTGAAATGTTACTGCGACATTTCAAGGATAGCGAAGACCAGTGTGAGAGATTAATCAAAGCTAATTTACCTATGCCGGCTTATAATGAATGCCTTAAGGCAAGTCATGCATTTAATCAACTAAATGCACTTGGAGTAATTAGCGTCACTGAGCGTGCTTCTTATGTTTTAAGAGTGCGTCATTTAGCTAGAATTTGTTGTATAAAATGGTTGGAGATGAACAAGTGAGCGAGTTATTATTAGAGCTATTTAGCGAAGAAATTCCGGCTTTTATGCAAAAAAATGCTGAAGAGGGTTATTTAAATATATTCACGAAAATTTTTGAAGAAAACGAAATATTTGCAAAAGTACAAGTATTCGCGGGACCTCGCAGGATAACGCTGCATGCTACCCATTTGCCAAAGATAACTTTGCCAAAAGAGGAAGAAATGAAAGGACCAAGCATAGAAGCTCCGGAAGCCGCTATTAACGGCTTTTGTAAAGCTCATAATGTTAGTAAATTAGAGCTTTCTACTAAATTAATTAGTAATCAGCTATATTATTTCTTTGTCAAAAAAACAGAAGAAAGAGAAATAAAAGAGATTTTGCCGGAGATTATTATAGAGGCTATTAATAAATATAGCTGGGCAAAATCGATGTTTTGGGGTTATTACAAAATAAAATGGATTAGACCTCTGCGAAATATTTTATGCATATTTGACGGCGAAATATTACCGATGCAATTTGGGCATTTAACCGCTAATAATATTACGTATGGGCATCGTCTTACTGATAATAAAAAATTAGAAGTAACAGATTTTGAAGATTATAGAAATAAGCTTTTAGACAATCATGTTATTTTAGAAAGAGCAAAGAGAGAGGCAATAATTAAAACCGGTTTACTGGAACTAGCAAATTCTCATGATTTAATTATAAAAGAAGATAATCGTTTAGTAGAAGAAGTAATAGGGCTTAGCGAATTTCCTGTTGTACTGCTTGGAAAAATACCACAAAAATTTTTAGAGTTACCTAAAGAAGTACTTATTTCTTCGATGCGTACGCATCAGAAATATTTTTGTTTATTTGATAAAACAGGAAATTTCACACCGTATTTTCTCTTTGTCAGTAATGGCAGATTTACAAATGCTGAACTAGTTATTCAAGGTAACGAGAAAGTTCTATCGGCACGTCTTTCGGATGCTTTATATTTTTGTAAGCAGGATATAGCTAAAACTTTAGAATCAAGATTAGTCCAATTAGAAGCTGTAACATTTCATGCAAAGCTTGGTAATTTAAGAGAAAAAGTTGAACGCATAACCGATATTTGTAATTATATAGCTCCAAATAATAAGGATTTGATTACAGCAGCTAGACTTTGCAAAAGTGATCTTGTTTCTGAGATGGTCGGGGAATTTCCTGATTTACAGGGGATTATGGGTTATTATTATGCAAAACATGAAGGGCTAAATGCAGAAATAGCCGCTGCAATTAGAGACCATTATAAACCGCAAGGTTTGAGCGACAATGTACCAAGCGGAAATGCGGCTTTACTTGCTTTAGCCGATAAGCTAGATAGTTTAGTAGGTTTGATGATAGCAGGGGAAACACCAACAGGCTCAGGTGATCCATATGCCTTAAGACGTCAAGCTCTTGGTATAATAAGAATAATACTTGAAAATAAATTAGAGCTAAATTTTAATGATTTAATTAATTTTTCTATAAACTTATATAAAGATTCATCTGACGAAAATAAGAATTTAATAATATCTTTTTTTGAAGAAAGAGCAAAATTTTACTTTAAAAATGACTATGATATTGCGTTAATTAATGCAGTTCTTGACTTAAATTTAGTAGATACAAACTTTAAGCTTGATGCGTTAAAAGAATTTTTAATAGAAGACGCAGGCAAGCAATTATTAAATGCTTACAAACGAGCTAGCAATATAATTGGTGATCAGAAAATTACCGGCTTAGTTGATGCGAGTCTCTTTAGTACACAACCTGAAAAAGAATTATTTGAAGTAATCCAAAAAATTTCTCCGCAAATTATAGATAGTATAGTTGATAAAGATTATAAGAAAGCCTTAAATTTATTATCGTCTCTATTAACTCCCATTACTAGCTTTTTTGATAATGTACTCGTTAATGACTCTGATCCAAAGATCGCTCAAAATCGTTTGTCGTTATTACAGAATATTTGTGAATTATTTGATAAAGTAGCTAAGTTTAACCGCTTATGATAAACAAAGCAGTTCAATTTATAAAATCAGGTAAAGTGGTTGTTTTTCCGACTGAAACAGTATATGGGATTGGTGCGGATGCCACAAATAATGAGGCGTGTTTAAAGATTTTTCAGTTCAAAGAGCGCCCTGCTATCAATCCGCTTATCGTGCATGTCTCCTCCATAGAGCAAGCAAAGGAAATAGGGGAGTTTGACGATTTAGCTACAAAAATAGCAGAAAAATTTTGGTCTGGACCATTATCTATAGTTGTCCCTTTAAAAGAGAATGCAAATATTGCCCCTAGCGTAACAGCAGGACTAAATACCATAGCACTTCGGATACCATCTTATCCTGTAGCGTTAGAGCTTATCAGACAATCAGGCATACCTATAGCTGCCCCAAGTGCTAACCCTTCAAACTATATTAGTCCGACTAACGCTGAGCATGTCACAAAACATTTTAAGGATAATAAGGAAATTTTTATTTTAGCACCTGAAATCTATCAGTCTAAATATGGGCTAGAGTCAACGATAATCGATACAACAACTGTTACTCCTACTATTCTTAGAGAAGGGTTTATAACTGCTGAAATTTTAGGAGAAATACTAGGGATAGAAGTTTTAAAAGCATCAGAGATAAGTACTATAAAAGCTTCGGGAATGCTTGCAAAACACTATTCACCAAAAGTACCGGTTAGGCTAAATGCTATAAATTTAGAGGATAAAGAAATCGGATTAAATTTTGGCAATAGCAATCTTACAGGAAGATTTTCATTAAACTTAAGTGTAAAAGGTGACTTTATAGAAGCCGCTGCAAATCTTTATGCTTATTTAAGAATACTTGACGATTATGCTGCATCTCATGATGTAAGAGGTATAGCAGTTAGCCCTATACCTCAAGTGAATATAGGGGCTGCAATTAATGATCGCCTAAAACGTGCCGCAAAATCATAAATTTCGGCGTTCTATTCGCCTTAATAGCTTTTTGATGATATTTGGTAATTACATAGTTATCGTGCGGTTTTAAATAATCATTTTTATTTATAATTTCAAAATTACCGTTCTGCTGTATTAACTCTATTGCTTCATAAAAATAATTTTCGATATCGGAAGCAAATACTAAATTACCATTGTCTTTTAGCTTATCTTGTAAAATCTTAAGTCGTTCTTTATTGAAAATACGTTTCTTTTTTTGCTTATTTTTTATCCATGGATCGGGAAATAAAATATAAATTCCATCAAGGCTATTGCTTGGTATCTCATTTAATATTAAATCCAAATTATTAGGGAATAATAAAAAATTCGTGATATTTTGTTCTCCTGCAAGCTTTAAAACATTTGCAACTCCGTTTAAATATACCTCTACCCCAATAAAAAGTGCATTAGGATTCATTTTAGCTTGATTAATGAAATGCTCACCCATACCAAAGCCTATCTCAAGAAATACTTTACGTTTTTCATTTACAAGCTTTTCTTTAGAAAATAAATATTTTGGTAGTTTGTTATCTAATAAATTCTGTTGCACTCCTGATAAGCTTTTACCGATACGTCTTGCATATGACCGATTGAGATTAATAGGAGAAAATAATATTACCCTACTGTGACCTTGTAGATCCTTATAAACGCTTTCAATATTATAACCATGATCTAAGAAAATTTGGGTTACCGCTTCTTCCTGTTTAAACCCTATTTCTAATATAATCTTACCGTTTGGTTTTAAGAATTGTTTGGCATTTTCGGCGATGAGAAAGTAAGCTTGCAGTCCGTCTTTTTCAGCAAATAAAGCAATAGACGGTTCATAATTGATTGTTTCAATTGCCATCTCTGATTTTTCGCTGTGAGCTATATATGGCGGGTTGCTAACGATAAAATCAAATTTCTGAGTTTCAATATTCTCAAACCAATTACTGTGAATAATCTGAATGCGATCCGTTACCTCATATTTTGCCGCATTACTTTTGATAATGTCTATAGCATCAAGACTTATATCGGTTGCAATTACATTAGCATTCGGTAACTCACATAATAGACTGATAGCAATGCAGCCGCTACCTGTGCCAAGTTCTAGGATATTTAAGAATTTGTCATTGCAGTTTTCGCTTATGTCATTCCCGCGAAAGCAGGGATCCGGTTGCTTTTTTTCTGGATTCCCGCTTTCGCGGGAATGACATTGAAATACAACATCCACCAAAACTTCAGTATCGCTTCTTGGAATTAATACATGTTTATTAACAATAAATTCACGTGAGTAAAATTCTTTAACACCTGTAATATATACTATCGGTTCATGCTTTAATCTTCTCGCTAACAGTTTTTCAAAAGCTTCTATCTCGGCTTCATTTAACTGCTCATCAAGATTAATAAGTAAATACTCAGTAGGTTTATTTATAACATGCTGTAGTAAAATTCGTGCTTCTAATTGCGGCGAACTAATACCTATTTTATTTAATTTATCTGTAGCGTCACTAAGAATTTGCTTTATAGAACATTGCATGGAAAGTTTTATTTTCTGCCAAAATTTTTCATTTATAAAATCTCATCTACACTATCTAGCGATGCTAGTTTTTTAAGTTCAGTAAATTCACGAAATATAAAATTTATTCTTATAATATTCGGGTTCTAGAGTTATAATATCTATTTTAAGATAATTTTTGGTTTTAGGTATTTTAATTATTTTCATAAACCGTTTTATGTTATTATATCACCAATTATTTCTGAATAATATTCATGTTCTATATAGCTATTTTTAAAGCTAAGATTTGCTAATGTTTCTAAATCACAAGTGATTAAAGGTTCTTGTTCGTGTTGATTTTTTAATAAATAAGGACTAGTACAAAACCAAGCGAACTCTCCTTTTATCTGGTCAGCAGTTAGTTTATTTAGTACTTCACCATTTTTCCCATACAAAATCAAGTCAGAAAAAGCACCATATCCTGCTTCGGTAAATTTTATGGGAGCTTTCTTCTCACCTAAAATTTCTTGTTGATTTTTTAAAATATATTCTAAATAAGCTTTAAAATAATGCTTATACTCTTGTCCCTCATATCGTGTACACTTAGTATTTTGATATTTAGATTTTAATTCCTCTAAAGATTCTTGCGGTATTTTTGTGTCTTGATGTCCTATATATATTTTATCTAAAATTTGTTTTTTCTCATATTCTTTAATAATAATATGAGTCATATTTTTTGTTGGAACAGTAATCATATATTCTTTTTTGTTAGGATAAATAATCTCTGCACATTTAGCAATAAAACTATGAAGTTTAAGCGAAAGACTTAAATGTTTTTTAGTATTATTATAGTCATATATTGGAGCTTTTATTATTCCTATATGTGAAATAAAATTTGCGTTTTGGAAGTTGCCATAGTTATAATCATTTCTACCGATGGTATACCAATACTACTTTTCTGTTCCCATGCTTTATTATAGGTAAAAACTACATATACATCTGTTAAATCTTGGTCATGATATTCTATGCTAGAGTCAAAAGCATCTAGTTCCATAAAAGCTTTTCTATATTCTTTTTTCCCGAACTGGTTTATAAACTCCCCCTGTTTCTTTGAGAAATTTTGCCAAGTAGTTACATTTACTCCATTAACTTTTACCATATAAAAATGTAAATCATCTTCTACTTCATAATGATAAATTTCTGATTTTACTTCTTGTGCTTTATATAGCTTTGTAAAAAGATGTTGTAAATTAGAATATTTTTCATCTATTTTACTGAAATCAAATTCGGAGAAAATCCGCAGAGCTTGCATGTATTGCATGTCTATATTATCAGGCGCTTTTGCTTCTTTGCATGCAACTTTTATAAATTTATTTAATTGTTCTTCTTGCTCATTAAAATCATTTTTTTTAAATTCTTCTAAAAATTTTTTTAATAAAATTTCTTTCCTATAATTTGCATCATCAATATACGTACTATTATTAATATCTATGCCTGTTTTTAATCTTAGAGAAAGAATTTCATTGACGAATTCAGAAATTTTAATTTCATGTTCTGTACTATATTGGGAAGAGCTAGCAATTTTTATAGATTGCGTTTAAAAGATAAATTATTACCTAATTTTAAAATAAAATCTTTTACTTCTGGCCAATCTCTATAATTTGATATATCTAAGGAAATAATTTTGTTTGTGGCGGTACTTAAATCTTGCAGAAAAGTAAAAATCTTTTCTAATCTCGCTTTTTGTTTTCTAAGGTTTAAAATACCCTCTTCCATAGAATATAAGGCTTCTTCTAATTTAGAATTAGCTTCATTTTATAAATAAATATTAATCCTTAATATTATATTAAAAAATTAATATTTTGTCAATTATAAACTAATTATCTCTTCCATATCCCTTGGCAACTCACAAGAAAATTCCATAATCTCATTACTAGTCGGATGAGTAAAACTTAAATACCAAGAATGCAGGGCTTGACGTTTAAAATCAATTAATTTTGCTTTTAGTTCAGGGGGAGAATGAGCAATTTTTCGGTCGTTATTGCCGTAAGTTTGGTCGCCGACTACCGAATGCTTTAAATGGCTTAGCTGTACTCTAATTTGGTGAGTTCTACCCGTACTAAGCTTGCACTCCACCATACTAATACTACCTTTATAAAATAATTCTAGAGTCTTATAATGTGTAACGGCTTCTTTGCCGCCATATTTTAATATGGTCATTTTTTGGCGATCGCTTCGGCTGCGACCTATATTATTTTTAATGACTCCTTCTAGCGGATTTATTACTCCCCACACTAACACTTTATATTTCCGTATTACCTGCCTTTGTTCTATCTGATTTGCAAGTAGCATATGTGCTTTATTATTTTTAGCAACTACCATCAAGCCCGTAGTGTCTTTATCTAAACGATGTACTATCCCGGGTCTTTCTGATGAGCCGATATCCGATAAGTTTTTTGTATGATGTAATAAAGCATTAACAAGCGTATCGTCATGATGCCCTGCTCCCGGGTGTACCGTCATACCTGCAGCTTTGTTAATTACTATCAAATCATCGTCTTCATATATTATATCAAGTGCTACATTTGCTGTTGCAATTTTTAGCTCTTCAGGTTCTTTAAAAGAAAATAATATAATATCATTCTCCTTGACCAAAACATCAGGATCAGAAATAATTACATCATTAACTAGTACTTGCGAATCTTTAATAGCTTTTTGGATTTGATTCCTTGAAACATTTTCAAGAAGCGATGATAGAGCTTTATCAAGCCTTATGCCATTTAGTTCGTGTGGTACGGAATATTTTAACATATTTTATTTTAAGATAATGAATAATACGCTTAAATGGTTAAGTGCAATCGGTGTTGAATATTATTGCCATGAACATCCACCGCAATTAAAGGTACGTAATAATACTGAACTAACTGAAAAGCCACAAGTAAAACTTATGTCTACAAAAGAAACTGCATTCAATATGAATGATAAAGTTCATGATAATATAACCCTAGCAAGATCTCTTGCCGATAAAGCTAATAATATCGAAGAACTAAAAGAATCTCTACTAAATTTTAATGGTTGTGAACTTAAGAAATTTGCTACTAATACGGTTTTCGGTGACGGTAATTTAGAAGCTAAAATTATGTTAATAGGCGAAGCCCCGGGAAGTACCGAAGATTTGAAAGGAATACCTTTTTACGGCGAAAGTGGCAATTTACTTGATAATATGCTACACGCTATCGGAATTTCACGAAAAAATAACGCTTATATTACTAATACGGTATTTTGGCGTCCTCCTGCTAATAGACAGCCGACGTTCGAAGAAGTCGATATTTGTAGACCTTTTGTAGAGAAGCATATTGCTCTTATTAACCCGCAGCTAATTATTCTAGTCGGTAGCACGGCTGCAACTAGCTTACTTGGAAAAAATTCGGGTATTACTAAAATTAGACAAGAATATTATTTTTATACCAATAAATATTTATCCACTCCTATTCAAACTACGGCAATCTTCCACCCTGCCTATTTACTCCGCCAACCTATGCAAAAACGCACCTCTTGGTATGATTTACTCAAGATTAAGGAGTATTTAGTCAATAATAGACTTCTTGCATAACTTGTACATTAATCTAGTACTCACAGCTTCACGTACTTTTCAAAATAATTTTCCACTGGACAATTAGTCGTATATATGCGACAGTGTAATCATCTCTAGTTAAGCTTAATATGCAAAACACTAAACAAATACAATTTTTATAACAGATATTCTGCTATTAAATGCAGGTAATAAAGATACTCAAGGCAAAGATATTAAAAAAGCCTTAGAAATAATAGAAGAAGTTTATAAACGAAATTGAGGGTGTTATATGGAAAGTTTACAGATTATTTAAAAGAAAAATTACAAAATGAGGAAATATTAGTAGGGTATATTAATGAAGCGTTAGAGCAAGAGGAGATATAGCAAAAATCTCTAAAGAAGCTCATATAAATAGACAACATATATATAATGTTATCTAGCAAAGGTAATCCAAGTGTCGACAATATAGGATCTTTATTAAACGCTTTAGGCTTGCAGTTGAAAGTAGAAGCATGTGCGTTTTAAATTTTCATTAACCTTGCAAGTTGAGCAAGATATCAAAGAAAATTTTTAAATTCTAATAAATCATAATTCATTTCTAATTTCATTAAATTAGGGTTATACTTACTGATGTATAAAAATAAGGTATATCCATATGACCAATGAAAATAATAATGATTCAGAATTTGCTGAATTAAAAATCAGAGGAAAAATATTTAAATTACCTATACTTAAAGCAAGTATTGGTGAGGATGTAATCGATATAAGTAGGGTATCTGCGGAAGCCGATTGCTTTACTTACGACCCGGGTTTTATGTCTACTGCTTCTTGTCAGTCTACTATCACCTATATAGACGGTGATAAAGGAATCTTGCGGCATCGAGGATATGATATTAAAGACTTAGCTGAGAAAAGTGATTTTTTAGAAGTAGCATATTTACTGATTTATGGGGAACTACCAAGTGGTGAGCAGTATAATAATTTCACTAAACAGGTTGCTCATCATTCATTAGTGAATGAAAGATTACACTATTTATTTCAAACCTTTTGTAGCTCTTCTCATCCTATGGCTATTATGCTTGCGGCTGTCGGTTCTCTTTCGGCATTTTATCCTGATTTATTGAATTTTAAGGAAGCAGATTACGAACTTACCGCTATTAGAATGATTGCTAAGATACATACCATCGCTGCAATGTCTTATAAATATTCTATAGGACAACCGTTTATTTATCCTGATAATTCGTTAGATTTTACCGAAAATTTTCTGCATATGATGTTTGCAACGCCTTGTACGAAATATACAGTAAATCCAATAATAAAAAATGCTCTTAATAAGATATTTATCCTACATGCCGATCATGAGCAGAATGCTTCTACTTCAACAGTCCGAATTGCCGGCTCATCCGGAGCTAACCCTTTTGCTTGTATTAGCACGGGTATTGCCTCACTTTGGGGACCTGCTCACGGTGGGGCTAATGAAGCGGTAATAAATATGCTTAAAGAAATCGGTAGTTCTGAGTATATTCCTAAATATATAGCTAAAGCTAAGGATAAAAATGATCCATTTAGGTTAATGGGTTTTGGTCATCGTGTATATAAAAACTATGACCCGCGTGCCGCAGTACTTAAAGAAACGTGCAAAGAAGTATTAAAGGAACTCGGGCAGCTAGACAACAATCCGCTCCTACAAATAGCAATAGAACTTGAAGCTATCGCTCTTAAAGATGAATATTTTATTGAGAGAAAATTATATCCAAATGTTGATTTTTATTCGGGTATTATCTATAAGGCTATGGGTATACCGTCGCAAATGTTCACGGTACTTTTTGCAATAGCAAGAACCGTAGGCTGGATGGCACAATGGAAAGAAATGCACGAAGACCCTGAACAAAAAATCAGCAGACCTAGACAGCTTTACACCGGTTATGTACATAGAGAGTATAAGGGTATTCGGGAGAGGTAAACATTGTAGTCATTGCGAGCGACTGCAAGGAGCGTAGCAATCTCAAGAGATTTGATGAGATTGCCACGTCGCTTCGCGCCTCGCAATGACGTTGAAAATATAAATCATATGCATTTTATTGATGAAGTTAAAATATATATAAAAGGTGGGAACGGTGGCAATGGTTGTGTTAGTTTCCATCGTGAGAAATTTATTGACAGAGGCGGACCGGACGGTGGTGATGGTGGACGTGGTGGTAGTGTTATTTTCAGGAGTAATCACCATCTTAATACGCTAGTAAATTATCGATATAAACAGCATTTTACCGCAGAAAACGGCGAAAACGGTAAAGATTCAAATAGAAGCGGTAAATCAGGAAAATCATTAGTTCTTGATGTTCCGATCGGTACTCAAATCTTTTCCGAGGACGGCAATATATTATTGTATGATTTCACTGTGGATGATCAAAGCTTTGAAATAATTAAAGGAGGAAGTGGCGGTCTTGGTAACAGCCATTTCAAATCGTCGGTTAATCAAGCTCCAAGAAAGCGTACGGAAGGAGAAATTGCCAAAGAAATGTGGATTCATTTAAGTTTAAAACTTCTCTCTGATGTTGGGCTTGTGGGGCTTCCAAATGCCGGTAAATCTACTTTTTTATCCGTTGTAACGGCAGCCAAGCCTAAAATTGCCGATTATCCCTTTACTACTTTAGTGCCGAAGCTTGGAGTGGTATATGTTGATGACGAAGAGTTTGTCATAGCCGATATTCCTGGCTTAATTGAGGGGGCTCATCAAGGTCACGGACTTGGCGATAAATTCTTAAAGCATATAGAAAGATGTAATGTATTAATACATTTAATAGACGGCTCTAGTAATGATGTAGTTGCAGATTATAATACGGTACGTCTTGAGCTTGAATCATATTCCGATTATCTAAAAAATAAAATCGAAATCATATGTCTTAATAAATGCGATGTTCTCACAGATGAGGAAATACAGGAAAAAATAAATAAGTTGCAGAAAGTTACTAATAAAGAAGTTTTTCCTATCTCTACCTACACTAATGCTGGAGTAAATAAAATAGTTAAACTTGCTTTAGAGACTATAAAAAATCAGGAGTAATACTACTAGGTATTGCCTGCGTGGATACTGAGGATTGTCATTGCGAGGATTCCTGAGATTGCAACGCTCACTAACGTTCGCTCGCAATGACAATGAATAAGCTTTAAATTAAAGTAATACGTTGCTCTTCTGCTTCTAGATATTTCTCTAGCTCTTCCTTAGTATATTTCTTTTCTTTAAGTTTTATTTCGTGATTAAATATATATTGTACAGCTTTATCTTCTAAGGCAGGACCTTTAAGTCCTTCAATTGCTCTAGGATTATTTTTATAAAAATCAAATATCATATTTTCCTGCCCAGGAAAATTACGTGCTTGTTGCATAATAACTTTTCTTAAATCATCAGGCTCTAATTGCAAATTTTTAGATTTTGCATATTCAGCAAGTAATAAGCCTATTCGCACACGGCGTAGGGCTAATTTATTATAATATGCTGTTATTTCTTGAGAGGATTTATCTTTCAATAATGATTCATCTTGTTCATTTTTATCGGTTTCGGACTTTAGAATATTTTTTTCTTGCTCTAATAAAGATTCCGGTACATCAAAATCTAACAATTTTTCTAACTTATCAAATAAGTTCATTTTCATTATAGTATTAATAGCTTCTTCCGACTCATTTTCTATTTGTTTAGTAAAATGTGTACGTAATTCTTCAAGGCTATTACTTTGGAATTTTTTAGCAAATTCGTCATCGATAACGGTAGGTTCTGCAGTATGTACTGCTTTAATTTGTACTACAAAACGAGCATCCTTACCTGCTAAATCTTTAGCATGGTAATTTTCAGGAAAAGTCACATTAACATCTACTTCACTACCTGTTTTAGAACCTATTAATTGTTTCTCAAAACCGGGAATAAGTGCATTACTACCTATTATTACTTTAAAATCATTTAATTTACCGTCCTCAAAAGCTTTCTCCTTGATGTACCCGATTGCATCAATAGTAACCTGATCTCCGTCTTTTATTTTTGCTTTACTTTCTTTAGTATAATTTTTTGTTAATGCGGCAAGTTTTTCTAGTTGTTCTTCAACATCTTTAGAGTTTACTTCTAATTTTGGACGGTCTAGTGAGATTTTTTTTAAATCCGGAATAGTAATTTTAGGTAATAGCTCTATTTTTACGGTAAATTCTAAAGCTTTATCGGATTCGTTTTGTAATTCTTCAATTTTGGGTCTACCGATTATATTTAGATTATGCTCTTTAATAACGTGATTTACTGAATGGTTAATTCTTCTTTCTATTATATCATTCCTGACGGAAGTACCGTATTTTTTCTTAACAATTGAAACCGGTACTTTACCGGCTCTAAAACCTGCTATTTTAACTTTTTTGGTTAAATCAAGTAATTCTTTTTGAATATCGTCATCTATCTCACTTAAAGGAGTAGAAATTCTTGCATGAAAATCCAATCCTTCGTTTTTTAATATGGTAATTCCCATTTTAATAATCCATTAATTCTGTATATAGTTTGCTAATCAAAATAAACTAAAGAGCTGCAATATGCAATAGTTTTTGTAAAATCCCATTAGGATTAGGCATTGCTAACTGTGAGTTTCGCAGAACTCACCTTTGCTGGCATATAGTCGTCTATTTTTGCAATCACTAACTATTTCGCGTTAGCACTTAATAGCAATTGAGCCATTTCCATAGCAGTAAGCTCCTGCTTCTTATAATTTTCAAGGGCTTTAATAATTTTGGATATATCAAATATCTTATCGGTATTATTAATATAATAATATTTAGCCCGATTTCCCTTTTTTATTGTATTAATGTTCGGTTCGATGTTTGATATAGTACGTAATAACCTTAATTTGTGTCTATAAATCATTATGATAATTTTTGTTCTGCTACTTTATTCTTAGTGCTAAGTAATCGTTTGTCGTTGCTTGTTTGTACTTTTCGTTTTGTTTCGTCAGGATAAGTATTAAAACAATCCATGTGGCTATTTGAGCATTACTAAATTCTTTCCCTGGATGAGCTTTAAGGAACTCAATAACTGCATTTTTACGGTCAAATTTTTTATTATAATATACCTCATTATAATTAACCGCTCTATTAGTATTATTAACATAACAATATTTAGTCAAAAGCCCTTTTTTTATTATCTTAATGTTCGGTTCTATTTTTGGTATGGTTGTAGGTAATAGCTTCTTCATTTCATTTTTATACAAAATTATCGCTATTTCTTTTGTGTTACTCATCTTGTTAACGCTCATTAATAGCTTATCGTTACTTGTTTACAATTTTCGAGCAGCCTCTTGAGAGTACGTTTCAACTATCCATACGGCTATTTGGGAAGCAGTAAATTCTTTTCCGGCATTAATCTTAAGAAACTTAATAATTGCGGATTTAAGATCAAATATCTCATAGCATTTATTATCATGATTAATTATGTTATTAATTTGTTAACATAACAATATCTAAACCAGCGTCCTCTCTTGGTTATTTTAATTTTCGGTTCTATTTTTTGTATAGCGTTCAATAGCTTATTCAATTCATTTCTATAAATCATGATAATAATTTTTCTCTTTCTTACTTTGCTTTTAAGTAATCGTTTATCATTGCTTGCTTCCTCTTTTTTCTTTGCTTCTTCAGGATAAGTATCAACTAGCCAGGTTGCTATTTTAGAAGCAGTAAACTCTTTGCCGGCATGAGTTTTAAGAGTTTAATAATTGCAGTTTTGCGGTCAAAAAAAGACATATTCGGTAATTATATTAAGTTAAAATTCATATTACTTATATTTTTTAGACATTGCTAAATTAAAGATGGATATTGTCATGAGCTAAGCGATTAGACGTAGTCGATTTTGTAGAAGTACTTTTTTCTTTTTTGTTATTGCTCGTTTGTTCTTTATCTGAGTTAACTTTAAAAGCTTAATAATTACAGCTTTGTATTGAAATTTTGCAGAAAAAATAAATTATAAATTCTTCAAAGTAAACAAATTAATTATATAGA
The DNA here is from genome assembly GCF_900243065.1 of Rickettsia fournieri. NCBI lineage: Bacteria > Pseudomonadati > Pseudomonadota > Alphaproteobacteria > Rickettsiales > Rickettsiaceae > Rickettsia > Rickettsia fournieri. The sequence goes on from NZ_LT978484.1 coordinate 526,626, forward strand.
AATAAAAAATTAATATTATAGTGGTATAAAAATACAACTATTTTTTAAATTATATAAAGATAAGGTATTTATGGGGTAACCCTTTATTTTTTAAAAAGAATTTAAATGGTTATATCTTACTTTTTTTAGAGTATATTGCAATAAACTAGATGATTTAGGAGCAAAAGCAAGTAAATAAATTGGGTATAAGATTTGTGGCGTTGTTAACCAAAGATATATATCGTTATGAGTTAAATAACTGAAAGTGTTGTTACGTGGAGGCCAAATCATCATTGCGAGGCGCGAAGCGACGTGGCAATCCAGTAAAAAATTCTGATTTACAGAATTTTTTACTGGATTGCTTCGTCGAATTACTACGTAATTCTTCTCGCAATGACGGAAAACCGATCCACGCAACAATGCCAAGCAGAATGGCATTAAGAGCATTTTTTATTAGACTGCTTCGTCAATTACTGCGTAATTTTCCTCACAATGGCGTTAAGCAATAAGATTTAAGCGTACTTCTTCGTTCAGTTCTTTAGCAGAAGATAATTCTATATCAAGTGCGGCAAATATCTGCACTAAAGCTACAGATAAATCATTGATCATTTTGTCGGTATGGGCAGGGGTTGGGATGATTCGGAGGCGTTCCGTACCTCTCGGTACGGTTGGAAAATTGATATGTTGAACGTAAATACCGTATTCATTAAGGAGCATATTTGAGGCTTTCGCCGTTTTAATCGGATCACCAATAATTATCGGCACTATATGACTTTCATTTTTCAAATAAGGTATATTAAAACGTTCAAAAGAATTTTTAAGTTTTGTAACTACTTCTTGATGTTTTATTCGTTCTTCATTCGATTCTTTAAGATGTCTAATACTATGCGTTGCAGCGGTAGAAATTACCGGCGGCAATGAAGTAGTGAAAATAAACCCTGGAGCGGTTAGTCTTATAGCGTCGACTAAATTATGGTTGCTAGTGATATAACCGCCGATAGTACCATATGCTTTGGCAAGCGTCCCTTGAATAATATCGATTTGATCACTACAATTAAGAAGCTCGGCAATACCGCCACCCTGTTTACCGTATAAACCGACCGTATGAACTTCATCGATAAAGGTTAAAGCATTATATTTTTTGGCTAAGTTGATTATATCTTTGATAGGTGAGAAAAAACCGTCCATAGAGTAAGCCGATTCAAAAACAACAATTTTAGGTCTATTAATATCGACTGATTGTAAAAGCTCTTCTAGATGCTTAACGTCTAAATGTCTATATATATATTTCTCGGCTCTTGAACTTGTAATCCCTGCAATTATTGATGCGTGATTTAGCTCATCGGAGAAAAATACTATATCCGGCATGATTTTAGCAAGACTTGCAAGCGTTGTATCATTTGCAACAAAACCGGATGTAAAAACTAAAGCTGCTTGCTTTTTGTGTAAATTTGCAAGTTCTTTTTCAAGCTCAAGAATGGCTATATTATTACCGCCGATATTGCGAGTTCCACCTGATCCAACACCGTATTTTAGCAAGGCATCTATAGAAGCGTGCATTACTTTTGCATGTTTACTCATACCCAAATAGTCATTAATGCACCACATAACTATTTGTTTATTAGCGTGTTCTGCAAAAGGAAAATTATCGGCTTGTCTTTTTAAGGCCTTAAATTCTCGATATCTTCCTTCGCTTTTGATCTTATCTATATGTTTGCTAAATATAATATCGTAATAAGACATTTTCTCGATGTCATTCCCACGTAGGCGGGAATTCATTTTATTAATTATAAAATTCTATAATCAGATATTTTGAATGTTCTTTCTGGATTCCCGCCTACGCGGGAATGACATCGAACAGAACAATACTTCTAAACTCACGTTTGCAACTATTCTACATTAAAATTAAAAAAGTTTAAAGGTATAATATGGCTTTTTGTACAATATCGTTTAATCTCTTTGAAAATGCACCTGTATCAGCAACCGGTTCACCCTCTAAAATACAGGCTTGATCAAATATTAGATTAACCAATTCTTCATTATTTTTATTATTTGCTTTTAAGTCGTTAAAGATTTTCTCTATGATTTTATTTTTAGGGTTTAACTCTAGATTTTTAGCTGAGGCATTAGCTATTTGTTTCTGTTCAATCAAAAATCTCTCCATACGAATATCCATAGCAGCGTCGCTAACGGCAAGACAAGCAGGACTTGAAGTAAGTTTTTTAGAGATCTTAACTTCTTTTACCAACTCCCCTAGTGTCTCTTTAAAATAATCTGTTAGCAATTTATATTCATCATCGGATTTTTTACTATCTGTGTTTTTCTCCTCAGATTGTGAAGTAGTTTGCTCTACATCGATATCGCTTCTTGTCGCTGATTTAATAGCATGTTCTTTATATTTGCTATTAACATTTACCCAAAAATCATCCACTGTATCGGTAAAAAGTAATACATCGATTTTTTTACTTAACAACCCTTCGATTTGTGGGCTTGAAAGTAATTTATCGGGGTTATCACCGCTTAAATAATATATAGTACTCTGCCCTTCTTTAAAATTCGCTATATATTCGTCAAGGCTGATCATTTTATTATGCAAGGCACTTCTGAATATGCATACCTCTAATAATTTTTCATGGTTGGTAGTAGCCTCACATAAACCCTCTTTTAAAGCACCGCCGAAATTAGCCCAAAACTTATTATATTCTTCAGGTGATTCCTCTTTCTTTTTTCTAAGCTCGCCAAGCACTCTTTTTGTAATAGCATTTTTGATTTTCTCAAGCACGCTATTATGCTGCAGTGATTCACGGCTAATATTTAGTGGTAAATCTTCTGAATCAACCACGCCTCGTAAAAATCTTAAATATGATGGGATTAAATCTATATTCTCATCAGATATAAATACTCTTTTTATATATAATTTTACTCGCCTTTTGCGATCAGGGTGGAATAAATCAAATGTTTTGCTTGATGGAATGAAAAGTAGGTTAGTAAATTCTATAGCTCCCTCGTTTTTATTATGCATAGTTATCCAAGGGGCATCAATGGCATAAGATAGGCTTTTGTAGAATTCTTTATATTGTTCTTCCGTAATTTCCGATTTCGGTCTTGTCCATAATGCAGAAGCTGAATTAAGCTGGATTTCATTATTACCAGCTTCATCAAAGAAATATATCGGTACTGCTATGTGATCGGAATAGCTTTTAACGATGTGTTTTAATCTAAAATGATCAAGGAATGTATCTTCTTCCTTTTTGATGTGTAAAACGATTTCCGTGCCTCTTGTGAACTCTTTATCTGAATTTGAGACAGTATATTCACCAAGCCCGTCTGATTCCCAAATATGGACTTTATCTTCCCCAGCTTTTCTTGAGGTTACAGTCACTTTATCGGCTACCATAAAGCTTGAATAAAATCCAACACCAAATTGACCGATTAGCATATTGTCTTTTTTAGAATCACCGGATAGGCTTTTAAGAAAATTTGCCGTACCCGATCTTGCAATAGTACCGAGATTTTCAATTAAATCGTCTTTATTCATGCCGATGCCGTTATCACGGATAATGATTTGTCCGTTATCTTTATCGACTTTAACTGTAATTTTAAAATTGCTATCGCCAGCTACTAATGCACTATTACTTTGAGATAAATAACGTAATTTATCACAAGCATCCGAAGCATTGGAAATTAACTCCCTCATAAAAATCTCTTTATTACTATAAAGAGAGTGAATCATTAAATTTAAAATCTTGCCAACCTCGGCATCAAATTTCTTTTTTTCTTGTATCATAATTATTCTAGTTAATAAATTATTTTTTCGTCATATGACTGCTTATGTCATTCCTGCGGAAGCAGGAATCTAGAAAATAATAAATATAAACTGGATTCCTGCCTATGCGGGAATGACATTGGAAGTCTAGCAACAACTGCACCTTATTTAATATAGGAATTAATAATCAAATTTAAATAGTCTTCATTAATATTTTTTATCAATATCGTTTTTAAGCTATGAGTATGACCTTTAATAATTTCGATATTACTACGTGATAATTTCCATTCTTTTGCTAAATAATTTATGATTTCTTCATTCGCTTTACCTTGTTTCGGTATTGCTTTTATAGATAATTTTAGATATGGGATATTATTAATAATTACAAAATTGCTAATTAGATTTTGTTTAGAATTAGGCTTTACTTTAAAACTAAGTAAAGCCTGATGTGAAGAAGAATTGTAATTGTAGAATTTATCCATGAATATTTTTTATCATATTTGCTTATTATTTTTAATAAAAAAAGAATCCTTGAAAAACTTTGCTTAAACTGATATAACGTTTACCATAAATGTTTAGCACCCTTAGCTCAGCTGGATAGAGCAACAGATTTCTAATCTGTGGGTCAGAGGTTCGAATCCTTTAGGGTGCGCCATTCTGCATTTCTCGGTATTTCTACAAACGTATCAAACCGCAGATGCAGCATAAAATCAAGCTTTTGACCGTTTAACTGAATATTAATTGTCTTTCACCAAGTCTCTAAACTAAGCAGCTTTTCTCTTTCTTCTAAATAGTAAATTTATCACCTTATAAAACGAAATATAAAAATATTTCTCAAGTTTATTAATTAAAGCTTTAATTTCTTTTGTGTTAACTAATATTTAATAATCATGATATCACAAGTATCGCTCCATATGTAGACATAAATATGCAAATTTGCTTAATGGAGCTAATAATGGATTAAAAGAAGAAATGATTATTAATACCCTCACAGAACTATCATCAGACCATTCTGGTGTAATGCTTAATTTAAAACCGAGTAATAACGAAAAAGAGTTTAAAGAAAAATTAGAAAAGATTATTAATACTTATGAAAAAGGGAAGGCAAATCCTGAAATCAAAAAAGAATTAGAGAATCTAGATATATGGTGCACAGAAACAGCTAAAAAAGATAATTTGCATGTTTTTAAAAATATTGGACAAGTTATAAAACATAGTTTTAAAGCTTTGGCTAACATAGGAAATAAAGAAGCTTTCAAAAAAAGCTTTCAAAAAAGAACAGAAAGAAGTAGGTATTTATATGGATGCTATAACACATGCTAATAAAAATACTAAACAAACACTAGAACGCATAAGGGCTACTATTAACAAACATAAATCTCCCCTTCTTCATTTCTTATTACTACTCCCAAGAATATATCGCAAAAAAGCAAGCGAGGATCTGTAGAAAGATAAATAATAATTACTCGAAGCTGGTAAATGTATCGATAATCGTCCACTAGGGTATGCCATTAACCGAAAACCAACAAGCCGCCTTAATCTCGTTTATTTTCAACTGCGGGGCTGGGGTATTTCAAGCATCAACATTGCGGCAAAAGCTAAACCGAGGTGAATATGCAAACGCTGCTAACGAGTTACTGCGATGGATGTGTGCTAAAGGCGGTCTTAAGCTGCAAGGCTTAGTGAAACGTCGGCAACATTATAGATTATAATTATTACTAATTATTAAACTTCTGATTATTTCCTGTAATTCTCTAATAATACGCAATTTTATAATTTTTGCTGAGTGTCTTAAACTAAGAGATATTACAGGAAACCTGCTATAAATATTTATCAATTAAGCAGACATCACCGGAGAAGGAGCAAAAGATTTTGTCGGATAATTTCCATTTGCTTTCTCCAATTTTTCAAAATGAAATATACCAAATCCAATACTTGTTGGAATCATAATAATTAATACTCCCCAGTTTCCAAAGGTTTTTATTAAATGAGGAAAACCAAAAGAGCTAATAACATACATACAAGCAGCTGATACAGCATATGTAAATGTTACGGAAGTAAAGCGTTTAAAGATTGGAAAATGTCTAAAACAATTTGGTACAGCCGGCATAACATTAAGGGCAAAAGCCATGATAAGTGCTTGAATATAAATTAATAATATTTCCTAATGCCTAATTACAAATCAGAGGAATATCTAATATATTAGACCAAACTTTATCCCAACCTTTTGCATGAGAAATATTAGGAAAAGTTTGCTTTTTTACACACGGTGAGTTACTTGTTTTTACGTAAAGTGCTGCTATGAAATGCGGGACTCTTTTGTCATCCATACCGGAGAGATGTAATTGAGGGATATTATTAACCTGTTTTGCATAATTTATCGGGTTTAAGGATTTAACTAAGTAACCACGATAATTATGATATTTATCAAACTTTTTAGTATCTAAATTACCGGCAATCGTTATAATATCTTTAACATTACTATTTTGAGCGGCAATTAATATTGTAAGCCCGCCGCCACCGGAGAAGCCGACTAAGCTAAATTTTTGTCCGTTATTGATAATATTTATGACATTGTTAATTGAATCTACGACTTCCTGCCCCATTCTTTTATCTAACCAATAATCGCTAATGCATTTTGAGTTCATTTCTAAAGGAGTATATTGGCAAGGTCTTGCTATATAAACAATGTTCGGTCTTTTATCCATTGTAGCAAGCTTTAAGAGCATAGGATTAACGGGAGTAGGGTTGTCGGAATTAGCAGATCCATCCGTAAGATGTCCATCTCCCTCAATATAGAATACAAAAGGTAGGTTACGGTCGGTAATACGCTGATAAGTCGTAAGAGTAAAATCACCACCGTTTACTAGCCTCATCTGAAAGTTATTTTGAGTTGCTATATATTGCGAATGCTTTACCCTGCTAGCTACATCATGAGTAGTAGAACACCCTGAAAGAAATATTGGTATTAAAAATATTATTGCCCAAATAAAATTTTTCATAACAATTTTGATTAAAACGGTATTTCGTCGTCTAAGTCGCTATGATCAAAGGAATGATTTTTAGTTTCAGGATGTTTATATTCGCTATGCCCTGAATCTTGAGTATGATTATTAGAGTTTTTACTATCTAATAATATTAATTGTGAATTAAAGTTTTGTAACACAACTTCCGTGGTATATTTTTCTTGACCTGAATTATCATTCCACTTACGGGTTTGCAATGAACCTTCAATATATAATTTGCTACCTTTTGTGACATAGCGTTCTACAACAGATACTAACCCTTCACTAAATATCACTACTCTATGCCATTCAGTTCGTTCTTTTCGTTCACTGGTAATGCGATCTTTCCAAGTTTCGGTTGTTGCTAAGGAAAGATTAATGATTTTTTTCCCTTCGCCCGTAGTTCTCATTTCCGGATCACGCCCTACATTACCTATTAATATTACTTTATTTAAACTACCTGCCATAGATTACTACCTACTTTAAAATATTATTATTGCAATAATAAAATAAAAGCGCCTATAATACTACAGGTTTTTTAAAAAATATCTCAAAAATTTTGTAGTGAAGTGATTATGAACCAAGAATATATTAAGGTACGCGGTGCTAAAGAGCATAATCTAAAAAATATAAATGTTAATATTCCAAGGAATAAATTTGTTGTTATCACCGGTCTTAGCGGTTCAGGCAAGTCTTCTTTAGCGTTTGATACTATTTATGCAGAAGGTCAAAGGCGATATGTTGAAAGTTTATCTTCATATGCAAGGCAATTCTTACATTTACAAAATAAACCTAATGTAGAATCTATTTCCGGATTATCGCCTGCTATTGCAATTGACCAAAAAACTACTTCCAAAAATCCACGTTCTACGGTTGGAACTATAACGGAAATTTACGATTATCTTAGGTTATTATATGCAAGGGTGGGTATTCCTTACTCTCCGGCAACCGGTCTTCCGATACATAGCCAAACAGTTTCCGAGATGGTAGATATAATTAACGAACTACCTAAGGGTACGCAAATATATTTACTCGCTCCTATTGTTAGAGGACATAAGGGTGAGTTCAAGCGTGAAATTATGAGTTTGAAAAAGCAAGGCTTTCAGAAATTAATAGTTAACGGGGAAGTTTGCGAAATTGATGATTTACCGAAACTTGATAAAAATAAGAAGCATAATATAGAAGTGATCGTTGATAGAATAGTTCTAGACGAAAGTTTAGGTAATAGACTTGCAGATAGCTTAGAGAGTTCATTAAATCTTGCCGAGGGTATTACTTATTTGGAAATTGTAGAATTACCGCCGGCAGTTAAGAGCGAGTTTGAAAAAAATCAGCGTATTACTTTTTCCGAGCAATATTCTTGTCCGGTATCGGGTTTTCAGCTTACTGAAATAGAGCCTCGAATCTTTTCTTTTAATAGCCCTTTTGGAGCATGTCCTAAATGTGAAGGGATAGGTAAGGAGTTTTTCTTTGATAGAGATTTAATAGTTCCGGATCAAAGAATTGCTATTAAAGACGGTGCAATAGTGCCTTGGGGTAGTACAGCTTCTAAATTTATCCTAGAGACATTAAAGGCTCTTGCTGATCATTATAAATTTTCTATTGAAGTACCTTTTGTAAGTTTATCACAAAATGTTAAGGATATTTTATTTGAAGGTTCAGGAGAAGAGGCAATAAAGTTTGAATTTCACGATGGTTCTAAAACGCAAATAATAAAACAACCTTTTGCCGGTATAATACCAAGTTTGCAAGAAAAGGACCGTACTATAGAATCGGTTTTAATTAAAGAAGAACTAGCTAAATTTAAGTCAGAGCATAAATGTACTGCTTGTTCAGGGTTTAGATTAAAAGACGAAGCATTATGCGTTAAAATAGCAAATTTTCATATAGGCGAAGTAGCAGGTATGAGTATTGCAGCCTTGCAAAAATGGTTTAGTCACTTAGAAGAAAAATTAAATAAAAAGCAATTATTTATTGCTGAGCGTATACTCAAAGAAATTACCGAGAGATTAAAATTTCTTATGAATGTCGGGCTTGATTATCTAACGTTATCACGAGAAGCAGGTACTTTATCGGGGGGGGAAAGTCAGCGTATTCGTCTTGCATCTCAAATAGGTTCAGGACTGAGTGGTGTTTTATATGTACTTGATGAGCCGTCTATTGGTCTTCATCAACGAGATAATACAAGATTAATTGAGACACTAAAAAGGCTTAGAGATTTGGGTAATACCGTTTTGGTAGTCGAGCATGATGAAGAAACAATATATGAAGCAGACCATATTATTGATATAGGACCGGGAGCCGGTATTCACGGCGGTCGTGTTATTGCGGAAGGAAATGCTGAAGAAATAAAGAATTTTGAAGAAAGTATCACAGGTAGGTATCTAAGCGGTCGTCAAACAATCAAAGTGCCGTCTGAAACAAGAGTAGGGCATGATAATAGGGCAATTGAATTACTTGGGGCGGTTTCCAACAATTTAGATAATGTTGATATCAAAATTCCGCTTGGTACTTTTACCGCTATAACGGGAGTATCGGGAAGCGGTAAATCAAGTTTGATGATTCATACTCTATATAAAGCGGCTCTAAAGCATTTAGAGCCAACTAGCAAAGTATTTCCCGGCAAATATAGAGAGTTAAAAGGACTTGAATATATTGATAAAATTATCGATATTAATCAATCTCCGATAGGTAGAACTCCTCGTTCAAACCCTGCGACTTATACAGGTGCCTTTACCCATATTAGGGATTGGTTTGTGGAATTACCTGAATCAAAAGCTAGAGGGTATAAAGTAGGCAGATTTTCGTTTAACGTTAAAGGCGGTAGATGTGAAGCATGCCAAGGTGACGGGCTAATAAAAATAGAGATGCATTTCCTACCTGACGTATATGTAAAGTGTGATATTTGTAACGGTCACAGATATAATAGAGAAACGCTTGAAATAAAATATAAAGGTAAATCTATTGCCGATATTTTGATGATGACTGTAGAAGATGCGATGCAGTTTTTTGAAAAAATACCGTTAATCTATGAAAAATTAATTACCTTAAATGAAGTGGGTCTAGGCTATATTAAAATCGGTCAGTCTGCTACTACTCTTTCAGGTGGTGAAGCACAACGCGTTAAGCTTGCTAAAGAATTATCAAGACGTTCAACCGGTAAAACGCTTTATATACTTGATGAACCGACTACGGGATTACATATAGACGATATTAATAAATTGTTAAAAGTGTTACATAAACTTGTTGATATGGGAAATACTGTTTTAGTTATCGAGCATAATTTAGATGTTATAAAAACTGCAGATTATATTATTGACGTCGGTCCTGAAGGTGGCGACAAAGGCGGTAAGATAGTTGTATGTGGCACCCCTGCCGACATCGCTGCCTGTGAGGAAAGCCATACCGGTAGATGTTTAAAGCAATATTTGGTGTGATCTAATATAAATAGCAAGTTACTCTATATAATTTGCTATTTGATGTATTTCTAAATTATCCTTAACACTCATCCCTTGATTTCGTTAAGAAAAATTAATCTAATTCTTGCTATTTTCTAAAAAATTATCATATTTTGTGGTTATTACCATGTTTTATGGTTTTCTGTAGAATAATTATAAAAGAAGAAATTAATTTAGAAAAGGCCATAACAACCTTAGAAGAAAATGCTAAAAGTAATACCATGACTTTAAAAAAAGCTGGAATAAACCAAGACGATGCTGAAATATTATTGGCAAATATTCATTTATTATATAAAGAGGGCTTTAATAAAAAGTCTAGTTATACATTAAAAGAATTATTAGAAAATAATTTTGATCAATTAAATACTAATGATGTTTTTGAAAAAATACATAAGCAATATTTAAGTACAAATACACGCCTTAAAAAAATCTTATTAGTAAAGAACTATGTAAGGAAGTATTGCCATATTGTCGAAAATCGCTGACTTATATACGGAGAATGGCGGTTTAAATTCTTTAGAAATGGCTAAAAAATTATCTACTTACTTTGGAAATTTAGACGATATAAAAAGTTACTTAAAAACTGTTAATTATGATACAAAAGCAACAATAGAATTGAGTTTTCAATTTAATTTACCACAAACATTGTCTTCCAAAACATTAGAATTTTTTCAAATTTTAAATAAATCTGGAAGAGACTCATTATATATTTTCAGTAATGCACACTTACTGGAAAAAACTGAAAAATTTCAAAAAATTCTTAAAGAAAATAAATTAAATGATTTTCAGCAGATAACTAAAAATGATTTAAATAATTAGTAAATCAAGTAACTGAAATAGTAATTAAAGAATCTTATAAGTACAACGAAGAAGAATTATCAGAAGAAAATAAATTACATGCAAAAAATTTAGCTAATTTTTCTTTAAAAGGAAAACTAGATAATAATAGTTTTCAAAAAGCATTGAACTTTATAAAAGAATATTATATGTCTGATATTAATTTTGATATAGAGGTAAAAGGCAAAAAGTATAATTTTTCTAAATTACCTGCCGATGATATGAAAGGTTTTATGCTTGGTAAATTTAGTAATTCTTGCCAATCTATAGGACATGATTCCGAAAGATGTGTTTTAGACGGTATGAGTAAAGCAAATGCCGGTTTTTATATAATTACGGATGATAAAGGAAATATAAGAGCTCAGTCATATGCTTGGCTTGCTGGAGAGGGAAAAAAGAATGAAAAAGCCACTTCTATGGTACTAGATTCATTTGAGCATTTAGGGAAAGAAGATAAATTATTATTTGTACCTATAATGGGACTGTTGCGAGATAATTTTTAATAGTAAAATGAGAGGAAAACAGATAAATAAATATTTAGCTCTGTCCAAATATTTTTAAAAAGAAATTCTGTTTAATATTGAGATAAAATTTATTCAATAGTATAGTAATTTAATAGAGATTTGTTTACAGAGTTAGGATTTTTATTAACAAATTTCTCTAAGCTATTAAAGTTGTTAAAACCACTAATCGTTTTAAATTAAAACATATGGCATTCATAAATTCAGAGAATTGATTTTTGGCAATTCCTATATATCTAACCCGTTTATTATCTTTTGAAAATACCCTCTCAAAAGGTGCTCTGATTTTCGTATAATATTTATCAAGGTCAAAATTCTTATCTTTCATATTATTTTTCTTTATTGAGCAAAGATGGAACCCCTTTTTAGCTGCTGCATTCTTGGCAGAGATTGTACAATAACCTTTATCAACATATGTAGCACCGGAGCTTGGCATAACATGCTTAAAACCTTTGCTATCAGTAACATTTGCAGGGGTAACTGCAACCTTATTGATCATTCCTGATTGAATATCGACACTCACATGTTTTTTATAACCATACCAAAATTTATTTGCTCCCTTACAGCCAATTTTAGCTTGTTTATCCTTTACAACCTTAGGCAGAGTCTCATTATTCAATTTATCATATTTTTGTGTTCTTAGTTTATCACGTTCCTCCCAAAGATTAGCTTTTGAGATTAAATGAGAAGCATCTACAAAGGTAAATACTTCACCCATATAGCCTTGTGCTCGTAGTTGATCTCGGAATTTTACAAATATTTTTGATAGTAAATTAGTGCCTATTTTTTTACGTATTTTACTAAATACACTATAATCAGGCGTCTTCTCTGTAAGAGCAAAATCACAAAACCATTTTGCCGCTGTGCTATCAGCTAAATAACGTTCCAATTCCCGATCCGATAAGTCTTCCATAAATTGCAGCAGCAAACATTTAAACAGCCTCACTATACCATAGCCTTTATAGTTAGCTTCGCATTCTACTGCTAATAACTCAGCTTCAACTGCTTTAAAATTGAATAAACTTTTGAATTTACGATATTGATGATCCACACTTATTAACTCATCTAAACTTACCATTATCATTTGATACTCAGACATATGAACATATTTTTTGTTTTTTTTAATTATACCTGCTATCCTCTCATCTCGCAACAGTCCCATTTTAGATGCATTAATATTGAAATATAAATCTGAATTAATATGATAAGATTTATAACTATACCGGATTTTGCGGATTATCAAGTTACTTTGAAATTAATGGAAGATTACGTTAACAAAGTAATTAGTGATCATGAGCCGGAAATTATTTATTTAGTTGAACATTCGGCAGTATATACAGCTGGTACTAATTATAAACAAGAAGAATTATTAAATTACGGTGATATTCCGGTAATTTACACAGGACGTGGCGGTAAATTTACTTTTCATGGACCGGGTCAGCGTGTTATTTATCCAATTCTTAATTTAGCTTCACCAAATCGACACAAAGATTTAAAGCTATATATAAAAATGCTTGAAGAATGGATTATAAATAGCTTAAATTATTTTGGAATTAAAGCATATATTATTAAAGATAAAGTAGGAATTTGGGTAAAAGTAAGGAAAGATGAATTTGCTAAAATTGCTGCAATAGGTGTTAGAGTAAGAAAATGGGTTACATATCACGGTGTAGCTATAAATATTTCAACAGATTTAAGTAAGTTTAGTGGGATTATTCCTTGTGGACTTGAAAATTCTTTAGTAACATCTTTAAATCAGTTAGGGATTCATGTTGAAATGTCTGAATTTGATAAAATTATTCAAACTGAATTTAATAAAATATTTAAATGATCAGAAAATTTTTACTCACAATTTTTGCTCTTTGGGTCGGTGGTTTTGGTTATTATTTATATTTAATAAATTCTTATAAGCTTAATAGTAATACCACTAATGCAATAATAGTGTTTGCAGGAGGAGGACATAAAATTGAAACCGGTATTGCTTGGCTTAAGGCAGGCTATGCACCTATATTATTTATTACTGGTATAGAATCTACAGAGCAATTAAAAAATTTGTTAAAGGAACGTAATGTTATAGAACAGCAGGTAATATTTGCTCCGAATAAAATAATGTCTGAAGAAGATAATATTAAGAAAGCGGTTGATTTTATTGTAACTTACAATCTTACTTCAATAATTTTAGTAGAGCATAATTATAATATGCCTTTTATGCTAAATAAGCTTGAAAAAGCGATTTCTTCTTCTAATAATATCTATATAGTACCATATCCTGTTTTTTCCAAACAAAAATATGATGTGTTATTAAAATCCTATCATCGTTATTTAATGAGTATACTCGTTTAATTTGCTTCTTTACTCTTTTCCAGTACAATATTTTAGAACGGCTACGCCAAATAATGCAGAAATTAAAGAGCCTATTATTACTGCAGCTCTTATAGAGTTTGAAGGGCAGCTGCTCTCAAACGTAATACTACCTATAAATAAACTTTAAATCCAATCCCTCCAAGTATAGCTATAGAATAAAATTTTAACCATGAAGTATCACTTGGTAAATTACAGAGTTTAATTTTACAAATGGATATGAAAATAGCATAATACCTAATTGCTTACCTACAAATAAACCAAATATTATCCCATAAATTAAAGGGACTGTTGCGAGATGAGAGGATAGCAGGTATAATTAAAAAAAACAAAAAATATGTTCATATGTCTGAGTATCAAATGATAATGGTAAGTTTAGATGAGTTAATAAGTGTGGATCATCAATATCGTAAATTCAAAAGTTTATTCAATTTTAAAGCAGTTGAAGCTGAGTTATTAGCAGTAGAATGCGAAGCTAACTATAAAGGCTATGGTATAGTGAGGCTGTTTAAATGTTTGCTGCTGCAATTTATGGAAGACTTATCGGATCGGGAATTGGAACGTTATTTAGCTGATAGCACAGCGGCAAAATGGTTTTGTGATTTTGCTCTTACAGAGAAGACGCCTGATTATAGTGTATTTAGTAAAATACGTAAAAAAATAGGCACTAATTTACTATCAAAAATATTTGTAAAATTCCGAGATCAACTACGAGCACAAGGCTATATGGGTGAAGTATTTACCTTTGTAGATGCTTCTCATTTAATCTCAAAAGCTAATCTTTGGGAGGAACGTGATAAACTAAGAACACAAAAATATGATAAATTGAATAATGAGACTCTGCCTAAGGTTGTAAAGGATAAACAAGCTAAAATTGGCTGTAAGGGAGCAAATAAATTTTGGTATGGTTATAAAAAACATGTGAGTGTCGATATTCAATCAGGAATGATCAATAAGGTTGCAGTTACCCCTGCAAATGTTACTGATAGCAAAGGTTTTAAGCATGTTATGCCAAGCTCCGGTGCTACATATGTTGATAAAGGTTATTGTACAATCTCTGCCAAGAATGCAGCAGCTAAAAAGGGGTTCCATCTTTGCTCAATAAAGAAAAATAATATGAAAGATAAGAATTTTGACCTTGATAAATATTATACGAAAATCAGAGCACCTTTTGAGAGGGTATTTTCAAAAGATAATAAACGGGTTAGATATATAGGAATTGCCAAAAATCAATTCTCTGAATTTATGAATGCCATATGTTTTAATTTAAAACGATTAGTGGTTTTAACAACTTTAATAGCTTAGAGAAATTTGTTAATAAAAATCCTAACTCTGTAAACAAATCTCTATTAAATTACTATACTATTGAATAAATTTTATCTCAATATTAAACAGAATTTCTTTTTAAAAATATTTGGACAGAGCTAAATATTTATTTATCTGTTTTCCTCTCATTTTACTATTAAAAATTATCTCGCAACAGTCCCTTATTTTGAAAAACCCTCTAAATATTAGGTTCATGATATCGCTATTTAATAATTCAATTCCTTTGCTACACTCCATCGTTGTCATATTGTTTTTAGGACAATTCGATACAATTAAATTTTTTGTAGTAGGATCTATATAATAATTTTCTCCGTTATATCCTATTTGAAGCATATTATATTCTTGATCTCCAATTGTTGCTCTTGCTGTAGTAATTCTTGCCACAGTGGTTAAAAATGAAGTTAATTGATGTATCATTTTGCTATTCCTTTGGATTTTTAAAATTGAAGGGCATAATCAGCAGTACTTATTTGATAGTCAAGAAATTATTAACAAAAATTAATAATTAATATATAATCATTGCAATTAGGTGAAATTATATAAATTTCAATATCGCTTGAAGTATCTAAAGAAATGTTATAAAGTCAAAAAGTTCATAGAAATTTTAGCAGATAGCTATGCTTTATATTTTAAAACACAAAATTATCATTGGAATGTAGAAGGAGCAGAGTTTAGAAGTCTACATTTATTATTTGAGGGGCAGTATGAAGATTTAGCTGAAAGCTTAGATGAGCTTGCTGAAAGAATAAGAAGTTTAAATGCTAAAGTTCCCGCATTATCAGATTTAATAAAACTTGCATCTATAGATGAGGCAAATCTAAACGCAACAGCAAATGAAATGCTTAAAAGTCTAACGAAAGATCAAGATATTATTAGAGATACATGATATAAGGGACTCAAAGTAGCACAAGCAAAGGGTGATGAGGGTACAGCCGATATGATTATTGGACGAATTAAGGTGCATGAAAAGAATAGATGGATGCTGAAGAGTAGTATACTCTAGTGTCATTTCCATTTTCGTCATTGCGAGCGACTGCAAGGAGCGTGGCAATCTCAGGAGATAGTATATGATTCCTGAGATTGCTGCGTCGATGCTTGTGCATCTCCTAGCAATGACGTTAATGCTCATAACAAACAAACTAACAAAATAAAAATAAAATGGAACAATATGATGTAGCCGTTATAGGCGGTGGTCCAGGTGGATATGTTGCAGCAATTAGAGCAGCACAATTAAAGAAAAAAGTTGTATTAATAGAAAAAGAGCATTTGGGTGGGGTATGTCTTAATTGGGGGTGTATACTGACTAAATCCCTGCTTAAATCTGCTGAGGTTTTTGAATATATAAAACATGCTAAAGATTATGGAATTGATGCTAAAGGTGCTGAAATCAACATTAAGAAAATAGTCGAACGCTCAAGAGAGATTTCAAATAAGCTTGCAGGCGGTGTTAAGTTACTACTGAAGAAAAACAAAGTGACCGTGATATACGGAGTAGCAAGTCTTGCAGGAAATAAGGTAATAAATATAAATGATAAACCTACAGTAAAAGCAGGAAATATTATTATAGCTACCGGCGCAAGATCTAGGGTTTTAAAAGGCTTTAAGCCCGACGGTAAACAAATTTGGACTTCTAAAGAAGCTATGATACCGCAGCATGTGCCGAAATCTATGATTATTGTCGGCTCAGGTGCAATCGGTATAGAATTCGCTTCGTTTTATAATAGTATTGGTGTGGATGTTACCGTAATTGAGGCACATAATAGAATATTGCCTGCTGAAGATATGGAAATTAGCGGAATCGCTCATAAGAACTTTGAGAAGAAAGGTATAAAAATTATTACAAATTCTAAGTTAATTAAGCAAACAAAATCAAAAGATAAGATAGAAGTTGAGTTAGAGTTAGCAGATAAAACACAAAAATTACAAGCTGAAATTTTACTTATGGCAGTAGGTATTACAGCTAATACGGAAAATTTAGGTCTTGAGAAAACAAAAATTAAAGTAGAAAACGGCTATATAACTACTAACGGGTTAATGCAAACTGCGGCATCAGGAATTTATGCTATAGGCGATGTAGCAGGAGTGCCTTGTTTAGCTCATAAAGCAAGCCATGAAGGTATTATTGCAGCGGAAAGCATAGCGGGCTTAAAACCGCATGCTATTAATAAACATAATATTCCTGGTTGCACTTATTCTTCGCCGCAAATAGCAAGCGTCGGTTTGACTGAAGAAGCAGCAAAAACCTTAGGTTATGAGCTTAAAATAGGCAGATTTCCTTTTATAGCTAACGGTAAGGCTTTAGTAAGCGGTGATAGCGATGGCTTAATTAAAACTATATTTGATGCTAAGACGGGTGAGTTGCTTGGAGCTCATATGATAGGCTCGGAAGTTACGGAATTAATACAAGGATATGTGGTTTCAAAAAATTTAGAAGGAACGGAGTTGGATTTAATTAACACTATCTTCCCGCATCCGACTTTATCGGAAATGATGCATGAATCAGTATTCTCTGCTTATGATAGGGCAATACATATATAATACTCGATGAACTTCAAAAATTTGGCTACGTCGTCTTATAAGAGCTGTGGTGCTCACGTATTAAGTATATGCTCCGCTCCTCGCCTTATAGACTCCTTGCTCTTGTTGAAGTTGATCTTCGTATATACGTTTCATTTTACTTCGGAGATATAAATTAAGAAAATGAACAAAGGTAATTTAATCGAGAATTATGCAGTAGCGTTATTTAATAACGCTATGGTTGATAATATACAAGATAAGATCTTTGAAGAAATTACTTCTATAAACCGTATAATTACCGATAATTTTGATATTAGAGAGTTCCTATTTTCTCCTATAGTAAATAAGAACGACAAAATTAACGCAGTCAATTCATTAGCAAAAAATATCAAAATTAGCACAATAGTACAAAATTTTTTATTGTTATTGGTAAAAAATTCTCGTACTGCTATTTTATCTAATATAGTAGATGCTTATAATACTTTACTATATGAAAGTAAAAATATAAAGATAGTTCAGGTTATTTCTGCAAATAAGTTACAACCTAAAGAGCAGGAGTGGATTAAATCTCGTATAGAAAAAGAATTAAATCAAAAAACAGAAATATTATTTGATATAGATAATACTATTATTGGTGGTATTGTAATTAAATATGATAGTATGTTGCAAGATTACTCAATAAAAGGTAGTTTAGAGAAAATAACGAAAGCTTTAAAGACAGTTAATATTGCTGCATAGATATTTATATAGTCATTGCGAGGAAATTACGAAGTAATTGACAAAGCAATCTCAGGATATTTTATGAGATTGCCACGAGGCCTACGGCTGCTTGCAATGACGACTCGGTATCCACACGGGCAATGCTCGTTCGCAATGACAAGAAAATTAGGAGACATAAACCGCATGAAACTAAAGCCTATTGAAGTAGCTGAAATATTACAAAAGGAAATAGCTAATATTAATTGCTTAAGTGAGCTTGAGGAAGTAGGGCAGGTAATAACCGTCGGTGACGGTATAGTCCAAATTTACGGTCTTGCTAATGTAAAATCCGGTGAAGTAGTAGAATTTAAATCCGGTGTTAAGGGCCTTGTTTTAAACTTGGAAAACGATAGTGTCGGTGCTGTAATTATGGGGGATGATAACCAAGTACAGCAAGGTGATAATGTCAAAAGAACTAAAGAAGTTTTAGAAGTACCGGTAGGAAAAGCTTTGCTTGGTCGTGTTGTTGATGCTCTAGGTAATCCTATTGACGGCAAAGGCGATATTGCAAGTAAAGAGTACAGACATATCGAGATGAAGGCTCCGGGGATAATAGAAAGAACGAGCGTGAGTGAACCCGTACAAACCGGAATAAAGGCTATAGATTTGTTAATCCCAATAGGTAGAGGACAAAGAGAGTTAATAATCGGTGATAGGCAAACCGGAAAAACGGCTATAGCCGTTGATACTATTATTAATCAAAAACAAGTTCATTCACTTACTAATGAAAGTGATAAAATTTATTGTATTTATGTAGCTATTGGGCAGAAAAGATCAAGTGTTGCACAAATAGTAAAAAAACTAGAAGATGCCGGAGCCATGGACTATACACTCATTGTTTCGGCTACTGCTTCAGAAGCTGCAGCTCTTCAATTCATTGCCCCTTATTCTGCCTGTAGTATGGGCGAATATTTTCGTGATAACGGCATGCACGCACTTATTATTTATGATGATTTAAGTAAGCATGCCGTTGCATATAGACAAATCTCATTATTACTTAGAAGACCTCCCGGGCGAGAAGCCTATCCCGGCGACGTGTTCTATCTGCATTCAAGGTTGCTTGAGCGTTCTGCTAAAATGTCAGAGGAAAAAGGCAGCGGTTCACTTACTGCTCTTCCTATAATTGAAACGCAGGCAGGTGACGTATCCGCATATATCCCAACAAATGTTATTTCGATTACCGACGGTCAAATTTTCTTAGAAAGTGAGCTATTTTATAAAGGCGTAAGACCTGCCGTTAATGTCGGTATTTCGGTAAGCCGTGTTGGTTCTGCAGCACAAATAAAGGCTATGAAGCAGGTAGCAGGTTCGGTAAAGCTAGAGCTTGCTCAATTTAGAGAGCTTGAGTCTTTCTCGCAATTTGGATCAGATTTAGACCCTGCCACTAAAGCACAAATCGATCACGGTAAAAGATTAGTTGAGATATTAAAACAAGCTCAATATAATCCTTTTCCGGTAGAAGAACAAATAGTAAGTATTTATGTCGGAACTAAGAAATATTTAAATGATGTCCCGCTTCAGAAAGTAAAAGAATTTGAAGATAAAATGCTTACGGAGATAAGGTTAAATAAAAAAGATATTTTGGAATCAATAAAAAACGAGCAACGTATAACCGAAGAAACCGAGCAGAAACTGAAAGCATTTTTAGAAAACTTCGTTAAGGAATTTGTTAAATAAGATGATGTTGTTTTTGTGTGGATACTAAATCGTCATTGCGAGTGACTGAAAGGAGCATGGCAATCTCAGGATATTTGACGAGATTGCAACAAAGCTTCGTTCCTCGCAATGACATAAAAATACTAAATAAATATGTCAAATTTAAAGCAGTTAAGAACTAGAATTAAAAGCGTTAAATCTACACAAAAGATTACTAAAGCAATGCAACTAGTATCAGCTTCTAAAATGGCAAAAATAAAGAGTCAAATAGCCAATTCAAATTTTTATATTGAGGCTATTAGTAACATGATGTCTGCTATATTATCAATTGATATGTATGAGTTATCTATAGAAGAGCAGAAATTTTTTAATACCGTGCCGAATAAAACAAATTTATTGATAGTTATGACATCACAGCGTGGTTTATGCGGAACGTTTAATTACAGTATAATTAAGCAAGTTAAGAATGATATTAAAGAGTTAGAAAATAAAGGCGAACAAATAAAACTTATCATTATTGGAAAAAAAGGTTACGAAGCACTAAAAAGGCAATATGTAAATTATATTGATAGTTATTTTGAGTTACCCAAAATTCATGATGAAAATCTGATGCTACAAGTAAAACAAAAAATTATGTCGGCAGTAGAAAATCTAAAAGTTAGTAATTGTGTTATATATTTTAATAAATTTAAGAACGCAATGACTCAAATTATGACTAGACAACAGATTTTACCGGTAGCAAAATATCAGGATGATTCTATGATAGATAATCCTATAGTTAATTTAGTCGGATTCGGATACAAGGAACGAGGAGCGAAGCCTATAAATAATAGGAGAGCGACGAGTGACATAGTAGGCGAGTCCAAATCAATTGACTATAATTATGAATATGAGGGAGAGAATCTCATTTCTAATCTAATTAATTTATATGTGAATTCCCAAATAAATTATGCTTTACTACAAAGTAGAGCAAGTGAGGAGGGAGCTAGAATGACCGCTATGGAAAATGCAACAAATAATGCTAATGATTTAATAAGCAAGTTAGTTTTAAAGCTAAATAGATCAAGACAGGCTATTATTACTACGGAATTAATAGAGATTATAGCCGGTTCAGAAGCGGTTTAGATATACTCGTTTAATTTGAAAATTGGCGTCGTTGTTTCATATTTTTTGATCCTCACGTACTAGTATGTACGCTGTCAAAAAATATGAAACGCCTTGCTCTTTTCCACATTAAACTGCGTCTATCTGTTCTTCATTTTATTCGTAGTATATTTTTTAACAAAAGAAAAAATCATGACAAAAAATATTGGAAAAATTACTCAGATTATTTCAGCGGTAGTGGATG
Organism: Rickettsia fournieri; assembly: GCF_900243065.1. Lineage (NCBI taxonomy): Bacteria > Pseudomonadati > Pseudomonadota > Alphaproteobacteria > Rickettsiales > Rickettsiaceae > Rickettsia > Rickettsia fournieri. The sequence continues at coordinate 548,159 of NZ_LT978484.1, forward strand.
TAAAATTTACGAATAACGGTGAGTTACCGGAAATTTTAAATGCTCTAGAGTGCTATAACGATAAACAAAGGATAGTACTGGAAGTAGCACAACATATAGGTGATGACACGGTGCGTTGTATTGCTATGGATTCTACGGAAGGGTTAGTGCGGGGCGTAGAAGTAATAGATACAGGCAGTCCTATTCGTATTCCTGTAGGTACTGAGACGCTTGGGCGTATTATGAATGTTGTAGGTGAGCCGATTGACGGTAAAGGAGACATTAAAAGCTCAAATATTTCTTCTATATATAAGCCTGCTCCTGATTTTACCAATCAGTCAACCGAGCGTAATATATTAGTAACCGGTATTAAAGTTATTGATTTACTTGCTCCTTATACTAAAGGCGGTAAAATAGGACTATTCGGTGGTGCAGGAGTCGGTAAAACCGTGCTTATAATGGAGCTTATTAATAACGTAGCTAAAGCACATGGCGGTTATACGGTATTTGCAGGAGTCGGTGAGAGAACTAGAGAAGGTAATGATCTTTACCATGAAATGATTGACTCGGGTGTTATTAACCTTGCAGAGCCTGAAAAGTCAAAAGTAGCTTTAGTTTATGGACAAATGAACGAGCCGCCGGGAGCAAGGGCAAGAGTTGCGTTAAGCGGTCTGACCATTGCGGAGAGTTTTAGAGATATGAATGAAGGGCAGGATGTTTTGTTTTTTGTAGATAATATTTTCCGTTTTACTCAAGCAGGTTCTGAAGTATCGGCGTTACTCGGTAGGATTCCGTCAGCGGTAGGGTATCAGCCTACTCTTGCAACCGATATGGGCGAACTACAAGAGCGTATCACCTCTACTAAGCACGGCTCAATAACTTCCGTGCAGGCTATATATGTACCGGCAGATGATTTAACTGATCCTGCTCCTGCTACTTCTTTTGCACATTTAGATGCTACAACAGTACTTAGCCGTCAGATAGCCGAGTTTGGGATTTATCCGGCAGTTGATCCGTTAGATAGTAATTCGCAGGTACTTGATCCGATGATTGTCGGTGAAGAACATTATAGTGTAGCAAGACAAGTGCAGCAGGTTTTACAAGCTTATAAATCGTTGCAGGATATTATCGCTATTTTAGGTATGGATGAGCTATCCGAAGAAGATAAACTAACCGTGGCACGTGCTAGAAAAATACAGCGTTTCTTATCGCAGCCTTTCCATGTCGCTGAAGTATTTACCGGAGCTGCAGGCAAATTTGTTAATCTAGCCGATACTATCGCAGGTTTTAAAGGACTTGTAGAGGGTCAATACGATGATTTACCGGAAGCTGCTTTTTATATGGTTGGAACTATAGACGAGGCTATAGAGAAGGCGCAGACGTTGAAGTGACATTGATGTCATTCCCGCCTACTCGGGAATGACATAGTAAGTTTACTATATTATTCTATGAACGCAACAATTCTAGTCAAAATAATTACTCCTTTAAGTATTGCATTTGAAAAGCAAGCTAAAATGGTAACAATGCCGGGTGAGGAGGGTATGTTTGGAGTGCTGCCGAGTCACGTTCCGATGATTGTTAGTTTAAAAGCCGGTTTAATGCAGGTTTATATAGATGATATGCATAAATCCGAAAACACTTATCTTATTTCTGGTGGTGTGACCGAAGTAACGGCAAATTATATTAATATAGCTACGGAAACGGCTATTAACGTTACGAATTTAAGTGAAGCGGAAATAGCAACTAAGCTTCTCGATCTTCAAAAAACTTTATCAGATCAACATTAAGTTGTTTGAAAAATCTACGTTTTGGGATAAGGTTATTTTAATGTCATTGCAAGGCTTTTTTCCGTCATTGCGAGGAGCGAGAGAAGCGACGTGGCAATCTTGTCAAACTTCCTGAGATTGCCACGCAGTGCTAAGGCTGCTCGCAATGACGATGTTCATTCCACATAATCAAGTGAGAAACAAATGTCAAAAGTACATAATTCAGAATATATACAAGAGTTATCAGTCGATAATACTTCATACAAAATTTACGATATAAATAAAGCGGTAAGCGATATCGATCTTCCCTTAAAAAAGCTTCCATATAGTTTAAGAGTATTATTTGAGAATGTATTACGTTCTAATGGTTCAAAGCAAAGCTTACTTGTATTTAAAGAATGGCTAAAAACTAAAAAATCTGATGCGGAAATAGATTTTATGCCGGCAAGAGTTTTGATGCAGGACTTTACCGGTGTGCCTGCTATTGTAGATTTGGCGGCTATGCGTGATGCGATGAAGAAAATAGGAGGCGATCCGTTAAAAATTAACCCGCTTATTCCTGTTGATTTGGTAATAGACCATTCCGTAAGCGTTGATTCTTATGCAGCTAAGGATTCATTCAATAAAAATGTTCAAATGGAAATGAAACGTAATATAGAGCGTTATGCATTTCTTAAATGGGGGCAGCAAGCATTTAATAATTTTAAAGTAGTGCCGCCGGGTACGGGTATTTGTCATCAGGTAAATTTAGAATATTTAGCAAAAGTCGTGTGGCATAAAGACGGCACTCTTTATCCTGATAGTTTAGTTGGAACGGATAGCCATACAACTATGGTAAACGGTTTATCGGTGCTTGGTTGGGGAGTCGGCGGAATAGAGGCAGAAGCTGCCATGCTAGGTCAACCTCTTACTATGATCCTGCCGGAGGTAATTGGGGTAAAACTAACAGGAAAATTAACAGGTATAGCTACCGCAACCGATTTAGTTTTAACCGTTACCGAGATGTTGCGGAAAAAGAAAGTAGTAGGTAAATTTGTCGAGTTTTTCGGTGAGGGTCTTAAAAACCTAACGATTGCCGATCGTGCTACTATTTCTAATATGTCGCCTGAATATGGTGCTACTTGCGGCTTTTTCCCGATTGATCAAGAAACTATAAAATATCTAGAGCTAACAGGTAGAGAAAAAACGCAAATCAGATTAGTAGAGCAATACGCAATCAAGCAGAATCTTTGGTATGATTTTGAACATGCGGCAGAATATACCGAGGTTTTAGAGCTAGATTTATCTATGGTACATAGTTCACTTGCCGGTCCAAAACGTCCGCAAGATCGAGTAAACTTAAACGATGTAGCAAGTAATTTTAAATATGAATTACCGAATTTTGCTTTAGAAAATAAAGACATTGATAAAAAATATGCCGTAGCAAATCAGAATTACGAAATCGGTAACGGCGATGTGGTAATTGCAGCAATTACTAGCTGTACTAATACTTCTAATCCTTCGGTTATGATTGGTGCAGCACTTCTTGCTAAAAAAGCACTAGAACACGGGTTAAAGGTAAAACCTTGGGTTAAAACTTCTCTTGCTCCTGGTTCAAAAGTCGTAACGGAATATTTGAAGCTTAGTGGTCTTGATAAATATTTAGATGAATTAGGGTTTAATCTAGTAGGTTACGGTTGCACTACTTGCATCGGTAATTCCGGACCTCTAAATCCAGAAATAGAGGAAACTATTAACAAAAACGGGCTAGTTGTTGCTTCTGTTTTATCTGGTAATAGGAATTTTGAAGGGCGAATTAATCCGCTTACTAAAGCAAGCTATCTCGGCTCGCCTATTTTAGTCGTAGCATATGCACTTAGCGGCACTCTTAATATAGATCTAACAAATATGCCTATAGGAGAAAATATTTATTTAAAAGATATTTGGCCAAGCAAAGAAGAGATAGATGAAGTTATTGCAAATTCAATTAATTCCTCTATGTTTATAGAAAAATATTCTGATATATTTAGCGGAACGAAAGAGTGGAAAGATTTACAGGTTACTAATAGTTCTACTTATAACTGGAATAAGAATAGTACCTATATTAATAATCCGCCTTATTTTAAGGATATAGGCAGCAAGAATAATATACAAGATATAAAATCTGCAAAAATTCTAGCAATTCTCGGTGATTCTATTACTACCGATCATATTTCGCCGGCAGGTAATATTAGTAAAACCAGCCCTGCTGCTAAATATTTAACGGACCATCATATAGAGTCTCTAGATTTCAACTCTTACGGATCACGTAGAGGAAATCATGAAGTAATGATGCGTGGCACATTTGCTAACATTCGTATAAAAAATGAGATGTGTAAAGGTGTAGAAGGCGGGTTTACCATAAACCAGTTAAGCGGCACGCAGCAAACTATCTACGATGCAGCTATGGACTACAAAGCTCATGATGTATCAGTAGTGATTTTTGCAGGTAAAGAATATGGCAGCGGCTCATCTAGAGACTGGGCAGCAAAAGGACCTGGGTTGCTTGGTGTAAAGGCAGTGATTGCCGAGAGCTTTGAGCGAATACATCGCTCAAATTTAGTAGGTATGGGTATTTTACCGTTAACTTTTACCGGCAATAATACAAGATTAGATTTAAAGTTAGACGGTTCAGAAACTATTGACATTACAGGCTTAAGCGAGAATATAAGCTCTTATAATCCTGTTAAATGCGTGATAAAAAAACAAACCGGTGCAATAAGAACAATCGATTTAATATTGCAAATATTTACGGATAATGAAATAAATTATATAAAGCACGGCAGTATTATGCATTTTGTGGTAGAGAGTTTGAAGGGGTAGTTTGCTGGTATCGTCATTGCGAGGAATTTGCGTAGCAATTGTACGTACGTAATCTTGGGATTTTGTTATTATTTCATGAGATTGCCACGCAGCCTACGGCTGTTCGCAATGACAACTCAGATAGCCATGCAACAACGCCACACGGGAACGACATAAAGAGGTAAAAATATGGACAAGCATCTTAAAGAATATACCGAGAGCGGTAAGAAAAATTTAATTGTGGTATATATATTATATTTATGCGGGATCGTAGCTCCGATATTGCCGTTAATCGGGGTATTTTTTGCATATCTTAACAAAGATAAAGGCGATCACTTTGCAATTAGTCATTACGTGTTTTTATTTCGTACTTTTTGCCTTGGGGTTCTTGGGTGGATTGTATGTTTTATATTTACGTTTATCATGATTGGAGTAGTACTATACTTTATACTCGCTGTTTGGTATATACTTCGTGTTGCCATCGGTTTTAAATATATGATAGAAGACAAAGCATCCCCAGACCCTATGACTTATTGGATAAAATAAAAATGATAAAGCTGAACGTAGACGGCTCTGAAATAGAAGTATCAGAAGGTAGCACCGTTTATCAAGCCTGTACACAAGCAGGAAAAGAAATCCCTCATTTTTGTTATCATGAGCGTCTAAAAATCGCTGGTAATTGCCGTATGTGCTTGGTTGAAATGGAAAAATCACCAAAGCCTATAGCTTCTTGTGCTATGCCGGTAAGTAACGGTATGGTTATTCATACCGATACGCCTATGGTAAAAAAAGCACGTGAAGGGATGATGGAGTTTTTACTGATTAACCATCCTTTAGATTGTCCTATTTGTGATCAGGGCGGAGAGTGTAATTTACAGGATCAGGCTTTCAGATACGGCAAAGGTACTAATAGATTCCACGAAAATAAGAGATCTATTAAAGATAAATATATAGGACCGCTGATTAAAACAGCTATGACTAGATGTATACAATGCACAAGATGTATTAGATTTGCGAGCGATATAGCGGGAATAGAGGAAATGGGAGCTATTCACCGTGGAGAACACATGGAAGTAACTTCATATTTAGAGCAAACTTTAGATTCCGAAATTTCCGGTAATATGATCGATATTTGTCCCGTCGGTGCTTTGAACTCTAAGCCTTATGCTTTTAAAGCTCGTAAATGGGAGCTAAAACATACCGCTAGCATTGGAGTGCATGATGCCGAAGGCTCTAATATTCGTATTGATAGTAGAGGCGATGAGGTAATGAGGATATTACCTCGTGTTAATGAAGAAATAAATGAAGAGTGGCTTTCGGATAAGAATCGTTTTAGTTATGACGGTTTAAAATATCAGCGCTTGGATCGTCCTTATATCAGAAAAAACGGTAAGTTAGTAGAAGCTAGCTGGAGTGAAGCTTTAAAGACAGTAGCGGATAAAATAAAATCCGTAAAACCAGAAAAGATTGCTGCTATTGCTGGTTCTCTCTCTTCTGTCGAAGCAATGTTTATGTTAAAAACATTATTGCAAAAGCTTGGCTCTAATAATTACAGCGTTAATCAGTTTGACTATAAACTAGATACCATGCAGCGAGGCAATTATTTATTTAATACTACTATTGCAGAGATAGAAAAGGCTGATTTATGTTTGTTAATCGGAGCAAATCCAAGGCAAATAGCTCCAGTATTAAATAGTAGAATAGGTATGCGAGTACGTGCCGACTCACTAAAAGTAGCAAGAATAGGTGGGGGGCATAACCAAACCTATAAAATTCAGGATTTAGGAAGTGATATTAAGATTATTGAGGAGCTAGCCATTGGTACTCATGAGTTTACGAAAGCCTTAAAAGCAGCAAAATATCTGATGATTATAGTAGGTGACGGTGTATATGCAAGAGATGACGGATATGCTATATTGTCGCTTATTCATAAGATAGTGACTGAATATAATATTATGCGTGATGATTGGAAAGGTTTTAATATATTGCATAATCACGCTTCTATAGTTGGCGGTCTTGATATTGGTTTTAATACTCCTATTAAGCTCGAAGAGTTGGAACTCGCTTATTTACTTGGAGCGGACGCCATCCCATTTGATAAGCTGAAATCGACTTTTATAATATATCAAGGACATCACGGGGACGCAGGTGCTAGCAGTGCTGATGTAATTTTACCTGCGGCTGCTTATACCGAGCAGAGCGGAATTTACGTAAATTTAGAAGGTAGACCGCAAATAGCAGAAAAAGCAGTATCGCCTGTAGGGGTAGCTAAAGAAGATATAGAAATTATTAAAGAGCTTGCCGGTTATCTAAAAATAGATATCGGAATGGATAATTTGCAAGAAGTAAGAGTAAGGCTTGCTAAAGAATATAAGGTATTTGCTAGTATTGATAGAATTATAGAAAATAAATTTAGTAAGTTTAGCTCTAAAGATAAGTTATCAAAAGAGCCTATCACTGCAGAACCTATTAATTATTATATGACTGATGTGATTAGTAAAAATTCGGTCACTATGGCTAAGTGCGTTGAGGCTAAGGAAGCAAGAGACGAGGAGGCGGCATAATGAAAATATGCTATTCTCACCCCGTATGTTATTCCCGCAAAAGCGGGAATCCAGCTCTTTTTTTGTAAATTATTTTCTGGATTCCCACTTTTGCGGGAATGATATAATAAGAGTACAATCATGCTAGAACTCTTTTTTGAATATATTTTTCCGTTAATTATCATCGCTCTAAAGGTAGTTGCAATTACTATCCCTTTAATATTGTGCGTTGCGTATTTAACATATGCAGAGCGTCGTGTTATTGGATTAATGCAACTTCGACGAGGACCTAACGTTGTCGGTCCGTTTGGATTACTTCAGCCTATTGCCGATGCGGTTAAGCTCTTATTCAAAGAGCCGATCATTCCAACCAATTCCGATAAAATATTATTTATTTTAGCACCGATGATAACTTTTATATTAAGTTTAATCGGCTGGGCAGTTATACCCTTTGCAAAGGGCGTAGTTCTGGCAGATATTAATGTAGGTGTTTTATATATTCTTGCTATTTCTTCTTTAAGTGTTTACGGCATTATTATTGCTGGCTGGGCTAGTAACTCAAAATATGCTTTTTTAGGAGCTATACGTTCCTCTGCCCAAATGATTTCTTATGAAGTGTCAATGGGGCTGGTTATTATTACCGTGCTACTTACTACCGGTACTCTCAATTTAAGTGAGATCATTGAAGCACAAAGAACAATGCCGTGGTGGATTGATTTAATGCTACTACCTATGGGTGTCGTGTTTTTTATCTCGGTGCTTGCCGAAACAAATAGATTACCTTTTGATTTACCTGAAGCAGAATCGGAGTTAGTCGCTGGCTATAATGTTGAATATTCCTCTATGGGATTTGCTTTATTTTTTCTAGGTGAATATGCTAATATGATATTAGTTAGTGCAATGACTACGACTTTCTTTTTAGGAGGTTACTTGCCGCCCTTTAATATATCGTGGTTAGATTGTATTCCGGGGTTCTTTTGGTTTGTATTTAAGGTCGGATTCTTATTGTTTTGTTTTTTATGGATTAGAGCGACCTTACCAAGATATCGCTATGATCAATTAATGCAACTTGGCTGGAAAGTATTTTTACCTCTAACTTTATTTTGGGTAGTGTTAGTATCAAACGTGCTTGTTTATACAGATAATTTACCGAGTATTTAGGTGTTATTGTCATTGTTGCTTGATCGGTTTACCTGTCATTGCGAGGAAATTACGAAGTAATTGACGAAGCAATCTAAGGATATTTGACGAGATTGCTACGCAGCCTACGGCTGCTCGCAATGACGACTCGGTATCCATGCGGGTGATGCCCTGCAGAAATACATTGATCTTTAATATATAATTTTTATGATAAACTATTTAAAATCGTTTTTTCTATATGAGATAGTAAGGGGGATGGCTTTGACTTTAAAGTATTTCTTTAAGCCCAAAGTTACCATAAATTATCCTTATGAAAAAAGCCCTGTTAGTCCAAGATTTAAGGGTGAACATGCCCTACGTCGCTATGAAAACGGTGAAGAACGCTGCATTGCGTGCAAACTCTGTGAGGCGATTTGTCCGGCACAAGCGATAGTAATTGAAGCGGACGAACGAGAAGACGGCAGCAGGCGTACTACTCGTTATGATATAGATATGACAAAATGCATTTATTGCGGATTATGTCAGGAAGCTTGCCCTGTAGATGCAATAGTTGAAGGTCCTAATTTTGAGTTTGCAAGTCTAACTCATACCGCACTTATTTACGATAAGGAAAGATTACTGCAAAATGGCGATAGATGGGAACAGGCACTCGCTAGTAAACTACACAAAGATTACGAGTATAGGTAATATACTCGTTTAATTACTCTTCATTTATTCGGAATATATACGTATATTATGCTATTGTGATTCTGTTAATAGGTTCATTTCAAAAAAGTTAAATTAAAAAAATATATCATGAAAATTCGAACCTTGCATTCGAGATTTCATAAACCTTTGTAATTTAATTATTGCTTTTCTTTTTTTTGACTTTTATTCTCTTAATTGTAAATAATTATAAAAACTAAAAAATTATGTTTATAAAACAGATTTATAGTATGGTAGTTTGTTTTGTTACTACTATAGTTTTATTGATAACGCTCTCTATTACATTTAATGCATTCATTACATTATTCCTACCGGAATAAGAGGAACTCATAAAATATATAGTACTAATGAGCAATATTTAAAGCTAAAATCATATTATAAGGATTTATATGAACAATTAAAAGGGTTGCCTCTAAAAGAGCTAGAAGACAAGAGAATTAGTTATAAGAATAATATATAGAAGTTACTAAAACACATGCTGTAAGTACAATAATTAATTGTTCAATTTGGATTATAGTTAGCCTTATATTTTTTATTGTACATTGGGAGATTTATAAAAATACGCAAAACAATAATAATTAATCAAGCTGTAATATCTGTGCAGATTTTATAGAGCTTTCTAGATGAGAGGATAGAAGAACAATACCGCCGCTATTTGCTTTCATGACAATTAGATTATTGAGTAAATCCCTATTTTCTTTGCTTAAGTTAGTTTCAACTTCATCAAGTAGCCATAAGTCAGATTGGCAAGCAATAAGCCTTGCTATGGCTACGATTTTCTGCATTCCGCTAGACAAACTATAGCATTTTTTATCTAATAAGTCGTGTAATTTGAAGTAATGAATAGCAGCATATAGGGTTTCAGCGGAATTATAAATTTCTGACCAAAATTTTAGATTCTCAAAAACAGTCATTTCTGATTTTAGACCTAAATTATGACCGATATAAGTGCAGTAAAGTTTAGCGATATTGTTAATATTACAGTTTCTATAGTAGATATTACCGCTACTCGGTTGCATAATTCCTGCTATCATTCGTAGCAACGAGCTTTTCCCACAACCGTTAGCTCCTTTTATATATGTGATAGAAGAAGGAAGAAAAGTAATATTTAGATCAAATAAGTTTTTAAATTGTAATTGATGAAGTGATAGCATGTCCTTGTCATACCGTGGCTTGACCACGGTATCCATAAAAGCAATTCAAAATACTAATAATTTTACTAGATATCGTGGTCAAGCCACGGTATGACATCTGTTGCATTTAATTTTCATGATGCTCTTCTGGTGTGGTCCCAGTTAATTCTGTATTATCTTGTTGATTATTATGACCAATTCCAAGTTTCTCACGAGCATCTCTTCAAGCTTCTTTATGATCTGATGCATCAGGATTTACCACATGACTTATATCTATGCCTGTTACCTTATTAGCTTCTTGACCTAGTTTTTTAGTTGCGTTGTTTAATTCATGGTTTGTTTTTTAGTTTCTTTTGCTATTTTTCATATAAATCTCACTTTTAAGTTCTATAATTAGAGTAGCATTTATATTTTTTGTAAGCAATTAAAATTTTACCAACAAATTTTCCACCGATAAGCTAAATACATTTAAAATAGAACTCGGCATTAGACCAAAGTAAATAATTAATAATATTAAAGGAGCTATTGAGATTATTTCGTATTTATATAAATCTCTGAAATGCATAATTTCTTTATTGGTAATTTCACCGAGCATTACTTCTTTGTATAATTTCAGCATGTAAACCGCCCCGAAGATTATGCCGAGAGCTGCTATAAAGGTTGCTACTACATTCACCTTATAAATCCCAAGCAGGCTTAAAAATTCTCCAATAAATCCACTAGTTCCGGGTAACCCGACAGAGCCGAGCATTGCAATCATAAAAAATGCGGCAAGCACCGGCATTTTACTTGCCACACCACCATATTTAGCTATTTCTTTTGTATGTAATCTTTCGTACAAAGTACCGACTATTAAGAATAGACATGAAGAAATCACGCCGTGGCTAAGCATCTGAAATATTGCTCCGCTAACTCCGGCTTTAGTAAAGCTAAAAATACCTATCGTAACATATCCCATATGTGCAATAGATGAATATGCTATCATCTTCTTCATATCTTTTTGAGCAAGCGCAACGAGTGATGCATATATTATAGCAATAACGCTAAGGTAAATTACGTAAATTGCAAATTCTTGTGATACACTCGGACATAGAGGTAGTAATACTCTTAAAAAACCGTAACCGCCGAGTTTTAGCAAAATACCGGCAAGAATAACCGAGCCGCTGGTTGGAGCTTGTACGTGTGCATCGGGTAGCCAAGTATGAAAAGGAATCATAGGGATTTTAACGGCAAAAGCAATAAAGATAGCCCACCATAAAATTTGCTGAGCAAATAATGGAATATTATCGGTAAGCTGAAAGATATAGGTTAAATCAAAGCTATGCATTTTGCTATAAATATAAATTAATGAAAGCAGGAAAAATACAGAACCAAAGAACGTATATAAGAAGAATTTAAGAGCCGCATATATTCTATTCTTGCCACCCCATACGCCGATCATAATATACATCGGCACTAATATTGCTTCAAAAAACAGATAAAACAATAGTAAATTTACCGAGGTAAATGCCCCTATACAAAAAGATTCCATTAATAAAAAACATACCAAATACTCTTTAATATATTTTTTAACGGTAAATAAGCTTCCAATTATACAAATAAGAGTAAGAAAAGAAGTTAGAACCACAAAAAATATTGATATACCGTCAACGCCTACATGGAATTCAAGCCCGATCTTATCAAGCCAAGCGTAGCGTTCAACAAATTGATAAGCGGGTTTTGAGGAGTCAAACTCTATTAAAATATAGATAGTTGAGATGAATGTTAAAACAGAACTAAGCACTGCAACATACATTACATATATCGGTTTATCTGCTTTTTTACTTTGACTAATAAACAGCAAAATATATAGCACGCTTATTAGCGGCAGAAAAATACTGATAGATATAATAGGTAATTCTAACATTCTTTAAGATTTTATGAGTTTTTTTCCGTCATGGCGAAGCAAATTACGAAGTAATTGACGAAGCAATCTCAGGAATTTGTTATTATTTCATGAGATTGCCACGCTCTTTATATTCGCTCGCAATGACGGTTTTAGTTTTTAACGCAAATAACATCAGTACATTATGTTTTTCCAAACAAAATAACTAATTGTTACAACAATAAATGATACTATATACAAAGCATAATTAAAAACATATCCTGTTTGTATTTTGCCGGTAAGAACGCTAAAGCAATTAACGACTCGTGAAAAACTGTTCGGTCCAAAACGATCAATTATTTGCTGATCGCCAAGATAAAATAAAGAAGCTAAACAGTTAATAGGTTTCACAATTAAGCAATTATATATTTCATCGAAGTAATATTTATTTCGTAATATGTTGGAAATTAATACAAGGGGTGTCATCCCGCGGCTTGACCGCAGGATCCAGGCGTTTTTAATATTTTTACTGGATTTCCGCTTTTGCGGGAATGACATAACAGTACTTGACTTATATAAGTAAATCCCAGTAACAATCCCCACTATACCGACTGCCATAGGTAGTAGCTTAATATATAAAGGCGGGTGGCTAATTAGTAATTTATAAATATGTAAATTAAATAGGCTTGCATGGAAATAACCGTTTGGTTTGTCCATAGCAAGTAAATAATAGCCGATCATACCGCTAAAAAAGCTCCCGGCGACAAGTAATATAAGTGGATTGTTCATTACTTTAGCCGGTTCGTGAGCATGCTCAAAAACATCTTTTTCTAGCTTAGTTTTGCCATGAAATACCAACATAATAATCTTCATTGAATAAATAGCGGTAAGTATTGCTGCTGCTATTCCAAAAATAAACATAAACGAGCCGCTACTATAAGCCGCTTCTAAAATCGAGTCTTTAGAGTAAAATCCTGCCAAAGGATAAATCCCTATTAGTGCAAGTGAGCCGATTAAGAAGTTGCCATAAGTTACCGGCATTTTATTTCTTAAATCACCCATTTTAAAAATATCCTGCTCGTGAACGGCATGTATTACGCTGCCGGCTGATAAGAATAATAAGGCCTTAAAAAAGGCATGAGTTACTAAGTGAAATATTCCGCTATTATAGGCAGATACTCCGCACGCCATGAACATATAACCAAGCTGACTGCAAGTTGAGTAAGCAATAATCTTCTTTATATCGCTGTGCATAATAGCAATGCTTGCAGCAAAGAGACAAGTAACACCGCCGATAATCGTAATAAATTGTAGAATTAAAGGGCTATATTCAAATAAATACGAGCAGCGTGCTACTAAGAATACTCCTGCCGTTACCATGGTTGCTGCATGAATAAGTGCAGATACCGGAGTCGGTCCTTCCATCGCATCAGGAAGCCATACATGTAAACCGATCTGTGCAGATTTACCCATACAACCGATGAATAATAATAAACAAATAATGTCTAGAATGGAAAAATGTAAAAATATTTTTATATTAGATAATAATTCTGCAGATGACAATACATCTTTGTAATTTGCCGAGCCACAATAAACAATAATCGTCATTACGCCTAAGATAAAAGCAAAATCGCTGGCTCTATTTATTATAAAAGCTTTAATCGCTGCTTTATTGGCTGATTCTTTTGAATACCAAAAACCTATTAGTAAATATGAGCAAGCGCCGACGCCCTCCCAACCGAAAAATAACTGTAAGAAATTATCGCTAGATACTAGCATTAACATAAAAAAAGTGAATAAAGAAAGAAAAGACAAGAAGCGTATAATCCCCTTATCTTCGGCCATATATCCAAGCGAGTAGATATGCACGATGCTTGACACCCATGTTACGGCTATAAACATTATGCTAGTTAGCTGATCGATATAAATCGACCAATTTACTTTAAAATTTCCAACCTCAATCCATGGTAATAATTTAATATGGATTATATTCCCGTCTAAGCCTGCATCGCAAAATATTATTAATGAGAATAAGGCAGATAAAGATAAAAAGCCGGTTGCAATTACTTGCGCTAATTTTTTGTCTATTACCCTTACGAATAACCCGTTTATTATGCTAGATGCAAGCGGTAACATGATGATCATTATAGAAATATTTTGATACATCATTATCCCCACATCTGATTAATGTCGGTAATTTCAATGGAGCCTTTATTACGGAAATATATTAGTAATATTGCAAGCCCGATTGAGGTTTCGGCAGCTGCTACGGTTAAGATTATAATACTAAAAATTTGTCCCGATAATTCTTGCATATATACGGAAAATGCAACAAAATTTATGTTAACTGCAAGCAGCATTAACTCAATAGACATTAATATATTGATAATATTTTTGCGATGCATAAATAATCCAAACATTCCGATAGTAAAAACTAAGCTGCTTAAGATTAAATAATGATTAAGCGAAATATATTCATTCATATTTAATATTCTCAACACCTTTATTTAGAATAGGCTTTGTCATTAATATGGTATTTTCTTTATTGTGACGTAGTTGTTTTGATATATCTTGACGTTTTACTCCCTCACGCTTCTTTAGTGTTAACGTAATACATGCAATCATAGCGACAAATAATATAAGGCCTGCCATTTGAAACGGTAGCATAAAGTCTGTGTATAGTACGCCTCCTATTGCTTTAGTATTTGAGATATTATTTGTTATGGCAAACGATACATTGGAGTTGAAATTAATATTTTTAGTACCAAGTAAAATAATTATTACTAAATCGGCAAACATAATCAAAGCTATAAAAATACTTAAAGCTAGATTTGCTTTTAGCTGCGTTATTGTCTTATTAAAATGCATATCTAGCATCATTATCACAAATAAGAATAATACTGCTACAGCTCCAACATAAATCACTATCAGCATCATAGCTAAAAATTCTGCTCCAAGCAAAATCATAAGCCCTGCACCGTTGATAAATGCAAAAATTAACCATAATACCGAATATACGGAATTTTTGCTTAAGACAACGCATAAGCTACTGATAGTTATTAATGTTGCAAATAAATAAAAAAATATAGGCATGGTGTTTATATAGGTTGTGTCTTATCTCTATTTTATCCTCGTAAAACTCGTTTTACAACATTAGGTTCTTTCTCAATAATCTTAAGAAGTAATTTTGCAGCTCCGGTAGGTAATCTTCTGCCTTGTTCCCAGTTTCTTAAAGTTGCAACACTCACTCCAAATGTTGTAGCAAATTGTTGTTGTGTTAATTTTAACTTATCTCTTGCTTCATGCACGTCTATATTAGATAATTTTATATCATGTTTATTTGCTTTTAATTTTCCTTTAGTGTATAAAACAGCCTCTTGCATTCCAATTAATATACTTTTGTTGGTTTGATTAGTATTTTTATTATTCATTTTTGCCTAGTCCGACATATAATTTTACCAATTCTTCAGTTAATTTTTTTAATTCATTACAACTATTATGATTAATATTTTCCATCTTACTTTTTATAAAACCGGTTATTAAAAATACCGGCATATTTTCATTGTAGTAAAAATAAATTATTCTTATACTGCCACTTTTACCTTTATTAACTACTTAAAGTAAATCGTAACTTTCTTATACCTCCAGTGCCTTTTATTATATCACCTTGGTCAGGATTAGCAGCAATGTAATGTATTATTTCAAAGCATTCTTTTTCATTTAAATTATTCTTAGCGAATTTTTGAAACTCTGGAAGCTCAACAACTGAAATCAGTTTTTTACTCATAATAATTATACGCCATTGGCGTAGGAGAATCAATAAATAATTTTTGTTTAGTATCATGGATACCGTGGCAAGACCACGGTATGACAGAGTGCAAATTGGCTACACCAACAAAGCATTAGAAGAAAATTTCTTGATCATCGGAATAAATAAGCTTTCTAGTTCTTTGCGTATTTCTTCCTTGTTTTCTACTTTTTGACCTTCTTTACTTAAAGTTAGCTCGCCTTTTTCTACATGACCAAGTACAGCCTCAATGATTGCTTTTTTATCATGTTTACCATCCATATATCTAAGTGCAAACTTCTCAAAGAAATTAACGCCGATCGGTTCATGTTTTAAATTTGTAACCCACATAGAAGGTGTATTGGTTGCTTGATGTATCACCATTTTTGTTGTTTTAGGCTTATCAAGCTCAGGGTTATTTCGATGCTTCTGATTTGTAATACTAATATAACCTTGTAGTACTAGCTTCATTGCATTATTTAAAAGCTCAGCTTTGATTTCGTTTAATTTAGTATTATGTAGCTTTTTATTAGCTTCAGTGGTTATTTTCTCAAAGCTTAACGGATTATTTAGATTTTCGCTGAAAGTGTATAAAATAGCTTTCATATAAGGCGAACTAGTTGTTAAGTTAGAGTCTTGATTGCCGTTTAAGAAGAATTTTAAATTTTCGGAAGCATTATTAAGATCTACTTCTTTGAGTGGTTTTTCAGGCACTATATTAAAGATTATATTAAATTTCGTTATATCATCATTGTTAATATTTCTATTAATTTTCACATCACTATGACATAGTAAAGTGGTTCTAAAACGACGATTCGTAATGAAATCCATATATTGTTCGGTTCTAACTATATCGTTTACCGCTTTTAACTGCTCTACTACTTTCGGCGGCATATTACCGAGATACATAGTCGAAAGATTACAATCGGCTAAATATTGTAAATTGTGCTTTCTTGCTTCATTCATAAATTCATAGAAGTAGAATTGAGCATTTTCTTCTTCTAGATGATCATGACGTAAATAATGATCGGTTTGTTTAGCAAGTAGCCCTGCTTCGGTTTTTAATGCTTCTGCATAAGGAGTTTTAGAGTTTTCTAAGCTATCCTTAACAAATTCTAGTAACAATCTAGATTGAGCTATTCTATCCCGTACATTTGCAAATGAGCTAGAATGATACATCATCATATCTCTAATAGTACGGACCATATTCCAGCCAGGGAGGGTATTATAGCTAATATATGCTATTCCGTTTGGACTAAGATTTTTATTACAAACTTCAAAAATTTTATCTCTAACGGTTTTTGGTACCCAAGAAATTACGCCATGGCAAATTATATAATCAAACTTACCGAAAGAATCGTTAATGTCGGTTATCGAACAATGATGGAATTCTATATTTTTTAATCCTAGTGCTTTAACATTTTTATTTGCTTCGTCAATTTGTACCTTAGACAAATCAACCCCAACAAAATAAGCTTTTGGATAAAGAACTGCATGTGGTATTAAATTACCGCCTGCTGCACAACCAAGCTCTAATATTTTTGCATTCTCGACTTCAGGAGCATTTACACCGAAAAGAGTTGCAAGTGTACTTAAGTGATAAGGATTTGTAAGAGCATATGGGTAGCTTTCATACGGTACTTCATCATAAGTGTTATGATCTGAAACCGCACCGTTAACAACGGATTGTGCGGAATGTGTTTTTTTTGCCATCTTATCATGACCGTTAGGGGGAGAAGAAGAGTTAGTAGCTTTTGGAGACATATTTTTTCCTTATATAGTTGAATTATTCGTGTCATCCCGCGGGATGACATTGTAGCTTTCATATAAATCACAGAATTATTAAAATGGCAATCTATAAGTAAATCCTACGCCAAATTCTCCAACGGCTATAGTTTTTTTGATAGGATTTGCTGGCACGAATTGCCCCGTTTTCATATCAAGTGTATCATAATTAATTCTTACTCTATATGCCGTTTGTAATTTTGCAGTTGCATCAATACTTAAATTTGAAGTTACATCTTGTGAAATTCCAAGACCTGCTTGCCAAGCAACACAATTTTTATGAGTTTTTCTTACTTTAAAATAATCGCTATTTATAACACTCCACCTAGAAGAGGTAGGCTTAACTTTTACTTGTGCTATTCCACCTCCAAGTATTACAAAAGGTGTGCAAGTTTTTATTTTTTCTAAATCATAAATAAGATTTAGCATATATATATTTGATAATACGGTAGTATTACCTGGGGTTTTAGGAATAGTGAGACCATTACTTAAATTTTGCTGAGGTAATACGTAATGCAGACGATATTTAGGTTGATAAGTTGCTGAGCATTCAATAGCTATCTGTGGATATATTATATAGCCTATTTTCCCACTATACATACTTGATTTTTTTAAAATTATTTCGGTATTTGAGTGTTTATGTCGGAATTTACTAACGACCGGTTCAACTATTCCACCTTCTGCTCCTATATAGAACCCTGTTTCTTTTGCGCAAGCAATGTTATTAAAAATGATGATAGTAATAAAAAATGATTTTAGTAATTTAGTCATTATAATTGCAAAATAAAAAAATATTATATACCCCCTTTATTAATGGTCAATCATATTTTTCCTAATTATGGAAGCAATTATACCAAATAGTAATAAAGTAATAGTTACAGTTAACGCAACATATGCCGGAATCGCTATATAATGATGAATAAATATTTTAAAGCTGATAAATATTAAAATTAAAGCCAAAGAATATTTTATATAACTGAAACGTTCTACAATTTCTGCTAAACAAAAGAATAACGCTCTAAGCCCTAAAATAGCAAAAATATTTGAAGTATAAATTATATAAACATCATTAGTAATTGCGAATATTGCCGGTATACTATCTATAGCAAAGACTAAATCTATTGCTTCTATCAGTACTAGAGATATAAAAAGGGGGGTGCAATATAGTTTGTTATTACGTTTAACAACAAATTTATCCCCTTCAAGGTTAGGGGTAATATTTAGATTTTTTATTATTGACTTGTAAATATAAGAATTCTGTATATCAAAAGTTTTATGTGATACATAGAAAGTTTTTATACCTGTAGTAATAAGTATTACGGCAAAAATATATAATAACCAGGCAAATTTATTTATAAGAATAATACCGCCGTAAATCATTACGGCTCTGAATATTATTACGCCTATTATACCGAAAAATAAAACACGATGTTGATATTGCCCGGGAATTTTAAAAAATTGGAACATAATAGAGATAACAAAAATATTATCAAGTGACATAGCTTTCTCAATGAGAAAGCAAGTATAATATTCACGAGCATGATCTGCCCCCGTATTATAGTAAACATAGATACCGAATAAACAAGCTATTACAAGATAGAAAAGACTAAAAAGTACGCTTTCTTTAAAACTCATTATGGTATTTTTTTTGTGTATTATTCCCAAATCGAGAATCAGTAAAGCAGCGATTACCGTATAAAAAATAATCCAACTCATTTATTTATCTCTTCATTTTATATTGCATGTGAAAATATAGTCCTCCATCAAACATAACTCTTAGCTGGAATCTTATAGTATTTTCTCCTTGTTTTAAATAACGCTTTATATCAATCGGTAAATTTTTAGCTTGTAATGCTTGACCTTGGTCATTTCCATTGTTACAGTACCTTTTCTCATCTAGAGAATCAACGTTAGTAGGGAGGCTAAGTAACTTTGTGCCGTTGACATATATTAATGTGCAATCATCATACCATAAATCTTTTACTTCAAAATACTCAATATCGTCCATTATTGCATCTAAAGTTACTTTGAATTCTACAGTATGCAATATTGTATTGTCCGGTTTATTTGCTGCAGCTATACTTGCTCCATCCTTTGGAAATGCCATAATGCTCCCATGTGGTACCGGTTTTTTGTTGAAGATATAGTCACCTATTTTAGTTACCGGATTATAAGGGATCTCAAGTAATTGGTCTGATGGAAAGTCGTTATAACCAACTTTTATAGGTAATCCTTTAAATTCTCTACAGCCGACATTGTGGCCTAAAGGTTCAAACTCGACAACCTTTCTATCAAAATATGATAAACAATGGCGTTCTAAAGGTTTATTAGGATCAATAGGTATCCAATTCGTCGGGCATTTTCCTTTTGCAAGTTCTCCTATATCGCTTTCAGGCCATTCTGCATTACCGTGATTGTTACCGGAAGGAGCTTTCTCTGTGCTAGGAATTTTAGCACAAGTAGGTACTAATATAGGAGCACAAAGATTTAGCTCTTGCCAAGTTTTATCTCTTACATCCTCAGTCTCAGCTTTATATGTCGGCTCAGGAGGAGTATTGTTATCTCCTTTTGTATATGTCACTGTATAATATTTTGAAGGATCTACCGGTACTAATATTGGTCCTATGTTAGGTTTCGGCTCGATTCTATCTGTATAATCCCTACTTAAAACACATATTGGAGTATTAGCCTTATCGTTATTGGTATAGCATTTACTCGGAATCTTATTTATATTGCAAGTATAAATTGTAATACCTCTTCCTGGACCTGACACTGTTTCTTCTAGAGTACAGCGCGTTAGATCTGTATCTTTTTTACATAAGCCAAGATTTGGATATTTAACGTTATATTTATTTTTAAAATCTTTACAATTTATAGTATCGTTGTTGTTGAGTTTAGCAAGTACACAATTTGTTGAGTCATTATTGTAACCGGGCATAGGTGATCCATCAGGTAAAGTAGGACGCGGCATAGGGTTACAATGTTGGAAATTTTTCGGCATCAAGCAGGCATGCGTTCCACCTTGGATATATTTACCGTTTATATATTCTAAATATTTTAAATATACCGCACTTGAGTCAGGATTTCCATTACTATCATAAGGTGCTTTATCGTCTTTATATTTACCGTGAATAGTCAACTGATTTAGAGCATTCTCTCCTGAAAACGGCATAGCAATATATTTATCTTCCTTTGGATCTTTAGGTATAAACGCAACGGAAGAACTATACTTATAACCGGCAAGCATTACTATGCTTTCGGTGTCAGTGGGGTTGGGAGGTGGAGGTCCGGCGTATGCTAACGGCGTTACAAGAGTGCTTGTTTCATCTATGATATTGTCGCCTTCTCTTACTTGTACTGACGCAATGAATTGCGGTTTATAATAAGCATCGTTGGGATTGCTATTATTAGTACAGGTAATTCCGGCATATTGCTTTGCACATTCATAAGCAGCTAAGCTGTAAGAATGATTTACTCTCGGTACGCAATCTATTAAATTACCGGACTCAAATAAGCAAATATTATTAGGATTTTGCTTATCATCTTCGGTATTACTAATAGAGACATAAAGCTTTCTATCTTTACCGTTATTGTCTTTTAAGATGACATCTGTCTTTATAGGCATTAAGCTAGTTGTATCTTGCTTTTGTACCTCAGGAAATTTTACGCTTACATCCTTAAATTCGCCGATATTAACTCCCCACACTTTTTGACAGGTAGTTGAATTAGAACTTGGACAGTCCGGTATATCGCTTATGTAGTAATCGCTGGGTGTTTCTACATTTCCAATTTTCTGCGAATATACTATTCTAAATCCCTCATTACAACCGTTAGCCGTAACACTACATGGCGTAGAAATTTCTGTATTAATACATGGAGTGTCGCCTGAAGTATTCTTACACGATTTAATTAAATCTTTAAAAGCCGTATTAGTATGAGTAATTTTTGCTGAAGAAAAATCTATATTACGTGGTTCTACACAAGTTTTGAGGTCAGAGCGAGAACTCGTGCAAAGCGGAACAAGATTGCTAAAGCTAACACGTATGGTATTATTAACAATATTGTTTTTAACATTAATATTAGATGGCACTACACAAGCTGGACTAGTAGAAGATTGGTCAAACTGGCCGCTTGCATCTTTTATGCTACATACATTATGAGCACTCGCATTAATGCTAATATAATCTAAATTTGGACAATATGGTGGTGGAAAAGGCCCTAAAGGTAATTGTACACAACCAAAAGAATAGCTATCTACAGAACCGTTTAATGACCCAAGTGCTTCAATAATTTTTATTATTAAAGTAGGAAAAAAATTAAAAATCTCTCCTATTGCATTAAGTATTGATTGAAGTACTTTTATAAATTCTGAATTTTGATCTATCATACCAAGAAGCTGCCCTAATAAACTTGGTAAACTTACTCCTTTTATCGTTTCAACTAAAAATTTTAATACTTTTGCAATAGGGCTAAGTTCGTTAGTGTGATGAAGAGGTTGACGATTAGGATTCCAGTCCACCGGATCAAGATGTACACCGGAATCTGACACAAGGTTAACAAGTCCAGGATCGCTATAAGCACAAAGTTTAGGAGGTTTTAAAGTAACTATTTTTCCGTCTACACCGATTATCTTATTATCAGTTTCTGTATAACCGACTTTATTGAGATGTACTCCATCGGTATAACCTGGATCTGCAGGGGAAGGTGGGGCATTTATCCCGGGAGGTGGAGGCATATCCGGTACGGCAACTCTAGCACAGACTCTAGTTAGAGGTATACCGTAACCTGTAGGCCATAATACACATTCTCCATCCCAATTTAAAGTAGAGTTTTGGTGCCAACAAGCTATGGCATTACAGCTTTGAACTCTAATACGAATTTTTGGAGTAAAGTAACTACTATCAGGGGCTTCTTCCGCACATCTATTGAGTAAAAAACCGATAAATGTACCTGGGTAATCAAATTTTAATAAACAAGTATCATTATCACGGCCGTCGCTTTTATTCCAAGGAGGACATAATGTGCCTGGTTTAAAAGGCCCTCTTAGTTTTGCATTGATGCCTCCATCCTTATTCCAAATTTCCGTTCTCTCACTTTGACCGCAATTACATGGATCGCTAAGACAAGTGACTATATCATCCCAAATAGATGCATATACATTAAATGAGAAAAATGAAAATAAGAAAAATAGTAAATATTTTTTTAACACTTTGAGTATTCTTTATGCTCGTTGTTTTTATAGTTCATAATAAATTATTGTCATCCCACGAGCTTGTAGCGGGATCCAGTCCTTTTTAATTTTTTTGGATCCCATAATAAATCATGGGATGACAGAGTGAAATATTAGTCCGTATTTAACTCATTATATAGGTAATTAACCCAATTATCCGGAGGACCTTGGTGTTGTTCAAGTATTTTTTTATAAATATCCATTTCCTCCTGTCTGCTTGATAAAATACGGACAACTCCTATTAAAGCGGCAATACTTAATTCAGAAGCTATCGATTCATTATCCTTACTAATTAAGAACATTCTTGCAGAAAGTATTAGCTGTGATAATTTTTTTATTTCCGGCTCGCTTAAACCTAAAATTTTATCTAAATCTTCTATTTTAACGTCAGACGGTAGAATAATTTTAGTATTAATTAAATCAAGCCAAGGTTTTATAGTATATTTTGGATATGACTTAAGATAAATAAAATTGAAATTACTGACGAAAATACCGTTATTTTGAGACAAATTATTATAGATTAAATTTATATTATCATAATAAATCTCAGGTCTGTAAAGTTTATCAAAATTATCGGCAGCAAATATTTTAGGTTTTGTGCCAACTAGACTTAAATGATAAGTAAGAGCATAAATTGCTGCTGCACTAATACTTTGGTGTTTCTTTAAATTATTATTAAATTGTTCTAAAAATTTTCTCTCCGTCGGGTAAAATTGTTTAGAAAACGGCTCATCAGAAAGTTTATATAAATTAAACCCTATAACTTGCCCTTCTTCAATGTTAAGAGACGATCCGTCAAATAATCCGGAATATAATTGTTCTTCGGTAAAAACTTTAAGTTTATCAAGTATTTGTATTCCTCCTTCCTCCTTAAAATCTTCTAATTTTAAAATATCGGAAAAAATACGTTTTTCTTTTTCAATTGATAAAATTTTATTTTTTAATTTCTCTAGAAAGGATATCTCTATTTCGCTAAGAGGTGAAATATAATGACCACTGATTAATTTTAAAAATTCTAAAATGAATGCTTGTGATTTTTCTGTATCATCTACTAAAAATGGATTGATAATTTGTTTGTCCGGTTCTAACCATTTGCCTTCTATTGCCTCGATAAAAATTTTAGAATCATTATTATTAGAGATATAAATTATTGTTGGATCGTATTTAGTCGATTCTGATATTAAAAAGTTCAATAATACGGTTTTGCCGGTTTTCCCCGTACCAAAGATGCAAGTATTACCTTTATTCGTTTTATCATGAAAATTCATGAAATATGGAGTACCTTTCTCGGTTCGCAGTAAAGTTATAGCCTTACCCCAAGGATTATATTGATTACCGAGTGTAGTATTATGAAGAGCGGTAAGAGAAGCAATATGCTCTACGGATAATGGCGACATTTTACGTATAAAGGCAAAGTTAGCAGGTAATTGCGACCAAAATATTTGCTCAATATTAATATCTTCTTTTACATGAATAATACCAAGTTTAAAAAGTTCGGTTGATGCTTTAGCTACGGCTGCATCTAGTTTATTTTCATCTTCTTCTATAACGGCAATTGAAATTTGCTGATTACAAAATTGAAAATCTAAATTAGCTGCATCAAGCTTATTAATCCCTTTGTGATTAAGTAAAGTTGAGTCGTTAGTAATTTTTAGAATATAATCTTGACCACGCAATTTGGATATTACTTGTTTTTTGCTAACAAAGTAAAATATTTCAGTTATTATTAATTCAATCGGTAACTGTAAAAATTTATCCAGTGTATTAGAAGGAGTTTCATGATATTCTTTTATAGATAGTAAAGAAGCGAATTTATTATTTTTCTCATGATCCGTAACTACCACTTTATCGCTTCTAATTGTATAAATACTTCTACCTAGTGCATCGGATAAATCTATTATAGGTACCAAACAATCATTATTATTAAGGTTAGCTATTCGATTATATAAAAATAAAGGATTAGAAAAAACATTATCATTTTCAAATATTATACCGAGTTTTTCAGCACTGAATTCGTTTAAATCATTTAAAATATTATTAGTGATATTGTCTAATTTTTGAAACGCTGCATCTAAGTAGTTATTTTCAAAATCAGTAATTAATTTATTAGATAAAGAATTTATTAAAGAGTTAAAATTTGTGATGTTAACTTTAGCAGAATCATGTACTATAGATATATATAAAGTATTAACGAATTTATCATTCCAATGGTTTTTTCTTTGCCATAGGGTATGAATATTTGCCGGTAATAATTTTTTGTAAGGAGTTGAATCGTCTAAGTTTTGTTTTTCTCGTATTGTATGTAGCCAAAAAGCAAAATCATAATCGGTTATATTCTTTTTTATAGAAACTCTAACCATTTCACGTAAATTTTGTATGTTATCGCTTATTTTTTCTGAGGTAATGCCGTGTATTTTGATAATTTGTAGTAATTTACCGTCTTTGGTAAGTAAAGTATTTTCATTATAATGACATGCTATAGGTATAAAATTAGGAGCATTATAATTATATATATCTTTGTCAAATTTTCGTAAACCACTAAACACAAATAACCTGAATTTAAATTATCGTTTTGTATACTCGTTCAACTTGGAAAAGAGCAAGGAGTCTGTAAGCCGAGGGGCGGAGCGTATACTTAATACGTGAGCATCCGAGGACTTACAAAGACGACGTAGCCAATTTTTCAAGTTGAACGAGTATAACAACTCTTCATTTCACAGGAGTATATACTAATGAACTTTGCCTGCGTGGATGCTAGAGTCGTCATTGCGAGCAGCCGTAGGCCTCTACTCGATGTCATTCCCGCTTTCGCGGGAATGACATAAGAGCCATGCAACAAAGCCAATTACATAAGAGCCATGCAACAAAGCCAATTTAACAACAACTAGAAACTTTACCTTATTATTTATCTTTAATAAACAATTATTCACTATAGGCAGTGATTTTTTGTAATCCTCCCATGTAATTTATCAAGACATCCGGTATAGTTATTGATCCATCTTCATTCTGATAATTTTCAAGTATTGCAACCATAGTTCTTCCGATAGGTAATCCTGAAGCATTTAAAGTATGAACTAAGGTAGTTTCGTTACTGCCGAATTCTTTATATCTTGCTTTCATTCTACGTGCTTGAAAATCTCCACAATTAGAACAGCTAGCAATTTCGCGATATTGCTTTTGTCCCGGAAGCCATACTTCTATATCATAGGTTTTTTTTGCCGCAAATCCCATATCTCCGGTGCAAAGTAACATAACACGATAAGGAAGATTCAGTTTTTGTAAAATAGTCTCTGATGCATTAGTTATATATTCATGCTCATTTTTTGATTCTTCAGGGGTAGTAATAGATACTAGCTCAACTTTACCGAACTGATGTAATCTAATCATACCTCTTGTATCTCTACCGCTACTACCTGCTTCTGATCTAAAGCACGGGGTGTAAGCAACATAACGCATCGGTAATTTTTCTCTTGGTATAATAGTATCGGCGACTATATTTACTAAAGATACTTCTGCGGTTGGAATTAGTCTGTAACCATTGGTTGTTACAAAAGACTCTTCGGCAAATTTAGGTAGTTGTCCTGCATTATACATAGCATTATCTCGCACTAATACCGGAGGTGATATCTCAAAGAAATCCCACTCTTTAGTATGAACATCAACCATAAAATTAATTAAAGCACGTTCTAGCTTTGCTAAATCACCTTTTAACGTTACAAATCTAGTTCCAGAAATTTTAGCAGTTTGTTCAAAATCCATTAAATTTAATTTTATACCTAGTTCAAAATGCTGTTTATTCAAAGCATTTGGATTTGTCTCTCCGTAAGTACGAACTAATTTATTCATACTTTCATCCATTCCGTAAGGTACTTCTTCGTCCGGAATATTAGGAAACATATTTAATAGTTCATTTAATTCGTTATTATTATTTAGATCCTGTTCAAGTGCTTCCAACTTCTCATTTATATGTTTGACATCTCTTTGTAACCCTTCAAACTCTTCGCCGCTTTTAGAGGCCATATTACCTAAAATCTTTGATTTTACCTTACGTGCATGCTGAAATTCTTGAATTAAACTCGTAATTTTTCTTTTCTCTTCGTCGAGCATAGCAATTTTACTAGACATAGGTTCAATAAATCTTTGGCTAAGCTTTTCATCGAACAATTCTTTATTTTCTCTAATCCATTTGATATTTAACATTTAGTGTCCTCAGTTTTTCTATAAAATTACATATCATTATTGAAGTTTCATATAATAAAAGTAGCGGTATTGCAAGAGCAAACTGGCTTAAAATGTCAGGAGGCGTTAATATTCCTGCAATAATAAAGTTAATTACCACGGCAATGCATCTTTTTTGCTTAAGTGTTTGTACCTTAACTATTTTTAGTATATTTAATATCATTATCACAACTGGCAGTTGAAAGGCAACTCCAAAAGCAATAATTAAATGAATAACTAAATTTAGATACTCGCTAATTCTTGCTTCCAAAACTATCGGTACT
Source organism: Rickettsia fournieri (assembly GCF_900243065.1). NCBI lineage: Bacteria > Pseudomonadati > Pseudomonadota > Alphaproteobacteria > Rickettsiales > Rickettsiaceae > Rickettsia > Rickettsia fournieri. The sequence goes on from NZ_LT978484.1 coordinate 575,413, forward strand.
ATCATATCACGTTTTTCAAAACTAAGAAAAAAATTCCAAGCTTTCGGCATTACAAAGTAAAAAACAAAAATACTACCGCACCAAAATAAAATAGGCGACATAAAAAGAATAAAAGCGATAATTTTTTTTTCATGGTGGTGTAACCCGGGACTGATAAATAAATAACACTCCAAAGCAATTATAGGTATAATAATAGTAAAAGCAGTAAAAGCTGCAAGTTTAATATAGGTAAAAAATGCTTCTGTAAGCCCTGTATAAATTATATTTCGTACCGTATCACCGCTTAGCTTAGCAAGCGGTTTTAATAAAACACTATAAATATTGTCGCTAAAATAATAGCAAATAGCAAATATAATTATAAAAGCAGTAAATATTCTAAGAAGCCTTATTTTTAATTCTAATAAATGTTCTTGAAAACTATATAGTTTCATAAAAATTCTGACTCTTCATTTCGCAGAAATATATATATATCAATATTATAAACTTTTTTTAATAATTGTCATATCTTTTTAGAAATATTCACAAAGCCTAGTTTCTTTCTATATATTTTATAAAATATCGGGATAAATAACATGCTAAACAGAGTATTACCTAAAAAGAATACAGGCCAAGTAAGATATTTTGCACAAATACCGCCAAGGCTAGCTAGAATAATACGGCTAAGCGAGCTAAAAGATGCAATAATAGAATATTGTGTGGCAACAAATTCACTATTGCAAAGGCTAGCAAAATAGATAGAGATAATAGTTCCTGCAAAGCCTGCACAAAAATTTTGTACTGTAACAGTTATTATAAATGTCTTTATATCATAGCCGATAGTAGCAAGAATCATAAACATAAGAGGTGACAATAATTGAGTAACTCCACCAATTAAGACACTATGAAATATACCCATTTTTGCAGCTAAAACGCCGCTTAAAGCTCCTCCGACGATCATGATTAGTAACCCGTAAGCTTTGTAAATAACGGCAATTTCATGAGTAGTAAAACTTAAATCGAGCAATAAAGGCGAACTCATCGCCATAGGTATAGAATCCGCAGCCTTATATAAAAAGATAAACAATATAATTAGCAGTAAATATTGCTGTTCATTTTTTAAGGAGATAATACTTTTTTTAATAACTTCAAAATATTGTTGTAATCCTATTAAATTAGTAGTTGTATGGTATATTTCTTTTGATGGTGGTTCTTTGATACATAAAATTACTATAGGTCCAATTAGAGTAATGAATAGAGCAAATTTATATACTGTATTCCAGCCGAAAATAATTGATGAATATAAAGTACCGACGCTGCCAAGTAACATACCTAAACGAAACCCTATGCTACTAAAGGTAAAAGCCATTGAAAGCTCTTCTTTAGATGTAGGTCTCTCAATTCTATATGCATCAAGTACAATATCTTGTGTAGAACTGCAGAATGAAATAATAAATAAGATAATTGCAGTAATATATAAGTTATTACAAGGGCTTATGTTTAAGAACCCCGTCATCGCTAGGATTAAAAATATTTGTGATACCAATGCCCAGCCACGCCTGTGACCGAATTTAGAACATAAAAAAGGTATAGAGTATTTATCTATAAAAGGTGACCATATGACCTTTAAGCAATACGGAAAGGCAGCTAGTGATATCGAACCTATTATATCAGTGGTGTATTTTGCTTCGGATAATTGATATGGAACTGTAAAAAAAATTAAATTGAACGTAAGACCGGAAATTAAGCCTAAAAGTAAAATACCGATTAAATATGTATGGTTATTTATGTCATTCTTGCATGAATTGATCTTCAACGTCATTGTGAGAAAAAACTGTAAGTTTCGACGAAGCAATCCAGTAAAAAATTCTGATTTACAGAATATTCTATTATTATTTCTGAATTGCCACCACGCTCCTTGCAGTTGTGGCTTTGTTGCATGTCTTACTTCCACCTCTGTCATCCCGCAAGTTTGTAGCAGGACCCAGTTAAAAATACTAATATCGTTAGTATTTTTAGTTGTTTTTTGGATACTGTGGTCAAGCCACGGTATAACACCGAATACGTTTTTTGAGCAATGCAACAACGCTTTCAGTCGCTCGTAATGACGATTAGGTACACACGCAATAATGCCTCGCAGGAATGACATAAAGGAATGATTAAAAATTTTGTACACGAAATCTAATAGCTTTAAATAGTTACTTAATATTTCATTTTTAGGGAGTAAGGAGCGACTTTGGAAAATATTTTACCGACTACCGGTATTTTAGTTACAATAGTGCTGATTAAGAAAAAGGAAGGAATAACATTTCCTTTAACCATAATTAATTGCTGCTTGGTATCAATATTACCTGTCATAGTAAAATCAAAGAACGGTCCATGTGCTTCCGTATCAAAAATTGTAATTATATTTCCTCTATAATTAAATTTACCTCTCATATCTTCAAATAAAATATTTTTATTATTAGTTATTGAACTAAGAAAACCCGGCAACGAAACAAAGGAAACAAGCCGTGTTAAAAAAGGAGTATCGACTACCGTAAAATGTTTTATAGAAAATTTGCCGTCTAATATTGGCACTATTTCACCTTTTTTTACTTCATATCTTTTTGTATTTAAGTTGATGTTAATTTGACCGTTTTGCATAGTGTTATACATTCCGAGTCCCTTAAGCAATGCTCCGGCATTATCGGATTCAATGAACCATTGTTCAAAAGTTTCCTTAGCGGTAAGCGACATCTTAACTTTTTTATTATCAATATTAGCATTTAGAAAGCCGGAGAAACACCGCACTTTATCACATTTAATTGCTAAATCAAGATTACCTAGAATTATATTATTCTTTAAAAGTATTTTTGATATATTAGTTTTTAAATTAATATTACGTGTAGAATCTCCCGCTTTTTCTAAAAACTGCATCATATTAGCATTTGATAAATCTAATCTGCTTCCATAAAGTGCCGTATTAAGATTATGGTTATCTATGATTATTTTTCCTTTTAAATCCGTATGATTATGTTTAACAGAGGCTAGATTAATATTATAAATATTTTTCTTAATTAAGGCATTACCGTTAATTTTTAGATTATCCTGCCCTGAAAGGTTAAATTCAATATTTCTATCGAAATTTTTATCATTTAATTTAGTATATAAATATAAATTGGCTTTTTTATATAATTTTTTATGAATAGATACTTTATCTATATAAAATTCTAAATTATTAAGATTAGAATTAACGGTAATAAAACTCTCATTATTATGCTGTTTTTTATACTCAAAATTTAAAACGGTGCTGCCTGAAATTAATTTAAATACTCCAAATCTTTGATTATTTGCCGCAATATTGCTTTTTATTTTAAGTAAACACTCATTATTTTTATCCGATATATCATGATCATAAGTAAAGCTGCTTGCATAATTATTAATGTTAACTTTACCGCTAATATTTAGTTTATTATCTTTAAAACTACCTTTAGCTTCACCGTTTTGTAATAGGATATTATTGTCTAATGTGTTAAAAGAGATATTTGTTAATGTCGACAAAACATTATAGCTATTAGGGATATTGGGGCTAATAGGAATTATTAGCTCTATTATTGAATTTGCCGTTCCTTTGATTGTTTTAAGATCAATATTTTGAGCTTTAATATTTTGATATGCATCATTTGGAACAAAGGCAATTAAGTCATTAATTTCACCTTTAGCAGTAGCATTAAAAACAAATTGTGATTTATCCAGTCCTTCCCATTTGAAAGTCATAATACCGTCTGAAACGACACTTTTACCGCTATATGCTTCATTAATTAGAAATTTTATTTCCGGTCCTGAAATGATTATATTAGTATCAACTTTAGTCAAAGGCGGTAAATCTGTATGATATTTATATTCAAAATTCGAGATATGTAAATTTGCTTTTAAATTATCTTCTACTAAAATATTTTTTTTTAAAAATTTTTTATCTAATTTAATATTTAATTCTCCGTTTTGGATGTAACCTTGTTTTATATGTTCTCGAAAATATGAGATTATAGGATTATCCGGAATAATTTTTTCGACTGTTTGATAAATTATTAAAGGCATATTTGCGGCAGCTGCACTTGCATCGATATTTTTATCGGTTATTATACCGCTTAGTGATAAAAAAGCTTTGTCCCCAAAGGTGAGTTTGCAATTAACGGTCTTTGGATTATTTTTAGAATAGGTGGTTTTATATGAGCATAAAGCATTTCCTAGAGGTAAGTCTGCTCCTTGCTCATCAGTTAAGATATCACTTTTTATTGAAGTTAGTCGTATGTCGGTTAGGGAATCTTTTTTAATTATATTTAACGAATAATCACCGGTCGTTGAAGTATTTATAATCTCTTCATCGTTATTTGAAATTACGGAAATTTTATCGATATTAAAATTAGCCTCTATTAACGAATTAGAGAAGAAATTTTTGAAATTAAAGAAAAGATTAAAATCGTTAATTTCTCCTCTAGCATTATCTATAAGACTTAAGGAAATTTTATCTATGGATAATCGGTTTTCTTTAAATTCTAAATTATGTAGTACAGCCTTTATATCATTTTTACTTAAATAAAATTCAATTATTTTTTTCAAAGGTTCATTTAAGTGTCCTTTATTTGCACTATAAACAGTTAGAGTTATAGCCAAAGATAATGAAATCAGAATTATAAAAATACTAATAAAGGTTTTTTTAATAAAATTCATTTGAGCTTGTAAATCTATTGAAATATGATAAAAGCTTTATATACTCGGATAGAACTGCAAAAATTGGCTATGTCATCCTACAAGTACTCCGGTACTCACGTATTAAGTATACGCTCTGTTCCTCGTCTTGTGGACTCCTTGCACTTTTTGAAATTGAGCTTCGTCTATACTACTCTTCATTTATTTGAGGTATACACTTGGAATATAACGTATAATTTAAAAATTTAATATAAAAATCACAAAAAATTATGAATATTACATTTATTGGTAGCGGATATGTGGGATTAGTCTCAGGTATTATTATGGGCTATTTAGGTCATAATGTTACTTGTCTTGATAATGATGAGGTTAAAATATCCAAATTAAATAAGCAAATATTACCGATTTATGAAGCTAAACTTGATGAGTATCTTAAGCAAGCTTTAGAATCTGATAGGTTAAAATTTACAAATATTTATAATAATGAACTTCAAAATGCTGATGCAATATTTATTACGGTCGGTACACCTTCAAAATGCTTGGGAGAAGCGGATTTAAAATATGTTTATGATGCTATTGATAAAGTTTTCGAGCATATAAATAAAGATTGTTTAATAGTCATAAAATCTACCGTTCCGCCCGGTAGTTGCAGTAATATTATAGCTTATTTAAAATCAAGAGGCTTTTCATTTAATGTTGCTTCTAATCCTGAGTTTTTAAGAGAGGGTAGTGCGGTAGAAGATTTTTTATATCCTGATCGTATAGTTATCGGTGTAAATAATAAAGAATCAGAGGAAATATTGCGAAAAATTTATGCACCTTTACAAGGTGCAAAGTTTGTGGTTACCGATTTAGTGACGAGCGAGCTTATTAAATATGCTTCAAATAGTTTCTTAGCTACCAAAATTGCTTTTATTAATGAGATGGCTGATTTATGTGAAAAAATCGGCGGTAATATTAAAGATTTATCTAAAGGTGTAGGACTTGACCAAAGAATCGGTCAAAATTTTTTAAATGTAGGACCTGGTTTTGGCGGTTCGTGCTTTCCAAAAGATATTCTAGCATTAAATAATCTTGTAGAAAATCATTATATAGATTGTAGGATTCTTAAGGCAGTAATTAAAAGTAATAAGCAGCGTCCAAGTAATATGGTAGATAAAATAGCTACTTTGTTAGACGGAGATTTAAAAGGTAAAAATATAGCAATTTTAGGCTTAACATATAAAGCAGGAACAGATGATGTAAGAGCAAGCCCTGCCATCGCAATTGTAAAGATCTTATTAAATAAAGATGTATATGTTAAAGCATTTGATCCTATCGGTCTTGAAAATGCTAAAAAGAATTTGGAACATAAAAATTTGCTATATTTAGATTCAGCAGTTGACGCCTGTAAATCAGTAGATATTATAGTTATTGCAACTGAATGGTCAGAATTTAAAGAACTTAATTGGCAAGAAATTTATGATTTAGTAAAATCGCCGATAATCATTGATCTTAGAAATATACTAGATAATGAAGCAATGAAAAAAATCGGTTTTAGATATTATGCAGTCGGAAGTAAAATTTAGTCTTGTCGTTAAGGCTTCCGATGTTATTTCCGCGTAGGCGTGAATCCAGTACTTTAAAACTTTTTAAAAGCTCGATTTATCTCGCTTTACCCTGGGGATTCCCGCCTACGCGGAAATAACATAAAAAGTCTACGGGAATGACATAAGGAGTCATACAGTAAGACAATAAACTTTAACATTAATTTAAAATGCGACCTGGATTTATTCATTTAAGAACTCAAAGCTCTTATTCTTTTCTAGAAAGTGCATTAACGATTGAGAAGGTAGTAGAACTTGCTTCATCGAATAAAATGTCTGCTATTTGTTTGGCAGATAAGGGAAATTTATTCGGCTCATTAGAGTTTGCATTATGTGCAGTAAAAAAAGGACTGCAGCCGATACACGGAGTTATTCTAAATATAAAATACGATATAGATATTTTTGCTCAAATTTTGCTTATAGCTAAAGATGAAACTGGTTATAAAAATTTACTCAAACTATCAAGTCTTACTTTTATTAAAAATGATCGTAAGATATGCGATCACATTGATTTTGAAGATTTAATCGAATATCAAGAAGGATTAATAGGATTATGCTGTTATACCGACGGTATTGTCGGAAAATGCTTGCTAGCTCGCAACGAGGAGCAAGCGATGCTGTTTGCACGTAAATTACAGGAAATTTTAGGAGATCGTTTTTACTTTGAGATTATGAGACATGAGATACCGGAAGAACAGTTTATTGAGGATAGTTATATTAGAATTGCTGCCGAGCTTGCTATTCCGCTTGTTGCTACTAATAAAGTTTTGTTTAGTGAGAAAAGCATGCATGATGCACATGATGTATTGTTATGTATATCAGCCGGTGTTACTAAAGAATATTTGGATCGAAAAACAGTTAGCGAAAATTGTTATTTTAGATCACCGCATGAGATGATAGAGCTTTTTTCCGATTTACCTAGTGCCATCCAAAATACCGTGAATTTAAGAGAGCGTTGTTATTTTGCCGCACATACAAACCCGCCGATGCTGCCTAATTTTGCCACCAAAGATATTAGTGAAACGGATTTAATTAAAAAAGATGCAAAAGAAGGGTTGCTTGCAAGGCTTGCTACAAAGTTTAAATCTGAAAATATTTCGTTAGAGAATCAAGAAGAATTGAAAACCGAATATTTTGCTCGTCTTAATTATGAGCTGGATATTATCTGTAATATGAATTTTGCCGGTTATTTTTTGATTGTATCTGATTTTATTAAATGGAGTAAAAAAGAGGGTATTTTAGTCGGACCGGGTAGAGGATCGGGAGCAGGCTCGGTTGTTGCTTGGAGCTTGCTTATTACTGATCTCGATCCGATTAAATTTGGCTTATTATTTGAAAGATTTTTAAATCCTGAACGTATTTCAATGCCTGATTTTGATATTGATTTTTGTCAGGAAAGGCGTGAGGAAGTAATTAATTACGTACGTTCCAAATACGGTAATAATAGAGTAGGACAGATTATAACTTTCGGTAAGATGCAGGCAAAGGCTGTAATTAAGGATGTCGCTCGTGTTCTTAGCTTACCTTATAAATTCGCTGATTATCTAACGGAGCTTGTCCCTTTTAGTGCAGTTAATCCAGTTAGCTTAGAACAGGCAATGCGTGAAGTTCCGGAGCTTGCAAATGCCGCTAAAGGTAATGGGCTGTATAATTTAGACGGTGAAGCGGAGTTAATTAAGCTAGTGCTTGATACTTCGTTAATTCTTGAGGGGCTGCATAGGCATTCCTCAACTCATGCTGCAGGAATCGTAATAGCAGGTACTGATTTAGTCGATATAGTACCGGTATATAAAGATGCTAACTCCGATATGCTGGTAGTCGGTTATTCTATGAAATATTCCGAGATTGCCGGTTTAATTAAATTTGATTTTTTAGGGCTACAAACCCTAACGGTTATTACCGATTGTAAGAAACTGCTTAAAGAGCAAGGGATAGAAGTAGATTTTAACAATATGACGTTTGATGATAATAAGACTTATCAAATGTTGTGTAAAGGTAAAGGAGTCGGCGTTTTCCAATTTGAAAGTATCGGGATGAAAGATGCACTTAGACGCCTTAAACCTGATTCTATACATGATTTGATAGCTCTTGGTGCGTTATACCGTCCTGGTCCTATGGAAAATATTCCTACCTATATAGCTTGTAAGCATAAATTACAACAGCCTGATTATTTACATGAGCTATTGAAGCCAATCTTAGAAGAAACTTACGGAGTGGTGATATATCAGGAGCAGGTACAAAGAATTGCTCAGGTTCTTGCAGGTTATACGCTAGGAGCTGCCGATTTACTTCGTAGAGCAATGGGTAAGAAGATAAAAAAAGAAATGGAGGAGCAGGAAGAAATTTTTGTTAAAGGAGCAATTGCTAATAATATTTCGGAATCTCAAGCTAAATCCATTTTTGCGACCGTGGCTAAATTTGCCGGATACGGTTTTAATAAGGCACATGCTGCGTCTTACGGTGTTATTTCATACCAAACTGCATATCTTAAAGCTAATTATCCTGCTGAATTTTTAGTAGCATGCTTAAATCTTGAATTGAATAATCACGATAAAATTAATTTATTTTTACAAGAAGCAAAAGATAACGGCATAAAAATTATTGCACCTAATATTAATATTTCTGAAGGGTATTTTAGTGTAAAGTTTTCGGACACTGTCATCCCGCATAGCGTAAAGCCTGTCATACCGCAACTTGATCGCGGTATCCAGGAAATTTCAAAAGATACCGTGGTCAAGCCACGGTATGACATCGCGGGTGCAATAATCTTTGCCTTAGGTGCTATTAAGGGAGTTACGCCGAATTTCGGTAAGTTAGTAACGGATGAGCGAAAAGCAAGAGGGGCGTTTAAATCAATTACTGATTTTATTGAAAGATTACCCCCCAAATCTATTAATAGTAAATTATTGGAAAATTTAATCAAGTCAGGCTGTTTTGATGAGCTGCATGATAATCGATTGCAATTATTGTCAAGCATTCCAAAATTGCTTTCTTATTCAACTGCATATCACGAAGAGCAGGAATCTAATCAATTTAGCTTAATTAAAGTTTCTAGTTTAAGTCCAACTATTTTAGTATCAAGCGATTATGCCGATAAAAATACTTTAGCCTTTTATGAATTTGAGGCTATGGGTTTATTTATCTCTAATCATCCTCTTACGGAATATCAAGAAATATTTAGTCGTTTAAATATTTTAAATACTGCGGATTTGCATAATAACTTACCTTATGGTACTAACCGAGTAAATCTTGCCGGTGTAATACAAAAAAAGGATTCTCGTATGTCGGCAAGAGGTAGGTTTGTGACGCTCGTGCTTTCCGATCCTGAGAATATCTTTGAACTTAGTATTTTTAGTGAGGAAGTTTTAAAAGATTATGTACATTTACTTGATGTTAAAAGTTTGGTAGTTGTTAATTGTGACATAGTTAAAGATGAGGGAGGAATAAAACTAACGGCAAAAAGCTTTTCATCAATTGAGGATGCAATTAATAATAAACAATTTGAACTACAGTTTTATCCACAAAATCATGAAGAATTACGGCAGATAGTAACCTTGCTTGCAGCTCGTATAAATAACGAAGATCAGAGTAATGCTAAAGCTACAATCTATTTACAAAGCGCAGATGTAAAGAATTTTGTAGCAAAAATTATATTACCTGAAAAATTTTTGCTCCAAGGGCAAGATTTTGAGATTTTAAAAGGATATAGTAAATAGCGTAGTTGTTGCGTGGTTCGGTTTTCCGCTGTCATTCCCGCGAGCCATGCAACAATGCCTCGCAGGAATGACATCGAAACCTTGAGTCAACTTTTTATAGGCAATACCTGAATTGACGGTAAAATGAATCTATAATTGAGTAATATTCTTTGATGTTTTTTTACCGCTAAATACTGCATTATTATTTTTATTATCGCTAAGTTCCATATATTTTGTTAGTTGATGTTTGTCTGCTATTAACTTTGCTTCTTTTTCTAAATTGATATTTTGCTCAAGATTTGGGTCTTTAATTAATTCTTTAAAATAATTACTTATGGATTTTAATCCCAATTTTCTCGTTAATTTACTTAAATACTTATAAAATTTATTTTTGATAGTTTGTTTTTTAGGTTCTGAATTTTTATTGCATGTATTATCGGTTTTAACTTCTTATTTTTTATCTTCTAATACTCCTGTATTATTAGGTAGATTTTTATTAACTTCAGTTATTAGTGCATTTACTAAATTTTGTTTTTCTTCTTTAAGTACAGCGTCATTCAAAAAGCTTGATACAGGCGAATTTTTTGAGTATATTGTATCCAAGTTAAGGTTAGTAGTTTCTTGTTTTTCTAAGTTCGGGAGCGGTATATTAATATGCGCGTTTTTTGTTTCAATTATAGGTGAGTCTCTTAATTTATTCTATCCAAAAATATCTAGAGTTTGTTGTGTAAATTCATCTACTAATTTTTGAGCTTTTATAGGTGTTATTTCTTCATTAAATTTATTTTTACTATAAATCTTTGACCATTTGAGTGATTTCTTCGGATGCTTTTGCTTCCGGTATAGTCATTTTGTATTTTTGTGCCATATCTTTTATGACATCATCCAATTTCTTATGTTCTTCCGATAGCTCTAGCGGTTTAGGGTTAGTATTACTTTGTTTCATTTGTTGGAAAATATCTATGCCGGGCGGTTTGCTATTTTCGCTTGTATTTGTGCTTTGATAAGTATATTTACATTTTTATCATTTAAGCATTTTGCTGATAGCTCTTTAATGATTTGTTCTTTATTAGATTTATATAATCTATAATTTTCTAAAACTTTTTTTGAGGGAGCGATTTCATGATCTTCAAAACAAGTTTGGATATGGTTTATAACAGGCTTAAAAAGATTCTCGGTAATAGGTAAATCAGTGTCCTTATAGGGAAATACAGTAGATAAAAAATCTACTAGATCAATCTTGATATACTTTAAATTAGATTCTTCAGCAACTTTATTAAATCACTTTTCTTTTGTGCTTGGTGTATGCCCTTCATTATAAAAAAAAGTATCAAAATAATTAGTAGCTGAATTGGCAATATCTTTTTGAAATTAATTTTGATAAGTTGTATTTGAGATACTTTGTTCTTTTATTAAAGGTATATTTAAGATATTTGCTAAATTTTTTTGTTCACTTTCTAAGTTTGATATTATTTGTGATACTTGATTTTGTGTAATAAAATCATATATTTCATGAAATTCTGAATCCGGTACATTGTCTCTTAAAGCTTCTCTTATTGACCTGCTACTACAATTCCCTAAAGTTTGTCCGGTAACTGTTCTTCTTGAATCAGCTGTTGGATTAATAAATTGTCCCGATTTGAATCTGTTGATTTCGTTATTATGAGCTTTTATTGCTTCTATTTCATTTATAGATAATATAGAAAATATATTATCTTTTATTTCTTTATCTATGAAGTAAATTGCTTGGTAATGCCTGTTTAATAATTTCTTCCATTACTGCTTCAATCAGGTCTTTTTGTTGTATTTCCGGATGATGCTGAGTTGATAAAACTACTGTATCAATGGCAATTGGTTTGTTATTTTCATATCGTAACGTGACTTGAGATTTTGCATCGGGTCTAAGCCAAGACATTTTGTTTACGTAAATATGCTTGCCTTTTCATTAATAAATGAGCGTAGTAAATCGGTGCGGGCATGAAACTATCCGTTTCATTACAGGCATAACCGAAAACCATACCTTGGTCTCCTGCACCTATTTCATCGTCATTTGCATTGTCAACACCCATAGCTATATCGGGTGATTGTTTAATGATAGCTGAAATTACTGCACAACAGCTACCGTCAAATCCATAATTTGGATTATTATAGCCGATTTCTTGTATCTTGCTACGTACTATTTGCTCAATATCCACATAGGTACTAGGCCGCTCACTAGAACTAGACCGGTTGTTACAAATGTTTCACAGGCAACACGACCGTTAGGGGCTTGTTTTAGAATCTCATCAAGTACCGTATCTGAAATTTGATCGGCAATTTTGTCCGGATGCCCTTCAGAAACTGACTCAGACGTGAATATAAAATTTTTCATACATTACGCTCCTTTTAAAATTCTTCAAATGTTATATTAATATATGATTTTTTATATGCTTATTTTATCAAATATGTATGCTGTATTATATGTTGAAGTTATTTTTCTGGATTCCAGCTTTTGCGGAAATGACAGCAAGTCATGCAATAACGCTGCCTTTAGCTAGGAATGATACACCTTCAATGAATTTCCATCCAGTTATTACCTGCTCTAATTTCGGTTATAATCGGTACATCCATATTAGTAGAATTTTCCATGATTTTTTTAATAATAGGTATTATAATTTCTACTTCATCAATCGGTGCTTCAAATAGTAATTCATCATGAATTTGCAGTACTAATCTTGTTTTAAGTTTACGTTTTTCTATTTCTTGATCTAGATTGATCATAGCAATTTTAATTATATCGGCATTAGTTCCTTGAATCGGAGCATTAATAGCCGCACGTTCTGCGAATTGTTTAAGCTTTTTATCATGAATTAGAGGTACAAAACATTTTCTGCCAAAGCAATTTGTGACATAGCCGTTGCTACTTGCAAAAACTTTTGTTTGTTCCATATATTCTTGCACTCCTTTATATTCAGCAAAATATTTCTTGATATATTCGGATGCTTCGCCGTTAGTAATGTTTAATTGCTTAGCAAGCCCAAAAGCACTTATACCGTAAATGATACCAAAGTTTATAGCTTTTGCTTTACGCCTATGTTCGCTAGTTAGTTTGTGTTTTTGTAAGTTAAAGATCTGACAAGCAGTTTGAGTATGGATATCGTCTTTATTGATAAATGCTTGTTTTAGTGCATCTATATTTGCGATATGGCTTAATATTCTAAGCTCAATTTGAGAATAATCGGCAGATATTAATTTATAACCTTCTGCAGCAATAAAAGCTTGTCTGATTTGATTTCCCTCACTAGAGCGAATAGGTACATTTTGTAGATTAGGTTCCTGTGAGCTAAGTCTTCCTGTAGTGGTAGAAGTTTGTAAAAATGTCGTGTGTACCCTATGTGTTATATTATCTATCTGTTTCGGCAAACTATCGGTGTAGGTATTCTTTAATTTTGTCAGTTGCCGCCATCTTAATAACAAATCTGCAATATTATATCCATGCTCACTAAGTTTTTCTAGTATTTCCGCTCCCGTTGAGTAAGAGCTTGCTTTAGCTGAAGCTTTACCGAAAGGTAATTGCATTTTTTCGAACAAGATTTCTCCTAATTGTTTTGGCGAACCAATATTAAATTTAGTTCCGCTAAGAGCAAAAATTTCTTCTTCAAGTTTTAGAATTTCTGTTCCAAATTCAGCGGATAATTGTTTTAGGTAATTAGCATCTACTGTAATACCCACTTTCTCCATTTTATCTAAAATAAAACAAATAGGTAAATCAATGTTGCTATAAAGTCTAAAGGTTTTGTTGTCTTTAAGCTCCAATATAGTTTGCTTATAAAGTGCGATAAAGTTTATTACTATTTTTGCTGATTCGATAATTATATTTTCTATACAAGTTTCTTTCAAAACTTCTTTAAATAAATTTTTCTGTGATAAACCGGCAGATAACGCATACTGCATTAATTCTAAATCTTCTATAGCCGTAATGTCATGAGATTGGTTTGCATAAAATTTAAGTAGAGGTTTAAGAGAGTAAGTAATTTTTTTTATGGATTTATCGGTTAGTAAATTGAATATTATATCCGAAAACCAGTTGTTATTAGTTTTAGTATTATAAGAAAATAGATCATGAGAAGTGTTTGAAATTTTAATAATATAGCTTTGGTTTTGCAGTGATAAAATAAAAGCAAGATTAGCTCCTTTATGCTGTAATAAATATATCCCGAATATTCCTATTTTCGTGGCTTCTTTAGCAAAGTCTGCTAACTCATTAGCATTATTAATTTCTTTTATTTCCGTTACTTTATTATCTGCTATCTCTTTGTGATCATTAATTTTAATATCCAATAAATTTTCTACTCTTTTATATAAAGATCTAAAACCGTATTCCTGTAAAAATCCTGTTAATTTATCGCTATTTGGAGGTGACCATTCTAAATTATTTAGCTGAAAATCTAAATCAACATTAGAATTAAGCCCTATTAACTGCCATGAAATTAACGCCGCTTCTCTTGAATTTTGTAAAGTTTCACGTTGTTTTACGCTTGAGACTTGGTCTAAAGAGTTAAATATATTTTCTACAGAACCAAATTGCGTTATAAGACTACTTGCAGTTTTTGGTCCAATAGATGGCACACCCGGAATATTATCCGATCTATCGCCGATTAAAGCCATTACTTCACGTAATTTATCAGAAGTAGTGCCAAATTTTTTAACCACATCATCCTCCGTAATATATTTCCCTTTTAACGGATCATATATCTTGATGTTTTCAGTCATTAACTGTAATAAATCTTTATCGGAAGAGATAATGACTACATGTTCGCCAAGTGCAGCAGTTTTAGTAGCAAAGGTTGCGATAATGTCATCGGCTTCATAACCGTTCTTCTCTAGAATAGGAAAATTTAAGTTACTTGCAACATCACGAACTAAAGGTAATTGTACAATTAAATCTTCAGGGGGTGGAGGGCGGTTAGCTTTATAGTCGGGATAAATCTGATGGCGAAAATTTTTCCCGCCGCTATCAAATACTACAGCGATATGTTTAGGCTTAAAGTCGCTCAGTAATTTTAGCAGCATTGAAGTAAAACCGTAAAGAGCACCGACAGGCTCGCCTTTTGGTGAAGTTAAAGGCTGTTGTGCATAATAGGCTCTAAAAACAAATCCGTATCCGTCTATGAGCAATAAGGTATTTTTTTGAGTCATTTTATGATTTTATTTTTAATTAGATCGTCATTGCGAGGAAATTGCATAGCAATTGACTAAGCAATCTCAGGAGTTTATTATTACTTCATGAGATTGCCGTGCAGCCTACGGCTGCTCGCAATGACGACTCAATATTCGTGCGGGCAATGACGTAGCAAAACCTCACAACCCCAATAGATTTCTAGCAAAATCATGTTGGTTGAATATTTTTAAGTCCTCTATCTTCTCGCCTATACCGATAAAGTATAAGGGTAAATTAAATTTTTGTACTACTCCGACAATGACGCCCGCTTTAGCACTGCCGTCTAGTTTAGTCACGATAAGCCCCGTCAAATTAGTAGCATCATTAAAATGTTCTACTTGGTTATAAGTATTTTGTCCAGTAATAGCATCAATGACTAAAACGCTATGAGTGGGGGCATTCTCGTCTAGTTTTTTTATAACTTTTACAATCTTAGACAGTTCATCCATCAAATTTTTCTTATTATGAAGCCTACCTGCTGTATCAATAAAAAGTATATCGATATTTTGTTTTATCGATTCTTCCATCCCGCGATAAGCAACACTCGCAGGGTCAGCCGATTCTTCACCGGTAATAAGTAGTGCATTTGCTCTATCTGCCCAAGTACTTAGCTGATTTACGGCAGCTGCTCTAAAAGTATCGCAGGCTGCAACTGCTACTTTTTTCCCTTGTGCCGAGTACATTGCAGCAAGCTTACCTATAGTCGTGGTTTTACCTGCTCCGTTAACACCGCAAACTAAAATTACGTTTAATTTATTTTCGCTTAAAGTAAAAGGAATTTCTGATTTTGATAGCTGCTGCTCTATTAATTTAGCAAGGGCTTCTTTTACTGTATCACTATCTATTTCTTTTTCAAATTTTACCTTTTTAAACTCTTCAATAATATTAGTTACTACCAAAACACTCATATCACTTGAGATAAGTAGCTCTTCTAGCTCTTCTAGAGTTTCTGCATCTAATTTTTTCTTGTAAAATATTTTGTCGATACCTTCCGATATTTTATTAGAAGTTTTAGATAAACTTTGTTTTAATTTACTAAATATCGAAATCATATTAGATAGTTTTTTGTTTTATGGGTGTTGGTGTTACGCCTGCGTGAGTATCAAATCGTCATTGCAAGGAAATTACGTAAGTAATTGACGAAGCAATCTCAGGAGTTTGTTGTTATTGCATGAGATTGCCACGCAGCCTATGGCTCGCAATGACGATTAGGTATCTACACAGATAAGCCATCTTGCAATTATGATTAAGGTACTTATCTCTTTTTCTTATTTTTGCTTTTGTTTTTATTTCCGTCAGTGGTTTTATTGAATCTACCTAAATTTTTAACAAATTTTTGTAGTCCGTTAAGTTCCGTTCCATATGTCCTAGTATATTCATGGACTATTTCTATATCTTGTCTATGAGAATCATCTATTACTACTACTTCCTGCATAAAATTATTAGCATCAAACGTAATTTTTACTATCTTCTGCTTTTCAACTTTTGGATTGAGCCAAGCTCTTTGAGACATAACTCTTTCAACATAATACCAGGTATTTTGGGAATATTCCGGTACTATAGTAGGCGTACCTATTAACCCTACGACTTCTGTTTTATTTAGTTTTTTAGACTCTAATTTTACAAGTGCCGAATCATCTATGGATTGCCCTCTATTTTCGATAGTTTTGCAGCCGCTTAAGGAAAAAAAGGCTAATATACTAAAAATGTATGTTATAAAAATTTTCATAAGTTTAATTTTATCTAGATTTTATTACAAGATTATAATATACTGCTTCACTAATTTGACAAATACTTTTTAATTTATATTTAGAGAGGCTAATAATGGCAGTTCCAAAGAAAAAAACATCAAAATCAAGACGTAACATGAGACGTTCACACTTAGCACTTGGCAAAGTTAACGTAATAGTTGATTCGCAAACCGGTGAATATAAGCTTCCTCATCACGTTTCTTTAGTCGACGGTACTTATAATAATCGTCCAGTAGTAACAAAGAAAATTAAAACTGAAGAAGAAGTAGCCTAAAAGATTTATGACCTGTAAAATTATTGGTTGCGGCGGGTATCTTCCTTCAAAAATAGTTAGTAATGACGAGCTTGCAAAATTCGTAGATACTAACGATGAATGGATTAGAACAAGAACAGGTATTACACAGCGTCATATAGCAGGTGATACAGAATATACTTCCCACCTTGCTTTAAAATCAGCTGAAAAAGCTATAGCAGATGCAGGGATATCGGTAAATGATATTGATTTAATTATTACATGTACTACTACTCCCGATAATAGCTTCCCTTCGGTTGCCTCTAAGCTTCAAGGTTATCTTGGTTTAACTAATATACCGTCTTTTGATTTACAAGCAGTATGTGCCGGCTTTGTTTATGGTTTACAAGTAGCAAATTCTCTTATCTCATCAGATAAATATAAAACTATTTTGCTTATAGGAGCCGAGAAAATGACGTCGTTATTAGATTGGAATGATAGGACTACTTGCGTTTTATTCGGTGATGGGGCCGGTAGCGTAATATTACAGCGTAGTAGTGATGATTCCGGTTTAATAGATAGTAATATCTTCTCAAGCGGGGCTGATTATGAAATATTATACACAAACGGTGGTGTAAGTATGAACGGTATTAGTGGCAAAATAGTTATGCAGGGGCAAAAATTATTTCGTCATGCAATAGAAAAAATGCAACAATCTATAAAAGATTTACTGCATGCTCATCAATTCAGTGTAAGCGATATTGATTATTTTATACCTCATCAAGCAAATATCCGTATTATAAATAAACTCGCTGAACTATTAAATATAGAAGAGCATAAAGTAGTGAAAATCGTAGACAAACATGCTAACTGCTCTGCTGCTTCTATTCCGCTTGCTTTGAGTACTCTCAAAGCATCAGGCAAAATAAAAAAAGGTGATATTCTACTATTTTCAGCTATCGGTGCAGGTCTTACTTGGGGCAGTGCATTCATTAGATGGTGAATATACTAGTTTTATTAGACATCTTCGGAAACTCTACTGCTAGAGGTAATTTGTACGTTGATCCTGTACTCGAATCCTCACGTACCTCTATGTACGCTGCGGTTCTGCGTGCCGTATCTCCTTCAAATTCCTCTCTATAAGCGAGTTTCTGAAGATGTCTATTTGAAAAATTGGCAACGCTACTTATTTGCCTATAATCCTCACATATTATATATACGCTGCGGTTGTAAGCTTCAAAATCGATTCCTCTTTCCCCATTAAACTGCATCTATCTATTTATCCAAAGTATATACTTGTATTGTAAAAATGATATTTTTACCACATTTATACATGAGTAATTGCATTTTATAATATTTTAGCCTTTAAACTAATAAAATAATGATATATACTAACTCACATAGCTTTTGGTTAGTTTAGTTTTATGACTAGCTAAAATGAATTCAATATTAATAAATTATAATCTCAAGGAGTTTAATTATGAAAACAAAAATTACATTAGCTTTTCTTGCATTATGTGTGCTTGCAGGGTGTAGTACAACAAAAAGAGCACCACAATTTGACGGTAATATGAACCAAGGTGAAGAAACTTCATTAATGAAAGATTTCGAGAAGCATGCAGGAAATGCAGTATGGTTTGCTTTTGATAGCTCTGCTTTATCACCAAAGGCTAAAGAAGAACTAGAGAGACAAGCTTGCTGGTTATCAAAGCATCCTGAAGTAAAAGTTACTGTTGAAGGACATTGCGATGAAAGAGGTACCAAAGAATATAACTTAGGTTTAGGTGAAAGAAGAGCAGCAGCAGCGAAAAAATTCTTAGCTCATAAAGGAATCGATCATAACAGATTAAATACAATCTCTTATGGTAAAGATAGACCTGCTATGATGGGTAATACTGAAGAAGCTTTTGCTTATAATCGTAGAGCTGTAACAGTTGTACACCACTAAAATTGCCGAATTTACTAATTATAGTATCCTAAAAGGTCGAGTTTACTACTCGGCCTTTTTTTATTTGATGTTATTATTGCGAAAGCGTTGATGTGTGGATACCAAATCTTCATTGCAAGCCATAGGCTGCGTGGCAATCTCATGAAATCACAACAAACTCCTGAGATTGCTTCGTCAATTACTTTGTAATTTCCTCGCAATGACGAAAAAACTGAACCATATTGCCCTGTTTTTTAGGCGATACCTCAAAAATATAAAAATTTTACTAGACTTAATTGCATAATAATTATATAAATTTCAAATGAAAAGGGGCTGTAGCTCAGTTGGTTAGAGCACGCCGCTCATAACGGTGTGGTCGTAGGTTCAAGTCCTACCAGCCCCACCACACAAATTCTTATTTAAATTCGCATTAGCACTGAATTTATAATGATTAATCTAAAAACACTTTCTTGGTATCTTACTAAATTATATTCTAAGTGTTTTTTTATTATATTATTTCTTTTAATCGGGCTATTAATTATCTCAAATGTTTTTGATCTTTTACAAAAATTCAAAAATATTTATGTTCCTTTTAGTTTTTTTTGGGGACTTATCTTATATAAGATTCCTTATTTACTAGGTCAAGTATCTTCGTTAATTAGTTTTACCGCTATGTTATTTTTTCTTAGAAATCTAACAAAAAATAATGAATTAACGGCTATGTTATCTAGCGGTATTCATATTTGGCAAGTGCTTGTTATTCCATGTATTGTAACTTTAATGTTAGGTATAGTTTTTACGACTATATTGAATCCTATCGGTACTATAGGCTTACAAAAATATGAGTTATTAGAAGCAAAACTAACTAAAAAAGCCTTGAGTGAGGGTATAATATCTAAATCAGGCTTATTATTTTTTGAATCTTTAAATGATGAAACTCAAATTATCCAAACACAATTTATTAATGTTGCCGAGAAAAAATTAAATAATATTACAATTTTATTTGTTGATCATAATAATTCTTTTTTAAAGAGAATTGATGCATTATACGGTATTATTGAAAATAAAATGTTACATTTAAATAGAGTTAAGGTTTTCACAAAAGAGGAAACTAAGGCTTACAATAATTTAACTATGCAGACAAATTTATCAATTAATAGTTTAGTAAATAAATTTATTCGTCCTGAAATGGTTTCTATTTGGGCTTTACCTAAATTAATTAATGAATTATTAAATTCAGGTTTACCGGCTATTAATTATCAAATTTATTATTACAAGCAATTATTTAAGCCTATAATGATGATGGCAACCGTAATTTTAGCAAGTTGTTTTATTAGTCTTAAACAGCGTGATAATTCCCAAGAAAAAATACTGCTATTAGGTTTATTTTCAGGTTTTATAGCATATTCGTTATCAGAAATATTATTAAAAATACTTACTTATAATAATTTGTCTTTAATTGCTGCTATTTTATTACCTAGTATGCTGATATTTTTTATTAGTAACTTTATTATGTTACATTATAAAGAAATTTAATATAGACGAGGTTTAATTTGAAAAATTGGCATCGTCGCTTCTCATTGTTGATCCTCACGTAGTATTCTACGCTGCGGTCAAAAATTCCGAGGCTTCTCGCTCTTTTCCAAATTAAACCTCGTCTATATTAATTTTATTTACTATGGGACTGTTTATTTTGTTAACAGTTCTATAGAAGTGTTTTTAGAATTTAGAGAGAAAAAATAAAATGATAATGAAATTTTTGGAAGGGTTTTCTTCCGGTATGGCAATAGATCTTGGTACGGCAAATACTATTGTCTATCAAAAAAATTGTGGAATTGTTCTAAGGGAACCTTCTGTTATTGCGTTAATAAAAAAAGACGGTGCTTTTGTGCCTTATGCTTATGGTCATGAAGCAAAAATGATGCTTGGGCGTACTCCTACGGATATTGAAGCAAAAAGACCTTTAAAAGATGGTGTTATTGCCGATTTTAAGGGTGCAGAGGAAATGATAAAGTATTTTATTAGAATGGTACATAATCGTCGCTCTTTTTTTGGGCCGACAATTGTTATTTGTGTGCCTTCCGGTTCTACGCCGGTTGAGCGTCGTGCTATCCAAGAAGCAGCAGAAAGTGCAGGGGGTAGGGATGTCTATTTAATTGAAGAACCTATGGCGGCAGCGATCGGAGCAGGGCTACCCGTAACGGAAGCAACCGGTTCGATGATTGTTGATATTGGAGGAGGCACTACCGAAGTTGCAGTTTTGTCACTAGGGGGCATAGTATATGCAAGGTCGGTAAGAGTCGGCGGTGATAAGATGGATGAAGCTATTATCTCATATATAAGAAGGCACTATAACCTATTGATAGGTGAGGCTACTGCCGAAAAGATAAAGCAAGAAATAGGTACGGCTTATGTAGATGAAAATGCTGAGCCGAGAAAGATGGAAATTAAAGGACGTGATTTAATTTACGGTATTCCTAAAGAAATGATATTGAACGAAAGACAAATTGCTGATAGTCTAATTGAACCGGTAAGTCAAATTGTTGAAGCGGTAAAAGTAGCCCTAGAAGCAACACCTCCTGAATTATCTTCAGATATAGTTGATAAGGGAATTGTTTTAACAGGCGGCGGCTCATTATTAC
Source organism: Rickettsia fournieri (assembly GCF_900243065.1). Classification (NCBI taxonomy): domain Bacteria; kingdom Pseudomonadati; phylum Pseudomonadota; class Alphaproteobacteria; order Rickettsiales; family Rickettsiaceae; genus Rickettsia; species Rickettsia fournieri. The sequence goes on from NZ_LT978484.1 coordinate 597,114, forward strand.
GAAATCTTGATTGTGTTCTTAGTGAAGCCACTAAATTGCCAGTAATAGTTGCAGATGATGCCCTCTCTTGTGTTGCACTTGGAACAGGAAAAGTACTTGAAGATTTTACAAAGCTAAAACATGTACTATTTAAACAGGATTAAAAATGGCAATACTTGCAAATAGAGTAAAAAATTCTTCAAATTCATTAGAATTAATAAGAATAATATCAAATACTCTTAAGCGTTTTTTTGTTATATTTGGGCTTGGATTGTCTGTATATTTATTTTTTAATACACCTAAAAAAATATCTAGTATATCACTTGAAGTAACCGGTAGTATAGTATCAACCGGTTTAGCAGTGTATGAAGATATATTTGAATATATAAATTCAATAACACAAAAATTTGTTTATTTTCAAGATTTAGAACGAAAAAATATAGAACTTAAACTTGAGATAGCAAGATTACAACATTTACAAAGTGAAGTAGAATTGGTAAGAGCCGAAAACATTGCATTAAAAGATTTGTTAACGATTGCTGAGGAAGAAGAATTTGAATATATTACTACTAAATTACTGAGTGTTTCCTTTAATCCCTTTTCTAGAACTGCTTTGATTTCTGCAGGTAAAAAGCAAGGCATTGAACCTGATCAAATCGTTGTTAATTCAGGCAAATTAGTAGGAAAAGTAATAGAAGTGAGTAATAATTATGCTAAAGTAATGTTAATTAGCGATGTTAATTCTAGAATACCTATTAAAGCTAATTCTTCAAGAGAACAAGGTATTTTAGCAGGTAATAATAATAATAGTAAAATTTTATACTTGCCTAACAATCATTTAGTACAGAAAGATGAGGAGATAGTAACCTCTGGATACGGTAATATTTATCCTGCAGGTATTTTAGTGGGCTATGTGTCTAAAGTGACGGAACATGATGTTATGGTAAACGTAGCAGCTGATCTATCTAAAACGGAATTTGTACAAGTATTATTGCCTAAGGAGTAATATTTCTGTTTTTTTTGTACTCTATGTCATTACCGTGTAGGCATTGTTGCATGGACCGGTACAATCCCATGTGTGTCACCCCGTGGCTTGACCACGGGGGCCAAACAACAATAAAAAATACTAGTAACAAAGCTTTCCCGTGTAGGTGGAAATTCAGCAAAATAACTTCAATATTGCTACAGAAGTTATATATTTGATAAAATAACCATATAAAAACTTGTTTTTATATGGTTTTACTAGATTTTTGCCTACGCGGGAATGACATTGAGTAGGCTTTTCGATCCATGTAACAAGGCTGGTAATACTCGACACACTTTGTATATATCTATCCTTTATTTATTCAGAGGTTATTAATATGGCACTTGCTACTAAAGTAAAAGAATTTTTAGAAGAAAAATTAAAACAAGAAAAGATAGATCGTAAATATCTTGCCGAAGTCACTAATATCCCTTATACGACTATTAGCAGAATTATGAGAGCGGAAGCTAATCGTGAATTCAACCCTGAAATAGATACTATTTTAAAAATAGCAAAATATTTTAATTGTACTATGGATGAGGTAATAAAAAGAAAAGTACAGAATAATTCATAAAGCTTGATACAAGCGAATTTTGCATGACTCGCCTGTACTCACGTAGTTTACCTACTGCTTTCGCAGGCTCGCATTTAAATTCATCTTGTCTAAATCTTTCTGAAATATGCTGTACCTACGAAATAAAACATAAAATATGACAACAAAAAATAAAAGAGTTCTTCAGAAATTCGCTTATAGAGAGGAATTTAAAGGAGACATGGAACGTAGTACCGCAGCGACGTCTAAATTACCTCTAGAAGTAGAACTTTCGAGGAACTCTAAAGGACTGATTATAATTTTATCTTCCCCTTCAGGTACAGGTAAGTCGAGTTTAGCTAAAGCATTATTGAAAATAGATAATAATTTGCGTTTATCTATTTCTGCAACTACAAGAAAACCACGTTTAGGAGAAGTAGAGGGCATAAACTATTACTTTAAGACCGGTCTAGAGTTTGAAGAATTAGTTAAGCAGAATAAATTCCTTGAATATGCTAAAATATACGATAATTATTACGGTACGCCTAAAGAATATGTCGAAATGTTATTAAATCAAGGCTTGGATGTTTTGTTTGATATTGATTGGCAAGGAGCAAGGAGTATTAAGAAAAATGCTACTAATGTTGTTGCTATATTTGTATTGCCTCCTAATATTGAAGTATTGGAACAACGCTTAAGAAATAGAGCGACCGATAATGAAGAAGCAATAAAATTACGTATGCAGTCGGCACAAAACGAAATATCACATGCTAAAGAGTATGATTATGTAGTGACTAACGATGACTTTGACCGGACGCTTAAAAAAATACATGCGATTATAGTTGCAGAACGAGACAAAGCGTTTTGACTTTGTCGTTGTTTCTTTCTATACTGAGAATTAGAAGTTATGTTTCTAATTTTCATGGTACTAATTTCAATGCTTAGAAAACAATTCCTTTCATCAATAATAAAACATTTTAAAACTCATAAAGTTTGTGCCTTGTTAGGACCAAGGCAGTGCGGAAAAACTACACTTTCTAAACAATTCGTAGAAGCTTATAATATTCCTAAAATCAATATTTTTGATCTTGAAAATCCTTTAGATTTAGCAAGATTAAATGAACTGATGCTTGCTTTGTCTGATCTAAAAGGATTTGTTATTATTGATGAAATTCAGTATAAACCGAATCTATTCCCTATTTTAAGAGTTCTTGTTGATAAAACTGATATTAAATTTTTAGTACTAGGCAGTGCATCAAGAGACTTAATTAAACAAGGTTCTGAAACACTAGCAGGTAGAATAGGTTATATTGAAATGACACCGTTTACCTTATCTGAAGTGTCAGGTACTCAGCAATTATGGATACGCGGCGGATTTCCTTTATCATATCTTGCAGATGATGAAGAGTTAAGTGCTTTATGGCGTCAGAATTACATTAAAACATTTTTAGAAAGAGATATACCAAATTTAGGTTTTACAATTCCGTATATGCAGTTACGTAGGTTTTGGTTAATGCTTTGCCATTATCACGCTAATATATTGAATGCTTCAGAATTTGGAAATTCTTTATCTATCTCATATCATACCGCAAAGCATTATTTAGATATTTTAGAGGGAACTTTTATGATCCGTATTTTGCAGCCTTGGTATGAAAACCTTAAAAAAAGACAAGTTAAGACTCCAAAAATCTTTTTTAGAGATAGTGGAATATATCACGCTTTATTAGGCTTAAATAATTATGAAGCTTTAAGCACTCATCCTAAAATAGGTGCATCAGGGGAAGGATTTGCCTTAGAACAAATTATTAGATATTATAAAGCCGAACCCGAAGAATGTTATTTTTGGTCATCTCATAATGGAGCGGAAATAGATCTTTTAATTTTTAAAAATGGAAAACGTTTGGGGTTTGAAATTAAATATACAAATACACCGAGCATTACAAAATCAATGCAAATATCTTTAGAAGATTTAAAACTTGATCAAATTAATGTAATATTTCCAGGTGAGATTAGCTTTAAATTGTCAGAAAAAATACAGGCAATAGGTCTTTCGAGCTTAATTCAAAATGATACAAAAGCTGCAACTATATAGTTACAGCTTTTAGAATGTTATATTATTTCACATCCGTATTTAGAAGTTTTACCGGCAAGTTTGATATCTTTGGAAGCATTATCCACACAATTACCTAAATCTTGATTATATTGGTGGATTTGACTACTCGCTTGCACAGCTTCTTTAAATATTGCGTTATGTTGTTGCTGTTGCTCTTCAAATTGTACTTTTGCAGCTTCTAAAGCTGCTTTTCTTTGTTCAGGAGTTAAATTTTTAAATTTAGACATATAATTACTAATTTAGTTAAATTCCTCTCGTTTTATTATTTGTAACTTTAATATTAGGAGTACGAGCAGGAGATAAACTCCTAGTATTAGTATCTTTTACTTGTGTTTGTCCTCTGATTTTATTAGCTAAAGATTTAGTTTTATCCACGTTAATTTTATTTATTACTTTATTATGATGATCTATATCCTTTATAACGCCGTCTGTCTTAATTGCTTTATGCTGATTTTTTAGAACTACATATTTTTCATATGCATCTAAATATTTTTCTGGTTCTTTTTTATAACGCTCTTTAATATCACTTCCTAATTTCTTTATTTTATCTTTATTTATGTTGTGTTCTTTTTCATGTTTAATAATTTCTTGATCTAATATTTTTTTACTATTTTCAATCTTCTCTACATGTGCCTTATGTATTTTTAACATTTCTTGGTGAAATTCTAATTCTCCTTTTAATTCTTTAACTTTTTGGGGTGCTAAGCCTTTTTCTTGTAATTGTTGTGATAAATTCGTTATTGTTTTATTTAATTCATTTAATTCTGTATGTGCTTGTTTGTGTTCTTCAGTTATTTTTTTATGGTTTTTATGTAATACTTTATACGCTTGATTTAGTTTAAATATTTCTTCATGAGTTAATATTTCACGATTTAACTCTTCATGATCAATAATGTTTTCCTTTTCCAGTTTATTTATTATCTTATCTAAACGTTTATTACTTTCTTCAATTCTTTTAGTATCTTTAGTAATATTTTTTATAAATTCATTATGCAAATTATTAAGTGCAGCAATTCTTTGTGCGATTTCTTTTTCTTTTTCGGCAAATTTTATTGCTCTTTGTGATTTTAGAAATTCTTCTTCTTGAACCCTAGCTTTCTCAATAGATTGTTCTACTTCATAGTTCTTGAGCTTAGTTTCAGCATTCTCTTTTAGATTGGATATGTCAAAACTCAAGCCATATGAAGCTGCTTCGCTTTGTAAAATACTCAATTCTCCTAGAATTATTTCTATTTGAGAGCGAGAATAAGAATTGTTAAGATGCTCTTTTAAATTATCGAATTTATATTTTAATGTAGCTGTTATACCAGACATACATGCTCATCATCTTTAATATTAACGCTAAGAAACGTTAACAAAAGTTAATAATTAAGTCAAGAAAATTTTAATAAAAATTAATCTTGTATTTCTAGCCATTGATTTAATAACTCGTCTAGTTTCTTTTTATCATTAATTAATTGGCTAGTAATGCGGTTATATTTTTGAGGATTATCTAAATATAGATTAACGTCTTCAAGTTCTTTTTCTAAGTGTTTGATGGATATTTCTAGCTTTTCAATATAGTTGGGCAATGTTTCAAGCAAACGCTGATATTTATAAGATAGCTTTTTATTTAGAGGTTCTTTTTGAGAAGTTAGTGGTAGTGGTTTTGAAGCTTTTTTGGCTATAGGAGAGGTAGTAAAATACTGCTTATAATCTTCATAACCTCCTGTTAAATCATGAATTTTACCTTGAGCGAAAACTAAAATTCTAGTAACTAACCTATCTAAAAAGTCACGATCATGGCTCACGACTATTAAAGTACCTGAATAATCTGCAAGTATATCTAGTAAAATTTCCAGACTATCCATATCGAGGTCATTAGTCGGTTCATCTAAAATTAACAGATTGCCAGGGTTAATTAGAATTTTTGCAAGTAATAATCTATTAGCTTCACCGCCTGATAAAATAGCGGTTTTTGCATTAAGTAGTTTAGGATTAAACATGAATTGTTTTAAATAACCGGCAACATGCATGGTTTTACCGTTTGGCAAAAATACTTGATCACCGCCTGTAGGACATAAAGTTTGTTGTAATGTATGATTAGGCTCTAGTTTTTCTCTATGTTGATCAAAATATGAAATATCTAAATTACCGCCATATATAATTTTGCCGCTTTCAGGGGTAAGCTGTTTTGTTAGTAGTTTGATAAAGGTAGATTTGCCTGAGCCATTTGCACCGATTATACCAATTTTCTCGCCTTTTTTTACACGCAAGCTAAAATTATCGATAATTTTAGTATTTTTATAACTAAAAGTAATATTATCTGCTTCAATAATGAATTTACTTTTAGCTATATTTTCGGCAAGCTCTACCCTAACTCTTTGTGTTGCACTAGCTAGTTTTGCAGTCTGTTCTTGTGTTATTGCTCTTAAAGCTTTCAAATCCGCAAGTCTCTTTTGATTCCGTTTACGTCTAGCAGTAACACCAGCATTTAACCATTCATTTTCTTGAGATAATTTTTTATTTAATTTCCGAAGAGCGGCTTCTTCTTGGTCTATGATAATTGTTTGCCATTCATCAAAAAATTTAAATCCTTTATCGGATTTACGTAAAATTCCTCTATCAAGCCACCAAATTTTATTAGTAACATTTGAGAGGAATGTTCTATCATGACTAACGCAAATAATAGCACCGTTATAAGATTTAACAAATTCTTCTAACCATTCGATTGTTGCAATATCTAGATGGTTAGTCGGTTCATCAAGTAGTAATATTTCTGGCTCTAATATTAAAGCTTTAGCAAGGCTTGCTCTTCTCAGTTGACCGCCTGAATAGGTGGATAAATTATCTGTTCCGTTGATTTGTAATTTTTCTAGAATTATATCGATTTGGTATTTATCTATTTCTTTTGTACTATCTGTTTGTTGTAAGACAAAATCATAAACAGTTAGATGAGTTTTTATAGAAATATCTTGTCTTAAATAACCGGTTGTAACTAAAGGATCTTGAAATAATTCACCGTTATCTAACTCATAATCACCTGATATGACTTTCATTAAGCTTGATTTCCCGCAGCCGTTACGTCCTATAAGACAAATCTTATCGCCTGTGTACAAATAAAGCTCTAAATCAGATAAAATTACTTTATCCGCAAAACTTAAGTTACCGTCTTTAATGTAATAAATTGGGGTCATAGTTGATTATTGGCTAGTTTTTATGTCATTCCTGCGAAAGCAGGAATCTAGAAAAATAACCTTAATATTGGTACAAAATTACATATTTGATAGAATAAACATATAAAAATAAGTTTTTATATGTTTTACTGGATTCCTGCTTTCGCAGGAATGACATTAGTTAAAGGTTGGTAGACGAAGTTTAATTTGGAAAAGCGCAAGGAGTCCATAAGACGAGGAGCGGAACGTATACTTAATACGTGAGTACCACAGTGCTTATAGGACTTTGTGCCAATTTTTCAAATTAAACGAGTATACTCTTAATCACTAAACTAGCATTAGTACCACCGAATCCGAACGAGTTGGAAAGCACGTAATCTATCTTAGTTTTCTTAGCTTTAAGTGCAACTAAATCTATATTCACCTCATCCATAGGGGTATCTAAGTTTAAGGTTGGCGGTGCAATCTGGTCTCTAATTGCAAGAGTTGAAAAGATAAACTCAACACTTCCTGCCGCACCAAGCAAATGTCCTATTGATGATTTAGTAGAAGACATTAAAACTTTGGGATTCGCTTCTAAAAATAATTTTTGTACGGCTGTTAATTCTATTCCATCACCAAGTGTAGTAGAAGTACCGTGTGCATTAATATAATCAATCATATCGGGCGTGATAGTTGCATCTAGCATTGCGTCTCTCATCGCTCTATAAGCTCCTCTACCTTCAGGATGTGGAGCTGTCATATGATAGGTGTCACCTGTAGAGCCGTATCCTATAACTTCACCGTAAATTTTAGCCCCTCGATTTAAGGCATGCTCATATTCTTCTAAGACTACAACGCCTGCTCCTTCACCCATAACAAAGCCGCTGCGGTCTTTATCCCAAGGTCTTGAGGCTTTTTTAGGATTATCGTTATATTTAGTACATAATGCTCTAGCAGCAACGAAACCTGCAACTCCGACAGGTGTAACTGGAGCTTCCGCACCGCCTGCGATCATAACATCGGCATAGCCGTGCTTTATCATACGCATAGCATCGCCTATAGCATGTGCCCCTGTAGAGCAAGCTGTTACTGCCGCTTGGTTTGGACCGCTAAAACCGTATTTTATAGAAACAAGACCGGATAAAAGATTAATTAATGAAGCAGGGATAAAGAAAGGACTAACTTTGCCGTTATTTTCTTGATAAAGTTTGATAGAGGTATCTTCGATCATTTTAAGCCCGCCGATTCCTGAACCTAATATCAAGCCGGTTCTATCACGAGATTTTTCATCGTCGGGTAACCAGCCGCTATCTTCAACTGCTTCGGTTGCGGCTGCTACTCCGTAATGGATAAATTTATCCATTTTACTTAGTCTATTAATGTCATCTGCTTGTGTGAAATTTTCAAGTTTAAATCCATTTTTCTCAGAGTTATCTATAAGTCCGGCAATTTTACACGCAAGTTTAGAAGTGTCAAATTCTGTAATAGTTTTTATACCGCTTACTCCATCTACAATATTTTTCCAAGATGAGCTAACATTAAGCCCAACAGGAGTAACAAGTCCAAGCCCGGTAATAACTACTCTTTTATTTACTCTTTGATTCGACATTTTTAATTATATATTATGGATTTAATTTATACAGATTAAGATTGGCGTTCTTTGATATATTTTATAACATCGGATACGGTTTTAATTTTAGTGGCTTCATCATCAGGGATATCAATACCGTATTCAACTTCTATTGCCATCATTAACTCTACGGTATCAAGGCTATCGGCTTTCAAATCTTCTATAAATCTTGAATCCGTAGTTATTATCGATTTATCTTTATTTAGCTTTTCAGCAACCATTTCAATAACTTTCTGTTCGATCTTATCCGTTGTACTCATAATTTTGAACTCCATAAATCATTTAATTTTATATGCCGTATAATAGCGGTTATTCAGCTATTAGACTTTATTTTAACTGTATGAATATTTATTTAAAATATTCATCGCATTTTACCTTTAAAAGAACTTCTAGCACAAAAAATTATTTTATGCTAGCACAAAATAATCTTATTAATTTTTATACCATTAACATACCGCCGTTTACATGTATAGTTTGACCGGTAATATATGATGCCTGATCGCTTGCTAAAAATGCGACTGCGTTTGCCACGTCTTCCGGCATACCGTAAGTGCCTAGCGGAATTTTTTGTACTATAGCTTCTCTTTGTTTTTCATTTAGTTTATCGGTCATATCTGATTTAATAAATCCTGGAGCTACTGTGTTAACCGTAATTCCTCTGGTTGCAACTTCGTAAGAGAGTGATTTGGTCATACCTATTAAACCTGCTTTAGAAGCACAATAATTAGTCTGCCCGGGGTTACCTGAAATTCCTACTATTGAAGATATGTTAATAATACGTCCATACCTGTTTTGTATCATTTTTTTTATTGCTTCACGATTTAAAATAAAATTTGCTTTTAAATTAATATCAATAACTTTGTCAAAATCTTCATCTTTCATTCTAATTGCTAGCGTATCGCTAGTAATACCGGCATTACATACTAAAATATCTAATTTTGATGCTTTAGATATTAAATTGCTACATTCTTCCTTATCGGCAAGATTACATACTTCTATCGTATAATTATCTTTTACAACCTTTCCAAGGGATTTTAATTTTTCCTCATTACTGCCGCTAATAATTACATGGCTTCCGAGTTTGTGCAGTAACCTCGCTATAGCTCCGCCTATGCCTCCTGAAGCTCCCGTAATTAAGGAAGTTTTACCTGTTAAATCAATCATTTTCTTCCTCCGTTTGATCAAGATTTATATTAGTAATTTTTAACGATTTTTCACGTATTATTTTCTCAATTTCGTTGGAAATTTGTGGATGTTCTTTTAAATATTGTTTGACGTTTTCACGCCCTTGACCTATGCGTACGTTCTTGTAGGAAAACCAAGAGCCGGATTTCTCAACAATATCAAGCTTAACTCCAAGGTCGATTATCTCGCCTTCTTTTGAAATACCTGAACCGTACATTATATCAAAATCTGCAGTTTTAAATGGAGGAGATACTTTGTTTTTGACTACTTTTACTTTGGTTTGGCTGCCTATTACTTCTTCTTTATCTTTAATGGAGCCGATTCTTCTTATATCGATCCTAACAGAAGCATAGAATTTTAAGGCATTACCGCCTGTCGTAGTTTCAGGACTACCGAACATCACACCTATTTTCATTCTGATTTGATTGATGAAAACAGTAATACAATTGGTGCGATTAATTGATGCAGTAAGTTTACGCAAAGCCTGGCTCATTAACCTTGCTTGAGAAGCCATTTGAGCATCACCCATTTCGCCCTCAATCTCTGATTTCGGTACTAAAGCCGCAACACTATCTATTATTATCATATCAATACCGCTGGAGCGAATTAACGTATCGGCAATTTCTAGGGCTTGTTCACCTGTATCAGGCTGTGAAATAATAAGCTCATCAATATTTACGCCTAATTTTTTAGCATAAGCAGGGTCTAATGCATGCTCGGCATCAATAAAAGCACATGTACCACCCTTTTTTTGAGCTTCTGCAATTAAATGCAATGTTAGAGTGGTTTTACCTGAGCTTTCAGGACCAAAAATCTCGATGATTCTACCTTTGGGAACACCGCCGATTCCAAGAGCTATATCTAGACCAAGTGAGCCGGTCGATACGGCCTCTATATCAACATGCGGACGCTGCCCTAGTTTCATTACCGAACCTTTACCGTAGCTTTTTTCAATTTGTGCGAGTGCTGCGGCAATGGCTCTTTCCTTATCTGTATTTGACATAAATTTCCATATTATAAACTTACCAATTAAAATATAAGCTTGAGAAAGAAAAATCAAATTTTATTTATGTTATTGTGCTTGTAAGATTAAATCTTGACTTCCATACTAGGTGATGCTTAGATGTTAAATTTACTTGTGTTATGGTTAATTGATTTGGACTTGCTTACTATGTTACCAACTGAATTAACCTAGGACTATTAACAAAATAAATTTTAAAGCTAATTAAATTACTTGTTAACAGTCCCATAGTTCTCGAAAAATATAGATTTAGTAAAACCCTTATTAAATAACTTATCACATATGGTATCACAATTTCCGCAAACTGAATATATCGCTAAAGATAATTCATCATCTATATCTTATAAATTTAGATGGCATATTTTAATTATTTTAAGCATTTGCTTACTTTTGGTATCGATGGATGCTACAGTCTTGCATGCTGTTATGCCTACTATAATCCTTGATTTAAAACCATCTAATTTACAACAATTATGGATAATCAATGCATATGCATTAGTATTATCAGGTCTTCTCATTACCGCAGGTGCATTAGGAGATAGATTTGGTCGTAAAAGATTATTACTTTGGGGTTTTTAGTTTTTTCCATCGCTTCAATGTTAGTTTATGTATTTGATAGCTCATGGGGATTAGTACTATGTCGTGCTTTACTTGGGTTAGGAGGATCAGTGATGATGCCTTCCACTTTATAATACACATGAACGTATGATCGCAATATCCGTGTGGGGAATAATGGCAACCGTAGGAGCAGCTATAGGACCAGTACTAGGAGGAGTATTGGTTGAGCTTTTAAGTTGGCAATTTGCATTTTTTATAAATGCACCTATTGCATTAGTAATTATTGCTTTTGGTATAGTTTGGATTCCTGAATCATCTGATCCTAGTAATGAACCCATGGGATTGGATAGGAGTATTTCAATCGTTTTTTGGGATGACAGCTTTAGTTCAAGGCATTAAGATGTTGGCTAAATACGGTATTATGAATCTAGCATCCGGCGGAATGCTATTAATTGGCATTGTGTTACTAATAATATTTACCTTACACCAACTTAAAAGTGATGATCCGTTAGTAGATATGCGTTTATTCTTAATTAGCAATTTTAGTATAGGAGTAATAGTTTATTTGCTGATTACATATGTCTTAGGATCCATAATGTATCTTATGTCCTTATGGTTACAGTTTATCAAAGGGTTAAGTCCTTTGTATGCAGGTATTTATATGTTGCCTGCAGCAGTTTTTGCTTTAATTGCATCTTTAGTTATGCCATATTTACTCACACGATTTATCGCACGTGTAATAATGTTTAGTGGGCTTTTACTACTATATCATTGATTTTACCTAGTATATTAGACTATAGAGATTTATTATCGAATACTATATTATATATCTTGGATTGCTTGGTATAGGCAGTAGTCTATGCCTCTCTACACCGTAACAGTTATGATGAATGCAGTACCGGTAGAGAGATCCGGAGGTGCAGCAGCATTACAAGAAACAGCATATGAATTAGGTAATGTATTAGGTATAGCTGTTATTGTGAGTATTACGTCTTTTATATATAGTAACAATCTAGTAATTCCTCACGGTGTTTCTGTATCAATGGCAGAAATAGCTCATGACTCAATCGGTGAAGGAATAATTATTGCTCAACAACTACTACCTTCATGTGCTCACGAATTAATTAAGGAGGTTAATATTACTTTTATAAATGCATTTAATATAGTAGGTATTATTCTAGGAATAATCATGCTAATATTGGCGGGTGTGATTATGTATGTTCTTCTTCCTTTTAAAGCATCTACCTCTCTACATTAATATGATGAAACTGGTATAGAAACCTTACCGTCTTTTGCTATTTTTGTACTATTTACCATAATGGTTAATAATGATCTTAGTGCTTATTTTTATAGTAGGTAGTTAATAAAATGAGATGATGATATTTTCAAGGCTATAAATTACTAAATATTTTTTCTAATTCTGCTAAGCGTTGTTCTATTCTTTCGATATCGCTTTTTGTTATAGGTCTTTCTAGTAAATCTGCTATCTTGGCTCTTAGATTTTTTTATTTTCATTTAAAATAAATTCTATGATGAGTCTTGAGATAGTTTTAGTATTGTGGTCAGATATATTTGTTCCCGATTGATTAAACTTAAACTGCTCAGGTTTCAACCACTGAAGAGAAATAAACTCTTGGTGGTTGGGAGAGTAAGAAAACCATCAACGATAGCCATAATAGCCTTTAGGTTCTAAGCTTAAGCTTTAAACCTTGGACATAACTATTATAACCCCGACCGTGAAGTCGAGGATTGCATCAGTTTTGTAAGAAAGGTTCTCACTTTTGGCAGAGGTTTCGACACCCCGAAATAGCACTTTGCTACTCTAAGCATCATTTTATATATAACTTTCAAAAAGTCAATTATGGTTTGTTATGGTACTAACAACGTTCTATACTTCTATACCTAAGGAGTTATATGGTGATGATACATCAGCTAATAACGGTATTTCGCAATTTTGATAGTCAATATCTGTGTAACTATGGTTAAATATCTCAAATATTTCTATAATGCTTTCTTTATATTCTTCAGACTTGGGATTTGCTGTTCGTATAATTGTTATTAAGCGTGCAAAGTTGTTGATAGTCTGAAAACTATCATCACCGCCAAGACTCTTACATATTTCATGCAATATTCCGCTTGAAGAATCTAAGTTTATTGCTATAGCGGATGGGGAATTTAATTTTACAATTTCATTATTTAAATTAGTTAGTGGTAGTATTGAGAATTCATATCCCTTAATAGATTTTGCTAGTTTTATAATATCATGTAAATTATTTATTTTTATAACTTCATCGAATATAACTGCATTCTTCTTAAAATTTTCATATAGTAGTTCTACAAATTTTAATTCTTTATTCTGCATTACTAAATCTAAATTTTCATTTTTTATATTTCTTCCCTTATACCAATCCCATCCATATTTAATGCAATACCCTAAGATCGTACCTACAGCTAATGTTCCTAATGCTACTCCAGCTATATAAACACCGCTATATCCACCGTCATTTGTATCATCGTTAGGTCTTTCTGTAGTAGGGTCAGTGTAAGCTTTACCGAGTTGATCTAAAATATCTTTACCTATTTCTGTAGGAGAGACATTATCTAAAGAGAGACCTAAGTGATTTAGAGTATTTTTAAGAGTATTTATAAACGATTCACGAGGGATTAAAGTTTCTTTATAAGCGTTATAGTTTTGTAAAGCACTCATAGCTTCTTCTTTAGTGCATTCATTTAAACCTAAGAAATCAGCTCCGCTAGTTTCGGTAATATTGCCTTGAGAGAATATATAATCATTCGTTACTTTATAAAGTTGACTAAGAATACTAACCGTACCGTTTTGATGAGGTGTTACGGCTTGTTGTAAAAGTATATGAGGATTATTTTCAGCATCGATAAAAATATTATTTATTGGAATATTTAAACCATTGTTGCACTCTTGGTGTAGTATTGAAAAATCATTTGGGGACTCATTGAAAGATTGTTCAATGTTTTTCCAATTACACTGTGTATTATCCACTATATAACCTTTTTTAAAAGCTCCTTCAACAGTACTATATACTGATGAAAATATAGTATTGCTTAATTTATGAATGATGTGGCTTACATTACCCGGTAAACGGCTTACTATTTCATTGCTAAATATAGGCATAACGCATTTAAAATTTATATTTAATATAGATACCATAATGTTACTTCTTTAATTAATAAAACGTGGTTTCTAAAGTATGTTAATGTTTTTGTCAAGATAAAGTTAAAATAAATTAATATATGGAAAGATTTGAGAAAGATGATTGTTATGCTGTAATGTTTCGTTTTTTCGTCATTGTGAGGAGAGATAAAGCCTCGACGTGGCAATCATTTTGTACTAGACTTCTTGCATAACCTATCTTATAAAAGGAATTTACAGGAAACGGATGCGAGTACCGGATTGACGTACAAATTATCTTTAGAAGGAGTTTATGCAAGAAATCTACTGTTTCATGAGGTTGCCACGCTCCTTACAGTCGCTCGCAATGATGATTTGGTGTCCATGCAATGATACCTTGCGGGGATGACATAGAACGAGCTATACAATATTACTTACCTATGCAGAAATTTTTAAAGATCTCGCCTAGTATTTCTTCTACGTTGATAACACCCGTAATTGCACCGATGCAGCGTGCTGTCATTCTAATATCTTCAGTTGCTAGAACTAAATCATTATCTAAGCTAAAAGCCGTTAAATGTGAGAGAGCTTGTTGTAAATAGTTACGGTGACGCTGATTTGTTATATAAGGAGTTTCGGTAAATCCTGCCATGTTTTCGGCAATATTTTCAATATTTTTTAATATACTTGAAAGAGCAATATTATTTTTTACTGAAACTCTTAAGCATTTATATTTATTTTCAATAGAAAAGATTTTACTAGCTTCGATTAAATCGATTTTATTAATTATTGTGATAGTATTTTCATCAATTAAATTAATAATATCTTCATTTATAGAGGAGTCTAATTTTTCGGCATCAAACATTATAATTTTAATATCTGCTGTTTTAGCTGAATTTATAGCTCGTTTTATACCTTCCTGCTCGATAATGTCACTACTTTCTTCTCTTATACCTGCTGTATCCTGTAAAATAATAGGATAGCCGCCAATGTCTAAATGTCCCTCAATTATATCTCTAGTAGTTCCTGCAATATTTGAGACAATCGCTATATCTCTCTGCATTAAGAAGTTTAGTAAGCTAGACTTACCAACGTTTGGCGGACCGATAATTGCAAGCTTAAGACCACTTCGTAGTAATTCTCCTTTTCTGTTATCATTAAGATATTCCGATATTGTATTTACAAGAATTGTATGAGTATTAGTAACTTCATTAAGGACGGTATCAGGTATATCTTCATCCGGGAAATCTATATAAGCTTCAAGCAGAGAGATAATTTTTAAAAGCTGACTACGCCAATTATTATATAATGCTTCAAGTTTGCCGCTTGCTTGTCTAATTGCTTGCTTATGCTGCATTATAGTTTCGGCATTAATTAAATCGGCTATCCCCTCTGCTGCTGTTAAATCAAATTTGTTATTTAAAAAAGCTCTTTTGGTAAACTCTCCTGCTTCTGCCAAACGAATACCAGCTATATTTAATAATGCATTTGTCAGCATTATAGATATAGCTTTACTGCCATGCGTGTGAATTTCAACTACGTCTTCCCCGGTAAAGCTACCAGGTGACTTAAAATAAACAACCATAACATTATCGATTAGCTCCTTAGTTTCAGGGACTGTAATTTGTTGATAATACATTAATCTCGATTTAAAGTCCTTTCTACCGGTAAGTAGCTGTAAAACTTCTAAACTTTTAGGACCAGAAATCCTAAAAACTGCTACGCCTGCTTTACCGAATGCAGAGCTTTGTGCAAATATCGTTTCCACTTATTTTCTATGCCTCTTGCTTAAGTTATTTTATATAATATAATAACAACAGAAATAATCATATTATTATTACTTAAGAAAATCATGACCCCAAAAACAACCTCTTTAAACTTTAGCCGTTTAAATTGTCAAATCCCGAATTATAAAACTAAAATTCTAGAACTTAGCAAGGAACGTGAGTCAAGTGCCATATATATAGATTTTGTTCAAAAGTTTTTAAATTATATTCCGATAGATTATGATTTTGAGAATAGAGCAAAATTATTCCAAAATTTTGCAGATGAAGCCTTTAAGTTTTTTAAGCACAGGATAGCAAGAGCAAGAAAAATAGCAATAACAAAGGCAGTTATCGAAAATGATCCGGTAATAAATGTCTTGATATTACTTGATAATAAGCCGCATATTGTTGATTTTATCATATGTCTGCTTAAAAACATGAATTTGCAAACTAAGTTTTTACTCCATCCGGTAATAAACTGTGTCCGAAATAGTAAAGGAGAATTAGAAAAAATATTAGAAAATTCTGTGTCGGATGAAAAATCAGAATCAATACTACATTTAACCATTTTAGGAAATTTTGACGATAAAACTACTACATTTTTAACCGAGGCTATAAATGAAAGATTAGAAAAGTTAGAGCAAAGCTATAGACATTTACCGCAATTACTCACAAAATTACAAGATTTATCTAAAAATATAATTGATAATTATAAATTAAATTTTAAAGAGGCTAAAGAATTCTTAAATTGGTTACAAAACGATAATTTGGTTTTATTAGGGACTCTTGATTTTGAAGTAAAATCTTTAAAATTAAGCAATGAAATAGGAGCAGCAAAAATATGGCAAGAAGTAAAAGACGAGATTGATGATATTATAAAATGTTCTGCTAATCCTTTATATCAAAATCAATTAATAATACTCGGTAAAATAAATAGTGCGTCGCTTATCCATTCAGATAATTTAATCGACTATATCTTAGTGAAAAAATTTGACTCTTCGGGTGAATATATTTCGGGAAGTATAATTTTCGGTATATATAATTCAAATATGTATTACCATTCAATAAGTAATATTCCAATCCTACGACAAAAATTTAATTTTGTAATTGAGAAAGCCGGTTTTGCATTATCTGGTTATAATGCCGATAAGTTAAGAATTTTAATGGAGTCGTTACCGAGAGAAGCTTTAATACAAATTGATCAAGGCGATTTATATTGTATGTGTTTACATATGCTCTCAAGTATGATGAGTAAGAAGCTTAAATTATTTATTCAATATGATTGGTCTAGTTCTTTTCTTAATATCATAATTTTTCTGCCACGAGAACGTTTAACGGCTGAAATGCATAATATGATAGATTGTTATTTAGCAGAAAAATTCGGTAGTAAAATTTTATCCAACTATATCACCGAAGTAGCCGGTAATTTTTCTTATCTTTTTGTAACGCTTGAAGCACAAGGGGAACATAAAATAAATTTTGAAGCAGAAATAATACAGCAAGATTTAGATCGTATCTCTACACGTTGGAGTGAAGATTTTTATTTTAAGTTTTCTAAAAAATTCGGCGAATATCAAGCAGGTATTAATTTAAAGCTTTTTGATAATGTTTTTTCGGCAGATTATCGGCAAAAATTTTCTCCGGAAATAGCTTTAGTAGATATTGAATATCTAACGGAAGCAAGTAAGTCACAAAAATGTATGTTTAATCTAGTTTCTGTAAATGAAACGGAATTTTACTTAAAAATATATAGTCCAAAAGTAAAACTTGCACTTTCTAACATATTGCCGCCAATAGAAAATTTAGGTTTTAAAGCAATTGATGAACAAACTTTTGCAATTAAGGAGGCTCGCGAAATCAAAGAAAGCTGGATATATAATTTTATCTTAACTTCTATTGTATCTGTAAAGGATAATATTACCGAATTAAAAATAAATGTTGAAGAAGCTTTAGACAAAATGGCACTTGGGATGCTTGCTAATGATTCTTTAAGTAAATTAATAGTGCTTGCCGGTTTTAATTGGAAGCAAGTTAAACTCGTCAAAGCTTTAACAAGATATTTACATCAAACGGGATTTAGTTACGGTAAAGGCTATGTACAGTTAACGTTACTTAAACATCCCGAATATACAAAAATGTTGGTAAATCTATTTGATATAAAATTTAATCCTAAACATTCGGATAATAATTGTGATGTAATTAAAGATAAACTAAATAATTACTTAGTAACCGTTGAGATGAGTAGTGAAGATAAAGTACTACGTAATATGCTTGGTATAGTTAATGCTATTACTAGAACAAATTACTATCAACCACATAAACATATTTTTTCATTTAAGTTTGATTCTTCAAAAGTACCGGATTTACCTAAACCTGTTCCGTTTGCCGAAGCATTTGTTTATTCTAGAAATTTTGAAGCTGTTCATTTAAGAGGTGGTCCCGTATCACGCGGAGGTCTTAGATGGTCGGATAGAGCAGAAGATTATAGGCTTGAGGTCCTTGGGCTTATGAAAGCACAAATGACTAAGAATTCCGTTATTGTCCCTGTCGGTTCTAAAGGCGGCTTTTATGTTCATTTTACTGAGGAAGGGCTTACTCGTGATGAATATATGGAAAAAGTGGTAGAATGCTATAAGAATTTCCTTAGAGGTTTATTAGACATAACTGATAATATCATTGACGGTAAAGTAGTACATCCAAAAGACGTTATTATTTATGATAAAGAAGATCCTTATTTAGTGGTTGCTGCCGATAAAGGTACAGCCTCATTTTCGGATTATGCTAATAGTGTGGCAAGAGAATATAATTACTGGCTTGATGATGCTTTTGCTTCCGGTGGTTCTGCAGGTTACGATCATAAAAAAATGGCTATTACTTCCAAAGGAGCTTGGATTTCCGTAACTAATCACTTTAAAACTTTAGGGTTAGATGTCCAAAAAGACCCTATTACCGTCGTAGGTATAGGAGATATGTCGGGAGATGTGTTCGGTAACGGTATGCTCAGATCAGAGGCTATTAAGTTAGTTGCTGCCTTTAATCATAAACATATATTTATTGATCCTACTCCTGATCCTTTATCAAGTTTTAATGAGCGTTTGCGTTTATTTAATTTAAAGGGTTCTAATTGGTCTGATTATGATTCTAAACTTATTTCTAAAGGAGGCAAAGTATTTGAACGCAGTAGTAAATTAATAAAATTATCGCCGGAAATTAAAAAATTACTTGATATAAATGATAATGAATTATCACCGGAAGAATTAATTAAAGCTATTTTAAAAGCAGATGTTGATTTATTGTGGAATGGCGGAATAGGTACTTATATCAAAGCTAAAACGGAAAATAATTTAGAAATCGGTGATAAAGCAAATGATAATCTTAGATGTGACGGTGAAGAAATTAGAGCAAAAGTTATAGCAGAAGGCGGTAATGTTGGGGTATCACAGAGAGGTAGAGTTGAATATGCTAAAAAAGGCGGGCGCATAAATGCTGACTTTATTGATAATTCAGCAGGTGTTGATTGCTCCGATCATGAGGTAAATATCAAGATTGCTTTAAGTAGTGCGATAACCTCAGGCAAAATTACTTTAGAAGAACGTAATAAACTTCTAAACGATATGACAAAGCAAGTTGAAGAGTTAGTATTACTTGATAATTATAAGCAAACCGAAGCAATAACAATTATGCAACTATCTCCTACTTTAACTGTTAATATACTTAGTCAATTTATAGATATTTTAGAAGAAGAAAAAGTATTAGAGCGGGAAAATGAATTCTTGCCTAGTGCAGAAGAATTGAATAGCAGAGCTATTAGCGGTGAAGTATTAACTCGTCCTGAGCTTTGCATATTGCTATCATATAGTAAGAGATCTGCTTATCATGAGTTAATTAATTCTACTTTTTCCCATGATAAATATTTTGATGCATATCTTATAGATTATTTTCCTGAAATGATGCAAAAAAAGTTTCGTAATGAAATTTTATCTCATCCACTTAAACATGAGATTATTAAAACCGTTACTATAAATAAAATAATGAATCAGCTTGGAGGGCCGCTTATTAGTATTGTAAAGCGTGAGATTGGGGCTCCTCTTTGTGATATAATAAGGTCATATACCATTATTTGTGAAATTTTTGATCTTGATGATATATGGGAAACGATAAGTAAGCTACCTACTAATATTGATTACAATGTAAAAATCGACATGTTTACCGAAATAACGAAATTAATGCGTCGAGGTATTTCGTGGTTTATTAAAAATTTAAAACATCCTATTAATATTAGTGAAACTATAGAAGAGTTTAGAGTTCCTGCACAAAACTTAAGAAAAACGGTAGATACTTTATTAGTCGGAGAAACTAAAATAAGATTTGAAGAAAAATTAAATTATTATACCACTAGCGGGGTAGAGGAATCATTGGCTGCTACTATCGCTACATTTGACAATTTAATTTCAGTATTTGACATTATATATGTAACAAAACAGACTTCAGGGAATAATAAAGAGATAGCAAAAGCTTATTTTGTTATAAGTGATATGTTTAGTCTTGATTGGTTACGTAAAGCTTGTGATAGGCAATTGAACGATTCATTTTGGCGTCGCTTAGGTATTCAATCGCTAAAAGATGATTTATATGACAAACAACGTAGATTATTAATAAAAATAATTAATAAATCTAAAACAACTATTGATTTAGATTTATGGATTGATAATAATAACAACTTAGTTAGAAATTTGCTTGATTTTATTAAAGAAATTAAAGCTCAAGAAACTATAGACTTAAATATAATTATTTTAGCAAACAAGAAATTTGAAATATTCTTACAAAAACTTGAGTAAATTATGTCGTCAATGCTTAGGCAAATTAGGTTAGATTTAGGTAAAACTTTAAATCAGGTATCTAGTGATTTAAAAATTAGAAAAAAATATTTAGTAGCTTTAGAAGAGGGTGATTTTGATGTTTTACCGGGAGAAGTATACGTAAGAGGTTACTTAAAATTATACTTGGATTATCTTAATGTAAAAGATAGAAATGCAGAGCAGATAGAAGCTACTAAACAGAACGAAACCGAAAAATTATTAAATAATAAAAGAGCTACGGTATTAATAAATTATAAACGTAAAAAACAATTAGTACTTATATCTATTATAATGTTATCAATTATTATTGTAAGTCATCCATTCATAATTAACGCTTAAACGAAAATGAATAATGAAATATTAGACTGCTTACAGAACGAAGCTAATAAAGAGGCATTTGAAGGAGACACGGAATGTGGCACCGCAGTGTACATAGACGTACGTGAGGATGCGAGTACAGGATCGACGTACAAATTACCTTTAGAAGCAAGTTATGTAAGCAGTCTAAAGAAATTAATGGAAGAAGTAGAACATAAACTCGATGATTTGTTGAGTATGCTTGTAAATAATCAAAATGAAGTTCAAAAATTACAAAACGAAAATAAAGTATTAAAAGATAATTATATAACAATGCTAGATCAAATTAACATTTATATTAATGAACTGGAAGAAATAAAAAAACAGCAAAAATAATTATGTCAATTGTTACGGTAACATTAAATAACAAGAGTTTTCAATTATATTGTAATAATGGAGATGAGGAAGAATTACTATCTTTAGCGAATAAATTGAATGATAAAATAGCGGAAATTAAACTTGGTAGTCCCACAGCCTCTTTTGAGCTATTATTAGTTATGGCATCACTTAATGCGCAAGCTGAAATAGCTAGTCTAACAGAAAAACTTAATAAAAACGGTCTTCAAAAAAATCATCCAGACGAAGAAAAATTCGCAGAAACCTTAACTACTATAGCAGGTTACCTAGAAAACCTTGCACGTAAAATGGGAAAGTGATATATTAGCTCTTGGCTGCTTGGTTCGTGAGCTTAATATTAACTTAGGACTACCACTAACTTTTAGGACATCGTCCCTGTCTAATACTAATTCAGTTTAGATATATGAAGTCCACCTTTACATAAAGGTCTTTGAAGGATTTTAAGTAACGGCCAAAGCGGTCATGTATACTCGTTTAATTTGAAAAATTGGCTACGTTGTCTTTTGCTGATAATCCTCACGTACTATTATCAGCTTCAAGACGCCTTGCTTTTTTCCAAATTAGTCTACCTACTTTTCGTTTACTCACAGTATACCTTTAAAATGAAACAAACAAAATCACGCAATAAAGTTCTCGGTGCTTTTTTAGGCACTATTATTGAATATTACGACTATAGTTTATATGGTTTTTCAGCGGCAATTATCGCTGATAAATTCTTTTCAGCCAATACTGATCTATTAACAAAGCTTGTAAATGTTTTTGCCGTTTATGCAGCAGCATATTTATCAAAGCCTATGGGTGCTTATATTTTTGGACGTATAGGGGATATATACGGTCGAAAAAAAGCCTTAAGTTTTACGATTATCGGTATTGTAATCCCTACCTTAATAATAGGTTTATTGCCCGATTATTCCTCGATAGGAGTTTGGAGTACAATAATTTTAGTTTTATGTCGCTTCATGCAAGGTATTTTTATTGGAGGGGAATATGACGGTGCAGCGATTTATGTTATTGAACATTTAGGAGCAAAATACCGATTTACTGCCTCGGCAATAACTAGATGTACAGGAGTAATAGGTTTATTATGCGGAATCGGTGCAACTAATTTCTTTAATTCTCATATTTTGCCGGAGTGGGGTTGGCGTATTCCGTTTTTACTAAGTTTACCACTTGCATTAATAACTCTTTATTATCGCCGAAAATTTGATGAAACACCGGAGTTTAAAAAAGCACACTATAGCCAAGATTCTATTGAAAAACTTAGCTCTATAATTAAAAAGCAATGGAAAAATATTGCACGGTTAATATTTTTAGCCGGAGGTTTTGGAGTAACATATCAAATTGCGATCATCTTTATGAAGCAATATTTACCGATCGTATTACCTTCAGTCGGTATTATTATGAGTGCTTTTTCGGTCTTAATAGTAATATGTTTTGCTGTTTGCATGCCGATTGCCGGTTTTATTGCTGATCGCTTAGGAGTTAATTCAGTATTAAAAATCGCATTTATATGTACTATTACAGCAAGTGTATTTTTTGTGATAGCAGTAAAATATCAAATGACTAATTTAGGGCTTGCAGCTAGTTTAATGTTAGCTGCATCAGTTGCACCTTTTAATGCTCTTGCTCATAGTATAGTTATTAAGTCTTTTGTAGTTAAAGAACGCTATCGTGTTATAAGTTTAGGACATAATATCGGTTCAATGTTAATGTCCGGTACTGCTAATTATATTTGTGCAAAGGTAATAAAATCATTTGATTTTAACCTATTCCCGATTTTATATCTTTGCATGTTTGCCGTACTTGCTTATTCTATGACCATGTTATTTAACCGTAATAGGTAAAAAATAAATCTTGACGAAAATAATGAATGTAAGTATCTTTATTTGTATTTTTTTTAACTTTAAATGTTATGCATAAAATTTTTCATAAATCTATAATTTTTATTATCTTATGTATACAAGGAAATATTAGTTTTACCGATGCAAACGGAAGTATATACGTTAGATATTGGTAATTGTAAAGAACGTAAATATAACTATGAAGATCATTTGGAAGAATTGTTGAAGCAAGAAATTTCTTTAGCAATGCAGAAGAATGGTTTAAGAGTTAAGCTATTGCACAACAAAGATATTAGAACACAAAAGCTTGATGATTTAGTATCTCGTTTCCGTAGCTCCTATAATAATACTTATACTGCTTTATATATATGGCCTGAAGAAAAAGCTTTCTCAATGACTCAAAATATAGGTGAACCTGTTATAATGTTAGGAGAAAAAACAGGAGCTGATATATTTGTATTACTTAATTATGTGCAAATAATAAAGACTAATGGAGCTCGTACACGTGACTTTTTAATGAGTGCTTTGGGTTGTTCAGTAAGTAATGCAGATAATATATTTATGTCTATAGGAGTAGTAGAAGCAAAAAGTGGTAGAATATTATGGACTAATGCAATGCCCCAAGCACAACCATTTAGTAGCTCTATTTTCTCTTCTCGTGATAAATCAGAAATTGGCAATTTTCATTCAGTAATAAATATGCTTTTATCTCCATTATAAACTGAATTTTGTGTCGTTCAGGGGTGGTTGGTGTGGCTTATTATTCCTCTCTGTCATCCCGTGATTTATTCACGGGATCCAGTAAAACATATAGTATGGGTAGACAAAACACATTTAATTTAAGTTCATAAACTATAAATCGTTTTTATCAAATAGGAAAAATTCACCTATTTCAGGGATAATCAACTTATTTTCATCAATATTATGTTTTTTCATAGCTTGTCGGAGTTCCAAAGGAGCGGCATTAAATGCTTCATCAGCTAATTGAAAGACGTCAAAATGACTAGCTATAGAAAATATTTAGCGCATAAGTCCAAATGAGTAAATATGGCTTCTTCAGGATGCATATGCACAGGTTTCATAAACCATCTTGGTTCATAAGCCCCTATCGGAATAATGCTTGTTAAAATATTATGTTTTTTTCCGATCTCTTTAAAAAGAGTATCGTTATAACCCGCATCACCTATAAAACAAATATCTCCTATCTTAGTTTTAATGATCAAAGTTCCCCATAATGCTTTATTTTTATCAAATATTCCTCTAGCCGACCAATGCTGTGTCGGTTCTAAAGAAAATTCTACATCGTCTTTAATTTCATCTTCTTGGAAACTTTTTGAATTTAGCTGTATTTCTTGTTCTTTATATGACTCTCCCCACCCTAAGGTAACAATTTCTGCATCGGTAATATGTTTTTTGATTTATTACGTCATTCATTAGCGGTGTAATAATCTTAGGCTTATCTCGTACCCATAAATCTTTAATTGTTCTGATGTCTAAATGGTCATAGTGATTATGGCTTATTAATATAACATCTATTTTAGGTAAATCGGTAAAATTAATACCGGGTTTTACCACTCTCTTTGGTCCTGCAAAAGTAAAAGGACTAACCTGCTCCGACCATACCGGATCGGTTAAGATATTTAAACCGTCTATTTGAATTCAAAAGGTTACATGCTCTACGTAGGCTACTCGTACAGCGTCATCTCGATTGCTTGATACTAATGAATTTCGTGGAACTCGTCTGTAGTCACGTACTAATGTACACTGTGCAGACTCGTCCTTAAATTCATCTTGTCTGAAGCGATCGAGATTTAGCTGTGTATTTTTATTTCTAGTTATTTTTTGTGGTGGAATATCAGTGGAAGTAAGCGGCAGTGCTGTCGGCCATTTTGGTCGTTTTGAAGTTATTTTCCATTTTAGAATATCAAGTAAGGTTTTAAGTTTTATATTAGGCTCAATATTGAAAAACATATTTTTATTTAGATAGACCTTCCTTTCGGTTTATTAGAGCTTTTAACTTGTTCAGCAAAAGATTTTGTCTTTTTATTTGTTGGTTTATGAATAAATCCTCTAGTTTTTTCTCCTATCAACATGGCTTCTTGAAGTATATCTTTTGGTAGTTTAGCTATAGATGCCGATATCTCCGGAGTTTGTTTTATTTCTACCGTTGTCTTTTTTGCTTTATTTATATCTCTGCCTATTACTTCATCTAGTGGAACATTTTTATAATCTGCAAGAGCAACAATTGCTCCCATATCAGGCATTTTTGTACGACCATCTAGAAAATTTTTCCACGCTGTTTCATGAGTACCTGTTTTTTCACTTAACTTATACGGGGTTATATTGTCTGTTTCTAATATATTCAGTACAAATTTTTTGAAATTATTTCTAATTTCTTCTGGATCATCTTTATTTGTTTCTGATATATCGTTAATCTGATTAAATCTTTCTTTTGACCTTATATCTTCGCTCATTATTTTTTCCTGTAAAATTTACTCCTAAAAATTGAGAGTTAAAATAACTTCATAGATAGTCTCTTAGACTTATTTATTAATATATAACTAATAGATAGTAAATAGAAGATAATTATAATGAAAATAATAAATTTAAGCTATTGAATTAAGTATTTAGGTCTTATATATGAAATTGAAATTAATCTATTTTAACTTTTTTTGTCACAAATTATAAAATTTTTCTGTAGTAGGAGCCATGTTAAATTAAATTTCAGATGCAGAATCTAAGAGATTATATAAATTAAAAATTGTTTTTTCTGCATCTTGATCATTTATGAATAAGGTAATTTTAACTTCTGATAATTGTATCATGTGAACATTTATATTATCGTTCGTTAACTTTGATAATATCGTTTCAAGTAATTTACAATCATTTTTAATCCCATAACCAATAAGAGAGATTGTAGCAATTTCGGTATCAAAAGTAAAATCTTGTATCTGCTTATCATCTTTTAAATTAGTCAGTAAAGCTTGTAAATTATTTTTATCGGTTAAATTTGTAATAAAACTATATTCTTCATTATTTTTTATCTCTTGCATAAACTCAATATGATTATTATTTTGTGTAATCATATTTGCAACTTGCAAAAAACTTAAAGAAATGCTCTTTACAGATATTTTAAATAAATTTTTATTAGAAGTAATGCTGTTAATAATCCCATTCTCCATATTTTTATCCTTTGAAGTGATTAACGTACCTTCTGTATCCGGTGAAAATGTTGACAGAACACGCATATCTATTTTATACCGCATTACTAACTCTCCGGCTCTAGGGTGTAGTACTTTTGCTCCACTTGATGCTAGTTCTAACATTTCTAAAAAATCTATTTCTTTTATCTTCTTGGCATTGGGAATAATTCTTGGATCAGCAGTAAATATTCCCTCTACATCGGTATAAATATCACATCTATCGGCTTTCATAGCTGCAGCGATTAAGGCGGCAGTAGTATCAGATCCTCCTCTGCCCAAAGTAGTTAATCTATTGGATTTGTTAATTCCTTGAAAACCGGCTATTATAGGGACGGTATTTAACTGTAAATATTTTTCTAGTAAATCTGTAGTAATTGATTCTACTAAAGCTTTACTATGATTATTATCGGTGAGCATCGGTAATTGCCAAGCTAGAAATGATCGCGCCTTTATGTCTTCTTCTTGAAGAGCGAGCGCTAGTAATGAAGCAGTGACTATTTCACCGCTAGAAAGTGCTACATCATATTCTGCAAATTGAGAAATGTTGTTAAGGCTTGATACTTCATTACACAATGTGACAAGTTGATTAGTAACACCTGCCATAGCCGAAACTACTATAATTACTTGGTTATTTTTAGCTATTTCGGTTTTTATGATAGGAACGATTTTTTTTATTCTATCAATATTTGCAACGGAAGTGCCACCGAACTTTTGAATTATTAAGGCCATAAGTAAAGAAAGCCTAATAGAATATTATGTTATATAATTAATTTCCGTCTGTCGTCATCTAGCTCACTTACAGACATTATTGTGTGGAACGGTTTTCAATTGTCATCTCGCGACTTGATCGCGGGATCCAGCTTAAAATACTAATAATATTAGTACTTTAAATTGTTTTTATGGACCCTGTAGTCAAGCCACGGGGTGACCAAGTGGATTTTACCAATCAACGCAACAATGCCATAAAAAGCATTTTCCGTTCCACGTAACACTAGTAGATCAAACCGCAATACTTAAGCACTGGCAATTTCTTTAACATTCACGATTTTATGATTTCGCTTAGTTAAAAATTCTACTCTACCTTCTATCAAAGCAAATATTGTATGATCTTTGCCAAGCCCTACATTCATTCCAGGATGAATTTTTGTGCCGCGTTGTCTAACTATAATATTACCGGGTATTACATATTGTCCATCGGCTTTTTTAACTCCCAGCCTTCGACCGGCCGAGTCTCTTCCGTTTCTAGAACTACCACCGGCTTTTTTTGTTGCCATTTTATAATTCCTTTTAAGTTATTATTATTGTTTGATAATATCTAATATTTTTAATTCCGTCAATTCTTGACGATGACCGGCTTTACGACGATAATTTTTTCTACGCTTTTTCTTAAAGACTATAATTTTATTATCTTTAAGTTGGTTAGTAATTTCAGCCGTAACGATAGCCCCTTTAACTATTGGAGTCCCAATAAAAGAAGGCTTTGAGTATTCGCCAATCATTAAAACTTGATCAAACTGAATTTTAGAGCCAAGTTCTCCATCAATTTTTTCGACTTTAATAATACTATTTCTGTCTACTTTATATTGTTTTCCACCTGCTTTTATAACTGCGAACATGAAAACTATCTCTTTAAAAATTTATCGTATCATATTATTATATTAGAAATTAGTCAATGATCTTTTTTTATAGCAAATCTATTGTCGAATATCTATTAACACAAATATAATTGCGTATTGAGTTACCGCAGCAAATATTGCGGCTAGCAAATCATCAAGCATAACGCCGATACTGCCCTTAATATTTTTGTCCAACCAATTAATAGGCCAGGGCTTTACTATATCAAAAAATCGGAATAGACAAAAAGGTAATACGAAAAGTAATATAATATTTATTGTTAGCGGACTAAAATATTTAATTAAATACGATTCATTAGCAAATAAAGCGGAAAAAAATACTAAAACAATAGTTAGCATTTGCCCTACTACTTCATCAATGACCACTTCTTTAGGGTCTTCTGAATTTGTATAATTTAAATATATTTTAGTAAAATAAGTGCCGAGTATTAAGAGTATCAAACATAGGCTAAAGCTTATAATAAATATACTGACAAGTTGAGCTTCACCGAAAGTAAGACTTAAGAAAGGAATGATTATTTTGTTATTAACAATAAAATATATTAAGAAATAAGTTAGAGGGAAAGCAGCAATCGATCCAAAAGTGCCTGGGCAGTATTTTATTTTCCCAATATAAAAAAAAGTAGCAAAAAATTCTGAAAATTGTTTTTTAGTAAACATTTCTTTAATTATTTTATCCTAGATTAGAGCTATAATATCTTATATAATTAAATTTTAACTTATACAGCAAAAATATCATGGGAATGAGCTTTAGCCATTTATTAATAGTTTTATTAATTATTTTTGTATTATTCGGTGCTGGCAAATTACCGCAAGTCATGTCCGATCTTGCTAAAGGTCTTAAAGCTTTTAAAGACGGCATGAAAGACGACGGTAGTGATAATGATAAAAATAAATAATTAATCTTTAGTGTCCCTTTGTCATCCCGTGGTTTGACCAGCCTTGTTGCATGGCTTGAAAAACCTACTCAATGTCATTCCCGCGGAAGCGGGAATCCAGTACTTTAAAGCTTTTTTGAAAAGCTCGATTTATTTCGCTTTACTCTGGATTCCCGCTTCCGCGGGAATGATATCCTGAACATTCGTACAACACATGGTCAGGTCACTGAGTGACTAAGATACAACAACGTCCTAATTTCCTGAAACAGTAGAATATATCCCATTCTCTTTCCTAATAATATCATATCGTCTCTGAGCTACTCCATCGATGAAATAAATATTACCGGATAAACCTATATAAGGTTGTCTACTGTTCATTCTATTTAAAAACCTTTCAGATGCAAATTCATTGCCTATATAGTTTGCAGTCATACGTCCTAAATCATAAGAAAGAAGATGCATGAAGCCTATATGGTTAATACCTAAGTCTTTTGCCCTATCCGGAACGTTGCTATTCAGTAAATTTAAAGAGCCAGTAAAGCTAATATCGATATTTTCAGGGTAATCGATATCAATACGATTATCACCAATTAAAATAGCCTTTTTATCTAAATTATATTTACGAATACTATCAGTGAGTAGGTTTAAATTTTTTGGATCGTCTGATAGATAAATAACCGGTTTTGTCGTGTCGCTACGTTCATTTATAATATCGGTATTGTCTGAAATATTTCTTGCGGCTTTTGCTATAGATTCAGGATTATCCTCATAAAATTCAGTGCGTGATAATGATGCATTGTTCTGAATCAATATATTTTGCATTACTTGACTAATAGTTTGCGAATGCTTCCCTTTAGGTAATAATGCCATAAAATCTTTATGGTCGTTACTTGCGTAATAATTAATGATACGTATCAGTTGTTTTAAAGGTGCATGACCGAATACAAATAATTTATCTTCTGCAAGAGCCGGATTATTTGACATAGTTATTATAATAATATCATTTGCCTTTGCTTTTTCTGCTATTAGAGAGGTAAAGTTAGAATATAGAGGACCTAAAATAATCTTAGTTTTACGTGCTACTATTTTATCCATAGCGGCTAAAACGTTTTTTTCGTCTGAACCATCGTAAGAAGTAACATGTATGTAAGATTTGATTCCGTCGTTAAGTCCCATTTTAATTAAATCTTTATATTGTTTCCCGACAATACTATCAGGACCCTGATTTGGCATTAAAATTGCAATCTCAATGTCTGTTTGTTCTTTTTTAGGAAAACTTATAGGTTCTTCTTTAGGAGTTTGACAGGACGTTAAATATATAAAGCAAAAAAATGATAGAACGATTCGTAGTTTATGTTTTATACTAGCCATAATGTTACTTAAAATTAAAAAACTATGATTAGATATCTTTCCGAACCGGGATTATATATTGTTTCAACACCGATCGGTAATTTTGAAGATATAACGCTTCGTGCTATATCGACTTTAAAAAATTCGGATATTATCTTATGCGAGGATACTAGAATATCACAAAAATTGCTAGCAAAACATGACATTCATACAAAATTACAAATTTATAATGATCATAGTGACGAGAAAGATAGAGAAAATATCATAAGTTTAATAAGATCGGGCAATATAATAAGCTTAATTTCTGATGCAGGGACTCCTTTAATTTCCGATCCCGGCTATAAGTTAGTTAGAGGTATACGCAATCTTAATTGTCATATAGACGTAGTACCGGGAGTATCTGCACCGGTTACTGCTCTAACTTTATCGGCTCTTCCTACTGATCGATTTTTATTTCACGGGTTTTTACCTAAAACTATAGAAAGTAAGAAAAAGATTTTTTCTGAACTAGTAAATCTTAAGGCTACTTTGATTTTTTTTGAAACGGCCCCTCGTTTGATAAATACTTTATCGGTAGCTAAGGAAATACTAGGAAACCGAGAAATATGTGTAGCTCGTGAGTTAACTAAACTGTATCAAGAAATAAAAACAGGGGATATAGATGAAATAATAAAGTTCTATCAAAATAATATTTTAAAAGGTGAGATAGTATTGTTGATTTCAGGAAATATACAGGAACAAAACCAACACAAAAATTTAGAAAAATTTATAGAACTTTGCTTAAGTAAAAACTTAAGTAGCAAAACTACTACCGAACTTGTTTATGACAAATTCAAAGATGTTTATAGTAAAAAAGAGATATATAGATTGGTGAATAAGCAAAAGATTTAATATAAATTTATAGTAGAATATTTACCTCAGAATATGCTAAAATAAAGAGAAAAATCACATTCAGTAACATAATAATATGTCAAAAGTTAATCCTAGAGTAGATTTAGCGTTTAAAAAAATCTTTGGAGTAGAAGAGAATTAAAGATTTATTGATATCGCTTATTAATGTGATAGTAAGTGAGAAAGATCAGATTGTAGAAGTAACATTACTTAATCCGTATAATCCAAAGAATTTTAAAGCCGATAAACTATCTATACTTGATATAAAAGCCAAAAGTGAAAGCAGTAAAAGGTATAATATCGAAATCCAAGTAACCGATGAAGCGGATTACGATAAAAGAGCTTTGTATTACTGGGCGAAAATGTATACGGAGCAACTGAAAGAGGGATCAGATTATGCGGCATTAAATAAAACAATAGGGATACACATACTTAACTTTACCAGTATTACAGATACAGATGAATATCATAATTCTTTTCAGTTAAAGGAAATAAAAAGTGGTTTAGTATATTTTAAAGATATAGAGTTACATACGATAGAGCTTAATAAATTTGCTAAGAATCCTAAGGAGGAGTTATCTGATGTCGTCAAGAAAGTTAAAAATGCTTTAGGGGACTGTTGCGAGATGAGAGGATAGCAGGTATAATTAAAAAAAACAAAAAATATGTTCATATGTCTGAGTATCAAATGATAATGGTAAGTTTAGATGAGTTAATAAGTGTGGATCATCAATATCGTAAATTCAAAAGTTTATTCAATTTTAAAGCAGTTGAAGCTGAGTTATTAGCAGTAGAATGCGAAGCTAACTATAAAGGCTATGGTATAGTGAGGCTGTTTAAATGTTTGCTGCTGCAATTTATGGAAGACTTATCGGATCGGGAATTGGAACGTTATTTAGCTGATAGCACAGCGGCAAAATGGTTTTGTGATTTTGCTCTTACAGAGAAGACGCCTGATTATAGTGTATTTAGTAAAATACGTAAAAAAATAGGCACTAATTTACTATCAAAAATATTTGTAAAATTCCGAGATCAACTACGAGCACAAGGCTATATGGGTGAAGTATTTACCTTTGTAGATGCTTCTCATTTAATCTCAAAAGCTAATCTTTGGGAGGAACGTGATAAACTAAGAACACAAAAATATGATAAATTGAATAATGAGACTCTGCCTAAGGTTGTAAAGGATAAACAAGCTAAAATTGGCTGTAAGGGAGCAAATAAATTTTGGTATGGTTATAAAAAACATGTGAGTGTCGATATTCAATCAGGAATGATCAATAAGGTTGCAGTTACCCCTGCAAATGTTACTGATAGCAAAGGTTTTAAGCATGTTATGCCAAGCTCCGGTGCTACATATGTTGATAAAGGTTATTGTACAATCTCTGCCAAGAATGCAGCAGCTAAAAAGGGGTTCCATCTTTGCTCAATAAAGAAAAATAATATGAAAGATAAGAATTTTGACCTTGATAAATATTATACGAAAATCAGAGCACCTTTTGAGAGGGTATTTTCAAAAGATAATAAACGGGTTAGATATATAGGAATTGCCAAAAATCAATTCTCTGAATTTATGAATGCCATATGTTTTAATTTAAAACGATTAGTGGTTTTAACAACTTTAATAGCTTAGAGAAATTTGTTAATAAAAATCCTAACTCTGTAAACAAATCTCTATTAAATTACTATACTATTGAATAAATTTTATCTCAATATTAAACAGAATTTCTTTTTAAAAATATTTGGACAGAGCTAAATATTTATTTATCTGTTTTCCTCTCATTTTACTATTAAAAATTATCTCGCAACAGTCCCATATAGGACATCAGCAAGAAAATTTAGATAATAAACAAACCCCTATAAAACTTATTGAGGATAATGACAAAACTTTATTTAGTCTTTATGATAAAAACTGTAATATATTACATGAATTAACTAGTGCACAAATGGAAGGAGAATTCGCTTGGTTTTGCAAACATCTGTATCTATTCAGGGGGCAAGGTAAAAGGTGCACCGTTCGTTGCTTGTCATTTAGAAACATTAGCAACACTTGATCCTAAACCTAATTCTATAGAACATGAAGATTATTCAGAAATAATTGGTAATTTATAAGATTTATTATAACTCTTATTTAAGGTTAAAATAATAATCGCAATACTCTTTAATAGGGCAGATGTCGCAATCGGGTTTTTTAGCTTTGCATATATATCTGCCGTGCAGAATTAGCCAGTGATGGGCATGCGTTAGCCATTTTTTATCGATAATCTGCAGTAGCTCTTTTTCTACTATTTCAGGAGTACCGCCTTTAGCAAGCCCGATTCTTTTGGCTAATCTAAAGACATGCGTATCAACTGCCATTGTAGGCATGCCGAATAAGCAATTTAGTACAACATTAGCAGTTTTTCTGCCAACGCCCGGTAGTTTAATTAATGCCTTAAAATCATTCGGTACTGAAGCTTGATAATTGCTTATCAATATTTTACATAATGCGATAATATTTTTTGCTTTGTTGTTAAATAGTCCGATAGATTTTATATATTTTTTAAGTCCTTCTTCGCCGAGTTCTAAAATTTTTTCTGGTGTATCATAAGTTTCAAATAAAGATTTAGTTGCTAAATTTACTGATATATCGGTGGATTGAGCAGATAATATTACCGCTACTAATAAGGTAAAATCATTCTTATATATTAATTCGGTTTTCGGATTTGGATTATTCTTGCTAAAAATCTCAAAAATTTTATTAACTATTTGTGCTTGCATATATTGCTATAGAAAGTGTATTTTAGAAGATAAATTATTGAGTCTTAAAATGCTAGAAAATAAAAATTTTAAATTTATAGAAAATGAAATAAAAAATAATAAAGTAGTATTGTTCATGAAAGGTACTAAAAAGTCGCCTGCATGCGGATTTTCAGGAACCGTAGTAGCTATTTTGAATAAATTAGGTGTAGAATTTCGTGATATTAATGTACTTTTTGATGCTGAATTACGTGAAGATTTAAAAAAATTTAGCGACTGGCCGACATTCCCACAATTATACATTAACGGAGAATTAGTCGGCGGGTGTGATATTGCTAGAGAGTTATATCAAAGTGGAGAACTTGAGAAGATGTTGAAAGCGTATACTCGGTGAATTTCAAAAATTGGCGTAGTCGTCTAGCAAGTTCTGCGGTGCTCACGTATTCAGTATACGCTCCTCGCCTTGCAGACTCCTTGCTCTTTTTGAAATTGACCTTCGTATACTACTACTCAACCTTAATATTTTAAGTACATAAACATATAAAAACATGAGCAAATATTTAGAATACCCCGAAGTAGAAAGTAAAGAGCAGCCGCCGAAGAAGCTAGTAGTATTACTGCACGGTGTCGGCTCGGACGGACATGATTTAATAGGACTTGTGCCTTATATCAAAAATTATTTACCCAATTGTCATTTTATTTCCCCGCATGGTATTGAGGCTTATGATATGATGCCTTATGGTAGACAATGGTTTAGTTTGCAAGACCGCGGCCCGCATATTATGGCAAAGCTAATTGCAAATAATATTTCTAAGGTTGAAGATATAATAAAGCAAAAGCAGGACGAGTTAAATCTAACCAACAAAGATACTATCATTATTGGCTTTTCTCAAGGTACGATGATAGGGTTATATTTAACACTAGTTCAAAAAGAGCCGTTTTTCTGTACTATAGGTTTTTCGGGTGCATTAATTCCACCTATGGACGTTAATAATAAGCTTACTCCTATATGCTTGATTCATGGGGAATTAGATGAGGTGGTCGGTGTTAGCGAGATGTATAATGCTTCAAACTATTTATCTAAGCTGCATATAGAACATAGCGGACATAAATTAACGTCTCTTGCTCATTCAATAGATGGACGGGGGCTTGAGATTGCGATTAATTTTATAAATAACCGTCATTGCGAGCAGCCGTAGGCTGCGTGGCAATCTTAGGATTTTGGTATGAGATTGCTTCGTCAAAATTTTCAATTTTTCCTCGCAATGACGATTAGATATCCACACAACAAAACCAAAAAAATATGAGGATGAATGAATATTTTTAATAATAATTTACACGAAACGGATAAAGAGATTAATGAAATAATAAAGCATGAAAAGCTACGTCAAAGTAGCGTAATCGAGCTTATTGCATCAGAAAATTTCGTAAGTCCTGCTGTGCTTGAAGCTCAAGGGTCGCTTCTGACTAACAAATATGCCGAAGGATACCCAAGTAAGCGATTCTATAACGGTTGCGAGGAAATAGATAAAGCTGAAAATTTAGCTATAGAACGAGTAAAAAAACTCTTTAACTGCAAATATGCAAATGTCCAACCTCATTCAGGATCACAAGCAAATCAGGCTGTATATCTTGCTTTATTACAGCCGGGTGATACGGTTCTTGGTATGTCCTTAGATAGCGGTGGGCATCTAACGCACGGTGCAGCTCCTAATATGTCCGGTAAATGGTTTAATGCCGTTTCTTATAGCGTAAATAAAGAGACTTATTTAATCGATTATGATGAGATTGAACGCTTAGCGGATTTGCATAAACCAAAATTACTTATAGCCGGTTTTTCTGCTTATCCTCGTAATATTGATTTTGCAAAATTTAGAGAAATCGTGGATAAAGTAGGAGCTTACTTTATGGCAGATATTGCTCATATTGCAGGACTTGTTGCCACAGGTGAGCATCAAAGCCCTATTCCTTACGCTCACGCTGTTACCTCTACTACTCATAAAACACTTAGAGGTCCAAGAGGCGGTTTAATTTTATCTAACGATGAAGAGATAGGTCACAAAATAAATTCTGCATTATTTCCAGGACTACAAGGTGGTCCGTTAATGCATATAATCGCTGCAAAAGCCGTAGCTTTTTTAGAAAATTTGCAGCCTGAATATAAAAGTTATATTCAGCAGGTAATAAGTAACGCTAAAGCTTTAGCAAGTAGCTTGCAAGAAAGAGGATATGATATATTAACAGGTGGTACCGATAATCATATTGTTTTAGTGAATTTGTGTAAAGACGGAATCACGGGTAAGCTTGCAGCAAATTCTTTGGATAGAGCAGGGATTACGTGTAATAAGAATGCTATCCCGTTTGATGAAACTTCGCCTTTTATCACTTCAGGTATTCGCCTTGGTACTCCCGCATGTACTACTAGAGGCTTTAAAGAAAAGGATTTTGTATTAGTCGGTCATATGGTAGCAGATATTTTAGACGGCTTAAAAAATAATGAAGATAATAGCGATCTTGAGCAGAAAGTATTAAATGAAGTGACAAAATTAATTAAATTATTTCCGTTTTATGGCTAATTTAAATAAACGACCTGATTGGATAAAAGTAAAAGCTCCTAATTCTACAGAGTACTATAATACAAAAGATTTAATAAAGAATCTGAGATTAAATACTGTGTGCGAGGAAGCTGCTTGTCCTAATATTGGTGAGTGCTGGTCAAAAAAACATACAACTGTGATGATTTTAGGTTCGGTTTGTACTAGAGCCTGTAGGTTTTGTAACGTTAAAACGGGTAGACCGGATTTACTTGATCCGCATGAACCGCAAAGGTTAGCGGAGGCGGTACAAAAGCTAAATCTTAAGCATGTGGTAATTACTTCCGTCGATCGTGATGATCTTGAGGATGGCGGAGCTTCACATTTTGCGGAGTGTATTAGCGAAATCCGAAAATCATCGCCAAATACTACTATTGAGATTCTAACACCCGATTTTTTAAGAAAAGAAGGAGCAGCTGAAATAATAGCAAACGCAAAACCTGACGTTTTTAACCATAATGTCGAAACAGTACCGTCTTTATACAAAACGATTAGACCGGGGGCTAGATATTATAATTCTTTAAGTTTACTTCATAATATCAAAAAATTATCTCCTGAAATTTTTACAAAATCCGGTATGATGGTAGGACTTGGGGAAGAAATAAATGAAGTAGTACAGGTTATAGATGATTTAAGAGAAGCAAAGGTTGATTTCCTAACTATCGGGCAGTATCTGCAGCCTACCAAAAATCATGCTGAGGTCGCAAAATATGTTACGCCGGAAGAGTTTAAATATCTAGAGCGAGTCGCAAAAACAAAAGGATTCTTGATGGTTTCGGCAAGCCCGCTAACCCGTTCTTCATACCATGCCGATGAGGATTTTCAAAAATTAAAAGAGAATTACCAACAAAAACTGGTGTCTTAAAATATCATCTTATTGCCTGTGTGGTCAGTTTTCATAGCTATTATCTTTGTTTACTAAAGTAAATAATCCTCATGTTGATTAATTTATATATATGATATCATACGTGTAACACACGTGTATACGAGTATTTTATGCAGAAGAAATTGACAATTACTATAGATTAAGCGGTTTATTATAGGCTTTATTCTGTAATAGGTGAACGTAAAATTAGCAAATTTATTGAGCAACTTGTAAAACCTTATGTAATTAATGAGGAGCTTGGAGCCGCTTACAAAGCCATGGCTCAAGATACAAAAGCTGAGGAGAAGGCCAATGAGTGGGTAGAAAAGTTAATAGAACGCGATTTTTATGAAAAGAGCTGAGGTATGGTGGTCGACTTTAATCCTTTGTTAGGTGGGAAGTCGCTAAGGTAAGACCGGCAATAATTACTCAAATGCTTCATTAAATCGTGTTCAAGTAATACCTTTAACTAGTAACATCGATAAATGCTATCCTTGTGAAGCCTACGTAATGATAGGTAGCAAAAAAGGTAAAGCCATGACTGATCAAATAATGACAGTAAGCAAATTAAGATTAAAATCTAAAATTAACGTTATCTCTAATGAAGATATACAGCTTTTAAAATATGTTCTTAAATTACAGCTAAGTCTATAACGACTATTTATTCAATATTTGGTACAATGATAAACGTAGAAATTGTAAGAAACTACAACAAATGGCGTGAGCATAAGCAGATCAATAAGAGTTTAATCAAAAAAATAACTCAAAATATTTTATTGCGGTTTGATAATTTTAGTAAAATAAAACAATTTGAATTATCAATTTTACTAACAAATGCTGCAGAAATATTGACCTTAAACAAACAATTTCGTAATATAGAAAAAGCTACTAACGTTCTTTCTTTTCCAAGCAACGAATTAAATTGGCAGGATTTATATTCTAAACTTGAATTTTTAGGTGACTCTGATTATATGCATTTAGGTGATATAGCATTTTGTTATGAGGTAATATATAATGAATCGTGCGAGCAGCACAAAACTTTTGAGAATCATTTTATTCATCTTTTAATACATAGTATTTTACACTTAATTGGTTTTGATCATCAAAATGACACAGAAGCAAATATTATGGAAAATCTAGAAATTGAAATATTATCATATTTCGGTATTTTCCCCCCTTATTAACTAAATAAAAAAATTTATGTTAAAATCTTCAAAAAAAGAAGATTCTAGTAAAAAAAATCAAAATAATAAGTTAATTTTTACTGTACGAAAATTATTCTCTCCGATAAAAAATTTTTTTAGAAAAACAAAAACGCCCGATAATTTTTTTGGTGTCATAAAACGCCTTAAAATTAATAGCCAAAAAATGACTTTAGACGAGCGTAATATTTTAGCTAATTTATTGGAGTTAGAAGATAAAACTATTGAAGATATAATGGTACCGCGTTCCGATATTGCGGCAATAAAATTAACTACGAATCTAGAAGAATTAAGTGAGTCTATTAAGTTAGAAGTCCCACATACACGAACTCTTATATATGACGGTACTTTGGATAATGTAGTAGGGTTCATTCATATCAAGGATTTATTTAAAGCATTGGCTACAAAGCAAAACGGTCGTTTAAAAAAGCTTATACGTAAGCATATAATTGCAGCTCCTTCTATGAAATTATTAGATTTGCTAGCAAAAATGCGTCGTGAGAGAACACATATTGCAATAGTTGTTGATGAGTATGGCGGTACTGACGGTTTAGTTACTATTGAAGATCTTATAGAAGAAATAGTAGGACGAATAGATGATGAGCATGATCAGCAATTAGATAGCGATAATTTCAAGGTTATTAATAACTCAACAATTATTTCAAATGCACGTGTTGAAGTAGAAGTGCTTGAAGAAATAATAGGAGAAAAGCTACAAAATGATTATGATGAGTTTGATACGATAGGTGGATTAGTATTGACTAGAGTCAGTAGTGTTCCGGCTATCGGTACTAGAATAGATATTTCAGAAAATATTGAAATTGAAGTTACGGACGCAACTCCTCGTTCTTTAAAACAAGTCAAAATTAGACTAAAAAACGGTTTGAATGGTAAATGAATACGAATTTAGAGTCGGTGTGTCCTCTAAATTCGTTAAAAATATTTTATTATTATATTGCAGCTTGTGCTTCATTTCCTATCAATTCCATCGGACTTTCTTACGAAGTTGCGTCTGTATAATGCTCATATGCTAGAATTGCTCCCATTGTTGCTACTACATCGGCACCACATTTGAGAATAAAAGCCGGAGATTTAAGTAAATCACCTGCTATCACATAAATTCCAACAGCACATGCTCCTACTACTGCAATCTTACCATACCAAGGGGGTGGTATCATCACTTCTAAATAACTCGACTATTTTGTTAAGCATAAAAATAAACCTAATTAGTTAATATTAAATTTTAGTTATGCGATATATAACTAAAATTTAACTAATTGTCAATGATAATTACCATGAAACATGGACAATATAATTTTATGACATTATTTTCATTTGACTTAGCAGAGAAATTTGAGTTAAATATCGAAGCTCTATACATAAAAAATTATCATTATGAATGAATTACATATTAAACTACAAAATTACAGTAGTACATATCCTGAAGAAATTGTTACAAAAACAAAAATGCTTGAATTTTTAAATGAATATGAAAACCCTTTTAGCTGAGATTTACAAATAGGACATTTCACTGCTTCGGCTTTTTTACTTAATAATGATAAAACTAAATTTTTATTGATGCACCATAAAAAGCTTGATAAGTGGCTTCAACCAGGCGGTCATTGTGATGGAGATAGTAATATATTAAATGTAGCGGTTAAAGAAGCTATAGAAGAATCCGGAATTAATGAAATCAAAACGATAAATAAGG
This sequence comes from Rickettsia fournieri, assembly GCF_900243065.1. NCBI lineage: Bacteria > Pseudomonadati > Pseudomonadota > Alphaproteobacteria > Rickettsiales > Rickettsiaceae > Rickettsia > Rickettsia fournieri. Next base: position 637,685 of record NZ_LT978484.1, read on the forward strand.
AGATTTTTGATATAGACACCCATTATATTCCGCAAACTCATAAGGAGCCTGCTCATTATCACTATGATGTACGATTTTTACTAAAAACAGTAAATAATGATAATTTTATAAAAAATAACGAATCGAATGAACTTAAATGGTTTAACTTTTCTGATTATTCAAAATTAGATATTGAACTAGAACGTTCCGTTACTAGAATGATAGAAAAGTTTATGACAATTAACCATCCTGCTTGTTAAATATAAATTATTGCCCTATAATAAATAGCGTTTTTTAAATAAAATGTAAATCAAATGCCATCATCTAGAATTTTTTCATTCCGTAGTAAGAACAAGGAAGATAATACTCCAAAAAACCTAGAAATTACGCATCCAGATTCAATTAATGAGAACAGACATCCGAACTCTCTAGCAGGCGAAGTTGTTACTATTAAACTTAAGGATCAGCCTCAGCCTCATAATTTTATAAAGAGTGAAAAAGTTACCCTAACTTCATTTAAACTGCCTTCTTCTCAAAGTAAAGACGAATTTGATCCTATCTTAAAAGATGTTGAAAATATCTTAAAGGATTTTGAGATTTTCTTAGTATAGAGACTAAAGCTTTAGTAGAGATTGATTCATAGTAACATCGATAGTTTTATGCTATAAGGTTCCTAGCTAAAAAGAGCATTACCCGCGTAGATCAAAAAACGCGTTCGGTGTCATACCGTGGCTTGACCACGGTATCTTGGTCACAGATTGTATCCTTAGATCCCGTGATCAAGTCGCGGGATGACAATAATTTATTTTATGCTATTTTTTGATATTCAAAATATATTTTTCTTACTGCATAAATCCATGCTAAGCATACAAAAGTAAATACCACCATTAGAATTGGTGAGATTAAGGTAAAAGTAGCGGTTGGAACTAAAGTAAAAATAATAGATTGCACAAGACCGCTAGAGGATTTGCCGACTTTTGCACTTATCACGTCAACCGCAGCTTTGCCTTTGGTTTTAAGCTCCTCATCAAGAGGGATATATAACATTTCTCTTGAAGTATCCCATATAGAATATTTAGTACCTTTAGCTAAAATATTTTGAATGCCACCGATTGAAACGGCAAGAGCAAGAGGTGACATTAAAATTGCTCCATCAAATAATGATAAAATTTGTTGGTCAAATACGATAAGTACAAAGAACAAAATGCCGGTCACCATTATTATAACCGGTGAAATAACTGCTGCTACAAACCAGTTGTGCATACGCATAATATTATTACCGATGATGGTCATAACCATTATTGCCACGCCTGTCCAAAGTATATACAGACTGTTAAATTCAGCATAGGTATTTACAGTCGGATATAATTCCTTAATTTTTGCTTTCCATACGGCTTCGACTAAGTTAATAGCAAATCCGAAAGCTGCCGAACAAATTAAAAGTAGCCATAAATATTTTGATTTCGCAATATATTTAAAGCTTTTAATTAGCCCCATACGTTCTGAAGTTGAGCTACCGCTTTTTGCTTTAGCATAAAATAACGGATTAGTAAAAACGTTCTTGCTAATAAATCTAACTAACAAACAACAAATAATAGCAACAATTGCCACAATTGTCGTGGATACTTGAACTAAAGTGATTTTACTATCCGAAATACTCATAAACTTCTTAATAATAGTATCTTCCGATGATAGATTCATCATTAAAAAGCCAACTAATATTAAAGAAGAGTTGCCGAATAGCGAAAAGAGAGTATAAAATCTTTTTGCTTCTTCGGTAGTAGTAAGTTTATTAGCAAACTGCCAAAATAATAATACGTAAAAAATATTAGGCCAAAGCTCGGCAAGACTATAATATACTATATAACCCCAATTACCTACTAATGAGATATACCACTTAAAATGAGGATAACGTTCCATCCAGTCAGCTAGATTATCGGGATGTACATGAAAAATATGAATATTAGGATAAATTACAAAAGTGAATAAAACAAAAAAGCTGATAAAAAATGCACTTAAATAATAAAAGATCTTTTCAAAAGTAAGATAATTAATCATTTTAGCATAAATAATCACGAATAAAGCAGCGGCAGGCGTAACGCAATAAACTTTAGCAAAACCTGCTATTTCTGCACTAATCTCGGAGATTAAAATACTATCTTTTAAGATTCGTAAAACATTTTGATTAAACAAAATACAAAACATTAAGGTACTCATCGGAATAAACTTTCCGAGTTCGTAATTATGCACAGGCCAAAATACCGCTCTGAATTTGTTTTTAAACGATCGTGATGAGGTACTTAACATTATAAATCCCTAAGGACAAAAAAAAAACTTAAGCACTTCAAGATTTTATGTATTTCCCCTAAAACTTTAGAGCCTATATACTTGTTATTACATTCTGAAGGTGCTGAACTTATACAATATATTTAGCCTTTTGTCAAGAATTACTAATATAAGATTAGATACTCTCAATGCCTAGATAGTAATAAACTACAGGAATATTTTGACCTTTATAATAATTATACAAAGACACATAATTTAGGTAATAAATATTTAAAATCAGGTAAAATAGTAATGCAAACAGAGCATTATAGGGTGTTGTATTACTCGGTGTTATCCCGTGGTTTGTCCACAGGTTCCAGTAAAAATAAATTAAAAATGGATTCCCGCTTTCGTGAGAATGACAAAGGGGAAGTCGGGAATGACATAGAAAGAAGTCAGGATGAAATCAAAACTTTCCTAATCATCCTCTCTATCTTCAACTCACTGGAAATATTTTTTTTAGCTCGTGACAAAAGTTTTATTGAAAATTTGAGAAGCTACGGTGAAGTTTATTTAATAGATTGGCTAGAGATTGAGGAACCTAAATATTTACTAGACGACTATGTGCATAAAATAATCGAAGTAATAGATAATTTGAAAATTAAAGACATTAATTTAATAGGTCATTGTATCGGCGGTAACCTTGCGATAGCTACAAACGTACTTATGCCTAAATTTATCAAAACTCTGACTTTACTTACCTGCCCGTGGGATTTTTCTCATTTTTTCTATATAAGAATGTTGCATCGATATTTAAAACTAGATAGTGGCATAGACAATTTACCGATAATTCCTAAAATTCATATTCAAATTTTATTTTTTCTTTTATTCCCTGATTATTTCAATGCTAAATTAAAAAATTTTTTCTCTATAACTTCCGATAAGGAGCAAGAATTAGCATTGAGAATAGAGAATTGGCTTATGTCAGGTAAAATAGTATATCTAAGGAGGTTTATAATCAAATTACACAAAATATATTAGATGAAAATATGTTTATAAATCTTAAATGGAAAATCGATAATTTTATTATTGATCCGAGTTTAATTCATTGTCCTGTATATATAGTAGCAGCAGAAGATGATCAAATAGTACATAAATCTTCTATTTTACCTTTGAAAAATTATTAAAAAACTCTAAGCTTATAGATGTAGCAGGCGAACATATTAGTTATTTAATAAATGATAAACTAGATAAATTGTTTAAGGAGTACACATTATGACAAAACCGGTTTATATAACTTATGCGAAAAGGACTGCTTTCGGCTCGTTTATAGGTAACCTTAGTACAACAGCTGCACCTATGCTTGCTGCTCATTTAATAAAGGATATACTGCAAAACAGCAAAATCGATCCAGCTTTAGTAGGTGAGGTAATCCTTGGACAGGTAATAACCGGCGGTAGCGGGCAGAATCCGGCTAGGCAAACTCTGATTTATGCGGGAATACCGAAAGAAGTGCCGGGCTATACGATTAATAAAGTATGCGGCTCAGGTCTTAAAAGCGTAGCACTTGCAGCAAATTCAATTATGACGGGTGATAATGAAATAGTTATAGCAGGTGGGCAGGAGAATATGTCGCTCGGTATGCACGGTAGCTATATCAGAGCAGGAGCTAAATTCGGCGATATTAAAATGGTTGATCTAATGCAGTATGACGGATTAACCGATGTATTTTCAGGAGTATTTATGGGTATTACAGCCGAAAATATCTCGAAACAGTTTAATATTAGCAGACAACAGCAGGACGAGTTTGCCTTAAGCTCTCACAAGAAAGCAGCTAAAGCACAGCTAGCAGGAGTTTTTAAAGATGAAATCTTACCTATCGAAGTAACGATTAAAAAAACTACTAGTTTGTTTGATCATGATGAAACAGTAAGACCTGATACCAGCCTTGAAATTCTGAGTAAATTACGTCCTGCTTTTGATAAAAACGGTGTAGTTACAGCGGGTAATGCTTCCTCTATTAATGACGGTGCGGCATGTCTTATGGTAGTTTCCGAAGAAGCTTTGAAAAAGCATAATTTAACGCCGCTAGCTCGTATTGTTTCTTATGCTTCAGCCGGTGTTGATTCAAGTATTATGGGTACTGCCCCTGTTCCTGCATCCAAAAAAGCTTTAAGTAAAGCAGGTTGGAGCGTTAATGATTTGGAAGTTATCGAGGTTAATGAGGCGTTTGCCGCTCAAAGTATTTATGTAAACCGTGAAATGAAATGGGATATGGAGAAGGTTAATGTTAACGGTGGAGCAATAGCAATCGGTCATCCGATCGTGGCAAGCGGCGGACGTGTACTGATTACTCTGATACACGGCTTACGAAGAGCTAAAGCTAAAAAAGGCTTAGTTACTTTATGTATCGGTGGCGGTATGGGTATGGCTATGTGCGTTGAAGCGGTTTAAATGTGCATTTAACTATATAGGCATTAATTGCTTTATTTGCTAAAGAAGAAAGTTGTATTCATCTGAATTAACTATAGTTCATTGTAATATATATCTGATCTAATATCTCTACAACCTAATAATGCATAATTACAATGTGTTATTGTATTTATAAACTCATGAAAGGTAGAAAAATGAGAGAATGCCTCCGGTTCATAACTCTCCCAATAATTTTCTGCTTCTTCTATATTATTACAAACACGCTTTAGTTTTTGACCAAAATATTTAGGAATATTCCCTAAATTTTTTGCCCAACTCCATACCATAAAATAGTTAGGATTAAAATCAGTAGAATCTATAAGAGGAGTTAGTTTAAAATGCTTCAATAAATTAGAAAAGTTATTTATGAGCTTATGAGATGCTAACGCTTCATTGGGTATATAATTCTCATCATCAAATTGATGAAATATTTTTAATCTTTTTAGGCATATAGGTATCTCTTTTGCAAGTTCCATATAACAGAGAAGATTAGAAATTGGGTATTATAAAAGGTATAAGTTTGATTGCTTTTAAGCCATTCCTGGTCATTATTTATTATTTGTGCATCTTCAATTGGATATGCATCATTCCCATCAATTAAACAAGACAATATATAACTTAAGGTAGCTAATTGCATGCTTGGTGACCAGTTTATAGGATTCCAAGAAGACCAAATGCTAGACACTATATATTTAATAATTTCCTTATTATTTTGCATTTATTATATCCTATTTGGGTTAAGGAAATATATTAAATGAATTTATAAAAATACTAAATTTTATTAAAATCATTAATAATTTGGTGATAATTGTGTTAATTATACACCTCTTTATATGCTATAAACAGTAACATTAAAAAGTTGTTTACTTCTTCTAGTTTCATACTTAGGATATTTCTATTTTAAGTGTAAACTTCTTTTGATGTACAATCAATCTGATGAACAAAGCAAATCTATCCTCGGTGTATGGAAGATTATTGAAGTACTAACTCCTAATAAAAACGAAAATTTAAATAGATATTTTGCAATTATTAGAGAACATACCGATAAAAAAGGTAGTTTTAGTTGCAAACTGGATAAGAAAGAAACACTTTTTTCTTAAAAGATGCTTAGTTTGAAAAACTGGATAAAACAAAACTCGGTATTGATCTTGAGAAAAATGAAGTAGCAGTTCATTGGCATATTTATCTCGGTTATTTAAAATGGTCGGAAGCTGCACTTGATATTTTAAAGAAAATCCAAAATATAACTAAATTAGATCAAGAGTTCTTAAATGATTATAATAACCATCAGGATAAGCAAGAGCAACCGACAAACACCTATTGCTGGTTTAACTATAGATGAAAACGGTAAATATATTGAAGGATTTATGGTTATCTCTACTGTTGCTTATGTTCTCGGTAGAATCATGAGAGAAGAGTTCCAAGAAAAAGAATTAAAAGATTTACCAAATTTTGTAGATAATAATAACAGCCTAATAAAGGAAGTATTTTCAGAAAGTGAGAGAATATATTTTAAGGATAAAAAGCAAGATTCTTGAGTTAAAACTCTAGATTTAAAAATGATTAATCTTATGATTGATCTTGTAGTACAGAAGTTAGAAATTGACAAAAAATATTTATTTAGCCGCTCTGAAATATGTGTAAGAAGAGTTACCTCGCATAAAAAGAAAAAAGATAAACCGGTAATTTATAATTTTGCCACTCCTTCCTTAGAAATGTTTAATAGTTTTTTTCTAAGACCATTAGATTTTGTACGAAGTAATATAGAAAAATTTGACTCGGAATCAGCAATTGTCAAATATCTCGGTAAAGAAGATAAGCCGGATTCCATAGATGTTTTAAAGCATCAAGAAAGTCTACAAGAACTGTTATCTCCATTTATGATGCAACCGACGCGTTGGTGTTCATCGCCGAGTCACTCTCTTGCGGCACTGCAAGCTGCTGCGATTAATTTGGTATTACCCTCTTTTTCAGGAAAGCTTTTTGCTGTTAATGGTCCGCCTGGTACAGGTAAAACCACTATACTTTTTGATCTTATTTAGCAACTTTAGAAGATCCTAAGGACGGGTTTCAAAATAAAAAATCTTCCTTACATACACCAAATTTTGATTATCATGTTAATTCTTTAAAAACGGAATTACAAACTTACGGTATAGTTGTTGCATCATCTAATAACAATGCCGTTGAAAATATATCTAAAGAAATATCGTTATATAGTAAAATAGATAAGCTATATCATAAAGATTTAAGTTATTTTAAATAACTTTTATTGAAAGAGGAAAAAGAGAAAGATAGGGGTATATTTGCTGCGGTGCTCGGTAATCATGGAAATAAAAAGAGATTTTCAAATAAGTTTTGGAAATATAAAGATGAAGAAGAAAACGATGATAAGAATGATGAAAAACATACAATACTGCAATATCTTAATCTGCTAGTTAATAATAAATGTAAAGATAAAGCCCCTGCACATTTTAAACCTGAATATTGTAATTCTATAGATGAAATTAATAATGAATGGAAAGAAGCGTGTGCTGATTTTAACAATTTATACAGTGAAATTCATGAAGTTTATGAAAATATTGTATCAATTATTGAATTTAATAAAAAGAAAAGAGAGTTAATTAAGGAAGAGGATTTAGGAGTGATATATGCAGAAAAAAAGAAGAGCAAAATGAGTTAGAATTAGAGCTTGATTATAAAAGCTCTAAAATACTTGAAATTGATTGTGAAATAAAATTATTAAATTTGTTTTTTTTGAAAAAATTCATGCATTTTTTAAAACCGCAAAATACAATTCTTGCTATGAGCAAAAACGGGATTTAATTAAGCTAAAAAATAAATCTTCAGAAGAAATTGACCAGATAAAAACTGATATTAAGAATATTAAAGCTGCAATTAAGAAAATTGAAGCTTCTGTAGAAGAAATAAAACAGCTTAACGACTATATAAGCTTGGCTATCGTAAGTTTAAAAGATAAATATTTCAATATTAAGGATTTTGAAGAAAATTTATTTTGGAAAAATTGGCAAGAAAATTTTGAAGATTTAAATAAAGTCACTCCTTACTTTGATAAAGAGTTTGAAAAATTAAGATCAAAATTATTCATAAGTGCTGTAAGATTACATGAGATATTTATAAATGCTAATGCTGATAATTTGGGGCATAGCCTGAAATATTTCTTTGATATGGCAGTGCATTCATCGGGTGACCCTAAGATAAACAAAATTGCTTGGCAAAATTTCTTTATGGTCATACCTGTTGTGTCTACAACTTTTCACTCATTCGATAAAATGTTGGCAACATCCGAACATAATGAAATTCCTTGGTTATTTATTGATGAAGCAGAGCAGATACCGCCACAATACGCAGCTAGTGCTATTTAAAAATCAAAAAAAGTCGTAGTAGTCGGTGATCCGCTACAAACAGATCCTATTTCTATATTAAAGCAAGATTTAATGAACAAATTATGTGAACATTTTAAGATTTCATATCCTGAGTGGTCACCTTCGGAAGTTTCATTGCAAAACCTAGCTGACCGTAATTCTTTATATCAAACAAAAATAGATGATGTTACGGTTGGTTTCCCTTTATTAGTGCATAGAAGATGCCAAAATCTGATGTTTAAAATATGTAAAAAATAGCTTACGGTGACAAAATGATTTTTGCTACCTCTGACTGTAACTCTGATATTAGAACGATTTTAGGTACTTCAAAATGGATAGATATAAAAGATAATAAGGTTCAACGTTATAAATATGAATCGGAAGCCGAATTTCAAAAATTACTAGAGTTATTAAAACCAAGTATTAAAAGAGAAAAAAGGGGATGATTTGCTCAACAAATTTACATTATTACAATGTATAAAGATTACAGCGAATCTATTCGTAGAAAATTGAATGAAATAATATGACGATTCAAGATATGAGAAAACAATTCAAGCATTTGGATATAAAAATATCGGCACTATTCATGCATTTCAAGGCACAGAAAACGATACGGTAATAATACTACTAGGAGCTCAGCATCCTCTTGATAAAGGTGCAAGAAATATAATGACGCAAAAGCAAAACGTCTTAAACGTCGGTATTAGCAGAGCTAAAAATAACCTTTATATTATCGGTAGCCTTGAGATTTGGCTGAAACATAAATATATGCCGGAAATCTATAATATGCTTGGTGATAAAGATTATACTTAGATAGCACTACAAGAATTGGCTAACTGTACAGACTGGCGGAGAGAGAGGGATTCGAACCCTCGATACGGTATGACCCGTATAACGGTTTAGCAAACCGCCGCCTTCGGCCACTCGGCCATCTCTCCGGTTATATGGCTTTACTTTATATCATCTAATAAGCAAAATTTCTAGAATTATTTTATAATTTTTCTAACTCAATATAATCATTTCCCGGCTTTACGGAATTGCTCATAATCAAAGCTTCCTTATCACACCCGGGTAGCCCTTTAAAGTCCATATACCAATAACTAGGTAAATCATCCCAACTACGGAAATATTCAATATATTTGTAAAACTGTTTAGCCTTGGCTTCGATAGTTTTAATATCCGTGTTATCATCACAAATATCAAAAAGTTGTTGGGTTATGTAATAAATAGATTTAGTATCATTTTTATATTTATCTATTAAGTACTCTATAATTTCGATTCGCTTGTTTAAGCTAAGATGATAAGAGTCTGAAATTAACAATTTTACAAAATTCTCACTATCACTACAGATGCTAAATAATATGTTCTGAATGTTCTCAAATAATTTCTGATATTTAACTAAAAATCTATTCCAAGTTATTGCTTTAAGCTTGACAAAACTCTTATAGTCTTTTGGTTGGCATTCGGGAATATATTTTTGTAACGGTACTAAAAAATTGAGGTTATCTAAATTTTGATGAAAATTGTGTAATTCTTCAAAATATGCAACCATAAAAATGATTGTACACTGAGTAATAAGAAAATCTACAAAATAAAATTGATAAATAAATTTGATGATATTTGAATATCTGCTACTAACTCGCTGTCTAGTTTTCTAATATCATTTACTATATCACCAATATATTGTAACTCTTCATCCGTGTGATCTACATATTTAATATTTAAATCTTCAAAGGTAATAACTTTACCTTTGGCTATTTTATCTATTATTGTATAGTTTTTAATTATAGGTTCTTCATAATTAGCAATAATATAAATTTCCGGATTATATATATCTTTGAAGTTATTTCGCAGCATATTGTTTACTGCTTTTACCGTATTTTGATTTAGATAATCAAGCTCTAATATATGAATATTGGTAAGTAATAAACTTGCATGATCTATTTTATTAAAAGGAGCAACATACCATGGATATTCACCTTCTTTAATGTCTTTTTGGATAAGAGCAATTTTTTTATAACATTCTTCTTTTAAAAATGTATCATTAGTATCTGTTAAGGCTAAATTGTAAAATCCTCTATTACCTTGTCTAAATAGCTCTGCCAATCACTAGTGAATAATTCTAGCAATTGCTTAAAAAAACTAAAACTAATTTGCATATAATAATATTAAGTTAATTTAAAAACTTTATGAATCAGAAGTTATTAGAGACAGTTATTGACTAACGTTATCTAAACAATGCTGTAGTTCTTCTAAATTACTTATATTACTTAACTTATATGGATAATTAATTTTCCGGAGCATATTTGTTAGTACGCTTCCTGCCCCTATTTCTACTATATGAGCGATTTCTAATTGGTGAAATAGTTCTAGAGTTTCACGCCATCTAACTCGCCCGCATATCTGAAGCATTAAATTTTGTTTGATTTCTGTAGGATCTAGAGTAGGTTTTGCGGTATAATTTTGGATTATCGGTATCAGAGGTTTATTAATTACAGCTTTATCAAGAGCTACTCGCATTTTTTCTTCTGCCGGTTTCATTAAGCTACAATGAAATGGAGCACTGACTTTCAGCTTTATCGCTTTATAACCTAAATCTTTAATTATACTAATAGCATGATCTATAGCTGTGGTCTTGCCGCTAATAACTATTTGTCCTTCGATGTTATCGTTGGCAATTTGGCATAAATTTATTTTGTTGATCTCTTCTAATATTGCTTCAAGTTTTTGAAGCGGAATATTGATACAAGCCGCCATGCTTCCCTCACCTTCAGGACATGCTTCCTGCATAGATGTACTACGTATATGAAGTAGTTTTGCTGCTGTCTCAAGGTTAATACTTTCGGTGCTACATAAAGCACTATATTCACCTAGCGAATGACCGGCAGCATAATCACAAAGACTATCCAAACTTTTACTGGTTTCAGCTTTGATAATATTTATTATTGCCATAGATACTGCCATTAATGCCGGTTGTGCGTTAGTGGTTAAGGTAAGTTCTTCAGAAGGTCCATTAAAAATTATATCGGTGAGTTTTCGGTTTAGTACTTCATCAACGATTTGAAAAGTTTCTTTGGCGGGTTTAAAATTATCATAAAAATCTTTTCCCATGCCGATCAATTGCAACCCTTGACCGGGGAAGATAAAAGCTGTTTTCATATTTTGTATTATCGATTGAGTTTATTAATAGATTTTATTAAAATTTTCTAAAATAGTCAAATTATTTTAAGCATTTTAAAACTGTTTTTCAATTGTTACGCTATATATAATTTTTACAAAAGTATTAATTTTTCTTAGCTCTATAACTTGATTACTTCCAACTAGTACTATAAATTAAACTAAGAAAATATAAACAAGGAAATTAGTTATGAAGTTAAAAGAATATTTTAAAAAGTTAGAAAGTACAGCTTTTGGTCCGTGGCTTGCTGCATTTAAAAAATTATTGAGTAAAGAGGCATTAGAAGAGGAAATACTGAATATAAAACTAAAGGAATCTGAAAAGCAAGAGGTTAATAAAAAAGATTTAGTTATTTTATCTAATAATGTTATTGAAATTGAACAAAAAGATACAATAGAGCATGAAATTTCAAGAGTTAACCAATATAAAGAAAATATAGGTTTGGTATTTACTCTAATTACCAATATTCAATTAGAAAAATTTGCAGAATTTATCTATAATTTACCGAAAAAAACATAGTGAATTTAAGGATTACTTTCGTAGTGAAGAACAAAAAGATGGGTTTTTTAAAGAAGATGCTTATAAAAAAGTTGTTAATAAAGGTAAATTAGTTGAAAAATTCCAAAACTCATATTCATATAAATATAATTATGAAAAAATAGAACAAAATGTTCATGAATTACAAGCTTATTTAGATTTATATGAATATAATTGTGGTATTCTTAAATCTGATTTATTAGGGCATGATCATTATCATAATGCATAAATTATTATGCTATCTATTTTATAAGTAGCGGTTTCAATAAAAATCTTATTAATTTTCTTATGACAATATCTATAAATGATTTAAATTTAAGATATAGGAGTTAAATTGAAATAAAAAATATTTAAGTTGAAATTTAAATAAATGTTACTACTATTATGTAGTATCTAACTAAATTCTGTGAAATTAATGATGTTTGATCAGTTAAATATCTTATATCCTATGTTAATAAGTATTTTTATTTTTCTTGTTGTAGTTGTTATTTCTAAAATAACAAAGTATAAACAAGCCTTAAAAGAAAAAAATTTAAGTATTATTCCTTATTACCTTTTTCATAAGCATAATGCAGGGATGGTAATTGTTTAACCTTTCTATTTTAATTCTTGCTTTATTTTCAAAGAAACTTTCTAAAATTTTTAACATAAGACGCTATTTAAATATATGTGCGTCTTAATAGTATATTATATTTAATATAGCAGCTACTAATTGAGAAATTTATCGCAAGTTTGTTTGGCTATTTCATACCAGCAATTTTCAGGAGTGGTAGATTTATTACTAAAACCGCATATAATCAGCCTGTCTTTAGCTCTTGTCATTGCAACGTAGAGTAGTCTTATATATTCTTGCAAATCTTTTAATTTTTCAGCTTCTTTCAGCTCTTGCAAAAACTCAGGAGTATCGGCAGCATTAGCAGAGAAAAACATTTCTCCTTTATCATCCCAAATAAATTTATTGCTGCTTATCGGTAAAGTAGTAGAATCGCATAATATAACAATAGGAGTTTCAAGCCCTTTAGAGCCGTGGACGGTCATTACTCTTATTTTGTCTGAATGCTCCATATCACGTTTAATATAGATATCGTTATTCTCAAACCAAGCAACGAATCCTTGCAGTGAATTATCTATATCATTTGCATAGTTTTTGCTTAATGTTAATAGCTCATTTATCATATCATCACTATCATCATCGTAAATCTCTCGTAAATTTAGATTATGCACCACTAAATCAAAGAAGTTCTCAACAATCGATATTTTATAAATTTCAATTAGAGAATCTAACTTATTATATATCTCCTCATGTGAAGAGAGTATATCCCATAAGCTATTCTCACTTTTATTTACAAGAAGTTTGTATAATTGCTGCTCGCTTATTCCAATAATCGGTGATTTTAGTAAACAGGCAAGATTTAAATCATCATCAGGTAGTAACACAAATTTAGCTAATGAAATTAAATCCATTATAGTTAGATTTTCCTTAAGGTTCATTCTATCGCTTACCTCAACTTTAAGCTTAGCTTTGCTAAGTTCTTTGATCAGATTATTACTAAATGCATCTCTCTTTCTAACTAATATCATGAAATCTTTTTCAGATATTCTGTTTGCAGTAGACGGTAAAATTTCTTCGCTTTCTATTTGTTCTTTTATAAAATTTACGATTTTTTCTATGAGTAAATCGGCAGCAGATTTAGAATTTTCATAATCTGCAGGTAGTGCCCAAAAAAGCTCTTCTTGTTTTTCACTCGTCACTAATGGCCAAACCGTTACAGAGCCTTGATGTGTACGAAATGAGGATATTAAAGGATTATTCGAAAGGAATAAACTCGGGTAATTGGATTTTATATTTTTTAAAACATTATAAGTAAATTGTAAAATCTCTGTACATGATCTATAAGAATATTCAAGGGTGATATTTTTGAATTTCTTATTAGCATTTGTAAGATTTGCTTTTAGTCTCTCATTTAATAAGTTGAAATTATGAAGATCAGCCCCTTGAAAACTGAAGATCGATTGTTTATCATCGCCGACTATGAAAACACTATTATTTGGCCTCTCTACAGCATTAAACTCTGTTATTAAAGTAGTAATAATATTCCACTGCGGGGGGCTTGTGTCTTGTGCTTCATCGACAAGAATATGATTTATCTCGCTTTCAAGCTTATGCAGCAACCACTTATGAGTAGTTTTATTATTTAGTAATTTCTCGGTGTAGTAAATTAAATCGTCGTAATCGAGTAAATTATTTTCTTCCTTATATGAATCGTATTTTTTTAAAATAATATGCGCAAGTTTAGTAAGTAAGTTCGTATGATATTCTAGCTCTTCTATGCGACGCAGCTCATCTAATCGGTAAATTTCAGAGGTAATTTTTTCTAGTTCTAGTAATAATTTAGGATATTTCCTTATTAATTCTTTCGATAAAAGGCTTTGTCGTTTTTTCCCATCTTTGGTAAAAAAAATTTCTTTCGGTGCTATCTCCACATCATACTCGGCAAATAAGTTTTTTACCTTATCGTAAATATTATTTAATTCCCCTAACGCTAATCTTTTATTAGATATTTCTTTGGGAATTTGCTTATTTATAAATAACTTTCTGAATTTAATTTTCTGCTCGATTATCTCGGTAAAAATATCTTGCAGAGTTATTTCATGAAATCGGTTAAGTAAAATTTTCATTAAGTCATTATGTTCATCGCTTAAGTAAATTTCGTTTCTGATATTTAGGAAGATATCTTGTAATTTAGTTTCTTCAAGGATTTTAAATTCTGGTGTTATGCCGGCTTCTAAGGGAAAAGTGTTAAGGATTTTTTGACAAAAAGCATGAATTGTATAGATATTTAAAAGCTTATTGCTATTTAGTATTTTATCATATAAAGTTTTTGCGTTTTCTGTTTCTTGCGGCGATGGCTTATTGCCGCTCATTAAGAAAAGTGCTTCTTCTAGTTTCTCGGCGTTGCAAAGAGAAAGATATTTAAGTTTGCTATTAATCCTTACTTGCATCTCTATAGCTGCAGCATTAGTAAAAGTAAGGCATAAAATATTGGAAGGCTCTACGCCCGTTATTAACAGACGTAAAAATCGATCGGTTAGGATTTTGGTTTTACCGGTACCGGCAGATGCCGATACCCAAACGGAGTAATTAGGATCGGATGCTTCTCTTTGTAAATCACTCATTTATGTATCGATTTTCTACTGTTACCCCGTGGCTTGACCACGGGGTCCAGTCTTTTTAATTATTTTTCTGGATCCCGCTACAAGCTCGCGGGATGACATCCACAGCCATATAACGACGCCGATAAATTACATATATTACGATTAAAGAAATAGCAAGTCCAAACCAAGTTAGGGCGTATTCTAAATGGTCATTTCTGATTGCTGCTAAATGATTTATTGCAAGAGGTAATAAAATATCTAGATTGCTAATATCTTTTCCTTCCGCAATAATATAAAAATTCTCAAGATCTAAGCCTAACACTTTGGATGTTTCTTTTAAATTTAGCGTTAGCCACACATTATTTTTTATATCGTTAGCAGGTAAGTAGATACGAGTTTTTTCTGATGGCATGGTAACACCGATAATCTCGTGCTGCCGGTCGTTTGTAGCTTGCGTGATAATATTTTTATTGCGATTACTGAACCAACCTCGTGCTACTAAAATAACTTTATCTTCTATGGTTTTAAAAGGAGTAACTAAATAATATCCGTCTTTTGCACTCGACATTGACCTTCTACCGTATAAATATATGTCTTTATTAGGCAAAAATTGACCGGTAATTTTTACTTTGTGATAAGGTAAACCGTCTTGAATTTCTGCTAAATTAATTGCAGGTGAGGTTAGGTTAGCTTGCATTGAAGCTAAAAATAATTTCTTTTCTTTTAAACGACTAAGCTGCCAAAAGCCTAAAGAGATAAGTATTGTAAAGGTTATAAATACAAGAAAATTTGTTTTCATAGATAAGTTTTAAGGGGATTGTTGATAATCGTCATTGCGAGCGACTAAAAGGAGCGTGGCAATCTCATGAAATAATATAAAATCCCTGAGATTGCCACGTCGAGGCTTTGCCTCTCCTCGCAATGACGTTTTACTAAGCAGTTTTTAAAATCCTACTGAGAAACTCTTTATGTTTTTGCAGCTCTTCTTTTGTAGGTTTAATAACAATAGTAGCTTGCTCTGTTTTGTTATTTACTTGATTAGTTGCTAAATTATTTATTCTGGCAGATTTATCAACCATTTTAAAAGCGGATTGTCTACCGCCCATTAACTCTACATATACTTCTGCAAGTAATGCTGCATCTTTCAAAGCTCCGTGAAGCTGCCTACCTGAATTATCAACTTTAAATCTTTTACATAATGCATCAAGATTATATTTTGAGCCTGGAAACATGCTTCTAGCCATTACTAAAGTATCAATAGTATTTGCTAGTTCCAAGAGTTTAATTTCGGTTCTTTTTAATAATGATAATTCGTGATTTAGAAATTTAATATCGAAAGGAGCATTATGAATAATCAGTTTGCTATCTGAAATAAACTCTAAAAAATCATCGGCTATTGTATGAAATAGAGGCTTGTCTTTTAAAAATTCGCCGGATATGCCATGAATTCTATAAGCCTCAAACGGCATATCTCGCTCAGGATTAATATAAAAATGAAAATTCCTGCCTGTTAATACCTTATTTACCATCTCAATAGCACCGATCTCAACGATTCGATGACCTTGTCGTGGGTCAAGTCCCGTAGTCTCGGTATCTAAAATTATTTCTCTTAAACTCGACATTTCAAATCCTTTATTAGCTTCGCTATTTGTTTTTCCAAGTCTAACATATCAACGCCGCTATTTATAGCAAAATCTGCTTTTGCTATTTTGCTCTCTTGTGATAGTTGAATTTCTTTGATTTTATTATAAATTTCTATATCAAACGAAGATCTCGTTATTGCTCTTTGCATTCTTATTTCTTCAGAGCAGTATATTGTTACGACAAAATCAAAATATTTATCAAATTTAGCTTCATAAAGCAGCGGTATTTCGGCAAAGCCAAATTTGGAATTAGCATTTTCTTTTTTAAAGAAAATGAGTTTATCTATTAGTAAGGGGTAAATAAAATTTTGTAGTTTTTCTCTAGCTAGGTCGTTATTGTAAATTAAATTACTGATTTTTCCAATATTGAAAGACTCAAGTTCAGGTAGTAATTTTAAAATCTGAGTTTGCAAAACTACATCTTGATATAATTCTTTTATGCATCTATCGGCACAAAAAGTTTTATATCCTTTTTCTGCTAAATAATCCAACATAAAAGTTTTACCCGATGCATAGCTACCGGTAATACCTATTGCTAACATTTTGTTATAAAAATTTTATGTTCATTAGCGAGTTTTATAGTTAATTCTTCTTCGACTATAATTACGTTATTTTTTTGAATCGCTATCCCTTTGTAATTATATTTAGCAAGATTCTTTATAGTATTAGGACCGATCGTCGGCATATCTAGTCTATTATCTTGACCTAATTTCGCTATTTTTACTAATACTCCTCCATGAGGATTTTTACGTAAATCTGCACATCTCGTTATTAAATTATCCGTTCCTTCGGCAGCCTCTATACCAAGTATGTAGCCACTTTCAACTATAACCGATTGTGCAATGTCGAATGCACTTAGATGATTCAATAATTTTATTCCAAGCTCAATATCATTTTTATCTGAACTTATAGGGTTAGTATCGGTTATAATATTGGAGTTATCTTGTTGATTTTTATATATTTCATTACTTGAAATTACCTTGAAACCGTAACTTTCAAAAAAATCCGCTACTGTTTTTAGCAAACTATCATCTCCTCGAATTTTTTGCCCAACTATTTTGAAAAGCAATAAACCGCCTATTTTATCTACGGCTAAATTTTTAAAATTCGGTCTATTAACTCCACCGATAAAAATAATATTTTTTACCTTATGCTCCTTAAAATATTTTATAGCTTCCCCGACCATACCGATTTTTAAAATCTTATATTCAAAATCTTTAATTTGATCTATATCAGCTTCGTCTTTAATTGCCGCGATATAGCAATTACCGCCTTGCTTTGTATAATTACCTGCTATTAAGTAAGGTAATGAACCTCTGCCGGCAATAATTCCAAGATTTGGTAGCATAATTAAGTTTTTAATTTAGAATTCTAAACATTTATTATAAGTCCATTTTTAATATAAATCTAGAATTCTTATTTGACCTTTACATTTTAATCAAATTAAGGCATAATATTTGGTGCTAATATAGCTATAGTAATAAACGTAATTTAGAATAGAGGTTGCGGACTCGGGGGCAGTACCCGACGCCTCCACCAAAACTTTCTAAATAACTTGCTCCTAAAGGTAATTTGTACGTCGCTCCGGTATTCGAATCCTCACATTACTTGCGTGTACCCTGCGGTTCTGCGTTCCGTGTCGCCTTCAAATTTCTCTTTATTAGCTACGTCATTTAGAAAAGTTTAAATATGTAATAACTCTTAAAGAGTAGACAATACGAAGTTCATCGAGTATTTTTGGGGGGCGAAATAGGATCGACGTGCCTAATAAAAAGATTGCTTTTACTCGGGATGATTCCGCCGATGGCTTATGCCATATGGGTCAAAACAAAGAAACGCAAACGATAATAATCGTTCTGTAGGGCGTTTAGCTTTAGCAGCTTAATCCTACGCGGCTGGAGGGTGTGCCGGGCAACAGAAAAACCCTCACTTACTTGTTTAATTTAAAAAATTGGCATTGCCTAAAAACGGTTGATCTTGTCATTGCAAACGAACGTAGAGAATGTGGCAATCTCATAAAGTAGGACTCCTGAGATTGTTTCGTCAAAACTTACAGTTTTTCCTCGTAATGACGTAAACTGTTCAAATTAAACTTCGTCGACCTATTTTTATTTATTTTTCTCGTATGAATATTGAATATAAAAAATTTGTGCATGAATATATGCTAGAATTTGTGAAAAAAATTCTAACAAAAATTCAGCATGAAAATTTATATTGGGATCAGTTAATATACATATCGTACAGAACCGATAACCCTGCGGTAATTTTACCTTCAAAAGTTAAACAGGCATATCCGAAACAGATAACAATAGTACTGCAATATCAGTTTGAAAATTTAATAGTAAATGATACGGGCTTTTCTTTAACGGTAAGTTTTGACGGTGTTAAAGAAATAATTTACGTACCTTTTGATGCACTTATTAGCTTTGTTGATTCCAATAATAATTACAGTCTCACTTTTAATCAGTCGTTAAATATACATGAAAATCCTCAACATGAAGAGGAAATAAGTAATAATAAAAGTTATCAGACTTCATCATCTTCAAGTCCAAATGTTATAATGTTAGATAAGTTTCGTAATTCTTCTAAACCTAAACCTAGTTAATGCATATTATGGATTCAAAAGTAGTGATATATACTGATGGTGCATGTGCGGGTAATCCAGGTCCCGGAGGGTGGGGAGCTTTGCTTCAATTTAATGATACTAGCAAAGAAGTATTTGGGTATGAGTTAGATACGACTAATAATCGTATGGAAATTACGGCAGCACTTGAAGCCTTGAGGATTTTAAAAAAATCTTGTAATATTGAGATTTATACCGATAGTAAATATTTGCAACAAGGAATTACCGCTTGGATTCATAATTGGATAAAAAATAATTGGTGTAAAAGCAACAATGAACCCGTTAAAAATGCCGATTTATGGCAAAAATTATACGCAGAATTGAGTAAACATACTATTATTTGGAAATGGGTAAAAGGTCATGCAAATAATAGCGGTAATATTGCTGCCGATAAACTTGCAGTGCAAGGAAGAGAAACTGCTATAGAAATTTTAAAATGTCGTGGATAGATAAGTTTTTTATTACTTTTTTTCACAAAAAAGTAGGAGAAGATGAGTTTTTGAATCAATATTATGAAAGCCGTAATATTGATTATTTAGGGCGTCCAAGGAGGTTTGTTATTTATAAAAATGTAAATGAACCTACAAAAATTCCGCCAAGTTGGCACGCTTGGTTACATCATTTAGTAAATGAGATACCAAAAAATATTCAGCTTTTTCCATGGCAAAAGAATAATAAAATAGTTAAAAAGCTGCCTAAAACATCAAATCTTAAATATAATAGATGGCAACCGTAATTAATTAATAAAATATAAAAAACAATGCAACAGAACATTATTGAAACAATTATAGGCTTTGTAGTATTAATTATTGCTTTGCTATTTTTGATTTTTGCCTACAAAACAGGTAGTTCTATAACTAGCTCAAAAGGCTATCAGGTAACTGCTCATTTCCAAAGTGCGGAAGGGATAGCAGTTGGAAGCGACGTAATGATTTCAGGTATAAAAATCGGTAGTGTAAAGCAAATTACTTTAGATCCAAATAGCTTTGATGCAAGTGTATATCTAAATATTAATGATGATGTTAAAATACCTAAAGATTCTAAAGCCCAAGTAGTCACCAGCGGGTTACTTGGAGGTAAATATATTTCAATTGTACCGGGTAATGACGATGAAAATTTAGCGGCTAATGAAGAGATAAAATATACTCAATCAGCAATTAATATTGAATCATTAATTAATAAAATTGTTTCTTCATTCGGTAGTAAGTAGAAGTAATACGAAATAAAAAATCATTAAATTTAGTCGAATCTAGTTTAGATTCGGTTTTTTTATTATTTAAGCTATTGTAAAGTTCTTATAAGAGGAGCATCGTATAAGTTTTGTAGGCAAAATAATTTGCTTAACAAAATGTAAACTAATAAAGGAGTAAATTATAAAAGAATCAAATTCAAACTCTGCTACAGCAGATGTCGAAGGTATCAAAAAAGATATTGAAAGCTTAGTGTCAAGATTACGTAATTTAAAAGGTAAATCCGGAGATATTCTAGATGAGCAGTTAGGTAATTTATCATCCCGTTATGGAACATTATAAAGATAAAGTAATGGATAAAGGTAAAGCTAATGTAGCGGATTTATGTGAGTCGACACGTGACCACCCTTTGCGGAATCTCGCTTACGCTTTTGGTGCAGGTGTATTGCTCGCTATTCTTATGAAATAGGTAATTCAATGTTAAAATCTCTAATATATGAATTATTAAAAAGTAGCATTAAACAAGAAGAGAAATCTTATGGCAAACCATTTGTCTATTTTTTTAATATTCTAGGTTTAGTTTTAATAATTATTGCTAATTATTGTGATTGTTCGGATAGTCTGGAATTTTATTTTCTTATGCAAAGCGGAATAATTTCTATATTAAGCTCTTGATGCCGAATTTTGTAAGATTCGCTTATACGACTTCGTTAAGCTCACTCTTAAATTTGTCATTTGAGTGTCTGATTTTGTTTTTGGGCAATCTACATTATCTTAGCCAAGTGTATGAAAGTGTTTAAGCTTTCTTCGTCGTCTTGGGTCATTATATAAGGCACTTTGACATATATAAGCATTTTATGTGTTTTGTCCGATATTTTATTTTTCTCTAAAAACGCATATGATTTATGAGTATTGTTATGTTCATCTTGTATACTAAACACTTTATTTACTGCAACTGATTTATCGGATTTTGATATAAAATCATCAATAAAATAGTTTAAATAATCTCTAAATAATTCGCTTAATTGCTTATCATTTTCAAGTTCTTCATATGATAACGATCTTGCGATTTTCAACTTAAAATATGATTTAATCATTTCAAGAGCAGAATATCTATCGCAGTTATTATTAAGAATTTTATATAACATTTTTTTATCAAAATATGCAGGTATTATTTTTAAATCCTTATTAATAATTTGCTGTTTGTAATAAGATAATTGACGCATCAACACGATAACAGTAGCTGTAAGACCTGCAACTAAGATAGAGTATAAATTTAGTGATTGAAAAAGCATATTTTGAATATATTTAATTATAACTACCAATGATAGTACAGTATTTTGTTTTTCAATCTAAAAATGAACCATTGCTGTATATTATTTATTTTTTCTTTCAATTATATCACATATCTATCATGCTAATAAAATAAAGTAAAGTAAATTTAAAGTACTAATTATTAGTTTGTTTCTTGCTTTTAACGTTACTATTTACTGGGGAATACAGTGAAATCTATATAATTACAACTATAAAAAACATCGCAATATATTATAGCTTTTCTCTATCAATTCACGAAATATATTAAATTGCACTTCCTTTTCTTATTTATCGTGTAAAGCGAAATTTTCTATTGACTTTTATATAAAACAGTATAAATTTCTTTACAATTTAATTTTTTGTAAAGAATTTATGCTAGGCTATGAAAAAGAACAGAGAAGTTTAACAAGCGACCAAAAAGAAGCCACGGGAATTTTATCTACAGCTACTTTTCTTGAGTATTTTGATTTAATGTTGTACGTCCATTTAGCAGTATTGTTAAATGAATTGTTCTTTCCTAAATATGATTCGAGTGCAGCTTCTCTTCTCTCTGCCTTTACCTTTTGTTCTACCTTTATATTTAGACCACTAGGAGCATATGTTTTTGGTCGAATAGGTGATACAAATTAGGGCGAAAATCTACTGTTATTATCTACCTTAATGGCTTTATCCTGTATAATTATGGCAAATGCTCCTACTTATGAACAAGTAGGTTATTTTGCTGCTGTATTAATCACAATTTGCCGTGCAATTCAAGGTATAGGGACTGTTGCGAGATGAGAGGATAGCAGGTATAATTAAAAAAAACAAAAAATATGTTCATATGTCTGAGTATCAAATGATAATGGTAAGTTTAGATGAGTTAATAAGTGTGGATCATCAATATCGTAAATTCAAAAGTTTATTCAATTTTAAAGCAGTTGAAGCTGAGTTATTAGCAGTAGAATGCGAAGCTAACTATAAAGGCTATGGTATAGTGAGGCTGTTTAAATGTTTGCTGCTGCAATTTATGGAAGACTTATCGGATCGGGAATTGGAACGTTATTTAGCTGATAGCACAGCGGCAAAATGGTTTTGTGATTTTGCTCTTACAGAGAAGACGCCTGATTATAGTGTATTTAGTAAAATACGTAAAAAAATAGGCACTAATTTACTATCAAAAATATTTGTAAAATTCCGAGATCAACTACGAGCACAAGGCTATATGGGTGAAGTATTTACCTTTGTAGATGCTTCTCATTTAATCTCAAAAGCTAATCTTTGGGAGGAACGTGATAAACTAAGAACACAAAAATATGATAAATTGAATAATGAGACTCTGCCTAAGGTTGTAAAGGATAAACAAGCTAAAATTGGCTGTAAGGGAGCAAATAAATTTTGGTATGGTTATAAAAAACATGTGAGTGTCGATATTCAATCAGGAATGATCAATAAGGTTGCAGTTACCCCTGCAAATGTTACTGATAGCAAAGGTTTTAAGCATGTTATGCCAAGCTCCGGTGCTACATATGTTGATAAAGGTTATTGTACAATCTCTGCCAAGAATGCAGCAGCTAAAAAGGGGTTCCATCTTTGCTCAATAAAGAAAAATAATATGAAAGATAAGAATTTTGACCTTGATAAATATTATACGAAAATCAGAGCACCTTTTGAGAGGGTATTTTCAAAAGATAATAAACGGGTTAGATATATAGGAATTGCCAAAAATCAATTCTCTGAATTTATGAATGCCATATGTTTTAATTTAAAACGATTAGTGGTTTTAACAACTTTAATAGCTTAGAGAAATTTGTTAATAAAAATCCTAACTCTGTAAACAAATCTCTATTAAATTACTATACTATTGAATAAATTTTATCTCAATATTAAACAGAATTTCTTTTTAAAAATATTTGGACAGAGCTAAATATTTATTTATCTGTTTTCCTCTCATTTTACTATTAAAAATTATCTCGCAACAGTCCCGTATAGCGTCTGTAGGTGAAATAGTAGTAGCAGAACTTTATTTAACTGAAATTACAAAACCACCTATACAATATCCCGTAGTTTCTTTTATCGCCGTAGCATCAGTAATTGGGACAACTGTAGCTTTAGCTATAGTATCTTTAGTTACTACTCAAGGATTTAATTGGCGTCTTGCCATTTGGATAGGTGCAATTATTGCAGTTGTGAGAGGCTACGCTAGAGCTCATCTTAGAGAAAAGCCTGATTGTGTAGATGCAAGTGCTAGACTTTTACGAAAATATGAAAAAGCAAATATCGACAAAAAAGAATTAAAAAACAATGAGATTTTTTACCAAAAACCTAATAAGAAGACAACTATATATTTTTTCATAATGAGTTGTGCTTGGCCCATATTTTCTACTATACTTATATTACTTGTGGTGAAGTTTTAAAGAATGCATTTGGATATAGTGCAGCTCAGGTTATTCATCATAATTTTATTATTTCAATGTTCCACCTAGCTAGTATGTCTTTAATATGTTTTCTAAGTTATAAAATAGATCCTTTAAAAATTCTTAGAGTAAAATTAGCTTTACTCTTTATATTTATTCTATTTGCACCATACCTTTTAAAAAGTACAACTACACCTTTCCAGCTTCTTTTAATTCAAATAGGTTTGATAATATGTTCATTTGATACTGTTCCTGCTGTTTCAATCTTTTTTAGGCATTTTCCGGTTTTTAAACGCTTTACAGTAGTATAATATATGCTGTTTCTAGAGCCTTAATGTGTATAATCACTTAGTTTGGAATTTATATATTTAACCAAATATTTGGGGCAATATGGTTTGTTTGTTGTGATGGTTCCATTACTTATAATTTGTATGTTTGGTCTAAATCATTTTCAAAAGTTGGAAAAAGAAGTAGGTTATTCATAGTGAATAATGATATTTATTTTTGTTGAAAAAATTTATCTTTGTATAAAAACCTATAGCAAATTTCATTAAACTTTTCTTCAATTTCATAACACTCTAAATGTATAGCAACAACTAGAAACTTCTTAAATGTTTCCACAATGATCTGCTTCGCTTTTTCAGGTGATTTAGCTGCTAATGTTTGTACATTATGAATACGATCAAATAATTTTATAAGTGCGGTATCATATCTTTTTTGCTTAATTAATAGGTTTAAGCTTTCCTCGACACTGATTTGTCCGTGCGGTTTAATTCTAGTTAAACCTTCTACATGTTTTGCTATTTCTTTACCAAAAATTTTGATGATCATCTTTTCAGTAAGTTCTGTATCCTCAATAGTATAGTGAAGTAGAGCAGCATTTATCATATTAGAAGTAAAAAGCTTAGGCGCTTCGTCTGCTACAAACTCTGCAAGCATAATCGCTACTTCGATCGGGTGCAATAATACGGATCGCCTGACTGACGCATTTGTGAACCATGATATTTACGAGCGTAGTAGATACCTGTTTTAACTTCCTCTATATCAACAGGATTTTTTACTTTAGTGTTTAAATATTCGAGTTTATCAAGTAGCTTTTTAGCATAAACACAGATTTCAAACTTTTCTTTCCAAGAGTTTATAGCTTCCATAAAAGTTATTTTATTTATATTAATAATAGTTGATTACAATTAAAGCAAAAGTTTAAAAATTGTAATAACAAATAATTTTTTAACTTTAAATAGATTAATAGCTTTTGGTTACATTGTATTTAAACAATTTCATTTTGTGTTATTATTTATTTTTGCTTCTTGTTCTTGCTGTAATTTATACCCTGCTGCTTTTTCTTCTATATAGTTAAAAAAGAAATAACAAAAAGTTAAAAAACTAGTGAGAATAATAGCAAATGTTATTAATATTAACTTAAGCTCTTTCCTTGCATTTTGAGCTTTTCAACGCTTTTCCTCCTCTTCATCTAACTCAGAGGTTAAAGTTTCTTCTTCTTTATTTTCCATATTTTAACTCTTATAAATTAGATTATATTATGAAGGACAGAGTTTAATTATCATTTAAGAAAAGTAATCTATAGAAGTAATTAAAATAAGTCAATGACTATAATTATTTAGAGTTGAACAGATTATCATTACGCGGGAATGACATCGGAAGGCTAAATTACAGCATAAAACAACTGCTTTTAGGTGATACCTGCTTTTAATCTTAATTTTTATATTCCAGGATAAACTATAGTATGCTAAGATATTGCTTTTAAAAATAAGTGATTATCAGTGTCAAAATTTTCTTTTAATATTCATCATCAGCATAAAAAAGCTAGAAGCGGTATTATCGTAACCGCACACGGTGAGATGCGTACTCCCGCTTTTATGCCAGTTGGAACTAGAGGAACGGTTAAGGCAATGCTACCTGAATCGGTAGCAGAAACGGGGGCGGATATATTGCTTGGCAATACTTACCACTTAATGCTTCAGCCGACTGCTGAACGTATAGTACAGCTTGGTGGCTTACATAAATTCATGAATTGGGATAAGCCGATATTAACCGATTCTGGCGGTTTTCAGGTAATGTCGCTATCGAAGTTACGCAAGATAACCGAAGAGGGAGTAAGTTTCAGCTCTCATATTAACGGCGATAAATATATGTTAACTCCTGAGCGTTCTACCGAAATACAATATCTGCTCGGTAGCACAATCACTATGGCTTTTGATGAATGTACGCCTTACCCTGCAACCTTTGAAGAAGCTAAAACTTCTATGCAGCTTACGACTAGATGGGCGAATAGATCACGTAATGCTTTTGTGAAGCGGGAAGGCTATGCACAATTCGGTATTATTCAAGGTAGCGTTTATGAAGAATTACGTGAGCAATCGGCTAAGGATCTAGTAGAACTTGATTTTGAGGGTTATGCTATAGGTGGACTTGCAGTAGGTGAGGGGCAGGAGCTTATGTTTAAAGTACTTGATTATGCTCCTGATTTTCTGCCGCAAAATAAACCGCGTTATTTAATGGGAGTCGGTAAGCCTGCTGATATTATAGGTGCGGTTAGCAGGGGTATAGATATGTTTGACTGCGTAATCCCGACACGCTCAGGTCGCAACGGTCAGGCTTTTACGAAATACGGTACGGTAAATATCCGCAATAGCAAATATGCCGATGATAACAAGCCGCTAGAACATGATTGCCTATGTCCTGCTTGTAGAAACTATAGTAAAGCTTATCTACATCATTTAGTTAGAATCGGTGAAATACTTGGCTCTATGCTAATGACATGGCATAATTTAACATATTTCCAAAATCTCATGAGCCGTATTAGAGCATATATTAAACTAGGTAAAGATTTTGATTTTGATTCTTAAAGTGACTAGTTATAAAACATGCCTTATTACATGTAAACGTACTTAAGTAGGTTATGTTATGAAAAAAGTTTGTGCAGATCACATTTCAGTGATTGTAACTAGACAAAAACAAAAACCGGTGGTTATTATGTCGCTTGAAGATCATAATGCTATGGAGGAAACTATACTTGTTCAAAAGTCCTAAAAATGCTGAAAGACTAAAACGAGCAATTAGCGATTTTGAAGAAAATAAAAATTTTAGGAATTGGATTTGATTGTAAATTAAAATAAAAGTATGAACTACTAATGCAAAATATTGATTTAATATCTGAAGAGGAAGCACAAAAATTACTAGAAGAACTCGCTGATAAAATAGCAGCGTATAACCATGCTTATTATATAGAAGATAATCCTTTAGTTTCTGATAGCGAGTATGATCAGCTATTTAATACCAATCTCAAGTTAGAACAAAAATTTCCTCATTTAATTTTAGAAAATAGTCCTAGCAAAAAAGTAGGGGCTAAAATAGCAAATAAATTTGCTAAAGTTACGCATCAAGTGCCTATGCTATCTCTCAGTAATGTTTTTGATGAGCAAGATGTGAGAGATTTTGTAGACCGTATAAAAAATTTCTTACGCCTTAATGAGTTTGCTCCTATCTTTTGTGAACCTAAAATAGATGGTTTGTCTTTTTCTGCTGTTTATAAAAACGGGGTGTTTACAACGGGAGCTACAAGAGGTGACGGATATGTCGGTGAAGATATAACAGCAAATATTAAAACAATCAAAAATTTTCCTCATAAAATAGATAATGTTCCGGAGTTTTTAGAAGTACGAGGGGAAATTTATATTGAAAAACAAGATTTTTTAAATCTAAATAAAGAACAAGAAGAGCAGGGCAAGGATAAATTTGCCAATCCTCGTAATGCTGCTGCCGGATCACTTCGTCAGCTTGATGCTTCTATTACGGCTAAAAGACCACTCAAATATTTTGTATATTCAGGAGGGGTAACTGAACAGAATATCGCTTCTTCACAAGATCAATTACTTACAAAATTAAAAGAATGCGGCTTTAACATTAATGAAATATCTAAACTTGCGAGTTCTGAAGAAGAAATTTTCGCCTTTTACGAATATCTCAAAACAAACAGAGAAAATTTACCTTATGAAATTGATGGAGTAGTATATAAGCTAAATGATTTTGCACTGCAAAATAGAATGGGCTTTATTGCACGAAGTCCACGCTTTGCTACCGCTCATAAATTTCCTGCAATAATAGGACAAACAAAGTTACTTTCTATTACTGTACAGGTCGGTAGAACTGGTACGTTAACGCCGGTAGCCGAACTTGAACCCATAGAAATAGGTGGGGTAACTGTTAGCAGAGCAACATTACATAATTTCCAAGAAATTGCACGAAAAGATTTGCGGATTAAGGATTATGTATTCCTGCAACGTGCTGGTAACGTTATTCCTAAAATCATGGGAGTTGATTTTGATAAACGTCCTAATGATACAGCAACGTTTGATACTCCTTTATTTTGTCTATCATGCAATTCTAGGTTGCATTATACGCCTGAAGATATTATTATACGCTGTGATAATGGCCTTAACTGCCCTGCTCAGAATTATGAGCGTATCCGTCATTTTGTATCGAAAAATGCTATGGATATTGAGGGGCTTGGGCGTAAGCAAGTTGAGTTTTTAATAGATAAGGGATTGATTAGTAATCCTTTAGATATTTTCTTTTTAAAAGAAAAAAATGACTCTAGCTTAGCAAAACTTGAAAATATGGATGGATGGGGTAAAAAATCAGTAGAAAATCTTTTTAAAAATATAGAAAAATCAAAAAACGTTAGTTTGCCAAGATTTATATATGCATTAGGCATAAGGCATATCGGTGAACAAAATGCTAAATTACTTGCTAGAGAATTTGGCAGCTATAATAATTTTATAGCTCAAATGGAATTGCTTAGAACAAATGAGCCTGATATTTATCAAAAACTAAACAATTTAGAAGGAATCGGTGATAAGATTTTAGTAGATATTATTGATTTTTTTGATGTTAAAGAAAATATTGAGCTTATCAAAAAACTTGGTGAAATATTAAGTATTGAAGATTATAAAGAGACTAGAGAACAGAGTAGTTTAACGGACAAGATAGTCGTATTTACCGGTAGTTTACCGACGATATCTAGAGCGGAAGCTAAAGCAACGGCTGAGAAGCTTGGGGCTAAAGTTGCAGTTGGCGTATCATCGAACACGGATTTAGTGGTAGCCGGCGTTGATGCAGGCAGTAAACTTAAAAAAGCTAAAGAGCTTAATATTAAAATTATTGATGAAGAAGAATGGCTTACGCTTATAAAAAATGTTTAAAGCAAGGCATTGCTAACTAAATGATAGTAAATAAAAAACTCGATGTCATTGCCGCGAAAGCGGGAATGACATAGGAAAGCTAAACTACACTATAAAACAACTTTTTCTAGGCAATGCTAAACTTTTTGACAAAGATAGAATAGTTATTAAAAAACATATTAATAAAATTCTAAAAGAAAGAAAACTAGACAATATAGTATGTGCAAATTTTGCACATACTACCGCTGATGGTAAAACATACCAAGTAGAATACTATAATTTAGATATGATAATATCAGTAGGATATAGGGTAAATTCTAAGAGAGGGATCGCTTTCAGAAAATGGGCTACTAACTTACTTAAAGAATATCTAATTAAAGGCTATAGTATTAATCTACACTGCTTTTACGAAAGATTGCACAGTAAATTATACTATGATATAATATATAATTACTGTAGTTAAATTAGACGAGATGCCTAAATCTAAACTAATACGAGAAGCCATTAAAATTATTTACGTGAACTAAAAGAAGATAGAGAAGATGCAGAAACTGCTTTAGCAAGAAGCAATAATAATAAATTACTTACTTCAGCAGAAGCAACGGAATTCTTAAAAAAGAAATATGGTTTATAAAGTATATGCTCTATGTCATTCCCGCTTTCGCGGGAATGACATAGAGCCATGCACGCGAGTTACTCATAGAAGTGAAATTTATGATTAATTTAAAATGAACTATCGTCATATTTATCATGCAGGCAATTTTGCCGATATAGTCAAACATTTAGTCCTAATTAATATTTTAGAACAGTTCAAGAAAAAAGAAAAACCTTTTGCGGTTTTAGATGCTTTTGCTGGTCTAGGTCTTTACGATTTAAACTCGGAGGCGGCTTCTAAAACTCTAGAAAGCGATACGGGAATTAATAAATTACTGCAAGCTACCGATCCTATTCCTCAGCTCTTACAAACTTTTTTAAATATAATAAATATAGCAAGCAAAAGTCACTACCCAGGTTCACCTTTTATAATTAAACAATTATTAAGACCAAATGATCGCTTAATTGCCTGCGAACTTCATCCAAGCGATTATTTAAGTTTAAAAAAATTATTACCAAATGATACGCATAATATAGATGCTTATAATGCTATCAAAGCTTTGCTACCATTTAAAGAGAATAGAGGATTAATTTTTCTTGATCCGCCTTTTGAAGTAAAAAATGAGTTTCAAAAATTACTTGAAGCACTTAAAAAAATTAAGCTACGAGTTCTTAATAATACTGTCTTAATTTGGTATCCTATAAAAGATTTATCTTTAGTCCGTGATTTTTACCATAATTACAAAAATATCCGATTTAAAGAAACTATGATTATTGAATATGAGCTTTTAAATAGTGATAAAAATATGGTAAAGTGTGGGTTAATGTTAATTAACCCTCCAAATATTAGAGGAGAATTAGAGAAATTAACAGAATATTTTAAGTGGTACTCTTAATTTGAAATTTACATACATTTATCTTTAATGTCTTTTAAAAAATATATCTTTTTACTGTTTATAGTTTTTCTTGTTCAAGGTTGTAGCAGTATTAAAAAATCTAGTGATACTACGTTACTTGCTACTACTTCATCTCAATTAAAGCAAAAATATAAAATCAGCCATGCGGATTTAGTAGTACAGTATGATTTAACAAACAAAAATAGCAAATGTATATATGCAAAAAACTTAGGTCTAATAATTAATAACCCTAAACAAAATAAGATTTTTTTACACAAATTACATAATAAAAACCCGGCAGAATTTAATAAAGCAGCCGAAATAAAAATAGCTGATATAAAGGCAGTTGTAACAAAACTAAATTCAAAATATAAGTTTCTCTCTAAACCGGAAGCTAGCTATTTTGCAAAAAAACAAACTCATAGGAATAATATCTCAGAATTAACCAAGCTTGATAAAATAATTAGTACAATACCGCTTATGATGCCGGAATATGAGCCGAAAATTACTAGCCATTACGGAACTAGGACAAGTCCTCATAAAAAGAAAAGAAAAAAGAAATGTTTCCATAGCGGTATTGATTTACAAGCTAAAAAAGCAGCACCGATATATGCAGCAGCAAGCGGAATTGTTATAAAAGCCGCTAGAGCACCTGATTACGGGAATTTTGTTGAGATTAAACATGGACGCAAATTTGTTACGAAATATGCTCATTTAAAAGAAATGTCAGTCAAGGAAGGAAATAAAATTAAGCGTGGTCAATTTATCGGTATACAAGGAAGCACTGGTAATGCAACGGGTGAACATTTGCATTTTGAAATTCTGTTAGATAATAAAGCAATCAATCCATTTGACTTTATTTTTAACTACCGTAAATGTTAAACTATGATCAAACTTTTATATCCTGAATTTTGGCAGAAGCGAAATATTATAGCTTATTTGCTTTTGCCTATAAGCTTGATATATCAATTTTTAGGCTATTTACGAGCTAGTTTAGCACGTCCTATTATGTTGCCTGCTAAAGTTATTTGTGTCGGTAATTGTAGCGTAGGAGGTACGGGTAAGACGCAGATAGTAATGTATCTAGCCAAATTACTAAAAGCTAGAAATGTAAGTTTTGTAATAGTAACTAAGGCTTATGGTAGTAACCTTAAAAGTGCAACTACCATACATCAAGGACATACAGCATTAGAGGTAGGAGATGAGGGGGTAATACTTGCAAAGTACGGAGCAGTTATTGCTACTAAAAATATTAAAGAGATTGTGCCGTTAATTAACGAGCTTAAACCTGATATAATAATAGTTGATGATTTCCTACAAAATCCTTATTTTCATAAAGACTTTACTATAGTCTCAGTAGATAGCCAAAGGCTTTTCGGCAACGGTTTTCTAATTCCTGCCGGTCCTTTAAGACAATATCCAAATAAAGCCCTTGATGCAGCTGATTTAATTTTTTTAGTCAGTAGCCACCAAGATAAAATACCGAATATTTTAACTCCTTATGTCAATAAGTTAATAAATGCTCAAATAGTTCCTTCAAATAATATAGATAAAACTAAAAATTATTTTGCTTTTAGCGGTATCGGTAATCCTGAGCGTTTCTTTGCGACTTTAAAAAATTACGGATTAAATATAACCGGTTACAAAATTTTTCCTGATCATTATAATTATTTACAAGCAGATTTAGAAAATTTATATTCATTAGCTAAAGAGCATAATGCTACCTTAGTTACTACAAGAAAAGATCATGTTAAGTTTAATGATTTAAATAATAATATTGTCTGTCTAGATGTAGAATTATCTATAAACCATCCTGATTTATTAAATGAAAAAATTTTTAAAAAAGCTTAGATATTTAATTGAGTATTTTATCGTTGTTATATTCCTGAAAGTAATAGGAATATTCGGTGTAGATAAAGCAGCGGATATTTGTAGTTTTATAGCAAGAAAAGTCGGTATATTATTTGCTGTTAATAAAATTGCTAGACGAAATATTAAAGTAGTATTCGGCGATATGTGTGATGTTGAAAAAATCATAGATCAAACTTGGGATAATTTCGGTAGGTTTATCGGTGAATTTACATATGTTAGCAAGATGGATGAAGCCGAGTTAGAGCGTAGAATCGCAATAATCGGCATAGAAAATATTAAAAAACTTGAAGGACAACCTTTTTTATTATTTAGCGGTCACTTTGCCAATTGGGATATTAGTATTAAGATTCTTCATAAATTTTATCCGAAAGTTGCCGTAATTTATCGTAAAGCAAATAACCCGTATGTTAACAAGTTGGTTAATGAAAGTCGTGCCGGTGATAAATTAAGACTTATACCGAAAGGTCCTGAAGGTAGCAGAGCTTTAGTCAGGGCTATCAAGGAGAGTGAATCTATTGTTATGCTTGTTGATCAAAAAATGAACGATGGAATTGAAGTGCCTTTTTTAGGGCATCCTGCTATGACTGCAAGCGCCATCGCTAAAATTGCTTTGCAGTATAAATATCCAATTATACCTTGCCAAATCATTAGAACTAAAGGCAGTTATTTTAAAGTAATAGTTCACCCGCAATTAAAGTTTGAGCAAACCGGCGATAATAAAGCCGATTGCTATAATATTATGCTTAATATTAATCAAATGCTAGGAGAATGGGTTAAGCAAAATCCTTCTCAATGGTTTTGGTTTCACAATAGATGGAAGAAATGAAACGTCATTGCGAGCAGCCGTAGGCTGCGTGGCAATCTCGTCAAATATCCTGAGATTGCTTCGTCAATTGTTATGCAATTTCCTCGCAATGACAAAAAGATGAACCACGGTATGACATTTTAAGAAAGCATAGTCCGTAATTTCTCAAGTACTTCTTGAGCGTGATTTTTAGCATTTACCGACCGCCAAATATGCTTAACTATGCCTTCCTTATCAAGTAAAAACGTAGCTCTATCAATACCCATATATTTTTTACCGAACATTGATTTTTCTATCCATACCCCTAATTGTTCGCATAAATTTGAATTTGCATCAGAGGCTAAATCAAATCCTAAACTATATTTTTCTTTAAATTTATCATGAGAGTCAAGCTTATCTTTGGATACTCCGATAATTACCGTATTAAGTTTATCGAATTCCGGTTTTAGCTTGTTAAAATCTTGTGCTTCAATAGTACATCCAGGTGTATCGTCTTTCGGATAAAAATATAATATTACGAATTTTCCTTTTAAATCCGATAGTTTAATTACGTTATCTTGACCTATGTGTAAAGATAAATCAGGAACTTTTTTTCCTAGTTCTAATGTCATAACACCCTCAAATTTATTTGATACAATAACTATATATTCAATATGTACTTTTTAAAATTGCTTTTTATAATTATATTATTTATGATACCGGTATATAATACTTAAGTTTAATTTTTATTAACTATTTCAATAAAGAGGTTTTATAAGAACTATAAGTGCAGCACTTGAAGAATTACATAAAAATCTTAAGGACTCTGCTAAAATTATTACTGTCGATTTTAATAAAAAATGTCATGAAGTAGAGGATAAATTATCCGTCAAAATTAATGATTTAGAGGAATATGCTAAGGATAGTAAAGACCATTCTTTAGAAACTATAAAAGCGCAATATAAAAATTTAACGAAAGAGTTACAGGATTATCAGAAAATTAAAGATGATAAAGTGGAAGAATATAGACAAACTCTTGTAAAAAAACTTGATGATTTAAGTAAGAAAGTTGAACAATATAATAATAAACATAAATAATTGGAGAATATAATGAAAAAAATTTTAATAACATTAGGTGCTACCGCTACTTTATTATTAACACCTAGTATTTTTGCAGATTTGCCTACCAAGGATGACACAAAAGCAAATGAAGTGCAAACTGAAGAAGTAGCTACAAGCAGTACAAAAACAATTACCGAAAACTTACAGGAATTAAAAGACAATTTAACAAACCTAGCACAAATGGAAGCCGATAAATTTAATCAGACCTTAAGCAATACTTATTATCAGATCGCCCAAAGCGTTGCAGAGATAAAAAAGAATGTGAAAGATCAGAAAGATAAAAAAGGTGAAGAACTGCAAAAATCTATAGATGCTGTAAAAGCAAAAATGGAAGATTATAAAAAAGCAGGCAGCAAGAAGCAAGAAAAAATACGTCAGCACCTAGTGGATAAATTAGAAGAGCTAAATAAAAATATTAACGAATATAATAACGATAAAGAAAAAGCAAAGTCGTAATTTTTTAACGTCATTGCGAGGAGATGCGTAGCATCGACGCGGCAATCTCATAAAGTAGGATCAACTCCTGAGATTGCTTAGTCGAAACTTATAGTTTCTCCTCGCAATGACTGCGGACAATATACCATTAAAAACCGGTATTATTTATGACTATTACCAAAGAAAAAATTGCAGCTATGTTAAGCTCTAAATTGGGTTTTTCAAATAATTTATGCGAGGAAATAGTTCATACGGTTTTTTCTAATATTTTAGAAATAGCAAAAGAGCAAAAATTAACTTTAAAGAATTTTGGTAGCTTTGAGGTTAAACAAAAAAATCCACGTCCCGGAATAAATTTTCATACCAAAGCACCGGTAATTATAGAATCAAAAAAGAATTTACGTTTTGTCCCTTCTTCTAAATTAAAAGCTTTAATTAATGAATCTACTCGATGAACTTCGTTATAATTTGTTGGCTTGTTGCATGTATCGGAAAATGCTTTTTATGTCATTCCCGCGAAAGCGGGAATCCAGTAAAACCTATAAAAAACTTGTTTTTTTAGGTTTATTTTGTCAATAATGTGTATCAATATTAAGGTTATTTTTGGGGACTCCCGCCTACGCGGGAATGACATAAAACGAGCCATGCAACAAAATCTGTATTCGGAGTATATGACAAACAATAAGCTAACAAAAAAATATTATTCTGCTAGTGAAGTGATTAAGCATTTAAATATTGCTTTACATCAATTAAGATATCTAGAGACAAAAAGCCCTGATTTATCTAATTATAAAATAAATAATAGAAAATATTATACTGCTAATGATATTGATCTACTCCAAAAATCTTTAAATAAAGATATTACATATCTTTCTACCTCTAGAATCGATATATTACTTACCAATTTCCATAATTTGTCTCTTCAAATAAAAAAAATTCTTGCCGATTCCTCGATGACGTGCGTATAGTACTTGTCATATCACGTTTTAAAGAAAAGAAAGAAACATATTATGACAATAAGACAAATGGTAAAGCCAGTAATTATAGGTATATCTGGTCCTGAATTAACCGATGCCGAAAGAGAATTATTTGAAGAGCATAATCCTTTAGGTGTAATTTTATTCCGTCGTAATATTAGAAAGAATGATAACGGTGCGCAGGCTAAAGAAGCCCTTATTAAGCTTATTGCAGATATAAAAGAAGTATTAGGGGAAAATACTATCATCTCTATAGATCAAGAAGGCGGTAGGGTACAAAGGCTCATAGCACCGACTTTTTATGACGCTCCGGCTGCTCAAACTTTTACTGATCCCCAAGCATGTAAACAAAATTATAGTGATATTGCGAAAGAGCTGAGAGAAGTAGGAATTAATCTAGATTTTGCACCGGTAGCGGATTTGATCCACGAAGGAGCAGACAAGATAGTCGGCGATAGAAGTTTCGGCGGGGAGCCGGAAGTAGTCGTGCCTTTATGTTTAGCTGCTATAGACGGATTACAAGAAGAGAAAGTTGGGGCTTGTATAAAACATATTCCGGGCCATGGTAGAGCTACGGTGGATAGCCATAAAAAATTACCTATTGTCGATGCTGATATAGAAGAGTTAGCAAAAACAGACTTTAAAGTATTTAAGGAGCTCGCGAAGCACGATAATATTAAACTTGCTATGACGGCACATATAATTTATAAAGCTCTTGATCCTGAGAATCCTGCCACCCTATCAAAAAAAGTGATAGACTATATTAAAAATAATATCGGCTTTAAAGGGCTTATTATTTCCGATGCAATAGATATGAAAGCTTTAAGCGGTAGTATGGCAGATATGACCAAAGAAGTTTTAGATGCAGGCGTAGATATAGTGCTTGAATGTACCGGAGAATTTAACAAAATGTCTGAAGTTCTATGTAGTGTTTCGGAAAGTTCTATAGATAAATTTTCTGACTTGTTTATTGCTTAATGCTATTATTCATTTAATGTCATACCGCGGTTCGACCGCGGTATTTTAGGACATAGTCTGTGATGTAAGATCCCGTGGTCATAAAGCCACGGGATGACAACGGAACTGCACAACGGCAGGTATTTAGCCGTAAAATGGCTATTAAGGAACTTATCCAATTAATCTAAGTTAAAATTAATTAAATAATTATATTGAAAAAATTTATTTTTACTATTAATCTGTTTTTTAATTTTTAGTTAAAGAATTAATTTTATAAATTACTTGAATAGTGTTATGAACAGTCTTGTGTATTTA
This sequence comes from Rickettsia fournieri, assembly GCF_900243065.1. Lineage (NCBI taxonomy): Bacteria > Pseudomonadati > Pseudomonadota > Alphaproteobacteria > Rickettsiales > Rickettsiaceae > Rickettsia > Rickettsia fournieri. Next base: position 674,977 of record NZ_LT978484.1, read on the forward strand.
AGTTCTAAAAGCTATAGGTAATATTTACTAAGAATAGAGATATAGAGAATTTTAGATAGCAGGAGGGGATTTGATTTGTGATATTATTAATCTGCTTAAAGAAGATTTAAATAAAGCAGATATAGAAATGAGATATATATGCGTCTTAAAGAACCTTATTCTGTTTTAAAAAAGATGACAAGGAAAGAAGTGCCGATTGATGCATTGAAAGACTTAATTGCATGTAGGATTATAGTTAAATCTAAAGCTCTATGCTATAATGCTTTGGACGTAGTTAAGAGTTCTCCGCATTTAGATTGGTTATACACCAAAGATTATATCAATAGACCAAAAAGCAACGGCTATCAGTCTCTTCATAATATAATGCAGCTTTTACACTCTAAACGTAATTTTGAAATACAGATAAGAAGTGAAAATATGCATAAAGATGCCGAGCTTGGTAGAGCAGCTCATTTAAATTATAAAGAAGAACAAGACCGTCATTTGAAAAAAGTTTTTGACGTTACTAATGACACGATATTTTCTAAAGCACGTCAAATGGTGAAACAATTTGAAGGATTAGAAGAGCAAATTGTAGAATATGAAAAAGAAATTATGCGTATTTGGCATACTAAATACGACGAAATGCTAAAATGGGCAAATACTGCTGAAGTGCTAATATTTAACAAAGATTAGGGGGATCATTAGTTCGTCATCCCGTGAGACGAAAATATGTCATCCCGTGACTTGACCACGGGATCCAATTCTTGGTGTCATACTGCAAGCTTGTAGCGGTATCCATCTAAAAAAATCAAAAATGTATACTTATTAAGTTATTTTTTTTGGATCCCGCGGTCAAGCCACGGGATGACCCTGATAAGGAATAACGCCAATGTGGTAAAAATATAACATTTATTAAAACTTTATAAAAAAACTATAGCGATGCTTGTAATTATATACAATATATAGTATGCTCAGCTCGTAGTTTAGAGACTATTGAAACAAAATATTAGGTTATTTCCTTATCAAATGTGGGATATCTTGACTCACGTTTGATAAGTTTGTTTTAATACTAGGTACTAAATTTTAACTTAAATATAGGACAAAAATTATGGCTCAAAAACCAAATTTTCTAAAAAAATTAATTTCCGCAGGGTTGGTAACTGCTTCTACAGCTACCATAGTAGCCAGTTTTGCAGGTTCAGCTATGGGTGCTGCTATACAGCAGAATAGAACAACAAACGGAGTTGCTACAACTGTTGATGGTGCGGGATTTGACCAAACTGTCAATCTTGCAAATGTTGCAGTTGCTCTAAATGCAGTTATTACTGCTAATGTTAATAATGGTATTAATTTAAATACTCCAGCTGGTAGTTTTAACGGTTTGTTTTTAAATAATGCAAACCATTTAGCAGTGACAGTGAGTGAAGATACTACCTTAGGGTTCATCAATAATGTTGCTCATAACGCTAACTTCTTTAACCTTACGCTTGATGCCGGTAAAACTCTTACTATAACAGGTCAAGGTATTACTAATGTACAAGCTGCTGCTACACACAATGCTCAAAATATTGTTGCACAATTTAATGGTGGTGCTGCTATTGCCAATAATGATCTTAGCGGTGTAGGAACAATAGACTTCGGTGCTGCGGCTTCTACATTAGTATTTAATTTAGCAAATCCTACAACTCAAAAAGCTCCTCTTATACTTGCAGGTAATGCTTTAATAGCTAATGGTGCTAACGGTACATTAAATGTTACTAATGGATTTATTCAAGTTTCAGATAAAAGTTTTGCTACTGTTAAGGCAATTAATATCGGTGACGGTCAAGGTTTCATGTTCAATACTGATGCTACTAATGCTAATGCTTTAAATTTACAAGCAGGTGGTACTACTATTAATTTTAATGGAACAGACGGTACGGGTAGATTAGTATTATTAAGTAAGAATGGTGCTGCTACCGACTTTAACGTTACAGGAAGTTTAGGCGGTAATCTAAAAGGTATTATCGAATTGAACACTGTTGCAGTAGACGGTCAACTTATAGCTAATGCCGGCCCTGCTAATGCAGTAATAGGTACTAATAATGGCGCAGGTAGAGCTGCAGGATTTGTTGTTAGCGTAGATAATGGTAAGGTAGCAACAATCGATGGACAAGTTTATGCTAAAGACATGGTTATACAAAGTGCTAATGCAAATGGACAAGTAAATTTTAGACACATAGTTGACGTTGGTATAGACGGTACTACTGCCTTTAAAACAGCAGCTTCTAAAGTTGCAATAACCCAAAACTCAAACTTTGGTACTACTGATTTCGGTAATCTTGCAGCACAGATTACAGTTCCTAATACTATGACCCTTACCGGTAATTTTACAGGTGATGCTAGCAATCCCGGTAACACTGCAGGTGTGATAACTTTTGATGCTAACGGTACTTTAGCAAGTGCTAGTGCAGATGCAAATGTTGCGGTGACAAATAATATTACAGCAATTGAAGCATCAGGTGTCGGAGTTGTCCAATTATCAGGAACACATACTGCCGAGTTACGTTTAGGAAATGCCGGTTCTGTCTTTAAACTTGCTGATGGTACAGTTATAAACGGTAAAGTTAACCAAACTGCTCTTGTCGGCGGTGTTCTTGCAGCCGGTGCTATTACCTTAGACGGTAGTGCTACAATTACCGGCGATATAGGGAACGGTGGCGGCGGTGCTGCGTTACAAGGCATTACTTTAGCTAACGATGCTACAAAAACATTAACACTTGGTGGAGCAAATATTATCGGTGCTAACGGTGGAACGATTGATTTCCAAGCTAACGGTGGTACTATTAAATTAACAAGCACGCAAAATAATATTGTAGTTGATTGTGATTTAGCTATAGCTACTGATCAAACAGGCGTTGTTGATGCGAGTAGCCTAACAAATGCTCAAACTTTAACTATTAGCGGTACAATCGGTACTATTGGTAATAATAAAACTCTTGGACAATTTAATATTGGCTCAAGTAAAACAGCTTTAAATGGCGGTAATGTTGCTATTAACGAGTTAGTTATTGGAAATAACGGTTCAGTACAATTCGCTCATAATAATTATTTAATAACAAGAACTACAAATGCTGCCGGTCAAGGTAAAATAATATTTAATCCTGTTGTAAATAATAATACAACTCTTGCAGCCGGTACAAATTTAGGTAGTGCTGCAAATCCACTTGCAGAAATTAATTTTGGATCTAAAGGGGCTCATGCTGATACTGTATTAAATGTTGGTGAAGGTGTAAATTTATATGCTACTAATATTACTACTACCGATGCTAACGTAGGTTCTTTTGTCTTTAATGCCGGTGGAAAAAATATAGTAAGCGGTACAGTCGGTGGACAGCAAGGTAATAAGTTTAATACTGTAGCATTAGATAACGGTACTACTGTTAAGTTCTTAGGTAATGCAACATTTAACGGTAACACTACAATTGCAGCTAATTCTACCTTACAAATTAGTGGTAACTATACTGCAGACTTTGTTGCATCTGCCGATGGTACCGGTATAGTAGAATTCGTTAATACCGGTCCTATTAACGTAACATTAAACAAACAAGCTGTACCTGTTGATGCTTTAAAACAAATAACGGTTTCTGGTCCCGGTAACGTAGTGGTTAATGAGATAGGTAATGCAGGTAATTATCATGGTGCCGTGACTGATACGATTGCTTTTGAAAATTCAAGTTTAGGTGCAGTTTTATTCTTACCTAGCGGCATTCCATTCAATGATGCAGGCAACACAATTCCTTTAACAATTAAAAGTACCGTAGGTAATGAAACAGCTAAAGGTTTTAATGTTCCTAGCGTGATTGTTTTAGGTGTTGATAGTGTCATCGCTGACGGTCAAGTAATCGGTGATCCAAATAATATCGTAGGTCTAGGTCTTGGAAGCGATAACGGCATAATCGTTAATGCTACTACATTATATGCAGGTATCGGTACTATAAACAATAATCAAGGTACTGTCACACTTAGCGGTGGTGTTCCTAATACCCCTGGTACAGTTTATGGCTTAGGCACAGGTATTGGCGCTTCACAGTTCAAGCAAGTAACGTTTACTACAGACTATAACAACTTAGGTAATATTATTGCAACTAACACAACAATTAATGATGGTGTAACTGTTACTACAGGCGGTATAGCCGGAACAGATTTTGGCGGTAAAATTACTCTTGGAAGTGTTAACGGTAACGCTAATGTAAGATTTACTGACGGTATATTTTCTAATTCTACAAGTATGATTGTTACTACTAAAGCTAATAACGGTACTGTAACTTATTTAGGTAATGCATTCGTCGGTAATATAGGTGATTCAGATACTCCTGTAGCTTCTGTTAGATTTACAGGTAGTAATAATGGTGCAGGATTACAAGGAAATATTTATTCACAAGTCATAGACTTTGGTACTTATAATTTAGGTATTGTAAATTCTAATGTAATTTTAGGCGGCGGTACTACTGCTATTAACGGTAAAATCGATCTTCTTACAAATACTTTAACATTTGCAGGTGGTACTTCAACATGGGGAAATAATACTTCTATTGAAACTACTTTAACATTAGCAAACGGTAATATAGGTCACATCGTTATCGCGGAAGGTGCGCAAGTTAATGCAACAACTACAGGAACTACAACCATTAACGTACAAGATAATGCCAATGCAAATTTCAGTGGTACACAAACTTATACTTTAATCCAAGGTGGTGCTAGATTTAACGGTACTTTAGGAGGTCCTAACTTTGCTGTAACCGGCAGTAATCGTTTCGTAAATTACGGTTTAATACGTGCTGCTAACCAAGATTATGTAATAACGCGTACTAACAATGCAGAAAACGTAGTTACTAATGATATCGCAAATAGTCCGTTTGGAGGTGCACCGGGTGTAGGTCAGAACGTTACAACATTTGTAAATGCAACTAATACTGCAGCATATAATAATCTTCTTTTAGCTAAAAATAGTGCTGATTCTGCTAATTTTGTCGGAACTATCGTTACCGATACAAATGCGGCCATAACTAATGCACAATTAGATGTAGCTAAAGATATCCAAGCTCAACTTGGTAACAGATTAGGTGCTCTTAGATATTTAGGTACTCCTGAAATGGTTGGATCTGAAGCGGAAGCAATACCGGCTGCGGTTGCTGCAGGTGACGAGGCTGTTGATAATATAGCTTACGGTATATGGGCAAAACCTTTCTATACTGATGCACATCAAAGTAAGAAAGGTGGTTTAGCTGGTTATAAAGCTAAAACCACCGGTATTGTAATCGGTTTAGATACGCTAGCTAACGATAACTTAATGATCGGTGCTGCTATTGGTATCACTAAAACTGATATAAAACACCAAGATTATAAGAAAGGTGATAAAACCGACGTTAACGGTTTCTCATTCTCTCTATATGGTGCCCAGCAGCTTGTTAAGAACTTCTTTGCTCAAGGTAGTGCAATATTTAGCTTAAACCAAGTGAAGAACAAAAGTCAGCGTTACTTCTTCGATGCTAACGGTAATATGAGCAAGCAAATTGCTGCCGGTAATTACGATAACATGACATTCGGTGGTAACTTAACAGTCGGTTATGATTACAATGCAATGCAAGGTGTGTTAGTAACTCCAATGGCAGGGCTTAGCTACTTAAAGTCTTCTGACGAAAACTACAAAGAAACCGGTACAACAGTTGCAAACAAGCAAGTTAACAGCAAGTTTAGCGATAGAACCGATTTAATAGTAGGTGCTAAAGTAGCCGGCGGTACTATGAACATAACTGATCTTGCGGTATATCCGGAAGTTCATGCTTTTGTGGTTCACAAAGTAACCGGTAGATTATCTAAAACTCAGTCTGTATTAGACGGACAAGTTACTCCGTGTATCAGCCAGCCTGACAGAGCCGCTAAAACATCTTATAATTTAGGTTTAAGTGCAAGTATAAGATCTGGTGCTAAGATGGAGTACGGAATCGGTTACGATGCTCAGATTGCAAGTAAATATACTGCACATCAAGGTACTCTAAAAGTCCGTGTAAACTTCTAATCGCTCCCGATTAGCAAGTTTATAAGTTCCTCAAGAAAAAAGCCCTCTTTGAAAAAAGGGGGCTTTGTTTGTTCTTGCTTCCTGCCTACATGCCTTGTTGCATGGCTCAAAACCTACTATATGTCATCCCCGCGTAGGCAGGGATCCAGAAAAAAGCGAGATAAATCGAGCTTTTAATTTTACAAACTTAAGTGATTATTATGCTTCTAATAAGCGGAAGTATATTTGCTCAAAGTCAAATATCCAATTTAATTGTACCGGTTAGCTATTTTATAAATCATGTATCCCAATTGGAAAAACTAAAAGAAAATCTTAATAAATATAAGCAATCTAGTGTAGTAGGGGTAAGCGATATGGGTAAAACGCAGCTTGCTAGAATGTACGCTTATGAAAATAAAGATAACTATAACATAATTTGGTTGATTGATTGTAATCTAAATATAGAGCAGCAATTACTCAAATTATCTAAAACTATTAATACCGAGGTAAGATCACCGGTGATTTCAGAAGATATGGCAGTGATGAAGAAAGATTTAATGGTTTATCTAGCAAGTAAAGATAAATGGTTATTGGTGCTTGATAATTTAAAAATAGGCGAGAATAAGAAAATAGAGGATTTTATTAATTGGGAGTATAACGGTAATATTATATTTTGTTCCCAAGACGATGAATTATTATCTAACATAATCAAAGCAAACGCTTTCACTAAGCCGGAAGCTGTATTACTTGCAAAAAAATATATTGGAAAATAAAAATCCGGAATTAATAAATTTTTTGACTCAAGCATTTGGAGGTTATCCGATTCTCATAGTTCAAGGAGCACAAATATTAAATCAAATACAAGGTTTAAACTTAGAGCAATACAAGAAAAAGATAAAAGCCTCTAAGGATAAAATTGAGCTAAATATAAAACTTGTTAGCAATGAATTAAAGCCTAGTGCCAAGAGATTACTAGATGGGATAGCATTGTTTAATAATCAAAGTTTTTCAAAAGAATTATTAAATTCTATTACTGAAGATAAGCATAGTCTAGATGATGATATTTATCAGTTTTCTAAATTTGCTTTGATCTCTAATATTGAACCTAATGAAGTTAATCCGATATTTAAAATGCATGATGTTATAGCTAAAAAAATATTACAAATAAATGGAGATAAAGGAAATAAAGAATATCTTAAACGAGTGTTACTAATCTTTTAAATTCTATACCTAAAAGTTTAGTAAAGGGGCGTATTTTTAGAAATGCTAAAACTATACCGGATTAATTACAAAAAATGCAGAAAAATACGATATATCGATATATAAAATTTTAGAGTTATAAATTTATTAATACAATATGCTAATTCTTCCGATTTATATAACTCAAAAAAATTAGTAAATTGGTTTGATAAAAACGATCAAAAAGGTAAATTTAAATTATGGACAATGAATAATGAAGAAAAATTTGCTTATGCTGCATATTTAGGACGCATAGGGTGGTATTATAGAACTTGGTCAGATCCTAAAAAAGCAATTGAATATGATACGAAAGCTAAGCAGGTATTTGATGAAGTGAAAGGATATGATTCCATAAAATGTAATGTAGTTTTCGGTTCGGCTATATCCAATATTTAGCTAGGAAATCTAGAAGAAGCAGAAAAAAATATCCAAATGATGGAAGATATGTTCAATCAAAATCTAGTAGATCAAACTGACATAGCAACTATATATTATGCAAAAGCTAAATTATTTAATATCCAAGGTAAAAATTATGAAGCATTAAGAAGAATTGACGATACTATAAATGCTTGTACCGAAAACGGGATGAAACCTCAAGATTTATTTCTTACCGGTTCATATCTCATTAAATTAGATGTATTAAATAATCTTAAGAAACATCAGGAAGCTCTTTCTTTATTAGAAGAAGTATATGATATGAATAAGTCAAGTAAAAAAGAGGAAAATCAAGTATTTGGACGAATTTTTACCCAAAAATCACGAGCAAAACTAGGTTTAGGTGATGTTACCGAAGCTCTAGAATAAAAAAGCTAAAGCAATTTTTCTTAATGATCCAACTAGACCTAACAAAGAGATTATTATATCACCGGATATAGAGTTGGCAAAAACGTTTGTTGCTGAAGGGGATGCACTAGTGTTACTTAATCAAAATGAGGAGGCGGTAGATACTTATGCTACTGCTGAAAATATATATTGGAATAACTATAAAGAAAATATGAAAAATGTGTATGAAATAAGTAATATGTATTTTGCAGCCGCTAAAGCTAGTTGTACTTTACCTAAGAAATTTTGGTATGAAAAATTCCGTAATAATCAGATAGAACAATTCGGAGCTGATCATCCGAATAGTATAAAAATTTTAAACCTTAAATGTGATGGTTCAAATTAGCTAGAATTTTTTCTGATTAGTGCAATAAAAAAACCGGAAACGGTAAGAATAATTCCAAGCCAAATAAAGCTCATCGTTGGCTTGTAATATATTTTAGCATGGATTATATCGCCGTCTATATTACTTAAAACTGCGTAAAGATCATATGATAAGCAAGAGTATATATCACTTTCTTGCGATAAACTCTTTTCAACTATATAAAGCCTATTTTCCGGCTTTAATATAGTTATATTACGGCTATTATCCTCAAGCCAAAATTCAGCAATTTGTCTATAATAATTTTTACCTTGAGCAAACTTAATATTTTGCAATGTTACTTTAAATTCGTTAAATGTTTTACTTATTCCTACTCTGCCGGTAAAATCCATTTCACTTTGTAATAATGTATTCATAGTAATACTAAAACTAATTAGTGCAAAACCAAAATGCCCAAGGATCATACTAGCGTTACTTGCTTTAAGTCTATTTCTACAATAATTAGTTTTAACCAAAAGATAATGAATATTATGAAGCATAAGAAATATAGATGCGATTATAGTTAAAATCGATATAACACTAAATGTTACTTTTAATGATATTAAATAAGTAATTACTAGAGATAATATTAGAATTATAATATGTTTTTTAATAGAGCTTCTGGTAGTAAATAATCCTATGGTACCAAGAATAGGGATAACGAATATAATAAAATTATTAACAAAAAATGTTTCACTAATAATAATAGATTTATCGTCGAATAAAGAGTAAATTGTCGGATAAAGTGTGGCAGCTATTAGCACAATAAGGCTAAGAAGGAGGAATATATTACCGAGGAGTATGGAGTTTCCACAATTCGTCATTGCGAAGCCACGAAAGTGGCTGTGGCAATCTCGGTTAGTTTCCTGAGATTGCTTCGTCAATTCTAATGCATTTCCTCGCAATGATGTGATAGTATACAACCCAATACTACCAATCCCCATAATCAAAAATATTCCAAGCAAGTATATTCCTCTCTCAGGTGAGAATGCAAAAGAGTGAATTGAGGTAATAAAACCTGAACGTACTAAAAAAGCACTAAATATTACTAATAAAAAAGTAATGATGGATAAAATTACTGTCCAGTTTTGCATACGTCCGGTTTTTGTTGTTACAATTATAGAATGATGGAGCATAATTCCGGATAACCAAGGAAATAGTGAAATATTTTCTACCGGATCAAAAAACCAAAATCCGCCCCAGCCGAGTTCTCTATATGCCCACCAAGAACCAAGGCTAATTCCTATGGTAGTAAATAAGATACCGATATTGGAAAATGTTTTGAGAAGTCTTCTGTCATTAATGGATTCCCGCTTCCGCGGGAATGACATAAGTGGGTATGAGAATGACATAGAGGCACAAACAATAGTAAACGGTACTACATAGCTAACATAGCCTAAATAAAGTAGAGGAGGATGGATGCTCAAAGCAATATCTTGTAGCATCGGGTTTAAGCCTAACCCTTCTTTAGGAACGAAAGAAAACACGTTAAAAGGATTGGAGGTAAAGTAAATAAAGCTGCTAAAAAATAATTGTATGGCTGATAGAATAATAATAGATAAAAATTTAAGACGGTTATCTTCAAGTAAAAATATATAACAGCAACTAACGATTTGTAATAAACAAAACCATAATAACATTGAGCCTTCGTGGCTCGACCAACTACCGGCTATTTTATATATTAAAGGTTTTAAAGTACTGGAATTTAAGAAAACATTTTGTAGTGAAAAGTCAGAGATAATAAAAGCATAGACTAGGGTAAAAAAGGCAAGTATAGTACATGAGGCAGCTATGTAGAAGGGGCAAGTAATGAGGTAGTTGTCATTCCCGCGAAAGCGGGAATCCAGTCTATAAAATAGAGATTTTTTATGGATTCCCGCTTTCGCAGGAATGACATAAAAGACAAAAGACAAACCGATAACCGACAAGCACATCGTTGTTAGCAGTAAAAAATTACCGATTTCACTCACTGCTTATTGTTTCCTCGGTAGTAGGTAATACGGTAATTTTTACGCTATCAATCTTATTGGCAATTTTCTTTAAAATAATTACCTTTAAATTAAATATTTCAATTATTTCCCCTTGATTTGGAATTCTAGCAATTTTATGGATTATTAATCCTGCTATAGTGTTTGCATCTTCATCCGATAAATTCCAATCAAGTTCTCGGTTAATATCTCTAATAGTCGTAGTTCCTTTTATAATGAACTCGGTATTAGACTTCTTGATAATTTCATTATTAAGTCTATCATGTTCATCAGTAATGGGTCCTACTATTTCTTCTATAACATCTTCAAGAGTAATAATACCTAGTAGAGTACCATATTCATCTACAACACAAGCAAAATGATTATTACGTTCTCTAAATGCATGTAGCTGGTCTACTACAAGTGCATTCTCAGGGATAAACCAAGGTGGGGTTAGAAGTTTATTAATATCCACTTTTTTTGCATCATTATTATTTTCGTATAATGCTTTAAGCAAATCTTTTAGATTGAGAATTCCTATTATATTATCTCTATTATCTTGCCATAAAGGTATACGTGTATGAGCACCCGATAATAAAGTTTTAATTATCACTTCATGAGGTAGGTCGATATTAAGGGCTATAATACTACTTCTGTGAGTCATAATTTCCGATACCGTCATATTACGTATATCTAATATCCCGCCGAGCATATTACGATCAGATTTATAAACTCCGCCTTCTTGATGGTAATGCTCAATCACGCCTCTTACTTCTTCCGTTCCTGATATTTGAGGATTTAAATTAATACGAAATATGAAGCAAAATATTTTTGTAATGTAATCAAGAGCAATATTAATAGGTTTGAAAAGCTTTAAAAATATTACGATAGTTGAAGCCATTTTTAATGCTAATTGTTCAGGTTTAGCAACGGCTATTGCTTTCGGTACTACTTCGGCAAAAACAATAATTATAAAAGCCATAACGCCGGAAGCAACAATGGGTCCATTATCTCCAAGAAAGCTAATAAAGAGAGTAGTAGCAATAGTGGTACAAACAGTATTGATTAAACTATTACCTATTAATAAAGTTCCTATGACCTTTTCTTTTTTCTTAAGAACCTCTAAAACTGTTTTAGCACGCTTATTACCGGCGATTTTAAGCTTATGAATCTTCCCTGGGGAAGAAGCGGTAATAGCAGTTTCGGTAGCGGCAAATAAAGCAGATAAGGCGATCATTATTATAATAACGATCACAAGTATGGTAGTCATTCCTTGTTAAAATATAAATTAACTATAAATAAGAGTCAATCATTTTTTTTGTGTAAGTTCATTTTTTATTTTCCAATAAATCATATTTAAAATTCCCACAAAGTATTTCAAATTGATTTAAAGCTAATGACCAATCTTTTATAGGCATAGTCCATTTTTTAGCCGCATTTTGCAAGGCTAAAAATATTATCTTTTGAATTGATTTATCATCTGGAAATACACCTTTATTTTTAATAATTTTCCTAATTTGACGATTTATAGACTCTATGGTATTCGTGGTATAAATCACCTTTCTAATCTCCTCAGGAAAGGCAAAAAATGGTATTATTCCTGACCAACTACGCTGCCAAATATCAGAAATTACTGGATATTTTTTATCCCATTTTACACTAAATTGTTGCAGTTTTAAACGAGCCATTTCTTCGTTATTTGCCGTGTAAATTTGTTTTAAATCTGATGTTACCTCTTTTAAATCCTTATGTGACACGTACTTTACTGAATTGCGTACCATATGCACTATACATAGTTGTACTATAGTAGCAGGAAATATGCTACTGATAGCCTCAGAAAAACCTTTTAAACCATCAACGCAAGCAACATAAATTTGTTCTACACCTCGATTCTTTAATTCAGTTATACTTGCATCCAAAATTTAGAGCCTTCATTTTTTCCTATCCAAATGCCCAATAACTCCTTCTTGCCTTCTATATTAACCGCAATTGCCAAATATACAGCTTTATTTATTACTATATGATTATCTCTAGATTTAACATATATGCAATCCAAATACAATATTGGGTATATCCTATCTAAATAGCGATTTTGCCACCTAGTTACCTCCTCTAGTACTCCATCTGTTATGGTTGATATTAAATCACTAGATACTTCAGTTTGATATATTTCTTCTAAGTGACCACGAATCTCACTGACTGTCATACCTCTACCATAAAGTGAAATTACCTTCTCATCAAATCCATTAAATCTCCTCAGCCCTTTTGGTATTAATTGTGGATTATACTCACCTTCCCGGTCTCTTGGTACTTCTAATGTCAACTTACGACCATCATCATCAATTACTGTCTTTTCATAGCTACCATTACGACGATTATTGTCTACTTTTTCTACTTTACTATGCTTTGAGTAGCCCAATTCATGATCTAACTCACTTGCTAATATTTTCTCAACTATTTGTTTCTTTAGCTGTTGAAATAAACCATCTCGACCAAATAACTCTGATGGGTCTGCTTTTGATAATAATTCTTCTACTAGCTGATTACTTATGTTTAATTTTTCTTTATCTTTACCTATTTCTTTAGCCATAATTTCCCTTTGTTTTAGTTACTTCTTTTTACAGTAATCTCTTACTGCTTTTTTTGCAACTTACACAAATTTTATTATAGACTCATAAATAATTATATTAGTAATTATAGATTTTGCCTAATGTTTTTTTGTTATCAACGACTCCTTTCAGTATCTTTTGTTTTTCGGCTGTTAATAAGATTGTGAAATTTGTTATTTGTAGATGATGTCTTGCGTGATTTGTGTCCAATCGCTATTGCTTGTTGCTGTATTAATAATGTATTAGCTTGAGTTTTCCTTAAATTTATACCTTGGTCTTTAGATTCTTCAGTAGTTAGAATTTTTTGCCCTTTAGAGAGTTTTATCGCACTATCGCATACGAAAACTCCGCAATCATATACATTTTCTTGTTGCTTGGTATTTAGGTCTGTTATTTTTGCATCGGGATAAATTTCGGTAATATATTCTGTTACTTTTGGTCGAGATTCCAATGGCTCACCATAGGGATCATTATACATAAATTTTATATTACCTTTATCATCTTTACTAGCCATTAAGAGTAACCAATGTTCATGTCCTGTATTTAGTGGTATAATTGCAGGCTTATTATCTAGTATTAAACCCTCTACTGTAACACGAAGAGTATCTTTTAGTATTTCCGGCTCTTCTAAAGAGGCATGATGAAATATAGAGCACATATTCTTATCTATATTTGCTTCCAATATATTTTTTATATCATCTTCAGTGTATAAATAAGTAGGTTGTTTTATATTTCCTGTATTATAAACACCAACTTGATCTTCAGTATTTATAACCAGTGATGATTTTTTTTCAGGTATCTGCTGTTTTGGCTCTATTACTGGTTTGGCTAATTGTTGTTCTGCTTTTAGAGATTCCTTATACATTTCCTGTGGAATTCCTAATTTTTCCCATGGTTTTTGATTATTAGCGGGAGCTTGCTGTTGTGGTGGATTTATAGAAGATGCAACAGTGGTTAGTGGTTCTTCTGTTATTGTCGGCTTTGCTTCCGTAGTTGGAGTTGTTGATTCGTGAGTTTTAGGTTCTTCTTTTTTGCCGAATATTGCTTCTTTAAAACTAGTTATTATATCTTTAAAATAGTTAAAAATTCTTTTAAAAAAACCTTGCGGTTGTGGTTGGTTTGCTTTTGGAGGTTCATATGATGTTGTTTGTTCTACTTGTATATCCTTAGGTCTATCATTCATAACTTTCTTTGTATTAAAATTAAAGTCAATAGGATTTACCTCAGTTTTACCTAAATCTTTTTGAAATTGCCTAGATATTTGTGATACATATTTTTTTAAGTTTCCAGCAGCATTATTTGAATCTTTTAAGATTTCATTAATTTCGAGTTTCAATCCGTAAATTTGATCTTCAGAGGTAATACCGAATTTAGCAGTGATAAGATTTGTTGCTTCGTCTGCAGAAAGAGGCCAAGTTCCTATAATCACTCTACCGCCTTGATTTTTAGCGTTTTTTATTATTTTATCTAGCTTTTCTTTATCAGGTATTGTACCGGAAAGTAATTGATCAATTTTACGATCATATACAAGATTGTTAAAAACAGATGTTACTAAACTTATATCCGTAATTGTAGTGGCTTTATCTTTTGGTACTATACCATCGGCTATAGATAAATTTTGATCTGCTTCATTTGTAAAAAAAACATGATCAACTTTTTTCATAATTTGCTTCCAATAAGCTGCTAGTTCAGAATTTTGGGGTAATGAATTATATTGATCAAAAGTAATAGTAGTTTTTATATTTAAATTTTGTAAATTAATTAAATCTTGTACCTTAAAAATAGGTTGTATATTATTGTTATTAAGTTGAATATTAAAAATCGGTGTTTTGCCCTTTTTGTGGGATTCTTGTAAGATCTCCGAAAAAATACGTTCTTTATCGGGTATATGTGATGCTTTATTAACTTCTAGCCGGATAATAGGCAGTGTATTTTGAGTTTCCTGCTTGTTTATTTTCTCTGATATCCGATCTTCATCTCCAAGTAAAAGAGTAAATATAATAGGCTCAGCCATTACTAACCTTTATTAAAAGAATATTAGGTTCTGTGAAAATTTCTAATTGATTTGCTATTTTAAGATATTTTTTAGCAAAAATTAATAAGGTTTTTGAAGGAATAGTTATTCATATTTCAAAAAAATCTTGTAATTTGCAGCAAAAAAGAGCCAAAATTAAATCTTTTTAGAAATCTTCACAGAACCTACATATAATTATTAGAATTTTTGAGCTTTAAATCAAGCTATATTTAATAATCCGTGCTTTAGCTTATATAATTTATCCATTTTATGTGCTAATTCATGGTTATGTGTTACCATAATAATTGCGGTATTTTGTTCTCTTGCTACTTTTAAAAATAAATTAAATACTTCATTTGTAGTTTTGGGATCTAAATTACCTGTCGGTTCATCTGCTAAAATAATTTTCGGCTTATTAATTAAGCTCCGAGCTATAGCGACCCGTTGTTGTTCTCCTCCCGATAATTCTCCGGGCATATTATAGAGTTTTTTCCCAAGCCCTAAATCATCTAATATCTTTGTTGCATCTTCTATTGCTTCTTTTTGATCAAGACCACTAATAAGCCTTGGCATAATAACATTTTCAAGAGCGGTAAAATCTTTAAGTAAGTGATGTTGTTGATAGATAAAACCTAAATAATGCAGACGAATGAGATGATATTTTTGATACTTGCTATTTGGTATGATGACTTGACCGTTTGTAGGTTTATCAAGCAAGCCGGCAATATGTAATAAAGTTGATTTGCCGCTACCTGAAGAACCTATTATAGCGATTAATTCACCTTCATTAACCGTTAGATTAAGATCATCTAGTACTCTAACAATAGTTTTGCCTTGGCTGTAATGTTTTGAGATATTTTTTAAAATGAGGACTGTATTATTCATATCTTAGGGCATCCACGGGATTTAATTTTGAGGCTCTATAAGAAGGATAAATTGTCGCAAGAAAACACAATATTATAGATAAAGAGGTAATCAAAATAATATCCTCAGCTCTTACTTTTGAAGGTAAACTATAAAGAAAATAAATAGCTGCCTCGAAAATTTTAGTACCGGTTATACGCTCCAAATAATTCTTGATAGTTTGAATATTGTAAGAAAAGGTAACACCAAGGATTACACCTAGTGTTGTGCCAAGTAATCCTATAAACATTCCGTTATAGATAAAAATAAGCATTATTTGCTTAGTGCTTGCTCCCATAGTTCTAAGAATTGCAATATCTGAAGTTTTATCTTTAACAAGCATAAATAAGCTTGAAATAATATTAAATGCGGCAACCGTAATAATTAAAGATAGAATAGTAAACATAGCCGTACGTTCAACAGCAAGAGCACTTAAAAATTGTGAATTTAAGGTTTGCCAATTAAATACATATAGGGTTGGACCTAATAGTGATTGTATTTTATATGAATATGTGAGAGCTTTATCGGGATCTAGACTATTAATTTCGATTAAATTAATATCGTTGCCGAGAGATAAGAAATTTTGTGCTGCGGTAAGCGGCATTAATATCGTTGTCAAATCATAATCATACATACCGCTATTGAAAATTGCTATAACTTTAAATTCTTTTGATCTTGGCATACTGCCAAAGGTTGTAGAAACTGAATTCGGTGAAATTAATCTAATCTTATCCCCAACGGTTACGCCTAAATTGCTTGCTAATTGTTCTCCGAGTGCTATTACGTTTTTGCCATGAAAATTATCAAAACTACCAAAATTTACATTTTTAAAAATTTCATTTCTTACACTTAGATCCTTTAATTTCATACCTTTAACAAGCACACCACTATTATTACTTTTACCAAGAGCCAAAGCTTGACCGTGAGCAATGAATGTTACATGCTTTACATAATCTTGTTTTAGGAGTTTGGCTTTAATCTCTTCATAGTTATCAATACTACCACCTTGCCGATTTATCACTATATCCCCATTTAAGCCGATAATATTTTTAGTAAGCTCTATATGAAAACCGTTCATAACGGACATGACTACTATCAATGCTGCAACGCCGATCATTACGCCCACTAAAGAAAAGGCAGAAATAATAGAAACAAACTTTTCATTTTTCTTAGCTCTAAAATATCTGAAAGCTATCTTGAAGATAAAATTGTTATTGATCATTTGTTTATTTTTTCTTACATCCGTTTCTAGGTTATTCCTGTGTGAATCAGCTTTTTGTCATTGTGAGCAGCCGTAGGCTGCGTGGCAATCTTATGAAATAATAACAAATTCCTGAGATTGCTTCGTCAAAACTTACAGTTTTTCCTCGCAATGACGACACAATTGATGACATAAAGACATCTACACGTTACTAGAAATCTCAAAGACTTTATCGTACTTAAATAATTTAGGTAATGTTACTAACCCAAATAGCGTAACACTGGATATAGTAATGCCAAGAGGAGTAAAAGTACCGTTATATAAAAATCCTACTAATTGCAGCCCAAATGCCGTTAAAATCAATCTAGCCACAGTGAAAATAGCCGTCATACGAGCTTTACCGTCCGGAATAGCTTCTAAAAGCAATGGCCATAATATGTTAATCGGATATATCACGCCAAGAGATAATAATAAAGTAACTATTGTTATGGTTAAAGGATTATTAATATTATATACAACTAATATGCTATTTCCTAGTAGAAATAGTATTATAAATATAACTCCAAAATAGAAGCAATTTTTAATACCGAATTTTTTAAAGCAATAACCGCTTGAAAAGCTCATAATTGAGAATAGAGCTGCCATTGCTCCTTGATAAAGTCCGAAATATTCTAAAGTTACACCTAAATCTTGCATATATAAAATAGGAGCAATCCCAATAAATATCCAATATCCTTGTGCAAGAAATATCATTGTAAGTATATAATATATAGCTTTTGGCGATTTGAAGATAGGTATATATTCTTTTAAAGAAATACGTATTTTTTTATTAACTTCTCTTTTTGGAATAAATAATATACCAAGAATTAGGCTGATCAAACCTACTATAAGCAACAAAACAAAATTGCCACGCCAGCCCCAAAATAAATTGACGTAGCTACCTATAACCGGTGCTATTGCCATAGCAAGGGCAATAGTGCCGTTTAAAATGCCCATGAATCTTTGCTGTTCTTGTACCGAATAAATATCGGCAAGAACAACATATACTAGCACTGCAACCGATGATATCCCGCATCCTTGCAAAAATCTTCCAAATAATATAGCTGCATAATTATTTGCAAATACACAAAATAAACTACCAAGATTAAAAATTAGTAAACCGAGTATAATAATTGGTTTGCGTCCGTACCTATCTCCTAAATTACCGACTATAAGCGAAGTAATACAATAAGCAGTTAGATTAACACCAAGTAGTAACTCTGTCATAAAAGTTGAAAGGTTGAATGTATTTTGTATTTCAGGAAAACTTGGAACAAATAAATCTATTTCCGCTCCAGCGAGTATTTCCATGATGATTACGGTAATAATTAATTTCATAAGTAATTGTTAGTTTGAGGTTATTTTAGCAAAGTATTATTGAAGCCGAAAGCCTACGCGATGTCATCCCTGCGAGGCATTGTTGCATAGATACCAAGTCGTCATTAATTTACTATTGTAAATTTTCTCGCAATGATGGAAAAACCGATGCGAGCGAACGTTAGTGAGCATGGTAATCTCAGGAATTCTTCCCAAGATTGCTTTATTCCACGCAACAACATTTTTGCGGGAATGACATAAATAAGGACGCAGGAATGGCAGCAAAGCCACACAACAAATTAGCTTTCTATATTCTTATAGCTTACAATAATGAGTGTATTGTTTTACTAAAGAAAGAATAAATGAATATTTATGCTCGTCTAGAAATTTTTATTTATCAGGAGTATATACATGACACGATAACAGAAAGACTGAAAGGAAGTGCAAGCAGAAACTTTTAGTAATATATGTTAAGAATAATAATTCCTAACATGTATGACTATTAACAAAATAAATTTTAAAGCTAATTAAATTTATTTTTACTACAAATTATAAGGCTTTTTTGAAATATGATTAACTATTCCTTCAAAACTCTTATTAATTTTTGCTAAAAATTCTTTTTAATTATCAATTAAAATTATTTTGTTAACAGTCCCCTATCAATTTTAAAAATTAATTAAAATATTACTGATTAATTCCTAAAGCTTGTTTTTGAGTATCGGTAGTATTCTCCATTACCCACTTTTGGACATCAGGACTTAACATATTATACTGATCTGCTGTTAAACTAGCAACCCAAGCTTGTTGATCGTCAGTACTCATAGCTTGTATTTGGGTTGTTGTCACTGAAGCTGGGGCAGGCATTTGCATTGATGAAGCAAATACTGAGTTCGCGAAAGCTAGAATTAATAAAATCTTTAATGAATTTTTCATTTTGTAAACCTTTTTTGTTTTGTAATTACGATTATAACAAAGTCAGGGCAGCTTTCAAGCTAAATTATATTAAACATTTAAATTTTTTATACTAAGGAACTTTTATTGTAACAAATATATCAATTATATACTTTATTGTCATTCCCGCGAAAGCGGGAATCCAGTAAAAAGCGTTCAGTATCATACCGTGGCTTGACCACGGGATCTTGTGTCACAGTATGCCCTAAGATACCACGCTCAAGTCGTGGTATGACATTAAGGTTGACTGGATTCCTGCTTTCGCAGGAATGACATACCCCTTTATATTGTTAACTGCTCTCTGCAAATATTTCGATAAATTTCTGAGTTTTTAGATAAATCATTATGTGATCCTTCAGCGACTACTCCTCCTTTATCTATTACTAAAATATAATCAGCTGATTCTATACTACTAATTCGATGGGCAATTGATATAATAATGTTCCCTTTCATTATTTTTTTTATAGACTCTAGTAATTTCTGTTCGCTCATCGTATCTAAAGCACTCATTGCCTCATCAAGAAGCAAAATTTGCGGCATGCGTAGTAATGCTCTAGCAATAG
Organism: Rickettsia fournieri; assembly: GCF_900243065.1. Lineage (NCBI taxonomy): Bacteria > Pseudomonadati > Pseudomonadota > Alphaproteobacteria > Rickettsiales > Rickettsiaceae > Rickettsia > Rickettsia fournieri. The sequence goes on from NZ_LT978484.1 coordinate 694,985, forward strand.
CTATTCTTTGTTTCTGTCCTCCTGATAATCTAACCCCTCTTTCACCGATTTTAGCATTTATACCGTTATGAAGTTTAGCAGCAAATTCTTCTATTCCTGTAATTTTTATTATCTCATTTATTTCGTCGTCGCTTGCTTCATTATTACCGAATATAATATTTGATTTTATAGTGCCGGAAAAAATGCTAGCCTCTTGAGGAACATAGGCAATTAATTTACGAATTTCAGCAGGATTTAAAAGAGTTATATCTTGATTGTTAATAAGGATAGTGCCGTTTTCTTGCCGGTAAAAACGCAGCAGTAACTGTATCACAGTACTTTTTCCTGCACCTGATCTACCTACAATACCAAGAAATGTATTGGCATTTATCTTCAAAGACATATTATTAATAATCCTTAAATTAGGTCTTGAATGATAGGTAAAATCAACATTTTTGAATTCTATCGATATTGGATCGGAATTATTTAATTCTAAATAATTATTATGTGCTATAGGTGTCTTATCTATAATTGTAATTATTCTCTCAAGGGCTGTAACAGGTAAATGCATTTCGCTTAGTAGCTCAAAAATACCGCCACAGCTAACTCCGGCGATAATCGCATAATAAATAAACGAGATAATTTGTCCCGCAGATAAATGACCTTTCACTATATCTGAAGCTCCGATCCAAACGACTAAAGTAATCGCAAGAAATATAACGGCTATTGAAATCGCAAAGAATAAAGCACGAATTTTTAAACGGGTTTTGCAATATATTAAATAGTTTTGTAATTTAGTGTCAAAATCGGCAATTTTGTTTATTTGATGGTTAAAAGCATAAATAGCTCTAATATTATTAAAAGTTTCATCAATATCCGATGCTAAAAGTGACTTAGATTCTAGAGCTTTTTTAGATAAAACCTTAACATGCTTGCCGAATTTAATTAAAGGAATTAATAAGATAGGAATGGTAATAATTACTATAGAAGCGAGTTTAAAGCTTTCAAAAAACATTAATGTAATGCCGCCAATTAGCATCACCGAATTGCGAATAAGAAAAGATAAGAAATTAACAATGAGAGTAGATATTTGATCTATATCATTTGTTAGGCGTGAAATTATATCGCCGATTTTTAGTTCTTCAAACTCTTCAATTTCATAATTAATTAAATTACTATAAGCTTCTTTTCTTATTTGAGTAACTGCCTTTTCAGCAACATTATTGATAAAATATGAACGAAAAAAACTGGCAATACTTAAGATGATAATTAATAAACAAATATATAATATAGATTTATCAACCGATAAAATATGGTCTTTGCTCAAGCCTTTATCAACTAAATTTCTAAAAACACTACCGATTAGTAATAATGAAGCTGATACGCTAAGTAAAGAGATCATAACGATGATCAAATCTTTTTTATAGAACCTTAGATATTTAGCTAGTCTATATAAAAGTTTGATATCCATAAGAAAAAAATGTCATTGCGAGCGACTGTAGGCGTTGTTTCATGGATGTCAAATCGTCATTGCAAGGAGCGAAGCGACGTGGCAATCCAGAAAAATAATAAAAAAGTACTAATTTTAGCATTTTTTTACTGGATTGCTTCGTCAATTACTTTGTAATTTTCTTCGCAATGATGATTTGGTAACCACACAACAATTCCAAAATATGGGGCGAGTGACGGGATTCGAACCCGCGACCCTCAGAACCACAACCTGATGCTCTAACCAACTGAGCTACACCCGCCATAAATTAACAACGTAAATTTAGATTATCAGAAGGAGTTAGTCAAGAATATTTATTGTATTAACATATATTATTAGACTTATATATTATAACTATATATAGTTACAACATGAATCAGTATATAAAACTTATAAATAAAGCTAAACAAAATCCTAAAGGATTAAGTTTCTCTGATTCATACTTTAATGACTAAGTGCGGTTGGGTTAAAGATAGGCAAAAAGGTAGCCATCAGATTTGGTACTTGCCCAAAGGAAATAGGTTATCTATTCACACTTTTGGAAATATGGCAAAAGAATATCAAGTTCGACCATTTTTAAACTTTGCAAAAGGAAATGAAGATGAAAACAAATGATACATTTGATGGGTTTACTATAGAACTTTTTAAAGATACGGATGGAGATTGGCTAGCAAGGTTTGAAGAGCTACCGAATGTATCAGCTTTTGGCCATTCGCCTGAAAAAGCACTGCAAGAATTACAACAAGCTTGGACTTTAATGAAAGAAAGTTATATAAGTCATAATCAATCTATCCCCTTAGCTCCGTCTAGGAAAGAGTATAGCGGACAGTTTAATGTTAGAGTAGATAAACGTGTGCATCGAGCTTTAGTACTTGAAGCACTTAGAGCAAAAATTAGTTTAAATGCTTTAGTATCTCAAAAATTAACTTTATCGGTAAAACAATGAAAAAAAAATCAGTTATTTTATTAAGCGGTGGACCTGATTCTACTACGGTTCTTGAGATAGTTAGCAAAATGGATTATGAAATTTATGCTCTAAGTTTTAATTATCATAGACGCAATAGTCCGGAAGTCCAAAAAATCCAAGGATTAATTAAAGATTATAATGTAAAACAACATAGGGTTATTAATATTGATTTGCAGTCATTTATCGGTTCTGCATTGACTGATGATAATATAGATGTACCAAAATTTAAAAACACAGATCAATTACCAAGTGACATACCGGTTACTTATGTACCGGCACGTAATACAATATTTTTAAGCTACGCACTAGGCGTTGCTGAGGTTATAGGAGCTAGAGATATTTTTATTGGGGTACACACTAATGATTATACTAACTATCCTGATTGTCGTCCTGAATATATAAAATCTTTTGAAGCAATGGCAAATTTAGCAACTAGGGTAGGAGTAAATGGAGAAAAAATTACTATCCATGCTCCTTTAATAAATATGACCAAAGAGCAAATAATTCAAAAAGGGCTTGAGCTTGGAGTAGATTATAGTAAAACAATATCATGTTATGATCCAACAGAAGACGGTGTATCTTGTGGTCAATGTCTATCATGCATTGCACGACTTGATGCTTTTAAAAAGAATAATGTACAAGACCCGATTAAGTATGTATAATTATAGATATATACTCATAAATAAAATTAATAATAAAATAATATGAAGTAAATTTGTATACAAGGTGGAAACCGTTTTCACCTTGTATACTCATTATTTAAAAATCTTCTGTATAATATAAATATGCAATATTTATATTATACAGAAAAATAGTTAGTATATATGATAAATAGAGGACATTTATATGCCCCTTTTCCTGTGCTTGATTTAAACGATATAGTTTTACGAGAGTTAGCCGCGGAGGATGCACAAGATTATTTTAATTATATGAGTAAGCCGGAAATGGCTATTTATATAACTGATAGCAATAGGCCTAAAGACGTAGAAGAAGCCGGAGAGGAAATACGTTATTGGTCTAGTTTATATAAAAATCATAGAAGTTTTTATTGGGGAATTGCCATTAAAGACGATAATAAATTAATAGGTACTGCCGGTTTTAATATAATAAATCTAGAGCATCATAGAGCAGAAATAAGTTATGATCTAGATCCTAATTTTTGGGGTCAAGGTATGATGTTAAAATCTATAAAGAATATTTTAAAATTTGCTGATTATATTGGTATTATAAGAGTACAAGCAACAGTAATTACTGATAATTTTCGTTCAATTAATCTTCTTGAGAGATGCGGTTTTGCTATGGAAGGAATTCTTAAAAAATACGAAATAGTTGCAAATGAGCATAAAGATTATTATATGTACGCAAGAGTACTATAGTAAGAATTGTTAAAATAAACATAAAAAAGAAAGTTAATGGTAGTAGAAGCTGATAAAAAAGCATTGATTTGTTCGTTTTGTAGTAAAAAACAACATGAAGTAAAAAAACTGATAGCAGGTCCTGCAGTATTTATTTGTGATGAATGTATAGATTTATGTACAGATATTATGAAAGAAGAAAATAAAGTTGCTTTAAAGCAAATTACTTCTTCAATTCCAACACCGCAAAAAATATGTGGAATTCTAAATGATTATGTAGTTGGGCAAGATCAAGCGAAAAAGATTTTAGCAGTAGCGGTTTATAACCATTATAAGAGGCTTGAATATGTACAATCCGGCAATAATGACGTTGAGCTTAATAAGTCGAATATCTTACTGATCGGTCCTACTGGTTCAGGAAAAACTTTACTTGCTCAAACGCTTGCTAAAATTTTAGACGTACCTTTTACTATGGCGGATGCTACTTCTTTAACGGAAGCCGGGTATGTCGGTGAAGATGTTGAGAATATATTACTACGTTTATTGATAGCAGCTGAGTTTAATATAGCAAAAGCACAAAAAGGTATAATTTATATTGACGAGGTTGATAAAATTGCCCGTAAATCGGAGAATCCTTCTATTACACGGGATGTATCGGGTGAAGGAGTACAGCAGGCATTACTTAAAATTATGGAAGGAACAGTTGCTTCCGTGCCTCCTCAAGGCGGTAGGAAACACCCACAACAAGATTTCGTACAGTTAGATACTTCAAATATCTTATTTATTTGCGGTGGTGCTTTTATGGGGATTGATAGCATTATAACCTCAAGAACTAATAATAGTTCTATAGGCTTTGCAGCTAACGTAAATATAGATAAAGAGAAAAATAATAGTGAGATTCTTAAATCCCTAGAGATTGAGGATTTAACTAAATTCGGTTTAATTCCTGAATTTATCGGTAGATTACCCATCGTTACTACTTTAGATGAGTTAGACACAGAAGCTTTAATTACAATTTTAACTAAGCCTAAGAACGCCATAGTAAAGCAATATCAGAAACAATTTGAGCTTGATGATGCTGAGCTTGTAATTGATGATTCAGCCTTAGAAGCTATTGCCGAAAAAGCTCTAGCTAAAAAGACGGGGGCAAGAGGACTTCGTTCAATACTTGAGCATCTTTTGCTTGATAGTATGTATAAAGTTGCCGAGCTAAAAAAACAGCGTGTTACTATTACAAAAGAGGTAGTTAACGGCTTAGTCGAACCGATAATGACCTCTCTCATTTCTACAAAATCAAACAAAAAACAACCGATTATTGCAGATATACCGGCGTAAATATTATTTCTTCTCTATGTCATTCCCGCGTAGGCGGGAATGACATAGACAAGCCTGCAACAAGACCTACGACTGTTCGCAATGATGGGTGGGTATCCACACAACAACGCCAGCTTGACCACGGGACAATACTAATTTAGTATAAAATTTATCCTAAACTAGTATTATAGCGGTTTAAATACCATTAAGAAAAAAATAATACTCAAACTGATAAATGCCGGCCAGCCTAGGTAGAATCATAATTTAAATAATTTATAATATTTTTCCGGTAGGGGAATTTGCGGTTTTAATGCTTCAAGTGCCATATTTCGTAGTGGAATTTGAATCCATACCACCAGAAGCCAACAACTACCGGCGATTATGTATCTGATATAAGTTAAGGTAAGCCATAAATCAGAATAATTATAGCCAAGCATATTTACTAATATTATGCCGCTAACCGGTTGAATTATCACAGTTGGAGTAGTAAAAAGAAGATCAGCTATAACTGTAGTGCGAGCTGCATATGCCGTTGCATTCAAATCATAGTATTAATAAAATTTGTAAACTACATATCCTATTTGTTGTATTTTTGATAATTAGTAGAATGCCAAGAATAATATCTGTAAAGCAGCTTCCATATAATATGTAAGGTGCTATTTGTTTATCAAATCCTAGTGATATTATAATTTGCATACTAGCATCACAAACACAAATGCTTGAAATAATTCCTGTCATTATCCAAAATAGTCCTAAGACAATTTTTATTATAGGTTTTAAAAAATAAAGCCTAGCGTGCCATATGGATTGTACGGTTAAAGGTTTGGTTGCAAAACCTTGTTGCAAGTTTCTAGGGATTATAGAAGTAAAATCGATAAAATCTTTTTTATCAGCAATATTAGGTTGAAGTAACATATTATACGCAGTAGAATTAATGGGTCCTATTTTTAGACAATCCCCTAATTTAGCTGCTATTTTAATGAATATTAAAGGAATTTTTATTAGTCTTCCAGGATTGACTCCAAGCCATCTTCTGAATCCAAGCAAGATATCCTTCATGGTCACTATGTCTGGTCCAACTATTTTTAATAATGTGTGGATTTTTCCTTCCCTTTCTATACAGTGAATAATTACTTTCGTTAAATCATCAATATGAATAGGTTGAAATTGTTGTAAACAATCACCTATTAAAGGAATAAAATACGGTAATGTTGCAAGAGCCCTAAATAGCGAGGTACCACCATAACAACCGCTTGCGTAAACAAGAGACGGTTGTAAAATTACCCAGTCTATTATGAATAATTCTTTGTACGTTAGTAAGGGTGCAAGCCTTAAATAGAGCCTTTGGACCATTGACATGAACATTGTCAATATTATTGCATGACTAGACGTTAACACACCTGACACATTAATAACTATATCTATGTTATTTAATCTATTTATCCAGCTTTGTGGTGTTAGGTCTATATTAAAATCACAGTATATCACTTCTGCAGTAGGGAATTTTTCCTGGTCGATTCAACATCTCGAACACAGCATATTACTTTATAATTATTCTTTAATAATTCAGCTGTAATATATGATCCAATAAAGCCGTTAGCTCTTGTTACTAGTATTCTCAATATAAACGATTCAGGTACTGACATTTTTTATATCATTAATCAGATCCTGTTGCCAATAGAAGATAAAAAAGGATATGTTATGTCCACAACTATTGTTTTTTTGGTTAAAAACTTTTATAACCCAATCCTCTTCTCTCTTATCATAAACTGGGGTTGCTCGTGTGTGACTTTAATGTTATCTCATAATAAAATAATTAAAGATTATAAATGATTATATATAAAAGATTTGAATAAATATTAAGAGATGTTTATATTTTTAATATTTATTTAATTGAAATTATGAGTAATAAACTAGAAGTAATAATACAATATTATAATGATATATCAAATTTAGGCGTAAGGTTATGGAAAACTACTACAGCATTTGCTAGTTTTAATTTAGGTGAGGTATGGAAAATATGGTTCTGTGATAAAAATTTTAAAGATCTACCGACACTAGATCAAAGTTTGATTTATACTCAATATTTAGAAACAATGTTAAGTAAAGTAGCTGCTACCGGAAAGTATCAAGATAATAATATTGATCATTCTCAATGGAGCCATTGTTTTGAAGAGCTAAATAATCGAGATCATTTTTTATGTATAAAGCTACAGAAGTTAATAGGAGTAGAAAACAAGAATATAATTGATGCTATGCTAGATGATATAGGGGATATAAATTCATTAGAGTTTATTACCCTAGTTACTAAAGTCCAAGTGTTTTTAAAAAATAATTTAGATCAATCTGAACACTTGATTAAAGCAGCCAAAGAAATCGATGCTATGGCATATCCTCTGACGAGAGAATATTTTTTATATCGCTATATAGCTAAAGCAATATTACTTACAAATACTTTAAATGCGCCTTCCTCTTATGAAAACGAGTTTAATATAGTAAAAAAAGCTCATTTAAATTTTGCAAATTATCTTAATTCATTAGAGCAAAGTCTTACTAGAATAGAAAAAGCTAGTGATAAGTATAATGAAGATCACAAAATTGCTTCTTGGTTAACCGAAAAATCAGCTTTAGTTAGTAATCATTCAGGTAAAATAGCAATTACTTATGTTTCTCGTATAGTGGGACTGTTGCGAGATGAGAGGATAGCAGGTATAATTAAAAAAAACAAAAAATATGTTCATATGTCTGAGTATCAAATGATAATGGTAAGTTTAGATGAGTTAATAAGTGTGGATCATCAATATCGTAAATTCAAAAGTTTATTCAATTTTAAAGCAGTTGAAGCTGAGTTATTAGCAGTAGAATGCGAAGCTAACTATAAAGGCTATGGTATAGTGAGGCTGTTTAAATGTTTGCTGCTGCAATTTATGGAAGACTTATCGGATCGGGAATTGGAACGTTATTTAGCTGATAGCACAGCGGCAAAATGGTTTTGTGATTTTGCTCTTACAGAGAAGACGCCTGATTATAGTGTATTTAGTAAAATACGTAAAAAAATAGGCACTAATTTACTATCAAAAATATTTGTAAAATTCCGAGATCAACTACGAGCACAAGGCTATATGGGTGAAGTATTTACCTTTGTAGATGCTTCTCATTTAATCTCAAAAGCTAATCTTTGGGAGGAACGTGATAAACTAAGAACACAAAAATATGATAAATTGAATAATGAGACTCTGCCTAAGGTTGTAAAGGATAAACAAGCTAAAATTGGCTGTAAGGGAGCAAATAAATTTTGGTATGGTTATAAAAAACATGTGAGTGTCGATATTCAATCAGGAATGATCAATAAGGTTGCAGTTACCCCTGCAAATGTTACTGATAGCAAAGGTTTTAAGCATGTTATGCCAAGCTCCGGTGCTACATATGTTGATAAAGGTTATTGTACAATCTCTGCCAAGAATGCAGCAGCTAAAAAGGGGTTCCATCTTTGCTCAATAAAGAAAAATAATATGAAAGATAAAAATTTTGACCTTGATAAATATTATACGAAAATCAGAGCACCTTTTGAGAGGGTATTTTCAAAAGATAATAAACGGGTTAGATATATAGGAATTGCCAAAAATCAATTCTCTGAATTTATGAATGCCATATGTTTTAATTTAAAACGATTAGTGGTTTTAACAACTTTAATAGCTTAGAGAAATTTGTTAATAAAAATCCTAACTCTGTAAACAAATCTCTATTAAATTACTATACTATTGAATAAATTTTATCTCAATATTAAACAGAATTTCTTTTTAAAAATATTTGGACAGAGCTAAATATTTATTTATCTGTTTTCCTCTCATTTTACTATTAAAAATTATCTCGCAACAGTCCCATAGTGGGTGTAATTGCTTTACGTTCATATGTAATTGACGAAAAGGATCCTTGGTATGAATTATGTGCTTTACCGACCACTAGACTTGCGATGCTACAAATTTTATTATCTTTCCCGGTGTACGGTCTTATCAAATAGACAAACTAAAGAGATGAATAGTAATATGTTTCAAGCATTAGAAAATAACAATGACAATGCTGAAGATGTTAAATTTTTATTTGATCACACTCCAAGTTTTGCTAATGATGCCGTCAACTGCGATTTGTTTTAGATATGCTGCTAATTTAGGGGTGCAGCCTATTGATTTATTAAATAATGATACTATTAATCGTATAATTGTATTACAGGCTTTACGATGGTATACAGTTGCAGGAGTAGTAGAAGAACAAAGTAAAGTTACAAATTTTATGCAAAATAAATTAATTAAATTTTTGCATGATAAAATTGTACCGGCTTTAATTGAGCATAAGAAATTTACAGCTGAAGAAATTAAACCATATTTTCAGTTACTATATAAACATTCCAAAACAGATAAGAATACGCAAATAAAACTTCAGGCAATATATAATAAACTTACCAATCAAGATATAGATTTTAACAATATTGAATCAGACATTAGTATCTATCATGGATGGAAGAGTACTGCTATATGTGCGGCAATAGCCACACTGATTTTGGATTATATCTGTTGCGTCTTGCTTCTTTATTAGTATCAACATATTACGGCAATAAAGTTATAGAAAATATCACCAGCAAAAAATTAACTAATGATGTGTTTTTTCAAAAGTTTTACTATAATGATGCGGCAAGATTGACCGTAGCGATAGTACCTTTAATAATGTTTGAGTCTATTAAAGATTTAAAATTCTTAAGTCTTGCAACTTTAATAGATATTTTAACAACTGCTATATCGGATTTCAATGTCGGCAAGGCAATTAGTAGTGCAGGCAAGAATATTGCCGAGAAAACCGCTACTACCCTTATTTGGCTTAATAAGGTTACCTCAGGCACAAACGATGATACAGTGATTGATATTGATCCTACAGAAGAAGTACCATGCTTAGAGGCTTTGTGGACACTGCTAATTGATTTGCTATTTTGCAGCAAAAAATAGCCAAAATTAAATCTTTTTAGAAAGTCCACAAAACCTCGATTAAGGTTGTAAAATTTACGTTATTTAATGTGCTCTTCCCATTTCAAATATAATTGAATCTTCAGAATTAAGTGTTGCATGTATTAAAAAAGGCGAGGTGACATAGGACTGCACTTCGCTATGCATAAAAGCTTGGTACATTATCAATCTCTAAAGTAAAGTTTTTGCTATATTCAAGAAGTTTTTGAGCAGCTTTTAAGTGTATCAAATAACCTGTAGTTGTATTAAAGTAACCACCATGACCTATCTTCTTTAAATACGGATTATTGTCAATATTATAAAATATTTTGTTTTTAGAATGTGACAAGGACAAATAAATTAAATCTCAGTCGGTAGGTAAATGCTTAAGCATTGTTAAAAATTTATTACGGAAATCATCATTTAGTATAGCATCATCTTCTATTATTAGGGCATCAGGTATATTGTCTTTAACCATTTTAAGCCAAATTTCTCTATGGCTACAATAACAACCGAGTTCACTTGCCGTTAAAGTATGATTTAATATTTTGCTATCGGAATAATAATTTATATTTTCCGAAGGACAAAGTACAGTATAACCGTTATCAAGGGATAAAAGAGCAGGGTTATTTTTTACATCTAAGCCGGTAAATCTTTTTCCCCCTGCATCTGTTATAGATAAATTATAACCGTCTACTGCACTAAACCTTTCATAGAATAAATTATTATTGTCGAATTGTTTACTAATATTGTTATATCTATCAGTGCTGCGTAGGTTTACTATAAAAATTTTAATATCTTTTGCTTCAAGTGGAGCAGAACCTATTTGATAAGTTTTTAAAAATATAAAAAGCAATGATAAACAAATAATTATAATTGATATTATAAAAATAGTTTTTAATTTGTATTTAATAAAGGTAATTATTTTCTGAAGTCGGTACAAGCTTATTATTATATATCTTATAATAGTTTTCATCATCTTTATCAACAGAAATAATATAATTATATAAATCTTCTTCTGAATAATCTTTAGCAAATATTACTGCATTAGGGTTTACATCTTTTATATAACTTTTATCTGCATAATATATAAAATAGGTACTGCTCCTGCTAAATAAGCTTGAAAAGGTTTTTCAGTAACATACCCCTCATATGTTTTATTTTCAAAAGCAATAACAAATTTACATTTAGATAATCATTCACGAGTTTTTTCTTTTGGTATAATTGTAGATTCAGTATTTAAATATTTACTGCCGCTTACTACTTTTTTATACAGCGACAATTTATGAAAAAATCGATTTCTTGCTATGCAGCCGTCGTTCTCAGGATCTTCTATACCGTTTAGAGACTAAGAAACAAGCAAAATACGTTTTATTCGGATTATATTTTGAGCGTTTATATTCAGTACTGACGTCATTAGTACAATACATATATAAAGGTATTCTTATATAATTTGGATGATCTATATAATCAAAACCTATAGATATATCATAATTTTCTAGCTTTGGTCTAACGGATTCACCGGTAAAAAATATCTTTATACTATCTTTATTACTAATAGTTCTTTGACCAAAAACACTATCAATAATAAGGTCATAATTGTTATGATTTATAACAATTGTTCGTCCGTTTTCTTCAATGATTTCTTTTATCATCGGTAGCTCGTCTATTGTAAAGCCCAGCCACATATTAATAAAGCTCACTCTTATAGCATGTTTGTTTTCTGTTTTAGGAGCTTTAATCTTATATGCTTACACATAGTAATAATATGGCTATACAAATTATGGAAAGTTTTTTTTAACATTTAAATTACCTATTACGAGAAAAATTTATTTATAATTTTTCTGCTATTTGTGGTGGATTTTCTGCTTCCACTTCAATAATCTCAGATTTAGAGGAAACGATTTGATAACGCTCTAAGGTAGCCGGCATGGCTTTATTCCCTGAATCAATACCGAGTTTTTGAATATTCTTTACTCTTGACATAAAATTACGATTAAACGAGGCAGCAAATTTATCGTAATTAGTAACCATATTATGCAGGTTATTACCGATCTTTTGAGAATAATCTGCTATAGTACCGATGGAGCTTAATAGCTTTCTCACTTCTTCAATGATTACCTTATAATTTTCTGAGCGGCGATGATCGGTAATTTGAAATTTTGCAAATGATAGCATATTCATAAGTCCGCTAGGTCCTACCGGAAAGATATTACAGCCCCAAGCTTTTTGTAAAAATTCAGGGTCGGCTGCAATAACTTTCTCAACCGCTTGTTCAGTCGGCAAAAACATTAAAGTAATAACATTGTTAAAGCTCTGATCCTTTTTGTTTAGATTAGTTAAAATATTTGCGGCATAGTCTTTATTCGCCAAAGATTTTAAATGGTAATTCATAGTTTTATTAAGACTCATGTTATTATCTTGCTCGTCTACAAGAAACTTTGAAGCTTTAGAATCAATAACCATTAAATTACCGGAAGGAAGAAAAATGAGCGCATCAGGTCTTAGCTTTCCGCTATCTGAGGTAGTTAGACCGTATTGCATAATGAAATCTAAATTAGGACGTAAGCCCGAAGATTTTAAGATATTCTCAAGGGTAATCTCAGCAAGTAGCCCCGCCCCGATCGGAGAAAGCAGAGACTGTTTTATCAAATCAACCGTACCTTTTGATTGCTCTATATCTTTATTTAATGCTCCCACCATCGTAATTAACCGTTCAAACTCACTATTAAATTTTCCTGAAGCAGTAGCGATATTTTTCTCGGCTAGCTCTCTTGCTGCCGTGTTTTCCATTTTATGTATCGCTATTAATTGCTTAGACAAATCTTGACCTAAATCAAATAACGCAGCTTTAGCCGATGAAAATGACTCTTCTCTTATTTTTTCTGAATCCTTAATAGTCTGTGCTTGATATTCTATTTTACACTTCAATTGCTCAATTTTCTGTAAATATCCTATCTTTTCTTGATTTAATAATTGGTTATTATTGCTAATTTCTAGATTCTGCTCTGATAAAAATTGTAGCTGTGTCCTTAAGGTTTGAGTTTTTACATAAAACCAAATTATTAGCGCTAATAAAATAAGTAGCGTAGTTATAATAGTTGGTAATAAATAAGGCATAGAATGAAGCAAAGTTTAATGTTAAATAATACTAAAGTACCGCATAATTTGCACTAATTATTTTGGCATTGCCTAGAAAAGGTTGATATAGTCATTGCGAGTTACTGCAGGTGTTGTTGCATGGCTCGTTTTATGTCATGTCTGCGCAGGTCTTGTTGTGTGGACTGAAAAACCCGTTCGGTGTTATGCCGTGGCTTGACCACGATATCCAAAAACACAACTTAAAATACTAAAATTTTAATGTTTTAAACTGGATCCCGCGATCAAGTCGCGGGATGACAATTAGGAAACTGGTCCACGCAACAAAGTATTCTCGCTTTCGTGGGAATGACATCGGAAGGCTAAACTATAAAACAACTTTTTCTAGGCAATGCTCAATTTCAATACTACAAGTAAGACTATTTCGATATTAGCCTATAATATTTTTATAAACTTATAGAAATATTATAATGGATAGGTTATATAAAAAGCAAGTTGAAGAATATCTAACAAATTACGGTAAGCTTGTATTTATAAGTGGAGCAAGGCAAGTAGGGAAAACTACAATATCAAAACAAGTAATTAAACCTAATCCTAATTCAATTTACCTAAATTGGGATTATCTAGAAGATAGAAATAAAATCTTAAACAAACACACCGAACTTTTTAAAAATCTACTTTCTACTATATCCGATAAGAAACCGTGCTTAATATTAGATGAAATTCATAAATATAAAGATTGGAAAAGTCTTGTAAAAGGATTTTATGATAAATTCGGAGAAAATATTGAATTTATTATAACAGGTAGTGCCAAATTAAATATATATAAAAAAGGCGGTGATAGCCTAATGGGACGTTATATAAGTTTAACCGTGCATCCGTTATCGGTATCTGAAATAGCTAAAAATTTTGATAATGACATTGATTATATAAAAAGCCCCCAAAATATCACTATAGATGAATTTAAAGCTTTAATAAATTTTGGAGGATTTGCAGAAAGTTATTTAAAAGCAACTGCTAAATTTCATAGAATATGGAGTAATCAAAGATTCAAGCAATTATTTAGAGAAGATGTAAGAAATACTGAAGATATCAACAATATTTATGCGTTATCATTACTTACTAGCATTATAAATGAGCAAGCAGGCTCATTAATAAGCTATACAAACCTTGCTAACAAAGTTAGAGTTTCAGACCAAACAATAAGAAGATGGCTCTCTTTGCTAGAAAAGCATTATTATTGTTTTGCTATCAAACCTTGGTCTAAAAATGTTGTAAAAAGTTTGATAAAAGAGCCACAAATTTACCTTTGGGATTGGTCGCAAATAAAAGATATAGGAACGAGATTTGAAAATCTTGTAGCTTCTCACCTTTTAAAAGCCGTATATTTTTGGAACGAAACAGGGCTTGGTGATTTTGGTTTATACTATCTGCGTGATAAACAAAAACGTGAAGTCGATTTAGTAATAACAAAAGATAACCAACCGTGGATTTTAGTGGAAGCAAAAGTAAGTGACTCAACCGTTTCTTCAAGCTTAAAATATTTTCATGAATTACTTAACCCTGAGTTTAGTTTTCAAGTAATTCAAAATAAACAAGCTATTTCGGGCTCTTGCTTTGATAAACCGGATTTATGGATAGTACCGGCTATTACTTTCTTATCTCAACTTGTTTGATATGAATTTTTGCAAAAAAGGTAATCTAGGCAAATGTAAATCATATGACTATTTCGTTGCTTATATCGAAATAGTCATTGCCAATTCGACATTTAATTATAAGCTGTATCCTCGCACATACCACTAAATTTAGCTGAATTGACTATATTCACTTTATCTTCTAGCGGTCCGAGTGGCTGAGCAGGTTTTAACAATTCCGGCGTTAATATAAATTTAGTTTTTTTCTCGATATTCGATAAAAAAGGTAAATTTAAGCTATGAGGGCTGTATATTATTGCATATTTATCCCATTCTAGATATTGTCTATTCAAATTCTCTTTATATTCAGATGGCCCATATACTTCTATACTACCAAATTTATATTTTTTTAAAGGATATAGCTCATAATCATAAAAAAAATCATTTGGATATTTATTACGCATACTTTGATTAAAATGAACAAATTTATCATTTTCTTTATGAAATACGAAAATATCTAAGCATCTTTCCCCGCAAATTACATAAATTTTATTATGTTTAACACGATATCCTAATTGTTCAAATTGCGGTAATATTTGTTGCAAACGTATTTCGTCTTCATGCATAATGCCGATATCTAAATCATCGTCAAAAGGAATTATGCCTTGATGTCTAACGGCTCCAAGCAGAGTGCCGCCTTCTATCCAATAATTAATATTATTCTTACCAAGTAGCTCATGAGTGTCTTTCATTAACTGATAAAGGGCAATAGCTTTTTTCTTGCTAATCCTGTATTTTTTTACTTGTTCATCACTTAAGGTTACATATCGCCAATTATGTTCTAGTAGATAAGCATAACACAATATACCGACGAAAATAGTAAGAATTAAGCGTAAAATATTTTTAAAGGATAATATCGACTTTAATTTTATCACCTTGAATCTTAAATTACATTTCCCATGCGGATATAACATTTTTTAATCTATATAAAATAACCGGTTATGGCTTTTTTATCTCAATTTGTTTAAAAGTTTATTCTATCCTCTAAAGGACTAAAAGGCTGAGCAGGTTTTAACAATTCCGGAGTTAATATAAATTTAGTTTTTTTCTCGATATTCGATAACAAAGGTAAATGTAAGCTATGGGACTGCTCTATCACTGCATACTTATCCCATTCTGGATATTGCCTATTTAGATTTCCTATAGGATCAGCGGGACCGTAAACCTCTATACTACCGAATTTATATTTTTTTAAAGGATATAATTCATTATCATAAAATGAACTCTTAGGATACTTATTTCGAGCCGCTAAATTAGTATATATAAATTTGTTTTGTTCTTTATGAAAAATGAAAATATCTAAACAAGCTTTTTTGCATATATTATAAGCTCTCTCATAGGAAGCAGTATAACCGAGTTGCTCAAATTGCGGTAATATTTGTTGCAAACGTATTTCGTCTTCATGCATAATGCCGATATCTAAATCATCGTCAAAAGGAATTATGCCTTGATGTCTAACGGCTCCAAGCAGAGTGCCGCTTTCTATCCAATAATTAATATTATTCTTACCAAGTAGCTCATGAGTGTCTTTCATTAACTGATAAAGGGCAATAGCTTTTTTCTCACTAATCCTGTATTTTTTCACTTGTTCATCACTTAAGGTTACATATCGCCAGTCATGTTCTAATATATAAGCATAAAAAAATATACCGGCAAATATAATTAATATTAAACCTATAATATTTTTAAAGGATAATATTGACTTTAATTTTATCATCTTTCATCTCAAATTGTATTTCTTCTGCCGATGTGACGTTTTTTAAATCTTCTGCTAATTCTGCAGATAATACTATACCGCTAACTTCAAGCAATTTTATTGGAGCTTTTATAGATAGATGCTTCTCAGCTTTGAATTTTCTGACGATATCTAGTATTTCAAGCAGCCCTTCTGCTCCTTTTGCATTGATTTCATAATTTAAGTCACTGTAATTAACCCAGCTACCTTTAACATGAATAGAATTTTCACTATATAATATTTGGTATAATTCTTCGGTAATATGCGGCATGAAAGGTGCAAATAGTTTCAGTAACGTTTGCATAACATGATATAAAGTTAATATGCTACTATATTGTCCTTGTGGATTTTTGTGTTCCTCATCATAGCTTCTTGTTTTGCTTATTTCTAAATAATTATCACAAAATATCACCCAAAAGAATTTTTCCGTCAGATGCATAGCATTTGCATATTCGTAGTTTTGTAACTCATTTGTAGCTAGCTTAACTAATTCCACTAGCTTATTAACCATCCATTTATCAAACTCGTTAGTGATTTTTTCTTTAATATCGAGTAAACTCGCTTTTTTATCTTCACCTTTCAGTTTATCAAAATGTATAAAAACAAATTTAGCGGCATTCCATAGCTTGTTAACAAGCCTTTTGCCGTTTTTCATAACGTCTTCAGAATAGGCGGTATCAGCACCTAGCTTTGAATTTGCCGACCAATAACGTATCACGTCGGAACCATATTGTTCTAGCAGTTTTTCAGGAACTAAAACATTGCCCTTAGATTTTGACATTTTACTTCGATCTTCAGCTAAACACCAACCGCTTACCATGATGTTTTCCCACGGCAAAGTATTTTGGTGTAAATGAGCTTTTAAAATAGTATAGAATGCCCAAGTTCTGATAATTTCATGTGCTTGAGGTCTTAAATCCATCGGAAATAATTTATCGTGCCTATCTTTATTAACAGCGAAATCGTCAGAAATCCCATGAGTAGAAAGTTGAGGCGAAACGGAACTTGTTGCCCAAGTATCCATTACGTCATAATCAGGTTCTACTTCCTCTTTACTATAACCCATAGGTAAATCTTTTAACGGATCGATAGGCAGCTGCGTAACATCGGCATATAAGATTTTTCCTTCCTCACCTACTCTTTTAGAGTACCAAACAGGGAAAGGCACACCAAAATAACGCTGCCTACTTATACACCAATCCCAACTAATGGCATTAATCCAATTCTCTAAACGAATCTTCATATTTTTAGGATGCCAATTTAACTCATTCGCTCTTTTAAGCAATTCTTCTTTATGTGATATAGTTTTAACGAACCATTGCGGTACAGTTAGTATTTCAAGAGGAGCACCTGACCTTTCGGCACATTTAACGGTATGAGTGATGTCTTCTTGTTTAATAAGCAACTCTTGTTCTTTTAAAATATCTATTATTTTTGTTCGAGCTTCTTTAATTTTCAACCCATCTATAGAAGTTTCATGTTGGAAGTCTATTGTACCTTTTTTAGTGATAATAGTTTTTAAAGGTAGATTATGCGTCTTCCACCAAGTAATATCCGTTTGATCACCAAACGTACAGCACATTACCAGTCCCGTACCTTTATCTTGTTGTACTAAAGGGTCAGCAAGCAGTGGAACTTGCTCATTAAAAAGTGGGGTTATAGCTGATTTACCTGCTAGATGCTTATAACGTTCATCGTCAGGGTGATAAAATACGGCTACGCAAGCCGGTAATAACTCAGGTCTGGTAGTGGCTATAGTAAGCGGGTCTCCTTGCTCGGTTTTAAACGTAATATAATTCATGAAAGAGGTTTTTTCCTTATCCTCAATATCGGCTTGGGCAAGAGCTGTACCATCTACCGGATCCCATAAAATCGGTTGATTAGCACGATAAATTTCCTCTTTTTGTACTAAATCAAGAAAAGACATTTGTGATATTTTTCGTGATAACGGACTAATAGTTTGGTACTCTAAACTCCAATCAACCGATAAAGCTATTTGGTTAAATAGACTTCTAAACTTTTCTTCTTCATTTTCTACTACCTCTTCGCAAATTTTTATAAATTCAGATCGATCCATATTATAAGCTTTGATCTGTTTCTGCTTTTCAACAAGTCTCTCGGTCGGTAGCCCGTTATCGTCAAAACCCATAGGATAAAAGATATTTTTACCCATCATACGCTGAAAACGTACAATAAAGTCGGTTTGCGTATAGCTATAAACATGACCGATATGTAACTGCCCTGAAACTGTCGGAGGCGGAGTATCGATTACATAGGTTTCTTCTTTTGCAACGTTTGGATTATAAGCATAAATTTGTTTCTCTTGCCAAATTTGCTGCCACTTTTTTTCATTTTCGGTAAAATTATAATTTTTTGGAAATTCTTTCATAGATTTTGTAGTTGATTCAAGAATATTATTATAAAGGTTATATGTGATTATGACAATAGATGCTTTTCTTTGGGAGGATATGGATATTTAGGATTTGTGCAAGTGGTGCTTGCATGATTAATGACTTATTTACAATTGAGCGAACAAAAGTTTCTTGAAGACCTGTAATTTTGGCAATAACAGGAATTTTAAAGCCCTGACTGAACATTTCCTTCGCTATAATTACTGCCTTATTATGTTCGCCCTCAGCTTTGCCTATCTCAATACCCTGCACCTTTCCTGCATCTCTATATGTATCAGCGATAGTTTTCATAATAGTATCCTTATCTTGCGGTAATAGATGTGTATCCAATACTTCTACTAATTCCGGTTGTTTTTGTTTTGATAATTTTGTGTTAGTATACCATAAGAACGATCTTAGGTAAATATAACCTTTTTCTTTATCCAATATTATAATATGCTTAAACTCTGTTAAAAACTTCTCCCATAGTTTTATCATATCCTGCATATGGATATGCTGCATCATATATTCTAGCATACCTAAATGTTTTTTCTTGACGATTTCATCATCTGTCATAGCTTGCAAATCTACTAATTGATAATCTCCCGCCATTAATTTCTTTGCCATCACACTATCAGTAAATAAACTCCACAGATTTCTTGGAGCATTATAAATTTCTTTACCGTTGTAAATAACTAAATTATAAACTAGCGGTAATTTATCCTTTCCTTGCTTATGTCTTTCACATAATAATAGTGTATATTTCCATAACCGCAAAGCCGTCCAATAATCAATTGTTGATTGGGCTTCTACTAATACATAAACAAATGCTTCTTCTTTATTATTGGTGCTAATTACTATATTTCTTATTTAAAGATTCCTCAATATAGCTTTCTTGTTCTACCGTTATTTTTGATAAATCTACTAAACTCTTAAAATCATCGGGTAAATAATATTCCAAAAATTCTTGTGCTGCTACCGGGTCGTTCATTATTATTTTTACTAATGAATCATGTTTTAATTTTTTAGCCATAAAAATCTAGTAGCTTTATTTCGTGGTGTATTTTATCTTAAATTATCTATAATATTCATATTTATTTAAATTTAAGGTTTAATATGCTAATCCTGAACAAACTTTTGCTTACTTTAAAATTAATGCGTGCAGATAAGCTGGTAGCTTATTTGCTGGTTTTTTTTCCTGCTTTATTTGGGTTACTGCTTGCAAACCCCTCAAGAACGGAGTTAATACATTTATTACCATTATTTATTTTAGGTAGTATAACAGCTAGAAGTAGCGGGTGTATTATTAACGATATATTTGATAGAAAATTTGATAAGCATGTTGCAAGGACTAAAGAGCGACCTTTAGCTAGCAAGGCTTTATCTGTTTCTTATGCTATTTTGATACTCTTTATGCTTAGCGTTATCTCACTTTGTATTTTGCTACTTTTAAACAAAACAGCCATATATACAGGTTTTTTTGCGGTAATAATGATTAGCCTATACCCGTTAATGAAACGTATTACGTATTTCCCGCAAATCTTTTTGGGATTTACCTTTAAGCTAGGGGCCTTAATAGCTTATGCGGCAGTTCAGGATACACTTGATATAGCAGCGATTATTATGTATTTAGCATGCTGTTTTTGGGCCATCGGTTATGATACGATTTACGGATATATGGATATAAAAGATGATAAGAAAATAGGAGTGAAATCGTTAAGTATATATTTAGAGAACAAGCATTTTAAGCTTTGGCTTTATATATGTTATATAGGTTTTATATTGTTATTTATTCTAGCAACAAAAATGGCTAATCATAATATCGACTATTTACCTATTTTAGCTGCTTTAATTTTACTGATATTGCAAGTAGCAACTCTTGATATTGAAAATCCTGCCAATTGTATGACAAGATTCAGAGCTAATAATTATATCGGATTAGTTTTGAGTATGGTGTTTTATTAAATTCTTTTCCTAATAACAGTCTTGTTCGGGATTAGATAATGTTCTTGATGTCATTCCTGCTTTCGCAGGAATGACATTGATCCGTGCAACAACTCCTCTAACAGCCCATAAAGTGACCATCGATATTGCGGTTATATAAACCGCAATTGATAAAGAGTTGCCGGTTACATACCATAGCATTAGGCAGATTGACGGAGTAAGACGTCCGATTAATGAAGCACCTATACTACTGCCGATACCGACTAACATATATTTATCGGCAGTTTTAAATAAATCATTTAGCCAGCAGTTCAAAGGTGCCA
Organism: Rickettsia fournieri; assembly: GCF_900243065.1. Classification (NCBI taxonomy): domain Bacteria; kingdom Pseudomonadati; phylum Pseudomonadota; class Alphaproteobacteria; order Rickettsiales; family Rickettsiaceae; genus Rickettsia; species Rickettsia fournieri. Next base: position 716,268 of record NZ_LT978484.1, read on the forward strand.
AGAACCCGACACCGAGTATTATAATCCAAATACGTACAAAATTAACATACCATATAGATGCATTATTCAAGCAGAGCCATAAAGGAATTATGCTTAAACTCATTAAAATAAGAGTACAGTTTAGTATTTTAAGGTAATGTAGCTTTTTTGTTAGATGCCCTATTATCGGAATCATAATCATATCAAAAATCAGAAATTCAGTATTAAATTTCATCATTATTTCGAGTGATATATCAGTGATAAGCGGAATAAAACTATTCATAAAGACGAAAGGCACTATATAAGTCATATATGAGAAACCTATGGCAAAACTAATGCGTAAGATACTTAGTTTACAGTTCCAAATTGTAGTTAAGTCTTGTAATAGTGATGATACTATATCATTGCGAGGAGAGGACCCAGGTGTCATACCGTGGCTTGACCACAGTATCCAAAAATTACGTAAAGTAATTTTATCTTTTTTATTGGATCCCGTGGTCAAGCCGCGGGATGACAATGAGGGCTTGACTACAATATCCTCGCGCTTTCTTAAAAAATAACCTATCAGTGCTGTAAGCCCGCCAAATATGAAACATAAACGCCAATATGTATTATACTCTACATTTAAAACTATAGTACTGATAAATGAAGCAAGAATAATACCGACCATAGTAGATGTTTGATAAAGGTAAGAAGCTTTAAACGCTTTTTTTTCTTCTTTATTCTCTAAAATAAATAATTTAGCAATGGCACATTCACCCTCGGAATATACTCCTTGCAATGTTCTAAGCAACACTAATAATAGCGGTGCAAGCCAGCCTATTTGAGCATGTGAAGGTATTAAACCGATTAGGCTAGTTGTTAAAGCAACGCCGATTAAAGAGTAAGATAAAGCAAAAACACCGCCGTATTTTTTAGCAATTACGCCAAAAAAATAAGAGCCTATGGGACGTGTAAATAAAGACGCAGCAAGAACACTATAGGTAAGTATTAAAGCAACGCCTTTATCATGATTCGGAAAAAAAATACCAGCAAGTAGCGGAGCAAGAAACCCATAAAGTGCAGTATCGAAATGATCCATCGCATTACCGATTAGGATCGAAAAATCCCTTTTACTTAATGAATTATTCATATATTAATAATTTAAAATTTATAATGGATTATACTCGATGAATTTGGAACATTGGTGACAATGTCTTTGTAAGTCCTCGGATGCTGAACGTTTAATATACGCTCCGCTCCTCGGCTTACAGACCGATTACTCTTTCCCAAGTTGATCTTCGTATAACAGCTCTTCGTTTTGTAGGAGTATATAAGTATGTAATCTTCCTTGTAAATATTTTTTTAAGAGATATGATTATAAAGTTATAGCTTAAAGTAATTGTAATGAATGAATAATTTGAAACAAGGAAAGTTTATTACATTTGAGGGAGGGGAAGGGATAGGCAAATCTACTCAATCTCAAATGCTCTATGAATATTTACAATCTCAAAATGCTCCCGTTATTTTAACTCGTGAAGTCGGTGGTACTATTGTAGCCGAAAAAATGCGTGAAATTCTAGTACATGAAGAATTACTACCCATGTCCGAGCTATTACAAGCTATGGCAGCACGTTATGATCATATGGCACGGAAAATTATACCAGCTCTACAAGAGGGACATATTGTAATATGTGATAGGTTTATTGAATCAACTGCATGTTATCAAGGATTAGGGCTAGAAAACGGCATAGATTTAGTTTATAATCTGCACAAAACTTTAATGCCTTCTCTTATGCCGGATATTACGTTTTTTATTGACGTAGAGCCGGATACTGCTATTAAGAGAGTCAATTCACGAAATATGAACAATAAATTTGACATAAGAGGTATAGATTTTTATAAAAAAATCTATTATTGCTTTAAAGAATTAAGTAATAGATTTCCTGAGAGAATAAAAACAATTAAAGCTTCAGATTTAAGTCCACTTGAAGTACATGAGTTAATAAAAAAGCATTTATGAACAATACTTACTACATTACTACCCCTATATATTACGTTAACGATATTCCCCATATCGGTCATGCTTATACTAGCGTTGCAAGTGACGTAATCGCTCGTTTCATGCGACTTCGAGGTTTCGATGTAATGTTTTTAACAGGTACTGACGAACATGGGCAGAAAGTAGAAAAAGCAGCTATTAATAAAAATATTGACCCACAAAAATTTACCGATCAAACATCAGAGAGTTTTCGTCATCTGATGACTGCTATGCATATTTCCAATGATGATTTTATCAGAACAACGGAACACAGGCATAAAGAAGTTGTAGCTGTTTTTTGGCAGAAATTACTAGATAACGGCACTATTTATGAAGGTTTTTATGAAGGGTGGTATGCAGTGCGAGATGAGGCTTTTTTTGATGAGTCGGAACTTACGAGGGACGGTTTAGCACCGACGGGTGCTCCAGTTGAATGGGTGAAAGAGCCTAGCTATTTCTTTAATCTTTCAAAATGGCAGGATAAATTGCTTGAGTTTTATGAAGCAAACCCTGATTTTATCAGACCTATATCAAGGCGTAACGAAGTAATTAGCTTTGTTAAATCAGGTTTAAAAGATTTATCGGTATCGCGTACTACTTTTAATTGGGGAATAAAAGTGCCAAATAATGAAAAACATGTAATTTATGTTTGGCTTGATGCACTGACTAATTATATTTCAGCACTCGGTTATCTTGATGAACAAAGTAATTACGGTAAGTTTTGGCCGGCTGATTTACATGTAGTCGGTAAAGATATCTTGCGTTTTCATGCCGTCTATTGGCCTGCTTTCTTAATGGCTGCAGAAGTTCCGCTGCCGAAAACAATTATGGCTCATGGCTGGTGGACGAATGAGGGGCAGAAAATCTCTAAATCTCTTGGTAATACCATTGATCCGATTAAGTTAATTGATGAATTCGGTGTTGATCAAGTTAGGTATTTTCTGATGCGTGAAGTAACTTTTGGTGCGGACGGCAATTTTGCTCGTAGTAATTTAATTACCCGTATTAATAGCGAGTTGTCAAACAAAATAGGTAATTTATTACAGCGTACTACATCTTTTGTTTATAAGAATAATGACGCCAAAGTGCCTTTGCTTACGCAAGGTGTTATAGATAAAATATATGAGCTACCGATTTTAAAAACCGCAAGTAAATTTGTCGAGCAGAATATTTTATTGATGGACAAAACAGAGATTAATAAAATTCTTGAAAATATTATTAATTTGGCCGAAGAGGCAAATATCTATATTGATAGCGAAGCACCCTGGAATTTGAAAAAAACCGATCCAGATAAAACGTTAGAAGTGTTATACGCTTTACTAGAAGTTTTACGCTATATTGCGATAATGCTTCTGCCGTTTATACCGAGTTCAGCAAATAAAATGCTTGATCAGTTAGGGGTAAATAAAGAAGAACGTCTATTTAAGCATTTAATACGTGATTATACTTTAACAGCGGGTAGCAATATTTTAGAACCTACCATAATATTTCCAAAATTTGAATAGTGTGTCATACCGTGGCGAGACCGCAGTATGACACACCTACTAAGAGTATAATATGTTAATAGATTCACATTGTCATCTTAATTTACGTAGTAACTTGTCATCCCGCGATCGCATCGCGGGATCTAGTGAGGGTATTAAAACAACTAATATTAGTTGTTTTCTAGATACCGTAGTCAAACCATGGTATGACGCAGTGCTTTTAGATTCTGTCATCCAAAGAGCATTAGAAAATAATGTGCAGTATATGCAAACTATCTGCACTAAAATTGAAGATTTACCTATTATTTTAGAGATAGCTGAAAAATATGAAAATGTTTTTGCGAGTGTTGGGGTGCATCCGTGTGAAGTGAATTCTTTTATTAGTCATTGCGAAGCACTGCAAGTGCTGTGGCAATCTCAGGAAGCTTGGACAAGATTGCTACGTCAAGACTACGTCTTCCCGAACTCAGATGCTGAGGCAATTATTATGCTAACCCAGCATCCGAAAATTATCGGAATCGGTGAAACGGGGCTTGATTATTATCATCAGCCTTACGATCAAAAATTACAAAAAGATTTGTTTGTAGCACATATACATGCGGCGTCTAGTACACGCCTGCCTGTTATTGTTCATACAAGAGAAGCAGACGAAGATACTATTGACATTTTAACCTCAGAAATGCGTAACAGCACATTTCCAGGTTTAATACATTGCTTTACCTCTTCAAAAAATCTAGCGGCAAAAATGCTAGATATCGGTTTATATATTTCAATGTCAGGGATTATAACTTTCAAGAATGCTACTGATTTACAAGAAATAGTCAAATATATACCGCTTGATAGGTTATTAATAGAAACCGACACTCCTTACTTAGCTCCTACGCCTATGCGAGGCAAACAAAACGAACCGGCATTTGTTAGGTATGTCGCTGAAAAAGTTGCCGAACTCAAAAATATAACATCAAAAGAAGTAGCAAATGTTACTACTCATAACTTCAAAACATTATTTTCTAAATTTGAAAAATATATAAATAATACTTTATGAAAACATCAAGTTTGATAATTTAAAGTTGAAATTTTTAAAATAACATGTATATTTTATAGCATTTCAATTATTAGTATATTTAATATGGAATTTAATCGCAAAAATACCATCATTGGTTTTTTAAAAGTACATGAAGATCAGAAATTTACTTCTTATGGCATAGCTGAATGGCTTATAGAAAATCACATTGACGAAGCAAGACTCAAGAAGAAAAAGATAAGGAGATTATAGGAATTGATGCAGGTGAAATTAGCAGTAGTAAGCTTTCTGCTGAACGAAGACAAGAACCTAATATTAGAATAGAGCTAAAACCTAAGCTAAAGTGTTATTATTCACAAAACCCTGATTACTATGTCAATAATGAACAAGCCACAGAACCTAAAATAAATGCAAATAAAGAAGATAAAATAACCGCAGTGTAAGTATGTGATGCACTGGCATTATATCTTCAAAACAAATTGAAGATTCATAATATGCCTATTAAACATAATTTTTCTTTAAATAAACAAGGAACTAAAGGTAATAATAAATGGTTACCCCAGATTGAGTAGGTATGGAAGTTCTTAATGAAAAGTGGAGTTTACTAATTAAAGATTGTGCTAAATATTATGCATGAAAACAAGCAAGGCTTTGGTCTTTTTAAGCAAAAAAATTATCAATCGTAGTAATTTACGAGAATCTTTTTTTCAGGCTTTATCAAATTCCTCATGGGCACATTATGGTTATTTAGTTGCTGCTGATTTAATTGAAAGTAGATAAAATGATACTAGGCATGGTATAGGATTTATTTTAGTAGATATAGAAAATCCTGAAGATAGTAAAATATCAATTCCTGCTAGAGAAAGACCGGAAATAGATTGGAATATGGCTAATAGGTTAGCAGAAGAGAATAAAGATTTTGAAAATTATATAAATAATATTGATACATTCTATAAAAAACAGAAAGTAAATGATAGTACTTGGTTTAATATTAAATGACCACGTAAATAAAATTCCTAAGCAAAATAAGAAGAAAAAATAAACATATTTATATATAGACCATTATTATCACGCATTTATAAAAATTTAAGCCGTGAGTCCTAAAATTAATGTACTGAGAATTTTTAGTGTTAAACTAAATTTATATTAATTATTTTTAAATTTGTGGATAAATTATGATTAACTGTGATTTAAGTACTAATTATACATATTATATGTTAGAGGGGCTTAGAGCACAAATTGCTCCAATGCATTTAGGTATAAAAATTCTAAAAGAAGCATATTAACATGAGGGGACTGTTGCGAGATGAGAGGATAGCAGGTATAATTAAAAAAAACAAAAAATATGTTCATATGTCTGAGTATCAAATGATAATGGTAAGTTTAGATGAGTTAATAAGTGTGGATCATCAATATCGTAAATTCAAAAGTTTATTCAATTTTAAAGCAGTTGAAGCTGAGTTATTAGCAGTAGAATGCGAAGCTAACTATAAAGGCTATGGTATAGTGAGGCTGTTTAAATGTTTGCTGCTGCAATTTATGGAAGACTTATCGGATCGGGAATTGGAACGTTATTTAGCTGATAGCACAGCGGCAAAATGGTTTTGTGATTTTGCTCTTACAGAGAAGACGCCTGATTATAGTGTATTTAGTAAAATACGTAAAAAAATAGGCACTAATTTACTATCAAAAATATTTGTAAAATTCCGAGATCAACTACGAGCACAAGGCTATATGGGTGAAGTATTTACCTTTGTAGATGCTTCTCATTTAATCTCAAAAGCTAATCTTTGGGAGGAACGTGATAAACTAAGAACACAAAAATATGATAAATTGAATAATGAGACTCTGCCTAAGGTTGTAAAGGATAAACAAGCTAAAATTGGCTGTAAGGGAGCAAATAAATTTTGGTATGGTTATAAAAAACATGTGAGTGTCGATATTCAATCAGGAATGATCAATAAGGTTGCAGTTACCCCTGCAAATGTTACTGATAGCAAAGGTTTTAAGCATGTTATGCCAAGCTCCGGTGCTACATATGTTGATAAAGGTTATTGTACAATCTCTGCCAAGAATGCAGCAGCTAAAAAGGGGTTCCATCTTTGCTCAATAAAGAAAAATAATATGAAAGATAAGAATTTTGACCTTGATAAATATTATACGAAAATCAGAGCACCTTTTGAGAGGGTATTTTCAAAAGATAATAAACGGGTTAGATATATAGGAATTGCCAAAAATCAATTCTCTGAATTTATGAATGCCATATGTTTTAATTTAAAACGATTAGTGGTTTTAACAACTTTAATAGCTTAGAGAAATTTGTTAATAAAAATCCTAACTCTGTAAACAAATCTCTATTAAATTACTATACTATTGAATAAATTTTATCTCAATATTAAACAGAATTTCTTTTTAAAAATATTTGGACAGAGCTAAATATTTATTTATCTGTTTTCCTCTCATTTTACTATTAAAAATTATCTCGCAACAGTCCCATGAGATAAAAAGCCTATAACATTAATGAAAAAGTTATACTAAAAAAGTCTTTTTGTGAACTAAGGCATTTTCAGAAAATAGGTTTTAAAAAAGAATTACCTCAATTATTAATAGTAGCACCCATAGCGGGACATCACGCTACTTTACTTAGAACAACAGTACAAGCATTATTACTGTATACCGATATTCATATTACAGATTGGACGGAAGCCAGTGATGTGCCGCTTGAAGCAGGGCATTTTGATATGGATGATTATATTGATTACGTAATGGAGTTTATCAATTTTATAGGACCGAATGTTCATACTATGGCAGTTTGCCAACCTACTGTTCCACTGCTTGCCGCCATTAGCTTAATGTCGGAGAGTAATAGTCCAAATGTGCCGAGTTCGATGATTTTGATGGGCGGCCCTATAGATGCTAGAAAAAATCCCACGGCAGTTAATGAATTCGCTCAAAGTAAAAGTTTAGAATGGTTCTGCCAAATGGTTACAATGCAGGTGCCGTCAAACTATCCCGGACATGGTAGAAAAGTATATCCCGGCTTCTTCCAACTTGCCGGCTTTATGAGTTTAAACTTATTTCGTCATATAGATTCACATTTAGAATTATGGCAAAGTTTATTAAATGCTGACTATAAAAAAGCCGATCATACTATTAATTTTATGATGAGTATTTAGCAGGTATGGATATGCCGGCAGAGTTTTACTTACAAACTATAGATGAAGTATTCTAACAATTTTCGTTAGCAAGAGGTAAATTAGTTTCTGAGAAGCGTCCGATCGATTTAAAACATATTACTAAATGTGCTTTACTCGGTATTGAAGGGGAATTAGATGATATTGCAGCGGTAGGGCAAACAAAAGCTGCTTTAAAACTTTGTTCAAATATACCTGAATCAATGCAAAGATACCATTTACAAAAAGGGGCAGGGCATTACGGGGTATTTAGCGGAAGAAAATTTAAACATTTTATAGTGCCTATTATCAAAGATTTTATCTATGATTTTGATAAAACTAATTTCAAGCAATCTAAACTTAAAAATAGTCATTACGAGCGGGCATTGCCTGCGTGGATTGTTTTTTTCGTCATTGCGAGGAAATTACGTAAGTAATTGACGCAGCAATTCAGTAAAAAATGCTGATTTACAGCATTTTTGTGTTATTTTTTCTGGATTGTCACGCTCCTTTCAGTCGCTTGCAATGACGGGGTGGGATCTACGCAACAATACCTTGCTGGAATGACATCGTAGCCATACAACAAGATCATAATTAAAGGAGAAGTGTGGTAATCTAATATTCAACTCTTATTAGTTTTTTGAATTTCTTGTTGTTGTTGTTTGTATTCTTCCGCTTTTTCTTCGATGTAATTAAAAAAGAAATAAGTAAAAGTTAAAAAACCGGTCAAAATAATACCAAATGTTATTAGTATTGCTTTAAGTTGCTTTCGTGAATCTTCTGCTTTTAACCTTTTCTCTTTTTCATCTATGTCTTCATCATTTTTGACTTCAGATATTATTATTTGTTTTTCTGTAGTATTTTCCATGTTGTAACTCAACTAAAATGAACCGCTTTATTACTAAGTTGTTCCTATAACTTACAGATTTTTGAAGTTTATAAGATTAGCTATATTTGAATGATGAGGTTTAAACTCATAAAAATAGGATATATAAGCAATAACGCTATGTCAATAGCCTTGAATATTAGTGGTGTTCAACCAAGGTTATACATATTATTATAATTTGAGTCTTCTAACATTGAAGTATTTAAAGTATCGGAGTAAGCAGTTGATAATATAGCATCATCAAAAGTGATATTAAGCTGTCCTATAGAATAAAATTGTTAACAGTAGATTCAAAGTTTGTATATTTTATAGGATATGAATAAACAAGCTGTGTACATTCTGTATTTCCTAATTTACTTCCAATCAATGTTAATAACATAGAGTTATATTCATCTTGGGGGTTACGATTAATTATTTCGTAAGTTTTAGCAAGAATATAACAAGCTTCGTTATTTCCCTTCATAGTTTCTAATTTTATTTCTTCAGAAGATAAAATATTATTTAGAAAAGCTTTTTCATATATTTCATAATTCGGTGATGAATCAGATTTTCCATTAAAAAGAGCAGTAAATAGGATTGTAGCTTTCTCTAGATCATTCATTTTTGATTTATCGGCAACCAAAAGACCGTTTTCATAGTATCGATAATTATGACATTGTCAAGACCTACTACGGTAGTTAATTTATTATTAGAACTAATGAAAGAGTTTGTAGTATTGCTTGTTACTACGTTTCCCTCGCAATAATTATCGTTTATATTCCGGTGTTTGACCTGTAATAAGGAATGCCAAGTACCAAGATTGTTCCAAGCAAAATCGGCTTTTATCATGACCATTCCCGAAATATATTCCATTATGGCATTGCCTATAGAAATTGCTGCGATTTCATTATAAGCCTCATTGTCTATGGCCAAACTATTCTCATTTTTTACGGCAGTATTAAATGCTTTTTCTGCAATACAGAATAAATCAGGTTGAAGGTTCATTGCTAAGTTTAAGAAGAAGTTAACATCGTATACACAAATTCCTGAATTCCAAAAATATTCATTACTTTGAAAATGTTTGCTTGCTCTAATATAGGTTTTTCAATGAAATGATCAACTAGATAAACATTTTCTGCAATTGATAATCCTGTGTTTATATAGCCATACTTGGCACTTATAACATTTATAGGAATACCCATAGTGCAAATGCCGAATTCAGTAACATAATGTAAAGCTTTATTTATGGTATTAAGATAATTTATATCATCCGCTATATGATATGATGGTTTGAAGGTAGTAACACTACAATATCAAATCCTTGTGCTGTAGCCGATAATGCCGTAATAATGGCACAAACGGCAGTATTTTTTTGTAAAGGCTCAGTAATTAATGCTATTTCTACATCTATTTCTGTTGCTTGTTCTTTAGTGATTGATTCATATTTTTTGGAAATAATAATAGTAGGTTGTCCTAAAAATTTATTTCAGTTTAATGTTTGCTGAAGTAAAGTTAGATCACTCAATATTTTTTTAAACTGTTTCGGTTTATCCTTAGATGACAAAGGCCATAGTCTTTTACTGTTACCTCCTACCATAATCACCGGCTTTATTAGACTCCTTGCATAACCTCTTTCTAAAGGTAATTTGTATACCTTTGATACTTCAAGATTTGGTAAGTTAAATTTTGGGATTTGTCTGTGCTCACGTATTTTTATACGCTGTACAGGCTCACCACTTATTTGACTCCCAACTTTTGAAGTATCTGCGATATACGTCGATCCAATACTCGCATCCTCACGTACCTTTTTGTATGCTGCGGTGCTGCGTTTCGTGCCTCCTTCAAACTCCTCTTTATAAGATAGGTTATGCAAGGAGTCTACTTTCATATATTTTACAGCTATTAACTGAATAAATAATAAAGAGCTTTATAAATAGTTTTAAAAAATATGTCAAGTCAATTAACTATATTGGCAAGTTTTACAATAAAAACTACTTCTGCCTGAATGCTTTGTCTTGATAATAGTGCTAGAGCAGCTTAAACAACTTTGTCCCTCTCTACCGTAAACCGTAAGTTGCTGAGTAAAATAACCAGGTTTGTTATCGCCGTTTACAAAATCTTTAAGAGTAGTACCGCCGGCAGTTATAGCTTTAGTTAACACATCTCTAATCGATTTAATTAAATTTTCTATTTCATCATCCCTTAAATCGCTACCTGATTTATCCGGATGAATTCTAGCTAAATGAAGACTTTCGGAAGCATAGATATTACCGACTCCGACTATAACTCTATTATCCATAATCAAGTTTTTTATTGGTATTTTTTTAGTTTGTAGCTTATCTTTTAGATATTCTAACGTCAATAAATCAGAAAAAGGCTCTATGCCTAAATCATTAAAAAATTCTTTTTCTAAGAGATCAGTCTTAAAACTATAAATCATACCGAATCGTCTAGTATCGTTGAAAATTAACTTTTCGCCGTTACTTAAATCAAAAATCACATGATCGTGTTTTTGAGTTTTATAATTAGCAGATTGCAGAGTAAATCTACCGCTCATGCCTAGATGAACTATTAAAGAATAATCATTATTAAAATCTATAATTAAATATTTTGCACGACGCCTAACATCCAGTATATTAGTATTTAAGATTTCTATAGCTAAAAGCGTGGATAGCTTATAACGTAAATTATCTCTTTTTAACTCTACATTTTCTATAATAAGCCCGATTAGCTTATCTTTTAGAGAGTTTTTAAGAGTTTCTACTTCAGGAAGTTCCGGCATTTGATACTAATATTTATAATAAAAAACTATGAACCAAACAAATTTTGGCTTTAAAAAAGTAGACTACACTAAAAAACAAGGTTTAGTAAATAACGTTTTTTCTAATGTCGCTGATAAGTATGATTTAATGAATGACTTAATGAGTTTGGGATTACATCGCTTATGGAAAGATGAATTTATTAGGCAAATTCCAAATCTTAACTCTCATATATTAGATGTTGCTAGCGGTAGCGGTGATATTGCTTTAAAACTTGCTAAAAAAGCAAGAGATAGAGTTAATAATATCTCTTTAACTTTAAGTGATATTAATGAAGAAATGTTAAAGCAAGCTAAGAAAAAAGCAATAGATCTGAATTTATTTCAAAATCTTCAATTTACTGTAGCCAGTGCTGAAGAACTACCGTTTCCGGATGATAGTTTTGATTATTATACTATAGCATTCGGTATTAGAAACGTACCTGATATAAATAAGGCTTTAAAGGAAGCATGTAGGGTTTTAAAGCCAATGGGCAAGTTTATATGTCTTGAGTTTTCAAAAGTAAAGGAAGGGTACATAAAAGATTTCTATAAATTCTACTCATTTAATATTATACCGAGTATTGGTCAAATGATAGCGGGTAATAAAGAGGCATATGAATATTTGGTCGAAAGTATAGCTTTATTCCCCTCACAAGACGAGTTTAGAATAATGATTAAAGACGCCGGTTTTGAGGAAGTCGGTTATAAAAATCTAAGTGGCGGAATAGTTGCTATCCACAGTGCGTATACTCGATGAACTTCAAAAATTGGCTACGTCGTTCTACAAGATCTGTGGTACTCAAGTATACGCTCCGCTCCTCGACTTGTGAACTCCTTGCTCTTCTTGAAGTTGATCTTCGTATACTACTCTTTATTTTACTTCGGAGTATATAATAGATGATAAGTAATTTTTTTAATTTAATACGTATTTTTCGTATCATCAGTAAAAAACAAATCTTAATTGATTCAAGAAGCCCTAAATATTTTAGGTTTATCGGTTATATATTAGCCTTATTTTTTGCTCCGGTCTCGTTAATAAAAAAATCACGGGAAGATTACGGCAAACGCTTAATAGATTGTTTAAGTGATCTTGGACCTATTTATATAAAATTTGGACAAACTCTTTCGACAAGAGCCGATTTAGTAGGAGCAGAGATAGCAGGTTATTTAAGGTTACTGCAAGATAAGCTACCTCCGTTTGATGGTGGGGTGGCTAGAAGGTTGATAACGTCATTGCGAGGAGACATTTATGTCGACGAAGCAATCTCAGCAAGCAAACAAAAGATTGCCACGCAGCCTACGGCTGCTTGCAATGACGCCCTCCCTTTCTTACACCTCGACTATACCCCCATCGCTGCCGCATCAATTTCGCAGGTACATAAAGCACAACTTATAACCGGTGAATATGTTGCGGTAAAAATTTTGCGTCCGGGTATTCATAAAAAATATAACAGAGATATTAAGCTGCTATATTTTCTTGCAAAAATTATCTCAAAATTTTCTAAAGCAAAAAGGCTCAAACCGATTAAAGTAGTCGATAAATTTCATGAAACTATGAAATTTGAGCTTGATTTACGTTTAGAGGCGGCAGCAGCTTCTGAGCTTACGGATAATATGCAAAATGATATTAATGTGATAATCCCTAAAATATATTGGGATTTAACATCAGAAAATATATTAACCACCGAGTGGTTAGACGGCGCTTCTATATATGATACTTTGCTACTAAAGGAAATGGGGTTAGAGCCTGCAAAAATATCTCAGGATTTTGCCGTAATGTTTTTCAATCAAGCCTATAGAGACGGATTTTTTCATGCTGATTTACATGCAGGGAATATTTTAGTGAATAAGCAAGGTAAGATAATTTTACTTGATTTCGGTATTATGGGCAGACTTAAAGAAAAAGATCGTTTAGCCGTTGCCGAAAGTTTATTTGGCTTTTTAAGGCGTGATTATAAATTAGTTGCTAAAGTACATTTAAGAGCCGGCTACATCCCATCAAATACCGATTTAGCTTTATTCGCTCAAAGTTGTAGAGCAGTTACCGAGCCTATAGTAGGGATGCCCATAAAAAATATTTCCATAGGTAAGCTGCTTGCACATTTATTTAAAATCACGGAAGATTTCGGCATGGAAGTACAACCGGAGTTGTTGCTATTGCAAAAGACTTTAATAATGGTGGAAGGGATAGGCAGACAGTTAGACGGTAATGTTAATATGTGGCAGCTCGCCGAACCTTGGATTAAAAAATGGGCCGTGAAAAATCTAAGCCCTGAAGCGAAGTTGTTACGATTGGTAAAGCATGACCTAGATAGTCTAGAGGATATTATTTGAAATATAAAAATGATTAATATTATAGCCTTATATATTAAGAAATTTATTATTATGAAACTAAAAGATTTATTTATTAAATATCCTATTACTACTCCTTTTTTGGTTGATTGTAAAAATGATAAATTAGTATTTCCTTCAGATAAAGAACAAAAATATAAAAGAGACCTAAAAGAAAAAATAGGAGAGGAAGAGTTTGAAAAATTAACGGCTTTAGATAAAATTGTTCAATGCCCCGAAAACTTAGAAAATATAGCTTTAGTAAGTATAGAAAAATATCTTGATAAACCACTTATAGTAGCGAAATTGCTTAATGATGTACAACGTGAATATTATAAATCCATATAGATCCCGATAATAATATTAAATCGATTTTGCATTTCTCAGCAATATATTTTATCGGTGATGTAGGGTGAATGCCGGCTGAAGTTTTAAAACTCGAGTATAATGTCGGTACTATACAGCAAAAATCTTTACCGAAAATCATGGAATTATGGCCTGACCCTTACTATTACAACTGGATTCAGAAAAATAAAGAGTATAACAACCCGGATATAGATCCTCAGGTAATGGAGAATATTGTTTTATTGTGTGGAGAGGTTAGTATGGATTTACCGGTAAATGAAAAATTATAGTAAAAAACCATTGCAAGATAACCATGACTTTTAAAATTAAAAAGTAAAATTTTATAAACCTTTAAAGGGACTGTTGCGAGATAATTTTTAATAGTAAAATGAGAGGAAAACAGATAAATAAATATTTAGCTCTGTCCAAATATTTTTAAAAAGAAATTCTGTTTAATATTGAGATAAAATTTATTCAATAGTATAGTAATTTAATAGAGATTTGTTTACAGAGTTAGGATTTTTATTAACAAATTTCTCTAAGCTATTAAAGTTGTTAAAACCACTAATCGTTTTAAATTAAAACATATGGCATTCATAAATTCAGAGAATTGATTTTTGGCAATTCCTATATATCTAACCCGTTTATTATCTTTTGAAAATACCCTCTCAAAAGGTGCTCTGATTTTCGTATAATATTTATCAAGGTCAAAATTCTTATCTTTCATATTATTTTTCTTTATTGAGCAAAGATGGAACCCCTTTTTAGCTGCTGCATTCTTGGCAGAGATTGTACAATAACCTTTATCAACATATGTAGCACCGGAGCTTGGCATAACATGCTTAAAACCTTTGCTATCAGTAACATTTGCAGGGGTAACTGCAACCTTATTGATCATTCCTGATTGAATATCGACACTCACATGTTTTTTATAACCATACCAAAATTTATTTGCTCCCTTACAGCCAATTTTAGCTTGTTTATCCTTTACAACCTTAGGCAGAGTCTCATTATTCAATTTATCATATTTTTGTGTTCTTAGTTTATCACGTTCCTCCCAAAGATTAGCTTTTGAGATTAAATGAGAAGCATCTACAAAGGTAAATACTTCACCCATATAGCCTTGTGCTCGTAGTTGATCTCGGAATTTTACAAATATTTTTGATAGTAAATTAGTGCCTATTTTTTTACGTATTTTACTAAATACACTATAATCAGGCGTCTTCTCTGTAAGAGCAAAATCACAAAACCATTTTGCCGCTGTGCTATCAGCTAAATAACGTTCCAATTCCCGATCCGATAAGTCTTCCATAAATTGCAGCAGCAAACATTTAAACAGCCTCACTATACCATAGCCTTTATAGTTAGCTTCGCATTCTACTGCTAATAACTCAGCTTCAACTGCTTTAAAATTGAATAAACTTTTGAATTTACGATATTGATGATCCACACTTATTAACTCATCTAAACTTACCATTATCATTTGATACTCAGACATATGAACATATTTTTTGTTTTTTTTAATTATACCTGCTATCCTCTCATCTCGCAACAGTCCCTTAAATTATATAAAGGTATTTAAATGTCTAAAAGCCAAGAGCAAGAGCAGGAATCCATTAATAATATAAGGCAACAGCTTGATGAAGAATATAAAAACCTTTCGTGGGTTCAAGTTGGATATTTAGCGCTTGGAGCTGACACAGGTAACAAAAAATATGATGAGTTAAATAAACGATATCTAGATCTTAATAAAGATAATTTAGGTATAATACAAAGTGTTATCCAAGCAGTCGGGAATGTTCCTAGTGCATTGCAGTTTACCTGGAAGACTTCAAGTTTTACCTGATCTTGCATTGGAGCTTAATAACCTCAGAAAAGCGAGAAGTGCTACCAATAGTGTAGGTTCTATTGAAGCTGGTTGCAAGATGATAGCAGATGCAGCATCGCTTATAAAAAAATGTGCTTCTGTTTTACATTCCGAAACTATATCCAATAGTTCAAAAGAAACTCTTTTACAGTCTAAAGTTATCCCATATCTTCTCACGCCTATTTTAAATAAGAGGCTTAGCAAAATAACAAAAAACTTTCAAACTTCCGAAACAGAAAAAATAAATGTATTAGACAAAATTACTTCAGACAAAGTAAAACCCCTTCTTAATCACGATTTAGTACAATTTTAAAAAATCCTGATAATCAAAAGGGGTTAGTTCAAATTACGGAAAATATAATCAATAATAAAGCACAAAAAATCGCTAAACCTGAATTAATTCAAATTGCCGATAAATTTAGCAAACATGAATACGGTAAAATTATTATTGCTGGCGTTAAAATTATTATCAGATCCAAAAGTGCTAGGAGTAGTAGCAGAAACTATAGTTAATTTAGGAAAAAGTAAATTTAGTAAAGATAAAGAAGCGGTAGGACCGCATACAAGTAAGGTATTAGAAGAAAGACAAAGAGAGATAGGAAAATCCGGTAGAGGAGCCTAAGTCCTGTGCACTTTTAATAGAATAATCATAATTATGGCTCTTTTTAGTTGGAAATTATCAAATTTTTTTGAAATATGCATAACTATTCCTTCAAAAATCTTATTAATTTTCGCTTAAAAAGATCTAATAATTATAATCATTAGGGACTGTTGCGAGATGAGAGGATAGCAGGTATAATTAAAAAAAACAAAAAATATGTTCATATGTCTGAGTATCAAATGATAATGGTAAGTTTAGATGAGTTAATAAGTGTGGATCATCAATATCGTAAATTCAAAAGTTTATTCAATTTTAAAGCAGTTGAAGCTGAGTTATTAGCAGTAGAATGCGAAGCTAACTATAAAGGCTATGGTATAGTGAGGCTGTTTAAATGTTTGCTGCTGCAATTTATGGAAGACTTATCGGATCGGGAATTGGAACGTTATTTAGCTGATAGCACAGCGGCAAAATGGTTTTGTGATTTTGCTCTTACAGAGAAGACGCCTGATTATAGTGTATTTAGTAAAATACGTAAAAAAATAGGCACTAATTTACTATCAAAAATATTTGTAAAATTCCGAGATCAACTACGAGCACAAGGCTATATGGGTGAAGTATTTACCTTTGTAGATGCTTCTCATTTAATCTCAAAAGCTAATCTTTGGGAGGAACGTGATAAACTAAGAACACAAAAATATGATAAATTGAATAATGAGACTCTGCCTAAGGTTGTAAAGGATAAACAAGCTAAAATTGGCTGTAAGGGAGCAAATAAATTTTGGTATGGTTATAAAAAACATGTGAGTGTCGATATTCAATCAGGAATGATCAATAAGGTTGCAGTTACCCCTGCAAATGTTACTGATAGCAAAGGTTTTAAGCATGTTATGCCAAGCTCCGGTGCTACATATGTTGATAAAGGTTATTGTACAATCTCTGCCAAGAATGCAGCAGCTAAAAAGGGGTTCCATCTTTGCTCAATAAAGAAAAATAATATGAAAGATAAGAATTTTGACCTTGATAAATATTATACGAAAATCAGAGCACCTTTTGAGAGGGTATTTTCAAAAGATAATAAACGGGTTAGATATATAGGAATTGCCAAAAATCAATTCTCTGAATTTATGAATGCCATATGTTTTAATTTAAAACGATTAGTGGTTTTAACAACTTTAATAGCTTAGAGAAATTTGTTAATAAAAATCCTAACTCTGTAAACAAATCTCTATTAAATTACTATACTATTGAATAAATTTTATCTCAATATTAAACAGAATTTCTTTTTAAAAATATTTGGACAGAGCTAAATATTTATTTATCTGTTTTCCTCTCATTTTACTATTAAAAATTATCTCGCAACAGTCCCATTAATCAAAAGTGCACAGGACTTAGAAACATCTTGCTATTATTTGATTAAAATTATATTGTAAATTCAAAGTGTCATTATGAAATTACAAGGATGATAGAAAGAAATTATTATTTAACACATATCACAGGTGCCCTTGAGATATTCCCTATTTGTTCCATTCTCGGTCCAAGGCAATATGGTAAAACTACTTTTTAGCTCACGCTTATATTAAACAGCTTAAAGAAGATGAAAAGAGCTACTTTTTTGACCTTGAGGATCCAGCTCACTTAGATCAATTTAAGAATCTTAAAACAATTCTTGAGCCTTTAAACGGTTTAATAGTAATTGATGAAATTCAAAGACAACCTGAAATTTTTCCTTATTTAAGAGTTCTTGCTGACTATTCAAACAAAAAATTTTTAATATTAGGTAGTGCTTCTGGAGAATTATTGCGACAATCTTCAGAATCATTAGCCGGCCGTATTGAATATACGGAGCTTACTCCGTTCAATTTAATAGAGATAAATGATTTTAGGGAGTTATGGTTAAGAGGTGGTTTTCCTAAATCATATTTAGCAAAAAATTATGTCCAAAGTGCTTAGATGGCGTAATAGCTACATCACTAGTTTTATCGAGCGTGATTTGCCTAGTTTAGGAATATCTCTTAATGCACATGTAATGAGGCAGTTATGGATGATGCTTGCTCATAATCATGGGCAATTATTAAATTATAACGAGCTTGGAAGGTCGCTCGGTTTAACGGATATGACTATCAAACGTTATACTGAAATATTAGAGCAAACTTTTATGATTCGGTTATTAAAACCTTGGTATGAAAATATCTCAAAACATCAAGTGAAAGCACCAAAAGTCTATATACGAGATAGCGGAATACTACATGCATTATTAGGGATTCACGAACATGATTGGTATGTTCATCCAAAACGCGGTCTTTCATTTGAAGGGTTTGTAATAGAGGAGTTAATACGTAAATTTAAAACGGATGCAGAGTATTTTTTTTGGCGCACGCAAACAGGAGCAGAATTAGATTTATTAATTATTAAGAATGGTAAGAAATACGGCTTTGAAGTAAAAAATGCTGATGCTCCGATTACTAAATCAATGCATACCGTTCTTGCCGATTTGCAGTTAGAACATTTATATATTGTTACCGCCGGGAATAATACATATAAAAAAACAGAAAAAATAAGTGTAGTTGGAATAGCGAACTTATCTAATTTACAGCTTGGTTAAAGTATATAAGTTACCATATTTCATTACCTTTAGTCTTATCATTACTTAATAAATTCATGATGACAAATCAGTAATATTATCTAGTAATATATCTAATTCAGATTTTTCGGTGCTAATAACTAAACTGTTATTAATTAATTTTAAACTACACATACGGGTTTTTAGTTTTTACGTAAATGAATCTAATAGGAACGCCCGGCATGTCAAAAGCCTCACGCATATTGTTTACTAAATACCTAGTATAGCTATCGGTAATCTTTTCTGGATTATTGGAGAATAGCTTGAAAGTAGGAGGGCGGGTTTTTGTTTGAGTCATATATTTTACACGCACTCTTCTGCCGCCTTTTTGTAAAGGCAGCAGATGTGCTTCCGTAGTAAAATTAAGCCATTCATTTAATTTGCTAGTAGTTATTTTCTTATTCCAAATTTTATAAATTTTAAGACAAGCATCTAGCACTTGTTCAATATTTTGTTTATTTATTGCTGAAATGAATAGAACGGGGATACCTTTAACCTGAGGCAGATGAGTATTTATCTGATAATAAAATTCTTCCTGAAATGCTTCTTTTTCGGATTCTTTAACTAAATCCCATTTATTCACTACTATAACTATACTTCTTCCTTCATTTACCACATGGCTTGCAATATTTAAATCTTGCTGTTTTAAAGGAGCTAAAGCATCAATCATTAAGATTACGGTATTAGCAAATTTAATACTGTTAATAGTATCCGATGCCGATAATTTTTCTAAAGACTCTGTAATAGTAGATTTCTTGCGGAGTCCCGCCGTATCAATCAATTTAATATGATTATTTTTATATTGCCAATCAATTTCAATTGATTCACGAGTAATGCCGGCTTCAGGACCGGTTAATAATCTTTCATCATTAATAAGAGCGTTTATAAAAGTAGATTTTCCGGCGTTAGGTCTGCCACTAACTACTATCTGCAAACAATCTCCTTTAATTGGATCGGCTATATTTGTTTCGATTGATTCTTCTTCAGGTAACTTGGCAATAATTTCGTCATATAAATCAATTAAGCCTGTGCCATGCTCGGCAGAGATAGCTATCATACTATCAAACCCTAATTTGTAGTACTCTTTATCAAAATCAAAAGCTTTCTCGCATTTATTAACTACCAATATAGCCGGCTTATTATATTTTCTAACAAAACTACTAAGTAGCTTATCATCAGGTAATATTCCGCTTCTACTGTCAACCATAAAGCAAATTAAATCTGCCTCTAAAATTGCTTTAGTAGTCTGCTCCATTAACCTCTCTCCAATACTATTAGGATTCTCGTCAAGTCCTGGGGTATCAATTAACAAAAATTCAAAAGAGCCGATTTTGCCGTCTGTATATTTTCTATCTCTAGTGACGCCTGGCAAATCGTGCACGATAGCTTTTTTACGTATGCTTAATCTATTGAAAAGCGTTGATTTGCCTACATTCGGACGACCAACTAAAGTAATGATTTTCTTAGTCATTATTAATATATTATTATGGTTAAGAGAACTAATAATGCCCCGATAACACCTACTATATTTGCTATTATAATAGGTGTATTTTTTATTAATATGCCGTATATAAGCCAACTACAAAGAGCAATAGCACTTATAGTAAAGGCGGGCATAGAAACAGAAGCCGAAGATTGGCAGGTGAAAATCTTATGAGCCTGTACATAGAACATAAAATTGCCGATTGTACCGACAATCATCATATATTTTTCGTAAAATGTCATGAATTTTGGAGACATATATTTATTTTTAAAAAGTGGTCTATGTAATTCCTGCGTAGGCGGGAATCCATTAAAATCATATAAAAACTTGTTTTTATATGGTTATTTTATCAAATTATGTAACTCCTATATCAATATTAAAGCTATTTTTTTGGACTCCCGCATACGCGGGAATGACATACGGCTAAGATAGCAACATTCCACATTGACTATCCCTTAAAACTCGCAATTACCGGTATATGATCTGAAGGTTTTTCTTGAGTCCTTAAATTATAATCCATATAGCAATTTTCTAAATAGTCAATAGTATTATTACAACCAAGAATCATATCAATCCTCATACCTTTATTTTGTTCAAAACATCCGGCTCTATAATCCCACCATGAAAATTCTTGCTTACTCGGATGCATTAATCTGTATAAATCCTCAAATCCGGAATTTAGAATAGTGCGTAATTTTTTTTGTTCAACCTCAGTAAAACAAGTAGTTTCAGCCAGTAGCTTAGGTGAATATACGTCTATATCGAACGGTGCAATATTGAAATCACCGCCTATGATAGTTTTTTCGTCAAAAGATTTTTTAGTTGATAGATAATTGATAAAATTATCATAAAATGCTAGTTTTGCTACAAATTTATCGCTACCGACAAATGAACCGTTAGGAGCATAGAGCGAGATTATATTACAAAACCCTATAGGTAATGATAATTTTATTTCTAAGAATCTTGCTTGATCACTGCAGTCATTATTCGGAAAATCCTTAATTATTTCATCGGCAGGAAACTTTGAAATTATAGCAACACCGTTATATGATTTTTGTCCGTGAACATAAGAATTATAAGGTAGATCGGATAATGCATCAAAAGGAAATTTTGCGGTTTCACATTTTATTTCTTGCAATAATAAAATATCCGGATTTTCTTTAGATAAAAAATGACGCAATAAATTAAGTCTTGTTTTTATGGAATTAATATTCCAAGTAGCTATCTTCATGTTTGTTTTTCTATATCTTCTAATTTTGCATTACGGAATCGCCACTCAAGAAAACCAAAATGATAAACTAAGAGACTAGTAATAAATGCTCCGGCAATTACTATATTCATTGAATATTTGTATGATAATTTGGATTACTACTGTACATATCTAATAATATGCTAAAAGCTATAACCCATAAATACAGTGATTTCAATACTAACTCCTCTTGGTATCCTCTTAATTGAATTTTCTTTCATAATAAAATCTCGTAATATTGCACCGCAATTAGCTGTAATGAAAGCAAAAAACGGTCCCCAAAAACTTAGAGGCTCAATTTTGTGAATAATAACCATTGCAACTCCTCTCAGTAGTATAAGTAGCTCCGTCGGCATTGCCGCTTTGAATATCTAATTGATCTTGATACCAGCTATCTTGATTGTACTCAATATTGATACCTATTTTTGCAGCAATAGCGTTCATTAATTCTATATCCATACCGGAAACGGTAGTATGACCGTTTGAAGCAGCAATTAATGATTGATAAGGCTCATTTACATATCATGCATTTATCAAAGTTTTTTTATCAGCTGTCCCTTCGCATTCTAAAATTGCTTGTTGTTCGTTCGTGCCTATGCTTAAAGCATACAAATTTTTAGAAATGAGAAGTATAAAAATAAAAAGCTTTAAACTTTTCATGGTCTGTATTTTTTTAGAATTAAAATGTCATTCTGTAGCAATATTTTATCGTCATTGCGAACAGTTGTTGTTGCGTGGATATCCGAGTCGTCATTGCGAGAAGAATTACGCAGTAATGCGATGAAGCAATCTCAGGAGCTTATCATTATTTCATGAGATTGCCACGCAGCTTACGGCTGTTCGCAATGACGATAAAAACCAAAGCCTTTAAGCACGAACTACTTTAATTTCACCGTCAGAAAATTTAATATTAAAAATTTTTTCATTCGCAGCAGTAATTTTAGAAGATAAAAAATTACCAGTTTCTCCTTTAACTATAGCAAAACCTCGTTTTAATACGTTGTGATAATCAAGGCTTGCAAGTAACGTACTATTTAATTCTAATTTATACTCAAAGTTTTTCAAAGTATTATTTGCCGATTTTGATAGATAAGCTGTTTGATGTGTTAATTCTAATGTTTTGTAATTGATTATTTTAGCAGGGTTAACTCTTTCTTTAGAAAAAGATTTAATCTTTGTTTCTTGTAGTTCAATAAAGCACGGTAAAGCATCTAGTAAATTAAAACCGGTTTCGTCCAGTAATTGCTGCCTATTATTTATATAGTGAGAGAGATATCTGTGTATTTTATCGTAATTTACTATATTTTGTTCGTGATATTTCATTAACCGGCTAGTATTATTCAATAATATTCTTTCATAAGATTGTAGCGTATTATTTAAAATAGATCGTACCGGTACAGCAAATTCTGCGGCAGCAGTCGGTGTTGGAGCTCTTTTATCGGCTGCTAAATCTATTAAAGTATAATCCACTTCATGACCTACTGCGGAAATAATAGGAATTTTTGAGTTATAAGCAGCACGTACTAATATCTCATCGTTAAATGACCAAAGATCTTCTATAGAACCGCCACCTCTAGCAACGATTATAACACGTGGTTTATTTACCTCTTCTAAATTGTTAAATCCTTCAATTGCTTCAGCAATTTCATTGCCAGAATTTTCGCCTTGTACGCTAACCGGCCATATTATTATCCGAGTCGGAAAACGTTCGCGAATACGATGAATAATATCTTTAATAACAGCACCGGTTATTGAAGTGATAACGCCTATTTTATCAGGTAAAAAGGGTATAGGAATACGTATTTTATTAAATAAGCCTTCTTTCTCGAGCCTTGCTTTACGCTCATTTAGAATTTGCAGCATAGCTCCAAGTCCTGTGGGTTGCAAATTATCTACCGATAATTGATAACGTGAATTACCTGCATAACTTGAGAGTTTACCGCTAATTACTACTTCCATGCCGTCATTTAAAGGAAATTTGATTTTAGCAAGAATAGGACGCCAGCAAGTACAGGCTAAAATGGCGGTATTTTCTTTTAAGTTAAAATAAGCATGACCTGAGGTTGCTATTTTTAAGCCTGAAATTTCGCCTTTTACCTTAATATAGCCAAAATTATTTTCTAATAGCTCTTTGATTTTATTAGAAATCTCACTAACTGAAAACTCTTTGGTTGCTTGATGCGCAATGAAATTGTCTAGCATTTTATTAGTACTTGGTTTTTTGCGCTGAGGGTAACACATTATTCGTCATTACGAGGAGAAACTATAAGTTTTGACGAAGCAATCTCAGGAGTTTATCCTACTTCATGAGATGGCCACGTCGATGCTATGCATCTCCTCGCAATGATGGTTATCATCTCCATAGAATAACCTTGTACTACAAAAGAGCAAGCAAAATTTTTTATTATTTGATATATTGCTAATAGCTTGCTATTATTTTTTACTATTAAAATATATTTATTAATATAAATGCTACTGCGAATAATATGTTTGCTTATTATCATAATATTTTCTTTGGTAAGTTTTGCCGCTTTTTCTAAGAATGGTCAAAATATTAAAATAAGCAATATTATAGCTGACTTCGTAGAGTATAATGAAAATCAGGATTTGATATATGCTAAAGGTAATATAAGAATTATCATGGATGAGTATTTATTAACGGCAGATAATTTACTTTATGATATAGAAAACGATATTTTATGGGCGGAAGGTAATATCCGAATTAAGGATAAACAAAATCGGATAATAGAGGGAGACAAAGCGGTTTTAAAAGATGAATTTAAGAAAGGTATCATATCGGAATTCATTTTGCTTTCCGGTGATAATAATCTTTTAATTGCTAAACTTGCCGAAAGAATAAATGAAAATAATCTTAAGCTGCACCATGCCGAGTTTACCCCTTGTGATGTTACTTGTAATAGAAACCCTATTTGGCAAATTGCTGCTAAGGATACTTATATTCATTCCGCAGAGCATAGAGTAGTTTATAAAAACGTGTTTTTTGAAGTATACGGTGTACCGATTTGTTACTTACCGTATTTTTTTCATCCGACTCATACGGCCCCTGCAACTTCTGGATTATTGGTACCTGACGTCAAAAATAAAGGGTTTGGCATCCCCTTATATCTACGTGCAAAACCTAATATGGATTTTACGCTCACTCCAAGAATTTTTAGTAAATATCAAACTTATGAGCTAGAAGCACGTTATCGCCTGAATGATACCGATAATATGAATTTTCAAGTTAGTTACGGTAAATTACCGTATTTTCTAGAAAAAGATGGAAGTGTAGTGAAAAATAAAAAAGTTTCTTCTTATCATTATATAGCAAGTGGTAATTTTATGAGTACCGATAAAGTTTATGATTACGGTTTCAGGGTGGAGCGTACATCGGATAAAGCTTATTTAAAAAATTATTATAATAACTACGCTTCATATTTAACTTCTAAAATATTCTTAAATAAAATTCATGAGGCTGATTATTTTTCGGCGGAAGGATTAAGTTTTCAAGGCTTAGGTATTAATGATCGTAAATATACCGATCCTATAGTATTACCAAAAATCAATACAAAAAACGTGATAAATTTGAATGATAATGACAACAGCCATATCGTTGTTGAAAATAATACGTTAATGTACAAAGAAAGAATAGGAAAACAAGTTGCTAGAACCTCTTTGCAACTATCCTTTATGCATAATGTGCTGACTGCTTCAGGACAAATTTTTGATTTTGCTGCTAAAGATAGAGGCGATTTTTATCTTGCTAGATGGGCTGATGTAGATAAGCCGAGAGAAAGTAAATCATTTCAAAGGAATATACCGGAATTGCAAACTTTATGGCGTTATCCGTTAGTAGGCAATATAACAAAAACAATAAATTTACTTATTGAGCCGGTAGTTTCTTTTACTGTGGGACGTAAACTATCTAAGAAAGATAAAAAATTTGTTATAATTGATCCTGCTAAATATGAATTATCCGAAAAAAATATCTTTTTATCCAATCGTTATAGTGGTATTGATTGCCATGATTTCAGTAATAGATTAAGTTACGGCTTAAATACTAGTATTGCTAAAGAAGAAAATTATTTAAAATTATTTTTAGGACACTCCCGTAATACAAGATATAGTATAGATTTGCCGGCTGATGATAGGGAAAATGTAGGGCAGATACTAGGTAATCTTTCTAATAATTTAGAAGTGTTTTATAGCTTTCGGAAAGATAGATATTTCAGACCTATTAGAGATGAAGTGGGAGGAAATTTTAACTATGAGAAGATTAACTTTCTAGGTAGTTTTATTCAGCTTACCAATCTTAACAAATATTATTCCGTAGAAAGTATAAAGGTTTCAAATAATAGAGTACGACAATTTTATGGAGACATAAATTATCAGCTAGCGGAAAATTGGACTATAGGCTTTGGTGTACGCATTGATCTCTCTAGACGATCTCCAAATTTACTTACTCGAACTATTAGGATGACATATGTTAAAGATTGTGTTAGAATTACTGCAAAGATTTATTCCGATTATCTAGCCGATGGAAGTAGAGGAATCAAAAAGACTACCTCTTCGCCGACTATTTCTATCGGTTTAAAAGTTTTAAACATGTGAGTATACTCGTTTTATTTGAAAAATTGGCTATGTCGTCTTATAAGTTCTGCGGTGCTCACGTACTAAATGTACGCTCCGCTCCTTGACTTATAGACTCCTTGCTCTTTTCCAAATAAAACTTCGTCTACTTACTGGTCACTTATTCAGAGTATCACATGAGAAAATTATTATTAATCATTACCGTTTTTTTTACTTTTAATGTAGCACAAGCATCATTACCGAATATAGTAGCATCCGTAAATGATGAACCTATTACTCTTAATGAGTTCCGTGCTAGAAAAAAAATGATTATGGCACTAAATAATGTTGAAAGTCTAACGCCTGCTCAAGATAAGCAGCTAAGTGACTTAGCACTTAAGAGCTTAATTGACGAATCTTTGCTTTTTCAATATGCAGGAGATAGAGAAATTCCGCAAGAAGAGATAGATAACGCTATTCAGTCTATTGAAGATCGTAATAAAATGCCTCACGGTTCTCTTCTTCAGTATCTAAAAAGCAGATCGGTTAATCCTGATAGTTTTATTTCCCAAATTAAATCCGAGTTGATTAAAATGAATATTTTATCAAGTCTATCAAGATCGGTACAAGTAAGTAATAAAGAAATAGATGTTGCAATTTTATCTAGCGATCAAAAAGACGTAGAAATTTCAATGCAAGTATTTACATCTAAAGATGGTGGCAATAAAGCGTTTACGCAGATGAATAATTTGAAAAATCGACTAAAAAAATGTGCGGATGTTAAAAAATCGCTTTATGATAATTTTGCTACTATGCAAATTATTACCGATAAGCTTAGCAAGATAGAAGGCGTAAAACAAACTATTGTAAAGGACTTAACTCCTGATAAAGCAAGTAATGTTTTTGAAGTAAATAACAAATTTGAAATAACATTAGTGTGCAGCAAAAAAATCTTAAATGTTAATGAAGATGAAAATAATTATGTAGTAAATTTCCTAACCAATAAAAAGATTTCGCAAAAAGCACAAAAAATGTTTGAAAATATGCGTAAGAAAGCAGCTATAAAAATAATGCTGCCGTCTTAGTGTGTGTTATTCTATGTCATTCCCGTGTAGGCGAGAATCCAGAAAAATAACCTTGATTATTAATACAGAATTATATTTGATAAAAACAAACATATAAAAACAAGTTTTTATATGTTTTACTGGATTCCCGCTTTCACGGGAATGACATACCCTATGCTCCCTTCAATTGCAAAACACGCAGCTTTACATCAAGTTAATCCTCTTAAAAAGCACGGACAAAATTTTATTTTTGACAGTAGTCTATGTGATAAAATCGTACGTGCAAGTAACCTGGCAGAAAATAGCCGAGTATTAGAAATAGGGCCCGGCACAGGAGGGTTAACTAGGTCAATATTGCAGAAAAATCCTGAATCCTTAACTGTTATAGAAACAGATGAGAGATGCCTACCGCTCCTTAATGAGATTAAAGAATATTATCCTAATCTAAATATTATTAAACAAGATGCTCTTGAAATAAATTTAACCGATTTAAGCTATGATACAGTCAATTCAGTTGGATTTGCATACAAGAAGCGAGAAGCGAAGCCTATAACTAATAGGAGAGCGAACGATATAGGCGAGTCTAAATCAATTGACTATAAAGTAACTATAATCTCTAATTTACCGTACCATATAGGTACTGAGTTAGTGATTAGATGGCTGAAAGAAGCACGGCTAATTACTAGTATGACGCTAATGTTACAAAAGGAAGTAGTAGAACGTATTTGTGCTATACCCTCAACTAAAGCATATGGCAGATTATCGGTAATATGTCAGCTAATAGCTAAAGTGGAAAAGTGCTTTGACGTAGCGCCAACTGCTTTCTATCCACCTCCTAAAGTATATTCTGCGATAGTTAAACTAATACCTTTAGAAAATCCGCCGTCTATTGCTCTGATAAATAAAGTTGAGCAAATAACAAAGCTTGCTTTTGCAGGACGACGGAAAATGATCAAATCATCACTGAAAAATCTTGTACCTAATATACATGAAGTATTAACTCAGTTGAAAATCAAGGATAATTATCGTGCTGAAAATCTTGCCCCTCAAGATTATTTGAGAATTGCTGAAATATTATAGCTTGCATCATTCAGCTTTATCTAACTTTTTTGCTTCTGCTTCTTGCTGTAGTTTATATTCTGCTGCTTTTTCATCTATATAGTTAAAAAAGAAATAACAGAAAGTTAAAAAACTAGTCAAAACTATTCCAGGAGTTATTAGTATTAACTTAAGCTCTTTCCTTGCATTTTGAGCTTTTAATTTCTTTTCTTCCTCTTCATCAATATAAGACTCAGAGGTTAAAATTTCTTCTTCTTTATATGTTAACTCTTTAAAATTAGCTTATATATTAATTATAGAGTTTAATTATCATGTGAGAGAAGTAATTTATAGGGGGAGGGAATAAGTCAATAATTATATATTTAATAAATCTATCTTACTCAAAAATACGGCTTTTTCTATTTAATAGGTAAATATAATTTAGTTCTTGAGTCTTATAATAAAGCAATTGAACTTGATCCTACAAATTCTGAAGCACAATATAATAAACAACATTTATTAAAGCGTATGTATTATTAAGTAAAAAACGCTGCAAAGCTTTTACTTATTGCCTTTTCAATCTATTCTGTTTGCTAGATTTCTTTAGTCTAAAATAAGCGAAGCAGTGATGCTATTCGTCTATTGTAATTTGCTTGATTGCGACAATTGTCTTATGCAAATGTTCAGCTAAAGCAAACATATTAAATAGCATTGGCTTGGTGGTTAGTTTTTTGTGGCAATCTCTAAATCAGTTTCACTCATAATATCTAGTTGCGATGCGAATTAATACATTAGGGTCACAGCTACGCATTAATTTCGGTTATCGCTACAGGTTTCCTTGATATCAACAGCCTCAAGTGCCTATAAGATATTTAAAAGTTCCAGCGTGAGCGAAAAAAGACGTTTAGTAAATTTAATATTTGGGAACTTAATATTGAAACCTGAAAAGCTTGATTTTATGATGCGTTCGCTGTTTGATACATTGGTGAATTTGCCTAAAAATGGCAATGGTACCCGCGGCCGGACTTGAACCGGCAAGAGCTTACGCTCCACGGATTTTAAGTCCGTTATGTCTACCATTCCATCACGCGGGCAGCTGTGGATATTAAGGTTGCATTTGCTAAGTGGACAGACTAATAAAAAAAATATGAAAAAGCAAGTACTTTTATCGTTAATATATTAGTCTGATATGAAAAAGTTATTAAACACCTTTAAAATCGTTAGTTTACTCATTAATTTATTAGATAATTAACTTAAATAGTGACAAAATAGTAATAATATGATAGATTAGTTTCAGGAAGTAATACTTTCTCTTGCATGTTATTGACATGTTTATTGACAAATGCCGCAAGGTAAGGTAGTTTTGCATAATGAATTTTTATCGGCTTTTATATTTAAGTAAGGCTTAAAGTAAAATTTAAGTTTTAGTTATTATAAGCGTGTGTTAAGTTCAAATAAGTAATTTCTATCTAATAAAGGTTTTTATGGCTACAAATATAGTAGGTAAAGTTAAGTGGTATAATTCTACAAAGAATTTTGGATTTATTGAACAAGAAAATTGCGGCAAAGATGTGTTTGTACACAAATCAGCCGTAGACGCAGCAGGTTTACATAGCCTTGAAGAAGGACAAGATGTAATTTTTGATCTTGAAGAAAAGCAAGGAAAAGCCTATGCTGTTAACCTCAGAATTAAATAAATTTATAATACCAAAAGCAGCTATCCAAAATTGTTTATAATTTAGGGTAGCCTAGTCATCTTTATCAAAATAGTAAATATTTTGTTTTTGTCTTATAATAACCTATATAATTTTAAGTATAATAAATTATTTTTACTAAAGGGCATGAAAATGCCCTAAATCTAATAATATTATTCTGGCTTGAATAAGATTCTAAAATAGTTTCATTATTCATTATCGTTTTATATATTTAGTTGGTGTTTTGTAATCTAGCTTAAGCATATTTTTTGATTCAGGATAATTATATAAGTCGTTATTTTAATTTACTATAACTTATTTTTTATACAATAGATCTCTTGCATAACTTATCTTATAAAGGGAATAAGAACTGCTACTCTACGCAGCGTACATAGTTAAGTATGTAAGGATGAGAGAGCAGCGTCGATGTCTCATATATCTTTAAGAAATGAGTTATGTTAAGAGGTCTAATCAATAATGTGCATATTTTGATTTAAAACTATATTGGATTATATAATGAAAAATTTTAATTTATCTGAAGAATTAATTATTGCTCTCGAGACAATGAATATAACTGAGCCGACTGAAATACAAAAGCAATCGATTCCGGTTGCAATGGTGGGATCGGACATACTCGCTTCTAGCCAAACAGGTTCAGGCAAAACTCTTGCTTATTTATTGCCGTTAATTGATTCATTTATTAAAAATAAAACTACTGCTTTAATTCTTGTTCCGACTAGAGAATTAGCAACGCAAATACACAGTACTTTAAATAAATTAACTACATCCTATAAAATTAATAGTGCAGTTTTGATAGGCGGTGAACCGATGCCTAAACAATTTATGCAATTAAAAAAGAATCCAAAAGTGATTATCGGTACACCGGGGCGTATTATCGATCACTTAAATAGGGGAAGTCTAAAAATTGATCGTATAGGCATAACCGTACTTGACGAAATGGATAGAATGCTTGATATGGGGATGAAAGAACAATTAGAAGAAATCAATAAATTTTTACCGGAAAAAAGACAAGTTTTAATGTTTTCCGCTACTATGCCAAAACATATTATTGCTGTTTCTCAAAAATATCTAAACAATCCGGTACGTATTACGGTAGGTGCTACTAATAAAGCAGCTGCAGAAATAAAACAGGAATCAATGCATGTTTCTGATAAAGAAAAATTTAGTGAATTAACTAAACAACTTGGTAATAGGGAAGGATCGGTCATTATTTTTGTGAAGACTAAACGCTCTGCCGATCAATTAGCTAAAATGTTGAAATATGAAAATCATACAGCAGAAGCTATACACGGTGATTTAAGTCAGCGTCAACGTGAAAGAGTAATTTTATCATTTCGTAAGTCAAACCATAGAATAATGGTAGCAACTGATGTAGCGGCTCGTGGGCTTGATATTCCTCATACACAGCATGTTATTAATTATGATTTACCTATGTGTCCTGAAGATTATTTACATAGGATAGGTAGAACGGGTAGAGCAGGGGCTACCGGACATGCGTTGTCTTTTATTTCTCCTGATGATGTTATTAGATGGCGTGCAATCGATCGTCTAGTAAATAAAGGAGAATCTACGCCACGTAGTGAGTTTAGAAGTGATAAAAATAATCGTAAAAGATCATTCGGTAAAAGAGCCAGCGGTGACGGTAAAAAGTTTAATGCTTTTGATAGTAGCCGTAAAAGAACCTTTGATGGTAACAGCTACGGTAATAAAAGAAAGAAAGTATCGTAGTTTGGATTTATGTCATTTATATCATTGCGAGGAAATTACGTAAGTAATTTACAAAGCAATCTCAAGAGTTTATTATTATCTCATGAGATTGCCACGCAGCCTTATGGCTGCTCGCAATGACGATTAGATATCCATGCGAGCAATGCCTTCGCAGGAATGACAACCGTATATTTTAAAGGAGGATAAATTCATAAGTTTAAATTTTTCACGATTTCAATATATATCTAATATTTTCTTTATATTAATAATTTCTTTTCCTGGAGGTTTAATTTATTTACTTACCGGTTCAACTCTTTCTTTTTGGCTTCGAGAATCCGGTTTTGATAAAATCACTATCGGGCTTTTGAGTTTAGTGAATTTTATTCATATATTTAAATTTTTATGGGGTCCTTTGCTTGAAAAAGTAAGTTTTGCTCCTTTAAGTAAGCGGGGATATAAATATTGTTTAATTATTGCTTTGGTTAGTTGTATTTTTTGTGTATATGTTCTAACAAATTTTAACCCTAACACTCATTTTATACCATTTGCTTTATGCTTAGTAGCTGTGGCATTTTTTTCGTCCATTTATGATATGTTACTTCAATCATCACAGATGTTACTGATTACAAATAAAAATTGGGGCATAAGTGAGGCAGCTTGTACTACAGGCTTTAGAATAGGTATACTTATAGCAGGTTCAGGAGCGTTATATTTATCTACTATCATATCCTGGCAAGATGTTTATCGTGCTATGGCAATTTTATGTATACCGTCATTACTATTAATTATAATCTATCCGCTTAAATTTAAAGATAAGATAATTATTAATGATTTTGATAGATTTTGGCATGCTTTTTATGATTTTGTCAAGAAACCTAAATGGCTAATAATTGTTAGTTTTATGCTTCTATATCGTCTTCAAGATAATTTTCTGTCAATTATGCCGAATATGTTTTATCTCGATATTGGGTATACGAAGAAAGATTTAGCTCTTGGATATAAAGCTTTCGGTATGTGTGCTACAATCCTTGGAGGTTTTATAGGTGGGTTTTTGTGCCGAAAATATGAATATTCTTATTTGCTTAAAAGAGCATTAATATATCATGCTTTATCTAGCCTATCTTTTTTATTTCTCTATTTTTATAATCGAGATATTACAAGTTTGTATATAGCGGTCTTTTTTCAAGAATTTACCAAGGGCTTAACTATGTCGCCGTTTTTTTCTTACCAATTAAGATGCTGTAGTTCTAAATATTGTATAACCCAAATTGCTTTAATTACTTCTATTGCTTATATTAGTACCATATTATTTGGTAGTATTTCAGGCTATGCAGCTACTTATTTAGGCTGGACTTATTTCTTTATTGTAGCAGGATTTTGTTTTATACCGGCTTATATATTAATTAGATATTTGCCGCCTTATGTTATTTCTAGCTAAAAGCGGGAATCTAGCACAATATTTATAATTGTCATTGCGAGGAGGCGTTGTTGTGTGGATCAATTTCACCTCTGTCATCCCGTGGCTTGACACCGAGTGCTTTACCGGTCCCTGCAACAATGCCTTGCGAGGAGCGTAGCAACGTGGCAATCTCTCTTCAATTGCATGAGATTGCTTCGTCGGCATAAAAATGCCTTCTCGCCGCAATGATGTGGATAGGTAGTATTGGATTCCTGCTGACGCAGGAATGACATACTTTTGAGCGCCATGCAAAAATGCCTAAATACAAATATATTGTAAAAGTAGTATTATCAATTTATAATAATCAACAAATTTATTAGTGTGCTTTAATTATGTTTATTCAAACTGAAGATACTCCAAATCCGGATGCAATAACATTTTTCCCAGGGCAGGAAATAAGTAGTGATCAGCCGGTATTTTTTAGTGAGCTTGCTGAAGTAAAAGGAAGAAGCAAACTTGCAGCATCATTATTTCATATTAATAATGTAAAATCGGTGTTTTTCGGTAGTGATTTTATAACAGTAACTAAACAAGCTGAAGGTAATTGGCAAGTTATAAAGCCTGAAATTTTAATGGTTATTATGGATCATTTTGTTTCAGGCTTTCCTGTATTTGAAGAAAACACCAAAGCAGATAATGTAAATCATAACCTTGATGGGCTTTCGGAAATAGAGAAGCAAATCGTAGAGATTATTGAAACTAGGGTGCGTCCATCTGTTGCACAAGACGGCGGCGACATAATATATAAAGGCTTTGAAAACGGTGTAGTTAAATTAGCACTTCGTGGTGCATGCCTTGGATGTCCTAGTTCCACCATCACCTTAAAAAACGGCATTGAGTCCATGCTTAAACATTTTGTACCGGAAGTGCAAGAAGTTGAAGCTGTAGAGGAAGATTTTGAGTAATTTAGTATGCTAACTGTGAGCGACTACAGACCTTGTTGTATAGGTTAGTCTTCGTCATTGCAAGAAGAAACTGCAAGTTTCGATGAAGCAATCTAGTAAAAAATTCTGATTTACAGAATTTTTGATTATTTTTTCTGGATTGCCACGTAGTCTACGACTGCTCGCGATAAATGTCATATAGTATATTAAATTTTTTTGAAGAATAGTATGGTCCTATTCTTACTTTGCAGAATTGATTGTATCATTTTGATGCCAAATAACGTAATGTAGTTCAACATCTTTTGGAGCATATACTACGATAGGTAGTTTGCTATTATATCTTAAAAATGTTTCATCGCCTAAAAATACACTAACCGGTTGTATGGTTGCTTTTACGTTTGGGCATGCCATCATTGTACTAGCAGGGTGATCGCTAACTTGAGCGATTATATAATAATTATATCCCCATCCTTCTAAAGTTTTTGTTTCCAGCTTACCACAAAACCAAACACGATTACAATCTTGCATTGCATTTTTTGTTGCTTGCAATTCTACTTTTAGCTTTTCTTCATTGGACTCTGTAGGTAAATGAATTACATAACGCTTTTGATTTTCAAGTGGTGTAGGATAGGGTGCAATATCTTTTAACCGCTTATCGGTATCAGCTAATAAATCAGTATTTAAAAAATATGATATAAGAAATAGTATAATTTTATTTGGCATATGATTATTTTTTTAATTAGAATCCATTATCTCGCTTAGAGGAGTTATATAAGAAGAATTTATTTTACCATTGGTTATATCAGTACTAAAGCCTTCACTATAGTCAACATCACCATTTTCGTTTATTTTTGTACTTAAAAATAATATAGAATTTTCAAATTTATTTTCTTTTAATATAGTGATTATTTAAACTAAAAACTTTCATGGCAAGCCTTTCATTATTAGGTAATCTAAAATATATTTCTGATCCGTTATTGGATTCAAAAAAATTACATTTATTATAAGCACCTAAATAATAATAAATTATTTAATATATCTATGGTAACTTGTTCTTCAAGGTTTATAATCTTAGGAAATAATATGTAATTATTGTGATTATTTTGTATATTTGAAATAAGAATACTTTGAGAGTTATATTGTTGTTTTTCCAAATATATTTTTGCAAAATTATTTTGTTTTAATTCTGTAAAGGTTAGTTCAGCCTTATATTTTTGTTTGTCACTAGAAAAGTTAGGTAGCGTTTCTATTAAATGAAAATCAAGGGAGGTTTCGCTAAATCTTGTATTCAGCATATTATTTTGATTCAATTCGGTAAAATCTAATGTGGCATAGTATGTTGCTCCGTCAATGTCTAAACTATATACAGGCTTATCTTCCAATATCTCTTCAAATAAATCTTCCCATAGCTCGTGTAACTCTTGTAAAAAATTTTGAGCATGTTCTTTAGTTTTACAAACATCAATTTGATTTGCAAAGCTTTTTGCTATAAAAAACTTTAAATCTTTTTGATCCGATAAAGATAAATCATGAATGTGGCATTTAAATGTTTTATTTACATAATTTATTAGTGATGCAGTATCTGCAGGAAAATTTTTAGTTATTTCTAATAATTCTTTTTTTATGCTGTTCTGAAATTATATTCATTTTCTAATCTAATCCCGTTTCTTTCTTAAAAAAGCCGGTATGTCATGAATATCAGACTCTTTATTATCTTGATCTAGAGTACTAACAACAACGTTTTTGCGTTCTAAAGTTTGATTATTTGAAGCACGCAGAGAACCCCATATTTTTCCTAAAAATGATGGTTTGGGTGAGTCATCTTCAGATTTGTTGAAAGTATTGGCATGTAACCCTAGCTCTTTTTCATTTCCGATAAAATTTTGATTTATTGGAGAGTCGGTAATTTCAATATTTTCGGTACTGTAGCTGTTAAAATCAGGCATTTCTTCTATTTGTGTAGGTTGTGCTATAGCTTTATTATAAGTTTCCTCAGGAACTATATTGGTAGTTTCAGCTATTGCGGGTTTATATGTCGGTACTTTATCGGCATCAATACCGGTAGCAACAACTGATACTCTGATCATTCCTTTTAATTCCGGATTAAATGTTGAACCGAAAATAATATTAGCATCAAGGTTATCTACTTCTTCTCTAATTCTATTAGCAGCGTTGTCAACTTCAAATAAGGTCATGTCGGAACCGCCGGTAATATTGATTAATACACCTCTTGCACCGCACATTGAGCTATGATCTAGCAGTGGATTTGAAATTGCAGATTCTGCCGCTTTAATAGCTCTATCTTCGCCACTAGCTTCACCTGTACCCATCATTGCTTTACCCATTTCGCTCATTACTGCTTTAATATCGGCAAAATCAAGATTAATAAGTCCCGGCATAATCATTAAATCCGTTACTCCTCTAACGCCTGCATGTAATACGTCATCTGCCATTTTGAAAGCATCGGCAAACGTCGTTTGTTCATTAGCAATACGGAATAGATTTTGGTTCGGTATTACAATTAGAGTATCAACGAATTGCTGTAATTCAATAAGTCCTTTATCGGCAGTTTTCATACGATGACCGCCTTCAAAATGGAAAGGTTTAGTTACTACCCCAACCGTAAGGATGCCTAGTTCTTTAGCAATGCGTGCAATAACCGGTGCAGAACCGGTACCTGTACCACCGCCCATACCTGCCGTAATAAATACCATATTGCTATTTTCTAGGTAACTACGAATTTCGCTTTCTGATTCTTGAGCAGCAAGTGCTCCAACCTCAGGAGAAGCTCCTGCCCCAAGACCTCTAGTCGTAGAAACACCGAGTTGTATTTTGTTAGTGCATAAAGAATGTTCAAGCGATTGTGCATCAGTATTAGCTACTACAAAATTAGCACCTTGCAGATTAGCACTAATCATATTATTTACTGCATTACTACCTGCACCCCCAACGCCGAAAACTGTAATGGTCGGCTTTAATACTATATTTTCAGGAGCTTTGATATTTAAAACCATGATACTCTTTTATTTTATATAATTAATGTTTAAGTATAATAAAAGATTTAGAAATTTCCATAAACTTTTTATGAAAAATATGGATTATTGTCTTTTATAGTGAATTAGCTTGAATTATGACATGCTTTGATTAATGCTTTATGGGACTGTTGCGAGATGAGAGGATAGCAGGTATAATTAAAAAAAACAAAAAATATGTTCATATGTCTGAGTATCAAATGATAATGGTAAGTTTAGATGAGTTAATAAGTGTGGATCATCAATATCGTAAATTCAAAAGTTTATTCAATTTTAAAGCAGTTGAAGCTGAGTTATTAGCAGTAGAATGCGAAGCTAACTATAAAGGCTATGGTATAGTGAGGCTGTTTAAATGTTTGCTGCTGCAATTTATGGAAGACTTATCGGATCGGGAATTGGAACGTTATTTAGCTGATAGCACAGCGGCAAAATGGTTTTGTGATTTTGCTCTTACAGAGAAGACGCCTGATTATAGTGTATTTAGTAAAATACGTAAAAAAATAGGCACTAATTTACTATCAAAAATATTTGTAAAATTCCGAGATCAACTACGAGCACAAGGCTATATGGGTGAAGTATTTACCTTTGTAGATGCTTCTCATTTAATCTCAAAAGCTAATCTTTGGGAGGAACGTGATAAACTAAGAACACAAAAATATGATAAATTGAATAATGAGACTCTGCCTAAGGTTGTAAAGGATAAACAAGCTAAAATTGGCTGTAAGGGAGCAAATAAATTTTGGTATGGTTATAAAAAACATGTGAGTGTCGAT
This sequence comes from Rickettsia fournieri, assembly GCF_900243065.1. Taxonomy (NCBI): domain Bacteria; kingdom Pseudomonadati; phylum Pseudomonadota; class Alphaproteobacteria; order Rickettsiales; family Rickettsiaceae; genus Rickettsia; species Rickettsia fournieri. The sequence goes on from NZ_LT978484.1 coordinate 754,350, forward strand.
ATTCAATCAGGAATGATCAATAAGGTTGCAGTTACCCCTGCAAATGTTACTGATAGCAAAGGTTTTAAGCATGTTATGCCAAGCTCCGGTGCTACATATGTTGATAAAGGTTATTGTACAATCTCTGCCAAGAATGCAGCAGCTAAAAAGGGGTTCCATCTTTGCTCAATAAAGAAAAATAATATGAAAGATAAGAATTTTGACCTTGATAAATATTATACGAAAATCAGAGCACCTTTTGAGAGGGTATTTTCAAAAGATAATAAACGGGTTAGATATATAGGAATTGCCAAAAATCAATTCTCTGAATTTATGAATGCCATATGTTTTAATTTAAAACGATTAGTGGTTTTAACAACTTTAATAGCTTAGAGAAATTTGTTAATAAAAATCCTAACTCTGTAAACAAATCTCTATTAAATTACTATACTATTGAATAAATTTTATCTCAATATTAAACAGAATTTCTTTTTAAAAATATTTGGACAGAGCTAAATATTTATTTATCTGTTTTCCTCTCATTTTACTATTAAAAATTATCTCGCAACAGTCCCATTATCGTTAGTGGACATAGGAAGTCCTTCATGCATGTCAGTTAATAAATAAGTTGTATCATATGCAGTAAGATTGTTGGCTCTTGCAGTTTAATTTCATGTATGGAAAAATTTAAATTTGATATATTAAGGGGGAGAGAGTTTAAAAAATCTATAATTTTAATAACCTCTACTGATTTTATTCTAGCACGTTTTCTGCTATTAATATTACATTAGTTACTTCAAGTCTCCAAAGAGGCGGTACTATCACTCTAAACTTATAACAATAAGCTAATGTAAAATCTGAATATTTATCACGTTCATCATAAAAGAACCATGAGACAGTTATGGAGCAATCGGCTATAAACGGTTGAGAATTCACCATTTTCTACCTTCATCTCTAAGCTCTTTAATAGTATAAGGAGCTAATGTTTTGCCTTTGCGGAATTCTCTTATTTGCTCTACTATATTATCCATTTTAGGTTTTTGAGTTATAATTTTTGCAATCGGCGTATTATGCTTACAAATGGTAATTTGCTCTCCGTCTTGTACACGCTGTATTAGATCAGAAAAATGAGTTTTTGCTTCGAGTAGGTTAATTTGATTAGATAAATTTTGTTTCACATAGGTAATATAATAAATAGACTAATTTAATATTATCCTATTTATAAGATTTTATACAGTAATATTAATAGTTTAAATTAATATCTTTATATAAAACCTAAGATTGACCAACCATTTTTTCAGGTACTAATATTTTATCAAATTCTGCTTCCGATAGAAGATTGAGTTTTTTAGCTGCTTCTTTTAAAGTGATCCCGTGCTTATGTGCTTCTTTAGCAATTTTTGCGGCATTATCATAGCCTATATGCGGATTAAGAGCTGTAACAAGCATTAGAGATTTATCACGTAAATCATTAATGCGTGCTATATTGGGTTCTAATCCTTTAACACAGTGAGTAACAAAGCTATTTACGCTATCGGATAACAGCTCTATAGATTGTAGGATATTGTATATTATTACGGGTTTAAATACGTTAAGTTCAAGATGTCCGTTTGAGCCGGCAATAGTAACCGTAACATGATTTCCCATCACCTGACTGCACACCATTGTTAAAGCTTCGACTTGTGTAGGGTTTACTTTACCGGGCATAATAGAAGAACCAGGTTCATTTTCAGGTAAATGTAGCTCACCAAGACCGCATCTTGGACCGGAGCCGAGCAGTCTTATATCATTTGCTATTTTCATTAAGCTAACTGCTATAGTATTAAGAGTTCCTGAAAATTCTACTAGTGTGTCGTGAGCAGCTAGACTTTCAAATTTATTAGGAGCCGTCTTAAAGGGTTGTTTAGTAAACTCTGCCACTTTCTCGGCAAATTTTATATCAAAGCCTATTTTTGAGTTAATACCTGTACCGACTGCCGTGCCTCCTTGGGCCAGTAGATAAACTTTTTGTAGTGCATTTTCTATGCGTTCTAAAGCATACTCTATTTGTGTAATATATCCAGAGAATTCCTGTTTAAGAGTTAAAGGAGTTGCATCCTGCAAGTGGGTACGTCCTATTTTTATGATTTTGTCCCAATCTTTTGACTTATCCTGCAAAGAGGTAAGTATATTATTCAAAGCTGGTATCAGTTGCTGTTTAGTTGCAAGTACGGTTGCTATATGCATAGCGGTTGGAAAAGAGTCGTTGGATGATTGTCCTTTATTAACATGATCGTTAGGATGTACCGGAGATTTGCCGCCTTTCTTGCCTGTTAATTCTTCGTTGGCAATAGAGGCAATAACCTCGTTCATATTCATGTTTGTTTGCGTTCCTGAACCTGTTTGCCAAACTACTAAAGGAAAATTATCCTCAAATTCGCCTTCTAAGATTCTATCCGTGGCTTTATCTATACTTATAGCGATTTTAGCTTCTAAATTACCAAACTCATGATTAACCTGTGCTGCACATTTTTTTAAAATAGCAAGAGCACGAATTAAAATTTCAGGCATTTTTTGCTTGCCTATTTTAAAATTTTCTAAAGATCTTTGAGTTTGAGCCCCCCAATAAAATTTTTCTTCTATTTGAATTTCTCCAAAAGAATCACTTTCGGTTCTATAATTTTTCATAAATTGTTAAATGTTATATAATTATCTATTTTTTTCATAAAATGATCACTTACTGCATTTAAGTCTAATTGCTGGGCTAATTTAGCAAAGCTATAATATAATTTGTCTGTTAAAGAAGCTTTTTTTAGATTCTTAGCAATAAATATTAATGTGCTTTCTATCATAAGATTACGATTAAAACTATAAAATTTTTGCCAATGTTTGTTATATTTAGGTTCGGAAGATGCTATATAATCGGAATATATAGGTTTAGTAATTACTGCTTTACCTTGATATATATCAAATATAGTATCATTAATTAATCTTTCATTCTTGAGGTTATTGATCACTTTATCAAAAAAATTGTTTAATATAGCTGTTGTTATCTCTTTTTCTGTAAGTGCATTTATAAATATGTCTAATTGTTTTTCAAAACTCTCGATAATTTGTTCATTTGGTCCCCTTTTCATGACTTTTCTCTCAAATTAATTGATATAATAAAAGTTTATGACTTTAATTTTAGTAGACTAAATATTTATATCGAAGTAAATAAAAAACAATATTTGATTTATTAAAAATATTATTTATGTAATGAATGAAAAATTATAGAAGCGGCATTTGATACATTAAGACTTTCTACTCTCTGAGAAATAGGGATTTTGGCTAAATAATCACATGTTTCTGCAACTAATCTTCGTATGCCTTTATCTTCTGAGCCAAATACCAATACTATTTTGTCGGAAATTAATTTATCGGTAAAGTAGTCATTTGCAGAACCTGTTAGACCTATAATCCAAAAGCCGTGTTTTTTAAGATAATTCATACATGAGCGTAAGTTAGTAACTTTAATTATAGGTATTAATTCTAAAGTACCGCAAGCCGCTTTAGCAATGCCACCGCTTTCATTTGGAGAATTATCTTGAGGTAATATTATAGCATTTATATCAAAAGCAGCGGCACTACGAATAATTGCTCCAATATTTTGTGTGTCTGTTATTTGATCAAGAATCGCAATTTTACATTTTGGATTTGTTATATCTATGTCCTCTAAATTGTAAGAAAAAATTGGTCTAATTTTTGCAGCTATTCCTTGATGTGTTTGGTTTTCCAGTAATTTAGATAAAATATCGTTATTAACAATTTCATAAGATCTAGTACCTATTAATTTTTTGTTTGTATCAAAAATTTCCCTAGTGCATAAAATATTGTCAATTTGACGTTTTGGATTATTTAGAGCAGAAAATACAGGATGTTTCCCATACATATAATAACAATGTTTAGAATCAAGTTTTTTATTTTGCATCTTATTGAAAACCGTCAGTAATTTGTTCTTGACAGAAACTACAATTTATTATAGAAAGTTACAACTAAATAAATGTGCAAGCTGCTATTTGTTTATTTGATGATTCGGCAAGAAGTTTTATTAAGTCCTAATACTAATTATATATTGTATTTTACAGTGAATTAGTCTATTTAATACAGTAAAGTTCTTTAGGAGGGGTGGCCGAGTGGTCAATGGCAGCAGACTGTAAATCTGCCCGCGTAAGCGTTCGAAGGTTCGAATCCTTCTCCCTCCACCACTTAAATGGTTCAGGGAAGCATATCATTTTATTTAAAAATAAAACATAATTGTGTATATTTATAAATCTGAATAAAATTGATATAGCACTGTTAACAGAATAACTTTGAAATTATTTTATTAATAGTGCCACAATGCGGGTGTAGCTCAATGGTAGAGTTCCAGCCTTCCAAGCTGGCTGTGTGGGTTCGATTCCCATCACCCGCTCCAGAGATAGTGGTAACAAATAAATTTAGAAAAAAAAAATGCACTTATAAAAAAATAACTTGTATTAAACCTAAAAAATTGCAGAGAGTAATAATATGGCAAAAGCAAAATTTGAACGAACTAAACCGCACGTTAATATAGGTACGATCGGTCACGTAGATCACGGTAAAACTTCCTTAACGGCAGCAATAACTATAGTACTTGCTAAGACAGGTGGAGCACAAGCTACAGCGTATGATCAAATTGATGCTGCTCCTGAAGAAAAAGAAAGAGGTATAACTATTTCCACTGCACACGTAGAATATGAGACTAAAAATAGACACTATGCACACGTAGATTGTCCGGGACACGCTGACTATGTAAAGAACATGATAACCGGTGCCGCTCAGATGGACGGTGCAATATTAGTAGTTTCTGCTGCTGATGGTCCTATGCCGCAAACTAGAGAGCATATATTACTAGCAAAACAGGTAGGTGTGCCTGCTATGGTAGTATTCTTAAATAAAATAGATATGGTGGATGATCCTGATCTATTAGAACTAGTAGAGATGGAAGTAAGGGAATTATTATCAAAATATGGTTTCCCGGGTGATGAAATACCTATTATTAAAGGTTCTGCACTTCAAGCTTTAGAAGGAAAGCCTGAAGGTGAAAAAGCTATTAATGAGCTAATGGATGCAGTAGATAGCTATATACCGCAGCCTGTAAGAGCTACGGATAAACCTTTCTTAATGCCGATAGAAGATGTATTCTCTATTTCAGGACGAGGTACTGTTGTAACTGGTAGAGTAGAGTCAGGAATAATTAAGGTAGGTGAGGAAATTGAAATAGTCGGTCTAAAAGATACGCAAAAAACTACCTGTACCGGTGTAGAAATGTTCAGAAAATTACTTGATGAAGGACAAGCCGGAGATAATGTCGGTATATTACTACGCGGTACAAAAAGAGAAGAAGTTGAAAGAGGACAAGTTCTCGCAAAACCTGGTAGCATAAAACCGCATGATAAGTTTGAAGCTGAAGTATATGTGCTTAGTAAAGAAGAAGGTGGACGTCATACCCCATTTACTAATGACTATCGTCCGCAGTTCTATTTTAGAACAACAGATGTTACCGGTACAATAAAATTGCCTGCTGATAAGCAGATGGTTATGCCTGGAGATAATGCTACTTTTACAGTGGAATTAATTAAACCGATTGCGATGCAGGAAGGGTTGAAATTCTCTATACGTGAAGGTGGTAGAACAGTGGGTGCCGGCGTAGTAACTAAAATAAATAATTAATTGATTTTATAAATACCTATTATTTTTTAATAATAGGTATTTATATTTTAAGAGGTAATAGACATTTTCCCGAACTGGCTTATAGAGAAGAATTTGAAGGAGGTACGGAACGCAGAACTGCAGCGTATATAACGGACGTGAGGATTCGAGTGCCGGATCGACGTACAAATTACCTCTAGAAGTAAAGTTTGGAAAGATGTCTAAAAAAACATCTTGCTGTTTAAATATTAGGTTTACTGAATGAAAAATAAAATCAAAATTCGTTTAAAATCATTTGATCACCGTAGTCTTGATCAAGCTACAAAAGAGATAGTTAGTGCTGTTAAAAGAACGTTTGCTAACATTAATGGTCCTATTCCTTTACCTAAAAAAATTGGAAGATTTACCGTAAATAGGTCTCCTCATGTACATAAGAAGTCAAGAGAGCAATTTGAAATTAGAAAGCATAAAAGATTATTAGTTATAGGTGATCCGAATCCGGCGGTTGTCGATGCTTTAAGTAAAGTTGATTTAGCAGCAGGTGTTGATGTAGTGATTGAATTAGAGAGTGGGGAATAAATGAGAACCGGTATAATTGCTCAAAAAATTGGGATGACTAGTGTTTTTAATGATAAAGGCGAAAGAATTTCTTTAACATTAGTAAAAGTTGATGATTGTCAAGTAGTAGGACATAAAACTCTAGAAAAACATGGATATAATGCTTTGGTTATAGGTATAAAAGATAAAAAAATATCTAGAGTAACCAAACCTATGAGACAAGTTTTTGCTAATGCTAAAATATCTCCTAAAACTAAATTAAAAGAATTTAGAATTTCTGAAGAGAATTTTATTGATATAGCAGCAAGTCTAGAAGTAGACCATTTTACGGCAGGACAATTTGTGGATATAACGGCAACTACTATAGGTAAAGGATTTGCCGGTAGTATGAAAAGACATAATTTTAGAGGTCTTGAAGCTTCTCACGGTGTTTCGATATCCCATCGTTCGCATGGTTCTACAGGACAAAGACAAGATCCAGGAAAGGTTTTCAAAGGAAAAAAAATGGCCGGTCATATGGGATGTAACCAAGTTACTATTCAAAATTTGAAAATATTTGCCGTTGATAAAGAGCGTAAGCTTATTATGATTCAGGGTAGTATACCCGGTCACAAAAATTCGTATCTTTCAGTAAAAGATGCAATAAAAAAGATTTCAATAACTGTATAATAGATATTTAGACATGTTTGTTGAGGTTAAAGATTATCAAATTAACAAAACGCCATGCAATATTATTTATATAAAAGTTTTATATAAGACTGTATAAGGTTAAATAAAGATGAAAACTAAAATATTAAGTCTTGCTAATGAAGAAGTTGGTGAGATTAGCTTAAATGAAGATATATTTGCTGTTGAATTTATCAGAGATGATATAATAAAGCAGGTTATTGATTGGCAGAGAGCTAAGGCAATGTCTGGTAACCACAAAACTAAAACAGTATCAGAAGTATTAGGAACCACAAAAAAACCTTTTAAGCAAAAAGGTACAGGTAATGCAAGACAAGGCTCCCTTAGATCGGTACAGATTCGTGGTGGTGGTGTAGCTCATGGACCTAGAGTACGTAGTCATGCAACGAAATTACCTAAAAAAGTACGAAAACTTGGTTTAATTCATGCTTTATCCGAGAAATGTGCTGAAGGAAAATTATTAGTAATAGATTCTTTAAAGTTAGATAAGCCTAAAACTTCTGCTCTTGTAAATATATTAAACAAATTTCAAGGGAAAAGTTTCTTTGTAATAGACGGAAATGAAGTAGATATTAATTTTTCTTTAGCTGCAAAAAATATTTATAATACTGTGATTGTTCCACAAATAGGAGCCAATGTTTATGATATAATACGACATGAATATGTCCTATTATCACAAGAAGCAGTGAGCGTTTTAGAAGAGAGGTTAAGATGAGTTCTTATAAATACTACGATTTAATTAGAAAACCTATTATTACAGAAAAAACTACAACCCTTTCGGAACAAAATAAATACGCTTTTTATGTAGATAAATTTGCTGAAAAACTTACCCTTAAAAAGGCTATAGAAGAAATATTTAAAGTAAAAGTAAAAAAAGTGAATATTTTAAACGTTAAAGGTAAGAAGAAAAGATTTAAAGGCATTATAGGGACTCAAATCAATAGAAAGAAAGCTATTGTTACATTAGAAAAAGACCATAATATCGATTTTGCCGGAGGAATTAAATAAATGGCTTTAAAAAACTTTAATCCAATTACTCCTTCTCTTAGAGAGTTAGTTCAAGTTGATAAAACTAGTTTATGGAAAGGCAGACCTTTAAAATCTTTGACCAAAGGTATATCTAAAACCGGTGGACGAAATAATCAAGGTAGAATTACTTCTTGGCACAGAGGTGGAGGACACAAAAAATTATATCGTATTATTGATTTTAAAAGAAATAAAATCGATATTTCTGCTATTGTTGAAAGAATAGAGTATGACCCTAATAGAACTGCTTTTATTGCTTTAATAAAATATGAAGATGGGGAATATTCTTATATTCTAGCACCGCAAAAATTATCTGTAGGTGATAGAGTAATATCAAGTCAAGATGCTGATATAAAAATAGGAAATTGTTTACCTTTAAAATGCATTCCTATCGGTACTACTTTACATAATGTTGAAATGAAAGTTGGTAAGGGCGGTCAAATTGCAAGGTCTGCAGGTACTTCAGTAGATCTAGTGGGGAAAGATTCAGGATATGCTCAGATTAAATTAAGATCAGGTGAATTTAGGTTAGTACCTTTAGATTGTAAAGCTACTATAGGTAGTATATCTAACCCGGATCAAAAAAATATTAATTTAGGCAAAGCAGGTAGAAATAGATGGCTAGGTTGGAGACCGCATGTTAGAGGTGTAGCAATGAATCCTGTAGATCACCCTCATGGCGGTGGTGAAGGTAAAACTTCAGGAGGTCGCCATCCTGTTACTCCTTGGGGATTCCCAACAAAGGGTAAGAAGACACGTAAAAATAAACGTACTTCAAAATTTATCGTAAAGAAAAGAAAATAGATTTTAAATTAATTAGGTATTAGTATGGCACGTTCAATATGGAAAGGGCCTTTTGTAGACGGTTATTTAATAAAGAAAGTTCAAAAATTAATGGAATCAGGTAAATCTGAAATGATTAAAACTTGGTCTAGAAGATCAACGATTTTACCTATTTTTGTAGGGTTTACCTTTTCTGTTCATAATGGAAATAAATTTATTCCGGTTTCTGTAAATGAAGAAATGGTTGGAAGAAAATTAGGTGAGTTTGCTCCTACTAGAACATTTCACGGTCATGGAGCAGATAAAAAAGTCAAAAGAAAATAAAGATTTATATGGTACAGGAAAATAAAAATTTTGCTACGGCACAAGCTAAATCTATTAGAGTAAGTTCAAGGAAGCTCAATTTAGTTGCAGCCTTTATTAGAAATATGAAAGTATCTGAAGCATTGGTACAATTAACTTTTTCTCCTAAAAGAATTGCAAAAGTTGTAAAAGATTGTTTACAATCTGCTGTTGCAAATGCTGAAAATAATTTAGGTCTAGATATAGATAGATTGGTTATTACTAAAGCGACTGTAGGTAAGGCTTTAGTAATGAAAAGAGTTATGCCAAAAGCAAAAGGAAGAGCAACTAGAATAAATAAGTTTTTTAGTAATCTTTATATAACTGTTACAGAAAAAGAGGATAATTAAAATGGGGCAGAAAGTTTGTGCACATGGTTTTAGAGTTGGACCGACTTTAATTAAAGGTTGGGATTCCGTATTATATGCAGAAAAACATTATAAAACTCTTTTTATACAAGATTTAAAAATTAGGGATTTAATAAATAAGGGGTTTAATCAAGCTCAAATTAGCAGAGTTTTAATTGAACACCCTTCTAATAAAAGTATTATAATTAATATTAATGCCAAAAAACCAAATATCATTATCGGTAGAAACGGTAGTGAAATTGATAAGCTAAAAAAAGCTATCGAGAAAATGACTTCTTTAAAAGAAGTTTATATAAATATTCACGAAGTTAGAAAATTTAATATAGATGCTGCTATAGTAGCTCAAACTATAGCACTACAGCTTGAAAAAAGAGTTTCTTTTAGAAAAGCCATGAAAACAGCAATTCAGGCTTCATTTAAACAAGGTGGACAAGGTATCAGGGTTAGTTGTTCAGGACGACTTGGAGGTGCTGAAATTGCTAGAACCGAATGGTATATAGAAGGAAGAATGCCGTTACATACTTTAAGAGCTGATATTGATTATTCAACAGCTGAGGCTATAACTACTTATGGAGTTATAGGGGTTAAAGTGTGGATTTATAAAGGTGAATATACAGAAAATAAAAGATATAATTAATTTTAAGTATTAAAATGTTAGCTCCGAAAAAACAAAAATTTAGAAAAGCTCATAAGGGTAGGGTTGCTTCAAAAGCAAAAGCAGGTACGATGCTTGCTTTTGGATCATTTGGTCTAAAATCTATAGATGGTTGGCGTGTTACTGCAAGACAAATAGAAGCAGGAAGAAAAGCTGCTACTAGATGTATGAAAAGGCAAGGAAGATTATGGATTCGCATTTTTCCGGATGTTCCAGTTTCTAAAAAGCCTGCCGAAGTAAGAATGGGTAAAGGTAAAGGTTCTCCTGAATTTTTTGCAGTTAGAGTTTCGCCTGGAAGAATTATGTTTGAAATTGAAGGGGTAGAAGAAAATGTTGCACTTAGAGCTTTGGAGCTTGCAAGTGTAAAATTACCTGTTAGAACAAGGATAGTGAGACGTTATGAATGATTTAAAATTATTAAGAAGTAAGTTATCTACTGAAACAATAGAAGAGCTTTATAAAAACCTTAATCTTTTAAAAAAAGAATTGTTTAATTTAAGATTTCAACAAGCTTTAGGTGATTTAAAAAATACTAGTAGGTTTTCGTTAGTCAAAAAGTCTATAGCACGTATTAAAACTGAATTAACAAAAAGAGCTAATAGTGAGGAATATTAAAATGCCGAAAAGAGTGTTACAAGGCGTGGTTATAAGTTCAAAAGCTGATAAGACGGTTACAGTAAAAGTAGAAAGAAAGTTTAAGCATCCTATTTATAAAAAATTTGTGAAAGTATCTAAAAAATATGCTGCTCATGATTCAGAAAATAAATATCAAGAAGGAGATAAAGTTAGTATAATTGAAAGTCGGCCTATCTCAAAAACCAAAACATGGGTAGTGGTAAATGGGGAATAAAGTTTTTTAATCTTTGACTTTATAAGGTAGATTGTTTATTTTATTTCTCGTGTATAAAAAATTGGAAGTAGTTTATGATTCAAATGCAGAGCATCTTGGAAGTTGCAGATAATTCCGGTGCTAAAAAAGTTATGTGTATTAAAGTTTTAGGTGGCTCTCACCATATGGTGGCAAAGCTGGGTGATGTTATAGTTGTATCTGTTAAAGACGCTATACCCGGTGGTAAGGTTAAAAAGGGTGATGTTTATAAAGGCGTGATTGTTCGTACAAAGACTGGAGTAGTAAGACCTGACGGTAGTACAATAAAATTTGATAAAAACGCATTAGTGCTTTTGAATAAACAAGATGAACCTATCGGTACTAGAGTTTTTGGTCCTGTTACAAGAGAACTTAGAGCGAAAAAATATGTTAGAATAATGTCGCTTGCAGAGGAAGTGTTATAAATGATTAAATTAAAAGTAAAAAAAGGTGATGAAGTTGTTGTTATTACCGGAAAGCACAAAGGAAAAAAAGGTAAAATATTAAAAGTTTTCCCGGAGGACAGTAAAGTAATTGTTTCTGGAGTAAATTTAGTAAAAAAGCATACTAAATCTAATCAAATGAGTGAAGGCGGGATAATAACTAAAGAATTACCTATACATATCTCAAATATTGCACACATCGATCCAAAAACCGGTAACCCTACCAAGGTAGCTTTTAAATTCTTAGAAGACGGTTCTAAGGTTAGAGTAGCAAAGAAATCAGGGGAAATTATTGGTAAGGAAGGTAAATAATGTTAAGATTTAAAGAATTATATCAGCAAAAAATTATTGAAAACTTACAAAAAAAATTTTCTTATAAAAATAAACACGAAATACCGCAAATTAAGAAAATTGTTATAAATATGGGAGTAGGGGAAGCAACAGCCGATTCCAAAGTAATTAATAATGCAGTAAATGATCTTACTTTGATTTCCGGTCAGAAGCCGGTTGTAACGTTAGCAAGAAAATCTATTGCAACTTTTAAGTTACGCGAAAATATGAAAATAGGTTGCAAGGTTACATTACGTAAAGATAGAATGTATGATTTTTTAGAGAGGTTAGTAATTGTTGCATTACCCCGTGTTAAGGAATTTCGCGGTTTTTCTTATAAAAGTTTTGATGGTAAAGGGAATTTTACTTTTGGATTAAAAGAGCAGATAGTTTTTCCTGAAATTAATTACGATAAAATCGATACAATAAGAGGTATGGATATTACAATCGTTACATCTGCTAAAACAGATCAAGAAAGTAAATTTTTGTTATCAGGGTTTAATTTACCTTTTTATAATTAATTTTTAGGATATATATAATGGCAAAAGTAAGTTCTATAAAAAAGAACGAAAGTAGGAAAAAAAAATCACAAAGTTTACATAATAAACGTTTAGCACTAAAAAGTAAAATTTATGATAAAAATATTTCATTAGAAGAGCGTTTTGCTTTGGTAATGTCACTTGCACAATTACCTAGAAATTCATCATCTACTAGAATAAGAAATAGATGTGAGCTTACAGGTAGACCAAGAGGTGTTACAAGAAAGTTTGGTATATCGAGGAATAAGCTGAGAGAATTAATAGGCAGAGGCTTAGTTCCCGGTGTAGTTAAGTCAAGTTGGTAAAAAGTCGATAGGTAAATCATATGTCAATGACGGATAATGTAGCAGATATGTTAACTAGAATTAGAAATGCTTATAAAAGCAAATTGATAAATGTTTCTTTCCCTAGTTCTAAAATTAAAACTTCAATTTTAGATGTTTTGCAAAAAGAAGGTTATATAAAAGATTATATAACTACTCAAAAAAATAATATTAGTTATACTGAGGTAGCTTTAAAATACTCTGTTAATGGCGATGCTTCTATATGCGAAATTCATAGAGTATCAAAGCCTGGAAAAAGAGTATATTCTGCTATTAAAGATTTGAAAGGATATTATAATAATATGGGTATATATGTTCTTTCTACTCCTTACGGTGTTATGTCTGATAGAGAAGCTCATATTAAAAATGTCGGCGGCGAAGTAATTTGTAAAGTATTTTAAGGTAAAAAAATGTCACGTGTTGGAAAATTGCCAATTACTATACCTGAAGGTGTAAAAATTGATTTAAATGATTTAGAAGTAAAAATATCCGGACCTAAAGGCGAATTATCAAAAACTTTTAAAGGTAATATAGCAATTTCATTGGCAGAAAATAAGCTTTTAGTAAAACCTTTAGCCGCAAATAAAAATGCACGTGCTATGTGGGGTACTGCAAGAAGCATAATATCAAATATGGTTACCGGCGTTAAAGAAGGTTTTAAGCTTAAACTCGAAATTAACGGAGTCGGTTACAGGGCGATGGTAAAAGGTAAATATTTAAATTTAATGCTTGCTAAAAGCCATAATACAAAAATTGAAATACCTTCAGATATTAAAATAGAGATGCCTAAGCAAAACATTATTATTCTTGAGGGAACAGATAAAGAAAAATTAGGACAATTTGCTTCAATTATTATAAAACAGAGACCACCTGAGCCTTATAAAGGAAAAGGAATTAAATTTGAAAATCAATTTATACCGCGTAAAGAAGGTAAGAAAAATTAAATTTAAGAGTTAAATATGCGTAGTGCTAAGCTAAAATTTGAAAAAAGAAGAAGTAGAATAAGACATAAAATATCTAAAACATCTAATAGAGTTAGATTATCAATATTTAAGTCAGGTAGACATATATATGCACAAATTATTGATGATTCTAAGTCTATAACGATTGCTGCTGCTTCAACTTTAGATGAGAAAATAAAAAAATTAAAAAAATCTCATTGTAATATTGAAAATGCTATCAAAGTAGGCGAAGAAATAGCAAAAAAAGCTGATTCTGCAGGGATAAAAGACGTAGTGTTTGATAGAGGCGGATATAAGTATCACGGTGTTGTAAAAGCTCTAGCTGATGCAGCTAGAGAGAAAATAAAATTTTAGGTTATAAGGTTGTAGTAATGTCTAAAGTTAAAAAAAATGACGAGACTTTAAGTGAAGTTTTAGTTGATGTAAATAGAGTTACAAAAGTAGTAAAAGGCGGTAGAAGCTTTGCTTTTTCTGCTTATGTAGTGGTCGGTGATAAAGCCGGCAGAGTCGGAGCGGGACACGGAAAAGCTAAAGAAGTAAATGAAGCTCGAGGCAAGGCAAAACAAGCCGCTAAAAAGAGAATGATGAAAGTGCCGTTATATCAAAATAGGACTATTCACCATGACGTTGTCGGTAAAAGTGGAGCTGCTAAAGTGATTTTAAGAAGAGCTAAAGCAGGTACAGGCGTTATAGCCGGAGGATCTATGAGAGCAATTTTTGACTCTTTAGGCGTTCATGATATTGTTGCTAAATCAATAGGTTCAACGAATGTTTACGCAATGATTTCTGCAACATTTGATGCATTAAATAAACTTGCATCACCAAAATCTATTGCTATGAGAAGAGATAGAAAAGTAAATGAAATATCTGTAAAATCTGCTGACATTCAAGTTAATGAATAATGTTGCGTAAGTAAGGTGAAGTTATGAATAATAAGATCAATAATATAAAAATTACTCAAGTTCAAAGTGCTATAGGTCGTAAGTATGATCAAAGATTGATATTAGTTGGGCTTGGTTTAAACAAAATTAATAAGAGCGTTATTCTTGCAAATACTAATTCAATCAAAGGGATGGTTAAAAAAGTAAAGCATTTGTTAAAAATAGAAAATATGTAATTAGAGTTTTTAAATGAAATTAAATGAATTATATAATAATATAGGTGCTAAAAAAAATAAGAAAAGAATAGCACGCGGTATTGGTAGTGGTAAAGGAAAAACCGGCGGTAGAGGAATTAAAGGTCAAAAATCTAGATCCGGCGTTGCAATAAAAGGTTTTGAAGGTGGTCAAACACCTATGATCAAAAGACTACCTAAAAGAGGGTTTAATTGTATTTCAACTAAAAAATACAATATAATAAATATTTATAATATTGAAGAAGCATTAGCCGATGGGCGTTTAAGTGCTAATTATACTATTACGAAAGAAAAATTGGTAGAAGCCAGAGTAGTGAATAATAAAAATAATAAGAAATTAGTGAAATTATTATCTATTTGTAGTGATGATTTTGCTGCTCCTCTATCATTAAAATTAGATGCTTATTCTTCTAAAGCTAAGGATTTAATCGAAAAAGTAGGTGGAAAATTATTATAGTATATGGGGCAGAATTTTTCTAAAAAATCCGGTAATGATTTAGTTAGTCGTATTGTTTTTACTATTCTCATTCTTATAGTATGTAGATTTGGGTCTTTTATACCTATACCTGGTATAGATTCAATTGCTTTAAGTAGTGTGGCTGCAAAGAATCAATCCGGAATACTCGGAATGTTTAATATGCTATCCGGAGGATCGCTAGGTAGAATGTCCATTTTTGCTTTAGCAATTATGCCGTATATTACCGCCTCAATTATTATCCAATTAATGTCAGTTGCATATAAACCTTTGGAAAATTTAAAAAAAGAAGGGGAAGTCGGCAAAAGAAAAGTAAATCAGCTATCGAGATATTTAACGGTTCTGTTGGCTTCTTTTCAGGCTTATGGAGTTGCTATAAGTTTAGAGTCGATTGTAACAAATACCGGTCCTGTAGTAATTTTAGCGGGTTTTTTCTTTAGAGTTACAACCGTAATTACTTTAGTTGTAGGCACGATGCTATTAATGTGGTTAGGAGAACAAATTACACAACGCGGAATAGGTAATGGTACGTCTTTAATTATATTTATAGGTATAATTTCGGGAGTACCTAGTGCTATTATTAGTGTGTTTGAATTATCAAGAAAAGGAGCATTATCGCCTTTAATAGCGATAGCTGTTTGTATTGGAGTAGTTGTATTAATAGCTATAATTATATTTTTTGAAAAAGCCCAAAGAAAATTATTGGTGCAGTATCCTAAAAGACAAGTAGGAAATAAAATTTATGGAGGCGAAGCAACCCATATGCCTCTCAAGTTAAATACTTCTGGTGTAATACCTCCAATATTTGCTAGTTCAATTTTACTATTTCCTGCTACGCTTGCTAATTTTTCTAATAGTAATTCAGAAACTATGGGCATGCTTACTTATTACTTAGGGCATGGAAAACCTGTATATATTTTATTATATGTAGCATTAATTATGTTTTTTAGTTTTTTTTATACTGCAATAGTATTTAATTCTGAAGAAACTGCTAATAATTTAAGAAAATACGGTGCTTATATTCCAGGTAAAAGACCAGGAAAAAATACGTCTGATTATTTTGATTATATACTTACAAGGCTTACGGTTATAGGTGGGATATATTTAAGTGTAATGTGTGTAATTCCGGAGCTATTAATGAATAAATATGTAATCTCTCTTTCTTTAGGAGGTACGAGTTTTTTAATTGTAGTGAACGTGGTACTTGATACTATGACTCAGATTCAAACTTACTTATTTAGTAGTAAGTATGAAGGTTTAATGAAGAAAGTAAAATTAAAAAATTCAAAATGAGCTTAAATAGTGATAGTAATTTTTTTAGGTCCTCCAGGAGCGGGAAAGGGCACACAAGGAAAAAAGATAGCTAAAAAAATTGATTTACCACATATAGCAATCGGTGATATATTTAGAACAATTATTAAAACATCAACTAGTGAAGCAGAGTTAATTAATAATTATGTGAAGCAAGGGGAGCTTATCCCTAATGAAATAGTGAATCAAGTAATCAAAAATTTTTTATTATCCTCTGAATATAAAAACGGCTACATATTAGATGGATATCCGCGTAATTTAGAGCAAGCGAAATTTTTTGAATCATTTATTAAAGAAAAAATTAAAATAATATATTTTGATGTTTCAGATGAATTATTAATTAAAAGAATTTTAGGAAGATATAGTTGTAAAAATTGCGGTAAAATATATAATAGTTACTTCTTGCAGCCTAAAACTGATAATGTATGTGATGTTTGCGGTTCAAGTACATTTGATTATAGAAAAGACGATAATGAAGAAGTAATAAAAAAAAGAATTGAAGTATATAAAACAGAAACATATCCGTTAATAGATTATTATAAAAATAGTGGTAATTTTTATATAGTTAATGGAAGTAAAAATGAACACGAAATAGAAATTGATATACAGAAAATACTAAAAATAAATTGACTTTATCAAAGATTTTTATATTATTTTTTAGTTACCAGTAAAATTTTGGAGATTATTTGTGGCAAGAATTGCAAGTGTTAATATTCCTGATAATAAACGTTTAGTTGTGAGTTTAACTTACATTTACGGTCTTGGGCCTACTATGGCAGCAGAGATTTGTAATAAAGCAAAAATATCGAAAGATAAAAAAGTGAAAGAACTGACAGATCAAGAGTTAATAAGCTTACGTAATATTATTGAAAGTGAGTATAAAGTTGAGGGTGATTTAAGACGAGAAGTTACGCTTAATATTAAGAAAAAGAAAGATATAAGATGTTATCAAGGACTTAGACATATACGTAAGTTGCCGGTGAGAGGACAGAATACGCATTCTAATGCTCGAACTAGAAAAGGTAAAGCTATTGCGATAGCCGGAAAGAAAAAAGCTGTAAAATAATAGTTTAAGTATAGAGTATAAATAATGAATCAGACGGTTAAAGTTAAGAAAAAGAAAAAAACTATCACTCTTGGTGTTGTGCATATCCGAGCATCATTTAATAATACTATAGTAACATTTACTGATATCCAAGGTAATACTATTTCTTCTGCATCGGCAGGAGGTAATGGGTTTAAAGGGGCAAGAAAAGCAACACCTTATGCAGCTCAAGTAACAATTGATAGAGCATCGGAAAAAGCAAAAGAATATGGTCTAAAAACTATTTCTATTAGGATTGGAGGACCGGGGGCTCAGCGTGAATCAGCAATGAGAGCTTTATTCGGACAAAATTTTGTGGTTACATCAATTTTAGATGTATCGCCAATTGCTCATAATGGAGTAAGACCGCCAAAAAGAAGAAGAGTATAAGAGAATCATAGGTATTAAATGTTATCGTTAAGTAAAAATTGGAATACTTTAATAAAGCCGAATAAAGTCGCGTATGAAAATTTTCCAGAAACCAATAATAAAGCTAAAATTGTAGTTGAACCTTTAGAAAGAGGTTTTGGTTTAACACTCGGTAATGCTATGAGAAGAGTATTACTTTCTTCTTTACAAGGAGCAGCTATCACTTCTATAAAGATCCCTGCTATAGAACATGAATTTTCTTCTATACCCGGTGTAAAAGAAGATGTATCGGAAGTGATTTTAAACATTAAAGGTATTGAAGTAAAAATGCATGTTGCAGAAAAACGTATCATGAAATTAAAAGCAACAGGACCTTGTGTTGTAACGGCCGGTATGATTGAAACAGGTCATGATGTAGAAATACTGAATCCGGATCATGTAATTTGTGATCTAGCTAAGGACAAGCAGCTTGAAATGGAATTAACTTGCAAGGTTGGTAAAGGATATGTACTTAGCACAAATAGTTATGAGGATAATTTACCTATTGGTGAAATAGCTATAGATGCTTTATTTAACCCGGTAAAGAGTGTTACTTATAAGGTAGAAAATACTAGGGTAGGTCAGGTTACCGATTATGATAAATTAATTATGTTTGTGGAAACTAACGGTGATGTATTACCTGAAATGGCTGTAGGTTTAGCTGCACGTATTTTACAGGAGCAATTACAATTATTTATTTCTTTTGAAGAACAGGAAGAAGATAAGCAAGTTAAAACTGATGCTTTACCATTTTCACCTTATTTACTTAAGAGAGTTGATGAATTGGAATTATCGGTTAGATCTGCAAATTGTTTGAAAAATGATAATATAATATATATAGGGGATCTAGTAAAAAGAACGGAATCCGATATGCTGAGAACTCCAAATTTCGGTAGAAAATCTTTAAATGAGATTAAAGAAATATTGGCAAAATTTAATTTAAGATTCGGTATGGATGTACCGGATTGGCCACCGGAAAATATTCAGGAATTATCTAAACGTTATGAAGATTCTTATAATTAAGGACTAAAAAATGCGACATAAAATTAAAGGCAGAAAGTTAAATGTAACAAGTAGTCATCGGCAAGCAATGCTCGCTAATATGGCTGTAGCACTTGTAACCCATGAACAAATTAAAACTACTTTACCAAAAGCTAAGGAATTAAGACCTTATATTGAAACTCTAATTACTAAAGCTAAAAAAGCTGATTTAACGGTAAGAAGAAGCGTTTTATCAAAAATAAAAGATAAAACAGCAGTAGAAAAGCTTATAAATATTTTAGGTACCAGATATAAAGATAGACCTGGCGGTTATACTAGAATAATAAAAGCCGGATTCCGTTATGGTGATTTAGCACCGATAGCATATATTGAATTTGTAGATAGAGATATTAATGCTAAAGGAAATATACAGCAAGATGCTAATGAAGAAATTAAAAATTAAAATATAAGGGACTCGGTAATGGCTAATCATTCTTCAGCAAAAAAAGCTGCTAGACAAACAGTAAAAAGAACTCTAATCAATAAAAAACGATCTAGTGCAATAAAAACTTTTATAAAGAAAGTTGTACATGAAATCAGTCTTGGTAATAAAGAAAATGCTAACATAGCTTTATCTGTTGCTCAGTCTAAGATAATGCAAGGTGTGAAAAAAAATATAATTAAATTAAATACCGCCTCAAGAAAAATCAGCAGATTATCAAGGCAAATAAAAAGTTTGAAAGTAAATAACACTCTATAGTAATTTAAAAGCAAAAACTAATAAAATTTTGCTAAATTATTTATATACTTCTTATGAATTATAAATGATGTTATTTTACTAATTAATAAAAAATATGGGCGATTAGCTCAGCTGGTAGAGTATCTCGTTTACACCGAGAGTGTCGGCGGTTCGAGTCCGTCATCGCCCACCAATCAAAAGTTTTTAGTATTTCAACGAAAATATCAAACAATGAATGAAGTTTAAACTCAAGTTTTTCAGTTTTAAATGTTACAATAGTTAAACCTATCAAGAAAAACAGTATCTTTGTGAAATGGCATTTCTAACTAAGTATATATTAGTTAATAATTTAATGCCATTGCTAGAAAATTACAAAGTAATTGACGAAATAATCCAGTACAAAAATACTAAATTTGAGCATTTTTTAGTACTTTTTCTAAATTCCCAGGTTCTTTATAGTTATAGTTTTTTATTGTGTAAATCAGGAAACACGTTCAGTGTCATAATAGACCTCTTCGGAAATTCTACTTCTAGAGGTAATTTGTACGTCAATCCTTACCACTCATCCTCACATACTAGTATGTACGCTTCGGTTCAAAGTGAAGTGTCTCTTTCAAATTCCTCTCTAAATCCTTATTTCTGAAGAAGTCTAATAAAGTTTACGTTAATTCGTTGACAAGAAGAAAACGAGAAGAGATTGATATATCTAGGGTTAAATAAAAATGGTATGCTATTAATTTGTCATCCCGTGGCTTGACCACGGGATCCAAAACTTTTTAAGGTTTTCTGGATACCGGGAACAAGTCCCGGTATGACAGTTTATATCTGTTTTATCTTGCTTTAGCCATAGTTACGTATTAATATTATAAATTACTTGGTTTATTGTTTTTGGAACCTGCGGTCAAGCGAACTAGGATGACATGGGCGGAATCGATCCGCGTAATAATGCTATATCGTGGTCAACAAGCCATGGTATGACACTGAATAAATTTCCTGATCCATACGAGTTTTTAGAATCTTTCATATACAGCATAATTCATAAAGAGTCTATAATAAAATTTGTGTAAGTTGCAAAAAAAGCAGTAAGAGATTACTGTAAAAAGAAGTAACTAAAACAAAGGGAAATTATGGCTAAAGAAATAGGTAAAGATAAAGAAAAATTAAACATAAGTAATCAGCTAGTAGAAGAATTATTATCAAAAGCAGACCCATCAGAGTTATTTGGTCGAGATGGTTTATTTCAACAGCTAAAGAAACAAATAGTTGAGAAAATATTAGCAAGTGAGTTAGATCATGAATTGGGCTACTCAAAGCATAGTAAAGTAGAAAAAGTAGACAATAATCGTCGTAATGGTAGCTATGAAAAGACAGTAATTGATGATGATAGTCGTAAGTTGACATTAGAAGTACCAAGAGACCGGGAAGGTGAGTATAATCCACAATTAATACCAAAAGGGCTGAGGAGATTTAATGGATTTGATGAGAAGGTAATTTCACTTTATGGTAGAGGTATGACAGTCAGTGAGATTCGTGGTCACTTAGAAGAAATATATCAAACTGAAGTATCTAGTGATTTAATATCAACCATAACAGATGGAGTACTAGAGGAGGTAACTAGGTGGCAAAATCGCTATTTAGATAGGATATACCCAATATTGTATTTGGATTGCATATATGTTAAATCTAGAGATAATCATATAGTAATAAATAAAGCTGTATATTTGGCAATTGCGGTTAATATAGAAGGCAAGAAGGAGTTATTGGGCATTTGGATAGGAAAAAATGAAGGCTCTAAATTTTGGATGCAAGTATAACTGAATTAAAGAATCGAGGTGTAGAACAAATTTATGTTGCTTGCGTTGATGGTTTAAAAGGTTTTTCTGAGGCTATCAGTAGCATATTTCCTGCTACTATAGTACAACTATGTATAGTGCATATGGTACGCAATTCAGTAAAGTACGTGTCACATAAGGATTTAAAAGAGGTAACATCAGATTTAAAACAAATTTACACGGCAAATAACGAAGAAATGGCTCGTTTAAAACTGCAACAATTTAGTGTAAAATGGGATAAAAAATATCCAGTAATTTCTGATATTTGGCAGCGTAGTTGGTCAGGAATAATACCATTTTTTGCCTTTCCTGAGGAGATTAGAAAGGTGATTTATACCACGAATACCATAGAGTCTATAAATCGTCAAATTAGGAAAATTATTAAAAATAAAGGTGTATTTCCAGATGATAAATCAATTCAAAAGATAATATTTTTAGCCTTGCAAAATGCGGCTAAAAAATGGACTATGCCTATAAAAGATTGGTCATTAGCTTTAAATCAATTTGAAATACTTTGTGGGAATTTTAAATATGATTTATTGGAAAATAAAAAATGAACTTACACAAAAAAAATGATTGACTCATTATTTTAGGTGCAAAAATATTGCTGTACTCTAATAATATATATTGGGAGTTCTGAAAACTATACTAAATTCATGTCATGCCATTTATCCATAGGTGTTGTTACATGACTCCTGTTATGTCATTCCCGCAAAAGCAGGAATCCAGTACTTTTATCTGTCACCCCGTGGTCAAGCCACGGGGTGACACAGTGGCTTTTACCGATCCACGCAACAATACCAACAACGGTAGACAATGACAAGTATGAGAGATATTACTAAGATAAAGCTGTAACTATTTAGCTATAGGTAAACTATTTTCTGCTTGATTTTCTTCAATTTCATTAATCTTAGAAACTAAATCAGATTTCTTTTTTGAGGAAAGGTTAGCAAGTACTATTGCATTTATTAAAAATAATGTTGTAAGTATTATAGTACTTTTAGTAAGAAAATTACCGACTGTTTTAGCACTGACTACTCCCATATTATTACCGCCGCTTATACTACTAATTCCATCCGATCCGCTACGCTGCATCAGAATAACTATAATTAGCAATATTGCAATAGTAATATGTACAAAAAGAAGAATGTCTATCATATAATAAAATAATCGTTACCGTATTTTAAATGTAAATCATACATTAGTTTTATATTATTTGCAACTTAGCTTTATAAAATAAACATAATACTATAATAGTATCTGATAGAAACTAGACTAAAATCAGCATATGAGTTTTTCAAGAAAGGTTAAAAACTCACAAAGTTTAGGATGTGTTGTGGTGCTACTAGTGGGAATCGAACCCTCGACCTCTTCATTACCAATGAAGTGCTCTACCCCTGAGCTATAGTAGCAAGATTATTTCAAACCCGTTTTGCCACATATTTGTCATAAAATCAAGAAAAATTTTGGAAATTCGTTTACTATTTACAAAAAAGCTCTTATCTTTATTCGCTCCACTTATATGTACCCCATCATAAGATGCTACTGTAGTTTCATTAGCATACATCCCAAATTCTTTCTGTAAATAATCACTTAAAATCTTTAGTGTTTTTTCTTTGGTTTGGCATGCTAATATCATTTTATTATCTTGTACTAACTTGTGTAATTTGGGTATCTCTTCTGCAGTAACAAGCCTCATTGCCAAACAACCATTTTCTTCTTGTTATAGAAGGTCAGCCGTTACACTCGTAGTAACTCTATGACATGTACCGAATAAGTCTAGATCTATCCTTGAAATTGCTTCGTCACTAGTTACTTCTTTAAAAGTTCTGGAATGATTGATGTATCCTCAGAGATACTGGCAAAGACTAATCCCTTTTCAGTTATTTTATGTTCACAAGCATCGCCATAGTAATAACTCTTAGGTTTAAAGACTACAATTTTGTTATTAAATTCAACTAGGTTTACAGTTTTTGTAATTTTTTCATATTTTATCTAAACTTCTATTTTTGTAAAAAGATAAGGCAATCAATGCAAAAATACAGCTTAATATGACATAATAAACTGCTGAGGTTACATGCCCTGTTTTGTGTACTAAATATTCAAAGACAAGAGGCGTAGTACCACCAAAAATACTTGTAGCAGTGTTATATGAAATAGAGAGAGCAGTGTTACGTATATTTGTAGGATACAATTCTGCTTGTAATGCCGGTTCAGGACCGATATAGCTAGCAGCAAGTATAGCAAGTATCAATTGTGAGATAATTACACTTGTGAAGGCCCCACTCTCAAAATTATTAAGTAAAAATGGCGTTGTTACAATAATTATTATCAGATTAATTACAAAAATTTTCCTGCGACCTATAATATCGGATAGATAACCGCTTAATAAAGTTACGACTATCATAATCACGTAACACACGCTAGCAAGGCTATTTACCTCATTTTCAGTAAAGTTGCGGCTGATTTTTAAAAACGATACCAAGTAAATTGTAGTTAGATAGAATATTATCGAACCGGGAGCATTTATAAAAATCGAGATTAATATATCAAACCAATAATTGGTAATGACTTTTTTTAACGGTGATTGTAAAATCTTGTTCTGCTCTCTTAGATTTTTAAAATTCGGTGTTTCGTGTGTATTTTTTTTAATATAAAATGCTGCAAAAAGAATAAAAAAACCAAGTAAAAAAGGTATTCTCCAGCCAAAACTATCAAATTGTGAAGCTGTTAGGATATTCTTAACAATATAAGAAACAAAAGAACCAAGCAATAAACCGGAGCATATACTAGACATTGAAATACTACCGGTTAAGCCTTGGTGTTTATGGCTAGTATGCTCAATAACAAAGGAAATAGAGCCGGTCAAAACTCCTCCCATTGATAATCCTTGTAGAGTTCGTACACAAATCATTAATATAGTCGCAGTTATACCGATAGTATGGTAAGTTGGTAATATTCCTATTAATACGGTTGGGGCAGACATGCAAAATAACGCACTAGTTAAGGCTACTTTGCGTCCAAATCTATCACCGATAACACCAAAAAATATGCCGCCCAACGGTCTTGCCAAATAACCTATAGCAAATACTAAAAAAGCTTGCAGTAAAGAAGTATTAGCATCATCATTTGGAAAAAATTTTGTTCCTATTATGGGTGCAAAATAACCGAATAATACATAATCATACCATTCAAAAGTGTTAGCGATACCGCTTGAAAATACTAGTTTACTGCGATTCATGTTTTCTATTCATAGCTTTTTTTTCGGAATATATTATAAATAAGGTGGTAGGAATTATTATTACTGCTCCATGAAGTGTGCTTTTATCAGGAAATTCGTTAAATATGAAATATGCCGCTATTACCGAAATAACCAGCTCTAAATATCTATAAGGAGCGGTAGCGGTTGCATCTACCATGGAAAAAGCTTTAAGCAGGAAGAATAATATTAAGCTTCCGCTACTACCGAGTACAAACAATAAAGCTAATTCAAAACTACTAGGAGTTAGCCAATACTGCGATGCTACAGGTAACGACACTATAGCAGTTACTATTGCCGAATAAAATAGCATGCTAATCATCGATTCTTTTATTACGAATTTTTTATTAATAATATCAAGCATAGCAAATGAAATAGCCGCTAATACAAAATACAAAATTTCTGGGTTAAAATCCTCGGCATGCGGTTTAAGCGTAACAACAAGTCCTATAAATCCTACTACGGTAACTACCCATCTTGGCCAAATAATATTTTCGTTCAGAAAAAATACGGCAAGTATTAACGTAAATAAAGGAATAGAAAAACTTACGACTGTTGCAGTAGTAACGGGAGCTATGGTAAGACCGTAAGTCCAAGAAGTCATACCGAAAAATAATAATAACCCTCTTAATATATGTACAAAAGGACGACTTGTTTTTAAAGTATTTTTACCATAATAAACAACAAAAGGTAGTAAAACTATGCTACTGAAAAAGAAGCGGAAAAAAGCTACTTCAAAGCTATGTAAACGAGTTCCAAGATATTTAGACATTACATCATTGGCACTACTACTTACTAAACTAAGTAAAAACCAACCTATACCGGTTAAATATGTTTTTAATGCATCATTCATTAATATGCTCCAATAATTTCTATAATTTTACTTAAATGTCTTGACTTTTAGCATAAAAGAATTCTATCTTTTATGACAATGGTATAAATATATAAACAAAAATTTTATATAATAATACGGTAATCAATTTTAAGCAAGTAAAGGTTATAATTATATGTTAAGAATAGTGAAAAAATTAGGGATAATTTTGTTTGTATCCAGCATAAGTATTAATAGTTTTGCTAAAAGCATGTATGATGATGTAGACTCTGCTCCTGACTATGATAGTACACCGTATTACGAAAACGAAGGCAGTTTAGTTTTCAAGATGCGTCTAGGAGGTGTTGTTTCAAGTGCTAAGCAAAAAGGATTATCTACTCCTACCTCTCCTCAACCTGTTTCAGTAGGAGAAGTGGCAAAAAACGGTTATGGAGGTGATGTGTCCACTACTATATTCTTTAATAATTATTTAGCTACTGAATTATCACTTGGCTTTAATGTTTTACGCACTAAATATACATACATTGCAGCCGTTGCTCATAATTATGGCGTTGATAATGTTAAACTAGGAAAAAACAAACCTATTTATATGATTCCTGCAACAGTTACCGGACAATTTCATATAGCTCCTTACGGTGGAATAAGACCATATATAGGTATAGGTTATCACGGTTCTTATATGCTTACGCAAGCTACCGGTCTTAAAATTAGAAACGGACACGGTGCCGTAGGACAAATAGGTGTAGATTTTTATGCTAAAGATGATACTTTAATCAATATTGACGTAAGACAATTTTTCTTAAATCCTCAACTTGAGTATAAACCGAATTTAGTGGGTAATAAAACCATAACCTCTAAAGTTAAACTTAATCCTTTAATAGTTTCTATAGGTATAGGATTTACTTTTTAGCCTTGTTGCATGGTTCTTGAAGCGTATTTGTCATCCCGCGACTTGATCGCAGGATCCAGTTTTTTTATTTTTTTGGATACCACGGTTAAGCCGCGGTATGACACTAAATAGCTAATAATATAAACATACATTCACCTATGTCCCTACAAATTATCCAGTTATTATACTTAGTTGCGGCTGCTTGCTTTATTCTATCACTCAAATTCTTATCCTCACAGAAACAAGCACGTTTAGGCAGTACCATAGGTATTTTGGGGATGGCGATAGCAGTTGTCGTTACTTTTTTCCTACCGGATTTTACTCATAAATTACCCATTATAGCAACCATATTATTAGGTGCTGTAATCGGCGGGATTATCGCACTTAAAATCTCCATGACGGCAATGCCTCAATTAGTAGCGGGATTTCACTCTTTTGTCGGTCTTGCTGCGGTATTTGTAGCTTATGCTACAGTACTTGCTCCTGAAAATTTTTCTATAGGAATAGCAGGAAGTTTACCTATTAATGCATTAATAGAAATATCAGTAGGCGTCTCTATCGGTGCTTTAACTTTTAGCGGTTCAATTATAGCTTTTCTAAAACTACAAGGCTTAATGAAAAGTAGCCCGTTAAAATTCTACGGTCAGCAATATATATGCTTATTAACGGCAATAATATTGGTTATTCTAGTAATATCGTTTATTCGTTCAGAGAATATATTTTTATTTAATCTAATAGTCTTTTTATCACTGTTAATCGGAGTATTACTAATAATACCGGTAGGCGGTGCAGATATGCCTGTTATAGTCTCAATGCTAAATTCTTATTCAGGTTTTGCGGCAGCAGGTATAGGCTTTACGCTTAGCAATAGCCTACTTATTATTACTGGAGCATTAGTCGGTAGTAGCGGAGCTATACTTAGCTATATAATGTGCAAAGCGATGAATCGCTCATTAATTAAGGTTATTTTTGGGGCGTTTTTGCCTGCACCTACTGGAATTAACAAGGATATAGACGACGATAAAATAGCAAAAACAAGCTGCCCTGAAGATGCGGCACATTTACTACTTAATACATCATCGGTGATAATTGTTCCCGGTTACGGTATGGCAGTAGCCCAATCTCAGCATATCATAAAAGAGCTGGTTGATATATTAGAACGTTCAGATATTAATGTACGTTTTGCCGTACATCCGGTAGCAGGTAGAATGCCAGGGCATATGAATGTTTTACTTGCAGAAGCTAATATAGATTATGAGAAAGTACTTGAGCTTGAAGAAATTAATAGAGATTTCGCTACCACTGACGTAGTGCTTGTGATTGGGGCAAATGACGTAACTAATCCTGCTGCTAAAAATGATCCGAACAGTCCAATTTACGGTATGCCGGTACTCGATGTCGAAAAAGCACGTACGATTTTGTTTATTAAACGTTCTATGGCATCAGGATATGCAGGTATAAAAAATGCGCTATTTTATCACGATAATACTTTTATGTTATTCGGCGATGCTAAGAAAGTAGTTGAGGAGATAGTTAAGTTTCTAAATGAAGATTGACTTAAATAACTCTATTTGTTATAACTTCTTAAATTAAGCCAAAAAACAATTATCATGAATTCGCAAAAAACATTACCGCTTCTGCCAAAAGCCACGGCTATATGGTTAATTGAAAATACTTCTTTAACTTTTAAACAAATTGCCGATTTTTGCGGTATTCATGAATTTGAAATAAAAGGTATGGCTGACGGTGAAGTAGCACAATCTATAAAAGGTTTAAATCCAATTGCAAACGGTCAGTTAACTTTAGAGGAAATTGAGCGTTGCAGTAAAGATCCTAATGCTAATTTACAAATTTCATACAGCCCTGCTGATGAATTGATGAAAAATCAGAAAAAACAGCATGCTAAATACACTCCTATAGCAAGACGTCAAGATAAACCGGATGCTATATATTGGTTATTGTCTAATTATCCGAACATCCAAGACCATCAAATAATTAAATTAATAGGTACTACTAAAATTACTATAGATGCTATTAGAACCCGTAGCCATTGGAATATGAATTCTATTCGTCCTCGTGATCCCGTATTACTGGGGATCTGTAGTCAAATAGACCTGAATAAAATAGTAGAAAGCCTAAAGCCTCCACAAAATCCTACAAAAGAATCATAAAATTATACTAACTGCTATCCTGTGAAAAGCTTGCTTACGTGAATTATTTTTTGATTGTTACCCCGCCTTGATCAGCGTTATTGCGTGGCTCGTTTATGTCATTCCTATATAGTTGAACATTGCTGGATGGACCGGTAAAATCCACTGTGTCAC
Organism: Rickettsia fournieri; assembly: GCF_900243065.1. Classification (NCBI taxonomy): domain Bacteria; kingdom Pseudomonadati; phylum Pseudomonadota; class Alphaproteobacteria; order Rickettsiales; family Rickettsiaceae; genus Rickettsia; species Rickettsia fournieri. The sequence goes on from NZ_LT978484.1 coordinate 783,173, forward strand.
CCCGTGGCTTGACCCACGGAGTCCATAAAAAAATCTAAAATACTAATAATAGTATTTTAAGCTAGATTCCGTGGTCAAACCACGGAATGACAACGGATGCGTTTTTCAATCCACACTGACAATACTTTTCTCACAAACGGATTTTTGTATGGGTTAGAAAAGTGATTATTGCCTAATAAATCGTTTATCGCTAGGTAAAGTATAACTTTTATCGGTAGAACGATAGGGACAAATATCAATTCCTCCACGCCTAGTATATACTATATAAATAGAAAGAAAATCAGGACTTATAGCATTTTTAATATCTGTAAAAATACGCTCAGCACACTGCTCTGCAAACTCATTACAATTTCTAAAAGATATTAAATATTTCAGAAAAGAATCATATTTTAACTTTTTTCCTTTATATTTTATAACGATTGTACCCCAATCCGGTTGACCGGTTACTAGGCAATTTGATTTGAGTAAATTAGAATTAATCTCTTCTTCTACCAAAACATCTTCATACTCAATTAAACTATTATCGGGTGCACCGTAATTATTGCATACTATATCTAAATCATCGATATTTTTACCGCTTGGAACACCAAATTCTACTCTTGTATTTATAGGAAATATACGTCCTGTTACTTTAGCGTGTGTAACATTACTTAGATCCTGCAAGATCATTCTTTCTAGTTCTTTTACTGATTCAACAACAAAGTTATTAAAAGAATTTAGATATAATTTAAATGATTTTGATTCTACTATATTTTCAGAATCCGTCGGTATATAAAAAGTGCCTACTCCAACCCATGGCTTACCGTTCTTATTAAGACAAGATAGTTCATATGTATTCCAAACATCTACACCGTAAAACGGAAGATTATTACTATTTATTCCAAGTTCGTTTCGATGATTTATACGTGGAATTTTAAATAATAAAGTCACATCATAACTATCTTTATAAGTACTTTTTTTACCAAGTAAAGAAGTAGATAAAGGCATTAATTATGCTCCTTGTGCTAAAATTTCTTTTTGTTGTAACTCATCATATTCTTTTAGCATATAACCACGTCCCCATACTGTGTCGATATAATCTCTACCGCCGGCAGCATCACTTAACTTTTTACGAAGTTTACAAATAAATACGTCAATAATTTTCATTTCCGGTTCATCAACACTACTATATAAGTGATTTAAGAACATTTCTTTAGTTAAGATAGTTCCTCTTCGGAGTATTAATAGCTCTAAAATAGCATATTCTTTGTTCGTCAAATGTACTTTTTTGCCGTCAACTTCTACACTTCTAGTATCTAGGTTTATGCTAACCTTATCAAACCTAAATACTGATGCTGCATGACCTTTAGAACGTCTAACTATAGCTTTAATTCTAGCAATTAATTCCTCTCTTACAAACGGCTTGGTTAGATAATCATCGGCTCCGGAAGAAAAACCAGTAATCTTTTGATACGTATCCGTTAAGCTAGATAAAATTAAGATTGGGGTTTTTATTTTTGCAGCACGCAATCTTAGTAATATCTCAAAACCATTAATATCCGGTAACATAAGGTCTAAGATTACTAGATCATAACCACCAACTTTACCAAGTCTTAAACCTTCTACACCAACTGAAACTTTATCGCAAACTATCCCTTCTGAAGCTAAAGTTAGTTCAATTAAGTTAGCCATTTCCGGCTCGCCTTCAATTAACAAAACTCTCATTATTTTTCTCCATAAAATTCAATTTTTATATTGTGCTATAATTTAATTACAGTTAATGATTGTTAACTAAATTATAATTTTTTATCTAGTGCTTTATACATTCATTAATAACATAAATAAAGAATATTTAATCAAATTGATAAAATTTTTACTATTAAGCTCTATCTGTGGTTTAAAAACCATGGCGTTTAAAATGAAATTTATTAAATAATTAAATGATTTTCTTAGTTTTGATGCTCTGACATTTTCTTATGATATAAGGCACCAAAATCTATAGGATCAATCATTAAAGGCTGGAATCCTGCATCTTGAGTACAGCTAGCTATAATTTTTCTGGCAAATGGAAATATCATTGCCGGACAATGAACGGATAATAAAACCGGATGTTGTTCAGAATCAATATTAATTAAATTAAATACTCCAGCATATTTTAATTCTATCTGAAATAATTTATATTTCTCATTTCTTGCAATTGCCTCGATATTTAACTCTACTTCATAGAAATTTTCTTCCGATAAATTAGTAATATTTATATCTAGAGATAAATCAATTTGAGGGCGTTGATCCAAAGCCGCAAGAGAAGACGGGGCAGAAGGGTTCTCAAGAGATAAATCTTTTATATATTGTGCATTAACGGAAATATGCGGCATTGTCTCATTAGTATCGGTGTTTATTGTACTCATAAAAATCCTTATTAAAAATTTAATATAATTTTCTACATAAAAAAGTTATGTTAGCGGTAAAGTTACGCCTACTTGTTTCATATATTTTCCTTGGCGATCGGCATATGAAGTATCACAAATTTGATCACTCTTTAAAAATAAAAACTGACAAGCTCCTTCATTTGCATATATTTTAGCAGGTAATGGAGTAGTATTAGAAAACTCTAAAGTTACATGTCCTTCCCACTCCGGTTCTAACGGAGTCACATTTACTATTATACCGCATCTTGCATAAGTGGACTTGCCGACACAAATAACTAATACATCACGCGGTATTTTAAAATATTCTATAGTTCTGCCAAGGGCAAAGCTATTAGGTGGGATAATACACACATCTACTTCTCTATCAACTAAATTATATTCACTGAAATTTTTGGGATCAACCGTAGTAGAATTTATATTGGTGAATATTTTAAATTCATTAGATACTCTAGCATCATAGCCGTAAGAAGATAAGCCGTAAGAAATAATCTTTTCTTTATTATGCACTCTTACCTGCTTTTCCGCAAAGGGCCTTATCATACTGTGATTTATAACAGCTTCTTTTATCCACTTATCTGACATTATAGCCATAATCAAAACTTGATTTAATTAATAAACTAATGATTATAACTCATAATTATTTACAATACAAAATTTTTCTTTAAAACTATAAGTCTGAGACTACTTGAATAATAATAGTGATAATAATACAACATTATATACTTAAAATTAAATTATTACAAATTAAAATAGTTTTTTATTGTCAATTCTGAAAAGAATTATTAATATTATAGCGTAGTTGTTATATTTATTAATACTAAAATTTATTTTGTATAGTAAATTTTATTTAAGTTTATAGGAGCTTTATTAAAGTGAAAAAATTATTATTAACTGCAAGTATTATTTGCCTTGCATCGGCTGGTCTTGCCGAAGAAAATCCAACACCTGTTATTTCTAATTCTGATACTGAAATAAAATTAGAAGGATTCTATTTATTTGAAAACGGTTATATTAAACAGGATCATTTAATTTTATTTGATAAAAATGTAACTGATAACAGGAAAAAGCTAGGGTTTTACACGGAAGCAGCGTTTGCGGCCACTATTGCTAAAACTATCAATGATGTAATAGCAGGTGCTAAAATAGTGCTTCAGCCTACTACAAGAGCAAAAACCTCTACAAGTTATAATGGATCACATATCTTTATTGAAACTAGTTACGGTAAAGTAGAACTCGGCTCTCCTGCTGATGCAAGCGCTAAGTTGCGTATTACCGGTAGTCAAGTAACTGCAGGTACCGGAGGATGGTCTAGATATGCTCTACTTGACGGTCAATATATGCGATATAATGGTTTAAAATCGGATTTTGATACTAATGCTAGCTTTTATCTTGAGTCATACTCTAATTCTTTTGATCAAATCAATGATAAAGCTGAGAGAGCTAGAAGACTGAATTTTTTCACGCCTAAAATGAAAGGCTTCCAAGCTGGAGTTTCTTATACTCCCGATACTGCTAATACAGGCGGTAATAGAGATATAAATAATTTAACGCTTGAAAGCTCAGGCAGAAACGGAGTTAGTGTTTCTAAAACCGGAATAAAGACGGTTAAATTAGAGAATAACGAAACCATGACTATTAATCAGAATATTAGGGATGCTTTTTCTGCCGGCTTAACTTATGAACATGAAATTAGCGAAGATGCAGACTTAAAATTATCTGTCACCGGAGAATACGGTAAACCTGCTCGTCGTCTTATTCATGCTAAAATGGACGGAACTACAATTCAAGTGCTTAATACCTATAAGCTTTCTAACTTAAAAGCATATAATCTTGGAGCTGTATTTACTTACGGTAATTTCTCTTGTGGTGCTTCTTACGGTAATTTAGGTAAAAGCTTAACCGCTAAGGAATATTATAAAGTCGGTCGTGATACCTATTATTACAATGGAGCAGTTGCTTATGGACAAGGACCTATAAAAACAAGTCTTGAATATCTTAAAACTTCAAGATATAAAAACACCGTTAATGCTGTAAGCCTCGCTACTGAATATAAGATCATGCCTGGTTTATTACCATATGCTGAAATTTCTCATTTCCAAGCTAAAGGTAAACCTGTATATTACCCTGAAGCACCTAGTAAAACAACACGAGGTACTGTTGGTCTTATAGGTACAAAACTTAAGTTTTAATTATATTAATTGCCATCACTATTATAATCAAGGCTTAGAGCAATCTTATGCCTTGATTATTCCATTTTTTTAATTGAACTATCAATAAACTTTATAGTTCCATCGTTGTAATAATCTTGTTTTCTCTTCTGTTAAATCTTTCAACCATTCTATTAGCTTACAGCGCTCTAATTCTTGTCAAATTATGCTTAGCTTTTGTACTTCAAGTACTGACGAACCTTGAAAAATTTATGCTATACTGCCTTTTGATTAAATCAAATTATATATTTTACTTTTTTTATTTTTAGATATTGATTTTCTCTGATTACCATATATTGTGATGCAACCATAATATATGGTAATCATGTGATATATGATTTTTATTATTTTAAAACAGGAGTAACACTATGATCAGGTTGATGTTATAGGAGTAGGAGATAGTAACATCTATTAATTTAAATAGGTAAGATGAGTTTAAAAGCCTATAAAAACTTTTAATAATAGAACGGTACAAGCGAATTTATAAATAATTTGCTTGTATCAAACCATATAAAATATGCTATTTTTATATACTCAATCTTTATTATAATTATGATGAAAATCTATTATTTTTTGGGAAGCCCATAGGAGGTAATTTACCGGTACTACCTCTTTTGCCTAAAAATGCAACAATGTTTTTCTCAAGTTTTACTTTTCCATTGTTATTCCAACCTAAGCCGTCTTCTTTATTGAATATTTTAATATCTAGAAGCTTAGCATTCTTAAATTTTTGCAGCGTTACACCTTGCCCTTTTTTCATTTCAGGTATTTCATCTATATTAAATACCAGTAATTTACGACTTTCACCGATACAAGCAATACTATCCCCGTTTACAGGTAAACAAGCTATACATACATGACCATCCGGTACATTCATAATTTGCTTTCCTGTTTTTGTTTGAGCCATTACTTCATTTGAATTAACTAAAAACCCCTTACCTACACTACTTGCAAGTAATAAAAGCTGATCAGGTTTATAGACTAAAATATTCGTAATATCGTTATTACCTATATCCACAAGTAGCTTTATAGATTCCCCTGTTCCTTTACCTTTGGAAATATTATCGGCAAGCAAAGTAAAAAATCTGCCTTCTGAACTAACTATTAATATTTTATCAGTCGTGTAAGCTTCTAAAATAAATTTTTCTGCATCACCTTCTTTATATTTGATAGTCGATAAATCGGTGTTATGACCTTTTAACGAACGTACCCACCCCATTTTTGAGCAGATAATAGTAATCGGCTCTTTAGTAATGAAAGCCGTTATATCAACTACTTGATTCGTAAGCGTTACTTCCTCAAAGCTTGTACGCCTTGCTCCTATTACCGTATTTAATCCAAATTTAGTTTGTACTGTTTTGATTTCTTTTTTAACTATTTTCCATAGTTCTTTAGGATTATTTAGAATTTCTTCTAATATAGCTTGTTGCTTCTGCAAATTACTATGCTCATTAATAATTTCCTGCTCTTCAAGCTTGCGAAGCGAGCGAAGACGGGTATTTAATATCGCTTCTACTTGTATTTCGGTTAGTTTAAATCGCTCCATCATTATCGCTTTTGGCTCATCTTCTTCACGAATAATTTTAATTATCTCATCAAGATTTAGATAAGCTATCCTAAGCCCTTTTAGAATTTCTAAACGATGCTTGATTTTGTTTAAAAGATAAGTTGATCTGCGAGTAACAATATTTTGTCTGTGATCTAGAAACTCTTGTAAAATCTCTAAAATATTCATTACTCTCGGCACGTTATTACTGCCGATCACATTCATATTTAACTGAATGCGGCTTTCTAAATTCGTTAGCTTGAATAGAGATTCCATAACTATTTGCGGATCACATCCCCGATCTCTCGGCTCTATAACCAACCTTATAATGTCTGTTGATTCATCTCTAATATTGCTAACAAGGGGAATTTTTTTATCCTTTAGTAATATTGCTATTTGTTCTATAAGTTTTGATTTCTGAACCTGATAAGGTATATCGGTTACGACTATCTGATATGTACCGTAACTTAGCTCCTCTTTTTCCCATCTGCTTCTCACTCTAAGACTACCGCGTCCAGTAGTATATGCAGCATTAATAACTTCAGCTTTATCAATAATTATGCCGCCGGTCGGGAAATCAGGACCTTTGATAAAGTTCATTATATCGTTAATTTCAGCTTTCGGATGGTCGATTAAATGTATTAGAGCATCACAAAGCTCATGTAAATTATGCGGCGGTATATTGGTTGCCATACCGACTGCTATCCCTTCAGAACCATTAGCTAGTAAATTCGGAAAACTTGCCGGCATTATTACCGGTTCTAAATCGGAATAATCATAAGTAGGGCGAAAATCTACCGTATCTTTATCGATGTCCTCCATTAATAACGTACATATGTCCGTCATACGTGATTCGGTATAACGCATAGCTGCTGCATTATCACCGTCGATAGAGCCGAAATTACCCTGCCCATCAATTAAAGGATAACGCAACGAAAAATGCTGAGCAAGGCGTACCAAGGTATCGTACACTGCCACATCACCGTGCGGGTGGTATTTACCTATTACGTCACCGACCACCCTCGCACATTTCTTATAGCCGGAATTCGGCTCAAGCCTTAACTGTAGCATTGCGTATAATAACCTACGATGTACAGGCTTGAGTCCGTCACGTACGTCAGGAAGCGAACGTGACATAATTGTTGATAACGCATAAGCAAGATAACGCTCTGATAATGCATTACCAAAGTCAACATTTTCTATTTTAGCTTCTTTCATAAGTTATTTAGTTTTTATTTATCGTCATTGCGAGCAATCGTTGTTGCGTGGTTCTCTATATCATTCCTGCGAAAGCAGGAATCCAGAAAAAAAAATATAAACACAGCAAATTCTTAAAATTAAAAGCTCGATTTATCTCGCTTTATGATGGATTTCTGCTTTCGCAGGAATGACATAAGAGTATACAAATATCACTTCAACACACAACTCTGCTTATTATAAGCTAATTTCTTACAAACCGCTTTAGCTTGACTAAGACTACCATAATCACCGGCTAAGATTAAATAGAAAAATTTGCCGTCGTCATATTTAACTTTTTTGGTTGTGATAACAACATTTTTAAGAATTTTCGGGAATTGCTTTTTTATTCTTTCCCCTTCTTTCATTGCTTCTGCTTCAGATTTTACCGAACCTAGTTGTACTTTATAACTTTCATTATTTTTACAATTTTTAGCATTACTAACCTTAGCTTTACTTCCTTTTTCAAGCTTTATTATATTTAAATCCGTTTCATTTTTGGAGTTATTATTTGGCTCTATTAATGCAATAAGGTTAGATATTTCATCAAAAGATTCATCGCTTTGGCTTTGGTTGCGAGAATCTATACTCATAGGTTTCTCAGGGTCAGGAAGCAATTTTACGGTTTTAATATTTGTATCTTTAGCAATAAGATTTTCATATATCGTACTATGTACTGCAGCTATTTGGTTATTTTCTATTATAGACGGTTTTATTTTTGTAGGCAGCTCATCAGGATAAATAGTAATTACCGGCTTGCTATTCTGATAATATTGATAACCAAAATAAATAGCAGATATACATACTAAAAATACTAGAAATATTTTAATAAAAATATTATGGATCATATTTAGTAATTTGATAATAGAAAAACGTCATTGCGAGGAAAAATTGTAAGTTTTGACTAAGCACTCTCAGGAGTATTATTTCATGAGATTGCCACGCAGCCTACGGCTGCTCGCAATGACGACGCGGTATCCACATCAGCAATACCTCCTTGCAATGACGATGAAAACCTAACTACATTTTGTTCATTGGTTCTACACCTATCACTTCGAGACCGCTAGCTATAACTTTCTGTATGGCACTTGCAAGAGCAAGGCGTGCTAGAGTTAATTCTTTATTGCTCTCAATTACAAATCTATAATCGCTATTTTCTTTACCGAAATTCCACATAGAATGAAATTTTGAGGCTAAATTTATTAAATAAAATGCGATGCGATGCGGTTCAAAATATTTTGCAGATGCTTCTAATGTTTTTGTCCAGCTAGCCAAAAGTTTTATAATCTCAATTTCTTCTTCAGAGGATAATAAAGATAAATCATACTTACCTGATTCAAAGTTATTATAAGATTCAGGCATTAATTCTCTAGCTTTTGATAAAATAGATATCGTTCTCACATGTGCATATTGTACATAAAAGATAGGATTTTCTCTTGATTGTTCTTTCACTTTTACCAAATCAAAATCAAGTGGCTTATCATTTTGTCTAGTCAACATCATAAATCTTATGATATCTTTCCCCACCTCATGATTTACGTCTTGCACACTAGCAAAGCTCCCAAGACGTTTTGACATTTTAACCGGCACACCGTTTTCAACGAAATTGACCAATTGACAGATTTTAACGTCCACTTTAACCTGCTCCTTACCTAAAGCTTTAACTATTGCCTCAATTCTTTTAACATATCCACTATGATCGGCACCAAGTACATAAATTAAGTGATTCGCTCCCCGCTCTATTTTATCCTTAGCATATGCAAGATCAGAAGCAAAATAAGACCAACTTCCATCAGCTTTTTCTATAGGACGATCTTGACTATCACCGTACTTAGTAGATTTAAATAATTTTTGAACTCTATTATCCCACTCTTCGTGAATTTTACCTTTAGGGGCAGGTAACGTACCTTCATAAATTAGCCCCATACGCTCCAGTAGTTTAACTGTTTCCTCTATCTCACCTTTATCATGCAATGATTGCTCAGAGAAAAATATATCATGTTTAATCCCTAAATCTGCTAAATCTTTTCTATTTAAATCAAGCATTTTTTCTACGGCAAAACTTTTGATTATTTTGAACCTTTCAGCATCGTTCATCGTTAATAATTTATTGCCGTATTCTTTCGCTAAAATTTGCCCAAGCGGAATTAAATACTCTCCCGGATATAACCCGGTAGGGATAGTAATTTGCTCACCTAAAGCCTCTTTATAACGTAATAATACCGTACTAACTAAATCATTTATTTGTGAGCCTGCATCATTAACATAATATTCTTTTGTAACGGAATAACTTACCTTTTGCAAAATCCTTGCTAGCACATCACCATATACCGCACCCCTAGCATGCCCTATATGCATTGGACCGGTGGGATTTGCCGAAACATACTCGATGTTAATATTTCTGCTTTTATCTATATCAATTTCAAAAAACTTTTCTTCATGCTGTAAAATATCCTTTATTGATGCCTGCCAACTATCAGCTTTTATAGTAAAATTAATAAAGCCCGGTCCTGCTATTTCTATACTTGCAATATAAGGTAATGTTATAAGGACTTCTTTAAATTTTAAAGCCACTTCCCGAGGAGCAATACTTTCTTTAGCTGCAATAATCATTGCAATATTACTTGATAAATCACCGTTAAAACTATCTTTCGGTGTTTCAATAGTAGCAGTATTTGCTATTTCTTGATTATTATATAATTGCCTGCTTGCCACAATTATATCTTGTTTCAATTGATTAAATATATTCATAATTATTAAATGTTATTAAAATTCAGCGAATAGAATTCTTACAAACGCTCGCTAATAAGGAGGAATTTGTAGGATACATAGAACGCAGCACCGCAGCGACACACAAATTACCCTTAGAAGCAAGTTATGTAGGAAGTCGAGCAGAGCTGATTATATTCCTGAATGGCAAAACGGTCAGTCATCCCTGCTATATAATCAGCAACAACTCTAGCTTTACTATATGTTTCATTAGAGTCTATTAGTATTTTCCAATTAACCGGCAATAAATTAATATCATCCATATAAACCTTAAACAGACCTTGTACGATTTTAGTACATTTAAGGCTGATGGCCGTAATTTTATTACTTTTATAAACTCGCTCATGAAGAAACTTCTTAGTTTCCTTAATATTTTCATTAGTTTTTTCCGTAAAATCCACTATCTGATAATTCAAGTTACGTATCTCATCTATGTTAGTAATTTTTTCTTTATTTAAATTTTCTTTTGTTTGCCATAATAAATCGGTAATTAACTCATGTATTAGTTTACGTACTACCTCATAAATCAGACATGAGGAACTAATATTTTTAAATTTTGACTTAAGTTCAACAACATGTTGATCAATATATTTAAGTTCAGCAAGACTATTAAAATCGATAATTTTAGCACCGATACTATCTTCCAAATCATGCGAAATATAGCTAATATCATCGGCAAGAGCTGCTATTTGAGCCTCTGCTGATGCATAGGTACTAAGTTCTAAATCATTTTGCTTATTATACTCTGCTATATATTCATTTATCTCGCCTAGTATAGGACCGTTATGTTTTACTATTCCTTCTAAAACTTCCCATGTTAAATTTACTCCATTATAAGCCGCATATCTTTTTTCAAGTAATGTTAGTATCTTTAAAGATTGAGCATTATGAGAAAAGCCGTTATACTCTCTCATACATTCATTTAAAGCCCGCTCTCCCGCATGACCGAAAGGCGTATGCCCAAGATCATGAGCAAGTGCTATTGTCTCAGCTAAATCATTTGATAAATTTAAAGTACTAGCGACCGAACGTGCAACAGTCGAAACCTCTAGAGAATGAGTTAGCCTATTTCTGTAATGATCTCCCTCGTGATTAATAAAAACTTGAGTTTTATATTGCAAACGCCTAAATGCATTAGTATGTATAATGCGATCACGATCACATTCAAACTCGTTTCTATAAGAGGTCGGGATTTCCTTATATAATCTTCCCCTACTTTTAAGAGGATCAGAAGCGTATGAAGCAAGCATCGTTATCCTTTATTTTGAAAGACGTTGTTGTGTGGTTCTAACTTTTCGTCATTGCGAGGAAATTGCATAGCAATTGACGAAGCAATCTCAGGAGTTTGTTATTATTTCATGAGATTGCCACGCAGCCTACGGCTGCTCGCAATGCCGATTGGGTATCCACACAACAAAGCCAACTTGAAAAATATCAAGATATACTATATAATTTATGAGACTTTTACAAGGTAATTTTAAGTGACGATAACAATTACGGATAGAGCTTTTGAACGGGTTTGCGAGTTAGTAAAGCTAGAAAAAGATAAGAATTTAGTACTACGAGTTTCGGTTGATAGCGGCGGTTGCTCAGGACTTATGTATAATTACGAACTAGTCTCAAAAGATAATATAGAGCAAGATGATTATGTCATTACTAAACATAATGCTACAATTATTATTGATCCTATCTCTCAAAAATTTATGCTAGATTGCACTCTTGATTTTATAGAAGAACTAGGCAGTTCATATTTCAACGTTAGTAATCCGCAAGCTAAAGCAAAATGCGGCTGCGGTAATTCTTTCTCGGTGTAAATGCAAGTATTGCGATTGGGCATTGGAGTCTATAATAAAATTTGTGTAAGTTGCAAAAAAAGCAGTAAGAGATTACTGTAAAAAGAAGTAACTAAAACAAAGGGAAATTATGGCTAAAGAAATAGGTAAAGATAAAGAAAAATTAAACATAAGTAATCAGCTAGTAGAAGAATTATTATCAAAAGCAGACCCATCAGAGTTATTTGGTCGAGATGGTTTATTTCAACAGCTAAAGAAACAAATAGTTGAGAAAATATTAGCAAGTGAGTTAGATCATGAATTGGGCTACTCAAAGCATAGTAAAGTAGAAAAAGTAGACAATAATCGTCGTAATGGTAGCTATGAAAAGACAGTAATTGATGATGATGGTCGTAAGTTGACATTAGAAGTACCAAGAGACCGGGAAGGTGAGTATAATCCACAATTAATACCAAAAGGGCTGAGGAGATTTAATGGATTTGATGAGAAGGTAATTTCACTTTATGGTAGAGGTATGACAGTCAGTGAGATTCGTGGTCACTTAGAAGAAATATATCAAACTGAAGTATCTAGTGATTTAATATCAACCATAACAGATGGAGTACTAGAGGAGGTAACTAGGTGGCAAAATCGCTATTTAGATAGGATATACCCAATATTGTATTTGGATTGCATATATGTTAAATCTAGAGATAATCATATAGTAATAAATAAAGCTGTATATTTGGCAATTGCGGTTAATATAGAAGGCAAGAAGGAGTTATTGGGCATTTGGATAGGAAAAAATGAAGGCTCTAAATTTTGGATGCAAGTATAACTGAATTAAAGAATCGAGGTGTAGAACAAATTTATGTTGCTTGCGTTGATGGTTTAAAAGGTTTTTCTGAGGCTATCAGTAGCATATTTCCTGCTACTATAGTACAACTATGTATAGTGCATATGGTACGCAATTCAGTAAAGTACGTGTCACATAAGGATTTAAAAGAGGTAACATCAGATTTAAAACAAATTTACACGGCAAATAACGAAGAAATGGCTCGTTTAAAACTGCAACAATTTAGTGTAAAATGGGATAAAAAATATCCAGTAATTTCTGATATTTGGCAGCGTAGTTGGTCAGGAATAATACCATTTTTTGCCTTTCCTGAGGAGATTAGAAAGGTGATTTATACCACGAATACCATAGAGTCTATAAATCGTCAAATTAGGAAAATTATTAAAAATAAAGGTGTATTTCCAGATGATAAATCAATTCAAAAGATAATATTTTTAGCCTTGCAAAATGCGGCTAAAAAATGGACTATGCCTATAAAAGATTGGTCATTAGCTTTAAATCAATTTGAAATACTTTGTGGGAATTTTAAATATGATTTATTGGAAAATAAAAAATGAACTTACACAAAAAAAATGATTGACTCACTGAATCTCAATTACAAGTGCTAGAGAAGCGTCGTAATGAAAAAGAAGCTCATGGAGAAATTGAGACGCAGCATCCAGGTTATTTAGGATGTCAGGATACGTATTATGTAGGTAATTTCAAAGGTATAGGTAAGGTTTATTCTCAGGTATTTATTGATAGCTATACTAGGGTAGCTGATGCTAAACTATATACTGATAAAACAGCTTTAACTGCTGCTGATATGCTTAATGACCGCGTGTTACCATGGTACGAGACTCAAGGGATACCAATACTTCGTATTCTTACAGATTGTGGGGCAGAATATAAGGGAAATATAGAGCATCATGCTTTTGAATTATTTCTAAGTATTGAAGGTATAGAGCATACTACTACTAAAGCATATTCTCCTCAAACAAATGGTATGTGTGAGCGTTTTAATAAAACCATGAAACAAGAATTCTTTGATACAGCTATGCGGAAAAAGATTTATACAGATCTTGATGATTTACAATTAGATTTTGATATTTGGTTAGAGCATTTCAATAATGAGCGACCACATTCAGGAAAATATTGTTATGGAAAAACTCCTATGCAAACTTTTAAGGATAGTAAAAAATTAGCTGTTGAAAAGAATAATGAAATCTTGTATCTTGAATACGTCTCTGACAGTCAAAATTTAACTGACAATCAGGTGCAAAATTTATAGTGTCTGTAAGATCAAATCTTGACTTCTACAAATGACATTAGGACTATGCAACGACTCTGTGACTGCTCGCAATGACGTTTAAGGCATACACTCAACAATGCTTACCTTTGTTGATGTCTTTCCTTCCTAGCTTGTAATTTAGAGCATGCGATTTCTTTTACCGTTTCTACTCTTTTTGTTTGGAGTCCTTCTTGTTTCTTCTGTTGTAGTACATTACCAATTTTTATACTTTCTGTTATAAGTTTTTCTGTATTATGAATTTCATTTAAATTCTCAGGAGAAATTTGTTTCATAAAATAATTTGAGATACTAGATAAACCTCTCTTTTCACAAAAAATTCCTACCTTGTAATATATAGTATCTTTAGAATTTAACTTTAAAGATTTAGCATTTAATAAATTTGTCGTGTTTTCGATATTATCCTGATATTTTAAATTTTTCTTTATACCCTCAATATCTTGCTCGGTAAGATAATTTTCTTTTTTTAGCGCTTTCATTATATTGTCGTAGAATTTTGCTACTGCTTTATCGGTTACGTTTTTAGTTGTTGCCTGCTTTGTAAAATCAACAATTAGTGATGCCAATTTTTCGCCTGTAGATTTGTCTTGTATACGCATTGATTTTGCAGGATCAGAAATTTGTACTTCTACTTTATCTGTCTTAACCTCAACTTCTTTTTCTTTCCATTTTCCGTCCACATCTTTGCTCCATTGTTGTTCCTTGATTATTTCTTTTTTCAAACCTATAGAAATTTTAATTTGGTAATTATTTTCATATGCCCACTCTTTAGCATCTTTACCTTCAATTTTAATGTTATTATCTATTGCATAGAGTACCGGGTCTTTTACAGGTGAATTAGCGAAAGCCTCTAACCAACCACCATTGTTAAATTCAGGTAAAACATTACTGAATTTTGTTACTATCTCAGCGCCTTTGGCCACTTCTTGCATATTAACAAGATTTTCTTTTATACTGCCTTTGTAGTGTTTTCTCAAATCATCAAAATTTTGAATATTAGTGGATAACGCAATATTTTTTGGATCAAACCCAGCTTTTTTTAATTCATCAATTTTTTGATCAACTATTGCTTCCATCTGTTTCTCATCAAATTGACTTATCATTTGATTTAACGATTCGCTATATTTATCGATATTAAATGAGAAATTACCTGCTTTAATAGCAGCACTGTAGCCAACACCAGGATGTGTAAACATTTCAGCTGTTGATTGAATCATACTGCCAAAATTCTTATGAAATGCTAAAAAAGAGCGACCATGATCAATTTTGGTTATTGTTTTACCATCCTGTACCATTAAATTACCAGCATGATAATCTACTTCCCCCAGCATATGACAAGCAGCTATAGCTTTTTCAAATCCTTCCAACTTTTTTAAATTTTGGTCATTAGCTCTGACTCTAGTTTCACCTGATAAACCGGAAAATTCTGTTAGTGTTACAGCATTATCAAAAAATTTAGAACGTACATAAAGTGAATCAGAGTATTGTTCATCCGCTGTTACCAGTCCTTCTTTTGGTGCGCGATCATGTAATAAAAATTGATACATGGTAGAGCCTATTAATTCTTGTACTCCGTCTCTTCGGTCAGCAAAAGCCTGTCTTTGTGCCTGAATATCTTTTATTTTTTGGCATGCAGCATGAGTTTTATAAAAATGTTTTAAAATAAAAGTATTACCGGCGTTATCTTTAGCAACATAACCGGCCGAGACGCCTGCTGTCTTTTTTCCTTTCCCCTCAAACTCAGCTTGCTGTGCCACCCTCTTATCACGTAGCATAGCATCAATTACTTTTTTAGGGTCATTAGGATTTCTTATTTCTTCAAGTTTTCTGTAATCTGCGTTATATCGGCTATCATCTAATCCAACCTGTCGTTCAATTGCCTCTGTCATAACTAAATGCTCTAAAAGAGGTGCATCGATTATTTCCCTTAATTCCTTGTTTTTATCTCCTGGAAACGAGTTTTTTATTATTGTTGTAACTTTAGCTAAATCCTTAGTGTTTAAATCGGCTAGGGCCATATAGCTAATATATAGGCTTTCAGCAGTAGGAGATTGGTTATTAGAAAGGTCAATAACAGATTCGGCAATGCCTTCGCAGGTTCTAGATATTTTGGCATTCAATTCTGTATCATTAGTTTTCAGAGCTTTAAAAAGTTGCTCTTGTAATAATAATTCTTGTTGAGTTTTCTCTTTAGACATAAAAATAACCTGCTTAATATTAACTAATAGTGAAAAAGTGTTGTTGCGTGGGTACAAAATCCTCATCATTGTGAGGAAACCACGCAGCAATTGACGAAGCAATCCAGTAAACATTCTGATTTACAGAATTTTTTTATTATTTTTTCTGGATTGCCGAGTGCGCTGCGACCGCTTGCAATGATGATTCAGTATCCACGCAACAATGCCATGTGGGAATGATATTGAATAAGTTTTCCAAGCCGTGCAACAAGGCCCCCGCTTTTGCGGGGATATGACATCGAGGTCTTTTTAAAAACTATTCAGTACTATAGATTTGATCGTGATATAACAATGAAAAAACCTAAGCAATGAAATAAAATCATGACTTTGCAAGAATGATACCAATTAATCTCTTCTATTGCCTAAAAATCTCATTAAATATAGGAAAAGATTTATAAAATCTAAATATAAAGTAAAGGCTGCCATAATAGAAAGCTTTTGTCCTACTTCATCGTTTCCTGCCATATAATACATAGACTTAATCTTTTGAGTATCCCAAGCAATTAATCCCATAAATATTACTATTCCAATAAGAGAAGTAGCAAAAGAAAGAGCCGAGCTTTTTAGAAACAAGTTGACTAATGAAGCAATGATAAGACCTATAAGACCCATTGCAAAAAATGAACCCATAGATGTTAAATCTCTACTTGTACTATAACCGTATAAACTCATTGCTCCAAAAACGGAAGAGCAAATAAAGAAAGTACGAGCTATTGATGCACCGGTATAAATAAGAGCTAAATATGCAAGCGACATACCGGTTAAACCGGCATAAACCCAAAATAATATTTGTGCCGTTTGCAGGTTCATTCGTCCGAAGCCCATAAAGAAATATAAAGCAATACCGAGCGGAGCAAACATTATAATAGTACCGAAACCTGTTTGAAACATTAAATTATAAATAGGCTCAACTGATATAGTCGTTACGGCTGCTACACCAGTTAGTAAAAGTGCTAAAGCCATATAATTATATACTTTAAGCATGTATTTTCTTAAGCCTTCATCAAAAGTTTTATTTTTTGAGGCGGCAGTTAAAGTTTTTGTATAATCGATCATAAGTAACCTTAGGATTATGTTATTTACATAATAAAATATAGCCTCTTAAAGGTATTTTTTCAAGCTATATTAATTATATTTTATAAATATCTTGCATTGAATATAAAGCAGAAGGTTTATCTTGTAGCCAAATAGCGGCTTTAATTGCACCAATAGAAAAAGAATTTTTATTCAGAGCTTCGTGTTTTAAGGTGATTATTTCATCGTCACCTAGGAAAGATATTTCATGTATACCGTGAACATTTCCACCACGAAGCGAGGAAATACCTATTTCTTTTTCGCTTCTTAGTCTATTACCACGATTAAATGTTATATTTAATCCTTTTTTGCTTGCAATTGTTTCAGCAAGCATAACAGCAGTTCCTGAGGGTGAATCTTTTTTATTACGGTGATGCGTTTCTAGAATTTCAACATCGTAATCATCTAGTATTTTTGTTACTTCTTTAGCTAGATAGCTAAGCAAATTAGCTCCTATACTCATATTTGCAGAATATAAAACAGGTAAAGTTTGAGCTGCTTTTTCTAAAAGCTTAAAATGTTGAGGTTGGAGACCTGTGGTTCCGATTACTAATTTTGTATTATGTTTTAATGCATAATTAATTAATTTTTCTAATATTTCAGGGGTAGAAAAATCGATGATCACATCAGAATTTTTACAAAAATTATCTAAATCATCTAAATTATTAGTACTATTAAATTTTGCTGCAATTTTGCAATCTTTAAATTTATCTATTCTCTCTAGAATGGTTTCTCCCATTTTACCGGTAGAACCACTAAGACCGATATTTAACATATTGGCAATGTATACTCCTAATAAATGAACAGTAAGTAGACGAAGTTTAATTTGGACAAGAGCAAGGCGTCTAAAGTCCTTAGATCGCAGTGTATACTTAATATAGTTCGAACCGCAGATCTTATTAGACGACGCCAATTTTTCAAATTAAACTAGGTTCTGTGAATATTTCTAATTGATTGGCTATTTTGAGGTATTTTTTAGCGAAAATTAATAAGATTTTTGCTGGAATAGTTACTTATATTTCAAAAAATCTTATAATTTGCAGCAAAAAATAACCAAAATTAAATCTTTGTATACGATTTATGAAAATATAATAGAGGCTTTAAATCATTTTTAATAGCGGTATTTATTACTTCACCGATAAATATAACATGATCACCGGCATCGTAAGAAGCATATTTATTACACTCTATATGATAAGTTGCACCGTTTATTAAAGGGCAATCAGTTTTGTTGCCAAGCTCATAATCAATTTTTGTAAATTTATTAGATTGTGATTTAGCAAAATGTTTTGAGATATCAATTTGATTCTCTGCTAAAATACTAATTGCAAACTTATCACTTTTTTGAAAACTGTTTATACTAAAAGAGTTTTTATTAAGGCAAAATAATATTAACGGCGGTTTTAAAGATACGGAAGTAAGAGAACTAGCAGTAAAGCCAAAAAGTTCGTTATTGCAATTTGTTGTTATAATAGTCACTCCCTGAGGGAATCGGCTCATAGCATCTTTAAATTGACTTTCTGTTAATGTCCCAGCCATTTTTTCATAATTTTGTTAATGGTTCCGTCTTTTTTTAATGAATCGATTGCCTCATTAATTTCATTAATTAGTCCTGAGTTTTTAGACATGCCTATAGCAAAATCGGATGAAAATTCTTCTAAAGTACTGCTTTCTAAATTTGAATTATTTTCTTTTAATTTTTTGCCTTGAAATTCCTCAGAAATAATAGCATCTATGACTCTGGCTTTTAATTCTTCAACCAACATTAAATGATTTGCTAAAGAATGAACTTTAATATTTATCGTCTGTGATAGATCATGTGCTTTTTTTTCTAAAACACTACCGAGCTGTACCCCTACTATTTTATTTTCTAGATCTTTGCTATTTTGTATATTATCACCTGTTCTATATATTATGGCAAATCTTGCAGTAGCATAATTATCGGAAAAGCTGATATATTCAGCACGCTCCGGTGTTACGGAAAGCTCCGCCACCGCAACATCAATATTTTCACTAACCAAAGCTGCAAGTAAACCGTTAAAGTCGAAGTTTTTTATGATAACTTTTTTATTTAGACGTTCGCTTATTGCTTTGATAATATCAATATCAATCCCAACAATCTCTCCGTCTTGGATAAATTCATAAGGAGGATTATCTGCGGCAGTACCGACTATTAAAGTTTTTTCCGTTTCTTTTTTTTCACAAGAAACTAGTAAGCAAGATAGTAAAAATATTTTCAGAAATTTCATAAAAATAATGTTTTAAGTTTGAGTATGTTCTGTGTCATCCTACGAGGCATTGCCCTTGTTGTACGGATATCAAATCGTCATTGAGAGGAAAATTACTGAGTAATTGACGAAGCAATTTCAGGATATTTGGCGAGATTGTCACGTAGCCTACGGCTGCTCGCAATGACGATGAAACCGAGCCATGCAACAAAGTCTATGGCTGCTCGCAATGACAGGAAAATCTATCCACGCGGGCAATACCTTCAAAGGAATAGCATCAAGAACTCAATTTCTCCTTTAAAAGCTGATTCACAAGCGTCGGATTAGCCTTACCGCCGGTTTTTTTCATTACCTGCCCTACAAAGAAACCGAATAATTTATCCTTACCACTTCTATAACCCTCTACTGATTCAGGATTTTCAGATATTACCTCGTCAATTACAGTGTTTAGCACGTTATTATCCGAAACTTGTACAAGTCCTTTTTCTTCTACTATTTTATCAGGTGCTTTACCGGTTTCAAACATAATTTCAAAAACGGTTTTTGCAATTTTACCGGAAATAGTATCATTTTCTATTAATTTTACCAGTTTTGCAAAGTTACTAGGGGTAATTTTGCATTCATTTATTCCTATCGATGCTTTATTTAATTGGCCAAATAATTCACTAGTTAGCCAATTAGTAAGCATTTTAGGGTTACATTCATTTGCTGCTTTCTCAAAATACCCAGCAACCGATTCATCGGCTACTATTACTTCGGCATCATATTTACTTAAGCTAAATTCCTTCATATATTTTTCAATCTTTTGATCAGGTAGCTCAGGTAAATTTGCTTTTAGCTCATTTATTAACTCATCAGAAATAACAAGCGGTAATAAATCGGGATCAGGAAAATATCTATAATCAAGTGCTTCTTCTTTTAAACGCATAGTTCTTGTTTCGCCGCTATCGGCATTAAATAGGCGTGTTTCTTGAATTATTTCTTCACCGCTTTCAAGCAAGTCTACTTGTCTTTTAGCTTCAAATTCTATTGCTTTAATGATGTTACGAATTGAATTGATATTTTTAATTTCGCATCTTGTGCCGAGTGGTTCGCCGCTACGTCTTACTGAAATATTAGCATCGCAACGCATCGAGCCTTTTTCCATATCACCGTCACAGCTGCCAATATAACGTAACAAATTTCTTAGCTTTTTTACAAATTCAGCTGCTTCTTCCGGTGATGATATATCAGGTTCGGTCACAATTTCCATAAGCCCAATACCGGCACGATTCAAATCGATAAAGCTGTAATGTGGTGATTGATCATGCATAGATTTACCCGCATCTTGCTCTAAATGCAAACGGTTAATACGAATAGTTTTAAGATCGCCGGTACTAGTCGGTATTTCCATAGTGCCGTTTTGTACTATAGGATAATAAAATTGTGAAATTTGGTAACCTTGCGGCAGATCAGCATAAAAATAATTTTTACGATCAAATACCGAATATTTATTTATTTTAGCTTTAAGCCCAAGCCCTGTTTTAATTGCTTGGTGTACACAATGCTTATTTAATACCGGTAACATCCCGGGCATTGCTGCATCAACATAGGCAACCTGCGAATTTGGATTTGCTGCAAAAATAGTACTACTTCCTGAAAAAAGCTTAGATTTTGAGGAAATTTGAGCATGGATTTCAAGCCCTATTACATATTCCCATTTCCCCGTATTACCTTCAATATATGCCATAATTAAAAACCCTTTGGCTCAAATTTAATATGTTTTACACCTGACTCAATGGTCGATGCTACTTTCAAAACATTATATTCGTCTAATTGTTTACCTATAATCTGTATACCAAGAGGTAAACCGCGTGCCGATAATCCAGCAGGAACCGATGCACAAGGTAAACCGGCTAAACTTGCAGGAATAGTAAATAAATCGTTTAAATACATAATAGTCAGATCATTTTGTTTTTCACCAATCTTAAAAGCTGCAGTCGGGGCAGCCGGTAATAAAATGGCATCAACTTTTGCAAAAGCATTATTAAAATCGTTTGCAACTAAACGACGTACTTTTTGAGCTTTTAGATAATATGCATCCATACCACTAGATGATAGCACATATGTTCCAATCATAATACGACGTTTTACTTCCTCCCCAAATCCGGTTGATCTAGTCATTTCATACATTTCGTCAAGCGTCATATTTTCACGTTCTACTCGAAGACCGTATCTAACGCCGTCATATCTAGATAAATTTGAAGAAGCTTCAGCCGGTGCTATTACGTAATAAACAGCAACACCGTATTTAGCATGCGGCAAAGTAATATCAACTATTTCAGCACCGGCGTTTTTAAGTAGTTCTATGGTATCCTGCCACATTTTCATAATATCAGGTTCAATAATACTGCCCTCACCAAGGCTAAGAGGTACGCCTATCCTCATATTTTTCATAGAACTTCCGATAGCGGATTGTAGCTCTGGAACTTCTGCTTTAATCGAAGTAGAATCTTTTTCGTCAAACCCCATCATCGCTTCAAGCATAATGCTACTGTCTAAAACGCTTCTAGTAAATATTCCTGCTTGATCAAGGGAGCTAGCAAACGATATCATTCCGTATCTTGAGCAACGACCATATGTCGGTTTAAAACCGACTAAACCCGTAAAGCTTGCAGGTTGACGTACCGAGCCGCCCGTATCGCTACCAAGAGCAGCAGATGCCATAAATCCGCTAACTGCCGCAGCTGAACCGCCTGAAGAACCGCCTGGAACTAAATCAGCATTATCATCATTTGCTTTCCAAGGGCTAATTACATTTCCAAAACAACTAGTGATATTTGCTGAACCCATAGCAAACTCATCCATATTGGTTTTGCCGAGCATCACACCGCCCTTATCAAAAATATTTTGTGTAACACTTGATTCATAATTAGGTATAAAATTTTTCAGTATATTAGAACATGCCGTAGTTCTAATTCCTTTCGTGCAGAAAAGATCTTTAGCGGCAAACGGGATACCCTCAAGGGTTCTTGCGTTATTTTGAGCATAATTTTGATCGGCTGCTTCAGCCTGTTTTAAAGCTAAGTCAAAAGTTTCGGTAACATAAGCATTTAGGTTTCTATGCTTCTCTATTTGTTTAATATGTGCACCTATTAATTCCGTACTTGTAAAATCTTTATTTTTTAGACCTTTTATACTGTCTGCTACTGTTAGTTTGTTTAGTTCCGTCATAATTATTCAACAACTTTTGGAGTGATAAAATATTTTACTTCTTTAGCCAGCTGAGCACTATTTCCACTTACATTATCAAATAACTCACTTGATAAATCAGAACTTGTAACGGTGTCCTCTCGCATTCTAGCATTCATATTAGAAACCGAAGTTAAAGGCTCTATATCTTTGCAATCTATTTCATTTAAAATATCGATCATATCCATAATAGTACTAAGCTGAGTAGAAAATTTTTCTACAGTATCTTCTTCAAATTTTAATCTAGCTAATTTTGCTATTTTCTGTGCTTCTTCTTTTGTTATCATAGTTTTATTATTTTGAGTGGTATAGTATGATGTTATTCCCGTGAAGGCTTGCCTGTGTGTAACGGTATTTCTGTCATCCTGCGACTTGTTGAGCTAGATCCTGGATACAGCCTGTGATACAAGGTTCTATAGCCGATTTTATTGCATGACTCCTTTATTTTATTAAGGCAAAAAAGCTAATTAGTTATTTTTTCTAAAATTATCTTATTATCAAAACCACCATTCACTTTCTTTTTTTGTTTTTTAATTTTTAATATATCTTTTAGTTTATAGCCATTAATATTACAGATTGTTTCAAGTACTTCTAATATATCGGTAACTTCTCCATATACTCATCTTGTAAAATTTCCTCTACTTCTTCTAGTAGTTTATTTTTTAATAATTCTTTATACTCATATGATTCAGCAATATGAGTAACTGGTATCCTGCCTGATTTTAATATAATTTCTGGAATTAAATCTCTAACTAATTTTGTCATTTTATTTTGTCAGTATAGATTCAATTTATGTCATTCTCGCTTGGCATTGTTGCATGGATCGATTTTTCTGGATTGCCACGTCGCTTCGCTCCTCGCAAGGTATTGTTGCGTGGATTAATTCCACCGCTGTCATCCCGCGACTTGATTGTGGGATCCAGTTAAAAATAAAATTATTAGTATTTTTTATTGTTTTTATGGACCCCGTGGTCAAGCCACGGGGTGACACAGTGGATTTTACCGGTCCACGCAACAAATCTAAAGCAGGAATGACATAGAAAATCAAACAGTCATTATTTCTTGTTCTTTTTGTTTTATTACCGAGTCAACTTTACTACTATAATCATCGGTTAGCTTTTGTACTTGTTCAGATAAGCTATGATGCTCATCTTTTGCGATAACGTTATCCTTTTCTAGCTTTTTAAGTGCTTCATTGCCGTCTCTTCTAATATTACGTAATGAAATTTTAGTATCTTCACCGTATTTATGAGCAAGCTTTACCAGTTCTTTACGTCTTTCTTCAGTTAAAGCCGGTATAGGCAGTCTGATTAATTGACCGTCCGTTGCAGGAGTTAAGCCAAGATTTGCTATCGTAATTCCTTTCTCTACCGATGATACCATAGATTTATCCCAAACCTGCACGTTAATTGTTCGTGCATCAGGGGTGGATAGAGAAGCAACTTGTGAAAGCGGCATTTTACTCCCGTAAGCTTCCACGGTTACGCTATCAAGTAAATTCACTGAAGCTCTACCGGTACGTAGCCCTTTAAGCTCATGATCTAAAACTTTTAGAGCTTTCTCCATCTTTTCTTGTAAGTTTTTCTTTAAATGCTCTTTATCCATCTTTATTTATCCATATATTATTATTAATACACGAATTGAGACATTGTTATGTGTATTAGGAAATGCCCCTGATGTCATTCCCGCGTAGATTGGTTTTTCCGTCATTGCAAGGAAAAACTATAAGTTTTGACTAAGTAATCTAGTAAAAATTTCTGATCTACAGAATTTTTTATTATTTTTTCTAGATTGCCACGCAGCCTACGACTGCTCGCAATGACGATTTAGTCTCTACGCAACAACACCTATGCGGGAATGACATAAAAATCATACAACAATTCACACTACAATATATTATTTCTCAATTGTCGTATATTCCCCTTTATCTTGTATTACTCTAGCAAAATTTCCCTGTTCTTTTATCGAAAATACCCTTATAGGTAATTTATTTTCTCTTGCAACTGCAATAGCTGCCGTATCCATGACTTGCAGGTTATTAGTTATAACATCTTTATAGCTAATAGTGAAATATTTTTTAGCATCCGGATTTTTTTTAGGGTCGGAATCATATACACCGTCAACCTGAGTTGCTTTTAATAAAATATCGCAATTCATTTCGATTGCGCGAAGTACTGCGGCACTATCGGTTGTACAAAACGGGTTACCCGTACCGCCGGCAAAAATTACTACACGCTTTTTTTCCATATGTCTTTTAGCTTTGCGGCGAATATAAGGTTCGCACACGCTCATCATAGGAATAGCCGATAGAACTCTTGTATAGATATTGAGGCTTTCCATAACGTTTTGTAAAGTTAAAGCATTAATCACCGTTGCAAGCATACCTATATAATCCGCTGAAGCTCGGTCCATACCGACAAGTGCTGCATTAATCCCGCGGTAAATATTTCCACCGCCGACTACAATAGCGACTTCTACTCCTAAATCGATAACTTCTTTAATATCGCTGGCAATCTTTTTTATTACGTCATATTCATGCCCAAATTGCTTATCTCCCATTAAAGCTTCCCCTGACACTTTAAGTAAAACTTTTTTATACTTCAGAGCGTTTATATCTGATATCATTTTCTGCTTCAAGTTGTTTTTAATATCTGCTTAATTTTTTTAATCATTATACCTCTTTGTAGGTCGGTAATCGATGATTTATTGAGTGCATGCACTAATAACATATTATTATTTATATCAAGTGTTACTGTACCTGGAGTTAGAGTAATCGAATTACCATAAATTATTTCGCCTATTTCTTCTAGCCCTTCTGCGTCAACCCATTCAAAAACAGGCTCTATTCCTATCTTTCTTTGCCAAATTATTTTAATAACCGCGAAAGCCGATTTCCATATTTCTAATAATAACCAAGGAAAATATAATATAAATTTAATTTTAGTGAGCATTAACATTTTCGGTTAATTTGATATTTGAAGTAAAAGGTATTAGTAGCATTATAAATACAAATAACAGCCCTATCATATTAAATATATTATTTATTGCAATTACAAAAGCATCATGATTTAATTTGTTTGCTAATAACAAATATGATGCTTTTTCGGGATTCAAAACTTTTCCGCTTAATAATTCAGTATAAGAATCTAGTTGTTCTAATGCCATTATAGAAGTAGACGAGATATTTTCCGATAAATATTGCATAAAGGTTTTAGTATCATTAGTAAGTATAGTACTGATTATTGCAAGCCCTACCGCTCCTCCTAAATTACGAGTAAGATTATAAAGCCCGCTAGCGTTACCTACTCTTTCTTTCGGCATATTGCCAAGAGCTATATTATTAGTCGGTATAAAACAAAACATTAATGAAAGTCCTCTAACAAATTGAGGAAGCACAAATGCAGCAAATTTAGAATCAGGCGTTAGAAAACTATTCAAATGACATCCAAGAGCAAACCCTCCAAGCCCTATAATAAGCATCAGGCGTAAATCTACCCCTAGCCCTAACATTCTACCGGCGAGTGGTGCAGATAAAAATTGTGCTCCGCCCGTCACCATCATAGTAGCCCCGATTTGTAATGTATCATATCCGGCAATAGTAAAGAGAAATAGCGGTAATATATATACTGCCCCGTATAATCCGATACCCATAACGAACGAATAAAGGCAACCAAAAGTAAAGTCTTTATAAAGAAATGTTTTTAAGTCTAAAATTGGATTAATAAAGGTTAGTTCTCTAATGATTAATAAAATAAAACCTAAAACTACTGCAATACTTAAGAATAATATTAAATTATCCTCAAGCCAACCTTTTTTGTTTCCTTCTTCTAACACATACTGTAATAAGCCGAGCGTTAAAGCCATTAATAATATACCGAGAAAATCAAAATTTTTCAGTAATTTATAATTTGGTTTATCAAAATCCCCATATAAAAAAACTACAGTGCATACGAAAATACCGGGTATGACGTTTAATAAAAACATAAAATGCCATGATAAAATCTCCGTAATATATCCACCGAGTGTAGGTCCTAAAGTAGGGGCAACAGTTACGACAAGTCCAATTAAGATAGTAACGATAGGACGTTGCGATGCAGGAAAAAGTATAAAAACGGTACTAAAGACCGTCGGTATCATAGCACCGCCAAAAAAGCCTTGTAATGCTCTAAAGATAATCATGGCTTCAATATTAGTTGCAAGCGAACATAATACGCTCATAACCGTAAACCCTAAAGCTGCAATAAAATAAGAAATTCTAGTAGTAAGTAACCTTGCTAAAAAGCCGGTAATAGGAATAATGATAACTTCAGCTATTAAGTACGATGTTTGAACCCAAGAAAGTTCATCGCTTGAAGCGGCAAGACCGGCAGCTATTACGGATAATGAGCTAGCGACAATTTGAATATCAAGTACCGACATAAACATGCCGACAACCATACCAAAAAAAGCAAATAATTGCTTTTTAGAAAGAGCAGGCGGTTGTAAATTATCATTTGACATAATTAAATTATACAGTTTAAATTAAATAAAGTTAATAAGTGACATATATGTTTAAAATAAAAAATTATTGTACAACTTTTAATTTTTAATTAAACTATTTATTAGGATATAAGTAGACAAGACATAATATATGGTAATCATTTTATTTATATTTAGCAAATAATAAATATGTGATTGATTTATTAAAAATATTTACTATAGTATTAATTAACTATAATTGATTTATCAATATGCAAAACCCAGCACAAAAAGTTATATCTTTTTCAGAGCATAAATCTGATATAGAACGCATAAAGAAATCAATAGAAGAGGGGTGGGCGATAGTAAAGCTAGTACCTAATAACGACCGTTTTATCGGACTTTTAGAAAAGATTTCGCATGCTGAAGATGAAACAATCTATATTCCTCCAAGAAAAAAGATAATAGTTAATTAACACGAATAACGAATTATTACATAATCTGCTATTCGGCTTAAGAAGTTGAATATAAAAGGTGATAATTGGCTTTCACTTTTTATATAAAGCTAAATATATATTATTTTTTAGCAAAAACTTATAATTCTTTACAAAATATAATGGAATTACCTAAAAAAGGTAGTTTTGTTTTACACCATTCTTAAAAAGACCTTATTGTCATTTCCGTGTAGCATTGGTGTTGTTGCATGGATTAATTCCACCCTGTCATCCTAGCTCATTTGTAGCGAGATCCAGTTTAAAATACTCAGGTGACCTTGCAGTTAATAAAGTGCATTACCGCAGTTGCTACAATCTGGCCTATATTTATGGCTCAGGGAATCACGAATGGCGTCATGTTCTCTTGTTACCGTCCTGCTCTAAACGACTGTAAGCACTTAGCAATATCCCGTTATTAGAAATTAAAGCCGGAGTAACGCTCCCCGCTATTTTATTCGCTATCTTCTGGCCTAAACCAGATAGTGCGTTGTTATTTACAGCATTTACTGCGAGTTCCGTTACTTTTTCTATCGCTATCATCTTCGCCAGCTGTACTCCCGATGCTTTCGCTAGCTCTATGATGGTCTTAAAAAAGTTGCCCACTTCAATCTTTCAAGCATTTTGATAGTTCAATACTCATAGGTCTTATTGGTAAAGGTTTATTTTCTGCTATGACGTTCTTTCGTGATTGCTTCCCAGTATCTGTAATCTTCATCTTGTCTTTTCATTAAATCAAATTGGGCAAGGTAGGTATTTAGCTTTTCTTGAGCCTTTGTCACTTCTCCATCTTTAGCGTGTAAAAATTCTATTAAATGCGGGACATCTTCTGGAAATAGTCTTGGATTACACATTTGTATATAATTTACTATCAATAACCAACCTAAATTACGTCTATCCTCTTTAGAATATTTAGGATAATTTATATATTTTTCATCATCCATAAAAACATAATCGAAATATTCTTATGATATTTCTCCAGTATCATATAATTCGCCTAAATGAAAATGATATTGTTGATAATGTTTTAACATTACTTCTAAAAAGTCACCTAAATTTTCTAAGGTTATATCTTCTACTGCTTTAAATTCTACAGAATCAAAGAAATATAAATCTATATATTCTTGAAGTGTTTTTCTGATATATGCATCTTCTTCATTTATTTTTTCATACCATAATTTATCTGTCATTGTTTATTTCATTTTGTTATTCCAATAATTTATACCGCTTCGAGGTTTCATTAAAGTTTTTATTACCTTATTTGCATATTTTTGTTGTGATTAGGTTATTTTTTAAAACAGCATCTCTCTCTATTTCTTGATATGTCCTTACATGAGCTACATTACCACCTGTATTATCAAATATTACAAACTGGTCATTTTTTATATCAACAGCAATAAGTCTTTCAGTATCATTACTTATTTTATAAGCATTTTTTAAAACTGCTTTAGGTTCTTTAGATGCTGGACTTTTTGACCACTTGGATTGATGGTGATAATAAATGATTAGTATTTTAAGTTATTTTTTTGGATATCGTGGTCAAGCCACGGTATGACACGAATGCGTTTTTCTATACATTATTAGTATATCAGGTTCTACCACGCCTATCACAAATAGGGCTATAGTTTTATTTAGAAGATGGTGCCAATGTGGGGATTTGAACCCCAGACCTACGCATTACGAATGCGCCGCTCTACCAGCTGAGCTACATCGGCTGAAATATGATTATATTATGCTGAGATATGAATTCCTACGAGACATGTTTCGTCATTGCGAGCGATGACTGACAAGGAGCGTGGCAATCCAATAAAAAATTTTAAAATGCTAAAGACTAGCATCCTTAATTGGACCCCGTGGTCAAGCCACGGGGTGACAATGAAACATCTTTATAAATGCGTCGAAAATCTTAAATGGAAATGCTGCGTATCGTCATATTTCTTCTTCTTAACCGGGAAACCCCAATCCATTCTGATCGGTGCAAAACGTGTTACCCAAATAAAGCCGAAACCAACGGAAGCTCTAAGAGATTTATCGTTATAAAAACCGTTTGGAGTTTGATATTGTTTCTTATTTAGGCCTACTCCCCAAACGCTTCCTAAATCCATAAAGACTGCACCGGTTAAATTAAATTCCTCAGGTATAGGTGTTGGGAAATTAAGCTCTGTTGAGAATGTGTAATATCGCTCACCGCCAAGTCCTTCGTTAGTGACCTTTTCACGAGGTCCTACACCACCGCTTGCAAAGCCTCTTAAACTATAATCACCTAAATTAAATCGATCGGAAATTCTAATAATTTTTCCTCCAAGCCCTGCAATATCGCCTCCGGAAGCAGATAATTTTAAAGTAAATTTGTTATGTATGAAAGACTTATAATATTTACCGTCAACTTCATGCTTTATATATTTGTTATCACCTCCAACGCCGGCAAATGCTTGTGTGCCGCTTACTAAATAACCGTTCTTTGGAACAATTTTATTATCGGTTTGATCATAAGTAATAGTATGTCCTATAGCAGAAGTAATGAATCTTCCCATTTGCTCCTTTAAGAATATTGAGCTTGATGGAGTTGGAGCACTTAAAATATCACGTTTGATTAAATAATCTATTTCGTGACCTAAATCCTCTTTAATTTCATAACCAAGAGAAGTTTTGACTCCTATAGAGTGTAACTTATAGCTTTGATCAGTTGTATTTAATACACTAGCACCGCGTCCGGTATAGTTTCTAAATGCGTTTACGCCAAGTGATAAATCACGATCTAAAAAGTGCGGTGCGGTAATACCACCGTAATAGCTTGTAGTGTTTTTACTTACTTGCACACCGGTATTAAGCAGTTTCCCGGTACCGACTAAATTATGCTCTAAGAAAGAGAAACGTCCGAATAAACCGCCAGCAGTATTATATCCTAAATCAAAACCTATAGAGGAAGTAGATTTTTCATCAACTTCAACGTTAACATCATATTTATCTTTAGCTTTAGTCGGAGCTAAGCTAATTGCTACTTTCTCAAAATAATCTAAATTTCTAAGATTACGCTCACCTTTTTCAATATATGAACGATTAATTATATCACCTTCTTCTATTTTAAATTCTCTTCTTATAACAGGGTCTTCGGTTTTAAGGTTATTAATAATATTAATTTTATTAATATAAACCTTATCGGCTTTTTCAATAATAAATTTAATATCTGCAGTATGATTAGCATTTTTCATTATATCCGGATAAACATTTACCGCAGGGTAACCGTTCGCTGTAAAATATTCTCCGATTTTTTCAGCTATATCATCAACCTTTTTCATATTGAAAACCTTGCCTTGCTTAATATTAACAATTTTATTAAGCTGTGTTATATCTATATTAGTTAATTTATTGTCTATTGTAATATTACCGAAGCTATATTTTTCTCCCTCTTCAATGGAATAGGTAAGGGTGAAATATTCTTTAGTATTATTGAGTTCTGCCGATGCCGAAATTACTCTAAAATCTGCAAAACCTACAGATTGATAAAACTCTCTCAGTAATTCTTTATCATACTCCACTCTATCAGGATCGTAAGTATCGTTACTTTCTAAAAAACGAAACCAACGAGATTCTTTAGTTAAAACAATAGATTTAAGTTCTGAATCACTATAATTTTCATTACCGCTAAAATAAATATATTTAATACCGGTTTTTGGTCCTTCGGCTATATCAAAAATAACCTTAACTCTGTTGTTTTCTAAATTTTCGATTTTAGGTGTTACCGTAGTAGCAAAACGTCCGCTACGTTTATAAATTTCTAATATTTTCTTTACATCTAATTCAATTTTAGCTTGGCTAAGAGATTCACCCGACATTGTGTAAATTTCTTTAGCGAGCATATTAGTTTTGATTTTAGAATTACCGCTAAATACTACACTACTTATAAAAGGCGTTTCAGTAACGTTAACTATTAAATTACCATCATTTGTTATATGCATATTTATATTTCTAAAAAGTGAGGTGGCATATAAACGTTTTATTACCTCATCTTCTTTAGAATTATTATAGGTTTCTCCTACCTTAAGTTTTAAATAGCTTTCAATAGTAGAACGCTCAACCCTGTGGTTACCTTCGATAGTTATTTTACGAATTACAGAGTTAGCTAATGAAATATGATAATAAAAAATCGTTAATAATAAAATTGTTAACTTACTAATTGATCTGATTGTCACCTAAAACCTTCTTTAAGATTTAATTTAAATTTCTGTGTTTAAACCCAATGTCATCCCGTGGCTTGACCACGGTAAAAATAATAAATTAGATACCGCGTTCAAGTCGCGGTATGACAAAGAACTGGATTCCCGCTTTTAGCTAAGAATAATACAAAGTTCTCCTAACTAATGCATTCAAACATAATTAATGTACTCCACTATAGTAGATAATATAAACGAGAGCAAGCAAATCTATAATTTAGGAAAACAAATTTTGTATATCGTTGGAAACAGCAATTATAATAAGAAAAATTATGATTATTGCTCCTAATTGTAACAAAATATTTTTAGTCTTAGGATTCGGTAATTTACCTGTAATTGCTTCATATAATATAAATACTAAATGTCCGCCGTCAAGCATCGGTATAGGTAGTAAGTTAAGTAACCCTAAATTAACGGAAAGCATTGCTATAAATAACAGATACATTTGGGTTCCACCAGCTATAGATTTGCCTGATTCTTTAGCAATAGCTATCGGCCCTCCTATCTCATCGAATGAACGTTTTCCTACAATCATTTGCGATATTGCGTTTAGAGTTAAAGCAGACATATCTATAGTAGTATTAATAGCTTCCCAGAATCCTCCTAAAATTCCTATTTTAGTATGAATAGGTTCATTTTTAGCTATAATACCGATGCGAAGAGTTTTCTTAACTTGCTTTTCTTCGGGAGGTGATATAATTATTTCTTGAGGCATTATATTAACGATAAATTCCTCACTTTTTCTTTCTATAGTTAAAGTAGAAGAGCTAAAACCGTTAATTAATATCTCTCTCTGCACGTCCCCGAAATCTTTAACAGATTTATCGTTAACCTTAACAATTTTATCTCCTGCTCTTAAGTTTGCTCTCTCTGCCGGTGATGAAGCTACTACATCACCTATTATAGGAGGAATCTCTGTTTTTCCAAAGTAACAATAAAAACCTGCAAATATTATTATGGCAAGTAAATAATTAATTAACGGACCTGCTGCAACTATTAAAAAACGTTCTAAACAAGATTTAGCATCAAAAGCTACTTTTTCGTTAACTTCTTTAGTCTTATCCATAAGGCTGCGATCATAGCCGTAAATCTTGACATAACCGCCAAGCGGTATAAGGCAAATCTTCCACCTAACTCCTTTTTTATCGGTAATGCCTATTAGTGCTTTACCGAAACCTATCGAGAACTCCTCAACTTTTACATTAAAATATCTAGCAATACAATAATGCCCAAATTCATGGATAAATACCAAGATACTAATTGTTATAATAAATCCTATTATAGAGAGCATAAAAATTTTATAAGTTTACTAATAAATTATTTTAAGGTATACATTGCAAGGTTATAGATATCATTTCGTCGTTGTGAGTGGACGTTGCTTCTTGGTTTCCGATGTCATTCCCGCGAAAGCGGGAATCCACAGAAAAAAAAATGAAGTAATCCAAATGTATTAGTTTTAAAAACTAATAGTATTTATGTTTTTTAATTACTGGATTCCCGCTTTCACGGGAATGACATCACGCCATATCACACTCGCAATGACGAAAATTAAATTTTAAATTTCTTTTCTTTATGAGTTCAAATAAAATTAATAAAAAGTCTATTGCACGTATTGCAGCAGTGCAAGCTATTTATCAAAACATATTGCAAAATAACGACGATATGGATGATATCATGCAAAATGTACTTTCTTTTTATCAAAATAATAATTCTATAACAGATTTACCTGAGAATTTAAAAATATCATTAAGTATAAGTCATTTTAAAATGCTGGTAAAGTCAGTATTTGAAAATATTAATAAACTAGACGAAATTATCGACAATCATTTAACAAATGATAAAGATCCTGCACATATGCCGATCTTACTCCGAGCTTTATTGCGTGTTAGTATATGTGAGCTATTATTTTGCCCTACTACGCCTGCTAAAGTAGTAATCAACGAATATACGGACATAGCAAATGATATGTTAAATGAGCATGAAATTGGTTTTGTTAATTCTGTATTAGATAAAATAGCAAAAGAGCATACTCGTTTAATTTGAAAAATTGGCTACAAGTACTGTGGTACTCAAGTATTATTAACGGCTTTCGTGCCTCGTCTTGTGGATTCCTTGCTCTTTTCCAGATTAAACTTCGTCTACTTATTCTTCATTATATTTATAAGTATAAAAGATTTTATGACAAATAATTTAAGCGGTTATAGAAATAAATTTGTTAGAGTTAAGACTTCTAAAAAACGCACCGTCTCTTCTAGTAATTGGCTTAGACGCCAATTAAACGATCCGTATGTTGCAAAAGCACGTATAGACGGTTTTAGGTCGAGAGCTGCATATAAACTACTTGAAATTCATGAAAAATTTAAACTTTTTACTCCTAACATGAAAATTGTTGATCTAGGAGCAGCTCCTGGGGGATGGAGTCAAGTAGCTTCCAAGCTTATTAAAGCTTCGGATAATAACCTAAATAATAAAATAATCTCTATCGATGTGTTAGAAATCGAACATATTGCTGGAGTTGAATTTTTTCAACAGGACTTTTTTGAAGTAGATACGGAAGAATTAATTATTCAGGCTTTAGACGGTAGAGCTGATATAGTAATGAGTGATATGGCATCAAATACCATAGGTCATAAAGCTACAGACCATATAAGAACCTTACTTTTGTGTGAGCAAGCTTTTGAATTTGCTTTAAAAGTACTAAAACCCTCCGGTCATTTTATTGCTAAAATTTTTCGTGGCGGTGCAGAAAATGAATTATTACATAAAGTAAAGCGTGAATTTAAAACAGTGAAACATTTTAAACCTTCATCCAGCCGCAGTGAATCTACGGAAATCTATTTAGTTGCTCTAAATAAGAAATAATGAACATGAAAGGCGAAAGGTGATTTCTGCCTATAAATTTATTATATATGTTATTTTTTTATTTAACATATTAGAGGATATAGATGATAATTACTTATATCTCCTGTTGTTTGGACTTCCTGAGCATATTCTTGACTGCAGCTTTGAAAATTATTATACATCCCAACTAAATTAGCTCCGGTTTCAGTTTCAACTATTTGATTATATAAATTATTTTTTAAATTTAGAGTATTTTTAGCATATTTTGGTGTTGTTGCTTCCCAATCATCTATGGTTAAAGTAATATTCTGTTTCAAATCAGAAAAATTAACAAGTCCATGTTTACTGATTCCGGCTATGATTTCTTCAAAGCCTTCGACTATTCCATTAATTCCTAGATATTTTGTAACTTTTTGTTTGGCAAAATTATATAAATATGATGCCCATTCTTCTGATTGTGATAGTGCTGTTTTTTTACCAGGAAGTACCATTGTTGTTTTTCCAAAATGCTTATTAGTAATATTAATAAGATTATGTTGTGCATTATATATCTTAGAATGGGTAGCTAGCTCTTTTATTGGAGTTGTTACTTTTCCGGTAAATAAATTTTTTTCTATGCCTCTTTCAATTATCGGTTTTGAGCCAGGGCTGTCAAAAGTTATAGATTTATTAAAATTTAGGTTGCGAGAATGTATTTCTACTAAGGTTAAATCTGCAATTATTGCTCCAAGTGAATGACCGCTAGTATTAAAACTATATTCTGTGGCTTTACTTAAGCCGCCTAATTTGTTAATTATTTCATTAACAAAATCCTGAAGTGGAGTTAGTTTAGTAGGTAAATAGTGCAGAGCGATAAGCAAGTCGTCTAATAAATCATATATATTGAATTTTGTGCCGGCACTAGCAATATGAACTTCTTTAGTTTCTTTATTTATAAATGCGACGGCTTTATAATCATATTTAGCAGTGTTGATATTATCACATGAAGCAGTCAGTATTTTCCAGCCGCTATCTGTTAATTGTTCATTGACCTTTGATGCTTTTAGCTTATAAATATTTAAATCATCTGTTTTATATGCGAGGTCTAAACCTATATAAGCAAGCTTTTTAGTGCTAATATGTTTAGAATTTTTGTATGTAGGCATATCTACCTCTTTTTGATCAATTTTACCATAAAATATGGTTTTTTCTAAAAAATGTCAAGTCAAATATTAATGTTTATTAATCTATTATTAAATAAAGGATTGATATCTGATTACTTTTGTTGTATAGTGCACTTGTAACCATGAAATATGGTGAATTAAATAAGGAGATAGACTATGTTGACATTATTAATACGAAACTTATTCGGAAGTAATAAACCGATTACTTACTTATCTTTAATAGAAAAAGCAAAAGCAGATTATAGTTTTTATACAAAATTAGCATCAGGAAGCTTTTTTGTAGGAATAAGTAGTTTTTTTTCATCTAGTAGTTGGTTAAGCAAAATACCTTTAATAACAGGGGGTGTTTTTGGTACTAGTTATGGGGCAAAAGGCATTATGGAGAGTAATGAACAAATAAAGCTTTTTACTCAAGCTCATGAAGCAACTAAAGTTGAAGAGTATTTGGCTACTTCGGGGTTAGGAAGTTTTGTATACGGTACTGCTATAGATAAAAACGGTATAGATAAATTTACCGGTAAATATATTGAAGGAACAAACGGTAAGATAATATCTAATGAAATAACTCGCGTACCAACCTTAAGTTTAACGGGAGACGGCGTTGGTTACAAACATAATGGTGGCTATGAAATAGTAGAATCAACAGATCGTGCGTTATATCAGGCAATACCTGGCGTGAAAGGACAATATACAAATAAATTAGTTCCAGATACTAGTATTCTTCCTTTACATGCTTGTATTATTCAGCAGCTAATACAAAATGGCTATTCAAGTGAAGATATTGAAAAAGCTTTAAGTTTAGGAACTGTTGCAAAGAGAGAAAGTTACAAAAATAAGCAATTAGCAGAATACAAGCCAAATTTGACAAGTAAGTTATGGTATGGTACAGAAAAAGCTATGCAAAATAAAGTAGTAGAACTTTCAAAAGAAATACAAAAATATGCTGAAATAAATGAAGCTTATGAAGAATTATTTAATTATAATACTTCCAGTACTAGTGAAGAACAAGAAGAGCAGTTTTATAGCCTTGATTATAATAATCTTAATGATGATCAAACTCAAATCTTAGGAGATGAAGGATATATATCTGATATTGCCTAGTAACTAAATACAAAACTTTCTAAAGAGTAAGGTTATAGATCTATAACCTTACTCTTTTTTATTTAATAACCTCTTTAGCTCTCCGTTCAAAAGCTATAATCATTTTTTCGGTTGCTTTGGTAAAATAAGTGCCGATTAATTTATCCAGTATTACGGACTTCATTTTAAAATCAATAAAGAATTTTAATTCAGTTCCTGCCGTGTATGGAACAAATTGCCAAGTACTTTTTAAATATTCAAAAGGTCCTGAAATAGCTACTGTATTAATCAAATATATTCCATCATCTGTTATTTCGCGTGTAACTCGTGAGTTATATTTTTCTGAAAAGCCTTTTAACTGAATTACTAATTCAGCAATAATCTCTTGATTATTTTCTGAAATAATTCTAGAAGCAGAACACCAAGGCAAGAATTTAGGATAAGATTTTACATCCCAGACCAAATCAAACAATTCTTGCGGTTTATAGGGTAAAATTTTAGTGTGTTGAAGGCAAGGCATTAGAAATCTGTGACTTTACCTTTATGCTGCCAGTCCCCGTATCTTGTCGGTTCTAGACCTTTAACACCGCCAATTTCTTTTTCTTTTGGTAAATTTTCTTCTTCTGATATATTATTAGACATCTTTCCAAACTTCGCTTCTAGAGGTAATTTAGACGTCGGTCCGGTACTCGCATCCTCACGTATGTCCATATACGCTGTGGTGCTGAGTTCCGTGTCTCCTGTAAATTCCTCTCTATAAGCTGGTTTGGAAAGATGTCTATTATCTTTTTTATCGTCCATAGTACTAAATATATGAAATATAACCGTATTTATATTAATAGTCGTTTAGCTGAAAATAGCAAGATAGAATTAGCAAGTGATCATGTTCATTATGTCAAAACGGTGCTACGTCTTAAAGTAAATGATGGTTTACGTCTCTTTAACGGTACGGATGGAGAATTTCTAGCACAAATTAACTATATAGGTAAAAATAACCTATCGGTTAGACTTAAAGAACAGTTAAAAAAGCCTTATACAGAATCTACGTTAACTCTTGCTGTTGCTATAATAAAGCAAGATAAATTAATGCTTGCAATAAATATGGCTACGCAACTCGGTATAACTAAAATTATTCCGTTAATTACTAGGTGGTGTCAATTGAGATCGGTAAATATCGAACGTTTAACGAAATGTGTTATTGAGGCAACAGAGCAATCAGAACGTCTTACTCCCCCGATAATTGAAAAAGCTATCACAATACAAGATTATCTAAAAAAGAATAATAATTTGATGTTATATGCTAATGAACATGAAAAAGAAGAAAATTCTATATTACGAATTTCATCATCACTTAGTAATAGTGATATAACTATTATTGTAGGACCGGAGGGAGGCTTTACTAATGATGAGCTGGAACTTCTTGCCTCATATAAGAATACAAAATCTATAAGTTTAGGAAGTAATATATTACGTGCTGAAACAGCAGCAATAACTGCTATAGCACAAGTGAGGTTGTTAGGTCGTCATTGCGAGGAAATTGCATAGCAATTGAGGAAGCAATCTCAGGAGTTTGTTATGATTTCATGAGATTGCCACGCAGCCTACGGCTGCTCGCAATGACGAAAAGGTAGAGTTACTTCACCTTTTCTATTTTGGGTTTACAAAATAGCTTACCTAAACAAAGGAAAGAATATACACCACAAAAGCCTATAATTATATAAAGTATTGTAACAATAATTGGAAATGAGCCAAATAAAAGTGTGACTAAATTAAAATTAAATAATCCGACTAAGCCCCAATTTATAGCACCTATAGAAGATAATAAATGTACAGTAGTAATAAGTGGATTATTAGAAGTATTTATTAACATATTTAAGCTCCTTTTAGTTAAACGTAAAAGACCTTGTTGTTTACTACTGACAATAAATTAGGGTTTTAATGATAAATTTTCACTTTAATTACTTGATTAAGATAGTTTTAACAGTATAACTGATGTAAAATGGCTACATTTTTCTATAAATTAATATAATAACGTATATATTTTAAACTTTGTAAATAACTGGCATTTGCAGTATGTGGGTAGTTTGTTATAATTAACTCACATAAAAAATATATTGATGTATATTATTGCCAGTTGTATATATTGTTTTATAAAAAAACGTCAATACATATTAACCTATCAAAGGAGAATTGATTTTATTATGAGTACACATAACAAAAAAGAACAAAAAAAAATGAATAAAACCGAATTTATAGCATTTATGACCGACCATGGTCATAAACATGCTTCACATAAAACATTAACAAAAGCTGAGGCCGAGAAAGCACTGAATTTAGTTCTCGATAGTGTGATTAGTGCTATAAAGAGCCACCATAATATTAATATAACAGGTTTCGGTTCATTTGAAATACATCATAGAAAAGCACGTGAGGGTCGTAACCCAAAAACCGGAGCAAAAATGAAAATAGATGCTTACAATCAACCTACTTTTAGAGCCGGAAGAAAAATGAAAGAAGCTTGTAATTAAAAGAAGTAACGTATTTACAGTACTAATAATTTCCGAACCCCGTTACACGCTTGCGGGGTGACACTAGAAAAACCGGCTCATGCAATAATGCTCTGCAAAAGCCGGAATGATATAGAATACTTCTTAAGTACAATTCATAATGATATTACAACCATTGATAATTGAACGCCTAGAGTTTAACTTAAAACATAATAAGCTATACAATAGTTGGCTTATCGAAGCCGAAAATATAGAGCAAGCTTTAAAAGATTTAGAAGAGTTTATATATATTAAGCTTTTTAAGAATAGCATTCCTCTTGAAAACAATCCTGATTATCATTTCATCGCTAGGGAAACTTCAGCTACATCTAATGCTAAAAATATTTCTATTGAACAAATAAGAAAATTACAAGACTTCTTAAGTAAAACTTCTGCAATTTCAGGTTATAAAGTTGCAATAATTTATTCGGCGGATCTTATGAATTTGAATGCAGCGAATTCATGCTTAAAAATTCTTGAAGATGCACCAAAGAATAGTTACATTTTTTTAATTACTTCAAGAGCTGCAAGTATTATTTCTACAATTAGATCCAGATGTTTTAAAATTAATGTTAGATCATCTATCCATCATACTAAAAACGAATTATATTCCGAGTTTATTCAGTCGATAGCAGATAACCAAACGTTAGATTTTATTAATCGCTTTACTACTAAAGACCGAGAATTATGGCTAGATTTTATTGATAATTTATTATTATTAATGAATAGAATCCTTAAAAAATCTGCCAATGTTAATATTGAACTTCTAAATTTGGAAAATAAGATTTTTAATAAACTATCAAATAGACACCCTTCATATTTACTGCAAAAATTTACCGACATAAAAAAGTTAATATATAATACCATTGATTATGATTTGGACTTAAAAACAAGTTATATATTAGTGGTGAATGAGTTTTCTAGTAATTAACACGATATCACTACGTTCCTTTCTATGTTATCCATAAAACAACAAAATATATTGAGATACTCCTTTTTTTTAAAAAATAGTTAATAGATATTCAAGATAGAAAGCGGTTTCCCTCTAGAATATAAATTTAATTTATGTTTTATTTTGACTATTGTTCATTTACTCGTAGTATATATTAGGTTTTAGGAACTTTATAAATTAAATTATTTGCATGTTTAAAACTTTAACACAAAATTTAACGAAGATTTTTGATAAGCTAGTTAGCTCAGGCATTTTGACGGAAGCCCAAATAGATGCTGCTATGCGGGATATAAGAGTGGCTCTTTTAGAGTCAGATGTTGCATTACCGGTGATAAAAGATTTTATAGCGGAAGTTAAACAGAAAGCTTTAGGGCAGGAGATTATTAAGTCTGTTTCACCTGGACAGATGATAATTAAAATTATCCATGAAGAGATGATCAATCTCTTAGCTTCAAGTAAAAGTGAGACAAAGCTAAATTTAAATTCAAAGCCGCCCGTAAATTTCCTAATGGTAGGGCTGCAAGGGAGTGGTAAAACTACGGCGAGTAGTAAGCTTGCTTTACGGCTTAGAAATCAAAATAAGAAAGTTTTACTTGTTTCTTTAGATACTTACAGACCGGCCGCACAAGAGCAACTCGCTATACTTGCAAACTCAGTACAGATTAATTCATTACCTATTGTGCAAGGTGAGAAACCCCTCGATATTGTCAAAAGAGCTATTGCCGAGGCTAAAATTTCTGCTTATGATGTCGTAATTTATGATACGGCAGGTCGTACACAAATTGATAAAGCTATGATGGAGGAAGCGCTTGCAATAAAAAAGATAGTGGAGCCTACAGAAACTTTGTTAGTAATCGACAGTATGACAGGGCAGGATGCAGTAGTTACGGCAAGTAGTTTTAATGAAAAGTTAGCAATTTCAGGATTAATTTTATCTAGAATTGACGGCGATTCCAAGGGTGGTGCAGCACTCAGTGTAAAATATATTACTAAAAAGCCGATTAAATTTTTAAGTAGCGGTGAAAACCTAACTGATTTAGAAGAATTCGATGCTGAACGTTTAGCTTCTCGAATACTGGATATGGGTGATATTATCTCTTTTGTTGAAAAAGCAGCTAGTATCGTTGATAGAGAAGAAGCCGAAAAAACGGCAGCTAAATTAAAAAAGGGTAAGTTTGATTTAAATGATTATCTTCAGCAAATGAGAAGTATAAAAAAAATGGGAGGTTTTGGAAGTATACTTAGTATGTTACCGGGTAGCGGTAAAATTATGGATCAAATAGATCAATCAAAATTAAATAGTAAAATAATTGAACATCAAGAAGCAATTATTTTATCTATGACGCCAAAAGAACGTAAAAATCCCGATATAATTAATGCTTCTCGTAGGAAACGTATAGCTGCTGGAGCAGGAACTACGGTACAAAAGGTAAATATTTTGCTAAAGCAATATAAACAAATAAGCGAGATAATGAAAAAAGCCAGTAAAATGAATCCTAAAAATCTATTACGTAGCGGAATTGGAAAATTGTTTTCTTGAATTTATATTATATCTACATTATGTCATTCCTGCGAAGGCAGAAATCCAGTCAAGTATATAAAAACAAGTGTTTGTATGGTTATTTTATCAAGTATGTAACTTCTGTAGCAATATTGAAGTTATTTTTCTGGATTCCCGCCTACGCGGGAATGACATCGAGTAGGTTTTCCGATCCATGCAACAATGCCGACTTGATCACGGGATCCAGTTAAAAATACTAAAATTATATGGACCCTGTGGTCAAGCCACGGGGTGACCTTTTCCTTAAGTTGACACCCGTGTGTCTTCGCAGGAATGACATCGATGTTTTTTTTAAAACTATCCAGTAGTATAATAAGTAACACATATTGACCTAGTATTAAATTTAATTAATTTTTAATTTCAAAGCATTTGCAAAAAATGTATAAATATTGATCAAATAATTGGCACTATCTTTTAAATCACTACCACTACCATGCCCACTATATACACTTCCTAGAAAGTAAGTTTTAGTATTTGGATTTTTCTCAAGCACATACTCAAAAATTCTTCCATGTCATGGGTGTACACGCTGCTCTAATACTGAATCTGTAATTAACACAGCTTGGTATTTTTGCGTTAAAGATAAATTCTCTAGCGGTGCATATTTTTTGATATGTACTAAATCTTCTACTTTGGATCACCATATTCTGTAACCCATGAATGTCCTGCTCCGAATTCTTTATATCGTATCAAGTATCGGCACTTCACAATGCTATAGCTCCAAATAAATCAGGACGCTGCGTCATTGCAACACTTACTAGCAATCCGCCGTTACTTCCTCCTTTAATTCCTAAATACTCAGGGCTAGTAATATTTTGCTTTATTAAATCCTCTGCTACTGCAATACAATCATTCAATCCGGTTTGACGTTTTATTCCTTGAGTCGCCTTATGCCACTCAGGACCAAACTCTCCGCCACCTCTAATATTAGCAAGAACACTAACCCCGCCATGTTTAACCCATACTTCATTTTCCATGCGAGAGAAATATGGAGAGTTGATTACTTGAAAACCGCTGTATGCTTCAAGTAATGTTGGATTCTGACCATCAAATTTTGTACCTTTTTTATAGACAATAAAATATGGTATTTTAACTTCATCTGAGCTTGTAGCTTCCTTTTGATCTACAACATAATTTTTGCTATCAAATGGATATAAAGGCTTTCTAATAACTTTGAATTCATGAGTTTTATCCCATAAATAGATAGTGGGAGGAACTATAGAATTTTCTATAGTAATTAATGCATCTTCTTCCTCATCATCAAACAATATACCAAAAATTGTATTTTCATAAGACAGTAAAGTTACCGGTTTTGTTCATTCATTATTTTCTAATGTAAATATTACTACTTTTGAAATAACATTCTCATAGCTAGTTAAAAATACCGTATCTTTAGTCATTCCTACAAAATACAATACTTCCCTCTCTGTTGGGGTAAATAATATTTTTAAGCTAGCTTTATCGCTATCTTCTTTTAGAAGATCAGCGTATTGTATGGCAACAAGTGAACCTGCTTTATATTACTATCTTTAAATTGCCAATCGGAACGCAGTAGCCAAAATACATATTATTTAAAAGAACCTTCAGGTGTTGCATCTGATGGCATATTTATTTTTTGTAATTTTAAGCTCTCATCTTTAGTATCTAAAATATAATTATCGTAATTATAAAAATCCTTATCTGCAGATATAAATATTAAAGATGAAGAAATATTATCGGATAAAAGCTTACTGGCTGATACACGTATATAATTCTTTGGTATTTCAAATAGTTTTTTGGCTTTCTCTATAGGTTCTCCTCGCTTCCATATGTAGAGCGAGCTAGGATATAAAGAGTCAGTCACTTCCTCTTGATGTAAAACTGGATAAATATAATAGTATCTTGATCAACCCAAGTAGGGACAGTAAATTTACCTTCTAGTAATTTCCCGCTACTTGTTTTTGGCTCAAAACCATTTTTTACAAAATCTTTTTTCTCTAAATCCCATGTTCTAAAAAACATCTTATCCTTACCGCCAAATGACATGGTAATTAAGAAACGATTAGGGTTTTGAAAACAATCACTCCCACCTCGATACATTACTTTTTTACCGAGTTTTTGGGATAATTTATCAAAATCGATTAGAACTTCCCAATTTGGTTTATCTTTCGAGTAATTCTCAACCAATGTCCTACGCCATAACCCTTGCGGGTTTGTATAATCCATCCAAAAATTATACACGTAACCTTTACGTATAGCACCAAAAGGAGTGTTGCTTTGATCATAGCAAACAGATTCTATTTCTTTCTTAACTACCTTATAAGTAGGCATAGATTGGCAAGCCTTTTCTGTTTTATCAGTAT
Organism: Rickettsia fournieri; assembly: GCF_900243065.1. NCBI lineage: Bacteria > Pseudomonadati > Pseudomonadota > Alphaproteobacteria > Rickettsiales > Rickettsiaceae > Rickettsia > Rickettsia fournieri. The sequence goes on from NZ_LT978484.1 coordinate 827,673, forward strand.
GCTCTTTTGCCCATTTTAGAGCTTCAGCTTCTTCTAGAAATTTAGTGTCTTTTGGGTTATATATTTGTTCATTATTACTTCCCATAGCTTGAACACAAAAAGTTAATAAAAAAATTATAAAATAGTGGGTAATTTTTTTTCATAATTTTAATAATATCTATTAAATTAAAAGCTTTATTTAAAGTTTGCTTTGAATTAGAATAGTATTTTATCATACACCTTGAATAAAATCAAAGAAAATGCTAGGTTTTGTGGACATTGCTAATTGATTTGCTATTTTGAGGTCTTTTTTAGCGAAAATTAATAAGATTTTTGTAGAAATAGTTATTCATATTTCAAAAAAATCTTATAATTTGTAGCAAAAAATAACCAAAATTAAATCTTTTTAGAAATGTCCACAAAACCTAAGCTAGCACTAGCAAAAATACAAAATATGAGAGTTATGGCTAATGATTTAAGTATTTATATTCATTGGCCTTTTTGTTTGTCAAAATGTCCGTATTGTGATTTTAATTCTCATGTAGCAAGTACTATAGATCATAATCAGTGGCTTAAATCTTATGAAACTGAAATTGAATATTTTAAGGATATTATTCAAAATAAATATATAAAATCTATTTTTTTTGGGGGCGGTACTCCCTCTTTAATGAATCCTGTAATAGTTGAAGGAATAATAAATAAAATCAGTAATCTAGCAATTATTGATAATCAAACCGAGATAACTCTAGAAACTAATCCCACATCCTTTGAAACTGAAAAATTTAAAGCATTCAAAGCCGCCGGAATTAATCGTGTTTCAATAGGAGTGCAATCCTTAAAAGAAGACGATTTAAAAAAATTAGGTAGAACTCATGATTGTATGCAGGCCATTAAAACAATTGAGGCGGCAAATACGATTTTTCTACGAGTGTCATTTGATTTAATATATGCACGTAGCGGTCAGACATTAAAAGACTGGCAAGAAGAATTAAAACAAGCTATGCAGCTCGCTACCTCACATATTTCTCTTTATCAATTGACTATCGAAAAAGGCACGCCGTGTTATAAATTATTTAAGGAGGGTAATCTGATTTTGCCGCATTCAGATGCGGCAGCTGAAATGTATGAATGGACGAATCATTATCTAGAATCTAAAAAGTATTTTAGATATGAAATATCCAATTATGCTATGATAGGGCATGAATGTTTGCATAATTTAACTTATTGGAATTATAATAGCTATTTAGGTATAGGCCCCGGAGCTCATAGTAGAATCATTGAATCCTCAAATTCGGTATCGGCAATTATGATGTGGCATAAACCTAAAAAATGGTTAGATTCGGTTAAAATAAAAAATGTTGGTATTCAAACTAATACTAAGTTAGCACATCAAGAGATTATTGAAGAAATGCTAATGATGGGTTTACGCATTAGCAAAGGTATAAATATTTCTACATTAGAGCAGAAATTAAACACGAAATTAGAGAATATTTTAGATATGAATAATCTTAAGCATTATAAAGCGTTAGACTTAATTAGACTAGATGAAAATATCTATCTTACCGACAAAGGTTTAATGCTGTATAGCTACATAGTACCTAGATTGATTATATGAAAATTATTCAAGTAATTTTAAAGTTTATAATTATTTTTATTATTTCTTCTATTCATGTTATGGAATGTAAACTTGAGTTTAAAAAAGATATATGTGAATGGTGTTGAGTATGATCAAAAAGTCGGAAATCCAATTACACCGATAGCAGATGCTATTAAAGCAGATAATATTGATGAAGTAAAAAAATATTAGATGAGGGATATGGAGTAAATCAACCATATTTGGGCTGGACTCCTTAGATTATGCTATATCGAATAATAATATAAAAATTGCCGATTTTTTATTAAAGTGTGGTGCACCTATGAATTTAATCCATATAAATATAGGATTTATGAAGCCGGAAATTGCCAAACTTTATAATTAATCAGGGAATGAGTCCTAATTTAAGATATGAAGACGGTATTACCGGAATGATGCTAGCCGCAGAAAGAAATAATCTTGATTTAATAAAACTTTTGCTTAAGTTAGGTGTTAATCCTAATGTTCAAAATTCTAAAACCGGAATGACTTCCCTTATTATGCATCATCATATCTTAATGTTGAACCTACTCGTATTTTATTAGAATATGGAGCGGATCAAAAAATTAAAGATTGCAAAGAGAAAAGAGCTTGAGATTGGATAGTGGTGGATGCTAATAGAACTTTACATGCTTCTGACGCAGAATACTATACTGCTTTATTTGTTGCTCCATTTAAAACTAAACTGAAAATTATAAAAGAAAGAAATAGCATAAAGACTCAAAACAAAGAAAAGCAATAAAAAAGCTTCTCAATTCTCACCGTTAAATTTTTGTAGCGTTTCTATTTATACTTCACAAGTTAGGATAAAAACCTATCTTAATTTTCTGCCTTATGTTCTGTATCTGTCATTGCAAGAAAATTGCATAGCAATTGACGAAGTAAGGAAGAGAAAAAATCCTGATTTACAGAATTTTTTTTATTATTTTTTGGGGAGTGCCATGCAGTCTACGACTGCGATGTTGTTAGCCCGATTAAGATATCTTGGTAGCTCAATTGATTATAATATACCTTTAAGGCTAATATATATTATAGGTAGATTCTCATGTCCTTTATGTACAATCCCCCAAATTAAATAGTCAACTATAGGAGATAAGTTATCACTCTTCTTGGTCATTTGGACGGTATGCAGCATCTACATGCCAATCTCAATCATTATACGGCGATTGAAGAGCTACGTTCATTATGCGAATTACGTCTTGGTGCTACTGCTCTAATAATATTCTTATCTTCTTTATATAATACAGGCAAACTACCAATTATCCCTATTACTCCATACATATGACAAATTAATTCTTCTATTCCGCTAATCCGTACCTCACCGTCATAGGGAGTCATTATATTATAATTTTTTTGATCTATATTTTTTATATGTATAATTTCTGCATTATTATTTACGGCATCTTTAATTTCTTTTGTATAATTTACATATTTTGTATCTACTCAATATAAATCTTTGTTTTCTTTCAACCAGCTAGTTAATCTAACGATTTTATTGTTTAAATTTTCTAATTTTGCTATACAAGTTTTTTCATCTAAAATTTTCCTCCAAACATCATAGCACGCATTATTATAGTCAATATTAGTATCTTCAATGATGAAATAAAATACCTATAGTATTAATATGAGCATCTTCTATTCAAAGTATAGGATGTACTATTTCAGATATTTTTTCTTTTGGGAATATTACCTCTACTTTATTAGAATCACCTTGTAAAAATTCTATTCTATTATCTTCTTTTTGATAACTATATTTTAATTTCGCTTTTCCTTGGATTCCCGCTTTCGCGGGAATGACATAAAACGCATTTTTCAATTCAGACAACAATGCTTATAGTTGCTCGCAATGACAATGTCTGGTCTTAGTTAGCAATATCATTAAGATAAATATACTTCCTTATCTAAAGTATCTTCACTGTTATCTATAATCATAGTAATTGTTGCATCGCCGGTAATATTGATAGTAGTACGTAGCATATCAAGTATTCGGTCAATACCAGCAATAATTGCTACTCCCTCTATAGGTAAGTGAACCGAAGAAAGAACCATAGGAAGCATTATCAAAGAGGCACCGGGAATACCGGCACCACCGATAGATCCAAGTGTTGAGGTGAGAATAATGACTAAATAGTCGTGAGGAGCAAGCGTTACTCCCATCATCTGAGTAAAAAATATGGTGGTAAGAGATAAATTTATAGCAAAGCCGTCCATATTAATTGACGCACCTATCGGAAGTACGAACGAAGTACTAGACTCTGAAATGCCAAGCTTTTCACGACAAACTTGCATAGTAGTTGCAAGAGTTGCCTTACTGCTTGAAGTAGAAAAAGCAAGTATCTGATACTCAAAACTTTTCTTATAAAAAGGTATAGGTGAAACACGACAGAATACAAATATAAGTAAGCCAAAAACTAAATATTGGAATGTCATCGCCACAACTACCGCTACAACAAGTTTCGATAAACTAATCATTACCTCAATTCCCTGCATGCCTACAATCCAGCCTGTTAAAGCAAAAGCACCGTAAGGGGATAATTGAATAACAAACGATATCATTTTTAATATTAATTTTGACATTACATGAATTAAATCAGTAATAGGTTCACCGATAGATTTCATTTTGTTTAAGGTAATTCCAACAAAAATAGCAAAAAATACAACTTGTAAGACATCACCGTTTGCAAAAGCCCCAACAGCATTATCAGGGACGATATTTACAAAAAAATCAATTATATTAAATGAAGTTCTGCTTGTCGTTCCTGAAGAGGTGAAATCTATATGTACGCCTACTCCTGGCTTTAATACTAAGGCAACAGTGAGTCCAAAAACCGTGGCAAAAAAAGTAGTACCTAAAAAAGCGGCTACCGCTTTCATTCCTACTCTACCAAGGGCAGAATCATCATTCATACTAGTGATACCGGAAACCAAACTGAAGAAAATTAAAGGGGTAATGATCATTTTTATCAAACGTAAGAAAATGTCACCGATAGGTTTAATATAATTAACATATTGTGGTAAGTATATACCAAATATAATACCTAAGATTAACCCTAAGGTAACTTTTTGCCATAATTTCATAATTTATTTACTTAATTTTTAAATTTGCCCAACTATAAGTTTATTTATTATTGTGATTAATCCATTCTAAGTACTTTTGAAAGCCATAGTCAATATTTATTTTTATTATTTGCGGTAATTCATAATTATGAATTTCAAGGAGTTTATTTTCAATTTCATTATAATTAGAAGATTTTGTTTTAATTACAAGTCTATATTCAGTTTCTAAAGTTACTCTACCATCCCATCTAAAGTAACTTTTGACATCGTCAATTTGAATGCAGGCAGTAAGATTTAATTCTAACAAAACAGATGCGATTTTCTCGGCAATTTGCAAATCATTAGTAGTAGTTAAAATTAAACAGCAATCTTGCATGCCTAAACCTCAACAAAACAATTCGGTGTTTCATATAGTTTGAGGCTCGTTACGAAGAAGTTTTGACTTACGAAAAGTTTAGGAAAAATTTCATTCTTTAAATGCGTCGCTATATTTTCTGCAGTCGGGTTATTTTGCATGTAATATATTTTTTGACCGGTACAATTTTCTATTTGCTGCCCCATTTCCTTATCGTCTTGATGTAGGATTAAGCTATGATCAAAATTTTCATCAATCCATTTTTTAGCTAAATCCTTAATTAAACCAAAATCGATTACCATACCAAGTTTATCGGTTTTGTTTGCGGCTATAGCGATCTCAAGAACATAGCGATGACCGTGCAGGAATTGACATTTATTTTGATGTTCTATAATTCTATGTCCTGCATCAAACTCAATACGACGAGTACATTTTATCATTATTATATACTTCCTTTCTTTGAATGATTTTACTTTTTTTTCAAAGAGTAAAAACGGGACCACGTCATTGTGAGGAAAATCACGAAGTAATTGACGAAGCAATCTCAGGAGTTTGGTTATGATTTCATGAGATTGCCACGCAGCCTACGGCTACTCGCAATGACAATTGTTTACAAATTTAACAATAACTTTTCAGGATTCTCAATAAGCTGCTTAATTTTTACCAAGAACGATACTCCTTCTTTCCCGTCAATTATACGATGATCGTAAGATAAAGCTATATACATCATCGGACGTATTTCAATTTTACCGTCTATAACTACAGCTCTTTCCTCGGTTTTATGTAAGCCTAGAATACCTGATTGAGGAGGATTAATAATCGGTGTAGATAATAATGAGCCATATACGCCTCCGTTAGAAATCGAGAATGTCCCACCTGACAAATCAGCAATAGAAAGCTTACCCTCACGAGCTTTTTTAGCCAAAATTCCTATAGCTTTCTCCACTTCGGCAAATCCCATTTTATCGGCATCCCTCACAACCGGTACAACAAGCCCTTGCTCTGTTCCGACAGCTACACCTATATCATAGTAATTTTTATATACTAAATCATCGCCATCTATTTCAGCATTTACCGACGGAATAAGCTTTAAAGCTTCAATTGTTGCTTTAACAAAGAAAGACATAAACCCAAGTTTCACAGCGTGCTTTTTCTCAAACTCTTCTTTATATTGATTACGCAAAGCAATTACTTTTGACATATCGATTTCATTAAAAGTAGTCAAAATAGCTGCTGTATTTTGTGAATCTTTTAAACGCTGTGCAATAGTTTTACGCAAGCGTGACATACGAACACGCTGCACTCTTTCTTCATTAGATTTACTTATTGCAGGAGCAGAAGTAGCCGTAGTGTTTATTGTTGCAAGCACGTCACCTTTGGTAATTCTACCGTCTCTACCTGTTCCTTTTATATTATTGGGGTCAAGCTTATTTTCGGTAACTAATTTTTGTACAGAAGGAGCAAGAGTATTATTAGCCACGGCAGGTTTTTCTGAAGTAGGTTGTGTTACTGCTTGAGCTTTAGCAGATTCATTATTAGTACCGGCAGTATTTGCAGCTGCTCCTTCATTTATTTCGCCTATTTCTTCGCCAACTGCTACATTTGCACCGTCAGTTTTCGATATTTTACCTATAGTACCATTGCAAGGAGCATTAACTTCTAAAGTCACTTTTTCGGTTTCGATTTCTAACAGTAATTCATCGGTTTTAACCGAATCGCCTTCTTTCTTATACCATTTGGCAATAGTTGCTTCCGTTATGGACTCCCCAAGCGACGGTACTATAATTTTAACGCTCATAATTTATTTTACTCCTATATTTGTATAGCATCGCCCTGTATAGTTTTATCGTCATTGCGAGAAGACGCTATAAGCGTCGACGAAGCAATCTCAGGCAAATTCCTGAGATTACCACGCTCCTTTTAGTCGCTCGCAATGATGATTATTAGGCAATACCCTAAGAATCATATTCCCAATGCTGCCCTTAATAGTTTCTCTTGCTGTTTATTATGTGCTTGCAGCGAGCCTACTGCCGGAGAGGCTGATTCCTCTCTACCTACATATTTAAATTCATTATTAATTCCTGCTTCTTTTAAAGCATCGTTTAAGTGAGAAACTATATAACACCAAGTTCCCATATTCTTTGGTTCTTCCTGACACCAAATAAATTCCTGCGTCCTATTATATTTTTTTAATAGCGATGCTACAAGTTTTTTTTCAAAAGGGTATAATTGCTCAAGCCTAATAATCGCTATATTACTGTTATTGCCACGCATTTCAAATAGATCGTAATATACCTTACCGCTGCATAAAATTACTTTAGTAATATTGTTTGTATCTACTTTAGTTACTTCATCTAAAACCGGTAAGAAAGTAGTATTTTCACCTAGCTCGTCAAGTTTAGATACGGCATATTTATGACGTAATAATGATTTCGGCGACATTACGATTAAAGGTTTACGGGTATCATCAAGTATTTGGCGACGTAGCAGATGGAAAATCGAAGCAGGGGTAGTAGGGTATGTAACATACATATTATTCTCAGCCGCCAGTTGTAAGAACCTCTCAAGTCTTGCCGAACTATGCTCCGGTCCTTGTCCCTCAAATGCATGAGGTAACAAAACCACAAGCCCGCTCATACGAAGCCATTTAGTTTCGCTGCTTGAAATAAACTGGTCAAAAATAATCTGAGCTCCATTAGCAAAATCACCAAATTGTGCTTCCCATAAAACTAAATTTTTTGGGTTTGCGAGTGAATAACCATACTCAAAACCAAGCACCGCATATTCAGATAAATTACTATCGGCTACCTCGTATTTTGCTTGTTCTTTAGATAAATTATTTAGAGGTATATAGGTAGTACCATCAATTTGGTTGTGCAATACTGAATGACGATGCGAGAAAGTACCGCGTCCCGAATCTTGTCCGGTTAGCCTTATATTTGTGCCTGAAGCAAGCAAGCTCGCAAAAGCTAGCTGCTCTGCCGTCGCCCAATCAATAGGTTGATCAGCTGTTAGAGTGGCTTTTCGAGCTTCAAATAGTTTTACAAGTTTTGGATTAACGGCAAAATCTTTCGGTATTTCGCATAGTTTAGTGCCTAAATCGTGTAATGTTTTTTTACTGATACCCGTTATTGTAGCTTGTGTACGAGTACGAGAAATACCTTGCCATAATCCGCCTAAGAAATGTGCTTCTTGCTTATAACTTTTTGCCTGCTTATATTCCTTATCTAGTTTTGCTTTAAATTCTTCTTTTAACTTAGCAAAATAATTATTGTCGATTACACCGCTTTTTACTAACTCATTTGCGTAAATATTTCCAGGGGTCAGTTTGTTTTTAATAATGTTATACATCTTGCCTTGAGTATACATCGGCTCATCGCCCTCATTATGCCCATATTTACGGTAACAAATAATTTCTACTACAACATCCTTACCGAATTTCTGCCTGTATTCTACCGCAATATTGGTGGCTTTTAACACTGCTTCTATATCGTCACCGTTAACGTGTAAAATCGGGGCAGCTATGATTTTAGCAAACTCCGTAGAATATCTACTAGCTCTAGTATCTGCAGCATTAGCCGTAAAACCTAACTGATTATTAATGACGAAATGCAATATCCCGCCGATATCATAAGCAGCTAAAGGTGACATTGATAGACTCTCGGCAACCACGCCCTGACCGCAAAAAGCAGCATCGCCATGTACTAAAATAGCTTTGACTTTGCTGCGTTTAGTATCTCCAAGAATATCTTGCTTTGCTCTTACTTTTCCTGCAACTATAGGATTTACCGCTTCTAAATGTGAAGGGTTATCGGCTAGCGACAAGTGTATTTTCTTATCCTCTAGAGTTCTATCGGACGAATAGCCTAAATGGTATTTTACATCGCCTGAAACATTTAGCTCATCAGGAAATACGCTGCCGCTTATGAAGCCTGCAATAACGGCTTTATATGGCTTACCTACTACTTTAGTTAGAGTGTTTAATCTCCCTCGATGTGCCATACCTATAACGATTTCTGAGACGCCCTGATGCATGGATAAATCTATAGCTTTACTCATAGCAACGATAGAAGCATCACCACCCTCAATGGAAAAACGCTTAGCTCCGGGAAATTTTGTATGTAAATACTGCTCAAACCCTTCTACTTCTACTAAATCATTTAAGATAGTTTTTTTGTCTTCAGAAGAAAACGTAACTTCGCTTTCTAGCTTATTATATAACCAGTTTTTTTCTGCTACATTTTCTATTTGCTCAAACTCTACACCTATAGAACCTGTATAAACTTTATCGAACTTGGTCACTAATTCAGATAATTTACAGTTCCAAGTACCGACAAATTCATCCGTAATATTGATATTTTCTTCTAGCTGACCGCTATCAAGACCAAAAGTTTCTATATTAAGCTTTAAATCATTTTTTGTTTTACGTAGCTCAAGACCAAGCGGATCAAGATTCGCTAAATAGTGAGCATGCTTGCGATAAGCATTGATCATTTCCTTAGCTTTTAAACTATTTAAGTCTTCAGACAATAAATTATTATTTAACGATTCTTTTTTTATTTCATCAGGGATAATTATTTTTGCCGTACTTTTATTGAGTAAAGTATTATTATCCTTAATGCCGGCAAAAAATTCTTGCCAAGTTTGATCAACCGAGGCAGGGTTGGTTAGATATTGCTTATATAGCTCTTCAACAAAAACAGCATTCCCGCCAAATAAATAACCTGTTTTTTTTAAGTCTTCTTCCATATTATTGTTTGTATTGTTTAGTTTTTGTCATAAGCCGTCATTGCGAGCGACTAAAAGGAGCGTGGCAATCTCAGCAATTCTTCCGAGATTGCTTCGTCAATTACTTCGTAATTTCCTCGCAATAACGATTTTATTACTATAAATACTTCCCTTCTAAATATCTTATATACACCTCAGGGCTAATTTTTTCCTCACCGCTAGCACTTTTTAATAAATCGGCTGAATTTTTTAACGAACCGAGATTTCTAAAATTCTTATTTAGATAATTATTTAGATTACTAAAATCATCCTTTAATATATCATCTTTTATATTTGAATGCATCTCTTTTACTTTTTTCATCACCATTGATGCGATAATTGCACCGTTTGTATAGGCGGGAAAGTAACCGAAATTTCCGTGTGACCAATGAATATCTTGAAGACAGCCGTTACTAAAACTTACCGGTTTAACGCCTAAATATTCCTGCATCTTACTATCCCAACAGTTTGGTAACTCATCGAGATTCAAGTCGCCATTGATAAGCATTTCCTCTATCTCAAAACGTAATATTACATGCATCGGATAAGTTACTTCATCTGCATCTACTCTTATAAAATCAGGCGTAACTCTTGTAATTTTTCTATATAAACTTGCCGCTGAATATTCTTCGCTTTTAAAAGCAAATTCGTCTCTAAGTAATTTAGCTAAAAATTCGGTAAATTCTCTTGATCTACCTACTTGCATTTCCATAAATAAAGATTGGCTTTCATGGAAGGCCATACCTTTAGCAAGCCCAACCGGCTGCCCTTTATATATTTCCGGTAGATTCTGTTCATATAAAGCATGTCCTGTTTCGTGAATAATTCCCATTAAACCGCTTATGAAATTATCTTTATCATACCTAGTAGTTAAACGTATATCGTTTGGCGTTCCACCACAAAAAGGATGAGTCGATTCGTCTAATCGTCCTTTTGTTAGATCAAACTGCATAATTTCCATAATGCGTTTTCCGATACGCTTTTGCATTTCAGGAGCTAGTTTGCTGTGTTGTACTAGTTCTTTCTCGGTTTTCTGTTTTTCTAAAACTTTATTTATGAGCTGCGGAAGTTTTTTTTTAAGTACTGAAAAAACTTGTTTGATCTCGCTACTTTTTCTGCTTGGATCAAACATATCTATTAATGAGTCGTATAATCCGCAATTAAAAGCATCTGCTCGTACTTCAACTTCTTTCGTATAATCTAAGACTTTTTGTAAGTGTGATTTAAATAAATTATAGTCGTTATGTTTTCTTGCTTCTCGCCAAACAAGTGCGGCTTTAGTAGTAGCTGCTACCAATTTCTTTTGTAGCTGCTCGTCAATACAATTTGCATCTGTTACTTTTCTCTCAATCTCTCTAATATTACCATTCTGCCATTCATCAAGGTTCTTTGATTCTTCTTTTGCCTTGCTAAGTAGCTCCTTTAGAGTAGGAGATTTGAGCATAGAATGAACTAGCGACGTTAAAGTTACTATTTCGTTTGTCCTACTCTCACCTGAACCCATAGGCATATTTACGGCAACATCCCAGTATAATATGCTCAAGATATTATTAAAATGTGAGATGGTTGCAAATTCGTTTTCTAATTTTGTGTAGTTGTTGTTCATATGTTCCCTATTATGTCATCCCTGCGAAAACGAGAATCCAGTAAAACCTATAAAAAACTTGTTGTTTTACTGGATTCTCGTTTTCGCAGGGATGACATAAAAACCGTACCGCTAGTGCCTATTACAAATGCAACAACTCTTTTGCTGCTTTTAAACTTGCTTTGGTGATTGTTTTACCTGAAATCATGCGGGCGAGTTCCTCCTGTCTTTCAGATAAATTTAAAGCTTTTACCGTTACTTTCGTTTCTTCCTCTAGCTGTGTTTTCTCGATTTTTATATGCAAATCCGCTTTACCTGCTACTTGCGGTTGGTGCGTAATAACTATTACTTGAGTAACGCTACTAAGTTTTTTTAATCGCTCACCTACTTTATCTGCGACCTCTCCGCCAATCCCGACATCTATTTCATCAAATATAATAGATGGTTTTACCATTTTATCAAACAAAGAAGTTTTTAAAGCTAACATGAATCTTGATAATTCACCGCCGGAAGCGATTTTATTAATTGCTGCAGCTGCCGTTCCCGGGTTAGTAGACGCTTTAAACACAATATCGTCATTACCGTCAGCTGTTGGTTCTTTAGCATTTATCTCAATCTCAAAAATTGCTTTCGCCATTTTAAGTTGCTTTAGCTCCTGATGCAACGATTCTTCTAGATGTTTTGCAACAATAAGACGCTTTGCAGATAAATTACTCGCTAGTTCATAATATTTTTTCTGCAGTAGTACTTCTTGAGCTTTCAACTCATTACTATTTGCTATTTTGTTTTTTAATATACTGAGCTGCTCTAAAGATTTATCTAAAAATACACCTAACGCATCAGCAGGAACATTATATTTACGGCTAATAGCTTTTATTAAAAATAATCTTTCTTCTGTTTCTTCAAGATTATATTCCTCATAATTGAAACTATCTAACAGATTTGATAATTCTTGGCGTGCTTCTTCTAGATTATTATAGGCTTCATCTAAACTTGTAACGATAGCTTCAAAACGCTCATTGTTGCCTTGCCTTGCTAATAATTTCGCTGCTCTATTAATCGATGTATTTATTTCAGGGTTATTAATCTGTTCTAGAATATCTTTTATTAGCTGTAAATCCTTATCTTTATTTTGCAAATCTTTTCGTAGATTGGCTAATTTTTCTTCTTCACCTGTTTGAATGTTCAGTTTAGTTAATTCTTCCGTTGCAAAGCTCAAATAATCAATTTCTTGTTCTATAGCATTTTGCTTAAGTGTTATTTCGGCCATTTCTTTCCGAGTATTTTGCCAAGTCTGATAGCATTTGGAAAGCTCCGCTCGAAAGTCCAAAAGATTTCCATAACTATCTAAAATATCGCGCTGCGTATTTGCTTCTAGAAGAGAAATATTATTATTTTGTCCATGAAGCTCGAATAAATAAGTAGCTAATTGCTGCATAAGAGCTTTAGTAACCACTTGATTATTAATGAAAAAATTTTTTCGTCCTTCGGCTTTTTGCAGACACTTTACAAACAATAACTCTTCAGGTTCAATAAAATTTTGAATCAGAAAATTTTTTATTTCTTCATTTAAAGAGAATATTATATTAACAACAGCGTAATCTTTTCCACGCTTTATTGTATTATTTAAAGTTTTATAACCTAAGCAAAATAAAATAGCATCAAGTAAAATAGATTTACCGGCTCCCGTTTCACCGGTAATAACACATAAACCTTTATTAAACTCAATTTCCAGCTCGTCTATCAGAATGAAGTTTTTAACTGAGAGACTGTAGAACATATGCCGCTTAATTTTGGTGGTTCTGAACTAGCCTGTACGCATAACTATACCATTGACTCTCAGGATAGTTGTAACCTAGCACTGAGGCATATTTTTTTGCTTCATCCGGAAGTCCGAGCATCATATAACTCTCAGCTAAACGGTAAAGAGCTTCTACCGAGTGAGAAGTAGTTTGATAATTATCAATTACCTCTTCAAATCTATTTATAGCTGCCATCGGATTCTTTTTCTTTAAGTAAAACCGACCTACCATCATCTCTTTACCTGCTAAATGATCGTTTACTAGGTCAATTTTTAAAGATGAATCAATAGCATATTTAGTATTTGGGAATTTTGCTATTACGTCTTCAAAACTATCTTTAGCTAGGAAAGTTCTAGATTGATCATGATTTACGTCTGAAATTAACATATAATATGATAATGCTTTAAGGTAATATGCATAAGCAATGTCAACATTTGCAGGGTGCAAATTAATGAACATATCAAGCACATCAACCGCTTCTTCATATTGAGCGGCGAGAAATAAAGAATAAGCCTGCATCACTTCGGCTTGCGGCGTCATTTCATTACCTGGATGCTGGTAAAATATTCTTCCGAATTCTTCTGCAGCTTTCTTATATTTTTTCTTTTCCAATAAGGTAATACCTTCATTATAAAGGGTAGGGATAGGGACTACTATGTCATCACTGTTTTTTTTGTTTTTGCACCCGCCTAAAACTAACCCTATAACTAAAAGGGTACTCAATAATTTTGTTAATTTCATAAGAACTTAAATTCAGTTAATAACTAAATATACATATAGGCTTACAGAATTTCAAGGATTCAATTTAAAATCTCACAAACTTATAAATTAGACCTATTCAGAAACTCGTTTATAAGGAGGCATTTGAGGGAAACACAGAACGCAGAACCGCAGCGTACACTTGTACGTAAGGATTCGAGTACCGGATCGACGTACAAATTACCCCTAGAAGTAGAGTTTCTGAATAGGTCTATATTCTTGGACTTATTTCTCTACCCAATGTCCTTTATCATTTTTATGTTATTTTTTTCTACGGCCGACCATGCTACTTTATGGGACTGTTGCGAGATGAGAGGATAGCAGGTATAATTAAAAAAAACAAAAAATATGTTCATATGTCTGAGTATCAAATGATAATGGTAAGTTTAGATGAGTTAATAAGTGTGGATCATCAATATCGTAAATTCAAAAGTTTATTCAATTTTAAAGCAGTTGAAGCTGAGTTATTAGCAGTAGAATGCGAAGCTAACTATAAAGGCTATGGTATAGTGAGGCTGTTTAAATGTTTGCTGCTGCAATTTATGGAAGACTTATCGGATCGGGAATTGGAACGTTATTTAGCTGATAGCACAGCGGCAAAATGGTTTTGTGATTTTGCTCTTACAGAGAAGACGCCTGATTATAGTGTATTTAGTAAAATACGTAAAAAAATAGGCACTAATTTACTATCAAAAATATTTGTAAAATTCCGAGATCAACTACGAGCACAAGGCTATATGGGTGAAGTATTTACCTTTGTAGATGCTTCTCATTTAATCTCAAAAGCTAATCTTTGGGAGGAACGTGATAAACTAAGAACACAAAAATATGATAAATTGAATAATGAGACTCTGCCTAAGGTTGTAAAGGATAAACAAGCTAAAATTGGCTGTAAGGGAGCAAATAAATTTTGGTATGGTTATAAAAAACATGTGAGTGTCGATATTCAATCAGGAATGATCAATAAGGTTGCAGTTACCCCTGCAAATGTTACTGATAGCAAAGGTTTTAAGCATGTTATGCCAAGCTCCGGTGCTACATATGTTGATAAAGGTTATTGTACAATCTCTGCCAAGAATGCAGCAGCTAAAAAGGGGTTCCATCTTTGCTCAATAAAGAAAAATAATATGAAAGATAAGAATTTTGACCTTGATAAATATTATACGAAAATCAGAGCACCTTTTGAGAGGGTATTTTCAAAAGATAATAAACGGGTTAGATATATAGGAATTGCCAAAAATCAATTCTCTGAATTTATGAATGCCATATGTTTTAATTTAAAACGATTAGTGGTTTTAACAACTTTAATAGCTTAGAGAAATTTGTTAATAAAAATCCTAACTCTGTAAACAAATCTCTATTAAATTACTATACTATTGAATAAATTTTATCTCAATATTAAACAGAATTTCTTTTTAAAAATATTTGGACAGAGCTAAATATTTATTTATCTGTTTTCCTCTCATTTTACTATTAAAAATTATCTCGCAACAGTCCCTTTATGTGCAACTGTCTCTCTAGAGTCATTTCCACGTCTTTTATCGGCATCCTTATATGGTTCAAATGCCATGATTAAAAGCTTCGCGATAAATATCCTTAGCATGGCTCAGAAGATGATTTTTAACTGAATCAGGTAAATCGTTATTATTTTTATAAGGCATAAAAACCTCCGGTAATATTATGCAAATAATATTTTATAATATTGGAGGTTTCATTTCTATAGGAAAGGTAAATAAAATTTACGACCACAGACTTTTCATTTTATTAAAAAAGCTGCCGTCATTTTCTTTTTCATTTATGGATTCTTTTTTGAATTCTTCTAGTAATTCACGTTGTCTTTTAGATAAATTTTTAGGTACTTCGACATGAATATGCGTAAGCATATCACCCCTAATAGTTGATCTCATTTTAGACATACCTTTGCTGCGTAGCCTTAATTGATCCCCGTTTTGTGTGCCTGCAGGAATTGTTAAGTTTACTTTTCCGCCTTCAATTACCGGTACTTCTATCTCTCCTCCAAGAGCAGCATTCACAAAACTAATAGGTAGTTTACAATGTAGATGTGCTCCGTCTACTTTATAAATATCATGTGGTTTTATTGTTATATCAACGTATAAATCACCGCTATTACCGCCTCTAATACCTGCTTCCCCTTCTCCGGTATGTCTTATTCTAGTACCGTTTTCAACACCGGCAGGAATGTTTACCGATAAATTTCGTTGTTTATGGTAACGTCCCATGCCATGACATTTCTTGCAAGGATTTTTTATAATGTGTCCGTTACCTTGGCATTTATGACAAGCTTGTTCGATCGTAAAGAATCCTTGCTGCATTCTAGTTGCTCCAACACCGCTGCAAGCATCGCAAGTAGTTACGGTTTCACCTTTTTCAGAACCGTTACCGTGACAAGTATCGCATTTTACTGCGCTAGCAAAGCTAATATTTTTTTCTATACCGTGAAATGCTTCCTCTAGGTTAATTGTCAGATTATATTTTAAATCTGAGCCTCTAACTTTAGCTGAAGTTGGGCGTGATGATCTTCTGCTGCCTCCCATAAAGTCGCTAAAGAAGTCACCGAATATGTCGTTAATATCAGGGTGAAAACCGCCATGATTTCCTCCTCCCCCTCGTGATTGTTGATTTTGAAAAGCATCGTGTCCCAAACGGTCATAAGCAGCTCTTTTTTGCTCATCTTTTAGAACATCATAAGCGGCATTGATTTCTTTAAATTTCTTTTCAGCATCTTTAGCATCAGTAGTATCAGGGTGATATTGCTTGGCTAGCTTGAGGTAGGCTTTTTTAAGGTCAGCTTGGCTAGCTGTTTTACTAACCCCTAGTATTTGGTAATAATTTTGTGACATAATTTAATTTATAAAATGAGATTGTAACGTCATTACGAGGAAAATTACATAGTAATTTGACAAAGCAATCTCAGGATATTTAACGAGAGTGCCACGTCGCTTCGCTCCTCGCAATGACGGAATTACTTCTACTTCTTCTCTACATCTTGAAAGTCGGCATCTACTATTTTTTCATCATTAGCGGCACTTTCTTCAGCAGGTTGGCTCTCGCTTTGTGCTTTATACATCGCTTCACCGATTTTCATGCTAGCTGCAGTTAAACTTTCGGTCTTTTCTTTAATCAAAGCAGCATCTTCCGACTCAAGCACGGTTTTTAAAGCGGCTAGTGCTTCTTCAACAGCTCCTTTATCGTCTGATGATAATTTATCGCCATATTCTGTAAGAGTTTTTTCAGTAGAATAAACTAAACTATCGGCAGCATTTTTTGCTTCAATAAGTTCCTTACGCTTTTTGTCTTCATCAGCATTTTGTTCGGCATCTTTAACCATTTGTTCAATTTCCGCATCGCTAAGACCACCGGAAGCTTGAATAGTTACTTTCTGCTCTTTACCGCTTGCTTTATCTTTGGCTGAAACATGCACTATTCCGTTAGCATCAATGTCAAACGTTACTTCTATTTGCGGCAAACCTCTTGGTGCAGGAGGTATACCTTCGAGATTAAACTGACCAAGTAATTTATTATCTTTTGCCATTTCACGTTCACCTTGGAATACTCTAATAGTTACGGCATGCTGGTTATCATCAGCAGTTGAGAATACCTGACTTTTCTTAGTAGGTATAGTAGTATTACGATCGATTAATCTTGTAAATACGCCGCCAAGAGTTTCAATGCCAAGGGATAGAGGTGTAACGTCTAATAATAATATATCCGTTACTTCTTTATTAAGTACTCCGCCTTGAATAGCAGCACCGAGAGCTACAACCTCATCGGGATTTACGCCTTTATGAGGCTCACGTCCGAAGAATTTTTTTACGGCTTCTTGTACTTTCGGCATTCTAGTCATACCGCCTACTAATACTACTTCTTGAATATCAGAAGCTTTAAAACCTGCATCCTGTAATGCTTTACGGCAAGGCTCAATTGTTTTTTCAATTAAATCATCTACTAATTTTTCTAGTTCAGCTCTAGTAAATTTAATATTTAAGTGTTTTGGACCGCTACTATCAGCCGTAATATAAGGTAAATTAATATCGGTAGTTACTGCAGAAGATAGCTCTTTCTTAGCTTTTTCCGCGGCTTCTTTCAAACGTTGAAGTGCTAAAGGATCTTTACTTAAATCTATACCGTTTTCTTTTTTGAATACATCTATTAAATGGTTTAATATTCTTGTATCGAAATCTTCACCGCCAAGGAATGTATCGCCGTTTGTTGATTTCACTTCAAAAACACCGTCAGCGATCTCAAGAATTGAAACATCGAATGTTCCGCCGCCAAGATCGTATACTGCAATAGTTTTACTTGCCGATTTCTCGAAACCGTAAGCAAGAGCTGCAGCAGTCGGCTCGTTGATTATTCTCAGGACCTCAAGACCTGCTATTTTACCGGCATCTTTTGTTGCTTGACGCTGTGCATCATTAAAATAAGCAGGTACGGTAATTACTGCTTGTGTTACTTTGTCCCCTAAATAATTCTCAGCAGTTTCTTTCATTTTTTGTAAAATGAATGCACTAATTTGACTTGGTGAATATTTATTATTATCCGCTTCGACCCATGCATCCCCGTTATCGGCTTTAACTATATTATATGGTACAATACCTTGGTCTTTCCTGACCATAGGATCGATAAAATTTCTACCGATTAATCGCTTTACCGCATATATAGTATTGCGAGGGTTAGTTACTGCTTGCCTCTTAGCAGATTGCCCGACTAATTTTTCGCCGTTTGCAAAAGCTATTATTGACGGCGTAGTTCTTTCACCTTCTGCATTTTCTATTACCTTTGGTTCTTTACCTTCCATGACCGCAACACAAGAGTTGGTAGTCCCAAGGTCGATACCTATTACTTTTCCCATAAGATTCCTCGTTTTCTTTTTTTTATTTTATTATGACTTTTGATTTGATATAGTGCGGCTTAAATGATTTTACAAGAGGTGACAATGAAAAAACTACCGATTTTACTAAAACTTTTATTTATTATTAATTTAGTTGTCCTAAATAATATAGTTTTAGCATCTAGCGAAACAAGCACTATTATATTTGAAAAAGCAAAGAAAGCAATCGTAACGATCGATACTAGAATTGCCGTATCGGCATATGACGATACAAGTAGTTGGACTGGAACGGGATTTATCAACGATAAGAACAACGGTTATATAATTACTAATACTCATGTTGTCGGCGGTGCGTCTATCGGAACTTATTTTGTTACTTTTTATAACGGTGAGCAGGCAGAAGCAAAACTTATCTATTACGATATTTGGCAAGATTATGCCGTTTTAAAAGTAGAGAGTAAAGATATACCGGCATCAGCAACGCAAATATCTTTTGCAAGCGAATTTCCACAATTAAATCAAAAGGTTTTTGTAGTCGGTAACACAGAAGCAAAAGGTTTTTCTTTCCATACCGGTTATTTGTCTGATCTTTATAATATTGAAGGTTTAATGCCGCAATGTACTTATGTTATTAATTTAAATACTACAGGAGGTGCTAGCGGTTCACCGGTATTAAACGATAAGATTGAGGCTATAGGAGTATTATATGGTGGCGGTAAAACTCATTCTCTAGCGCTGCACGGTGATTATGTAGCTCGCACTTTAGAAAGTTTAAAGAATAATAAACAACCAGGCAGAAAACATATAGGAATAATAAGCGAGTTATATTCTTTAAATAAAGCAGTGAGACATCACAATTTCCCTAAAGAAGAAATGGATAAATATATAAAGAAATTTCCTGATAGTAGAAATAGAGTGATAAGCGTTAAGGCAGTTCTAGCCGGATCACCTGCCGAAAAATCTTTAAAAGCCGGTGATATTATTTGGGCAGTTAATGATAAGGAACTCGGCGGTAATCTAGCATTATTTGATAGAGAAATGGATAATTTCAAAGGAATCGCTATTAAACTTACTATATTTCGTGACGGAAAAAAGCTAGAACAAGCAGTAGATTTATATGATGTGAACAATAATAAAATCGCTAAAATGATAAATTTCGGCGGTGCAGTATTTTTTGAAGCCGATGATTATTTTAGTAATAAATCAGGTATTCCGCTTAAAGCTCTAAGTATAGCTTCCGTTCAATCCGGTAGTAGCTTTAGCTCTATACCAACGTTTTTTACTAAAGATTATAAAAATGTTTATAGATTGCAAATTTTTGAGATGAAAGATTTAGCGTTAAGTAATCTTGATGATTTGGTGAAATTCTTACCTGCTATTACTAAAGAGAAGTTTATAACGGTTAGATTTAGAAATTATCAACCTTATTATGCTAATTTCGGTTATAATGAACTTATCTCGTCGCATGATGATATGATTGCTGATGTAACTCTAGATTCTATAGATACTAAGCCTTATATATTAAAGTATAATACTATTTCTCATGATTGGGATATGGAAAATATAAAACTTCAGTAATTAATGACATTGTGATAAATTAACAATTCTTAATCAATTAAGTAATATATAATTCAACTTGGTTTGTTGCGTTATTATTCTTAAATTTATAATCTTATATTTTAGGAGAATTAATGACTAAAGAACAAATACTACAGTCGATAAAAAAACATCTTTTTTTAAGTTTTTTACAAAAAATAGTAATAACTCTAATACTCAGGATTCACTAACATCACCACGTTCAGATGATGATGATATAGAGAGGGATGTTTCTAAAAAAGAAGCTTCTTAAGAAAATTCAAAGCATTAATAGACAAGAATGATGAAGCTGCACTAAAAGCATTTCTATTTGATAAAAATAATAAGTATATCTTACATGATGCGGTTGAGGATAAAGAACAAACATTAGTTGAAAAAATATTAGAATTAGCTAAATACGTAACAGAGATGACCTATAACGATTCAACAGTGTTACATTCAGCAGTTACAGGAATTGCTAACAAAGAGATTATCAAAGCTTTATTAGCAAAAAATCCTTATTTAGTAATGATCAAAGATGCTTCAGGTCTTACTCCATCATATTATAATACTAGTAAAGAAATATTAGAAATATTGCAAAATTGTGAACGAGATATTATAGACCGGTTTAATATAGAACCATGGCACGGTTGGGCAGAAGATATGCACAAATATTTAGAAGATGATATGTCTATAATCGGAAAAAATAAGCATACAATAATGGAGCTTGTATAAAAATTTTGTAAATTATAGGACAAGCATCTTCCTTGTAAATTTAACATAGAGTATTAGATTTGCAAGGAAGATATAGAGAGTTCTTTAATAAAAAACGGTAAGTATGTAAAACTTACCGATTAAATTTAAAGCTTAAAAAATTATAATTCAGTGATAGGGATATACTTGATATTTCCATCTTCTCCTATCAATGGGTAATACTCTGTTTGAGGGTTATAAGCATCATAACTAATTGATGTTTGTGATGATAGTGTTTGTGCTAATATTATCAATTTTTCTTCATATAACTCAAAAGATTTTGCTAAATCCTCTTTTGTAATCTTTACAGTTTTAGCTTCATCTGTATTTACTTTGAGTGTTTCAATATTTTCTGTTAAGCTATATTTTGTTAAAGTTACTTTTTTTAGTAGGGGAAAATATGTTCTTATTTTTACCAATGCTATGCTTATTTGTATTGAAATATTTAGAACAAGTTTATTTAATAACATCTAATACCTTAAAAATTTTGAAGTGCAGAATACAAGTCTCACTTATTAATGTGTAGAAGTCAAGATTTGATCTTACAGACACTATAAATTTTGCACCTGATTGTCAGTTAAATTTTGACTGTCAGAGACGTATTCAAGATACAAGATTTCATTATTCTTTTCAACAGCTAATTTTTTACTATCCTTAAAAGTTTGCATAGGAGTTTTTCCATAACAATATTTTCCTGAATGTGGTCGCTCATTATTGAAATGCTCTAACCAAATATCAAAATCTAATTGTAAATCATCAAGATCTGTATAAATCTTTTTCCGCATAGCTGTATCAAAGAATTCTTGTTTCATGGTTTTATTAAAACGCTCACACATACCATTTGTTTGAGGAGAATATGCTTTAGTAGTAGTATGCTCTATACCTTCAATACTTAGAAATAATTCAAAAGCATGATGCTCTATATTTCCCTTATATTCTGCCCCACAATCTGTAAGAATACGAAGTATTGGTATCCCTTGAGTCTCGTACCATGGTAACACGCGGTCATTAAGCATATCAGCAGCAGTTAAAGCTGTTTTATCAGTATATAGTTTAGCATCAGCTACCCTAGTATAGCTATCAATAAATACCTGAGAATAAACCTTACCTATACCTTTGAAATTACCTACATAATACGTATCCTGACATCCTAAATAACCTGGATGCTGCGTCTCAATTTCTCCATGAGCTTCTTTTTCATTACGACGCTTCTCTAGCACTTGTAATTGAGATTCAGTAAGAACAATACCATCCTGAGCCATCTTTGCTTCTAATGCTTTAAGCCTTTTACTGATATTGTTTAAATCATTACGTAACCAAATTGATCTCACTCCTCCAGGCGATACAAGTATACCGCTCTTCTTAAGCTCATTTTATACTCTTAGCTGTCCATATGCTGGATATTCTATTGCCATATCCATTACTGCTTTCTCTATCGCTGGATCAACTCTATTCGCTATTATTGGCTTTCTTCGACTAATTTCATACAATGCCTCTTCGCCACCAGTTTCATACAGTTCTTTAAATCTGTAATAACTATCTCTACTATAGCCCATCGCTTTACATGCTGACTATATGCTACCAAGACTCTTAGCTAGTTCTAGTAACCCTATTTTTGGCTTTATTATTTTTTGATTTAAGTTCATTTTTCATCTCCATTTAATAATTAATTTATTTTACTAAATGTAAGATTTAATCTCAACTATTACATATAAATATTAATAAATGCTCATTATTATAATTTTCTTTCACAAAATCGAAATAAACTGTTATTAATATAAAAAACCAATCTTAATCTAATATATGCGCTCTTTATTTGTAATAATTATATTCTTTCTAATGAACAGTTGTAATTTAAAACCGGTATATAGTGAAAAATACAGTAGAAATAATGATTTAGAAGCTATTGAAGTTGAACCAATTCGAACAATTGAAGGGGCTGAGTTTTATCATCGTTTAACTAGTATTTTACCTCAGAAAGCACAAGCAAAATATCTGCTTAAAGTAAAGCTTATCGCAACAACTATGCCTGCTACTATTGAAAAAAACTCCAATGTTTTAAGGGAATATATTAATCAATTAGTTAGATATAAATTAATTGATATAGAAAGCCAAAAGGTTTTAATTGAAGAGAAGTTTTACCAAAACACGTCATATAATGCTATTTTTACACCATATGCGACAAATGTTGAAAGAGATAAAACAGGAATAGACTTGGCATATCAAGCAGCAGAAGAAATTCGTAGCAGATTAATTTTATATTTTACACGGAAATAGTTAAGCTATGAAATTTTATTTTTCACAAATAGGTAGATTATTTGAACTAATAACATCCGGAAAGATTAGAGCTCTTTTACTATATGGTCCTGATAAAGGTTATATAGAAAAAATTTGTAAGCATTTAGTAAAAAGCTTAAATATGCTACAAACTTCTATAGAATACGCAGATCTTAATATTTCATCTTTAGAAATATTACTTAATTCGTCTAATTTTTTTGGTCAAAAAGAATTAATTAAAATTAGATCGGTTGGGAATTCAATCGATAAGAATTTAAAAATAATTCTAAACAGGGATTATATAAATTTTCCTGTATTTATAGGTGAAGAAATGACTTCTAGTGGGAGCATTAGAAAGTTTTTTGAAACGGAAGAATATTTAGCGGCAGTTGCTTGTTATCATGACGATGAAGCAAAAATTGAACGAATTATTTTAGGTAAAGTAGCAAAAACTAATAAAGTTATAAGTAAAGAAGCTATTACTTATTTAAAAGCTCATTTAAAAGGTGATCATGATTTAATTTGTAGCGAAATAAATAAATTAATATATTTTGTTCACGACGCACGCGAAATTACTTTAAACGACGTTCTAGAAGTTATAAGTAGCGAAATTACGGCAAACGGCAGTGATTTAGCAATGTATTTTTCAAAAAAAGATTATAGTAATTTTCTGCAAGAGCTTGATATATTAAAAAAACAAAATATCAATGAAGTTTTAATTATTAGAGCATTAATAAGGCATTATTTAAATTTATATATAGTGTTGTCGAAAGTAAAAAACGGTGAGCGTTTGGAACTCGCAATAAAATCATTATCACCACCGATTTTCTATCAGTATATTAATGATTTTACGAAGATAGCAAACGGTCTTAGCCTCACTGAATGTCTAAAGACTTTAAAAGTGCTACAACAGGCAGAAGTGGATTATAAGTTAAATCCTGCTAGTTTCGATTTATTCCAAAGTATACTCCAAAGTAAATGAAGAGTAGACGAAGTTTAATTTGGAAAAGAGCAAGGAGACTATAAGGCGAGGAGCGGAGCGTATACTTAATACGTGAGCACCGTAGCTCTTATAATATGACGTAGCCAATTTTTCAAATTAAACGAGTATACATTATGCCTAGACCTGATTTTTCTGATCCTGACAAACAAATTCACGAGATAATTAGAGTTAATCATGCCGGAGAATATGGTGCAAAAAGAATTTATCAAGGACAGCTAAAATATATTAAATCTCAAAATGATCATATATTGATTAAAGAAATGCTTGACCACGAAGAAGTGCATTTAAATTATTTTGAAAAAAAATTACTGGAAAAAGAAATAAGACCCACATTTTTATTATTTTTTTGGCATCATTACGGATTTTTACTTGGTGCTTTATCTTCCTTGATGGGAATAAAAACGGCGATGCTTATTACCGAGAGTGTAGAAGAAGTAATAGAAAAACATTATGAACAGCAAATAAATTATTTAGAAAATAAAAATGTTGAGCCAGAATTATTAAATAATATTATTAAATTTCGACTTGATGAAATTGAACATAAAAATATTGCTATAATGAATGATAGTACTGAGGCAATATTTGCAGAAATAACTAGTAAAATAGTGAAGATAATTTGTCGTATCTCTATAATTTTAAGTAAGAAAATTTAGAGTTAACAACTTAATTAGTTAAAAAATCTAGAAATATTTTACTTCTAAGATATTAAGAAGATAATAAAAAAACATTAATAATATTATTAGAAATGGTGATGCAAAGAAAAACTTTTTTTAAATTTGTTCTTTATTTTTTGCATTTGTATTTTTTAGAATTAATAAATAAAGGTGCCAGGGGTTAAGCTCCGTTGCTGTAGGACAACAACCTCCATTATACTTCATGATTTTACTCACTTATAATAATAGACCCCTGGCATAACTTAATATTAAGTTTTGACAGATTGGTCTTGCAACAATGGAGCTTAAACATTATTAGCGGTCTATATATTAGTTGAGTAATATAAAGAGTCAAGAGATTTTAGTTGTCATTGATAATAAATAATGTAATTCTGAGTTACTGGGTATATTTTCTATATAATCTGCTTCTAGCATTTGCTTTTACATCAATAATAATTTATATTTATTTTCACTCATGCGAATAGCAGATTACTTTTGTAGTTTGTTATTGGTGATAATTAGGAAATATAAAATAACAATATGAGTCAAAAGATAATTTTAAATAATTCATATTCTATTACTAAATCGCACTTATTCCATATAGTAGACCCAAGCCCTTGGCCCGTCCTAACATCTTTTGCTTTACTTCTTTTGGTTATAGGCGGCGTCTCGTTCATGCATGGCTACAAATTTAATATATATATTTTATCTGCAGGGATTATTTCAGTAGGTTACTGTTTATATTCTTGGTGGAGAGATATAGTGAAAGAAGGAATAGTCGAACATCAGCATACTAGTCCTGTTAGAAAAGGTTTACAAATAGGTATGGCGTTATTTATCTTAACGGAAATAGTATTTTTTGGTGTATTTTTTGCTTCTTTTTTTAAATCACGTCTATCACCCGTAGGTCTTTTAGACGGTGTATGGGTTGTAAAGCAGGGCATTTGGCCTCCACCTACAATTAAAACTTTTGAGCCGTTTGATATTCCTTTTATCAATACTTTAATACTACTCTTATCAGGCACTACCATTACTTGGGCTCACTACGCCTTAGAAGAAAAAAATCAAAAAGATTGTGTAACTGCACTTGCTCTTACCATATTGCTTGGAATATTTTTTACAACTATGCAGGCATATGAATATTACCATGCGGCGTTTAAATTTACAGATGGTATATATGCTTCTAATTTTTATTTAGCCACGGGTTTTCATGGAGCTCATGTAATTATAGGTACTATATTTCTAATAATTTGCTACTTTAGAGCAAAAAGAGGAGATTTTACTACAGAAGGTAATGGACATTTAGGGTTTGAATGTGCTGCATGGTACTGGCATTTTGTAGATGTGGTTTGGTTATTTTTATTTACGTTTGTTTATATATTTGGAAGTTAAATTATACTATATGTGATTATAATATTACTTAAAATAAGTATTTTTAAAATATTTTTGCATATTAATTAAAATTGCATATATTTAGGAGTTGATTTATATATAAATAAATTATACATTATTTTTTAAATGCTAATTATTTTATTGAGGTAAAACATATGAACTTTCCTATTCGTAAATTAAACGAAGAATTAATCGATTATAATCTATCATTACGCATATTATTTACTATTCTAGGCATGGCTATTATTATGGTAGCTTTTGATAGCTTAGGTAATAGTGCCGGCGATCCTGTAGGTGATGCATTATGTAAGTTAATTAAAGTATTCAGAGGCAATACTGCAAAAGGTATAGCTGTTGTCGGTATAATTGTTCTGGGAATTCAAACATTAAGAGGA
Organism: Rickettsia fournieri; assembly: GCF_900243065.1. NCBI lineage: Bacteria > Pseudomonadati > Pseudomonadota > Alphaproteobacteria > Rickettsiales > Rickettsiaceae > Rickettsia > Rickettsia fournieri. Next base: position 854,510 of record NZ_LT978484.1, read on the forward strand.
AAATTGCAGTGGGAAGTAGCTTTAGTGGTAGTTACTGCAATCATTATATTATTTAAAGCTCCAGATATTGTTAATATGGTATCAAGTGATACTAATAGCTCAAGTTGTGGTGTTTCCTAATACACGAAGAAATTATTATATCTTTAGTAATACCCATAAGCTTCGGCTTATGGGTATTTTTATTTTTAAGTGATGTTGTTGCATAGCCCCTATGTCATTCCCACATGGCATTGTTGCGTAGGTCGAAAAATGCGTTAGGTGTTATAGTGTGGCTTGACTCTCTATTGTATGAACGTTTAGTATGTCATTCCTGCAAAGGTAGGGACAAGACAATCTTAATATAGATTACATATTTAATAAAAATAAACATATAAAAACAAGTTTTTATATGTTTTTCTGGATTTCCGCCTACGTGGGAATGACATAGGGGCTATGCAACAACATCCTCACTTAAATAAAAGTCCTAATCTATTACCTATAACAATATCAATATATTTTGCTGTAATAGGGATCCCTTCAATATTCATTTCTAGATATATTGCTTGTTTTGCAGGGATTTTTGTTTGTAGTTTTGTAATTGATACATATTCATCTAAAGCTTGATTATTAGTATCTATTACTCTCACTTTGATTATAGGATCGGAAATTAAATAATCAGACTCATTAGATAATTTATAAAATATCTTCATACCGCCTATATGACGAGATTTGCCTAAATTAATTTCTTCTATCTTTAATTGATCATATTTACCTAAGAATTTAAAGCTATCTATTAGTAATATCACTAAACAAAAAATTATAAAGCTAGTCCATAATATTGGAAATATATTATATTTTTTCTTATTAGGAATATACGGTAAAATAACCGGCACATTAGCATTGTAATGATTTTTAATAGGAGTTTTAATAGTTCCCGTGTTTACTTTATCTTTAAAGTCATTTAATGTACTATTATTATAGTCTAATTTCTGATACCACAAATGGCTACATTTGGAACATTTTACTCGTCGTCCGTTAATACCTATTTGATTGCTTGTAACAATAAATCTTGTTTGGCAATTTGGGCAAGTAATATGCATAGTTAATTATAATTATTATGTTTGACTTTATGATAATCTCATTTATTATTTTTGGCAATAAAACAGTTAAAAGATATGTCCTCTCTTATTAAAGAAATTGAAGAAGCTTGGCAAATTAAGGACAAACTTCTTCAAGATTTTTCAAAGCTTATAACATTAAAGCAAACTCTTAATGATAGTATAGAAAGCTTAAATCAAGGTACGATTCGTGTTTGTGAAAAGAAAGAAAATAGTTGGCAAGTTAATGAATGGGTAAAGAAAGCTATATTGCTGTATTTTATCACTACGGAATCACAACTTTATAATAACAATTATAATAGTTGGTATGACAAAGTTGCTCCTAAATTTTCTGCAGATACTGATAAAAATACATTCAAAGAAGCAGCTATACGCACAGTGCCCGGAGCTGTTGTTAGAACAGGTACTTATATAGCTAAAAATGTTGTAATTATGCCTTCTTTCATTAATATAGGTGCTTATATAGATGAGGGAACAATGATTGATACATGGGCTACTATCGGCTCATGTGCTCAAATCGGCAAGAATTGCCATATTTCAGGCGGCACGGGAATAGGTGGGGTGCTTGAGCCGTTGCAAGCAAAGCCTGTTATCATTGAAGATAATTGTTTTATTGGTGCAAGATCGGAAATAGCAGAAGGTGTAATAGTAGAGGAAGGAGCAGTAATTAGTATGGGGGTGTTTATCGGTAGCTCTACAAAAATAGTATACAGAGATACAGGTGAAATTATTTACGGCAGAATTCCGGCTTATTCCGTTGTAGTTCCAGGAGTATTACCTGCTAAGGAAGCCGGTAAGCCTGGACTTTATTGCGTAGTTATCGTAAAACAAGTCGATAAAACTACTAGAGCTAAAGTAAGCATAAATGATTTACTGAGATAGATAGATCAATGTGAGCGTTCATGGGTTTTTCACTGTCACCCCGTGGCCTGACCACGGGGTCCAGAAAAAATAACTTCAATATTGTTACCTACACTACATGTTTAATAAAATAAACATATAAAAATAAATTTTTATATGTTTTACTGGATTCCGTGAATAAATCACGGGATGACAGAGAGGAATAATAAGCCGCTTAACACCAGTGAACGGTCACAGATCAATAATATCGCCGATTATACCATTAAGATATCCCTCTCTTTATTGTTGTTCTGAAATATCTGTTTGTTGAATTGCGTTATTATTTGGGTTTCCTAAGAAAGTATTGTATGCCATAAGCATTGCATCTCGTTGTTTTTGAGGATCACGTACAACACCAGCTGCTTTAAAATATGATTCTGCAGCATCTGTTTCCTGTTGTTTTTGAAAGCAAAGTTCGTTTCCTTGGGCCATATATAAATCATATTTTATAGGCTTTTCAGCCTTATTTATAAGACTGTCATAACATTTTAATATAGAGTCTAATTTATTATTCTTTCTATAAAATATGATAGCTGGGTCTTCACGTCCTAAGTTAAATAGCATATCGCCGATTTTATTGTACATTTCTTTAAGTTCTTCATTACATGTTAGAGCTGCATTATAATTAGCTAAAGCTCCATTATAATCTTCTTCTTCGCTCAATATATCACCTATTTTAGAGTGGCAGCTAGCCTATAGTTTGAGTCACTTCTGCTTTGTCCGAGTACTTATTTAACCACTCTATGGCTTCTTTATAATATTGCACTGGTTGATCGTGTTTAGGTTCTATATTTTTTATAGAAGATAGATAGTGATTTTGTATGAATAAATCACATATTTCAATTAAGGAACTATAGCAATCATTGGATTGAGACCATGTTGTAGATAACATTTCTTCAAATAATGATAATTCTTTAATTTGTAGGTTTAATACATATCGGTAAGCTTGAATAACCGGTTTATTGTCTGTGAATTTCTCAATAGAGTCTAAAATTTGAAATATTACCCCTATAAGGTTATTAGCTTGTTTGTTTAATATGATAGCTTGAAATTCTGATAATTGTGCTAATCCTTCAAAACAAGAAAGAGTTTTTTCTATAGCCGGTATTGTGGAGAACTTGGTAAATATGGTTTAATATAATCCTCATAGTTAAAAAATTTTGAGTAGTTAAGAGGTGTATATACATTAAAGTCTTCAAAAATTGATTGGATAGTATTAATTATACATTATATATTTATCTGTATTTGTGTATGTAAATTTTCTATCAGACTGTCTTGTTCCTTTAGCAATGAACTTAGCTGCTTTATCTCTAAATTTTGTACTCCTTTTCTCTCTTCTAGGTGTTTTAGTTCTAGAGAGAGGTTTATTTCCCCATTTTGAGAAGTAGGTTTATAGAAAAATTTTATATCAGAGAATTCTAATATATCCTTGTTAATAGCAATGCTATTTTGTACATCGGTAAATGTTTTCATGATTATTTTCATTATGTTGTGTTATTACGCATATAACATTTCCTTTTAATTTTTTGTGTTCTTCTGTAGGAAAAATATTTTTAAAGTCTTCTATAATCCTGTTAAAGATACTAGGGGATTTTACGGTCTCTTCTTTTACTACTATGATAAATTTTAATTTATCGGTCATTTGAACTAGCTTTTGAATGAAAAATACATTGATTAACTCTTGCACTGTATCGGGTACTCCGTTAGAGCATTCCCAAAATACTTTTTCTGCAATTTCAAATTTTTTGGGATCATATATAGCCGGTTCATATTTATGCTGAATTTCCGGCGTTGTTTCAAAATCAAATAATTTATCAAATGTAAATTCTTCACCGTTTTCGATAATCTTAAGGCTGTTCTCAAGAGCATTTAAAAATGTGTTTTTCCCGCTATAAGGTAATCCTATTACTACTGTAGCTTCTGGTGTTTTTCCTGCTGGTATTAGTGAATAATTCACTTCAGTCAATGCATTTAGAATATTTGCTTTTAAAGAATCAAGAGCAGTTTCTGCTTCTGTGAAAGGTTTAATATCAATTTCTGTGGGAATTTTAAATTTCATATATAACCGCTAATCTATTCTTTAATATAAATTTTTATACTGTCGCTTTCGCCGCTATCGCTGATAGCTCTAATAATAAATTCACCGGCTTTTGCTTTCCATATTACTGCTTCGTTTGGTTTCGCGGTTGCTATTAATTCATTTTCCACAAACCAAAAAATATTGTTGGTTTTATTATCGCTAATCGCACTAAAAGTAATGTTATCACTATTTTTAATTGAATGTACGGAATTTTTTAACGGGTATATAATTTTAGGTTTTTTATGATGTCAATTTATCAACCTATTGCAATGGTTTGTAGGTATCGGTTTCGGTAATATATGTATTCCTGCTTTTTGATAAACCGAAAAGCATATCTGTTGGCCATAAATTTACTGTTTTATATTCTGTTTGTCCTTTAATAAAGTTACAAGCAGGCATACCGGTTTTTAAATCTATCAACATTTTTCTATAAATACCGGATTGTTTTATCGGTGATTTGCCTTGAATGAATAAGGTTTCTGCTTTAACCGGACACATATCGTTATCGATATCTCCCGTATCTGCACAAACTTTTACTTTAGTAATATTTAGTGCATTAATTTTTGAAAGGATTAAATCCTCATCTTTATTTGGTCTAGCTATGGATTCGATAATATTAAAGAATAAAGGGGCTGCAGAAATATTACCAGTAAATGTTCCGTGAGTTTGCCCTTTGAAATCCCCAACCCAAACAGCAAGTACGTATTTCCCGAATATGCCGACGCTAAGTGCATCTCTAAATGAGCTGGAAGTACCTGTTTTCCAATAAATCGGTAAGTTATGCTTTGTATTATTATAGGTAATAGGACGAGTCGTATCTTTTATAATATCAAGTGTTAAATAGCTTGCCTCGGGGGATAGTAGTACGGTGTCCGTGTCATCCTTGTCCTCTCCTGTGTCATTCCCGCGAAAGCGGGAATCCAGTAAATCATATGAAATTTTTGTTCCAACATTTAGGTAATTTTTTATGGATTCCTGCTTTCGCAGGAATGACATAGTAGAATCCAATACTTTTCTAAGCGGTTTATAAGTACCGAAATTAGCAAGCATAGCATAAAGAGTAGTTAACTCTTCAAGAGTAATTTCTGCTGTGCCGAGTACTATAGATAAACCGTAATTTTCAGGTTTTCGTAAGCCGCTAATTTTTGCTTGTTGTAAGAACTCATAAAAATTCGGTTTTTTAACTTAGACGCCAGAAATATTACAGGTACGTTACGGCTCTTTATTAACGATTCTCTAGCACTTAAACCGCCTGCAAACCTACTATCAAAATTTTCCGGTTTATAATGATCGTAGTAAGTAGGTGTATCCTTTAGTAAAGTTAACGGATGTATTAGTGATTGATCAAAACTAAGTGCATAGACAAACGGTTTTAAAGCTGAGCCTGGAGATCTATGGCTTTTAGTGCCGTTAATCTGTCCACAAATATCGTTATTAAAAAACTCTCCGGAGCCAATACTTGCAAGCACTTCCATAGTAGTAAAATCAATAAGAATTACGGCGGCATTATTAATGCCATATTTTTTCCGATCATTAATATATAGCCGAACTTGTTTTTCTATAGTAGCTTGCAGATTTTTATCTATAGTAGTGCGTATAATAGGGCTATCATTATTTGCTAGTATGTCTAAAGTAAAATGCGGTGCAATAAAAGGCAGCTTTTTATTTTGATTAAATTTAACCGGCAAACTAATTAACTTATTATAAATAATATCTTGTGGGTGAATCGTGAGCCACTTGGTAAATAGATATTTACGTGCTTTAAAAATATTAATATCATTCCCGCCTCTTTTAAGCGGATTTTGTGGGATTACTGCAAGGTTTAGAATATCGATCAAATTTAAATCTTTTAGGTCACGATTGAAGTAAATATAACTGCAGGCTGCTATCCCTTCAATATTACTACCGTAAGGCACTAGATTTAGATAAGCTTCTAGGATTTCATCTTTTGAATAATGTAGCTCTACATGAATAGCTTTAATGATTTGATGGATTTTACCAAGAATAGTAGAAGAGTTTATTCCATATCTTAAACGTGCTACTTGCATTGTTATAGTAGAGCCACCTATTTTACGATTATTCTGTAAATAAGTAGAATAAAAAGCTTTGGCTAAAGAAACGGGGTTAACGCCAAAATGCTCATAAAAATGCTTGTCTTCATATAATAGTACTGCTTCTATAAAACTTGCCGGTATTTCACGTATAGGAGTGAATATCCTATATTTATCGTCTTTAGAAAGCGAAATACGCATTAACTTGCCGTTTCGGTCAAATACTCTTTGTGAGAAACTTACGTCTTTAAGTAAAGGCGCAGGAGGAATAGCAAAATATAATATTATAATGCCGCTGATTGTAATAAAAAGTAATTTGGTTTTGAGAGACAAAGTATATACCTTATAGTTTAATGTCATTCCCGCGTAGGCAAGAAAGCGCGGTTGCGTGGAACGATTTTTGCGTCATTGCGAGGAAAAACTGTAAGTTTCGACGAAGCAATCTCAGGAAAAATTCCTGAGATTGCTACGCTCACTAACGTTCGCTCGCAATGACGACTTGGGTATTCATGCGGGAATGACATCATGTTATATAACAATCATTATAAAGCATTTTAAAAATAATGAAAATTTTAATAATATAGCTTGCATGTATAGAAGTAATACCGTATAATGTTCTACAAGATTTTAATAAATTAACTAAACGTTAACAATAAGCTTTACATTTCCTATAAATACTAAAATATCATATAAAATCCACGTTACTATCCTATTTTATAACTCATCAATATAAATTTTAACATAATATTTTTTATGTATCATTATCTTCAATAATAAAAAGTATTAATATTTTAAGTAATTGCTAAGATTTATTAAAGAGAAATTAGATATTATGAAAATATTAAATCTATAAATTCTAAACTTACAAAATTATTCTTACTTAGCTGTGCTAATGCTGCAATCCTTACCGCTGTGACCGGGGAAGCAAGAGCAGATATAGAAATCTATGATATATTGAACCATACTGCTGACTACCAAATATTAACTCCTGCTCAAAAGCTTAATGTTATAAAAGGAATTCAGGACCGTACAGATTTTGGTGACCTTGTTGACGATCTTATGCCGGGGGAAAGCAGATTATTCAATAACGCAATAATAGAAGTCACTAGACTTCAAGCAGTTGCTCCTGTACTTAACGGTGCTAGAGAAAGAAGAGAAGCACGTGCAGCCGGTGTTGAAGTTATTGATTTAACAGGTAATACAGCAGTAGAAACAGGACGTAACGAGCAAGAGATGGTTCTAGAAAATAGACTGCAAGTATTGGCAATCCTTGCTAAAGCTGAAGGGGCAAATGCTGTCAGTATTAACGATAAAATTAAAAAGGCTATACATTTGATAACATAGAAAATTTAAATACACCTTTGGAGCAGTTAAAATATATAGCTATGACAGGCGGTGTAGATGCTAATGACGATTTAAAAGTTGTAAATAATTATGTTGAAGCTCCTTTAATAACAGAAGCTTTTGAACATGTATTTTTTGGTACTAATATTACTGATCCTACTGTAAGAAGCATCGATATTAATGCTAAATACTCTGAATCAGGAAACAGCCCTTTATTAAATAAGTTTAAAAGCGTAGCTACTCCGGAAGCAAAACATAAATTATTAGATCAATTTAAAAACTATGTTAATCAAAACTTAGTTGAGCTTGAGTCTAAACAATCTAGTATTCCCATAAGACAATCCGTAATGAAGTTAGCTGATCCTGCAATAGTAGTTAATTATTGAGAGCAGATGGCTAAATTAAAAGAAGCATATATTGATAACGGTAAAATTAAGATAGTGAATGAAAACGATAAGGTAGTTGATGAGCAAGGTCTAAAAAGTTATAACAAGATTTTAAAAGATGCCGGTTTAATAACTAAAGATTTGGATGGTAAGAAAATGCAGGCATTGATAAATAATTGCGATGCTTTAACAATGAGTGATCTGGTACTTGTCCTAAAAAAGACTGTAGGTGAAATAAGAATAGATAATGAGGGTCTAGTAGGTCTTGTAATATAGCACCTCAAGCAATGGCAGAGTAGTACTGCCTATTTCGCCTCTACCGGGTGGAGTAGCAGCTCCTCCTCCGGCAGGTGTAGGTATAAGACTTGCAATAGCTAGGGATATAGCAAATCTAGATGCCATAGGTGATGATGGAACTAAAATTAGCAGGTTATAAATCTAAAGGCAAAAGAAGATGCTACATTAAGAGGAAGAATAGCTGCACCGGCACCGGTTGTAGGCAGAGCAGTCGCAGAAGTTCTTGTAGTTCCGAATACTTTAGACAGAATATTTCATAATGAGATGTATTTAGCTAAAAATAATGGAAATCCCGGAAAGCTAGAAGTAAGAACATTAGGTGCAGAAACAGATTTAGGGATTACTATCAAAACACTTTTAACTTTAGAAGAAAGGAAAAGTTCACTTAAGTCTTTAGCATTATTTTCAGAAGCAAAGCCTGATAAAGCACAATTAATGATAAAAGCTGAGAATATTTGGAATAGACTAAAAGATGATGATGTAATAAAGCAAATTTCAAGGCAAGCTTTAACTTTAAATAATAAAATAGCCAACAAGGAATTTTTTAAAGAGCTATTTAATGAAGAAGAACATAATGCAATAGACCGTTAAACTATACTTTTGATAAATTACCGCTGGACTTACAAAATCATATTACGGCAAGACGTACTGAAATAAAAATAAAAGATAAACTACAAGATAAGAAAACAATTATATCAAGAATAGATTATATTGCTAAAAATGAAAATGTTTTAGGAGCAAATTCTTTAAATAATGAAATAGAGATAAAATTTTCCGATGTACTAGATCTAGCTCTTAATAAAGGAGACGTACGCGATAATATAGCCCTTACTCCTAAAGCAAACGAAGTAAATACTCAAATAAATAATTGGATTAATAACAACATTGTTAATTTAACAGTGGAAAGTAATATAGATAGCGGCTAACATTTTTACAAAATAAAGCTGTACCGGCAACATTATCAAGAATTTATGAAACGGCAGTTGATACTAACGCTAGATTACTAAGAAAAGTTTGAGCCGATAATGCAGCTGGTTTATCTAAAGCCTAAAACCATTACAGAGAAAAATATAACAGACGCTGTACAAAATAATTTTAATGCAAAAATGAAAGTTTTAATACCTAATACTAAAGATTTCTCAAAAGAGGCAATTGTAAAATTTCTTAATATAATAAGTGATGAGAAAGTAGAAGGTGGTATTAAAAGGAGTAAAAGCAGCGAAAGCTGCTAATACCCCTGTTATTGCACCGGTAATAGTGGTAGCAGGTGGACTGCCACTACCTATGAGGGTAGGATATAATGGGCTTGGTATGGACGGTTTAGTCAGAAAGAGGAACAGTCTAAAGCCTATCGTAAATCTTTTTCCTAAAAATGCTGTGGTTGCAGTGGCAGTAGCTTATATTGCTCCTACTTCTAAAATAGGGGACAAAATACGAAACCGTTGTTCAAGCTATAGCAGCTTCAGTTGACACGGATTTAAAAAGAGAGTTAGCAATAAAGACTCAAGGAAAGGAAAAACTAAAAGCATTAATTGTAGAAGAAGTTTTGGAGAAATATACAACTAAAAATGCAGATGCACTTGATGGTAATATAAATCAATTAGCTCAAGCTATAAAAGAAGGAACCAATATTGAGTTCATAGGTCCTAAAAGAGAAGTAGCAAGTTGTATAGATCAGGAAACAAGAAATCTATGTGTTAGAATGAATCAAGATGCAGGATTAATGCAGCAACTTAAAGCGAATAATTCTAGGTTAGCAGCAATTATAGAAGCGGCAGCTGTAAATGAAGCAGAAGTTGCTACAAGACATCCTGAGTCAGCAGCAGCACAAGCAGTAGCAAATGGAGACGTAAGCTATGGTGGAGGAGTTGTAGTAGCTCCTGCTGTTGCTTCTGTGGCTCCTGTTGCACCATTGGTTTTACTGGCAGATCCTGAAGAGGACGCAGCAGAGGTAATAGCTGTTCCTGCAGTTGCAGTTCCATTAGCAACGGCACCGGTAAATATAAGCATAATAATTATAACTTTGAAACTGTATTAAGTTATAATCATCTTATGAATGGTGATATTACTCTTACTCCAAATCTTGGTATAAGATACGGCCACTCTAAAGACGATACATATCAAGAAAGTGATGTAGGTATTCAGCATTTGAGTATTGCTTCTAAAAAGCAGCATTTATAGAGCGGTATTTTAGGCGGTAAGGTAGCTTTAGCACCGCAGAAAATAGCTGAAGGTTTCAGTGTTACCCTGCACTTCAGGCATCTGTAGAACATTACTTTAATGATAATAGTAAAAAACTTAATGCTAAAGTAAAATGGAAAGATAGAGAAGTTAATGAAACTATCGCATTACCGAAGCAACCTAAAGTCGCTTATAATATCGGTGCTAGCGTTTTAACTGAAAAAGATAATGTAAGCATATTACTTGACTATAACTGTCATTTACAAAAGAAATATCAAAGCCATCAAGGCTTTGTGAAGTTGAAAGTGAAGTTATAACAGCCAAAATCGTCATTGCAAGAAAAAATTGTAAATTTTGACGAAGCAATCCAGTAAAAAATGCTAATTTATAGCATTTTTTTTATTTTTTGTGGATTGCCACGCAGCCTACGGCTGCTCGCAATGACGATTATGGACCCACGCTAGCAATGCACTCCCAAGAGTCGTAAATAATTATTACTCGTCTCTTACTACTAACACTGATATATCTGAATGACGGACGATTTTAGAAGCATTAGGTCCAAGCATATAATCTTTTAATTGTAGTCTGACTGCAGAGATTATTATTAAATCGGCTTTAATTTCATTAGAGTGCTTAATTATTTCATCATAAACGGCACCGCTACCTATATAATAATCTGTTTCAATTTCATCGGGAATATATTGTTTGATAAGCTCTTTAATTTGAGCTTTATACTTTTCTTTTTTCTCCGTTCTCCAATGTTTAGGTAAATAATCTTCAAACATTTTCGTACCGAATTCAGGAATTACATACATAAAATGTAATTTTGCTTGAAAGTTCGTCGCAAGCATTAAAGCCTTAGAAAGAATACCTTTTATAGATTTTTTATCATTTAAATCTATAGGTATCAGTATATTTTTAAATATAGTATTTTCAGACATAATATATTGTTAGTTTTTGTTTCTTACTGAATCATGTTTTGGTAGAACAAAATTTTTAGTATCGGTGAAATAGTTAATGTCCAGGTTATTTAATAAGTAATTAGAAAGTTTAAAATTTGCTACGTTTCTATGAAAAGCTCCGATAAATTTATCTAAAATATCACGATTCGCCTCATCTCTAGTTACTAGGATTGCCGATACTTTTACTGTAGTTTGATCATCGGTAATCCCTGGATATAAGCCCTTATGAAGTATGGCTTTATGAAAAGCTCTATTTTGTTTTATTAATTCCGTTATTTTATCATTGTCAATAGAAATGAAATCAATTTCACACTTATTAGCTATTAAATTTACTAAGGGGTTAGGATGTCCAACCATCATTATTATAGCATCTATTTCCTTATTACAGAATTGATCACTAGAATCTTCATAATTAATATGTAGCTCTTCAGGTTCCTTAGCAAATTTATATAAAGAACGTACGACATCATAAGTAATATGACTACTGGAAAATGTCGGACCATTAGTTATTTTTTTTCCGTCAATATCAGCAAAAACTTTTATTTTATCCTCATCTTTTACAATAACCGTAAAAAACTCATCATGTAGATTAAGCACCTGACGTAAATTTTGCATTTTTTCTTGATCGTGATAATAACCTATGTCCTCATATGCTTCTACTGCAATATTAGCTTGCACTAGGGCTAAATCAATTTTGCCTTGTTGTAATAATTTTAAATTTTCTATACTACCGTTTGTTGCAACAACTTCGCATTTAATATGTTCATTATTTTTATCGTCATTTGTAATAGTCTTGCATAAATCAAGTCCAATAGCATAATATCCTTTTAAAATAGAGCCGGTACCGATTTTAATGACTTTTGGAGCAGCATAAATATTACTGCAAATAAGAAATATGCTAATAATAGTCGCTAGTTTAAAATTGTTCATAAAACGAATTTGAATTATTTGCGGTATTTTTGGTCTTCTTTATGTTCACCAAGTTTTAGTTCTAATAAATTAATAGAACCGATATTTATTCCTTTGTCTGAAAACTCAATATCAAACTTAGCTTTTTCTATATTGTTGTAAGCCGAATTTGCATTATTTTGCTCTGTATTTAATTGCGCGTCGGAAGCTTTATTAATTACTTTAGCAATAATTGTTTTAATTATTTTCTTAGAAAAAATAATATTATTCGGTAATAATTTATCAACTATGGAATTATAATTTTCCAGCTCAAAATATAGTTTTCCTTTCGGTAATTTATTGGCAAAGAGTTGTAAATCACCGTTTAAATTAACTTTAGAATCATTATCACAAGTAAAAATAAATCTTTCTATATTAAAATTTTGTAAAATAGCTGAATCTTCTCCGTCTGCAGCAAATTTTAAAGAAGCAGCAATATCTAAATTAGCATTTTTAAAATTCACAATATCTTTTTCTGAATAATAATTCATGTTTAAAAATAAGGATATATTTTCCTCACTTGCTAAATTCTGTTTTCTTATAAGAAATGCTAAATCATTAATTTTAAAGATTTCTTGATTATCTTTAAATATCAATAATGCTTTATTATTTAACTGAATTGATTTTAATATTTCTTTTAAATTATCATCTTTTGATATTTTATATAAAGGTTTATTAAATTTTCCTATACCCTTTATGTCATCATCGCTGCGTACATCATAGGTAAATGTTTTGTCGCCGTAATTATCGACTTCTCTAATAAAAGGACCGAAATTAAGAGCGGCTCTTTTAGTACTAAAAGCTATATTTAGTACAATATTTTCGCATGTAAATTCTTTAGAATTTACATGATCAATTAATTTTACTTTAGGATCCGTTACGGTAATTTTCCAATTAAAAGGATAGCCTGAAAACTTAACTGCATTATAAGATATTTTAAGATTATCGGATTCAGAATTCTTCATTAAACTTACAACGTTATTTTTTATAGTATATGCAGTTGCAAACCATATTATAGTAAAGGCTAAAAACACAAAAAGAAGTATTTTACGTATCACTTTTTTAATCCATTATAATTTTATATTACGAGTAGCAGCAGGAAGGCGTACTTTTATGCCGTCTAATTCTTCGGTTAAAATAATTTGACATCCCAATCTAGAAGTATCGGTAAGACCAAAGGCTAAGTCAAGCATATCTTCCTCTGCTTCCGTAGGTTTTTTTAATTTGTTGTAAAATTCTTCTTCTAAAATAACGTGACAAGTAGCACAAGCAAGCGATCCTTCACAAGCTCCCTCAAGGTCTAGATCGTTACTATGGGCAATTTCTAAAATAGAAAGCCCTATCGGTGCTTCTACTGTTTTTTCTTCTCCATCATTTATAATAAATGTTACTTTTATTTTTCCTGACATTCTTCTTATTTTTCCTTATCTAAATTGGTTCGATTATATATAATATTTTATATATAACTGAGGCTATTTAATTTGATTGATATTTTTGCCTTTTAGCAAATCATTAATTATTATATTAAACTTTGTATACATAGATTTTTTTATTTTGGATTTAAACTCTTTAATAGAATTATTAATTAAGATCCGATCTCTAGCGTGTACGGCTTCTTTTATATTATCTAATAAAGAATTAATTATAGATATCTCACTTTCCGATAATAAAGTTGTTAATTCCGCTATAGCACGTTCTATGCTAAAGATTAAAGCCTCTGCTTCAATTACTGCTTCTTGTAATAATCTTGTAGTATAATCTATTTTAGCATTTTTATACGCGTTTTCTAACATAATATCAATCTCCGTTTTATCAATACCGTGATTTGGCTTTACTTCTATAGCATGTGATGTATTGCTGATTTTCTCATAAGCAGAAACGGATAATATACCGTCTGCGTCAATAGCAAAAGTAACTTCGGCTCTAATATATCCTGCTTTCATAGGAGGAAGTCCCTTTAACTCAAATCGGGCTAAACTGCGGCAATCGGCAGCCATTTCACGTTCACCTTGCAATATATGAAATTGTATACCGGTTTGATTATCGACATAAGTCGTAAATTCTTTTACTACCGAAATAGGAATCGGAGTATTATGCATGATGATTTTTTCAACTATACCGCCATATAATTCCATACCCAGCGATAAAGGTACTACATCAATCAATAATGAATTTGTATGGGGTGCTATTAAATTTTCTGCTTGTAATGCAGCCCCCCATACAACTGCTTTATCAGGATCGATATCTGATAGAATATCTATTTTAAATGCTTTATATAATTCGTCTTTTATTAAAGGAATGCGGGTTGCACCCCCTACTAAAATAACTCCGTCTATATTTGGATTTCCTGCTTGTTCTAAACACTCTTGAGCTATATTGATAGTACGTCCTACTAAGGGTAAAATTAATTGCTCTAATGTTTGCTTATTAATTGATATATTATCATTATTAAAACTATCTTTATATGTTAAAGTTTCCTTTGCTTTTTTTGCAAGTTGTAAAGTATCTATAGAATTAGGTAAATCAAATTTATTGCAAAGATATTGTGTAATTACTATATCTATATCGTTGCCACCAAGCATATTATCGCCGTTTGTTGCTATAACTTGAAAAATACCTTCTTGTATATTAAGAATAGATACGTCAAAAGTGCCGCCGCCTAGGTCATATACTAAATAACAGCCTTTTTGATTTTTGTTTAAGCCGTAAGCATAGGCAGCTGCAGTAGGTTCGGCAATTAGCCTTAATACTTCAAAACCTGCTATTTTAGCCGCAAGCATTACTTCGCCTCTTGCTGCATTGTTAAAATGTGCAGGTACTGTTATTACTGCTTTAGTTAGATTAGTCTTTAATTGTTCTTCTGCTTGATTTTTTAGGTAAATAAAAATTTCTGCTGCAATTTCAGAGACTCTCAGTTGTTTATTTGCAAAATTTAGCTTAAGCTCACTACTATTTACATCTAGATAATCTTTAACTAACGAAAAAAGTGCCGGAGTATTTAGAATTTCTTTTAATGTTTTACCGAATAGTCTTTTAATAGAACGCAGTCCTTTATTATTACCTATAGTAAAATTGTTACTTGTAAAATCTATAGTAGTTGGGATTAATTCTTTATCATCTATAGATTTAATAACTTTAACTTTTCTATTAGCTGCAATAGCTATTAATGAGTTAGTAGTGCCAAAATCGATACCGACTGCTATTTGCCGTTCTTGCTTAAAATCAGCTTGCTCCGGTTCCCTAATTTCTATTATTTGCATGATTTTATTTTTTCTTGCAGTTTATGCAGCAATGTCCCAATATATTTAAGCTTGCTAGTTTTTATAGTTGCGTCTGATAGATTGTGTTCTTCAAAAGCTTGTTTTAAAGAATCAATTTCAAGCTTTTTCATTAATTCATATTTGTCTTTTATTTTTTCTAAATCACTAAATAAGATAGTATTTTCGATTATTTCCATTTCATCCCAGAATATGCTTAATTCTAGAGGCGAAAGTAAACTACGTGTTTTTTCGTCATCTAAATTTATATTTTGCAAAAGCAGCATATATTCAGCACGCTTTAAGGCATCTTTAAGAGTAGAGTAAGCGTTATTTAATTCAGCCGCAGTAATTAGATTTTGTTCCTTTTCCTGCAAAGTTTTTGTTTTATCGGGATGATATTTTACCTGCATAGCAAAATATTGCTTTTCTAATATCTTTAAATTAATATTATACTCTTGCGGAAGTCCTAATAATTGAAAATAATTTTGCACTTTTCCTTTTTTGTAATTCTAAACTGCTCTATCATATATCAAAAATTAAAAAAATACAATTATGGAAGTAGATCTATTACATTTTGAAAAAAAATATCATAACTGTATTGTAGCAGGTATAGATGAAGCAGGTAGAGGACCACTTGCAGGTCCGGTAGTAGCAAGTGCCGTTATAGTAGATAACGCCAATATTATAACGGGCATTAAAGATTCTAAAAAGCTTTCCAAAAAGAAAAGAGAATTACTATATGAACAAATCACTAGTAATTATGTTTGGGCAACTGCTATTATTTCTCATACCGAAATTGATGATATTAATATATTAGAGGCAACTAAAAAAGCTTGTTCTATTGCTGTAGCAAATCTTAGCCTTGAGCCAGAAATAGTGTTAGTTGACGGTAATATGCAGTTTAAGGATGAAAGATTTGTCAGTATAATTAACGGTGATAATTTATCATTATCGATTGCTGCGGCTTCTATTGTTGCAAAAGTTACTAGGGATCGTTTGATGCTAGACTTAAGTGCTGAATTTCCCCAATATTTATGGCACAAAAATTCCGGCTACGGTACCAAAGAACATATCGAAGCTATTAATATACACGGCTTATCACCGTATCATCGTAGGAGTTTTAGGTGTTGTTAATGGTGTTGCCTGTGTGGACACTGAATCGTCATTGCGAGTAGCCATAGGCTGCGTAGCAATCTCATGAAATAATAACAAACTCCTGAGATTGCTGCATCAAAACTTACAGTTTTGCCTCGCAATGACTATGACGATTTTGGTATCCACAACGCACACTATTAACTCAACTCGAGTGCCGCCTCTTCTAGAGTTTTTAGCTGATCACGAAGTTTTATGGCTTGTTCAAATTCAAGATTACTTGCGGCTTTAAGCATTTCTTTCTTTAATTTATCAATATGGATTTTTAGCTTGGCAGGATTATCAAATAAAGTATGAGCTTGTTTTTTATCAAGCTTACTATCGATTTTCTCAAATTCTGCTAAAGCGTGAATAGCACGGTTGATGGTTTTTGGAATTATGCCGTGTTTTTCATTATATTCCTGCTGAATTTGCCTTCTACGCAACGTTTCACTAACGGCTTTATCGATAGATTTAGTCATTTTATCGGCATAAAGTATAACTCTACCCGCGCTATTTCTTGCAGCTCTTCCTATTGTTTGTATTAACGATACTTCCGACCGCAAAAACCCCTCTTTGTCTGCATCAAGTATAGCAACTAAGCCGCATTCAGGGATGTCAAGCCCCTCCCTTAATAGATTAATACCGACTAAAACATCAATAGTACCTTGTCTTAAGTCTCGTAAAATCTCTATACGCTCTAGAGTATGAACGTTAGAATGTAAATAAGAAGTTTTATATTTTAGCTCCTGCAAATAGGCGGTTAAATCTTCTGCCATTTTTTTAGTTAAGGTGGTGACTAGAACACGAAAACCTTGAGCGATAGTGGTTTGAATTTCGCTAATTAAATCCTCAACTTGGTTAGTAGCGGGTTTGATAATACATTCAGGATCAAGCAGCCCCGTAGGTCTGATAATCAATTCTACAACCGTGCCGCCGGTTTCTTCTAACTCGAACGGTCCTGGAGTTGCAGATACAAACACAGTTTGTGGTCTAAATTTTTCCCATTCTTCAAATTTTAAAGGTCTGTTATCAAGTGCAGAGGGTAGACGAAACCCATGCTCTACCAAAATTTCTTTCCTTGCTCGATCGCCGTTATACATTGCTCTAATTTGCGGTACGGATACATGGCTTTCATCAACAAATAATAATGCATCTTCTGGTAGGTATTCGAATAATGTAGGAGGCGGCTCACCGGCATTATGTCCTGTGAAAAAGCGAGAGTAGTTTTCAACGCCTTTACAGCTGCCGGTTTCCGTTAACATTTCAAGATCATATTGAGTACGTTGATTTAGCCTTTGAGTTTCAAGTGGTTTGTCTTGTGACTTTAAAAACTCTAAGCGTTTTTGTAATTCTTCTTCAATACCTGATATGGCATTATTGACCGTTTCTTGAGGCATCACAAAATGTGAATTACCAAAAACCATAGCTTTATCGAGCTTAGCAAGTTTTTCACCTGTTAGGGGATCAAATTCATGGATATATTCGAGTTCATTACCGAAAAACGATAAACGCCAAGCTTTATCGCTGTAATGTGAGGGGAAAATATCTATGTTGTCGCCTTTAACTCTAAAACAGCCACGCTCAAATCCGATATCGTTACGCTCATATTGTAGATTTATCAAATCGTTTAGTAGCTTATCACGAGGGTAGCTTTGACCAGGCTCTAGATTAACCGTCATTTGGTAATATAAATCGGGAGAGCCAAGCCCGTAAATACAGGAAACGGAAGAAACTACTATAACGTCACGACGCTCTAATAGCGATCTTGTAGCGGCATGACGCATTAAATCAATTTGTTCGTTAATTGATGAGTCTTTTTCTATAAAAGTATCGGTGCGTGCTATATAAGCTTCGGGCTGGTAATAATCATAATATGAGACAAAGTATTCAACGGCATTCTTTGGAAAAAGCGATTTCATCTCTGAATAGATTTGGGCAGCTAAAGTTTTATTATGAGCCATAATAAGAGTAGGACGATTAGTTCTCTCTATAATATTTGCCATAGTAAAGGTTTTGCCTGATCCCGTAATACCAAGCAACATTTGTGAGCGTTTTTTGCTACTTAACCCTGCTATAATTTCATCTATTGCTTTTGGTTGATCGCCTGCCGGTTTATATTCTGAGATAATAGAAAAATTATTCATGCATTTTTACTTGCTTTAAAAACTATAGTTTAAGATAATATATTAAAATCTAACAAAAAAATATAACATTATGAATAAAGCTATATTACACACAATTATTGTTTATACTCTCGCTAGTTGTCCTTATTGTATAAAAGCTAAAGCATTGCTTGATGAGAAAAATGTTGCTTATGAGGAAATTGAAGTAAGTAATTTTACTCAGGAAGAGAAAGAAAAATTTATTAAGAAATCCGGTGGAAAAAAGACCGTCCCGCAGATATTTATAGATAATATGCATGTTGGCGGTTGTGATGCTCTGTTTGATCTTGAAAAAGAGGGAAGGCTAGATAAGCTGTTAGAAAATCAGCCAAAGACGACTTCACCTGCTGCCGGAGCGTAATTAATAAAAACGTCATTGCAAGGAAATTACGAAGTAATTGACGAAGCAATCTAAGGAGTTTGTTATTATTTCATGAGATTGCTACGCTCCCTACGGTCGCTCGCAATGACGATTTAGTATCCACGCGAGCAATGCCCGCTCGCAATGATGCTGAAAACTACAAAAACTTCAAAATGTCCAAAAACAAAACTCGCAAAAATTCATTCCATCTACTTCTGCCGTATTTATGGTCGAAGGATTTTGATATACGCCTGCGTATTGTTACCTCTCTTATTTGTCTAGTCATAGCTAAAGTAATAAATATTTTCGTTCCTATTGTTTATAAATATATAATAGATGGGCTAAATAAAAACTTTGCTCTTTCGGTTATTATCGGGATTATTGTTGCATATGGCGGAACAAAAATACTTGTTCAAATTTTCAGTGAATTACGAAATATCATTTTTTCAAAAGTAGGACATCAAGCAACTTGCTTAGTTGCTCTAAATGTCTTTAAGTACATGCATAATTTAAGTATGCGTTTTCACATTACCAGAAAAACAGGGGGCTTAAGTAGGTCAATAGAGCGTGGTACTAAAGGTATTGAAGCGGTACTGCGGTATTCGTTATTTAATATTTTTCCGACAAGCGTAGAAATTATATTAGTAAGCGGGATGTTATGGTATGTTTACGGTATTTGGTTTGCCGTAACTATTTTAATAACAATGATAGTTTATGTTGGTTATACTTGCCTAATCAGTACTTGGCGTATTTCTTTTGCAAGGGAAATGAACCAAAGCGATAACACCGCCAATAATAGAGCAATCGATAGTTTACTGAATTTTGAGACCGTTAAATATTTCGGTAATGAAGAATATGAGGCGATAAAGTTTAATGAGGCTTTACAAACTTATGAAAAATCAGCTACTAAAACTACTAACAGCCTATCGATTTTAAATATCGGGCAGGATGTTATAATATCCTTAGGGCTTGTTAGCCTTATGATACTTTCAGCAAATGCTATTAACCAAAATAAAATGACCGTCGGCGATTTAATAATGGTTAATACTTATCTATTTCAGCTATCAATTCCGCTTTCAATACTTGGCTTTGCTTATAGAGAAATTAAAAATGCTCTAGTTAGTATGGAAGATATGTTTAAGCTGCTTGATATACCGGCAGAAGTAGAGGATGCTTTGAACGCTAAGGAGCTAATTATCTTAAAAGGTGAGGTTAGTTTCGATAATGTTAGCTTTGCTTATAATCAGGAACGTCCGATTTTACATAATATAAGTTTTACGATAAAGAGTGGTAAAACTTTAGCAGTAGTCGGTAGTAGTGGGGCAGGGAAATCGACGATATCACGCTTGCTTTTTAGGTTTTACAATATTAATAGCGGCAATATTACTATTGATGGTCAGGATATAAGAGAAGTCACGCAACAATCGCTGCGTAAATCTATTGGAATTGTTCCGCAAGATACGGTACTGTTTAACGATACGATATATTACAACATCGCATACGGTAATAATGCAGCAAGCTACGATGAAGTTATAGCAGCCTCAAAAAATGCTCATATTCATGAGTTTATTAGCACGTTACCCGAAGGGTATGAGACGCAGGTAGGCGAGAGAGGCTTAAAGCTTTCGGGCGGTGAGAAACAGCGTATTGCAATTGCAAGAACCATCTTAAAAAATCCAGCAATATATGTTTTTGATGAGGCAACAAGTTCGCTTGATACTAAAACCGAAAAGCTAATTCAAGCAAGCCTTAAAGAGATCTCGGCTCACCATACTACCCTTATCATTGCCCATAGACTCTCAACTATTATCGATGCAGATGAGATTATCGTTTTAGATAACGGTTATATAGTTGAGCGGGGTAACCATAAAACCTTGCTACAGCACAAAGGCTATTATGCCGAACTTTGGTATAAACAGCAAGAAGAGGAACATTCTTAAAATTTATCATTATATCAACTATAAGCTTTGTTAAGTGGTTTGGTAAAACCAGCTCGATGTCATTCCCGTGGAGGTTTTGTTGCGTGGATATCAAGTCGTCATTGCAAGCGAACGTTAGTGAGCGTGGCAATCTCAGGAATTCTTCTCAAGATTGCTGCGTCAAATTACTATGTAATTTTCCTCGCAATGACGAAAAAACTGATCCACGCAGGAATGACATGGATAGCTAATTGATATTTCAAAAAATTGGCTAAAATCTCTTGCAAGAATAGCGGTGACGTTATGCCGGGGTTTCAAAGCCTCTATCCCAAGCGTTATTATCAGCCGTATAAATGGTATAATCCTCGACTTCCTGGTTGGGGGATAGTAGCTATGTACAAGGTTTAAAGTGTAAGCTTTAAACCTAAAAGCTATTATAACTGTTCTGTGACGGTTCTTTGAACGTCCCAACCACCCGAAGTTAAAATCTGCGGTGGTTAAAACTTGAGCAATTTAAGTGTAATCACGGGAGCAACTACATGTTCAACAAAAATAATAAATTATTATCTAAAATATTACCGTTCTCTAAGAAAAATAAAGATTTAGAAAAACTAAGATCTAAGTTTAAACAAAGGGACTGTTGCGAGATGAGAGGATAGCAGGTATAATTAAAAAAAACAAAAAATATGTTCATATGTCTGAGTATCAAATGATAATGGTAAGTTTAGATGAGTTAATAAGTGTGGATCATCAATATCGTAAATTCAAAAGTTTATTCAATTTTAAAGCAGTTGAAGCTGAGTTATTAGCAGTAGAATGCGAAGCTAACTATAAAGGCTATGGTATAGTGAGGCTGTTTAAATGTTTGCTGCTGCAATTTATGGAAGACTTATCGGATCGGGAATTGGAACGTTATTTAGCTGATAGCACAGCGGCAAAATGGTTTTGTGATTTTGCTCTTACAGAGAAGACGCCTGATTATAGTGTATTTAGTAAAATACGTAAAAAAATAGGCACTAATTTACTATCAAAAATATTTGTAAAATTCCGAGATCAACTACGAGCACAAGGCTATATGGGTGAAGTATTTACCTTTGTAGATGCTTCTCATTTAATCTCAAAAGCTAATCTTTGGGAGGAACGTGATAAACTAAGAACACAAAAATATGATAAATTGAATAATGAGACTCTGCCTAAGGTTGTAAAGGATAAACAAGCTAAAATTGGCTGTAAGGGAGCAAATAAATTTTGGTATGGTTATAAAAAACATGTGAGTGTCGATATTCAATCAGGAATGATCAATAAGGTTGCAGTTACCCCTGCAAATGTTACTGATAGCAAAGGTTTTAAGCATGTTATGCCAAGCTCCGGTGCTACATATGTTGATAAAGGTTATTGTACAATCTCTGCCAAGAATGCAGCAGCTAAAAAGGGGTTCCATCTTTGCTCAATAAAGAAAAATAATATGAAAGATAAGAATTTTGACCTTGATAAATATTATACGAAAATCAGAGCACCTTTTGAGAGGGTATTTTCAAAAGATAATAAACGGGTTAGATATATAGGAATTGCCAAAAATCAATTCTCTGAATTTATGAATGCCATATGTTTTAATTTAAAACGATTAGTGGTTTTAACAACTTTAATAGCTTAGAGAAATTTGTTAATAAAAATCCTAACTCTGTAAACAAATCTCTATTAAATTACTATACTATTGAATAAATTTTATCTCAATATTAAACAGAATTTCTTTTTAAAAATATTTGGACAGAGCTAAATATTTATTTATCTGTTTTCCTCTCATTTTACTATTAAAAATTATCTCGCAACAGTCCCATTCTATATTTACTTGGTTAACTAACTTTCAGTTAGAACAATATGCTAGATTTATATTAAATCTTCCAAAGAATTATAAGGACTATGAAGATTATTTTTTACAAGAAAAACAACAAGACAGATATTCAAAAATCAAAGCTTTTAATAATGTTCAAGATAAGAAATTCTTGGCGAGAAAATATTTCAATTTATCAAAGCACGAACAATCAAATAATTACCCATTGTTTCAAAAAAATACTTTAAAATTGCAAAAATATTTAGAATATCTTTATGAATATAATACTGCAATTGATAAATCTGAATTTCTAGGTTCTGTAGATAGCTATTAATTATTCTTGTGATAATATATAAAAATTATATATTAATAAAACAATCATTTATTAAGAAAATTAATATGCTGAAATCAGAAAATATACAAAAATCCGATAAAACTCCTAAAGTTATAAGTAAAGACACGTTTTTTAGACCTTATGGCCTTCCATCTTATTCTATTTACTATATGGATGACGACACAACTATATATCGTGAATCTGAATCACCTCATCATTATGATAAAGTTAAAATGATAGGTCATGATACCGGATAGTTTCATAAATATTTTACTGGATTTGGGTTTGAATAGACATTACTTAGAAAGAATTGCTTTGTGAGTTAATTGAGCCTCTCGATGTCATTCCTAGCTAGAAGCAGAAATCCAGTAATAAAAAGTTCATACACTATAAGTTTTTAATAATAATTCTATGTAAAATTTTAAACCTTTCCTATCACATTGTAGCAGTTCTTAAGCCCAACTAATACTAAATTATATTCATGAACAATGCAGCGCCTTCAATTACTTTTAAGCTTGATATTATCACGGTTTATAACACCCTCAATATATTATCAGAAAGTAACATAAGAAATTTTAGAAAAAACTTTTCCGGTCTTGATTTAGTAGAAATGGATAAAAACTTTTCATCTATACCAACTGTTGGTGTCGCTATAGAAGTAATGCATTATATATTTGGACATTTAAATAGTGCAAAATCTACAGTAAGTAGAAAGAAAGCTACAGAAATTAAGCATTCACTAATACATAAATTAATGCCTAATTATCCATATGAAAGTTACACAAATCATGAATTATTGAAAAATTATGAAATAATACAGAGACCAGGCTTTTTTGAATATCAATTAGATGGTGAACTCATAAAATGGATGCCGGATAAAATCATTTCTATACCACCTGATACGCTAACCAAAATTCAAATAATGAGTCTTGCCTTTCAATGTAGTATATTAAATAGACACAATGAAGCTGCTAAAGAGATATTTAAATGTATAATTGCAGCAATAAATCTATATTTTAATTACTTTGCAAAAGAAGTTGAACAATATAGCAAATGTGCAGAATATCTACTCCCAGTACTAAAGCTTATTGAACCGGAATCTAAGCTTAAAATTACCCAAGCACTAGTACCGTATATAAAATCCAGTTTAGATTTGTCAGGTCAATTCTCTGATTTATTAATGGAAAATAAAAATTTTGAAGGGGTAAAAGCTTTACTTGAAGAATCTATTTTTTCGTTAAATACTAATACTGAAAATCAGGTTTTAGCCCAGTGGTATTATAGAACAGGGCGTGTTTATGAAGAAACCGGGAGCTATGATATGTCCACTAAATGTTATGAACATGCTTTTGTGCTTCTACCTACACATCCAACAGCAGCCTATCATTTATGGTCTAATTATAGAATACAAGGCAAATGTGATAAAGCTAATGACTTAATACAATATGTGCCGGTAGAATATATAAAATACATTCTAGAAATGTTAACTAATCCATATGAAATTTCTTATAAGACGTTAGATGTAATAAAAAAATCCCTTAGTTCCTTTCTATTCATCAATATATGATGGCTGTGAATACATGGCTTTTTATAACAGAATTTCCAATAAAAAAATTAACAAAAACCAGCAATCAATATTAACCGCAAAACTAAAAGCAATTAGTGATACCCCAAACAACATACTTCTCGCATTCTCACTTGCCCTATGTAGTAAGCAATTTAAAACGGCTTCTGATCTTTTAAATAAGATACCTGAGCATCAAATAAATTTGTATGAAAAGGCTATTATAAAACTTCGGAGTTACGTGGACCCAATTATACGTTACGGGACTGTTGCGAGATAATTTTTAATAGTAAAATGAGAGGAAAACAGATAAATAAATATTTAGCTCTGTCCAAATATTTTTAAAAAGAAATTCTGTTTAATATTGAGATAAAATTTATTCAATAGTATAGTAATTTAATAGAGATTTGTTTACAGAGTTAGGATTTTTATTAACAAATTTCTCTAAGCTATTAAAGTTGTTAAAACCACTAATCGTTTTAAATTAAAACATATGGCATTCATAAATTCAGAGAATTGATTTTTGGCAATTCCTATATATCTAACCCGTTTATTATCTTTTGAAAATACCCTCTCAAAAGGTGCTCTGATTTTCGTATAATATTTATCAAGGTCAAAATTCTTATCTTTCATATTATTTTTCTTTATTGAGCAAAGATGGAACCCCTTTTTAGCTGCTGCATTCTTGGCAGAGATTGTACAATAACCTTTATCAACATATGTAGCACCGGAGCTTGGCATAACATGCTTAAAACCTTTGCTATCAGTAACATTTGCAGGGGTAACTGCAACCTTATTGATCATTCCTGATTGAATATCGACACTCACATGTTTTTTATAACCATACCAAAATTTATTTGCTCCCTTACAGCCAATTTTAGCTTGTTTATCCTTTACAACCTTAGGCAGAGTCTCATTATTCAATTTATCATATTTTTGTGTTCTTAGTTTATCACGTTCCTCCCAAAGATTAGCTTTTGAGATTAAATGAGAAGCATCTACAAAGGTAAATACTTCACCCATATAGCCTTGTGCTCGTAGTTGATCTCGGAATTTTACAAATATTTTTGATAGTAAATTAGTGCCTATTTTTTTACGTATTTTACTAAATACACTATAATCAGGCGTCTTCTCTGTAAGAGCAAAATCACAAAACCATTTTGCCGCTGTGCTATCAGCTAAATAACGTTCCAATTCCCGATCCGATAAGTCTTCCATAAATTGCAGCAGCAAACATTTAAACAGCCTCACTATACCATAGCCTTTATAGTTAGCTTCGCATTCTACTGCTAATAACTCAGCTTCAACTGCTTTAAAATTGAATAAACTTTTGAATTTACGATATTGATGATCCACACTTATTAACTCATCTAAACTTACCATTATCATTTGATACTCAGACATATGAACATATTTTTTGTTTTTTTTAATTATACCTGCTATCCTCTCATCTCGCAACAGTCCCAGAATATAAATTTGCTCTATAGTCCGAAGAAAAAATAACAGCAACTTCTGATTGCTTTATCTCTTTTCTTTTTCAATAACGTTATTAGATAATATAAATAACTCTTTATTAAAATGTTTTTTATTTTCTTGAGTTTGAATGATTATGTCAAACAGCTCAGTTTCTAATTCGTCTGAGGTAAATAATTGTTTGTATTTATTAAGCCGTGGACCAAAAGCTATAGATTCAAGTTTTTTTAAATATTGAATTAATTTTATGTACAACTTTAGGTTAAATTTAAGAGCGGTATTTTATATGAAGAATTGACATAAGTCA
Organism: Rickettsia fournieri; assembly: GCF_900243065.1. Taxonomy (NCBI): domain Bacteria; kingdom Pseudomonadati; phylum Pseudomonadota; class Alphaproteobacteria; order Rickettsiales; family Rickettsiaceae; genus Rickettsia; species Rickettsia fournieri. Next base: position 881,101 of record NZ_LT978484.1, read on the forward strand.
AGAGATATTAAATTAATGGTTTAAAAAATATGTATCACCTCGTGATTTGTTCACAGAATCCAGTTAAAAATACTAATATTATTAGTATTTTTAGTTGTTTTCTGGATACTGTGGTCAAGCCACGGTATGACACTGAAGTGTTTTTCAAAAGCCATACTAAATTGATTACTAAAATTTTTCACATAACCTAATGACAAAAATAAAATATGAATATATTATTTAATTTTAGAATAATTTAAATAATATATATTCAATGAGTGCAGATACTAATATTAGCGACGGTTTAGAAGTCATGACGCAAGATCATTTATCGATTTTTTCTTTAATAAGCTCCTCCGACATTATCGGTAAGTCAGTTATGCTGATGTTGCTTATTGCCTCTATTTGGTCATGGGCTATTATTTTGGATAAAATATTTAAGCTAGTGCAAGTGCAGAAAAGCATGCGGGCATTTGAAAATGTGTTTTGGTCCGGTGGAGTATTAGAGCAATTATATGAAAGCATAAAGAGGTCGGTTAATAATCCGCTAGCTTTAATTTTTGTCTCAGCTATGGATGAGTGTAAAAGCTTAAGCACTAAAGGGCTTTCTGAAGGCTTAAAAAACAACCATAAAGAGCGTATAACGGGTGCAATGTACTTAGCTCAAAATAGGGAAGTCGAAAAGCTCGAGAAAAATTTAAGCTTCTTGGCAACTGTTGGATCAAGTGCTCCTTTCGTAGGTTTATTCGGTACCGTTTGGGGGATTATGCATAGCTTCCAATCGATTGCTACTTCAAAAAATACTTCTCTTGCCGTAGTAGCTCCCGGAATTGCTGAGGCGTTACTTGCAACTGCGATAGGCTTATTTGCCGCTATTCCGGCAGTAATTTTTTATAATTATCTGATTTCCCGTATTACTCTTATCAATAATAAGATTGAAGATTTTATTATTGAGTTAAACTCTATACTTTCTAAGGCAATTGATCAGGAGAAAATGTAATGGCTATAAAGCTTGCCGGAAGTAATAGAAAAAGTAAAAGAGCGGTAGTGAGCGAAATTAACGTTACGCCGCTTGTTGACGTGATGCTTGTGCTATTAATTATTTTCATGATTACTTCTCCAATGCTTGTGTCAGGAGTAAACGTGGATTTGCCTGAGACAAATTCAAGCCCGATTTCAGATCAGGATGAGCCTTTGGTTGTTACTATCAATAATAAAGGCAAAATTTTCTTACTTGAAATTCCAATAGAAAGAGTGCATTTAACCGACAAGCTTGCAAATATCACTAAAGAAAAAAAGGATGCTAGAATTTTTGTAAGAGGCGATAGAAATGTTTCTTATGGGCAGGTAGTAGAGATAGTTGCCGAAATTCATGCTGCCGGCTTTTCTCGTGTAGCTCTTATTTCAAATATTAAAAATAATGAAAAGTAATCAAAATAAGGATAATTTTACGGTTTTCCTTAGCTTCTCTGTTGTTCTGCACTTACTTCTTTTATATTTTTTTCTATTCGGTATGCCGTCACTTTTTGAAAAATTACCGGAAGAGCAAACCATAACTTTTGAAATGTTACCTGTTAGCGATAAATCAAATATTATCACTCAGACAAAGCAAAAAGAAGCCCCTATAGAAAACGAAGACGCTAAAAAATCTGAGCAGAGTAAGCCAAAAGAAGAAGAACCGCAAGATTTGCCTAAAGAAGAAAAATCAAAAGAGCCTGAGGCTAAAACAATGGAAGAAAAGCCTAAAATAGAAGAGAAAAAACCTATAGAAGAACCAAAGTCTGAAGAAGCAAAAGAAGCGTTACCTGCGAAGAAAGAAGAAGTAAAGGAAGCAAAACCTAAAGAAGAAGAAAAAAAACAAGCAGAAGAAAAGAAGAAGCCCGAAGAAAAGAAAGAGGAAACGAAACCGGCTGAGAAATCTAAAGAGGTGAAGAAAAAAGAGCCTAAAACTGATGAGCTTGATTCTTTGCTGAAGCATTTAGAGCAATCTTCGGAAGGGGATAATGTAAAATCCAATAAGCATCAAAGGTCAAAAAAAGCTGATAATGCAAAAGAAGCTAAAGGGGTTTATACGGATGGGCTGCCTCTTTCCGATAGTGAAACATCTTTGATAAAAAGACAGATTGAAAGACATTGGAGTAATGTACCGGCAGGAGTTAGAGGTAATAATAAGGTAAAAGTCATTATTAGTATTACGCTAGATAAAGCAGGTAATGTTGAGCAGGCAAAGGTTAACAAAAAAATCTGTCCTAATATTCCGGCTAGTGTTTGTGAAGCTTTGGCAGATAATGCAATTAGAGCGGTATGGCAAGCAAGCCCTATCGAAAACCTTGACTCTGCACGCTTTAACCATTGGAAAGAGATTAATTTTAGCTTTGATCCAAGTAAATTGTAGGTTGAGCATTGCCTGCGTGGATACCATCCTGTCATTACGAGCAGTCGTAGACTGCATGGCAATCTCATGAAATAATAACAAACTTCTTAGATTGCTTCGTCAATTATTACATAATTTCCTCGCAATAACTATTTTCGAGCCACGTAGGCAAGCCTTTCGCAGGAATGACATTAAGAACCATGCAATAATTAAAAAATATTATTCATCATGTTCGTGGTGATCACCGATTAATTCAAACCTCATATCTTTTTGCTCATTATTGAAACAACAGTAGCAGCAATAACCAAACAAGAATAATAAGGTTGCTTCCATTAAAAATAGGGTCAAAGCAGCATTACTAGAGCTTGCTAACTCATATTCTGAAGGTAATAAATCCGTAGGGATGTCTTTGTTCATAAAACTTAGTTATTATGTTTACTATTTGTAAATAAAAAAACTCTATAACTTTGTCTATTAAAATTACATTTATTTCACAAAGTTTTAAGAGCAGGATAAGTAAATAATAATACATGGCATAAATTTAGACCAAAATGAACTATCACAGAGCATAATATTTTGTCTGTTTTATAATATGCATAACCATAGAAAAAACCGCATATAGTGCTTAAAGCTATATATATATATATATTAGTCTGCCTTGAAAATATGTGATCCTAAATATTAAAGATGCTATAATAACAGCTAAAATCTGCTGTTTTGGTAAAAGATTTTGTAATGTTCTTTGTAAAAACCCTCAAAAGAATACTTCCTCAGCCATACAGACGAAAAAGAAATATTGTTGTAATGAGAAAAATGTAGGTGATAGTTAAGGATGACATATAAACCTTTGTAAAAAACTATTTTTTAGTATATAGTTATTTTTTAGCATTAAAAATGGAAAATTTATTAAATATAGAGATTTTTAATAAATAATAATTGGATTTTAAAAAGAAAATATAAAAGATAATCATAAAAAAAAACAATAAAATATTATATATATATATATATAATGGAACGATTTTATGAAAGATATAGAATATTGGGAAAAAAATTTTGAAAGCTGTAAATATTCAGATCAATTAATCGAAAGGCTTTTATTTTTAAATACCCAAGTAAAACAACCTATCGATATTAGAGAAGTTCAAAAAGGTATTTATTATGCTCGTAAATATCATGGTGAGCAAATGCGTTACTCAGGTGACCCTTATTATTCTCATCCAATCGCAGTAACAATTATGGTAGCGGAATTTGTAGCAAAAGAAGTGCCTAAACTCTTTACTTTTAGAATGCTACAAGCTGCATTACTTCATGATACTATTGAAGATACTGAACTTACTGAAGAAATGATTAGCAATCTTTTTGATGAAGAAGTAGCAAAGCATGTAGCAGGTCTAACTAGAATTAAACCTTGGGGCAAAATAAGTAGCGAGAAAAGTCTTATTTTATTAATTAAACAAAAAAGATACGATACTGCTCTTATAAAACTTTTTGATAGAATACATAATTTACAAACTTTGGAAGCAAAATCGCCTGAAAAAGCTAATAAAATAATTAAAGAGACATTAAAAAGCTTTTTAGTGTTAAGTGAAATACTTGAAATACCTTCAGTTTCAGAGCTTATATATGCTGAATGTTATAAAAATAATTTAAAATTTAATATAAATTCTACTTTTAATAAAATTATAAATTTCGATTCGTTTCCATTTTCTCAAAATAAGTTACTCCCATAAAAAAAGTTATACCTACAGGAATGAAAATTAAAAATAATCCCCAATATCCTAGATAATTGGTAATATAAACTAAACCAAATGACGTTATAATATAAGTAAATAATTTTGCTATTGCACTTAGCATACTAGTATATGTAAATCTCTTAAAAACCGGAAAATATTTATAAAATATAGGAGCTGCTGGTACGTGATCAAATACGAATAATGCAGCTAAACATTGAAAAATAAAAATATATAAAGGAGTAGGGTTATAATTTAACATTATAGGAAAAAAAATGAGAGAGGTAAAAAATAGATATAATTTTACCTTTAGGATTTTTAAAGGATGGATTTTATAGCTAATAAATGCAAGACCGATAATACCGAGTAAATCTATTATAGATACCCAAAAATTTTGATTTATAATTTGATTTGGAGTAAATCCGCATTCTCTTTTTAATATATCACCGCAATATATATATACGAAATAAAAACACGGTGGTCTAGCACACTGGATAAAGAAATACCAAATAGAGGTGGTGTTTGGAACTTTTTGATCTAGAATATCTTTGTCAATTTCTTCAAGCATAATATTATTTTCTTGAAGTCTTAGTTTTAATTTGTTTCTTTTATTTGAAAATGCATCTGCTTCTTTTAAACTAGTCCTTGCAATAGTACCTACAAAAGCGATAGTTGCACCAACGAAAAAGGCTATACGCCAACTTGACTCATGGTGATAAATATTTTGATTAGTAAAAATTGATGCAATACCTAGTGCTACCGTAGTGCCTACGGCAGAAAATACGGTTATAATTGTTACTAATGGATATTGTATAGGAGGAGATGAATTTTCGGTTAAGTACAGCTCTGCACCTCGTGCTTCTGCAGTTGCTGACATACCTTGAATTATACGACATATAGTAAGAACCCAAGAGGCTGTTATACCTATCTGTGCATATGTTGGCATGCTGCCTATAATCACACAAGTAATAGCCATTAATAGGGTAGTTAAAACAACTACAATCTTACGTCCAAAATGATCGCCTATATACCCAAATATTAATGCTCCTATAGGTCTTAGCAAATAGGTAGAACAGAAAGAAAAGGCAGTAAGCAACGAAAAAGTGAAAGGATCATATTCCGGAAAAAATAAATTATTTAAAAGCACCGCCATATGCACATAAAGCATAAGGTCAAAATACTCTAGAAATGTACCTATAGAAAGTAATCCGACTGCTTGTTTTTGTTCTGTATTTAAACTTCTTTGTTCTTTTTCGTAGCCTAACATAACCTTTATATATTAATTAGATTACAAAATAAGCTATACTGCTTTTGATTCAAAGTCAATAAAGGATTAAGAATTTTTAATAAATATTGTAAATATTTAGGTTTCGTAAAGTTATCTAACTTAAAATTTTCAAATTATCTATTTTTCTCTGAAAGCTTTAAATGCAGTATCAGTAACGGGATCAAGTAAATATCTAAGTAGTGTTCTAGTACCTGTTACGATTTGTACCTCAGCTTGCATACCGGGGTGTAATTCAAGATTTTTAATTTTAGCAACTTTGTTAAATTCATCCATATCGATTTCAACTCTTGCAACATAATAATTATCTTGCTGTTGTCCTGGATGCTGTCTTTCATCTTGTACGATATCGGGAGATATGCTTACTACTTTACCGGTAAATGTTGGAGTTGTTCTTGATTTAAATGCACTGAAACGTATTTTTGCAACTAATCCCTCATGTACTGAGTCAATGTTTTTTTGAGATACCTTTGCTTCTATTATTAATGGGTCATTAGTTGGCGAAATTTCCATAATAGGTTGTCCGTGACTTATAACACCGCCTATTGTATGATATTTTAAATTATTAACTATACCGTCAACAGGTGATCTGATTATCACACGATTAAGCGAATCCGTCAGGGCATTATATTTTTCTTTAAGAGATGCGGTTTGTACTTGAGCTTCACGAAGCTCTGTTAAAGTCCGTTCAGTGTATTTATTTTGTTGATTTATAATTTTAATTTGAGTTTCGGTAATAGCATGGCGTATTCCTGCTATTTCGGCTTCAGTTGTTGCAACATCGCTTTTTGAAGCGGCGACTTTTGCCTCTTGGTCTAATAAGGCTGCTTTTTGTACAAAGCCTTTTTCTTTTAACGTTCTTAAAGCTTTTAAACGGTCTTGATAAACTTCAGCAGTTTTGGAGGCGGCAACTTTTTTTGCTTCTAAACCTTCAATTTTTTTCTCAAGTTGAGCAATATTTTGATGTAATGCATCTTTCTCTGAGTTATATACTTCTTTTCTAGATCTAAATAAATTTTCCTGCGTATGAATTATTTTAGCTACTTCTGGTAAATTGATATCCTGCATTAGAAAATCAGAGAATGCGATTTGTTCTAAATGATCACGTTCGGCAATTAAACGATTTTCAGTTGCTAAAAAATTACGGTACTGACCAAGAATATTTTCATGTTCGCTTTTTATTCTAGTTTCTTCAAGCTCTATTAATTTATCGCCTTCTTTGACTTTATCACCTTGCTTCACATAAATAGCATTGATTATTCCGCCTTCATGATGTTGAATCGTTTTTTTATTTGTGCTTGGCATTACGATACCGACAGCTACAGCACCACTATCAAGCGGAGCAAGAGCCGACCATAATCCGCCCATTAATACTAAAAAGATAATAACATAAATACCGAAAAGTATAGGTGACCTTGCAGCTTGGGCTACGTTATTACGATCTTTATCGGTTTTCTTGGTAATAAAATTAACAAACCTATCAAGTTTTACTAATAAGAATTCTATAGTATGAGAGGTTTTCTTTAATGCAGTATTTATTAAAGCTTTACGTTTAGAACTTTGACCTTTAAGGTTTAACGCATCTTCTCTTAAGGACAATAATTGTTTTAATTGTTTCGGAGTAATTTGAGGTTTATTGTGTTTTAAGTCCTGCATAATATTTAATCATTATTATATTTAGTCAGCATTGTTTGTATTTTGCGTCATTGCGAGGATATGACGTAGTAATTGACGAAGCAATCTCGATAGAATTCATGAGATTGCCACGCTCACTAACGTTCGCTCACAATGATGATTTGGAAGCCATGCAACAATGCCAATCAAGTCACGATTTAATATGAATTGTACCGCTTTTTAAAGTTTTAAAGTGTTTTTGAATTTCTTCTTCCGTTCCGTAAACTGCAACGGCTCCATCCTGTAATATTAGAATTTTATCAACAACGGATAATACGGATGGTCTATGTGAAATTACAAGAACTGCTATTCCTTTAAGTTTTGCTTGTTTTAAGGCACTTGCAAGGGCAACTTCACCTGCCTCATCTAAATTAGCATTAGGCTCATCTAAAATGATGAGTTTTGGATTACCGTAAAAAGCTCTAGCAAGCCCGATACGCTGTCTTTGACCACCTGATAGATTAGAGCCTGCAGGACCGATATCAGAATCATAACCGTCAGGGAATCTTAATATCATTTCATGAGCTCCGGCTATTTTAGCTGCTTCAATAACTTTTTGCGGATCGGCATCTTCTTCCATTCTAGCTATATTTTGTTTAATACTACCGCTAAAAAGTTCTATTCCTTGAGGAAGATAGCCGACATGTCTACCGAAATCTTCTCTATTCCAACGATAAATTTCAGCACTATCTAAACGTACGGAACCTGATGATTCTTTCCATACCCCAACTATGATTTTAGCTAAAGTTGATTTTCCTGTAGCCGAAGGACCGATAATTGCTAAAACTTCGCCCGGTTGTACTGCAAAACTAACTCCTTTTAAGATATATTTCGGTACGGGAGGTTGCGGTAAATATTTCGGTATAGGGTGAACATAATAAATATTTTCAACAGTAAGATGACCATCAACGTTCGGAATTGGCATCGTTTCGTCTCTAGAAGAATAAGTGTTAAATAAATTATTAATGTTTTTGTATGATTTAATAGCACCGCTCATACTTTTCCATAAATCAATAGCATTATCGAAAGGAGCAAGAGCTCTACCGACTATGATAGAACTCATAATCATATTACCGGGAGTCATATCTGCACTGTGAGATTTGACAACAATGTAAGCACCGACTCCGGTAACAGCCATTTGCATTATATTACGGATAAACCTTGAAAAGTTAGAAATAACGCCGTTACGATAGCTAGCAACCGATTGCTTATTAAGTGCTAATATGTTAAATTTATGCCAATTTTTTGTAACATTCTTCATCATTCCCATTGCTTCAATTGCTTCTGCATTTCTGTTTGCAATATCGGCTTGTGTCATACCTTTTATCGAAAATTCGGTAGCTTCACCGAGTGTTTTATTAGTAGCTGCAGCGTTAAAGAAAGCGGTTGAAACTATTATAATTGCACCAAAAACGGTAATAAGACCGATATATGGATGAATTGAAAAAATAACCGCAATATAGATAAGGCTCCAAGGGGCATCGAATAAAGTATTAATTCCGGTACTTGTTAGGAATGTTTTGACGGCTTGAAAATCACGTAATAATTGGCTAGAACCCATATTTGCTCGTGTTGCAGCTGCAGAAATTGAAGAAGCAAAAATTACGGGAGCTACTGTTCTATCAAGCCATTCTCCTACCTTTATAAGTGTAAAAGAACGAGCAATTTGTAATAATCCGTAAACAAAATAAATATATGCGATTATTATTGATAAAAATAATAATGTTTGTAGATTACCGCTTCCAAGGACTCTATCAAGAACTTGTAGTGAGTAAAGAGGAGTAATTAACATTAGTAAGTTGATTACAAAAGCAAACCAAAAGACTATCCAAAAAGTTGTTCTACATTCGCCTAATGCTATTACTAGCGGGTTTTTGTTATTTAGATTATTATTTTTATTATCCATATTAGTTATATTATAAATAATTATTAATTAATTCTTCAGCAATTTGAACACTGTTTAAAGCTGCTCCTTTACGTAAGTTATCACATGTGATCCATAGATTTATCGTATTATCTCTACTTACGTCATTTCTAATTCGGGAGACATATACGGCATCTTCGCCTACCACTTCAACGGGTGAGATATACGCAAGGTAATTATTATTAGAAATTGTAACAATTCCATCGGCATCTTGTAATATTTCTTCGACTTCTTTGGCATCAATTTTGTCGTTAAATTCTATGTTAACCGATATAGAATGACCGATAAATACTGGTACTCTAACAGAAGTAACGCTAGCTTTAAAGTGATTACCTATAATTTTGTTTAGTTCAGAAGCAATTTTTGCTTCTTCACTTGTATAGCCATCTTTATTTAAATCACCTATATGAGGAAAAAGATTAAATGCAATCTGTTTTGGAAATTTCTTAGGATCATTCTCTCCAAAAACATATTTAGATTTTGTTTGGTCGTAGAGTTCGTCCATTCCTGCTTTACCTGCTCCTGATACTGATTGATAAGTAGATATCACTACTCTTTTAATCTTTATTTCATTATCTAGCGGTTTTAATGCTACTGCAAGCGGAATGACGATACAGTTAGGGTTAGCTATGATATTTTTAGTATTAAACTTTTTAAGTGTTGATAAATTAACCTCAGGTACAATTAACGGCACTTGATTATCAACTCTAAAAAGTGAGGATTTGTCGATAACTACACAATTACTAGCAGTAGCTTTTGGTATAAATTCTTTTGAAACTTCTGAACTTGCACAAAAAAAAGCAATATCGATATCGTCAAAATGTAAACTTTTTAAACTATTAATTTGTAGTATTTTTTCTCCAAAGCTTACTTCCCGCCCTAGAGAGCTATCTGAAGCTATAGCATAAACTTTATTAATAGGGAAATTACGCTCAGCTAGAATATTGAGAGTTTCACGCCCTACATTTCCTGTAGCTCCGATTACTGCAATATTGTATTTTTTAGTCATTATTTATTAATCCGATGAGTTTTTCACCTCCGATAATATGGAAATGGAAATGAAAAATAGTTTGTCCCGATTTCTCGCCTTTATTAGTTATTAAACGATAACCGTCTTTATCTAAACCCGCTTCATTTGCTATATCAGAAAGTTTAGCAAAAAAATGTTTTATTTCGTCTATAGAAGCTTTAGAGATGAAATCGGCATAATCTATATATTCGTTTTTAGGTATAACGATAATATGTACAGGTGCTACGGGTGCTATATCTTTGAATGCTAAAATTTGTTCGTCTTCATAAATTATTTCTGCCGAAAGATTTTTACCTATGATTTTTGCAAAAACATTTTCTTTGTTATACATCATTTTATTCCTGTTAAAAGCTTTATTGTATGGCTTGATTTTCCGTCATTGCGAGTAAAAAATGTAAGTTTTGACGAAGCAATCCAGTAAGAAATGCTAATTTTAGCATTTCTTTAATTTTTTTCTGGATTGCCGTGCAGTCTACGACTGCTCGCAATGACGATTTAATATTTATGAAACCACGTTTCTGTTAAACAAGCATACTACGTTTTAGAAATTTTAATTCAGCTTCAATTCGAGAGTTGGCAATTATTATATCTTCTAGTCGGTAATTATTTCTTTTTAAATAATTTTCTCTAATATCTGAAGCAAAAAAGCCGAAGCCTAATATTAAGACTATCTTAAATATAAACTTTAACTCTTCGATATTAATCGCTGTAACGATTATATTCGCTATTACGGCAATAGCAACAATTAACCACATTTTATGGTATAATGCCCAAAATATACTTAAAAGAGCCGCTATCCATGAAAAGCCTTCTGCAATAACAATAAAATTATTATTTTTTTGTGTGGAGTTAATGTATATTGCGTATATATTCATTATTTAAGTTTAAGCCTTGAAAATTCAAGGGACAATAATTAATTAAATTGGATTAGTCAAGTATACTCGTTTAATTTGGAAAATTGGCTACGTCGTTTTGGTAAGTCCTCGGATGCTCACGTATTAATATACGCTCCGCTCCTCGGCTTACAGACTCCTTGCTCTTTTCCAAATTAAACTTCGTCTATTCGTCTACTTAACAGTAATTCTAATAGTACTTAATTAACAACTTAATATCAATAAATTTTATATTATGTCAGATAATTTAGCCTTACACGGTACAACAATACTTTGTTTAAAAAAGAACGAAGAAATAATTATAGCAGCAGATGGACAAGTCTCGCATGGTAATACCGTACTAAAATCTACAGCACGAAAACTTCGGACTATAGCAAATAATAAAATTATTGCCGGTTTTGCGGGTTCTACGGCTGACGGTCTTGCGTTATTTGAAAAACTTGCAGTAAAGATAGAGCAACATAAGTATAATTTACTTAGAAGTGCAGTTGAGCTTGCAAAAGATTGGCGTAGCGATAAATATTTGAGACGTTTGGAAGCAATGATGATTGTTGCTGATCGTAGTCATATATTAATTTTAACCGGTAACGGTGATGTCGTAGAGCCTGAAAATAATGTGGCAGCAATAGGTTCAGGCGGTTTATTTGCGCTATCTGCTGCTCGCGCTCTAATGTCTTATGAGAATAATTTAACTGCTGAAGAAATTGCTTTAAAATCTATGAATATAGCTGCAGATTTGTGTGTATTTTCTAATCATAATATTATAATGGAAAAAGTTGTATGAAAGCTACTAAAACTACTTATAAAAAAGACCCTATGGGGCTTACCCCTTCTCAAATAGTGAATGAACTTAATAGATTTATCGTAGGTCAAGAAAAGGCCAAAAAAGCCGTTGCTATTGCACTTAGAAATCGTTGTCGTCGTAAAAGAGTAGAAGGTAATTTACGTAATGAAATAGTACCGAAAAATATTTTAATGATTGGTTCAACCGGTGTCGGGAAAACGGAAATAGCAAGACGCCTTGCAAAGCTGACTAATTCTCCTTTCTATAAAATTGAAGCAACTAAATTTACCGAAGTCGGATATGTAGGGCGTGATGTAGAATCAATAATTCGTGATTTAGTCGAAATAGCCGTTAATACTGAAAAAACTTTAGCAAAAACGAAAGTAGATATTCATGCCCGTGAAAAAGCGATCGAGAGAATATTAGATAGTTTAGTAGGTAAAACTTCTAGTAGTGAGACTAGAGAAAAGTTCAAAGAAAAAATTTTAAACGGCGAACTTGATGATACGGAAATTGAAATTAGCGTAGCTGATACTACACCTGTCGGCGGTGGAAGTTTTGAAATACCGGGTATGCCGGGAGCATCTATGGGCGTTCTTAATCTTGGCGATATGATTGGACGAGCCCTTGGCAGCAGTAAGACTAAAACAAAAAAAATGCTAGTTAAAGATGCTATGGCTATTCTTATACCTGAAGAATCAGAAAAATTAATAGACCAAGAAAAAATTATTCAGCAAGCTATAAATTTAGCTGAAAATGACGGTATAGTTTTTATTGACGAAATTGATAAAATAGCTTCAACTGGTAGTTCTGGAGCAAAAAATGCCGAAATAAGTAGAGAGGGAGTGCAAAGAGATTTGCTACCTTTGATAGAGGGCACGACGGTTAATACTAAATATGGACCGGTTAAAACCGATCATATATTATTTATTGCTTCCGGTGCTTTCCATATTGCTAAACCTTCTGATTTATTACCGGAGTTACAAGGAAGGTTACCGATTAGAGTAGAATTAAATTTGCTTACCAAAGATGATATGATTAAAATATTGCTTGAGCCTGAAACTAGTTTAATAAAACAATATTCGGCGTTAATAGGTACTGAAGACGTACGTCTTGAATTTGCTGCTTCTGCTATTGAGAAGATAGCGGATTATGCGATCACCGTTAATTTAGAAGTCGAAGATATAGGGGCTAGAAGGCTGCATACTATACTTGAGAATTTGCTTGAGGATATAAGCTTTGAAGCTAGCGAAATGAAAGGCAAAAAAATAACTATCGATGATAAATTCGTAGAAAATCAATTATCAAAAATAATAACTAATCTTGACTTAGCTAAGTTTGTTCTATAGTATGTTTTTCCAATTAATGGTTAAGGTAAGATTGTTATTTTTCATCATTACGAGGAAATTACGTCAGTAATTGACGAAGCAATCTCAGGAGTTTGTTATTATTTCATGAGATTGTCACGCAGCCTATGTCTGCTCGCAATGACGATTTAGTAGTATCCATGCAATAACATCTACAACCTAGCAAAATAGCATTTTAAGAAAAATTTCATGATAAGGCATATAGCAAGTCTAACGTGTTAAAGCAGTGTTATCTTCTATAGGGCTTGCACTACCTACTAAAAAGATTTTAATAAATTTAGCTCTGGCAGATTTAGTAAAAGAAGGAAGCCACTTCGATCTTGCGATTGCTTGTGCGATACTTACCGCAATGAATATTTTATCTGAACTTGAAATTGCGGAATATTTGATAATAGGAGAGCTATCATTAGACGGTTCAAGCTTACCGGTAAGTGGAGCTTTACCTGCAGCGATTGGGGCTTCTGTTAGAGGTAAAGGTCTTATTTGTTCAAGTAAAAACAGCTCAGAAGTTGCTTGGTCGGGTAATGATAATATACTTGTTGCAGGTAATTTAATTGAACTAGTAAATCATTTTAAAGGTTCACAAGTTTTAACTCCTCCGGAAGCTAAGCTACAAGATGAGCCGATAAATTATCCCGATTTTAAAGATATAAAAGGTCAAACAATTGCTAAACAAGCTTTAGAAATTGCAGCATCAGGTGGCATAACCTTTTAATGTTCGCTTCTCCCGGAACCGGTAAATCAAGACTTGCTGCCTGTCTTCCCAGTATACTACCTAAAATGTCTACAAAAGAAATTTTAGAATGTAGTACGATTACAAGTATTGCAGGAAAATTTTTAGACGGTAAACTTACCAAAGCAAGGCCGTGCAGAACTCCACATTATTCATGCTCACTGGCCGCTATGGTCGGTGGCGGTGTCGGAAAAAAAGTAAAGCCTGGGGAAATTACGCTAGCTCATAACGGAGTATTATTTTTAGATGAACTACCTGAATTTCCACAGCATGTTATTGATGCATGAAGACAGCCTATTGAAAACGGTGAAATACTAATCTCACGATCAAATGCTCATATAAAATATCCGGCAAATTTCCAGTTAATAGCAGCTATGAATCCTTGTAAATGCGGTTATTGAGGCGATTCTTATAAAGAATGTATGAAAGCTCCAAAATGTGCTAGCGACTATCAAATGAAAGTATCGGGACCTATTATGGATAGATTTGATTTGCATATAGAAGTATTTAGTATTAATGTTTATAATTATGACTTGATCTGAATATATAGCTGCAAGAGTCGAGAAAGTACGTTTAATTCAAGAAAAGAGATATGAGAGGGCTATAATATTAAAACAAATAACAGATTAGATGGGCAGTTGTTAATAGATTATGCTATGCCTGCAGATGAAGGTAAAGATTTACTGAATGAAGCGGCAAATAAATTTTGTTTATCAATGCGTGTTTATAACCGAATACTTAGAGTAGCACGCACGATTGCTGATCTTGAGAATGTTGATAAGGTCTTGAAAGTGCATATTGCGGAAGCTTTGAGTTACCCTAAAATGGAATTTAATAATATGTATACGAAGATCAACTTCAAAAATGCTACGTCGTCCTACAAGAGCTTCGGTACTCACGTATTAAGTATACGCTGCGTTCCTCGCCTTGTGGACTCCTTGCTCTTTTTGAAGTTGATCTTCGTATACTGTCTTCATTTTTTGCAATATATTTAAGATGATTTAAGGATAAAAGATATGAGTACTATAATAAGTTTTGATTACGCTATAAAATATTTATTAAAAGATAAAGAGGATTATGAAATAGTCGAGGGATTTATTTCGGCTATTCTTAAAGATGCTGGTTATAGTTCTGTTAAAATAAAAGCCCTACTAGAAAGTGGCAGTAATAAAGAAAATGATAGCTTAAAATCTAGTGTAGCAGATGTCATTGTGGAAGATGAAGAAGGGCATAAATATATAGTAGAAATAGATAAATCCTATACAAATCTTTTTAATGCATAAAGCTTGTTTTAATTCTAGTAGATTAATAGTTGATAGTATTTCTAAGAGCGAGGATTATTCTACTATAAAAAAATATTTCATATTAATTTATTGTATTTTCCTTTTGATAATATGAAAGCACCTTTATATCACGGTAAGACTATTTTTAGAGAAGTTGATAAAAAACACCCTATGAAATTTTCTTTGGGAGATATGAGAGGTAAAATATTTGATTTATATAATGTATTTCCAGAATATATTGTAATATCAGTACCATTATTTAATGATGTTATAAGAGATGAATTGGATGAATGGCTATATGTAGTAAAACATTCTGAAGTTAAGAAAGATTTTAAATCACCATATATGAAGAAAGTAGCAAAACGTCTTGATATACTTAAGATGACTCCTAAAGAGCAAATAATTTATCGTGCCTATATGAATAAAAGCTATAAAGAGTGTGATTATATAGTTTCTGCTGAAGAAAAAGTTAGAGAACAAGGTATGGCAAAAGGAATAGAGTAGGGGAGGAAAAAAGGTAAACAAGAAGGTATACAAGAAGGCGAAGTGACAAAAAGTATAAAAATAGCAAAAAAGATGTTAATGCAAAAAAACTCGATAGAAAAAATACATGAGATTACTGAAGTATCTATAAAAGAAATAGAGCGATTACAAACAGAAATTGAGAACCTTAAAAAATAACTATCTTTAATGACAAAAATTTACTTTATAGCTGGTGAGGTGTCAGGAGACTTTGTAGGTGGTCGTATAATGCAGCATTTAAAAAACAATACAGGAGTACAACTCAATTCACCTGTATCAAGCTTTGTGAATGACGCTGTACAGTTTGTTGGTGTTGGCGGCAAATATATGGAGGAAGCCGGTAGCTTTAAAAGCTTATTTCCTATTACTTCCATAAATTTAATGGGTTTTGTAGAAATTTTGCCTCATATTTTTAAGCTTAAAAAATTAATTGATAAAACTGTGGAGGATATAATAAATAGTAAAGCTGATTTATTAATTACCATAGATTCACCAGGGTTTACTTATCGTGTGGCAAAGCGAGTAAGGAAACTTTTACCAAAGCTGAAAATGATTCATATCGTTGCACCGTCAGTTTGGGCATATAAAGAGGGTAGGGCAGTAAAATACGCTAAAATTTATGATTGTTTATTTGCTTTACTACCGTTTGAACCTCCATATTTTACTAAAGTCGGTCTTGATTGTAGATATATAGGTCATCCGATTATGGAGCAAGAGTTTTATAGTGATAAAATAGCTTTACGTGAAGAGTTTAAAATAGATGAGAATGAGAGAGTTTTGTGTGTTACTCTTGGTAGTAGAAAGGATGAGATTCTAAGGCATTTATCGGTTTTTGTTTCTTCTATTGAAGAAATATTCAAGAGTTGTAATAATCTTAAAGTTATATTTACTCTTGCAAATCCTGCTCATGAGGCAATAATAAAACCGTTTCTAGAAGATGTTAAGTTTAATTATTTATTTTCAAGTGAGAGACTTAAAACTTATGCTGTTGCGGATGTAGCTTTAGCAAAATCCGGTACTAATACTTTAGAGATAGCAGCTTCCGGTACTCCTATGATTGTGGCTTATAAAGTTAATCTTATAAGCTTTTTTATTATCAGGCTATTGATAAAAATAAAATATGTTACGTTGATAAATATTATAGCCGATAAAGAAATAATTCCGGAATTTATCCAATTTAATTGCCGAGCTAATCTTATTAGTAATAAGCTTCAAGAGTTATTATTTAATTCTAAGAAAGCTTATGAGCAGGTAATAGAAAGCCAAAAAATTTTGCAGCAATTAGGATTTAAATCAAACCGATTACAGCTAAATTCAGAAAGTTTTAGACACGATGAATTTAAAGGTAAGCTAGCTAGGTGTACAAAAGTACGTGAACACAGGCTTAGCTTGGAAAATTCGCTTGTATCAAGTGATCGAGATGACGCTGTACCTTCTTATATAGCTGCAGAAATTATTAAACAGGAGTTCTTAGAACCTAAAATAAAGTTGTTAAAAGAGAAAGATTAGTACTTGAAACCGGTGGTCCACAACATTTTCTGAATTATAATAAACATTAATATTAATATAATAACAAAATATATTTCCATGTTTTTTCTTATAGTATTAATTTGTTTCATTAAAATTTTTAAATCATTGGAAATTTTTTTGTATTCCTCATTGTTATCAGAACGCATTGTTGTCAAGAAACCGGATAAGTTTCCTAACTTATTTTGTAAAGCTTTTAACCTTTCAGTATGTTCTTCGTGTTTTAGATCGGTATTGTGATCTTGTATCATAATATATAATGCCCATTATAAGATCAGTATTAACGCCGGTATAGTAATATGCACTATGAATAAAGATTTATATTTCTTGTTTGTAACAAAAATTCTAACTTTTTCATTTTACAGGAGTATACTATTGTTATAGTAAATTGGTTTGCGTTATTAATTTGTTGCTCATTAGTCATCTAATTTTAATTACCAAATATTAAAACTATTGATTGATTTAGCACAAACTATATAATTTAAATTTAGCAAAAAGTTAGTTTTACTATATGTTATTTCAAATGTCAAGAAAAAACCATATTTCGTGGTATTTTTTTTATCAATATTTCTAAGCCTTATAAAAATAATAGTTATTATGTTAAACAACCTATTAAAAACTAAACTTTTTTTAGTTATAGTATCTCTAACTATATTTATTACTTTGCTAAATTTTAGTATATTTTATATTTTTGTGCCGGGTGATCTTACTCAAAATAAAACGATAATTATTGAACCTAAATTATCCGTAAATCAAATAGTTACAAAACTTTATTCTAATGAAGTAATCAAATATCCAAGAATTTTTAAGGTAATTGCTAAAATTTATTCTATAAAAAGACCTCTTAAAAGTGGTGAATATGTGTTTACTCGTAATATATCACCTCTGCAAACTTTAAGAATATTAGCAAGCGGTAAATCTATAATACACAAGATAATTGTCCCGGAAGGTACGGTAGTTAGTGAGGTTATAAAGAAAATTAATGAAGAAAGTCGATTGCTTGGAGAAATAAAAGGGATAATACCTGAAGGTTTTTTAATGCCTTCCACGTATTTTTTTTCTTACGGTGATCAAAAAGAGCAGATAATTGATCACATGAGAAATTTAATGTCTGCTAATTTAGATAAAGTAATGCAAAATCTTGCACCGGATTCTCCATTAAAAACTAGACTTGAGGTATTAACACTAGCTTCAATAATTGAAAAAGAAGCCGGCTCAAATGCAGAAAAACCTATTATAGCAGCAGTATTCATTAATCGTTTAAAGAAAAATATGAAGCTACAAGCCGATTCGACTACTATATATGCTTTGACTGAAGGAAAATTTAAATTAGCAAGAGCTTTAACAAAAAAAGATTTATTGCAAGAACTACCCTATAATACTTATTATATAAAAGGTTTACCACCCGGTCCGATTTCTTGTCCGTCGTTAAAATCTTTAGAAGCAGTGGTAAAATCTGCTAAAACGGATGCATTATTTTTTGTAGTTGATGGTAAAGGCGGGCATAATTTTTCTAACAATCTTAATGATCATAATAGATTTGTTGAAACTTATCGAAAAAGTTTGATTAAAGTACCTGAGCCGGCAATTGATCCTGAAAAACCATCTACTCGATGAACTTCAAAAATTGGCTACGTCGTCTTATAAGAGCTGTGGTGCTTGTATTAAGTATACGCTCCGCTCCTTGTCTTATAGACTCCTTGCTCTTTTTGAAGTTGATTTGCGTATATTTTTATCTACTTAAGGGATGTTATCATGAATAATAGTGAATTTAGTAAAATAGCCGAGACAACAATTGCATATATAGCAGAAAAGATAGAAGAGCAGGATAAAGAAGCAAGTATAGATGTAGATTTACAAGGCGATATATTAAACCTTGATACTGATAAAGGGGTATATGTAATAAATAAACAAAGTGCCGCCAAAGAAATTTGGTTGTCGTCGCCGGTTAGCGGTCCTTATCATTTTTTTTATGAACAAGGCGCATGGACAAATAGAGCAGGGCTTGAATTAATGGCTATTTTAACTGAAGAACTTAATATTAAATTTGATACTTGCCCCACTTGAAAAATTAGCCACAATGTCTTTGTAAGACCTCGGATTCTGAACGTTTAATATACGCTCCGCTCCTCGGCTGACAGACCTATTACTCTTTTCCAAGTTAAACTTCGTATCACTACTCTTCATTTTACTTCGGAGTATATATGAAAGATTTTGAAACTGCCGATAGTGCCGAAAAAGTTTATGATTTAATAATAAAAAATGTTCCTACTCGTGCATCTATATTCATTGATGTTGACGATACGCTTATAACTCCTAAATCAAAAACTTTTAAGCAGCCGCCTTATAATCAAATAATTGATAGAATTAAGGAAAATAAAAGTAGTTATGACAATTATAAGGAAATTATCAGTAATTGGCGTTTGCAGCGAAAAGTAATATTAATTGATGAAGAGTGGGTAGAAGTTATAAACAAGCTCAAGGAAAAGTTTCCGGTTTATGGTCTTACACAAATGAATACGGGAGCATTCGGCAATATTCCTTCTATGCAAGATTGGCGATATAAAGAACTAAAAGAGCTGGGTCTCGAATTTTCAGATAATGAAAAATTAGCAATTTATAATTCAGGACAAAAGGATGATGCTATTTTTTATAAAGGTATATTTATAACTGGTAATCACTCAAACAGTGGTACTTTATCAAAATTTTCTGAAGAGCTAAATGCTAGTTTTATTGTATTTGTTGATGATCGTGCGAAGCATATTGAAGATGTAGGAGATTATTGTAAAAAGAATAAAATAGGTTTTTTAGACATTTTATTTGACGGGCTTAAAAATTTAACAGGCGAACCTGATCCTACACTTGCCGAATTTTAAGAATCATATTTAATAGAAAACGCTAAATGGCTTGAAGATATAGAAGCTTATGGGCTAATGGTCAGGAAGTAATAATTAAATAGAATACATGCCTACATAGATATCGTCATTGCGAGCAGCCATATAGGCGGTGTGGCAATCCATAAAAAATAATAAAAATTCTGTAAATCAGAATTTTTAACTAGATTGCTTCGTCAATTATTTTATAATTTCCTTGCAATGATGACTCAGTATCCACGCAACAATGCCACGCAGGAATGGTATCGAGAGTCGCACAACACTCTAAATAATCCCTAAAATCCATGAGTTTTAAAAATGTACTTTCTAAAAAATTTTTTGATAATATTCGTAGTCTAATACGTCTGTTTCAGCTATCAAAGTTGAGAAAGAAATAATCGGCAATATGAGTGGTGAGGTTGTTTTAGATTTACCCTATGCATGGGCAAATGCCTACATATTACAAGCAAATCAAAAATGTTAAGCTAGAATAGCCTATTGGAAAATTACAGTTTAGAAATCAAGACTCGAATAAAGCTATTTTAAATACGGGAAAAATCAATATTATTCGTTTAAGCTACGAAATATATCAAAAAACCGGTAATCCTTGTGATATCCACGAAGCAATAATTAGACAAAATTTAATTCATTCACCGGGTTATGGGCTTTTTGCTACTCCCGGTGATCTAAATGGAAATGATATAGTAGCGTTTAACATTGAATGGAATAATATTCCTGATAGCTGGAAAACAATATCAGATTATGGTCTTGGTAAAAGCGTGAAATTTAAAGCTATGCCGATTGAATTATATAGTGCAGTTTATGCAGTGGGTGATTTACGTGTTTACAAAATTGTCGATCAGAAAAATCCTGTATATCTTGCGTTACATGGTCAATTTGATCTTAAAGATGAAGAAATAGCTTCTTATATAAATAAAATTATCAAGGGACAAAGAACATTTTTCCATGATAATGATTTTCCTTATTATCTAATAAGCTTAATCGAGGGGAATCAACCTAGACATATGGGCAGAACGGGCTTAACTCATAGTTTTACTGCATTTATTCCTCAAGGTTTGGACAAACAGGATTATATAACGTTACTTGCTCATGAACATCTACATAATTGGACAGGGAAGAAAATACGTAATAACTTAGAACGATTAAATTATTGGTGGAGTGAGGGATTTACCGATTATTATAGCAGGGTTTTAGCCTTACGTTCTAGTGTTATAACGCTTGAGGAATTTGTAGAAGAATTTAATAAATTCTTTGAGAATTATTATTTATCACCTGTTATAAATGAACCTAATAATTTAATCGAAACAGATTATTGGCGAGATTATGCAGTACAAAGATTGCCATATTATCATGGATTTGTTTTGGCACTTTATTTGGACAATTTCATTAAAGAGAATAATAAGAGTAAATCGCTGGATAATGTTATGCTTGATTTATTTAAAACCTCAAAAGAACAAGAATTTTCAAGCGATTATTTTAAAACAATAGTTAAAAATTATCTTCCAAAGGGCATAGATAAAGAGATAAACGAATATATAGAACAAGGTAAAACTATAGATTTAGCTAATGTTGCTAAAGTGCTGCCGATCGAGACAATAACAATGTGGGCATATGATCGTGGTTTTGATAGAGATGCTTTAATAAATAATTATACAATAAAAGATATTGATGAAAATAGTAACGCTTATAAATCTGGACTTAGAAACAGGGACATAGTTATAAAATATGATTTTCCTAAATGGGGTTCTTCTGATCAGATAGTTACAATCAACACAATTAAAGGCGAGTTTCAATTTAGACCTGAAAGTACTAATAAAAAAGATATATAAAGGTTCAAGCCTACTTTGTCTAAAGAAGATAAGCTAAAAATCAAAAAGTTTTTTAACAGCTAAACCTTCTTTTTATCTTAATGTATTATCAATTTTTTAATTATTTATTAATAATATCCATTGACACAACCCAACATTTAAGTTATAATTGCGTCACGATTTAATTTTAAGGGGAAAAATCATGACAAAAAACTATACGGGGCCACAAACTTCAAAAAAAACATCTAGTTACTTTGACAGTGCTACAATTCATTTTCAAAATGCTACCAAAGCTGCGACAGATTTCACAATGTATGTGCTACCTTAGCAACGGAACATGCTATTAATGTGATAGAAAACGGTGCAAAAACTGTATGTTCCGTTCAGGGTTTTGTTTCTGATGTGAACAACTCTAATTATTCTGTTGTATCTACATTTGCTTAAGCAACCGTAGCAAGCCTTGCAACTTTGGCTTATTACAATCCTCCGGTTCTTATCGGTGCTTTTACCTTAGGAGCAATTTTAATTTCGCCGTCCGATTAAAAAATACAGTAAAAGCAGGACTAACTGCAGGATATGTAGCTTATGAAACTGTGTTAGTAGCAGGAACAGCAGGTATAGTTTCTCTTATTGCCGATAATATTTACGGTGATACCGCAGAGCTTGCCGGTGCTATTAATACTAACATGATAGAGTATTATAGTTAAAACATTGTCATACTCAATCGTTATTGCGAGGAGTTGCATGGCTTCTATGTCATTCCCGCGAAAGCGGGAATCTAGTAAAACATATAAAAACTTGTTTTTATATGTTTATTTTACCAAATATACAATTTTTGTACCGATAAGATTATTTTTACTGGATCCCCGCTTTCGCGGGAATGACATAGAGAGTCACGCACTAGTTAAACGCTTTATTATCTCTTCTCTATCAATCAAAGGTAAAACGCCTGCGATTTCCGGTCCTGATTCTCTGGCGGTTAAAGCAAGGCGAAGAGGTAAAAATAACTCCTTACCTTTCCTGCCTGTTATATTTGTTATTTCTTTAGTCCAAATGCTCCAGCTATCTTTAGTGATTTCACCTTTCGGTAATAATTCTGCTGCTTGCTTTAAATATTCCTTATCTAAATTTAGATTTTCTACATTCGGAGTTTGATGGCAAATTTTCCACCAATCTTTTACATCACGTAATTTTTGCAAGTTAGGGCTTACCGATAACCAAAAATTTTCATCAATATACTCGGCATCTATTTCTTTAAGGCGTTCTTTTACTGTATCAAAATCTAAACTTATAAGTAATTTATGATTTAATCTTTCTAAATCTTCCGGCTGATAGATAGTTGGACTTTTAGAGAAACTACTTATCTCAAATTGATTTGCTAGCTTCTCCATTGATTTATAAGGCAAGATTTGTGCTGATGAACCAAGTAAACTAAAAAAGCTAGCGATTGCCATAGCTTCGATTCCGACTTCTTTTCTAAGAGTTGCGATCTCAAACCCTCCAACTCTTTTAGAAATTTTCTCATCTTTATTGATTATTAAACTTAAATGCCCAAAAGTCGGAGGAGTAGTATTTAAAGCCTCAAACATTTGCATTTGAATGGCGGTATTGCTAACGTGATCTTCACCCCTAATAATATGAGTAATATCATAATCAATATCGTCAATAACTGAGCATAACATATAGGTCATACTACCGTCTGCTCTTATCACTATTGGGTCGCTTAAAGCCTTGCCGTCATATTTAATTTCGCCTTTGATCATATCATGCCAGCTAATCGGTTCATGATTTACCAAAAATCTATAATGCGGTTTTCTTCCTTGTTCTATATATTTCTTTGCTTGCTCTTCAGTTAGATTTAAGCTAGCTCGATCATAAATCGGTGGTAAACCTTTAGATAATTGAAATTTACGCTTTAATTCTAGCTCTTCAGGAGTCTCATAGCAGGCATATAATCTTTTTTTGTCTAGTAATAGATTTTTGATTGCATCATATCTACTTAAACGACTTAATTGATTAAATGTCTGATCCCAATTAATATTTAAAAATTTTAGATCTTCCTCGATAGCGTCTTTATATTCCTGTTTACTACGCTCTAAATCCGTATCGTCAAATCTTAAAATAAACTGTCCGTTATGCTTCTTTGCATATAGCCAGTTAAGCAATGCTACCCTGATATTACCGACATGTAACATACCGGTCGGTGACGGAGCAAATCGTGTTATAACTTTTGTCATAAATAAGTAATTTTATTAATTGTCATCCCGTGGCTTGACCACGGGATCTTGTATCACAGCCTGTGTCCTGAGACCCCGTGATCAAGTCACGGGGTGACACTAAACCATTTACGCCGGTTTCTTCTCTAATTTCGCTTTATTCTCTTCAATTAGCTTCATCGCATCATCTAAGCTTAAATTTAGAAAATCATATTTTTTTTGCACTGAAATAAATTTACCCATATATTTTATGTAAGGACCGAATTTACCGTATCCTATCATAATTTCCTCGTCGCTATCTTTATGAATACCTATTTTTAGCGGTAAGCTTAGAAGCTTTAATGCTATATCAAGTGTAATATCATTTTGGTTCAAGCTAGCAGGCACGGGGCTACGTTTTGGCTTTACTTTGCCTTCTTGTTCGCCAAGTTGAATATAAGGTCCGTAAGGTCCTTTTTTCAAATATATTTCTACTCCGTCTTTATCCGTACCTAAAACTTTATTCTCATTAGGCATAGCGGCAGGCTCGCCTTCATTCTCGTTGTTATCGTTACCGCTAACAATAGATTTTCTAAAAGTACATTCAGGGTAATTACTACATGCTAAAAACGCTCCGAACTTACCAAGCTTTAAGCTAAGTTCGCCCGTGTTACATGAAGGACAAACTTTAGATTCTTTATTCTCACCGAACAGGTGATAATCAAGGGCTTTCTGTACATAGCTAATAATCTCGGTTATTTTCTGCTCGTTTACTGATTCAATATTATGGTTAAAACCGCTCCAAAAATTATTTAAAGCAGCTTTCCATTCAAGTTTGCCGGCTGCTATTGCGTCTAATTCGTTTTCAAGTCCTGCAGTAAAATCATATTCAACATATTTTTTGAAGAAACCGACTAAAAATACCGTTACCAAACGTCCAAGTTCTTCAGGTATAAATCGTTTTTTCTCAAGAGCAACATATTTTCGATCTTGTAAAACCGATAAAATACTAGCATAGGTCGAAGGACGACCGATCCCAAGCTCTTCAAGTTTTTTCACTAAACTTGCTTCTGAATATCTTGGAGGCGGTTCAGTAAAATGTTGATTTGGAATAACTTTTTTAGTTTTAAGCGGCTCTTGTTCTTTTAAAGGCGGCAGCATTTTATTTTCTTCTTCAGCTTTATCGTCCATACTTTCACGATAAACCTTATAAAATCCGTCAAAGGCTATAGTCGATCCGTTTGCTTTTGCCAAATATTCTTTATTTTCCGAAGCTAAATTTGCAACTACCAAATCCATTATAACATTTTCCATTTGGCAGGCTATAGTTCTTTTCCAAATCAACTCATAAAGCTTATAATAATCCTTTTCTAGCTTTTCTTTTAAGCTATCAGGAGTATAAGTAATATTTGTTGGTCTTATTGCTTCATGAGCTTCTTGAGCATTTTTTACTTTGGATTTATAAATTCTAGGGCTAGTCGGTAAATATTTATCGCCGTAACTTTTATCGATTAACTTACGTATATCTGCTATTGCATCATTTGATAATGTAACGCCGTCGGTTCTCATATAAGTAATAAGCCCTATAGTGTCCTTACCTATATCAACACCCTCATAAAGTTTTTGTGCTATTTGCATAGTCTTTTTAGCACTAAAACCTAATTTTCTTGCTGCTTCTTGTTGTAGTGATGAAGTAATAAAAGGAGGTTGTGGTTGACGTTTTTGTTGTTTTTTTTCTATCTTATCAACATGAAATTTTTGAGATTTTAATTTTTCGGTTAAATCTTTGGCGTTTTTTTCGTTAATAATTGAGAATTTTTCTAACTTCTGATCGTTTACGTGAGTCAATTTAGCAGTAAATAGTTCGTTATTACTATTTTGCATTTTAAGGCTAATATCCCAATATTCTTCTGACTTAAAACGCTCTATTTCATCTTCTCGCTCACATATTAATCGCAGAGCCACGGACTGCACACGTCCTGCCGATTTACATCCCGGTAACTTACGCCATAAAAGAGGTGAAAGGGTAAAGCCGACTAAATAGTCTAAAGCTCTTCTTGCTTGTTGGGCATTTACTAAGTTATTGTCAAGTTTCCTAGGGTTTTCAACGGCATGAATAATTGCTTTTTTAGTGATTTCGTTAAATGCTATCCTTTTGAAAAAATCATCGGATTTAACTTGATTCTTTTCTTTTATTACCTCTGCAACATGCCATGAGATAGATTCACCCTCACGATCAGGATCGGTTGCAAGATATACTGCATCAGCTTTTTTAGCATCTTTAACTATAGCATCTACATATTTACCGGCTTTATCAGAAATATCATATTTCATTGCAAAATTTTCATCAGGTAACACCGAGCCTTTTTTAGAAGGTAAATCTCTAATATGACCGAATGATGCAATGACCTTAAACTCATCACCTAAATATTTATTTATCGTTTTTGCCTTTGCCGGCGATTCTACTATTACTAATTTCATCTACTTATTATAAACTAATGATATTTTATTACCGGCGTGACGCATTACTGTCCCGGCGAGTTCTAATTCTAATATTACCGTATATATGATAGGAAGCGGCAATTCTATTTCTTTTGGTAAATATTCCAAGTCTATGGGTACTGCCGATAATAATTCCAATATAGCAAGCAGTACGCTCCTTTTGTGACGGTTCTTTAACATATCTCGTATTTACTTACTGTTCCTAGCTCAACAAAATCCTTAAATAATCCATCATCTTTTTTCATAAATTCTTCATATTGTGGTAAATTAGCTACAATATAGTCTACTGATTCCACTAAATATGCTCCATCTCTAATCAATTTATTTGTACCTTAACATCTTGGATCTAAAGGAAAGCCGGGAACGGCAAATATTTCCCTATTTTGTTCAAGTGCAAATTTTGCAGTTATTAATGAATCGGATTTTAAGCTTGCTTCTACTACCACTACTCCTAAGGCTAGTCCCGATATTATCCTGTTACGCTGTGGGAAATGTTTTCCAAGCGGGGTAAAGCCGATAGGTAACTCAGCTAATATTAAACCTTCTTCTGCTAAATTTTCAAATAGTTTTTTATTTTCCGGTGGATATATATGATCAATACCGCCTGCAATAACTCCGATAGTTTGAGAAATTGCAGCTTGATGTACGCTGCTATCTATTCCTCGTGCTAACCCTGAAACGGTTATATAACCTTCTTTTACTAAATCATTTGCAATTTTATGCGCAAAGCTTCTTCCGTTTGCAGCAGCGTTTTTGTGCCTACTATTGCAACGCATTTATTATGATTTAATAACTCTATATTACCTTTATAGCTTAATATTGGCAGTGGATCATAAATTTCAAGTAATAATTTTGATATTCCGGAGATTTATATGTGATGATCTTAGCATTGTCTTTTTCGAGAAGCTCTAACTCTTTTTCAGCATCGCTTTTACTGAAAATTTTAATTGGTTTTGACTTTCCGCCTCGCAATGAAAAATCCGGAACGTTATCTATGGCAGTTGCTACATCACCAAATAATTTAATTAAACTAAAGAAAGTTTTAGGACCGATATTTCACTCCTAATAAGACGTAAAATATTAATTGTTTCAATATTATAAGATATTTTAGGAGCAGAAAATAATTCTTTCAACATTATTTAGGGTTATTTGATATTGCGTTAGTGCTGTATGTCATTCCTGCCTAGTCGGGAATCCAGTCAAGCATATAAAAATTTGTGTTTTTATATGTTTATTTTGTTAAATATGTAATTGTTTATCAATGTTAAGGTTATTTTTTGCTGGATTCCCGCTTTCGCGGGAATGACATAGAAGCCATGCAACAACACTAGACAAGTCACGGTAGGACAGTTTTTCACTTTAATAACACAGTAGTAATATATTACAGCTTCTCTGCATGTGAGCTTAAATAATGTGCTATACCTTCATGTGATGGGGTAATTGCTTCCTCACCTTTATGCCAGCCGGCAGGACAAACTTCGCCGTGCTTTTGATGATGAGTTAAAGCATCGATTACTTTTAATGTATAATTAATATCACGACCGATAGGTAAGTCGTTAACTAGCATGTGACGTACTATGAAATTCTTATCGATTAAAAAAGTTCCACGCAAAGCAACACCGTCTTCATTAAGTACATTATATTTTGAAGAAATATCCTTTTTTATATCGGAAACCATTGGGAATTGTACTTGTCCAAGCCCGCCTTTATTATGCGGAGTATTTTTCCAAGCTAAATGGCTAAAATGAGAATCAACGCTAACAGCTACTACTTTAGTACGTCTTTCGGTAAATTCACCAAGCTTATTGTGAAATGCTATAATTTCCGATGGACAAACAAAAGTAAAATCTAGGGGATAAAAAAATAACACTATATTATCCCCTGCAGCATAATTGCTAAGTTTAAACTTATCGTCTATATTATTATTAGGCATAATAGCTTGGGCTGTAAAATCCGGAGCAGTTTTGCCGACAAATACTGACATATTCATAACCTTTTATTAATTAATAATCTGATATGATATATAAAACTAATTATTATTACAATAATAAATCGTTATAAATTGCTACTTATCTATTTTCGTTCCCGAAGAAGCTTTTAATTGGTTAAATATAGTTAATGCTCCGGTTATAAAACTACTCGGTTCTGAAAGATTTGCGGGTAAAATTACGGTGTTGGTATCTTTAGCCAAATTACCGAACGCACTAATATATTGCTCGGCTATTTTAAGAGCTACTGCATCACTTCCTCCCGTTTTTTGTACGGCAGTTGCGACAATCTCAATACTATTTGCCGTAGCGGTAGCGACTAAGCCTATTGCTTCAGCTTCACCTTTTGCCCTGTTAACTTGATCTGTATAAGAAGCTTCTGAATTCAGTACGATTTGTGCTTTTTCACCTTCTGCATGGTTAATTTTTGCTTGTCTATTACCTTCCGACTCTAGAATTTGAGCTCTTTTTTGACGCTCTGCCGCTACCTGCAATTCCATAGCTTTGAGTATAGTTTGCGGAGGTTGAATATCTTTAATTTCATAACGCATACATTGTATGCCCCAATTTATAGCAGCCTGATTAATAGCTGCTACAATTGCTACGTTTAAAGTTTCGCGCTCTTCAAAAGTTCTATCTAAAGGGAGTTTACCGATTTCCGAACGCATAGTAGTTTGAGCAAGCTGTGTTATGGCATAGTAAGGATTATTAACACCATAAGATGCTGCCATTGGATCAATGATCTTAACATATAAAACACCGTCTATAGATAATGTTACGTTATCGTTTGAAATAGCTGTTTGAGCGGTAACGTCTATTGCTTCTTCTTTTAAAGTATGTTTGTATGCTACTCTCTGAATAACAGGGATGAGTAAATTTAAGCCAGGTTGCAGTACCTTATCGAATTTTCCAAGTTTTTCTACTACCCATGCTTGTTGTTGCGGTACAACTTTAACCATTTGTATTATAACTAAAATCGCTATAATACTGAAAATTAATAATGCATATTCCATAATTCAATACCTTTTTTATTTTCACTCTATATTATTTTTAATTATAAAAAAAGGATTTAAGTTAAACGGTACTTAATTATATATTTTTTTATCACTAAAATGGGTTTTAATTACTTTGAGTAAAGAAAGAATGCTTGAATATTCTTCAAGTTGTTCATTTACATTTTTTATCTCATTTAAAGCGCTATTAAAATCTTTCTGCAATAAATACGTTTCAGCAGCTTTATTTTGTTCTAGTGTTTTAAGTAAAATACTTTGTAAAAATCTATAATAATAGTCGTCTAGTTTATGTATATCAGACATAATAATAAATCATATAATTATTGAGTTCTTAATTTATATATAAATTTTTTAATAATTCAATAATTTTTAACTAGATTTACATATACTTAAGTCTTTATCTATTATGTCGGAATCTATATTTAAACAGTCAAGGATTGAATGAAATACATAATCATGGCTAATTTCGGTATTAGCATAATTTTTAATTGAAGATACTGATTTAGGATATTTGGCTTGAAAAGCATCTGATACCCAAACTATAAGAGGTACGGTTATTTGTTCTGCAAGTAGTGGACCGCCGTGACCGTAATAACCATTTTCTCCGAGGGATTCGCCGTGATCAGATACATATAATAAAAATGCATTTTTATCTTTAAGCAAATCTATTAAATTAGATAAAAAAAAATCGGTATATAAAATAGAGTTATCATAACTGTTAACTAAAGCAAGCTTATCGCAATCACTTGCATCGCCCTTAACCTTAATAGGACAGGTAGGGGTAAAATACTCAAACTCTTTTGGATATCTCGCATTATAGTTCCAATGGCTGCCGGAAGTGTGAACTACTAAAAATTGTTTCTCTGAGTTTGTTATTATTTCTTTTATAAAAGGCAATATTTTTTCATCATGATCATTTAAAGAAAATAGGGCAGAGCCGCCCGGTACTATAGTAAAATTAACGTCATTATATATATTACTGAGGTCAAAATTTGCAAAACTCCTCATTAAAGTTTGAGTACCGATCCAGGTAGTATTAAAGCCAAGATTTGTTAAAATTGATAAAAAGCTGTTTTCTTGTCTACTATTTTCAATTTGACTTGCAGGATAACGTGAAAGTAACGACGGTACGGAAAGATAGGTAAGGTTAGAAGAAGATTTAGCTTTGAAAGAAATTAGGTTTTGAGTAGTCTTTAAGTAAGGAGTCGTATCTCTTTCATAACCGTTAATACCGAAATGATCAAATCTTGCTGATTCTCCTATAACTAAAACACCGATAATATCTTTATCTGACTTATCTATAAAGTTATATTGTTTGCTAATATCTATACATGCATAATTTTTTTCACCGAAATTTCCGGCAAAATTAAGGTAGCTATTATGTAAATACTGAATGGGAAAATAATTTTTTAGTATCTTAAATGAAGGAGTAATAATATTATATACAAAAATAAGTAAGCAAGCGGCAGATAATAGTTTTGTTACGAATGATTTAGAATTTTCGGCGGCAAAAGATTTGAGAGTATAAAAACAGGTAAAAAGGCAAAAAATTATCCATATTATTAACTTAATGCTGGTTAATTCATAAACTTCGTTTAAATCAGTTGAGAAAAAACTACCTATTACTTGTTTAGTAGGATTGATTTTGAAGAAATAAATGTAATAACTAGCAATAGCGGATGTTATAAATAAAAACCCCACGCCGATTTTTAACACTAATCTATGTACGCTAAGACCGAAAAATGCTATAAAAGAAAATATATAAATATAGCAAAAATCTTTTGATAACTCTAATATCCCTCTAAAGATTGTTGCTTTATAATAATCAAATTTATAAATCAATATTGCGGTATTAAATAATAAACAATAAATAAAGGCTAAAATCGCCGATAATTTAATTAATTTCGTATCTAAATGTTTCTGAATAGTTTTTAGCATAAATAATAATTAATAAAGTAATTTTTATAACTATCATGATCATAAAAAATCTTCAAGAATTTTATCGGCTTTTAATACCAAATGCTCCGCTTATCGCTATTGATTACGGAAGCAAAAAATTAGGAATCGCATTATCTAATCAAGAACGTAGTATTGCTATGCCCTTAAATACTATAACCGAGATAAATAAAAAAATTGTTATTACTTCCTTGCTTAATATCATCGAGAAATATAAAGTTTGTGGTGTTATAATAGGTCTACCGATTGATATGAGCGGAGCAGTAACGGAGCAAACAAATATAGTGATGAAATTTGCTGAAGAGCTAGCAAAATCTATAAACTTGCCTATATATTTACAAGATGAAAGATTAACTAGCAAAGCTGCAAATAATTTTCTTAAATCGTTTGGAGTGAACAGAAAAGACCGTAATAATAACGATGATGCAGTAGCTGCTAGTATGATTCTTGAAACCGTGCTTGATTCTATAAAAAATATTTAATTAGGAAAGAATTGAGGAGTTGTTGCATGGATCGAAAAACCTACTCAATGTCATCCCCACGAAAGCGGGGATCCAGCAAAATAACTTCAATATTGATATAGAAGTGGCATATTTGACAAAATAAACCTATAAAAACTTGTTTTTATAGGTTTTACTGGATTCCCGCCTACGCGGGAATGACATAAAACGGTCCATGCAACAAAGCCCAGAATAAATTACCTCCTATTTCACCGGGACAAATTTTACTAGCAGAATTTATGGAACCTATGGGGATTAGTCAAAGCAAACTTGCTCGTGATATTGATGTACCCGTTACTAGGATCAATAATATAATTAAGCATCATCGTTCAATTGCCGATGATACAGCCCTTCGTTTGGGTAAGTATTTTAATATTAATCCTCGTTGGTGGATGAATATGCAAGACCAATATGATTTAGAGCTTGCAGAAGATGAAGGTTGGAAAATTACAGAAGATAGAATAAGAACCTTTTCTATGGCAAGTTAATTATTTATAACTCAATATTGTTACGCACTCAAAACACTATTGTAAAGATATATTATTTATGATAGAACCGATTCGGTAAAAATAAATAAAATATACTATGAAAATATTAATTTTAGGTGTTACCGGTATGCTAGGTAATAGCATATTCAGGTTTTTAAGTAGTGATAAAAAATTTGATGTTTTTGCGACAGCCCGAAATAATTCAGCTCGTTCTTACTTTTCTAAGGATTTATCCGATAAATTAATTACAAATGTAGATGTTGAGAACCATGATGCGTTAGTTGAGGTATTTAATCACACAAAACCCGATATAGTAATAAATTGTATAGGGCTTGTAAAACAATTGGCAGATGCTAATGACCCGTTAAAAGCATTACCGATAAATAGTTTGCTGCCTCATAGGCTAGCTAATTTATGTAAACTAGCTAATTCAAGGTTAATCCATATTAGTACTGATTGTGTGTTTTCAGGAAAAAAAGGTAATTATAAGGAAAGCGATTTTTCTGACTGTTATGATCTTTACGGTCGTTCAAAATTTCTTGGTGAGGTAGATTATCCGCATGCTATCACATTGCGTACTTCCATTATAGGTCATGAGCTAGCAGGCAATAGAAGCTTAATCAATTGGTTTTTAAGTGCAGAAGGTTCAGTGAAAGGGTTTGAGAAAGCTATTTATTCAGGATTCCCGACAGTAGAGCTTGCAAGAATAATAAGGGATTTTGTGTTACCTAATAAAGAGTTGCACGGGCTTTATCATGTTGCCTCAAAACCGATTAATAAGTTAGAATTGTTAAAATTAGTAGCAGAAATATATAATAAAGAAATCGATATTATTTCATCAGATGAGCTTGTAATAGATCGTTCACTAGATGGCACTCGTTTTAATGAGGTGACGGGATATACGCCTCCTGAATGGCGTGAGCTTGTAAAGCGTATGTATGAGTTTAAGTAAATTGTCATTGCGAATATAGGCTTGTACACGGAATCCAGCATAAAGTGAGATAAATCGAGCTTTTTATGTTTGTATTTTTTATAACTGGACCCTGTGGACAAGCCACAGGATGACTACCTTAGAGTGTTTCTCGATTGACACAATGACAGAATGAATAATAACAAAATAGGTATTTATATATAATGTTTGTAGATAAAACTTTAATGATTACAGGAGGCACCGGTTCGTTTGGTAATGCGGTGCTTTCTCGTTTTCTTAAATCCGATATTATTAACGATATTAAGGAAATTCGTATTTTCAGTAGAGATGAAAAAAAGCAAGAGGATATGCGTATTGCTTTAAATAATCCGAAACTTAAATTCTATATCGGGGACGTACGCAATTATAAAAGTATTGATGAGGCAATGCACGGTGTAGATTATGTATTCCATGCCGCTGCTTTAAAGCAGGTTCCGACTTGTGAATTTTATCCTATAGAAGCAATAAATACTAACGTCTTAGGTGCTGAAAATGTTTTAAGTGCTGCTATTAATAACAAAGTTACAAAAGTTATTGTACTGAGTACCGATAAGGCTGTATATCCAATTAATGCAATGGGATTATCTAAAGCATTAATGGAAAAGTTAGCAATAGCAAAAGCACGTATGCGTTCTCCAGGTGAGACTGTGCTTTGCGTCACTAGATACGGTAACGTTATGGCTTCTAGAGGTTCGGTCATTCCTCTTTTTATCAATCAAATAAAACAAGGTAAGGAATTAACCATTACAGAACCGTCAATGACACGTTTTTTAATGTCGCTTGTAGATTCGGTGGATTTAGTTTTATATGCGTTTGAGCATGGTCATCAGGGTGATATTTTCGTACAAAAATCTCCGGCAAGCACAATTGAAGTACTCGCAAAAGCGTTACAAGATATATTCGATAGTAAAAATGAAATACGTTTTATCGGTACACGTCACGGCGAAAAACATTACGAATCATTAGTATCATCAGAAGAAATGGCAAAAGCTGATGATTTAAGGGATTATTACCGTATTCCTATGGACGGGCGCGATCTTAATTATGCAAAATATTTTGTTGAAGG
The DNA here is from genome assembly GCF_900243065.1 of Rickettsia fournieri. Lineage (NCBI taxonomy): Bacteria > Pseudomonadati > Pseudomonadota > Alphaproteobacteria > Rickettsiales > Rickettsiaceae > Rickettsia > Rickettsia fournieri. The sequence continues at coordinate 915,586 of NZ_LT978484.1, forward strand.
TGAAAAGAAAGTAGCACTTTTAGAGGATTACACTTCCCATAATACAAAACGTTTAAATTTAGAAGAAGTAAAAGAGTTATTACTGACTCTTGATTACGTACAAGAGGAGCTAAAAAATGCTTAAGGTAATGACGATTGTCGGTACTCGTCCTGAACTTATTAAACTATGCTGCGTGATTTCCGAGTTTGATAAATATACTCATCACATACTAGTTCACACCGGTCAAAATTATGCATATGAATTACATCAGGTTTTTTTTGATGATATGGGAATTAGAAAACCCGATTATTTCTTAGAAGTAGCAGCAGATAATACGGCAAAATCTATCGGGCTTATTATCGAAAAAGTTGATGAAGTACTTGAGAAAGAAAAGCCCGACGCCGTTTTATTTTACGGTGATACTAATTCATGTTTATCGGCAATTGCTGCTAAACGCCGTAAAATTCCGATTTTTCATATGGAAGCGGGAAATCGTTGTTTTGATCAGCGTGTACCTGAAGAAATAAACCGTAAAATCATTGATCATATTAGTGACGTTAACATTACGTTAACCGAGCATGCAAGACGTTATTTAATTTTCGAAGGTTTACCGCCTGAGCTTATTTTTAAATCAGGTTCGCATATGCCTGAGGTCCTTGATCGCTTTATGCCTAAAATATTAAAGTCTGATATTTTAGATAAATTGTCACTTACCACAAAGCAATATTTCTTAATTAGCTCACATCGTGAGGAAAATGTTGATGTCAAAAATAATCTGAAAGAATTATTAAGTAGTTTACAAACGCTTATTAAAGAGTATAATTTTCCTGTAATCTTCTCAACACACCCAAGGACTAAAAAAAGGCTTGAGGATTTAGAGGAGTTTAAAGAACTTGGCGATAAAATAAGATTTTTGCCGGCCTTCGGGTTTACGGACTACGTCAAACTTCAGATGAATGCATTTTGTATTTTATCCGATAGCGGTACTATCACTGAAGAGGCATCTATACTTAATTTACCTGCTTTAAATATTCGAGAAGCACATGAACGTCCTGAAGGTATGGACGCCGGAACGCTTATTATGTCGGGTTTTAAGGCTGAACGGGTACTACAATCGGTGAAAGCTATTACAGAAGAACACGAGAATAATAAACGCTTGCAAGATATCGTGCCGGATTATGCAGAAGCAGGACTTGTATCAAAGAAAATATTACGTATAGTTTTAAGTTATGTGGATTATGTTAACCATACAGTATGGTTTAAAAAGTAATCCTATTCATTATTATCATATCAAAAACATGAAATTCTTTAAATTAATAAAACTTAACACTTTATTTTTAAGTGTTTTTTTACTAATAACTTTTATATCTTCTTTTTGCTATTCCAAAGAAAATTCTTATAAAAAAATAGTTTTTCTTGTTAGTACAGAGACATTCGGCGGCAAAGGCGTATACGCAATGTATAATGAGATGAAAAAAATAGGTCATGATGTCAAAATTGTAATAGTACCTCATCCTCATCCCAATATTCAAGGAGGAATAGATACCGGGTTTATTAGTAAATTTGATACACAAGATGTGATATATCCATGCGGTAAGTATGCTTCTTATTCAAATGTTAATACAAAATGTGAAATTTCTGAACTAAAAAATTATCAGCCGGATTTTATCTTTACGCAAAATCCTTACGAAAATTTTCAAGGCTATATATCAGAACCTTTTACGGCTGCTAATTTGTACAAGAGCTTTAGAGGAACTAAAACAAAAATTATGTATATAGTCTATGGTCCGCATATCTTTCATCAAAAAAATATTGATGATGATAAGTTATCAAGTTGCATAGAGACGGTATTTGTTGATTCAGAAAGTACAAAGGATATCTTTATTAGTAATTATAAATTTCCTAAGGATAGAGTTATTGTTTCAGGTTATCAACCATACTATGAAGTAAGAAATTATAATATTAAAGAAAAACCAAACTCGGAAACCATTTTATGGCTTCCTAGATGGGAATTATCATTTAAAAATAGAGATTTATATGAAGGAGGTTCTACTTTCTTAAATTATCACTATTTTTTCTATAATTATGCATTACAACATCCTAATATTCATTTTATTATAAGACCGCATGTTACACTATTTACCTATGCGGTCGGTAAAAATTACTTAAGCCAAAGTGATATGGATAATATATTAAGTAGATTTAACTCTTTAAAGAATGTTACTGTTTCTGCACATGCATTCAGGTCGTTACTGGATGATATAATGGTGTCAGATATTGTAATAAGTGACGGTACTTCATCTCTTGCTGAAGTAGTAGTTGCCGATAAGCCTATAATTTACTTAAGTAATGGTTGGAATAATGAATTTAATAGCAATGCTCTATCTAAAGAATTAAAAAAATATATGTATTTTGCTTATGAGCCGCAAGATATTATTAACTATATAGAATTTATTAAGCAAAATCATTATTTACCTTATTATGAAAATAGTAGTGGCAGAAATCAATTTAAAAAGATGCTTGATCCTGTAGAAAACCCTGCTGCATTTATCGCCGAATATTTATTAAAATTATAATAGTTTAAATAATTTATGTTAGAAGAAATTTATAATGATGGAGAAAGATTAATTCTTGGGGAAACTTATGATGTTTTAGAGGTAATGCGTCATAAAAGTAGCTATAAGATTTTTAAAAAAATTATAGAAGCCGATATACTTAATAGTCCATTAATGCTAAATCAAAAAATAAAAATTTTAGATATAGGTTGTGGAACGGGACACGGAACTTTCATGCTTAGCGATATATTAGGAGTAGAAATTACAGCAATAGATATCAGTAAAGAATCTATAATTTATGCTGAACAAAATTATGGAGCATCTAATATACAATATATTAAATCTGATTTAGTTAGTTTTATTAAAAAGGCAGAAGAATATGATTATATTGTATCACGACATGCACTTGAGCATATTGAAGATGGGTTAGCACTTAATCTTAAATATAAAAAACGATTAATAGTAAATGTACCTTTTAATGAACCGGAAGGTAAATATACATCATTTAGTTAATTGAATTACTGAAAAAGACTTTGAATCATATCCGAACAAAGAATTTTTCTATGAAGGAGTAGATGGTGTAACTAACGACACGCATTCTGAAAAAATCCTCCTAATTCTATAATCTGTATATCTAGTAACTCAGATTTAAAGCCTATAAAACAATTATTTAACTATCCAATCTCAGCTTGGACTCTGGAATTTTTAGAAAAGCTAGGTTTGCAATCCCAAGATATATTAAAACAATTGCTGCAAACTAGAGATGCATTTAAAAATAGCGAAGAGAAAAACTAAATTAAATAATACTGTAACAGAGCTAAATAATGCTTTAGAAGAAATAAAAATTCTTAAAAATAAACTAATTATTAGTGAAGAAGAAAAATCTATTTTTCTAAAGCTCTATAGAAAATTTAAACAATAAAACTAACATTTTATAAATTATTTTTAAAAGTTATGACAACTAGAAAAGATAACCCTCTAAATATTTATCATACTTTAGTTTCCATTATTATACCTGTCTATAATGGGGCTAATTATATGAAAGAAGCTATAAATAGTGCTTTAGCACAAACTTACAAAAATATTGAAATTATTGTTGTTAATGATGGTTCAAAAGATAATGGAGAGACAGAACGTGTAGCATTATCATATGGTGATAAAATACGCTATTTTCATAAAGAAAACGGAGGTTGTGGTTCGGCCTTAAATTACGGTATAAAAAACATGAAAGGGGAATATTTTTCGTGGCTTAGCCATGATGATATATATTATCCTAATAAAATCGAGCATCAAGTTGACATATTAAATAAATTAGATAATAAAGATACTATCATTTACGGTGGTTATGAATTAATCGATGAAAAAGGCAACTCTCTACGTTATATTAAACCGGATAGTGTGCTACCTATAAATAAACTTAATATTTCTTTATTACCTTTATTACGAGGATTAATACATGGTTGTTCGTTATTGATTCCTGCTAAATATTTTCATGAAGTCGGTATATTTAATGAGGCTTTACCGACAACGCAAGATTATGATTTATGGTTTAAAATTTTCCGTGTTGCCCCTATTCATTTTGACGAATCTATCCTAATTAAATCTCGTTTTCATTCAGAGCAAGGTAGTAAAAAAATATCAAATCATAACGAAGAATGTAATGTATTATGGTCATCGTTTCTTCATGAGTTAACAGAAGAAGAAATGATCAAAATGGAAGGCTCTCCTTATTTATTTTTAACTCGTACAGCTACTTTTTTATCCAATAATACTCCGTATAAAAAAGCCTGTGATTTAGCAAATACTATGGCTAAACAAGTACTAAATGATACTAAAATTAGTGTTATTATACCGGTATATAATAGAATAAATTGGGCAATTGAAGCTATAGAAAGTGTACTTATTCAAACACACAAAAATTTTGAGATACTTATAATAGATGATGGGTCGACTGATGATATATCAGAATTAACTGCAATATGCAGAAAAGATAAAAGGATAAAATATTTTCATAAAAAAAATGAAGGACCTGCTGCTGCACGTAACTTAGGTATTAAAAATGCTATAGGAAAATATATTGCTTTCCTTGATTCGGACGATTTATTTTATAAGGATAAAATAGAAATCCAATTAAAGTTTATGGAAGAAAATAATTTTATATTTTCTCATACTTCATATCAAAAAATAAATGAAAAAGGAAAATATATCGAATCTGTTCATTCCGGGCTTTTTAGTGGCAATGTTTTTCCTCAAGTCATACAAACTTGTCCAATAGCAATGCCGACAGTTATGGGAACTTTGACATTATTCCAAGAAAATTTATTTCCTGAAAATATAAGAAGCGGTGAAGATTGTTGTTTATGGATATCTATTGCTAGTAAAAACTCAATAGGCGGTATAGACAAAGAATTGTCTAAAGTACGAGTTAGCGGTGGTACTAATACGTTTATGGACCCAAATAAATATTCAGTAGGTTTAATAAATATTACTTCTTATGTTCTTAATGATTCTTATTTAAGTAAATTTAGTCCGTTTACTATTAATTTGTTATTAGCAGCTGTTACACAATTAAGATTACTAGAAAATAAAAATGAAGACTATAAAAAAAGTAATATTTCTTTTTTCAAAAATAACTGTGTAATTCAAAAAATACGAACCTATTGCTTTGTGACAAAAATTTTGATTTTATTAACTATTACTTCTATAAGGCAAGAAGGAGTACGTGCAACAATCTCTAGAATACAGAGATGGCTTAAAAAGCATATATAAATAACTATTCCTCAAGTATCTTAACTTTTGAGCCGTCACCAATTTTAGTCATACCTTCGGTAACGACTAAGTCACCTGCTTTAATATCGTCAGAGATAATTTCAATTAGACCTTCTGTACGTGTACCGATTTTTACATATAATTGTTTTATCGTATAACCGTCTATTTTATAAATAAAATTACCTTGATTATTTCGTTGAATACAACTTTCAGGAACGGTTAGGTTTTTATGAGGGTTAATTATAAGCGTAACATCTACAAAGCTATTATGCAGGATTTTTGTACCCATAGGTAAAATAATTTTAGCTGTGAAAGTACCATTATCTGATAAGTAATGCGATACTGCCTCGATTGTACTTTTAATTTTTCCTGCAATTAAAACTTCAGTATCGACGCCAACTTTTCCGCTTAAAGACTCCGGCAATTCAATAAAAATACTTTGTGAGTTTTCTGTTCCGGTAATGCTAAAGAGATAGTCACCTATTTTTACTTCATCGCCGACCATAGACTTAATTACGCCTATTTTACCAGAGTAGGGTGCAGTAATTATCATATCATTATATGTTTTTAGAGCTTTGGAATAATTAAATTTTGCATCTTCAAGTTCGCTTTTTGACCTTTTATATTCCTCGTTTTGCGACACGATGGCACTAAAATAAAGTCTGCAAGTATATTGCGGCTAGGTTGCATTTAGACCTAATTACTATTATTGCGGTGCAAGGTTGGTAACGATCTTGTGCTAAGCGCAATAAGAAGCCTAACTAAATTACTAATCTGGATGGGAAATAGGGGCAAGGTAAAGTTAAAATTGGTTAAACGAAAGTGAATCTTTGTATGGAAAATATCGTAAATATAAAAGCAGAAACTCCGGATAATATCTGTTATAGGGATAAAAGCTGAAAAGCTTAGCTGTAAGAAGGAAGACGCGACCTTCTTTAAAAATGCCAGTTCCCCGGTATACAGAAGGTAACCAACTTAACGCATCTTTGATTAGTGAAACGTGGTAAGCCTATTACTTGGCAACTGGTAGTAGGTAAGAGAGGTCTTAAAAAGCGAATGACACTAAGTCGAAAGACTACAGGAATAAATAACTGGGTGTATAGGCACTATGTGCTAATCAGCAATGATGCTGACTTAAGACTGGTGATTTACCCTAGGTAAGTAAACAAGATTATGAATTATTTTGGAAAAGTTAGATGCAAAACGCAAATGTAACAATTAAGACCAATAATAATAACTTCTTGCCAATTTATTGGCATGCAATAAATTGGCAAGAAGTTAATAAAAAGGTTAATAATCTTAGTAGACGTATCTATAGGGCATCTGCAAATGGTAACATAAAATTAGTACGTAGTTTACAGAAATTGATGTTAAAGTCAAGATCAAATAAATTACTTGCTATAAGACGTGTTACCCAAATCAATCGAGGAAGAAGAAGCCCTGGTTATTGATAAAATAGTTGTTAATACAGATAAAGAAAGGAATTTGTTAATGGAGAAGTTAGCAAATAATAATCTATAATCTGTTAAACCGATCAAGCGTGTGTATATTCCCAAAAGAAAAGGCAAACTTAGACCTTTAGGTTTACCCATTATTTTGGATAGATGTATGCAAGCTGTTGTTAAATCAGCACTTGAACCATTTTGGGAAGCTAAGTTTGAAGGTAATAACTATGGTTTCAGACCTGGACGTAGCACCCACGATGCAATACAGAGAATTTCTGCTCTTGTCTGCCCTGGCACAACCAGGGGATGGATACTGGACGCTGATATTAAAGGTGCATTTGATAATATTAATCATAATTTTCTTTTGAAAATTATAGGAAATTTTCCAGCACGAAATTGGATTAAAGCATGGCTTAAATCTGGCGTAATGGAAGAATATCAATTCACCAAAACAACAGTTGGAACTCCTCAAGGGGGAGTAATCAGTCCCTTACTTTTAAATACAGCTCTTCATGGAATGGAAGACATACTTAACATAACTTATGATAAATATGATCATCTCCATCCAAAATCTGAATATGCTTTAGTAAAATATGCTGATGATTTTATAGTTTGTGCAAAATCTGAAAGCTCTTGTATTAAAGCAAAGAAGATAATTAACAATTGGTTAAATATTAGAGGATTAACATTATCAGAGGAAAAGACCAAGATACTCCACATTAAGAAAGGGTTTGACTTTCTGGGATTTAATATCCGTCAATATAATACCAAAAGTACAAGAAAAGGTGTAACACTACTAGTTAAACCATCCAAAGATACTATAAAATCATTCAAAAAGCGAATGATGATAGAATGGAAAAGCAATTTCTCATGGGAAATTGATAGAATAATTGAAAATCTTAATCCTAGAATAATGGGATGGTGCAGTTATTTTAACAAAGTTATCTCTAAGAGAACTTTTACTCAACTAGATCGGTGGATGTGGATGCGATAAGCAAGATTTGTTTGTCGAAGACATCCTAATAAATACTGGTGGTGGCTTAAGGAGAAGTATTGGGGCAGAATCAAAGCACGAAATGATAATTGGGTTTTTATGGATAAAAGTAAAGATCTATATCTATGGAAATTACAATGGACAGCAATCAAAAGGCATATTCTAGTTAAAGGCAAAGCATCTCCTGATAATCCAGAACTTAAGGAATACTGGCAAAAACGTCAAGCTAGTAGACCAAAGTACTTCTTTAAAACCAGACAGATTCTTTGGCGTAGACAAGAAGGTAAATGTCTTGTTTGTTTAGATTTAATAGATAATGGTGAAAATGTGCAAGTCCATCATAAAAGACCTACAAAATGTGGCGGCACTGACCATATTAACAATTTGTGCTTATTGCATACAAACTGTCATAGGCAAGTACATAGCAAGCGAGGTCAACTAATTGCAGCTGTTAGTAAATTGCTTGAGCCGTATGCGGAGTAATATGTAATAGTTGAGATTAAATCTTACATTTAGTAAAATAAATTAATTATTAAATGGAGATGAAAAATGAACTTAAATCAAAAAATAATAAAGCCAAAAATAGGGTTACTAGAACTAGCTAAGAGTCTTGGTAGCATATAGTCAGCATGTAAAGCGATGGGCTATAGTAGAGATAGTTATTACAGATTTAAAGAACTGTATGAAACTGGTGGCGAAGAGGCATTGTATGAAATTAGTCGAAGAAAGCCAATAATAGCGAATAGAGTTGATCCAGCGATAGAGAAAGCAGTAATGGATATGGCAATAGAATATCCAGCATATGGACAGCTAAGAGTATAAAATGAGCTTAAGAAGAGCGGTATACTTGTATCGCCTGGAGGAGTGAGATCAATTTGGTTACGTAATGATTTAAACAATATCAGTAAAAGGCTTAAAGCATTAGAAGCAAAGATGGCTCAGGATGGTATTGTTCTTACTGAATCTCAATTACAAGTGCTAGAGAAGCGTCGTAATGAAAAAGAAGCTCATGGAGAAATTGAGACGCAGCATCCAGGTTATTTAGGATGTCAGGATACGTATTATGTAGGTAATTTCAAAGGTATAGGTAAGGTTTATTCTCAGGTATTTATTGATAGCTATACTAGGGTAGCTGATGCTAAACTATATACTGATAAAACAGCTTTAACTGCTGCTGATATGCTTAATGACCGCGTGTTACCATGGTACGAGACTCAAGGGATACCAATACTTCGTATTCTTACAGATTGTGGGGCAGAATATAAGGGAAATATAGAGCATCATGCTTTTGAATTATTTCTAAGTATTGAAGGTATAGAGCATACTACTACTAAAGCATATTCTCCTCAAACAAATGGTATGTGTGAGCGTTTTAATAAAACCATGAAACAAGAATTCTTTGATACAGCTATGCGGAAAAAGATTTATACAGATCTTGATGATTTACAATTAGATTTTGATATTTGGTTAGAGCATTTCAATAATGAGCGACCACATTCAGGAAAATATTGTTATGGAAAAACTCCTATGCAAACTTTTAAGGATAGTAAAAAATTAGCTGTTGAAAAGAATAATGAAATCTTGTATCTTGAATACGTCTCTGACAGTCAAAATTTAACTGACAATCAGGTGCAAAATTTATAGTGTCTGTAAGATCAAATCTTGACTTCTACAAATAATGCAGTATAATTTATCCCTCTTACTCACGCATCACAATATGGGACTAAACATTTAAGTTAATATTATCAGGAATATAGTAATTGTAAGGTGAGATATTAAAAATTATTGTTCATGATACAGGATTAGATTGCTACAAAAAAACAAGAATATATAAGTCAAGAATTAACTAAAGGCTAATATGATTGCTAAATCTATTAGTGTTACATAGATAGTTCTTTTGCTAATTGTTGTTATAGTAAAGGATAAATCAATAATATAGTCATTAGGTTTGGTATAGGTCTCTAGATTTCTTAATTTTTCACTATTTCATAAGATTATCAATAACTTTTGAGTTGTTAATGTTTATTAAAATTCATTTAAAATAAATTTACAGTTAATAATTTTAATACTAAAATTATGGCAATAGGATAATATAATTTTTTTTAAACTTATTTCATGGTGGTTAAACATGACTAAAAGAAAATTGGAGGATAATGCTGAAAAAGATATAATTTACCAGGCTTCTAGTGTATCAAGTATAATCTATTCTGATAAAAATATTAAATTATTATTAAAAAGTTATTTACCAAACGCAAATATAGAAGATATCTACTTATTTAAAATAATAGAGGATCATGTATATTATAATTTTGTAAATAATTTAAAAACCAAATTAATATATGAAACTAAAGATAAAATAGTATCAGATGATAAATTTTATGTCATAATTGAACAATCTATTAATCAAGATCAAAACATATCTTCTGCGATCCTACTAAAACTGTATAATAAAAATAATAAAAATCAACTTGAAATATTACCTGTAATAGACAATGAAGATACTGTAGATTTATTAAAAAATTTAAAAAAACAATTAAAATCATGGCCTGAAGAATTAAAAAAATTACGCATGATTACTGATGATATACCTGAATGGTATAATACTCAATTACCAATCAATATTAGCAATCTCATAGAAATAATAAAATTAAGTATAAAATATAAATCACCTTACCAAATACCAGATGATAAAATTATAGAAATCATGAATACTTCTTATGCAGAATATGAGAAGATACATCAAGAATTACTGAATAGATTAGAATTAACTGATGATGAAGGAGTAGATCAATTAAGCCTAGTTGATAAGAATCAAGATGAATTTGTTGCAAGCTCCAGCATAAAAAAAACAGTATCCTGGGATCCAACAGTAGAAGATAATGAAGGTCATACAATAAGGAGAAAAAAACATAAATTTAAAGTCAAAACAAAAGAAAAAGATGAGGTTGAAGAATATTTTGAACAGTGTATTACATCTTGGAATTGGGATCAAAAAATATGGGAAGAGAGATATTTTAATACTAATAGATTAGATTCTGACAAATTTCAACACTTACTTGATAAGCATTGTGACCGAATTATGGGTGCATTTGGTAGTCATATTTCAACGAAGCATCATTATGATCGTCCTGAATGTTATCATGGGTGCGGTGAAGTAAAAGAAGAGATATTAAATAAAATTATTGAAGGATATATTTTCTTAATAAATTGTTCTCCAAATTTACTTAATCTTTTCAGGGAATACCAAGAATCTATGTTAGAGGCCTTTTCTCAATGTGATATTGATATGTTAGGATTCTATAAGGCTCATCCTGAGCTAAAGCTAATAAATTTAATTGAAAAGAGAATTGGTAACATAGATATAGATGGAAAAGACCAGAATAGTATAATCATCCCTATATCTGATGATAAGACTGATACGGAAATACTGGTTGATATTACAAATTATGACCAAGAAAATTCTGAATTAAAATTAACTGGTAATATTACAGATAATCATGAGCAGCTGTCCACTATTTAAAGTTATCTTAATTTTTAACAAGTAATATATAAAGTAATAAAATGAGTCGTGACTTTTTATATATATCATCAACTTTAGCTCATAATCTTAGAGAATATTTTGATAATTCGAATTCAGGTCTTTCTAATATAAAGAAATGGTTTAGTGAAAATATTCGTGGTAGCGATCAATCAATAGCTAATAGAAGTAAAGTAAGTGCCATATGGTTATATAAGCAATTAAAACAATATAAGTCTAATATATTAAATCAAAAGTTAGTTAAAGAAGCTTTAGACAAGCAATTAAAATTAGAAGCAGCACAAATCGTAGATTATTTTACAAGTCAGCAAGATAGTGCAAAAATCATCCTATTATATTGTAAATATAAACAAGGATATAAATCATTTAAAACTGGACAAGAAGTTCATAGACAAGCTAGCCAACTACGTAAAACTATAAATAAATCTATCGCAGAACATTTAAAAGTAAATTTGGATATAGACGATATTAAAAAGATTCAAGATGTTCAATTTAAACAAAAAATATTTAATAAAATACATGAACAAAGATTAGGTATAATTAAAGATTATCTAAAAGATGTAGGATATAAAAAAGTTACTCCTAGCATTACTATAGATGAAATAAAGAACATAATACGAGATAATGGGTTAACAGGTAGTAAGCTAGGAGAATATATAGAACAAATCTACAACCAAGAAGTAATTCATGAGGTTATTAGCGATACTGAAAGTGAAGATACAAGTTATAGAACCAGTGATAGTAGCACAAATGATCGGACAGAATATAATAAACTAATTAAAAAGATTAAACACAAGGCAGAAGAGCAATTAAAGAAGCCTATTAACAAAGTATTATTAGAAATTAATAATAATGCCAGTCAAAAACATGGACTTAGAATAATAAAATTATATGGTATAAATAATCTTAATATAGATCTAGAAGTTAATGAACAAGCAATTATCAATAAAGTATCGATCAAAAGGAATAGAGGTGGTAATAAACAAGACAATCATACTGTTCCTGTATCCACATTCCTTAAATCTTTAGAGAAAAATCTTAAAAATAAAAAGCTTACAGAAGTTACTATCAAGAATTTACTACATCACTATGGAAAATACTTACAAGATGATATATTGAATCCTGAGCAAAGGAGAGAACCACAACACACTTCAGAATTTGACTGGATAAAAGATAAAATATCTGGCTTTGATAGTAAAAGTTTAGATCAGAAATTATCTATAGTTGAGAAATATATTATACCTTTTATATTTTACGAGTGGAATACCAGAGCTGAAGCTAGTTTTAGAGCAGTAAAGGAAGCTACAGCTTATGGAGTAGAGGGTAATTTAATAAAAAAAATAAATAAACAATTTAATGAATTAATCAAAAGTCTTAAGAAGGGAGAAATACAATCGATTAATAATTTAAAAGAAAAAATTAATGAGATATTACCTGAATATTGTAAATCTATAGATTTACCTCCTGAAAGTCAATTAACTCCTAAAAGGCTTGGAGTTGTTATCAGTGATGCAAGAAGATTATTTAAAATATGGTTTTCATTACTGGAGAATGTGGATGAAAATCTAGGACTGCGTTTATTTTTAGATAGTAATGGGTCAAATGATTATAAATTATTTAAAGAAGATTTTTTTGATAGGCAGAAATTTGGTGAGCAGATAATTGATTCAAAGCAACAATTAACTAGACAACAAAAACAGAGTTTAAAAGATAAGTTAAGTGAATATATAACAAATAACCCTGAAACAGTAGATTCAGGATCTGATCAAAGTTCTTCATCTAGTGGTGCTTCTCCAACAAGATATGAAGATGTTGATGTTACAATAGAAAGCTCAGAGAAAGAGGCAATTAAAATTGAATATACGTCTGATAAAATTAAACTAATATTTCAACATTATTTGCCACACAAAAACATAGAACAAGTTTATCTCATAGAGGCTCCAGATCAATATTATAGTTGCATAGATAATTTAAAGCAACAATTAATACAAGAAACTAAAGACAAAATTGTATTTAGTGATAAGTTTTATGTTGTAATAGAACGATCAAATCAACAAGATATTATATCTTCTGTAATTTTATTGAAGTTATCAAATAAAGGAAATAGAAATCAACTTAAAATATTACCTATAACAGATAGTGCAGATACTACAGATTTATTTAAAAAACAATTAAAATTAGGTTCTGAAGAATTAAAAAAATTACGCATGATTACTGATGATATACCTGAATGGTACAATTCTCAATTATTAATCAATATTAGTAATCTGATAGAAATAATAAAATTAAGTATTGAATGTAATGCTCCTTGTAAGGTGCAATATGATGAGATAGAAGAGATAATGAGTGAATCTTCTATAGAATATGAAAAAACACATAAGAGTATTTTAGATCAAGTAAGTAGAGTAAGTATTGGAGAGCAACCCGGTACGAGTAGCATATTAAAGAGGAAAGGAACAGGCAGTGATTCACCTACAAAGAAAGTGAAGTTTAATTTAGAAAATCTAGAAGAACACAGAGATAATATAGGTTTGCAAGCATCTGGCTCAAGTTGTTCTACTCGTCCCTCTAGTAAAAAACGCCTTAAACGTGATCTATGTCAAGAAGAGGAAACTGAAGAGATATTTCCATATGAACCATTGGAAGAAAATATTGCAGAATCTTCTAAAATTAGTGCAAGACTATATTCACAAGTAGCATATCTTGTAGCTTTAGAACAACTAGAATCTACTAACCCAAACATCAAGCCAGATAATATTTTTACTTATGTGGCTAATATAGGCGATATAATTAGTGAAGAAGGAATAAACCATAGTTTACGAGAACAGGAATTACTACAAACTCATTATAAAGCAGCACAAGACTTCTTTAATCAATACCCTAAAGATACGGTATTAGAATTAGTAGGAGCAGAAATTGATTCATCAAGTCGTGCTTGGTTATTTGATAATGGTAAACATTCTTTATTAGTATCATATGATGGGCATCGTTATCATATATATAGTCAAGATTTGAACTATAGACAAAGCTTTCAAACAAAAGAAGGAGTAAGGTTTACGGATATAGAATTATATGCCGAAGCATTTTTTAAATGGCGTAGTGATAGCATAGAATATGACTTGTTTGCTTTAAAATCAAATGTACCGGAAGAAATTACCACTAGAATAAAGCAAGCTAAATTTTGGCATCCTGATGAAGTTGTTTCTGATTTAGTATTACTTGACAAGGGGTTTTTCTCAAACATAGAGGGAATAACAGCAAAAGTGGTAAGAGAGTTATTCTTTTTAGATGGTAAAGTACCAGCACTTACAGCATTACATGAGAACTTTTTTGTTAAATATTTTGGAAGAATTTCTATTAGAGTAGAGGAATTACATCATGTTTTATCACTTCTAACTCCACAAGCAAGTAAATCTTTGGTTAATTTAGTAAAACAGCATAACTTCCGGGTAGATACAGCATATCTTAATAATATGCCAGAAAGTATAAAAAGTTTACTACATTCTTACCATAACAAGATTAGCGACAAGTTCAAAACATCAGAATCTATTACTATTCAAGAGTTATCTGGTTTATCTTGGCAAATCATTGCAGACAAAATGTTGGAACATCCTGAAATTTCATCTGAATTAAGAGAGTTATCACTACAGAGTGTGAAGGAGTTACACTCTGTAGCTGCTACGCGTGCTCATGCACTTGGGATAACTAGTCAAACATTATTTTTCTTGCCTGATATCATTAGATCAATGAACACTGGTAATTTTGCAGGATTACAAAAAAACGCTGAAATGATGTTAGGAGATATGGCTTTTAATAAAATGTATGATTCACTAATAAGTAAATTGGGATCAGTATTACCTGAAAGTAGAATAGCGTTACTTAAAAAACTACCCTTAACAAGTCCTATATTTAAAATATTAACAATTCATTCAATTATAGAATTACATAAACAATTAAATAACTTGCCTGCTGATTCAGAAGAAGCCGGTATTATTAAGCATCAATTAGGAGAGCAATATTTTACCATAGGATTAATGGTTGCAGAGTTGTTTGGACTAGAACCTGGTCCATTATGGATTGGATTAATGGCAGAACAATTAGTGTATGGAGCAATAGCATTACGTAAGCAGTATCACTTAGATATTCCATTTGGCGAAGCATTCTTAATGAATTTAGGCTTTGAGCAAGATAAGTTACAATCAATACTTACAGAAAGGCAATTAGCTGATCTTAACTTATCATTAGTAAATAGATTAAGCGCTCAAACAAATACTAGTTATGGTTTAGTAGTAGTGAAAGTACCTAAGATGTCATATGATGAAGCTCATTCAGGACATTCTGTGATTGAGTTTAAACCTAAAGATAGTAGTTTTTGCATGGAGGACAATGTCTTTTTAGAAAAGAGTTCGGGTTATAAGAGAATTTCTTCTGTAATTAGTGACGAACAAAATAATAATTGTGTTGACGCTGCTCCATTACAAATATCTGGTGATGGTCTTACAGCACTTTATGGTAACAGTAATAGCACAGAGAAACAATCTATTTATGTTAATTTTGATCCTAATGAAGGGGATATGAAATTACATTTTACTAAAGAAGGATTAACTAGGCTAGATAAATTAAATAATCATCAACAAAATAATTCTAGTGTTACCAATCTATATGTGGTTACTACTCAGATATATCATAAACCTTATCCAGATCAGATTGGATTATTTGGTAATAGAAATCATCGTTTTGTATTAAGTGATGATAGCAAACGTGTAGCTAGTAACTATTATATAGATGGTACTAGCTCTTTTGGATTAGAAGATAATACTCTCTCTACAAGTATAAAGTTTTTAAATAGAAAACTCTTTAAAGGGTATAACGCTTATGTAAAAGGTAATACAAGTGATATGCAAATAAAAAGCATCTATTCAGAGGATACAGTTACTGGTCGTATTATTTTAAAAAATAAAGATTACTTAAAGCTTAACTTAGAACATCTTCTTATAAATGGGACATTAACTATAGATATTCCAAATATAGAAATATTGTATGCCAAAGGCCATACACATCATGGCTTTCATAATACCCGTATAGAAGTCAGTTCTAATGTACTAACATTTAAAATATTATTAGAAGCACCTAGTATTAGCAGAATTGATATTAAGAATAAAAATGCTTCTGACGTTATTATAGATATGGGACATCTTAATAACAGACCTTTTACAATATCTTTACAAGCTATACATACTGAATATAAATCGTATTATACTTTTACAGTAGATGATTTACAACCTGTATTAGATGAAATGACTTTTACTAGCAGAGGTTTTCCAGAGCATTTTCTTTTCCTGTGTAGTAGCAGGGTATCAATTAAAGGACAGTGCATAATAACTAATAATGATCCTATGAAAAATATCATATCTATAAAAGGGAAAATAGATAAAAGTGATGGGATGTTAATGATTGAAGATAAGAAGTCTATTTTAAAAATCGTTAAAAATATAACTGAAGCACCAAAAAATGAACATACTGAGATAGTAAATTATGGCAGTATAGTAAAATATGAAGATGATTTAAGGTTTGATCAAGTATTAAAACGTAGTAATTATAATATTAGTGTTTATTATAATTATATTAGTAAGCATAATTTGACAAACTGGAGTATACTAAAATTTTATTCTAGTAATGGTAGAACAATATTGCATCATTTTAAGTATGGTGATATACAAATTAATGATATTAATTATTTTATTAAAGAAAGTAAAATTTATGCTGTTCTTGGTGGTACTATAGATGGTAATAAGTTATTAAAATATGATGAGAAAAGAACAGTAGCAGTGCTTATTGCTAAATCATTAAAAGATAGTCTGATTTCTGTTGAGGGTGAAAAAATTATCATCAATAACGCAACATTATATCACTTACCTGATAAAACAAGTTTAATATTCCAAGAATCTAATAATAAAACACTTTCCGTATCATTTAAGCTATTAAAAGATAGTATTAAATTTAACTCAGGACCACCATTTGTATATTATAATCGTTACAATACTAATATCACGATTAATTCAGAAGATGTAGAAGAAAATACTGAGGTGAGATTTGTTGAACATTTAATAAAAAATCACTTTTGCCAAACAGATAATCATCATTCTTCCATCACCATTTTACTTAAAAGTTCCGATAACTTAGCAGATAATATTGTTCATATAATAACATTGCCCAGATTTTACCAAGAACCGAAGATGCAGACATTATCTATTGTCTTTATTGATCCAGTTAAATGTGGTCCTCCTCATGTTCCATTTTCCACACCATTACCGCTACAACCGCAAACAATAAATAAGATTAAATTAGACAATATAGGCGATACTCTTCCTTCCTGCAGTCTATCATATAATGAACCTTATTGGCTACCAGGATATCATCGTATGAGACGTAAGGAATGTCTACTAAAATATGAAGAGCAAATGCTGCATGATATCGATGTACAATTAGATAAGTTAAGTGATCTTACAGTTAGTGCAGTAAAATACTTATTTGAAAGACGATCAACACTGAATTTTTGGTATATTTATGGCCCTATAATTCTTAAACAAGTAATAGAATATGATAAAAATGGAGCTATAACAACATTGATGTATTTAGTAGCAAGACACTACTTTAAATCAGTAATCCATAATCCCAGTGAAATGCACAAAAACTTACTAATAAAAATCAGTAAATCTTTTGGAGTTGAGGAAATAATGATAAGAGATTTAATAATAGCAATTAACAAAGGAGAAGATGACTTTCATCAGTTTGTTAATAACCATCAACAAAAACTACAAAATATACTGCAAAATGCTATAGATCATCTTGATCATCTTCACCGAGTTCGCCGTGAGGCTGATTCAGGTCAAGAGGTTGAGGTTATTGAGGAACAATCTAAAAACCTGCACAGTGAAAAACAAAATTTATATGTAGCTGGCATTGCTAGTAGTGCTACTAAAACTCCATCACTTATAAATGATGGGATCAAATGGCTAAAGGACAAATTATTAAGTAATAATGATTATAATGATGACCATTACCAAACAAACAGTACTATAACAACAGTATCAAATGTGCTTGATATTAATGGTGGACTGCATTTACTCACATTACTAGCAGGACAATTATTTGGAACAAATAAAACTTTATCTCATAATAACTACTCATCTCCACAACAAATAAGAGCAGACAAGATAGGACAGTTAGAACAAAAAGTAAATATCGCTTTAAGAATAATGCATGCTCTCTATGGTAATTCTGAGCAACCAGAGCAACATCAAAATAACTGGTCAGAAGAAGACAATAGTACATTATCTGCTCTCCTAGGTGAGACTACTTAAATACTATTGAAGATACTGAACTTATCAAAGAAATGATAGAAGAAATATTTGGAGAAAAAGTTGCAAACCAAGTTGAAGATTTAACAAGAATTAAAGACGGCGAAAAGATCAATTTCCATGGAAATGGTTGAGATATTAATAAAGAAAGGTTCTGTTGAATTGATTGTGTACATTTTTGCAAGACCATTACTTACCAAAGAGAAAATAGCTGAAGAATTTGGAGAAAATATAGCAAATCAAGTAATGAATTTAACAAGAATTGAAGAAAACGGTATCAAGATTAGTGTCGCTGAAATGGTAGAGTTACTGTATACAGAGAAAAAGTATGATATACTATTAATAAAGTTATTTGATAGACTGCATAATATACAGACAATTGGTGCTAAATCTCCTGAAAAAATTAAGAAAATTATAAATGAAACTTTACTAAATTTTATTGTTTGAGGGTGTCAGAAAGTTTGTGTAAGTTGTAAAAATAGTTAAGAATAAAATTAATTAAAACAACTTAACATGAGGCTAATATGAAAAATAAGAACAAAGTATCAAATCCGACTATAGAAAAAGTAGTATAAGACATACTATCACAAAGTGACCCATCTGAAATATTTGGCAAAGGAGGGATCTTTGAAGAATTAAAAAAACAGCTGGTGAATAAGATCTTAGAGAAAGAAATGGAGTCTCATATAGGATATGAGAAGCATTGCTAAAACTGAGAAAGAGTCAGATAAAGGCGCAATGGTAATTATGAAAAAACCATTTTAGATGAAGAAGGTCGTAAATTAAGAGTAGAAGTACCAAGAGATCGTGACGGAGAATATGAACCTATACTTATTCCTAAGGGAGTTCGTAAATTTGAAGGATTTGATGATAAGCTAATATCATTATATGCACGAGGTATGACTACTAGAGAAATTCAAGGGCCATTTAGAAGAATTGTACTCTACCAAGGTGTCTGCTGAGTTAATATCAAAGGTAACTGATGGTGTATTAGAGGATGCTAATGCTTGGCAAAATAGGTCACTTGATAGTATCTATCCTATGATGTATTTAGATTGCATTTATGTGAAAGCAAGAGATAATCATGTAATAATTAACAAGGCAGTTTATTTGTCTGTAGGTGTGAATTTAGAAGGTAAAAAAGAGCTTTTAGGCATTTGGATAGGCAAAAATGAAGGCGCTAAATTCTGGTTGCAGATAGTAACAGAATTAAAGAATCGTGGAGTTGAACAAATATATGTTGCATGTGTTGATGGTTTAAAAGGCTTTCCTGAAGCTATAAACAGTGTGTTCCCCAAAACGATAGTACAGCTCTGTATAGTCCATATGATTAGGAATTCTGTAAAGTACGTATCGTATAAAGATTTAAAATCAGTTATAGCAGATTTAAAGAAAATTTATTCTGCAATAAATGAAGCAGAAGCTTTAAGAGAATTACAGAGTTTTAGCAAAAAATGGGATAATAAATATCCAGTTATTTTTGATATATGGCAGCGAAATTGGCCTGGTATAGCTCCTTTTTTTAGCTTCCCGGATGAAATCAGAAAAGCAATTTATACGACTAATGCTATTGAATCAATTAATCGTCAAATCAGAAAAATTATCAAGAATAAAGGGGTGTTTCCAGATGATAAATCAATTCAAAAAATAATATTTTTAGCATTGACAAATGCTTCTAAGAAATGGACAATGCCAATCAAGAATTGGGCAATGGCTTTAAATCAATTTGCTATACTTTGTGATACTAATTTACAAAATTGGGCAAATGGAGAAATTCTACTTACACAAAGAATCTGACAGACTCAAAATGTTCCAATTGACAATAATCCTACAGCTTTTTTTGTTCTGTTGTTAATGAAGAAAATGTTCCTTCATCATACCTTGCATATTTCTTCCTTTTTTAATTATATTAGATTATCTAGATGAATAGTATCACATACTGCATAATTTATCTAATCTTTAATTAAAATATTTAGAAATTTATATATTACGCTAATACAAATCATGCTAAGAATCAAGATTATCAAAAATATCCCTACCAATTTTAGTCCATTGGTTTTTGATATGTGGGGATTCTGTTAAGTCATTTTTTAAAGAAACTAATGCTCCAAATAAACTATTAGTAGGTAAGTCATCAAGTTTTGCTTTAGCAATCAATCCCCCCAATTCAATTAAGCGACGAGTACGCACTTTTCTTTCTATAATTTTAAGTTTAGCTTCTTCAGTAATAATTTTAGCTTTCTTTTGCTGTAATTTTAATCTTTGTTTTATGACATTATCCATATGAGTCTAATATTTTAGATATTATTGTTTACATGTCATGAATGCACAATAAATTTAAGAAGTCCAACATATTATTTAAGTACCAATAAAAAATCTTCCATATTTTTTTCTGAACCAGATAATTGATAAACCACAAGACTACAAGTGATAGTAAGATAATAAATGGATAAGAAAATTTAAGAATCCCCGTTGCCCACCAAACCATAAAATTAAGATAAACAAAGATAATTGCCATTATTTGAAGTAACAGCTGAAAAACTACGGAGAGAGAGGTTATTAACATAACTTTAGATTAGGTTAATACGCAATATATAAACCTAAAGGTTTATTATTTGCTTGCTGGTTCATATGTTTTAGATTCAGTGGATGATTTTAAGATTGCATGGTAATGTTATTCAGGATTGAATAAGATTGAGATTCACTAACCATGGCGATACAGTTTGCAAGAATAGAAATCGTAGGCAGAAGTGAAGGCAAAAATGCTTGCCTTAAAGCTGCCTATAATGCCAGGCTGATTATTAAAGATGAGAGAACTAACGTTACTTACAACTTTAGCAAGAAGGGAGATAATGTTTACCATGCAGTTTTGTTACCTACTCATGTAGATCAAAAATTCAAAAACTCAAGCGTCTTGATGAATGAAGTAGAACGTATAGAAAAGAGAAAAAATAGTCAATTATTAAAAGATGTAGTAATAGCACTGCCTGATGATAAGGAATTAGATTTACAAGATAGAATAGCAATTACTCATGAAATCATCAAAGAAATGGCATGGGTTAAAAATGGTTTAGGAGTTCAGGTTGATATCCACAAGCCACATGATGGAGAGAAGAATTGGCATGCCCATTTGCTTATTACTACTAGAAGATTTACAGAGGACGATAAATCTTTAGGAGCTAAGGCAGTAGATTTAAATCCTAAATTTGCTAAAGTAAGTGGCAAAGCGTTTATTATCCCGGAAGATAAAATAATTCATGAAAGAGCTAAAGAAGTAATTAATAAATATTTTGCTCAGTTAGGTTTAGACATCAGAGTAGATCCGATAAGTTTTGTGCCACAGCAACATGTTGGTCCTACTAGAATGAGAAATATCATCAATGAAATATCTGAGCAAAATAACATATGTAAGCTCGCTCATCTTGATATCATCAAAGGAGCAGATGGGGTACTTAATCGCATTATTCGTCATCAAGCTATTTTTACTGAACTCGATATAGAAAAAGCAGTCAAAGAAATTCCAGAAGAAGCAGAGAAGTCAAAACTGATAAGGGAGGTATTAAATCTAGATAGATTAATCAAACTATATAATGAAGATGGCACTAATACCAAATACTATACTACTACAGACATACGGGATGAAGAATTAAGGATAGTTAGAATAGCTGAGAAGGTAAATAGCCAAATGCATTTTAATAATGTTCTGAAGATTAAAAGTGATATTGAAAATATTACAAGTGTTAATGAAGCACAGCGAGAGAGCTTGCAGCATATTTTAATTAATAGTCAAGGGATTAGAATCCTGCAAGGTAGAGCCGGAACTGGTAAATCGCAAGTACTTGTGGAAGCTTATAAAATTGCTACTCATCATGGACAAAATATTATAGGACTAGCTCCAACTCATAAAGCAGCATCAGAGCTTAAAAGTAAGGGCTACCTACAATGTTACACAGTCAAAGGTTTTTTATTTAAATTGTATAATGGTAAAGCTGAGCTACCAAGAAATACTACGCTAGTAGTAGATGAAGCGGGGATGGTAGGCAATAGTGATTATTTGGAATTACTGAAAGTCGCAAGGAGCAATAATTGTAATTTAATACTTGCTGGCGATGAAAAACAACTCACTTCAGTTGAGCGGGGAGGAATGTTTGCAGTATTGGCTAGTAAATTTGGCTCGTATGAGTTGAGTAGAATTAGAAGACAAAATAAAGTATGGGCAAGAGAAATGGCTTCATGCTTTGCAAGATCAGATATTACTGGTGGTTTGCATTTACTAGAACAACATAACTGTTTAAAGGTTGATCATACACTAGAAGAATCAATGGCAAGATTAATTGATGATTGGAGCAACAGCAAATTTGCTCTAAATGAGCGTTTAATAATTACCATGCGTAATGCTGAAGTAGATAGTCTTAATCAAGGAATTAGAGAGTTATTAAAAGCTCAAGGTCTTCTTACTGGCAAAGAATATAGATGCTATATATCATCTAAAAAGCATGAAGATTATATGGTAGGAGATCGTATTTTATTTAAGACAACTAACAAAGATTTACAAATAGAAAATGGTGAATTTGCAATAATCACTATAATAAGTAACGATAGATTTATCGCTAAAACAGATAATGGTAAAGAAGTAGAATTTAATCCTCACGAGGTAGTCTTTAAACATGGATGTATATAAGGCTCAAGGATCATCAATTAAAGATGTCTATGTATTACATAATTTAGCAGGAAATAGCAGAAATTCTTATGTAGCAATGACAAGGCATATAGAAGAGGTAAAACTCTACTATAATAGAGAAACTACAAGAAACATGGTAAGTTTAATATCTCAACTTAGCAAAATAGATAGCAGGTTCGCTAGTATTAATTTAAAGACTTTAGAAGAATTAGTAGCGATTCAAGAAACCACATCCACAAATCCTAATATCATGGATAAAATAGGTAACTGGTTTAAATCGGTAGTAGAAGATATTGGGGATAGGTTACACAGTAATGACAATTACTACCGCTTAAGAGTAAAATCAGAGTCATCCGCTAAAGTAGTAGAAGTTTTAGAACAGCCTGACATAAATCTTCCAACAAGTTATAAAGCTCAAGAAGAGCTAAAAAGCCCTCCTTACAGCCTCAAGCATGACGGTCAACAAGATATAATAACAAGTGTCAAGTTGCAAGAGGAGGTTATGGCAAATTATAAGAATAAAATTGATTACAGTGCTATTAATAAGCAACAAACATTAGAATTAAAGCAAAGATTATCATTTAAAGCAGCAGATATAGGAAGAAGCTTGCTTGGATTGCCAAATAAGCATTTATCAAATAGTCAGTTACTCCGCTGGGAAAAAGATGGTAAGATAGCGATGAAGATAAGCGGTAATAATGCAGGTATATGGTATGATTTTAGCAAAGGTGAAGGTGGTGATTTATTTACTTTAGTACAAAGAGAAAGAAATTACAATTTTGTTCAAGCTAAGAAATATTTGCAAGATATGGTTGGTATATCAAACAATAGAGATCTGCTAACAAATTTGACAGAAAATAGAAATCAACAAATTAAAGCTCAAAAAGAACAATATACTGAAGCCGCAAAAATTAAGAAAGCTATAAGATTATATGAAAAATCAGACTCTATAAAATATGCTATGCCAGATAATATAGCAAAAGAATATTTATCAGAACATCGTGGAATTAAAGAAATATTAACAAGATATCAACTAAGTTTTGATCTTAGAACTAATATGATATGGGATAATAGCAGCAAACAATATTATCCTGCCCTAATTGCTTTTGCTAGAAATAAAGCAGGTAATGTTACCGGTGGACAGTCGATTTATTTAAATAGAGAAACAGGTGCTAAAGCTGATATTAAGGTTAATAAACGTTCATTTGGTAGAATCAGAGGTTCTTTTGTAGAAATTAGTAAAAATACTGAGCAGAAAAACATGCACCAGAATAAGCAAGTCAGCAATTCAGTTAGTAATGTAACGATTATAGCAGAAGGGGTAGAAACAGCTTTAAATATTGGGGAAGCTGGCATTAAAGGAAAAATCCTCTGTAGTTTAGGTGTAACTAACATCAGAAATTATGAACCTGCAGAAGAAGAAAAGATCATTATTGCCGCAGATAATGATGGAGCAGGAGCAGTATCAATTAATACTGTAATTAAGGCTAAAAAGGAGTTAATGGTCAAGGGGGGCAGTAGTATCGATAATAATGCCGCCTAAAAAAAGGTGATTTTAATGATATATTAAAATCACAAGGAGTAGAATCAGTGAAAAAGCTTATAGAGCCTGAAATAGCAAAATTAACAGTAGCTAGTAATGCAGCTGAACTTAAATCATCCTTAAAAGCAAATGATGATAGAAAATCACAATTTAACTCTATAGAATTATTATTTTCAAAATTGGCAAATAACGATAATAATGAACTAAATAATTTGCAGCAGCAGCAAATAACAGCTCTAGCAAAGTTTGGCACAGAAGAGAATATCAATACTGCCTTACAAATCTACAGAGAAAAAGGCATAGATTTTTTTTCTGCTCTATAGTCACAAGATTTGCATAGCAGCAATAGAGCATAAGATACAGAAAGATTTACAAATTATGCATAACAAGTTTGACCCTAATTATAATCTTGGTAATATCAAATTTTGTGATATATTGGTTCGTGACTTTAAAGGCCAAAGCCATGCTACAGCTGAAGATTACTTAAGTGCCATAGGAAGAGATAAACAAGTAATGCAGTATATAAGTCCCAGCTCAGAAATAGGCAAAGCGATCAGAAGTGGGATAAAGCAAACATCCAAGATAAAGATAAATCAAGGAATAAGAGTTTAGGCTATGTGAAGGAAGTTAAATTTCCTTCACATAGCCTCGAGTGTAGTACAAAATAAAATATGCCTTATAATTAATTAAAAAAGTTTATGGTAAAAAAATTAAAACATGACGCTTTAGTAAAGAAGATTCTGACTGAAAAGATAGCAGCACAGGAATTTTTAGAATATTATCTGCCAATAGAATTTAAAAGTTTAGTAGATTTAACAAAAATTAAAGTAGAAAAAGAATCATTTGTTGAAAATGATTTAAAAAGAAGATATAGCGATATAATTTATTCAGTAAAAACTAAGGATAATGAGAAGGCTTTTGTATATGTTTTGATAGAGGCACAATCTACTTGTGATCATTGGATGGCACTAAGATTATGGAAATATATGTTATTGTTATGTGAGCGTCATGCAAAGGATAAAAATAGATTGCCGTTAATTTGTCCATTGTTGATCTATAATGGTTCTGAAGTGTACAGTGCACCAAGAAATTTATGGGCATTATTTGCAAGACCGGAGCAAGCAAAGAAATTAATGACAGAAGAATATAAGTTAATTGATTTACAAAATCAATCTGATGATGAGATAGAGAGGAAGAAACGTCTTGGAATGATGGAATATTTTTTAAAACACATACATCAAAGAGATATGCTAAAGCTTTGGGATGAGTTTTTAAGTAGATTTAAACTAAGTATAATAAAGGATAAGGAATTAGGGTATATTTACTTAAGATCATTTTTATGGTATACTGACACTAAGGTAGCGGAAGAGAAACAACCTGAGTTAGAAAGAATAATAGTCAAACATTTATCAATAGAAGAGAAAGATAATATTATGAGAACAATAGCTCAAAAATACATAGATGAAGGAATTCAACACGGTATAATACAAGGTATCGAAAAAGGTATTGAAAAAGGTAAGATTGAAGGTAAAGCTGAAGGTAAAGCTGAAGGTATGCAATTAGGTAAAGCTGAAATTGCAAAGAATATGTTATCTGAGGGTTTTGCTCCTGCAACTATTTCTAAAGTTACTGGCCTTGATGAGCCTTTTATTCATTCTCTTTTCAAGTCCAAGTAATATTGTATGTATAAAGATCTATTCAGATTAGCGATTTAAGCTTGTTTTTGGGGCGATTTTTCTTTTTTAGGTACCTTCTCTCCCCTCATTAAATGACTAGAAGTTCTTAAAAACGCTTTTAAAATGGGTTACTAAATTTTTGCTGATTTGATTATGTTTGTAGATTCATTTGTAATTTAGTAATGGGAAAGTTACCTGCAAGTTTAACATAACAGGTTAAATCCGGTAGATTCATGATTTCAGAAGGCATTACTAACAATTTTCTCTTCTCTAAATGACTCATATTTACTCCATCACGCATGGTATTAGCTCCATAAGAGAGGTTTTCCTGAGTTTCAAGAATTTCTTGCTCCCCAAGCATTAAAGCAGATCTATATGCTGTTTGCTGATCACTTACTCGAAAGATGAATTTGCTGCCAAATAAATCTAGCATTGAGCTACTTCCAGCAAGGCCATAGATTTCCTCTAGCTGATAAATATTCTGCATGCCAGCAACAAAGCAACCACCATATTTTCTACTTTCAGCTAAAGCTACCCCTAAGGCAGCTATTTTTTGCAAAGAAGGTAGCTCATCGATCACAAACCACATGTTTTGATGGGTATTATTGATATTTCTATCCATTAATGCTTTTATAGCGATACTAATCCAAGCAGCAATAAGTGGTCGCAGCGTTACTCTTTGATTAGGAGAGCTAGTTATAAATAACCAGCCTTCCTCGCTAGTAAACCATTTTCTAATACTAAAATTGCCATCAGGCTTTAAATATCTTAATGCAGCAATGTTTTTACCAATAGTTGCTTGAATGCCTGAGGATGTTTCAGGAGCACTGCTGCGAGTCAATCATTTTTTTTGTGTAAGTTCATTTTTTATTTTCCAATAAATCATATTTAAAATTCCCACAAAGTATTTCAAATTGATTTAAAGCTAATGACCAATCTTTTATAGGCATAGTCCATTTTTTAGCCGCATTTTGCAAGGCTAAAAATATTATCTTTTGAATTGATTTATCATCTGGAAATACACCTTTATTTTTAATAATTTTCCTAATTTGACGATTTATAGACTCTATGGTATTCGTGGTATAAATCACCTTTCTAATCTCCTCAGGAAAGGCAAAAAATGGTATTATTCCTGACCAACTACGCTGCCAAATATCAGAAATTACTGGATATTTTTTATCCCATTTTACACTAAATTGTTGCAGTTTTAAACGAGCCATTTCTTCGTTATTTGCCGTGTAAATTTGTTTTAAATCTGATGTTACCTCTTTTAAATCCTTATGTGACACGTACTTTACTGAATTGCGTACCATATGCACTATACATAGTTGTACTATAGTAGCAGGAAATATGCTACTGATAGCCTCAGAAAAACCTTTTAAACCATCAACGCAAGCAACATAAATTTGTTCTACACCTCGATTCTTTAATTCAGTTATACTTGCATCCAAAATTTAGAGCCTTCATTTTTTCCTATCCAAATGCCCAATAACTCCTTCTTGCCTTCTATATTAACCGCAATTGCCAAATATACAGCTTTATTTATTACTATATGATTATCTCTAGATTTAACATATATGCAATCCAAATACAATATTGGGTATATCCTATCTAAATAGCGATTTTGCCACCTAGTTACCTCCTCTAGTACTCCATCTGTTATGGTTGATATTAAATCACTAGATACTTCAGTTTGATATATTTCTTCTAAGTGACCACGAATCTCACTGACTGTCATACCTCTACCATAAAGTGAAATTACCTTCTCATCAAATCCATTAAATCTCCTCAGCCCTTTTGGTATTAATTGTGGATTATACTCACCTTCCCGGTCTCTTGGTACTTCTAATGTCAACTTACGACTATCATCATCAATTACTGTCTTTTCATAGCTACCATTACGACGATTATTGTCTACTTTTTCTACTTTACTATGCTTTGAGTAGCCCAATTCATGATCTAACTCACTTGCTAATATTTTCTCAACTATTTGTTTCTTTAGCTGTTGAAATAAACCATCTCGACCAAATAACTCTGATGGGTCTGCTTTTGATAATAATTCTTCTACTAGCTGATTACTTATGTTTAATTTTTCTTTATCTTTACCTATTTCTTTAGCCATAATTTCCCTTTGTTTTAGTTACTTCTTTTTACAGTAATCTCTTACTGCTTTTTTTGCAACTTACACAAATTTTATTATAGACTCTATATTTCGGTTCTGTGGACATTTAATAGAATAATCATAATTATGACTCTTTTTTGCTGCAAATTATAAGTTTTTTTGAAAGAAATATGAATAACTATTCCTTCAAAAATCTTATTAATTTTCGCTAAAAAATACTTCAAAATAAAAAATCAATTAGAAATCTTCACAGAACCTAGATATATTAATATAGATTAAGTGTAAAAAGAATTAGTGAGAAAATGCTAAAAGATCAGAATTTAGATATAGAAAGAAAGCAAGACCATATTGAAATTAATCTTACGAAAAACGTTGAATCTACACTTAAAAGCGGTTTTGAATCTATTCAATTTATTCACAATGCATTACCGGAAATTAACTACGATAGCGTAAATACAACTACTACTTTCCTCGGAAAATCTTTACAAGCACCTATCCTAATTTCTAGTATGACCGGAGGCACGACTAGAGCTAGAGATATTAACTATAGACTTGCACAGGTCGCTCAAAAAGCCGGTATTGCTATGGGGCTTGGCTCTATGCGGGTTTTGTTAACGGAACCGGATACAATCAAGACATTTGCAGTAAGGCATATAGCTCCCGATATCCCTTTACTAGCCAATATCGGTGCAGTACAGCTTAATTACGGAGTGACACCTAAAGAATGTCAGTATTTAGTGGATGCTATTAAAGCCGATGCCTTAATTTTACACTTAAACATATTACAGGAACTGACTCAGCCGGAAGGTAATAGAAACTGGGAAAAGCTGTTACCTAAGATAAGAGAAGTGGTTAATTACCTCTCTATTCCGGTAATTGTTAAGGAAGTAGGATACGGTTTATCTAAAAAAGTTGCTGAGAGTCTTATTGACGCAGGGGTTAAGGTTCTTGATATTGCAGGGAGCGGTGGGACATCTTGGAGTCAAGTAGAGGCTTATCGTGCTACAAATTCGTTACAAAACCGTATAGCTAGTAGCTTTATTAACTGGGGAATCCCGACTTTAGATTCTCTAAAAATGGTGCGGGAAGTTTCAAAAGATATTCCGATTATTACCAGTGGCGGGTTAAAATCCGGCATTGACGGTGCAAAAGCAATTCGTATAGGAGCTAATATTTTTGGACTTGCCGGTCAATTTTTAAAAGCGGCAGATACTTCTGAAAGCTTGCTTTTCGAAGAGATACAATTGATAATCGAGCAGCTTAAAATTACCATGCTATGCACCGGATCACGCACTTTAAAAGATTTAGCAAAAGCAGAGATTAGGTTTTAGTAAAATTTATATTCATAATATGTAATAGTTGAGATTAAATCTTACATTTAGTAAAATAAATTAATTATTAAATGGAGATGAAAAATGAACTTAAATCAAAAAATAATAAAGCCAAAAATAGGGTTACTAGAACTAGCTAAGAGTCTTGGTAGCATATAGTCAGCATGTAAAGCGATGGGCTATAGTAGAGATAGTTATTACAGATTTAAAGAACTGTATGAAACTGGTGGCGAAGAGGCATTGTATGAAATTAGTCGAAGAAAGCCAATAATAGCGAATAGAGTTGATCCAGCGATAGAGAAAGCAGTAATGGATATGGCAATAGAATATCCAGCATATGGACAGCTAAGAGTATAAAATGAGCTTAAGAAGAGCGGTATACTTGTATCGCCTGGAGGAGTGAGATCAATTTGGTTACGTAATGATTTAAACAATATCAGTAAAAGGCTTAAAGCATTAGAAGCAAAGATGGCTCAGGATGGTATTGTTCTTACTGAATCTCAATTACAAGTGCTAGAGAAGCGTCGTAATGAAAAAGAAGCTCATGGAGAAATTGAGACGCAGCATCCAGGTTATTTAGGATGTCAGGATACGTATTATGTAGGTAATTTCAAAGGTATAGGTAAGGTTTATTCTCAGGTATTTATTGATAGCTATACTAGGGTAGCTGATGCTAAACTATATACTGATAAAACAGCTTTAACTGCTGCTGATATGCTTAATGACCGCGTGTTACCATGGTACGAGACTCAAGGGATACCAATACTTCGTATTCTTACAGATTGTGGGGCAGAATATAAGGGAAATATAGAGCATCATGCTTTTGAATTATTTCTAAGTATTGAAGGTATAGAGCATACTACTACTAAAGCATATTCTCCTCAAACAAATGGTATGTGTGAGCGTTTTAATAAAACCATGAAACAAGAATTCTTTGATACAGCTATGCGGAAAAAGATTTATACAGATCTTGATGATTTACAATTAGATTTTGATATTTGGTTAGAGCATTTCAATAATGAGCGACCACATTCAGGAAAATATTGTTATGGAAAAACTCCTATGCAAACTTTTAAGGATAGTAAAAAATTAGCTGTTGAAAAGAATAATGAAATCTTGTATCTTGAATACGTCTCTGACAGTCAAAATTTAACTGACAATCAGGTGCAAAATTTATAGTGTCTGTAAGATCAAATCTTGACTTCTACAAATAATATATTGGCACCAAATTCAAAAATAACTCTTTCGGCCTTATAATCACTAATTTGAACAAGTTTAACTTCTTCAAGATAAATTACCTTTGGTAAATTCGTTAATGACTTTCCGCCAAAATATTAATGCCGGTTTATTGTCAGGAATAACCGCAACTTCCCATAATCTTTTATGCACTTGCCAAATTTGCTTAGCTACTTGCCTACCAACTCCTTTATTTTGAAATCTTGCTATAATAAAAAATTCCCCCATATTCCAATCGATTTTATAATGCGTTCCAACCTTATTAAGCAATATAAAACCTGCTATTTCGTCATTTACTTTAATTCAATAGGCTTTCCTATCCGTTTCTATAAAATATTTTTTGTAATCATCAGCTTCATATAAACCATCTCGTGGCAATGTCCAATCATATTCATCTGATTCAAACCCACAATAACGCGATATATCATATATATAAAACCGTACCATATTTTGGATTATAGGGTAATCAGCAACGGTTGCAGTGGTTAAACGTATATTCTGTACAGATTCATTCTTCATAACTCTTTTCTTAAATATAATTTAGCCATTTCTCCGGAATTATGATAACCTAGCACTTCATAAAATATATGCGTACTGTCTTTAGCACGTCGATAACCAGAAGTAAGATCAACGATTACGGGGCTATATTTGGAGCTATATTTTTTTACTATTTCTTCTAAATATTCCATAAGCTTTTTACCTATTATAAAAGTAAAAATAGAAATTAAAAGACTATCAATATGAGGTAATTAGTAGACGATAAGCTTTGTAAAAAGCTTTTAGACTTTATAAATGTAATAACAAATGCATATGAAACTTTTAAATACTCGACAGTGGAAACCTTGATTACTATTTGGCTTTCCGGTTCGATAAACTACAAAAATTGGCTAACTGTCCAGACTAGAGCGTGGTAAGTTAGTATTACAAAAGATATTTTTGTTTAGGTAAAGTTGATGGTAATATTTTAACAGGCCGTTTTACGTTCCAAGATAATCATATAAGAATTTTTAGAGCAGGATACTGGCGCAAAGGTAAGAGAATTTATGAGCAAGAGAATAAAATACACTGATGGGGAAATATGGGAAGTAAAAATAGTAAAAGATTTCTTGCCGCACCCTAGAGAACTTTTATTAAAAGATGATTCAGTAAAAGTAACCATTTCTTTAAGTAAAGAGAGCGTAGAATTTTTTAAATCAGAAGCAGCAACTGCACATGTTCCTTTACTAGATAAATATACTAAGTATTATAAAGAAAATAAACGAGCATAACATACTCTTCTGCTTTTAAGAATTGCTCTTTGTTATCTGCATGAATTCACATACTCACTTATCAAGTATAAACTGTACACACTCACCATTTGATAACAAATTCAATGCTTGAAATCATGCGAGTATACCATAAACTGAGCTGGCGGAGAGAGGGGGATTCGAACCCCCGACACGTTGCCGTGAACACGCTTTCCAGGCGTGCGCCTTAAACCGCTCGGCCATCTCTCCCAAATTTTTAACATTGCCTGTATGGCTGCCTATGTCATTCTCACAAGGTATTGATGTTGTTGCATAGAGTAAAAAGCCTACTCGATATCATCCCAGCGGAAGCGAGGATCCCAAAAAATAAACCTATAAAAAACTTGTTTTTTATAGGTTTTACTGGATTCCCGCTTTCTCGCGGGAATGACATAAAACGATCTATGCCACAAAGCCTTTAGTCGCTTGCAATGACGACTCGGGTATCCATACGACAAAGCTAAGACTTATTCTGAGAAAAAATATTATTAGCTTCTTCTAGCTCATTTTTAGTATTAACACCAACAATTAAATCATGATCAGTAGATAATAAATATGAAACTTTTTCACCGTGATTTTTACATATTTTTACTATTTCAGTTAAATAAACTTCCTTATGACCGTTAGTATTAGTAGCAAATAAAGGTAAGTATTTATTTAAAATTTCGCTACTGAAAGCCATAATACCTGAATTACAAAGCTTTATGTTTTTCTCTTCTGCGCTTGCATTTTTATGTTCGATTATCTCTAAAAATTCACCATTTTTATCAGTAGCTATTCTCCCATATTGAACCGGATTTGCTCTCTCAAAGCTTAAAGTCACTAATGCAGAATTAGTAAGGCTTAAATAAGCTATTAATTCATGCATAAGTTTTGGAGTAATAAGAGGATGATCAGCGTATAAAACTAATATTGTTTTATTTTTATTAATTAAATCTATTGCTGCATAAGTAGCATGAGCTGTGCCTTTAGGTTCTTCTTGCAGTACAAAGCGACACATATTTTCATAGGACGTTAAATATTTTTTAAGTTCTTCTGAATAAACTATAATTACATCATTTGTAACATTAAGCGAATTCTTTAATACCGTTTCAAGCATTGGAACTCCACCGACTTTATGCATTACTTTCGGTAAATCGGACTCCATTCTAGTACCTTTACCGGCTGCTAAAATAATTATTTGATAATTTGCATCGTTATAAGTCATGGTTCTCCTTGTATTATTTCGTAAACATCATCAGATAACTCATAATTCCCAAAAACTCTTTGCACATCATCGCTTTCTTCTAAAACTTCCACAAGCTTTAGTAATTTTTCAGCTTTTTCCTTATCATCTATAATTATTGTATTTAATGGGATCCAGCCTATATACGAATCTTCAGGTATGCCATATTTGCCAGTTAAAAATTCTAGAACTTTAGAGAAATTTTCAATATCCGTATAGATTGTATGGGTGGTATCATCTGATATAATATCATACCCCCCGGCCTCTATGACTGCCTCTAAAACATCTTCATTAGATGCTATATTTATTGGATACTGAATAACTCCGCAATGGTTGAATAAATAATTGACACTACCGGTTTCGCCTAAACTCCCACCATATTTAGTAAAACTAGAGCGTACTTCTGCAGCAGTGCGGTTTTTATTATCGGTTAAAGCTTCAACTATTATAGCAATACCATTCGATGCATAACCTTCATATCTAATTTCCGTATAATTTTCGGTATTAGAAGAATCATTAGCACTATTAATAGCTTTATCTATTCTTTCTTTAGGGAGATTTTGACTACGTGCAGCGGTTAAAGCATTTCTAAGACGTGGATTATTTTCAGGGTTATTAGAAGAACCGGTTTTAGCTGCAGTAACTATTTCACGAATTAATTTAGTGAAAACTTTTGCTCTTTTTTTATCTTGAGCCCCTTTACGATGCTGAATATTTTTGAACTTTGAATGACCGGCCATATTTATTTCTTTTCTTTCAAAAGTAGTATTATATACTCTGAAGTAAAATGAAAAGTAATATACGAAGATCAACTTGAAAAAGAGCAAGGAGTCTGCAAACCGAGGAGCGGAGCATATAATAAATACTCAGCATCCGAGGACTTACAAAGACGACGTAGCTAATTTTTCAAGTTCATCGAGTATATTTTTTTTCTCCAAAAACGATTAATTAACCTTGTTTTGCTTTAAATCTTTTATTCTTTTTATTTATTACAAAAATTTTGCCTCTTCTTTTAACGATCTGACAATCTTTATCACGTTTTTTTAACGATTTTAATGAGCTAACAACTTTCATAAAATATACTTTTACATTTAATTTGGATTGATAATAAACATTTTTATTTAATCAGTCAATTAGGTTCTGTACTCTTGTAATAGAATAATCATAATTATGGCTATTTTTAGCTGCAAATTATAAGATTTTTTTGAAATATGAATAACTATTTCTGCAAAAATCTTATTAATTTTTGCTAAAAAATATCTCAAAATTATAATCATTAATCAAAAGTGTACAGTACCTAACAATTTAAAGCATTTTTAAAAAAATACCATGCTTCGTGGTTTTTAAATATAAATTTAACCAATAATTACAAAGGGATCAAATTATGAATAAATATTCATTATATAACTTTACTCAAGAAACTATAAATGAAATCAAGCAAAATGGAAGAGAATGGAGTTTAAACAAACCATATTATGATGAATTTCTTGTTGAATTACCGAAATTAGTTCAAAAATTTGATCTATCTGAAATAATTACAAAAGTAGATTATCCAGGTAAACATGTATCCATATTTAATGCAATAGGGGAGCTAGCATCATATGCTCAACTTGCTAAATGGGCTGAGAATGCTATTAAAGATGAGCAGCAAGGTGAAAATGAAAAAGCTAATAATCAATGGAAAGCTATAAAAGCAGTATTAGAGCATGCTAAAACATTAGGTATAGATTATTGTAGTTTAATAAGAGGCTGGGAAAATAATACAGGGGCAGCACAAGGCGATCAGATACTGAAACTTCTTTTAAACAAAGTGAAACAAAATATTGACTTAAGTATAGATGAGCTGAAGATAGCTAAAATCATAATAGACGAAGCAGATAAAGGAGAATACGGCTTATACACTATTCCAAATAATTATAAAAATAATGAAAATGCAAAACATGCAGCTAACGAACATAAAAAATGGTATGAAAGCATAATTAAAGATGAGGATTTTTCAATGTTACAAGCTTTAAGCTATATGTGGATACAAGCTCTATATTGCAAGAAAAAGATCTAATTGATCTATCTGAGGATGATTCTACTATATCTCCCGAAATGTCAAAGGAACAAAATAATCTTAACGATCAACAACTTGCAGCTTTGGTTCATCAAGCAACTGCTCACGCTAACAGGGAGGAAATACCACATATACAACCTTCTACTAGTTCTAATAGGGGAGAGAGCGGTACAGAAGATACTATTTTAGGTATGCAAGCTTAAGGATTTAGTAACATTAATTAATGCCGGAGTGCAAGCTTTAGATGGGACTACTAATCCTCAAGATGCTCAAGGTAGCACTGCTGAAGACGTTGTAACACAAGTAAGTAATCTTTTGCAAGCGACAGGAGGCGATATTAATAATTTGTTGGATATGGTACCCGATATATTAGGTAATCCTCAAAACACTAATGATGCTGCTTGGGATTTAGATTAAATCCTTACCTCTTAAATGCTATAACTTCCCTTGCTTCATAAGATAAGTTATGGTAGGCTAGTTTATCTTATTGTAACTCAAGTTATTTTAGCGTTGCCGGTATGGTTTGGGAATTATGCCAAAATTGTTATTGCGAGCGACTACAAGGAGCGTGGCAATCCAGCAAAACAATAAAAAAATTCTGTAAATCAGAATTTTTTACTGGACTGCTTCGTCAATTACTCAGTAATTTTCCTCTCAATGACGTTAAAACCATACTACTCCTATTATTATCCTTTATCCTCTTCTCTAAGCCGGCTATTGCCGATCCTGAAATAGCTGAATCCTTTAAATGTTCAAAACTTTTTCCTTACTTTGAAAAAAAATTTAATATCCCATCTAATACGTTACATTCAATAGCTTTAAAAGAATCGGGAAAAAAACATACAACCCGTAAAATTAGAGTAGTATGGCCTTGGACGGTAAACGTTGAAGGAAAAGGCTATTATTTTAACACAAAAAGAGCAGCCGTAAGTTTTGTTAGAATAGAGCTTATAAAAGGGCGAGAGAGTATTGATGTCGGATGCATGCAGATTAACTTAAGGCATCATTTAGGGGCTTTTAATTCCCTTGAACAGGCATTTGATCCAAATAATAACATTCGTTACGGTGCAGAATTTTTGCGTTCAAAATATGATCAGCTAGGGAGCTGGCACAAGGCGATAGCTCATTATCATTCGGCTACACATTCTTTAGGGTTTAAATATAAACAAGATGTAGTTAAAATAGCAAGTAATATGGCTCTTTATAAAGCATCCTTACATAGTTATCTAAATAATAATGAAGGGGCTTTAGAAGATACAATTCCAGTAAATAATAACAAAGTTCAAAAAAAATCACTTTTTAGTGGCAATAAAAGATACAGAAGTAGTATTATGATACCGGTTCCTGCTAAAATTAATTAATTCTATGAATATTAAATTAATTACATGTTTTTTAATATTAGTAAGTGCAGTAAAAGTAAATGCCGATTTTAACAATATTCAAGATAATTTTGAATATCAGGAAGAACAATTAATAATAGAATTACCTTGGAGTGATTGTACCGAAATTCATAAATTATTAGAGGAAAAATTATCTTTTTCAGAACAACAAATAAAAAAAGAAAATAAAATTCATGAGAAATATAAACAATTTTATTTAAAACATAATAACCCTACTAATTTTTCTATGCAATTTCTTGAGAAAAAATCTAAGACTAATGGAGTAGAAACTTTAATATCAGGTTTTTTAAAATTTTGTGAAGATAATTTTCAAACTAGTAAAAGTAAATCTAATTCCCTAAATTATTATATTAAAAAACAACAAGACCAATGGTTTAATTATATAAGAAATGAGAATTACAAAATATATTATAGAAAAAAATACGAAGATAATATCTTTAGAAATAATTAATTAAGGCAACTATATATCTTGTATAACCTAAATTGTTTCGATATAATAATTTTATATAAAATTGTGTTAGTATAGTTAAGTGTTAGATTTTAAAAGTGTTGTTGATTTATTCGAACAATTACCTACTGAACAAAAGTGCATAATTATTTTACTGATATACGTTGGGCTAACGGAGCTTATTGTCCGTATTGCGGCAACCAAAAGATTTTTCATTATGCGGATGGAACGAATCACAAATGTTCGGCATGTAAAAAGCGTTTTAGTATCAAAGTCGGCACAATGTTTGAAAATAGTAAGATTTCTTTAAAGAAATGGTTTACAGCAGTTTTGCAAGTTACTACGCAAAAAAAAGTTTATCATCGTTACAGCTTTCAAGAGATATTAATGTTACCCAAACAACTGCATGGTTTATGCTTCATAGGATTAGAGAAGTGACTAAACTAGAAAGTTTTAGTATTCCTTAAAAAGCACTGTAAAAATAGATAAGACGTATATTGGTGGTAAAGAAAAGAACCAACATCAAAATAAAAAAACTAAAGGTACACAAGGTTGCAGCACAAAGACAAAAACCGTTGTAATCGGCATGATAGAGAGAAACGGTAACGCTAAGGCTCAAGTTATAACAAAGGTTAATTCAAAGACCATAGAAAAAATTGCAATAAATAATATTCTAATAGGGTCAACTATTTTATCTGATGAATTGGAAGCTTACAAGGTATTAGAAAAGTTATATAATCATGAATATATAAATCACGACTTAGGTAAATATATAAGAGAGTCTGTGTCCACAAACACGATAGAAAACTTTTGGGCGGTGTTTAAGCGTGGTATAATCGGGACTCTTATTCTATTAGCAAAAAACACATAGAGAGATATTTAAGCGAGTTTGTATTTAGATGCAACCATAAAAACTATAATGTAAGCAATATGTTTAATGCTATACTTTTAAATACAGGTAATTATTTATCTTATAAAGCCTTGGTAGGTCGGTATGAAACTCAAAGTAGTTAAAAACGGAGAATTATCTTTTAACGAGGTTTTAGCAGTGATAGGTCAAGCTCCGTTAAAAATTAATTCTCCAGAGATTGAAGAAGATAAAATCCTTAAACCATTTATAAAATGGGCAGGGGAAAAAGAAGCCTTATCAAAGAGTTGTGCTTACGCTTACCTGCTAGTTACAATAATCATTATGAGCCTTTTATAGGAGGAGGAGCACTTTTTTTGCACTCGTTCCAGACAAAGCTATTATATCAGATATAAACTTAGATTTCATACAAGGCAGTTAAGGATGAAGCTCGAGCATTAATTGAGCTGTTAGCTAAGCATAAAGCTAATCACTCTCAAGATTATTACTATGCTGTTAGAAAGAACGCAAATAGCGATAACCCTATTGAGATAGCAACATGTTTCATATACCTTAACAAGGCTTGTTATAATGGTCTTTATAGAGTAAATAGCAAAGGAGAGTGCAATGTCCCGATGGGACTTATATGAATCCTAATATTCTTGATAAGGATAACATACTTGCGTGTAGTAAAGCTTTACAAAATGCTGAAATAATATATCAGGATTTCAGCAATATTTCACCTAAGCCTAAAGATTTCATTTATATAGACCCGCCATATCAACCTATTAATAATACTTCATTTACAAAATATACAAAGCTTGGCTTTACAGAGGCAGATCAGGTTAAGTTTTATGAAAAATGCAGAGCATTAAATAAGAAAGGGGTATATTTTATTTCAAATTCAGATAGCGATTTTATAAAGAACTTATACAAGTTTTTTAGTATAGATATAGTAAATGCACCAAGAAGCATAAATTGTAAATCCGACAGTAGGCAAGGAGCTAATGAAGTTTTAATAAGAAATTATTAGTACAATGGTAAAACAAATTGCAATTTTACAAGCTAATAAAACTGGAAACGAACTTGAGATTTTTATACATGATCGACTAAAAAGAGAAGGATATTGTTTTGTACCTAATAAAAGATTTAGTGCAGCTAGGATCCTTAAGCAGCTTATTTATACTAGACAGTTTGAAGTTGGCAAAAATATTTATGATACTAAATGGAAATGCGATTTTATATTATATCATCCAGAACGTCACTCTAATTGCCTAGTTATAGAATCTAAGTGGCAACAATCAGGAGGATCGGTTGAGGAAAAATATACTTATCTTGTGCTAAAAAAAACAAGGAATTTATGATACTATAATAATAATTGATGGTGATGGATATAAAAAAGAAACCTTGAAATGGCTCAAGGATCAAGTTGGCAGTAATTTAATAGAAGTCGTTTAGTATGTCTGAATTTACATCTTGGATAAATAAAAAGAAAATATAGGTTATACAAGTATATAATTCCCTTAATTTATTTCAGTACTTGATGCATATATTATTTAATTTATATTAACTGTAATAATATACAGGGTTATTTATGTTAAAGAAATTTATATTAGTATTGTTGTGTTTTATAAATCTCTAGGAGAATCTAATAAGACCGAGAACAATGTTTCAGCGATAGAAAGAAAAAAAGTTTCTAGTAATGATAAACAACTAAAACCTTTCTACTTAGAGCATTTTGATCTAACTTCGGATTTAAATCCTACAGAAAAAAGCCTGTTGAGTTTAGAACCTTTATCACCTAATAATAACAATACGCAACCTATAATTGTAGATATTCAGGAGAATTTTGAAGGGCTAGATAGAGTTAAAGGGGATGATATTCGCACTGCAAGACAGAGAGAACTTGTTCAAAATAGTTTGCTAGGAGATTTTTTAGGGGGGTTTTATTTCTCGACCGCCACCAACAATTTTAGGAGAGAAAATTCAAGATAGGAGAGGATTATATATTCAACAGACTAAAGCTAAAAAATCACCGAAATAATGCAGTAGAGGGGATAAGTAACAGCTTATTTATCAAGCATGCAGCTAATGATATAATAAGTCGATTAGGAATGATTGATAAGGATTTTTCGGATATTCTAGAAATATCGGCTAAATGCGGTTATCTTACGAGCTTACTAAAAAATGCTTATCGAAGTGCCGATATTACCGTAACAGATATGTCGCCTTTATTGCTTGATTCTTTTGAGCATAATCATAAATTATTAATCGATGATGAAGATTTAGAATTGCCAAAAGACTCTTTTGATTTAATTATTTATTCATTAGGGTTACACTGGATAAATGATGTACAACGCTTTTTATCTAATATAAGAATATTTTTAAAGTCTGACGGTATTTTTATCGGTCATTTTGTCGGAGGAAATAGCTTAAAGAATTTACGTAAATCCTTAATAGATGCCGAAATAGCAAGTGATTTTAAACACTCTCCTCATATTGCTCCTTTTATTCATTTTGATCATGTTCCGATTTTATTTTCGCAAGCAAGATTTGCCGAAGTAATTGTTGACTATGAAAATATAGAGCTAAAATTTGATAATCCTTTAGCTTTAATGAGAGAAATAAAAAATATAGGTGAGGCAAATTCACTAAATGCTAGTCATAATTATGCTATTTCTAAAAAGATGTTTTCTTTACTACAAAATTATACAAACGGCTTTGAAGATAATATTAATTTAATTAGTTTTATTGCTTCACCAAATAAGAATAGTATAAGATTAAAGTTGTTATAAAGGTGATAATGGTGTATTTTTAGCAGTATTACATCATTGCGAGGAAATTATGTAAGTAATTGACAAAGCAATCTCAGGATATTTGACAAGATTGCCACGCAGCCTATGGCTGCTTGCAATGACGATCCAACAATTTATTAAGGTCAAACAAATATGCAAGAATTTGATTTAGTGGTAATAGGTAGCGGTCCAGCCGGTTATACAGGCAGTATTAGGGCTGCTCAGCTTGGTATGAAAGTAGCGTGTATTGAGAAAAGCGATACTCTTGGCGGCACTTGTTTAAATATAGGATGCATACCATCGAAAGCTTTACTTAATTCTTCCGAAAAATATGAAGCAGCTCTAAAACATTTTGAGAATATAGGTATTACTGCAGATGTAAAACTAGACTTACAAAAAATGCTAGCTAATAAAGATAAAGTAGTTCTTGATCTTACAAAAGGTATAGAAAGTCTATTTGCCAAAAACAAAGTTACTAGGATAAAAGGTGAAGCTAAAATTAGCTCTAGTAATATCGTTGAAGTAAATAAAGAGCAAATTAAAGCCAAAAATATCCTAATTACTACAGGTTCCAGCGTCATAGAAATACCAAATATCAAAATAGACGAAGAATTTATTGTTTCATCTACCGGTGCTTTGAAACTTTCTAAAGTACCTGAGAACTTAATAGTAGTCGGCGGAGGGTATATAGGATTAGAACTTGGTTCAGTTTGGCGTCGTTTGGGAGCTAAAGTAACGGTTATTGAGTATACACCGAGCATTGTACCTATGCTTGATAAAGAAATTGCTACACAATTTATGAAACTACAGCAAAAACAAGGTATAGAGTTTAAACTGAATACTAAAGTGCTATCTGCTGAAGTAAAGTCAGGAAAAGTAAATCTGACAATAGAGGAGGGCGGTAAGAGTTCAGTAGTAACAAGCGATGTTGTGTTGATGGCGGTAGGCAGAAAAGCCTATACGCAAAATCTAGGACTTGAGTCTGTCGGTATTATTACGGATAAGCAAGGTAGCATTGAGATTAATGACCGGTTCCAAACAGCAATTTCAAATATTTACGCAGTCGGTGATGTGGTAAAAGGAGCTATGCTTGCTCATAAAGCCGAGGAAGAGGCTGTAGCTGCCGTGGAAATTATGGCAGGGCAGGCAGGACATGTTAACTATCACTTAATTCCAAGCGTAATATATACTTATCCTGAAGTAGCAAGCGTCGGTGAAACGGAAGAACAGCTAAAAGAAAAAGGCATTAATTATAAAGTCGGTAAGTTTCCGTTTTTAGCAAATAGTAGAGCAAGAGCAATCGGTAGTACGGAAGGGATGGTTAAGATCCTTGCCGATAGTAAAACCGATAGGGTTTTAGGAGCGCATATTATAGGAGCTGATGCAGGTACATTAATTGCCTCGCTTACGGCTTATATGGAATTCGGAGCAGCTTCAGAAGATATAGCAAGAACCTGCCACGCTCACCCAACTTTAAGCGAGGCTATAAAAGAGGCAGCACTTAGTGTAGATAAGAGGACTATTAATATGTAGAAGTCAAGATTTGATCTTACAGACACTATAAATTTTGCACCTGATTGTCAGTTAAATTTTGACTGTCAGAGACGTATTCAAGATACAAGATTTCATTATTCTTTTCAACAGCTAATTTTTTACTATCCTTAAAAGTTTGCATAGGAGTTTTTCCATAACAATATTTTCCTAAATGTGGTCGCTCATTATTGAAATGCTCTAACCAAATATCAAGATCTAATTGTAAATCATCAAGATCTGTATAAATCTTTTTCCGCATAGCTGTATCAAAGAATTCTTGTTTCATGGTTTTATTAAAACGCTCACACATACCATTTGTTTGAGGAGAATATGCTTTAGTAGTAGTATGCTCTATACCTTCAATACTTAGAAATAATTCAAAAGCATGATGCTCTATATTTCCCTTATATTCTGCCCCACAATCTGTAAGAATACGAAGTATTGGTATCCCTTGAGTCTCGTACCATGGTAACACGCGGTCATTAAGCATATCAGCAGCAGTTAAAGCTGTTTTATCAGTATATAGTTTAGCATCAGCTACCCTAGTATAGCTATCAATAAATACCTGAGAATAAACCTTACCTATACCTTTGAAATTACCTACATAATACGTATCCTGACATCCTAAATAACCTGGATGCTGCGTCTCAATTTCTCCATGAGCTTCTTTTTCATTACGACGCTTCTCTAGCACTTGTAATTGAGATTCAGTAAGAACAATACCATCCTGAGCCATCTTTGCTTCTAATGCTTTAAGCCTTTTACTGATATTGTTTAAATCATTACGTAACCAAATTGATCTCACTCCTCCAGGCGATACAAGTATACCGCTCTTCTTAAGCTCATTTTATACTCTTAGCTGTCCATATGCTGGATATTCTATTGCCATATCCATTACTGCTTTCTCTATCGCTGGATCAACTCTATTCGCTATTATTGGCTTTCTTCGACTAATTTCATACAATGCCTCTTCGCCACCAGTTTCATACAGTTCTTTAAATCTGTAATAACTATCTCTACTATAGCCCATCGCTTTACATGCTGATGATATGCTACCAAGACTCTTAGCTAGTTCTAGTAACCCTATTTTTGGCTTTATTATTTTTTGATTTAAGTTCATTTTTCATCTCCATTTAATAATTAATTTATTTTACTAAATGTAAGATTTAATCTCAACTATTACAATAATATGTGATATATTTCGACGTCATTGAGTCAATCATTTTTTTTGTGTAAGTTCATTTTTTATTTTCCAATAAATCATATTTAAAATTCCCACAAAGTATTTCAAATTGATTTAAAGCTAATGACCAATCTTTTATAGGCATAGTCCATTTTTTAGCCGCATTTTGCAAGGCTAAAAATATTATCTTTTGA
The DNA here is from genome assembly GCF_900243065.1 of Rickettsia fournieri. Classification (NCBI taxonomy): domain Bacteria; kingdom Pseudomonadati; phylum Pseudomonadota; class Alphaproteobacteria; order Rickettsiales; family Rickettsiaceae; genus Rickettsia; species Rickettsia fournieri. The sequence continues at coordinate 959,787 of NZ_LT978484.1, forward strand.
ATTGATTTATCATCTGGAA